>NZ_CP171266.1:0-1428420 GCF_043231265.1 Dehalococcoides sp. THU4 | reverse complement strand
GTCTTATAGTTGATTGCTCCAGTTCTGCGGCCGCCGTCATTATGGAGAAAACAAAATTCCCCATTGGAGTAGTGGTATCAATGCCGGAGTCCATATAAGATTTAAAACCGACATTATAGCTCTGCTCCGGTTTTTGCGTTAAGTAACTCTGCTAGTTTTTCTATGTATTCAGGGAAGAATAGAAGCGGCGGTGCAAATATCCCCCCGGCCATGCATAGAGTGAGGAATGCCATCACAATGGTTGGAAAGAGAATAACTAGATTTTTAATTATTGTTTTAAGGATTTTAACCGGTAAACTGTCATTTTGTGCCTTATTGTCCATTTCAGTCTCCTTAACATTTTTGTTTTTCAGTGGTCTCTTATAGTTTTTAGTGTAGAAGTGTAGAATTTAATTACTTTTTAGCTTTACTTTACGTTTACTACACTACTTCTACACCTTTTTGTTATTTTTACTGTTTTAGCTTTAAACGCTCTACGCTATCTCTACACCAACTCTACACTTCTCTCTACACTTTTCTACACCTTTTTTTAAAAAAGTGTAGAGTACGTAAGTTACGTTTGGAAAAAACATCATTCTACACCTCTACACCTTTTACAACATAAGAGGGCCCGGCGCGGAAAAAGCGTTATTTTCATCATTATTTTCTCTTTCATTTAATAATACTTTCCTAAGCTTGAGTACTCTTTTTTGCCCATTGGCTATACAGACATTATGAGTAGCTATTTTTTGACTGGGGCAGTCTATATACCCCATTCTTCTCAAATCTTTTATAACCGCATTGTATTTGATAGTGTAGGGTTCATCAGTGCGACGGCAATGATCTTTAACCGCTTTATATGCAGTTTGGCCAAGTATAAGGACATGTCCGTTTTGCTGATCATTCCACCCAACCAGTGTTTGTGCCGGGCCCACTTGCCTTATACAGTCATCATTCCTATCGCCAAGTATCGCGGATCCTGATTCTTTTAGTGAATTAAGTATCTCAATAAAACGTTTTGCCGGCCGCTCTTCTTCAACTCTAGATCCTTGGTCTGTTGCTTGTGAAATAAATGCACTCATCCCTTCTTCCCAAACCTCGTTAGACTCCTCAAGGGTGAGGGCTCCGCATTCCACTGCAAAATCAAGCCCATACTTAAGCCCTAAGCAAAGTAGAGCAATAACCTCAGGCAACCGTGCATGAAGGCCTTTATTCATAACTTGACCCCTTAACGCCAAAAAATCATCCGGGATGGATTTCTTAATAGAATCCCATTTACCTGAAAGCCAAGTTAAGTAGTGGGCCATTGCCTGGCGATAATACGGGGTGTTTTGCTGCGCGGTAGTTAAGTTATTGATATCTATATCCTCACGTTCCAGCTCTACCGTGTAGAGCCTGGCAGTGTGGCTGTGGCCGGAAGGCAGTTGCTCCCCTGATGTAATGAGCATACCGCGGGGAATATAGCTCGGGCGGGCAGATGTATCAGATCTTAAGCGCCCTTTGCCCTGGCGGTTGCCCTGGGCCCTGACAATACGCTCCGCTCTTGTTTCCAGCTGGCGGGCTTTTCCCGCGTCCTGCCCCGGTGCCCAGTCATCAATAAGAAGAGGGGCATCCTTGCATAAGAACATCAGCTTTTCTAAAGCATTATCGGTATCAACCCAAGAAGCAGGGATATGCCGGGAATCAAAGTCTCCGAAGTGGCAAAGGGCCAAACTGGTGAGGGTAGACTTAAAACTGCCTGAAGCCCCGACATACCAGAGGGTAAAAGAAGGGTGGATAATATCGGCAAGAGGAGAAAGAAACATCGAAGCCCATAACGGCAAGGTAACTTCCCGCCTTCGACTCACGTCAATCATATCGAGGCTGTGCTTCATTGCTTCTTTAGCTTCACCCGAAGGTTGGGGGATGTAGTACCTGCCAAGTTGTTGGTCCAGCTCTACCTCGGCATTATCTATCCCCAATCCGCCGTTTGAGCTTAAGTAAACCTGTTTGTCATCGACTTGCCTCCAGCCTATGTGGGTAAAAACATTGCGTACCGGGGCATCTTCACTCTGCAGCATGATTGCCTCGCGTAGTTTACGCTCTGTATTGTTCTCTGAGCGGATAATAGCCCGGAGGTTCCAGGCTTCGGTCACCCAGTTCATAGAGTTAAAGCTTTTGAGAGGTACTTCAGCGGTAGGCAAATGGCATCCGTCTTTATTTATACCTGAGACTTTGAAGTATCCCGCCTGATCAGCGCCGTCATCTTTGATAATGACTTCTTTTATGGAAGCATTGAAATTGCAAAGAGGGGTTATATCTTCCCCGCCATCACGATCCCACTTAACAGAGCAGATAGATCCACCCTCAAGCTTGAACTTGCCGCCTGACTTGCGATAGAGAGTCTCTTCTTTTTTGTCTTCATACTCTTTAACCTCTAAGGTTTTAAGCTCTTCTATCGTATGGCCTGAGGCAATATAATCATCAACTCCGCATTTATCATCGCCTATTTGCGGGAGTTGGATAATATGGACATGTGCTTCTTTGCGTTTAAGGTGTTCGCTAAAGCGGTCCAGCGCAGCTCTTACCTGGGGCTTGGTGGTGTAATCAGAATCAAAGACAAGATAAACATGCCTTCCTTTAAGTGCGATGTAGTCAAAGTCTGCAAGGAAAGTACTCTGGCCAAACTCATTTCGACCCTTAAATCCCCACACCCCGGTTAAACCCACTGCGCAGACACCTTGAGAAGCAAGGCAATCCACCTTTTTGATTCCTTCGGTGAACCAGATGGGGATAGCCGGATTGCTTAAGTTCTTGCGGCACCTGGGCGGGACGTCAAGGCGGATCTTGGAGCTGGCGGGGTTCTCATACTTGCGCTTCTTGCCGCTCTTTTTATCCTCACGCGGGTGGTCCGGTTTAAGTTGGTGGCAATATATCTTGCCGTCTACACTATGAAGCGGGATAAGGATGCCCGGGGATAAACATTGTTGGGTTTTGTTAAACCCTGCCTCTTTGAGCTTCTTTGAACCCATCTCAGTTATATAACCGCGCTCTTTTATGACGTCAAGGGATATGGAAGAATTCTTAAGTTCTTCCATATGTGTGCGTTTCAATGTTCTTATTTCATCGGAAAATATGTCAGGCATTGGAATTCTCCTAAAGTTTCTTATCAAGGATGGTTTGGGTTTTGTCTATGGCGCCGTTCCATGCATGGCGAGCTATGCGCGTGGCCGGTGTCCTCCCGGCAATCGGAAGTTGTACAGCATGGATTATCTGAACAGGCAGATCCGCTTTCCAAACCTGGTATTATCGGTGCCTTTTGTCGCGCATATGGCATTGCAGATGCCATTTCAGCGTTTCTGCCTGATATATATGAGCCCTCAGCTATGGAAGGACGCTTCGATTATATTCCTGCAGATAGTGCTGCCGGTGTTGTGGTTTATGACGATAAGTTCGTATATTCACACCATGCTACAGACCCAGTATGCGGCAGACTGCTGAATGCTTTTGACTTGATTAGGTTACACCGCTTCCGTAATCTCGATGATAAGTACCCGGAAGATACTCCGATTACTAAGCTGCCTTCCTATAAGGCAATGACAGATTTTGCATCAAAGGATGAGAACGTCAAATTGCTCCTTGTTCAGGAAAGACAGTCACGGGCGACGGATGATTTTAGCGTTACTACTGAAGACTTGGACTGGCAAAAGCATTTAGAATATGAGCCGCGCTCCACCATGCTGAAAAATAGTCTGCACAACATCACACTGATCTTGCAGCATGATCCAAATTTGAAGGCTTTGGTATTTAATCAGCAGCTTGATGGCATGGAGATTAAAGGCAGTGTGCCCTGGAAGCACCCTTCAAAATACTGGCGGGATGCCGATGATGCACAGCTCATCAGCTATGTTGACTCAAATTACGGCACCTTCTCTCAGCGCAATTATCAGATTGCCGTGGCAAAGGTAACAGATGACCGCTCCTATCATCCCATCCGAGAATTTTTAGATGCTTTACCTGAATGGGATAAATCACCGAGGGTGGATATGCTGTTGATTAACTACCTTGGAGCTGAAGATAACGCCTATGTTCGTGCCGTTACCAGAAAAACACTCTGTGCTGCTATTAGCCGTGTTCTGCATCCCGGCTGTAAGTTTGATTCCATGCTTGTACTTAATGGTCCCCAAGGCGTCGGTAAAAGCACACTTATATCTAAGCTTGCCGGGGAATGGTTCTCCGACAGCCTTAACCTCAGTGATACCAAAGATAAAACTGCCGCTGAGAAGCTTCAGGGCTATTGGATACTGGAGATTGGTGAATTAGCCGGTTTACGAAAAGCTGAAGTGGAAACGCTTCGTTCTTTTCTCTCCAGACAAAATGATATCTATCGTGCCGCTTTCGGCAAGCGGGCCATACCCCACCTACGTCAATGCATCTTTTTTGGCACGACAAACGCAGACTCAGGTTATCTTCGCGACACTACCGGCAACCGCCGTTTCTGGCCTGTGAAGACACCGGGCGATGGCAGAAAGCACTCCTGGGAACTCTCTACCGAGGATACCCAGCAGATCTGGGCGGAGGCCCTTGAATACGTCAATGCTGGTGAAAAGCTATACCTCGATGCATCAATGGAGCAGCTGGCAAAGGCAGAGCAGCGAGAAGCCCTGGAGTCCGACGAACGTGAGGGTTTGGTTAGAGAATACCTGGATACCCTTCTGCCAGATGATTGGGAGCAGATGGATCTGTTTGAGCGAAGAAACTTTATAAGCGGAACAGAACTGGGCGGCATCGGACGTATTGGCACAAATCAGCGTCAGAGTGTATGCAATATGGAAATCTGGTGTGAGTGTTTTGGAAAGAATCGTTCTGACCTGAAGCGCACCGATTCCAATGAACTTTCAGCAATCCTTATAAAACTCGATTGGGAACGGCTACCGAAAAAAGACAGGACAACTCTTTATGGACCACAATACAGTTTTGTTCCTAAGTCTGTTCCTGGGACTGTTCCTGAAAACAGCTAATTCACAGGAACTGTTCCTAAAACAGATTTTGTTCCCAAAAACATAGCTGGGAACATTTTAGGAACACCCCAAAGTGACCGCCGCTAGGCCCCCAGCTAGGTTGTGTTCCTTTGTTCCTAATTAATATATCTAATTTGAAACTATAAAAATAATACCAGTATAACTCGATATACGCATATTTGCGCGCGTAAGGGATTTCTGGGTTATAGGAACAGCAAGAACAGGAGGGAAAAATTATGCGTGAAAAAGCGATAGAACATAAATTGGTCAAAGCAGTAAAAAACATGGGAGGCATCGCGCTAAAATTTAGTAGTCCCGGTTATGATGGAATGCCTGACCGCATTATACTTTTACCAGGCGGTCATTTAGCTTTCGTAGAGGTTAAGGCTCCTAGCAAAAACCCGCGCCCTCTTCAACTAGCACGACATAGGCTACTATGCAGTCTTGGCTTCAAGATTTATATATTGGATTGTGCAAACGAAATAAATTCTTTGTTATCTGAGATCGGAGGTGCCAGTGAATGAAATTTAAGCCGCACAGCTATCAGTCCTATGCCATCGACTACATTGAAAATAATCCTATTGCTGCCATCCTTCTTGATATGGGGCTTGGCAAAACATCGATCACACTGACAGCCATTGCTGATCTATTATTTGATAGCTTTGAGGTTCACAAGGTTTTGGTTATTGCCCCTCTTCGAGTAGCGCGAGACACATGGCCTGCAGAACTTGAAAAATGGGATCATCTTAACGATATTATTTGTTCTGTGGCAGTCGGCACTGAGGCAGAAAGAAAATCTGCTTTGCAAAAACAAGCTGATATTTACTTTACCAACCGTGAAAATGTTCAGTGGCTTATTGATAGCAGCGGCATTGCCTTCAACTATGACATGGTGATCATTGATGAGCTGTCCTCTTTCAAGAATCATAAGTCAAAGCGATTTAAAGCTTTGATGAAGGTCCGCCCACGAGTAAAACGCATAGTTGGCTTAACCGGAACTCCTACCGGCAATGGGCTGATGGATTTATGGGCAG
Organism: Dehalococcoides sp. THU4; assembly: GCF_043231265.1. Lineage (NCBI taxonomy): Bacteria > Bacillati > Chloroflexota > Dehalococcoidia > Dehalococcoidales > Dehalococcoidaceae > Dehalococcoides > Dehalococcoides sp. THU4. Next base: position 1,422,407 of record NZ_CP171266.1, on the reverse strand, counting down.
AGTTTCGTCTTCTGGATTTGGGCAAACGCCTCGGGCGCTTCATTGGCCAGTACCGAATTGATTACTTCACTCCGGACAAACGCAATGGCCAGGTCGTCTTCAGCTACAAGCCGCTGCCTTTTGCGGAAGAATCCATCTACCGACAGATATCAGACATCACCATTTCCATGAAATCCACGGACCACCTGAAGATGCCGGAGCTAATCAGTTCAGAATATCCTGTAATGTTATCAACGCAAGAGCGCAAACGATATAACGAATTGAAGCAAGACCTGGTGCTTCAACTGCCGGGTGGTGATATCACTGCCGCCAATGCTGCTGCCTTGTCCGGTAAGCTTTGTCAGATGGCAAATGGTGCTGTCTACTCCGATATAGAAAGTGTTATCAGCATTCATGACCGAAAACTGGACGCCTTAGAGGATTTAATTGAAGCAGCAAATGGCAAACCAGTGCTTGTAGCCTACTGGTTCCGGCATGATCTGATGCGAATCACCGAGCGACTGCAGAGTATTCGTATTCCATTTTCTCGGCTTGATTCATCGGACAGTATTAAACGTTGGAATAACGGCGAGCTACCAGTTGCATTTATACATCCTGCATCTGCTGGACATGGACTCAACCTTCAAAGCGGTGGCTCCACCCTTATCTGGTTTGGACTTACCTGGAGCCTTGAGCTATACCAGCAAACCATCGCCCGACTATGGCGGCAAGGTCAGACAGAAAAAACTGTAGTCGTGCAGCACATCATCGCTAAAGACACCATCGATGAACGGATAATAAAAGCTCTAAAAGCTAAGGACAGCACCCAATCCGCCCTAATCAATGCTGTTAAGGCAGACTTGAAAATCTAAGACAAGCTATGACAATCCACGCCAATCCGAGTGACACTTTAACGATTCGGAGGGCAGATATGAACAAACAAAAAACAACCGCACGAGACTTTCTTTCCCAGGCATATCGCATTGATCAGCGCATCAACAGCAAGCTTGAGCAGGTAGAATCCTTAAATACACTGGCCACTAAAGCAACTGCCACTCTTACTGGAATGCCGAGAAACCCCAACCGCGCTACCTCTATGATGGCAGATGCAATCACTAAGATAATTGACCTGCAGACAGAGATTAACAACGACATCGACTGTCTCATTGATTTAAAACGTGAAATCGTATCTATTATTAAGTCCATTGAAAGCACGGAATACCAGACTCTCCTAGAGAAACGCTACCTCTGCTTTCTAACTTGGGAGCAGATAGCCGTGGATATGTGCTACAGCATCCATCATCTTTATAAGATGCATAACGCTGCATTGGATGTTTGCGATAGGATTCTGAAACATGATACCTAAAGACATAGAATGATACCTACGTCTTTTGATAGTATTAAGATGCCAGGAAAGAATGGTTGAAGCCTTCATGGGAGCAATCCCGTGAGGGCTTTTCTTATGCCCCGAAGGAGGTGAACTGATGCCATATAAACCAAAACGTCCCTGTGCTTATCCCGGCTGCGGTCGGCTTGCTGAAAGCGGGCAATACTGCGCCGAGCACCAAAAGGTTGTCGACAAACGCTACAACCAGTATCAACGTGACCCTGCATCTAACAAACGCTACGGCAGGTCCTGGAAACGAATCCGTGACCGCTATATCAAAGCGCACCCTCTCTGTGAGGAATGCCAGAAGCAAGGAAAGCTGACACCGGCTGAGGAGGTGCACCACATCCTACCTCTCTCCAAGGGTGGTGGCAACGAAACAAGTAACCTTATGGCGCTTTGCAAGTCCTGTCACTCCCGTATCACTGCCGAAAGTGGCGACCGGTGGGGGCAATCAAATCCCTAAACCCCTTCCAAGCGGACAGCGGCGTGGGGCTTCGTGTTGAAAAACGCGCTTTCAAACGAGGGAATAGCCCCAGCCCTGCAAAGTGAGGTGATATTTTTGGCAAAAGACGGTACCAACCGTGGTGGTGCTCGTATCGGTGCGGGCGCAAAAAAGAAGCCCTTAGCCGACAAAATTGCCGAGGGCAATCCCGGCGGCAGAAAACTGACTGTAATGGAATCTCAAGATGCAGCAGATCTCAAAGGACTTGAAATGCCTGAACCAAACAAAATGCTCGAAGCCATACAAAAAGACGGTAAGACACTCGTCGCAAGCGAGATATATAAATCCGCTTGGACTTGGCTGAACGAACGTGGCTGTGCGGTACTTGTAGCTCCGCAGCTTTTGGAGAGGTATGCCATGAGCGTGGCCAGGTGGATTCAGTGCGAGGAAGCAGTCACTGAATACGGCTTTCTTGCAAAGCACCCCACTACAGGCAACGCAATTCAGAGCCCCTATGTGGCGATGGGTCAGAACTACATGAACCAAACAAACCGCCTGTGGATGGAGATTTTTCAGATCGTAAAGGAAAACTGTACCGGAGAGTACAGCGGTGTGAATCCGCAAGATGATGTTATGGAGCGGCTCTTAACCGCCCGGAAAGGAAAATGATATGACAAAATACAAAACTTCTGAAAGTGTCTGCAAGGGTCACCCGGATAAGCTCTGCGACCTGATTGCAGACAGCATTCTTGATGCTTGTCTTCGCAAAGATAAATCTTCCCGCGTAGCCTGTGAGGTTATGGCTACCAAAGGGAAAATCATCGTAGCGGGCGAAATCACCTGCTCGAAGAAAGTAGATATCCGCTGGGTGGTCCGTAGAGTTCTTGAGGAGGTTGGCTACAATCCTTGGAAGTTCATAGTGTTCGTATTTGTCCACCAGCAAAGCAAAGATATCGCTGGTGGTGTGGATCAGGCGCTGGAATCTCGCGCCGGAGATACTTCTTGGTATTCCATGCTCGGCGCTGGCGACCAAGGCACTGTTTATGGTTATGCCACAGATGAGACGGCAGAAAAACTTCCGCTCCCTCTCGTATTTGCTCATGGCATTTGTCAAAAGCTCGATAACACCATGAAAAATGGCGTCATCAAGGGCATCGGCCCTGATGGTAAAGCGCAGGTCACGGTTGAGTATGAGGATGACAAGCCCAAGCGCATCAAAACGATTATTGTTTCTGTACAGCACCGCGCGGATAAGGATTTAGAGATTCTCCGCAGTGAGATCATCTCACAAGTACTATGGCCGGTGTTCGAGAAATTCCCGTTTGATGATGATACTGAAATCCTCATCAATCCCTCCGGCCGTTTTGTCGAGGGCGGACCTGCAGCTGACACCGGTTTGACCGGTCGAAAGATTATGGTCGATAGCTATGGCGGCCTTGCAGCTCATGGCGGTGGCGCATTCTCTGGAAAAGACCCGACGAAGGTTGATCGCTCCGGTGCCTACATGGCAAGGGCCGTCGCAAAGAACATCGTCCGTTGTGGCTATGCTAAACACTGTCAGGTGGCCATTTCCTATGCTATCGGCAAGGCTGATCCTGTTGCGGTTGAGATTGACACCTTCGGTACGGGTACTGTTCCTGATGAGATTCTTCGAAAAGCGGTCCTCGAGGTTTTTAACCTGCGTCCAGCGGCGATCATCGAAGCACTGAGCTTGCGAGATCCCATTTATGCGGATACAGCTACCTATGGTCATTTCAGCGGAACGCTTTCTCGCTGGGAATGGCTGGACCGTTATAACGAAATACGAGAGGCGGTAAAGAAATATGCTGATTGAAAAAAAGAATACCGCCGAGCTCCTACCTGCGGACTATAATCCCCGCAAGGACTTAAGGCCCGGCGATCCTGAATATGATAAGTTGAAGCGCTCAATTGAACAGTTCGGATACGTCGAGCCGGTCATCTGGAATAAGGTGACCGGCTGTGTTGTAGGTGGGCACCAGCGTTTAAAGGTGCTCATCGACTTAGGGCTAACCGAAGTCGAGTGCGTGGTGGTCGAAATGGATGCCGAGAAGGAAAAGGCACTCAACATCGCACTGAACAAGATTTCCGGCGAATGGGACAAAGAAAAGCTAGCTCTGCTTATTGCAGATTTGCAAGGCACGGACTTCGATGTATCACTCACAGGTTTTGAACCCTCCGAACTGGACGATCTGTTTAAGGATAATATCAAAGACGGCATCCACGATGATGATTTTGATGTAGAAGCAGAGCTAAAGGAACCGCCGATCACCAAGCTAGGCGACGTCTGGGCCCTTGGTCGGCACCGGCTGGTATGTGGCGACAGCACCAGGAAGGACACCTTTGACTTGCTGATGGCCGGAGCCAAAGCCAATCTCGTAATCACCGACCCGCCGTACAACGTCAACTATGAAGGCAGCGCCGGTAAAATTAAAAACGACAACATGGGTAACGACGCCTTCTACCACTTTCTGCTCGATGCCTTTACAAACACCGAAGCGGTCATGGCAGATGACGCCAGCATCTATGTTTTCCACGCCGACACCGAAGGGCTGAATTTCAGGAGAGCCTTTGTGGATGCCGGTTTTTATTTGTCCGGCTGCTGCATCTGGAAAAAGCAGTCGCTTGTGTTAGGGCGCTCTCCTTACCAATGGCAGCATGAGCCTGTGCTCTACGGTTGGAAGAAAACCGGAAAGCATCAGTGGTACACCGGCCGGAAGGAAACCACCATCTGGGAGTTCGACAAGCCTAAGAAAAATGGCGATCACCCGACCATGAAGCCGGTCCAACTCTTGGCGTATCCGATTATGAACAGCAGTATGAGTAACACGCTGGTGATTGATCCCTTTGGCGGCAGTGGTTCAACACTCATCGCCTGCGAACAGTCTGATCGCTCCTGCTTCACTATCGAGCTCGACGAGAAGTTCTGTGATGTTATAGTAGAGCATACGGGAGTTATTGAAGTCCGTGGAATAAATAGTAAAAATGAATAGTCACCGATGAAAAGCCCTGGATCTTTTGGGTAGATGGAAACAATGTTTTGTGGAGGCAATACTGGGATGATGAAACAACTAAGATACAGCATGCCACTGATGTAATGCAGGTTGTTGCACTTAGAGCATGGAAAAATGTGAACCTGCCAGATCATGATCAAGGCATTGTAGTCGGGTTTATTAAAACTGACGGTTCGGTTAGGTATAAGAATTACTGCCAACAAGTTGACTACACATACGCATGGGGATCTGAAAGGCAACTCACAGAATTTACAGGGACTGCAGTTAATCTGAACCTTTTCATCACTAACGATTATCGCATGGGATTTGCAATCGAGGATATCTCGCATCAGGTTCACTGGATTATAACACCCAGGAACTGGGCAGGTATGGCTCTTGAGCAGCATGTCATTATAGCTAAAGGTGAAGGGTTAGCCGGGTTTATAGCTATTAACTACATTAGTGGCTACTCGGATGAACACTTGGAGATAAATCTTTCTCAGGATATAAGCATGCTCTTTGGAGCAACGGACAACACGATAGTTGGAGCTGAGAATTTGCCAACCACAAGGCTTGATGAATTTGGTGAAGAGTATCAAGACTGGGGATTTCTTTTACGAGTAAGTTTGGATTACTTTGCAGTTAATACTCCAACTTTTACCTTGCGGGATGTAGATGCAGATGTGGCAATTCCGGTAGATCATGTAGAAGAAGTGGTTGGTAGCAATGGTTTCAATTATGATATTTACATCGATGATCTGACAGCGGAGTTTGGTATGAATACAGTACTTGGAGACATACGGGTTACAGCACAAGGCGGTGTTAATGAAGCCGGGTATACCTACCCTAACTTGGTTTATGAGTTTACACCAGTAAATTTAGTGTTCCCAGACCTGCCGCTGCCGGAAGTGGAGGCGATTTGGAATGAGTAAAGCAGATGGTCAAAAGATTGTAATACAGTTTACGGAAGAAATTACAAACAGAATTGATGCGATAAGCCTGCCGGATTTTCCAATAATAAGCGGTTACACAACTCAGACATCTTACGGCAGCTTGTCTACTTTAAGTATCCCGGAACAAGCACTTCCGGAGGATCTGCTATTAATGTTTTGGGCTAAAGATGATGATCCGATTGAAAGTGTACCATCTGGATGGGAGTTGCTGGCGACTGGATATGATACTTATCAGAGATTATCGGTGTACAGCAAAGTTTACAAAGGTGAAGACAAGGAGTTTACAGTGACCCATGCTTCAGAGGAAACTACGGCGATCGTTGTTTCAATTCCGCTGGCGGGTGAAGTTGTGTTGTCAGCTATAGCTGAGGCAACTACAACAAATCCTACACCTCCAACCTTGGAATCTGGGTTTGAAGCAAATACACCTACCCTATGGATTGCCTTTACCGGTTGTGATTATAGGGACGTTACAGGATTTCCAAGTAACTTTCCAGGTAACAACATTGCTTCAAATTACACAAATGGTGTAGGTGTCGGTATTGCGAGCTTGACTTCAACAAATTCTAGCGAAGCTCCAGGCAGCTTTACGATTAGTAGTTCTGATCAGTCTGGTGCCGGTGTGTTGGCTCTACGATTCAAAAGTTTAGATGATATATTTGCAAGCCAAATGAAAGCGGGATGGTCACTTGAAGGACAGCAATACCAATATGTGTATGGTCCGCTTCTGGATAAGGTTTACACGATAGAGTCTGTTGAATTTCATCAAGATTATGATGATTACAAGCATATACTCATAACTACAAATGAACAGGACAGATTCAATAACGTAGAGGGAAACCTGACAATCAGTTATGATCAGACAAAAGGAAACCTGATGGGCCGAGGTGGAGCTGTAGAGAGTTTCTCTCAAGAACTTACTCCACAAGATTTGGTTCCAAAGCCAAACCCGGGGATCGCAGAACACTTGGAATTATATGTAGCTGTAACTGTTGATTTTATAAAAATAACTTACCTGCACGGCTATGATGAGGAGATTGTTACAGTTGGTATTACTGGGTTGGCTGAATTTATTGATATTGATACGTTAAATCCGTAGGAGGTAAAGACGTGAAAGTTAAAACAAAAGTTGATTTCCATAATAGATTTGACATTTATAAAAATGGCGAATGGATCGGAAAGGCAGAGAACATCGTTCTAGATCAAATGTACACAAGGATATGCAATTTTTCTACATACTTTGTGAATATCCATTTTGGTACTGGTACAGGGACCACAACACCGGACAGAACCACCCTTTTTAGTTATCTTGGAACTAAGACCGCAGCAACCGAAGAAACAATAAAAGCACTGCCTACTTCAAGCTGGACGAGAAAGATTACGCTTGCTCCTGAGGAATATGTAGGTGAAACACTCACAGAGGTAGGGATAGCTTATGGAAGTACTGCATCATACCTGGTCACACATGCCCTGATTACTGATTCTGAAGGAAACCCGATAGCTATCAGCAAGACTGCAATAGATCTTATTGAGATTTACGCCACGGTATTCATTCAACTCAATAACAGCGCCGAAGTTTCCTTTGTGGAGTGTAAATTTGATGCGACAGGTTTTGGAAACAAGTTGGTGGATTATTTCTGTGGAAGTTCTATGTCTACAATACCCATGACTATTGGCTATTCTGGCAATGTGGATGGAAGAGTCTCCACTCTTGCTAAGCTTGGCGAGGTTGCGCCTACTGTTACAGTTGATGTAGCAAACAAGAAAAGATCATACTATGGCAGGTTCTCTGTAGACCAAGGAAACGAGCGCGTATCTATAACTGAAGCTGGACTCGAAGATATACTTAGGTTCTTGCCTGTAACAAGCCAGAGTGTTGAGGATGTTGCGATAGGCACAGGCGATGGTGTAACTACCATATTTAATCTGCCTAATGGGAACATTTCTAACCTGGTAGTAAAAAAAGACGGTGTTGAGGTCTCATATGCAGTTCATAACGATAATGCATTTGTCGGCAGTGTACCATTTTCAGAATATATCGACTACAATGCAGAATATGCTGAACTTCAGATAGCCGGTTGGCAGTGTGTAGAGTATGAAGATTTCAGTATAAGTAGCTCATCAGGTTATAAGTATAGCAAGGTCAAAGAATCGTTAAATGGTAAGAGAATGTTCGGGACCTTCAAAGGTGGTTATGCATATGCTGCGCAAATTGCTGACAGTCTCCAATTTGTAGGAAAAATTGAAAGCTTCACAGGGCCGTTCCGGCCGCAGCTTATCCTAGGTGATGAGGCAGTAATTGTCGACAGCGAAGGCTCGACAATTCTTGGCCTTATAACCGAGATTACCCACCGTTTCGGGAAAGACGGCTTTTATACCGATTTCACCGTGGACAGCGGCGGGAAGCTTGGCAAAGGCAGACTCAGCGATTATATCGGAAGAATCACAAAGGACAAGTCAAGCAGCAGCCGAGTTTATGAATAAAGATATGCTTTGGTGATTACAAAGCTTTATATAAAATTTATCAGCCGTCACATGGGCATCCGCAAACGAAGCGGGTGTCTTTTTTATACGGCAAAAAAGGAGGTCTACTATGAAAGAAATTTGGTATTGGATACAAGCGGCAACAGCTGCTATCGGCGGCAGTCTCGGATATTTCCTAGGAGGTTGGGATGGCTTTTTATACGCACTTATTGCTTTTGTCATCATCGACTATATCACCGGCTTGATGTGTGCGGTGCTGGATAAGAAACTGTCCAGCGAGGTTGGTTTTCGAGGCATTTTCAAGAAGGTGCTCATCTTTTCCCTTGTGGCTATTGGGCATATCATTGACCAAAGTGTGATTGGAGAAAGTTCTGTGATTAGAACAGCAGTTATCTTCTTCTACCTTTCCAACGAGGGCATCTCAATTGTTGAGAATGCCGCTTATATCGGACTGCCTGTGCCGCAAAAGCTAAAGGATATTTTGCAGCAGCTTAATAAACAAAATGATAAGGAGAGTTGAAAATGAACTTGCATAAACTTATTCTAACCAATAATGCCTGCTACAAAGCTGGCAAAACCATCACTCCAAAAGGAATTATGGTGCACTCCACTGGGGCCAACAACCCAAATCTAAAACGCTATGTCGGACCGGACGATGGTCTGCTTGGCAATAACCAGTATGACAACCACTGGAATCAGGACAAACCGGGTGGAAGGAGTGTCTGCGTCCACGGATTTATCGGCAAACTGTCTGATGGTAGTATTGCAACCTATCAGACGCTTCCTTGGAATCATCGTGGATGGCATGCCGGAGGTTCCGCTAATAATACGCATATCGGCTTTGAAATCTGCGAGGATGGTCTGACAGACGCCTCGTATTTTTCTGCCGTTTACAAGGAAGCCGTGGAACTATGTGCTTACCTTTGCATGCAATATGGACTCACTGAAAAGAACATCATTTGCCACAGCGAAGGAGCCAAGCTCGGTATTGCCAGCAACCATAGCGACGTAATGCACTGGTTTCCAAAGCATGGTAAGAGCATGGATACCTTCCGTGCCGAAGTTAAGAAACTACTTGAAGCGGCAAGTACTCCTACTTCTACTGAAACAAAGAAACTGTACCGAGTTCAGGTTGGAGCTTTCAGTATTAAAGCCAATGCCGATGCCATGCTCGTAAAAGTAAAAGCTGCTGGTTTCAAGGATGCTTTTATTAAAACAGAATAAAGTACATTACTATACCGCCGAGTGATTAATTTCGCTCGGCGGTTATTTTTTTGCAATCGGTACTCATTCCGCCCTTTTCTGTCCTGTGGATAGTGAGAGGGTTATTGGCCCTCCGATGGGAGGAATCGTCATATGACAAACATTATAAGTGGAACACCTGATTTTAACTATGAAAAGGCACCTATTACACAGGAACAGCTACAACGCGAATATGATTATGTTTTGGCTCAGCAACTACTAAAATCCATGTTAGAAAAAGAGCTTATGTTTATCCTAAAACCCTTGCTCGACAGTCTGAGTGGGATAAGCTCTGATGACAGTGTAGCAAGCATACGGAAAATAGATATGAAGCTTGAAGATAATGCCGAGCAGCGAAAGGTCCTGGTCAGCCTAATGACCAAAGGCTACCTCGAGCCTGCCGTTTACAATAAGGGAAATAATGAATTGCTTCAGGAAGCTGAACAACTACAGCGCCAAAAAGAATCCTTAGTCCGCTTTATAAACAGCGATAGTCAAAACCTAAGTGAAGTCAATGAACTGCTGCGATATACAAGCAAAGCGACAATGCTTTCTGAGTTTGACGGAGATATTTTCAATCGCTTTGTGGATCGCATTTATGTGTACTCCCGAAGCGAGATTGGTTTCGTATTAAAATGCGGCATTACGTTAAAAGAAAGGCTGGTGAATTGAATGAGCCACATACCCTTTGGTTACCGGATTGAAAATGGCATAGCTGTCATTGACAAAGCCGCTGCTGAGCAAGTAAAAGCTCTCTTCCACTCCTATCTGTCCGGCGACTCCTTGAAGACTGCAGGCCAGAAGTCGGGCATAAAATTATTTCATGCCGCTATAGGCAAAATGCTGAAAAATCCTCGATATATTGGTGATGCATATTATCCCGCGATAATTGACAGAGAAACTTTTGCAGCCGCACAAGTGGAACGCATAAAACGCGCTGAGAAGCTTGGTCGCATACGCGAACCCAAAGAAGAAAAAGAGGTCATCTATCCCACGGCCTTCTGTATAAACGAAGGAACTCAGGAATTCGACGACCCATTTGGGCAGGCTGAATACGCCTATAGTTTGATTGAAACGGAGGTGAATAACAATGGAAGTCAGTAGAAATGTAACAGTAATTCCGGCAAGGAAGCATACTCGCAAGAATAACGATGAAGAAAAACCCAAGCTTCGGGTAGCCGCCTACTGCCGTGTATCTACAGATAGTGAAGAACAGGCCACCAGTTATGACGCCCAGATTGAGCATTACACAAACTACATCAATGGCCATCCAGACTGGGAGCTGGGAGGAATATTTGCAGACGATGGCATATCCGGTACAAATACAAAAAAGCGTGAAGAATTCAACCGCTTGATTGATGAGTGTATGGCCGGAAACATTGATATGGTCATCACCAAGTCTATCAGCCGCTTTGCTCGAAACACGCTGGACTGCCTGAAATATATCCGCCAGCTGAAGGATAAGAATATTGCCGTATATTTCGAGAAAGAAAACATCAACTCAATAGCCATGAAGCCATCATCCCGCGTGAAATTTTCATGCAGGTCCAGGAAGAACTAATCAGGCGACGCTGCGTACATCTCAGCAAGAACGGGAATAAGCGCAGCTTCAGCAGTACCCACTGCTTTGCCAACATAATTATTTGCGGCAACTGCGGCGAGATATTCCGCCGAGTCCATTGGAACAATCGAGGAAAGAAATCCATCGTCTGGCGCTGTGTCAGCAGACTTGAAAATACCGGACTTTTCTGCGATGCACGCACAGTGCTGGAAAGTACCATCGAGCAAGTGCTGGTAACCGCTATCAATAATACCTTAAGCGGTAAGAACACTTTCCTTGCGACACTACAGAACAATATTGAATCAGTGCTAACCCAGGGAGACGATAAGACCCTGGCTGAAATCGACAAGCGCTTAGCTGACCTGCAAACACAGCTTTTAAAGCTGGCCACCACCAAAGCCGACTACGAGGATGTTGCTGAGGAGATTTACCAGCTTCGCGAACAAAAACAAAAGATCCTAGTTGAAAACGCCAACCGCGATGAGCTGCGAAAGCGAATAGCTGATATGAGCTCATTCCTGCAGGAACAGCCAACTGCCATAACTGAATACGACGAGTCACTAGTCCGGAGGCTAATAGAAAAAGTCACCGTCTTTGAAGACAAATTCACGGTAGAATTTAAGTCTGGAATGACGGTAGATGTGGAAGAATAACCTTAAAAACAAGCAAGGCACTCTACTGGAATATTAGGTAGAATGCCTTGCTTCTTACATAATGAGTACTTTGCGGAAACAACTATAATTAATCCGCAGGAAATCAACTAAATATTTAAGTATTTAATACGATGCGCCAAATAAGTTTATTATTCTCGTGGGTGACCTTAACAGACAAGTTTAATTCACTTTAGCTATATTTTTTTATGCCATGTAAATTATTCAATTTTAGGGCCATAGTTTATAAAGTCTATAATCCTGAAAGCTTTTCTTGCTGCTGTATATGCTACTGATAATTCTGGAGATTTAAGAATTGCTAAAAGTCCTTGGGCATCTTCTATTTCCGAAGCAGCCTCACATAATGTGCGAGCCCAATATGTTCTACTACTTTCATTTGAAAAAGTATATTCATTTTCAGCTAATCTGACAAGCATTTTACCAACAGATTTCTCCTCATCAAATACCTGCATCAAATCCGCTCTAGCTTCTGCACATAACTCTTTTTCCTTCTTTTCATATCTATTGCTCAATTTTAAAAGAGACTCTCTCTTATTACCTGCTTGCTCATATTCACTTAGTAGTCTATTTACATATTTTTCAGTTTTAGATAAAGGTTTACCTTTCCTTATAGCATCAAAACTCGGTTTAAATTCTTTAAATCCCGTCCTGAGTGTTTGCCCTCCATATTTTACTGCTTTTGCTATGTAATTTTCCATCTGACCTAAATCAGATGTTTTTCTCACAAAATACCAATATGGGCCTAAAGTTCCAGGATAGTTTAAGCTAGCTGCCACAAGCGGCCATGTATCCGCAGCAGTAAGCAATTCATCCTCGCTGTTTGTAATTTGCAGAACGTGAAACTGAAATGCAAATATCTCATAAACAGACTCAATCGGAGGGGGATCAAATTGTCGTTGATCTAACCTACCATTTGCTGTCCCCCTATCAGCGTACCACCGGTCTCGTATATCCGAAAAAGACTTTTTTAAATACTGCGGCTCAATCGGTAGTGCAGCCGGATTTCCTTTTTGAACAGTAACAGGTATAGCAGTACTTGATTTTGCGACTTTAACAAGTGAAGCATATTTTGAATTTTGAAGCGTGTTAATTAAAAAAGCAATATCATTGCTTTTGGGTGTAATCATAAGCCTATCAAAAGCTTGAAGCCACTCTGGTTCTTCTTTTGGTAATTCTGGAATAACAAGGTAGACTGATGCGAGTGCATTTGCTTTATCAATATCCGAGACAGATTTATCTATTTTTCCGATTAAGTCATCGATGATCAATTCATAACTTTTTGGCATCTCAATAATATGTGGAACTGTTTCTGTATACGGTTTTATTCTAGATGATTCGCCAAGTAGGTTTAAAAAACAAATAACATCATTAACGCATGCTATACAAACATCCCTAGATGGCCCTTTCCCAGCGTGCAATCCCCCTGCACGGGATTTTGTAAGTAATTTGAATTTCGAGGAAAGTTGTATGATTGTAGCAATATGCTCTGTTGGATTCTTGATTCCTTGTGTCAAAAAAAAGCATTTTGGGAATTTGTGAATTAATAAGAGCTTTAAAATCATCAACAATATGAGTTCCCGTTTTATAATAACCAGAAGGGAGGCACAATGCTTGTTCTCCTTGTGCTTGTACAATAATTGAACTCATCGCAAGTTCTACTGAAACACCTGCCAACCCAATTGCAATAGCATTTTCAGAAGCTGCTTCACGAAGTTCATATCTTTGTGGTAAACCCAGTGAAGTAACCGCCATGCTTATTGAGTTCACACTAGCCTCTAATAATCGGATCGTATCTCTTTTTAAATACATTGGCATTTAACTCTCCCCCTTTTTAAATGCATTTTATTTATGCTACTCTCTCACAATAAGCAAATCTCTTTGAGCCTAACGGCACACTATTACAATAATCGTTTCTTACATCTAACTCGCTCTCTCAACCTCTAAAAATCCGAAAAACATCTAAACCGTTCTGTCGTGAACGTCATACATCTAATCTGCTGTTTCATCAAGCTCTTACATCTAAACTGACCACTTAACTATCAAATCCGCTTCCGTGGACATATTCCCGCAAAGCTATAATTTTCCATTTTTCACACAATAGAATTATATCACAGATACGCAAAAAGCCCAGTATTACTAGGCTTTTCACGCACTCGTTATTTTTTCTTCGTTATCAATACTACCGTCTCCACATGGTAAGTCTGGGGGAACATATCCACCGGTATTACCTGTGAAAGTTCAAACGGGCCGCCAAGCAGTATTTTGAGGTCTCTGGCCAGTGAAGACGGGTCACAAGCCACATATACCAGATTACGGGGTGGGTTTTGGCATATGCTGGCTAAGACAGACGGGTGGGCTCCGCTGCGTGACGGGTCAAGTATAAGTGCGTCCATTTGCCCCTGAAACTGGCTGATAACGTCCTCTGTTTTAGACTGGATAAGTTCAATATTATCTATGCCCGCAATATTCAGGCGGGCATCCTTGATGGCGGCGGCAGATTCCTCAATGGCTATTACCCTGTTGCAGTCAGGGCTGAGCAGGACTGCAAATGTACCCACTCCGGCATAGGCATCTACCAGCGTTTCCCCACCGCTAAGGTTCAGGTGTTTTTTTATGAGTCCGACCATTTTTTCGGCCTGGGGGTTGTTTACCTGAAAAAACGAAGCGGCAGATATGCAAAAATCATGCCCCAGCAGCAGGTCATGGTACTCTTTCTGCCCGCTTTCAATGCTTATATCGGCTTTTGTCAGTTTAGGCTGGATAAGATAGCTGTTTTTATTGCTTGCGTGGCGGATGGAAAGCTGGCGGGTCTCTCCGCATTTATCTTGCAGTTCTGACAGCACTTTATTTATGCCGGAGTTCATTATACGGCAGTGGTCTACCTGTATATGGCGGCGTGAAAACCGGTTTACAAAACCCAGCTTGGCGTGATATATGGAAAAACGGGCATGATTGCGGTAGCCATATTCGGCTGCCGAGGGTATTACCTCTGAGATATAAGTGCCGTCCAGCCCTGCTTTTTCAAATTCGGCCAAGATAATCTGGTGCTTTAGTTTCAGCTGGTGGGGATAGCTTATATGCTGGAAGGTGCAGCCGGTACAATCACCAAAATACGGGCAGGCAGGAGTGACCCTTTCGGCAGAGGGGGTATGCACTTTTATTACCTGAGCATAGCCGCGCCCGGCTTTATGGGTAAAAAGGCGGATATCTGCCGTTTCTCCTGGAATACCCCCGAAAATTTCCAGGGTACGGTCAGTCAGGGTTACTTTGGTAAGCCCGGAGTTAGCGCCTTTTTCCAGGCAGACATTTTCAATGATTTCAGGTGTAATTTCGTTCATATGCAGAGGGAATTGTATCATAAATGAAGATTTGGCGTTCAGTCCGGGGCGGGTGCATTCATCAGCTTAAAAAATGTCTTGTTACCCGTTTACTTATAGCCTAAAATTAGGATAATCGGTTTTCTGGGGGGATTATGCCCAAGATTAGCAAGACCAAAGCCCAGCTGGCAGCCGAACTTGAGGAATTGCAGTGCCGTTATGAGCAGTTACTTTCAGTTACGGCATCTCAGGCCTTTTTGGAAAGTAAGCCTCTGCCTGCATCTTCAGAAGTTTCCAAAACTGTTTCAGACATAAGCAGGTGTAAAAATATAAATTTAGCCCAAGAGAGGCTGCCCGGTCAGGCTGCTTTAGAGGATAAAGCGCTTGCCTTTGCAATGATGTCTAACAGTTATGCTTTGCAATCTATCATGGATAATACCACTATCCAGCTGGCTTTTTTGGACCGGGATTTTAATTTTATAAAAGTTAACCGGGCTTATGTAAAAAATTGCGGTCATACAGAAGAAGAATTGATAGGTTCCAATCATTTCATTCTTTTTCCAAATGCTGAAAACGAAGCTATTTTTAGAAAAGCGGTTGAAACCGGCGAATCAGTAGAATTCCATGACAAACCCTTTGAGTATGCTGACCAGCCATGGAGGGGTATCACATACTGGGATTGGAGTTTAGTGCCAATCAAAAGTGCTGACGGGCGGGTGCAGGGGCTGGTATTTTCCCTGCTGGAAACCACTGTCCGTAAACATATGGAAATAGCTCTGAAAAATTCGCTTGAGGAAACTCGGCGGCGTATCCACGAAACAGCGGTTTTGCTGGAGGCATCACGTGCCATACTGGAGCGCCCCGGTCTTCAGGAAGCTGCTGTTGCAATTTATTCTTCTTGCAAAAAAATCACCTCCTGCCAGAGCGGTTTTGTAGGGCAAATAGAGGGTGATGTCTGCCGCATTATTTATGCGGATAGCAATAATAAGCACTTTCAATTCCCTTCATCTATACTGCTTAGAGGTCTGGCTTTGCAGGCCAGTTTAAGCGGGAAGTCTGTACTGGAAAATGATTTAACCCTGGATAAAGATAATGAGTTATTCAAAGACAGTTGCCGGGATTTAAAAAATGCCCTTTTTACGCCGGTGCGTCTTGGCGGGCGGAGTGTGGGTCTGCTGGCTCTTTTTGATAAACCCGGCGGGTTTGACGTATCCGATATCCGGGTGGCTTCGTCATTTCGGTCTTTAGCGGCTATCGCATTTCGGAGCAGCCGGACCCGTCAGATGCTGGAGGAGAGCGAAAAGCGTTACCGCTTTTTGTTTAATAGTTCCGGAGATGCGGTTTTTGTTCACTACATAACACCGGAGGGTGAAAAAAGTAACTTTATTGAAGTGAACGAAGTGGCTTGCAAGCGGCTTGGGTATAGCCGTAAAGAACTGCTTAGTATGTCTCCCAGCCAGATAGATGACCCTGCTTTTGATGCATCGGTGGCGGAAGCTGTTAAGAAGCTGAATGAAGAAGAACGGGCTATCTTTGAGCAGCGGCATCTGCGCCGTGACGGTACATTTGTACCTGTTGAACTTAATATCCAGCGGTTTGAACTGGGAGACCGGTTTGTGGTTATTTCGGTAGCCCGTGATATTACCGAGCGTAAAAAGGCTGAAGCTGCCCTGAAACTGGAGAGGGATAAACTGCGGGGGATACTGGATGCTATGGAGGACGGTGTTTACATTGTAGACGCTGATTATGAGATAGAGTATATTAATCCGCCGCTTATGGCTCAGTTCGGACCTATATCCGGCAGGAAATGTTACGACTATTTTCATGAGCGCCAGATTCCTTGCAGCTATTGCAAAAGTAAAGAGGTGCTAAACGGCCAGACTGTCCGGTGGGCTTGGCATTCCCCCCATAACCAGCGTGATTATGAGCTTATGGCCACGCCTATAAAAAATCCTGACGGCACTACTTCTAAACTGACTATTTTTCACGATGTCACCGAGCGCAGCCATATGCAGCGGATTATTTTGCGTTATCAGGCTGGTTTACTGGCTCAGGCGGAGAGGATTGCCCATATAGGCAACTGGGATTATGACCTTTTGGGGCATAGCATGATACTGTCAGACGAGGTTTACAATATACTGGGGTTACGCTCTGAAGACGGGCTTCCCGGTTTTAAGCAGATTATGGAAATAGTCCACCCTGAGGATAGGGATATGCTGCGCAGTGAGGCCCAAAAGGCGGTAGTTTCCGGTTCAAGACTAAATATCCAGCACCGGATAATACGCCCTGACGGACACTTGCGGTATGTGCATGAACTGGCGGAAATCACCCTGAGTGATACCGGGGTTCCGCAGAGGGTACTGGGAACTATTCAGGATATTACCGAGCATAAAATGGCCGAGGAAGCCCTGCGGGACAGCGAAAGGCGGTATCGTCTGCTGGCAGATAATATGGTAGCATTTGTCTGGACTATTGATGGGCACTTGAATATCAGTTACCTTTCCCCGTCTACTATCCGCCTGCTGAATTATTATCCTGAAGATATACTGGGCAAACATATTTCCATGGTATTCACCCCCGAATCTTATGAGAAACTGCTGTATGTGTACCAGCAGGTACGCAAAAGCGGTTCGGAGCTTATTGTGAATCCGCTGGAACTGGATGTAAAACGCCAGGACGGCAAAGTAATCTTGACCGAGACACTGATGCGCCCCCTGTATGATGAAAACCACCACTTTTTAGGTATACTTGGGGTTTCACGTGACATAAGCGAACGCAAGGCTGCCGAATACGAACTGCATACTCTTTCCCAGCGGCTGGTTGAGCTGCAGGAGGAAGAGCGGTCTATTATCGCCCGGGAACTGCACGACCAGATAGGGCAGTCCCTTACGGTTTTGAAGCTTATGCTGGACAAGGCAAAAGATAGTCCGCCGGATAAGACCGAAGAACTGCTGGCTGAAGCCCAGCCGCTGGTTAGCGAACTTATCAGCAGTGTCAGAAATATGTCACTTGATTTGCGCCCGCGGATGTTAGATGACCTGGGGCTTTTGCCGGCTTTGCTCTGGTATTTTGACCGCTTTACCAGCCAAACAGGTATAAACGTAAATTTCCAGCATGCCGGTCTCAAACGCAAGTTTTCTCCCCAGCTGGGTACGGCTGTATACCGTATTATTCAGGAAGCCCTGACTAATGTTGTGCGCTATGCAGGGGTTGATAATGTGCTGGTACGGGCCAAGGCGGATAAAAACCAGCTGGCGCTGGTAATCCAGGATAAGGGCAAGGGGTTTAACCCTGCCCAGCGGGCTACAGGTATGTCCAGCGGGCTGAAAGGTATGAAGGAACGGGTGCGTTTCCTCGGCGGTAAGCTGGATATAGAATCCAAACCGGGTGAGGGAACTCATATCATAGTTGAACTTCCTTTGAATGAAGAACGGGACAGGATTAACGGAGGCGAACCATGATAAGTATAGTGCTGGCAGATGACCACCAGATTGTGAGGCACGGGCTGAAAGCTTTGCTTGAGGCGGAAGCTGATTTTGAGGTTGCGGGAGAAGCCTCAGATGGTATTGAAGCGGTAAATCTGGTTGAAAGCCTGCAGCCGGGGGTGCTGGTAACTGACCTTATGATGGGCGGCATGAGCGGTATTGAGGTTACGTATCAGGTGGTCAAGCGTTCACCTAAAACTGCGGTGGTTATCCTGTCTATGTACGGCAATGAGGCCTATGTCCATGAAGCCTTACGGGCCGGGGCAAGGGCTTATGTACTTAAGGACTCTACTTCCGAGGAACTGGTAAGGGCTGTCCGTGAAGCTGTGCAGGGGCATCGGTATCTCAGTTCCCCCTTGTCTGAAAAAGCTATTGAAGCCTACATGGAAAAATCTGCCGAAGCTACATCACTTGACCCTTATGAAACTTTAACCATACGGGAACGGGAAGTGCTTCATCTGGTAGCGCAGGGGCATACCTGTGCCGAAATAGCCGAAAGGCTGTTTATCTCACCCCGCACCGTAGAGGTTCACCGCGCTAATATGATGCGTAAGCTGGATTTGCGTAACCAGACCCAGCTCTTACGTTACGCCCTGCAAAGGGGTATCATCCCCCCGGAAAATATGTATGATGTATCTGAAAAAAGTATGCCTGAGGAAACTACGGGATAATTTATTCTGTAATTACGTAAACGTACGTATATCTATCAATGCGGTTATAGTTTATATTAGTTTCGGGCAGACTCTTTCGGGGGAAACTAGGGTGCTTTAGTTTGAGGCAGCTAAAGCTTAAATTTCATCCAGGTCCCCTGCCGTGTGCTGAGCCCTAGGCGTAATCGGTTATCGGAAGGGTCTGCCAAAACTTTCTTAGGGGTTTGATATGTCAGGGCTGGGTTTGTGGCTTATCCTGATAGCCCTTATACTGAGCATCGGCAATCCGGGCGGGGCAGAAGAAAATAAAGCCTAGATTTATGGATACCCCCCAAGTTCGGGCATATTTATAAAGATTGCCGCTCTTAGAGCGGTTTTTTATTTGCCTTTAATCTAAAATAAATTTTTCTTGGTATTCGGGTGCTTTTGCCTGCCAGCCCAAAGTATTTTTTATAGTTTCTGTAAACCGGGTGCTTGTTTCCGGCTCGCCATGGGTTACAAATACCATTTCAGGTTTATTTTTAAACCCCTTCAGCCAGCGCAGCAGGGTAGGCTGATCTGCGTGTGCCGAAAAAGCCCTGAGTTCCTCTATGCGGGCTTGTACCGGATAGTGCTGGCCAAGTATCCGTACTTCTTTTGCTCCGTCAGTTATCAGCCTGCCCAGAGTCCCGGTTGCCTGAAAGCCCACAAACAGGATAGTTGATTCGGGGCGGCTGATGTTATTTACCAGATGGTGTTTTATCCTGCCGCCGGTACACATACCCGAACCGGCTATAATTATGCAGGGGTATTTTTCAGCCAGAATGGCTTTAGAATCCGCCGCTTTGTTGGTAAAGTAAAGACCTTCAAATTCAAACGGGGAGCTTCCGTTGTTCACCCAACCGCTGGTTTCGCGGTCATACAGTTCCGGGTGTTCTTTAAATATTTTAGTAATGCTGATAGCCATGGGGCTGTCTACAAAAACTTTCAAGCGGGGTATTTTGCCCTCTGACATAAAGCGGTTAAGGAAAAACAGCAGGTCCTGAGTGCGTTCCAGAGCGAAACTGGGAATAACGATATTCCCGCCCAGTTGAACAGTCTGGTTTATTATCTCGGCCAGTTTCAGGGAAGCCTCATTTATGTCCTGGTGGGTGCGGTCTCCGTAAGTGGACTCTATGACCACGTAATCTGCCTGATTTACAAGGTCAGGGTTTTTCAAAATCGGTCTGTCCCAGTTTCCCAAATCACCTGAAAAAACTATCACTTTCTGCTGGTGGTTTTCCTGTATTTTCAGCTCTATGCTGGCCGAACCGAAAACATGCCCGGCATTATGAAATGTGGCAGTGATATCTTCTGCTACGGCTGTTTCCCGGCTGTATTCCACTGTTTTAAAAAGGGGAGATACGGCTCTGGCGTCTTCGGCGGTGTAAAGGGGTATTTCGGGATACTTGGTTTTGCGGCCTTCGCGTTCATGGCGTTTCTTTTTAAAAGCGGCATCTTCTTCCTGAAGTTTACCGGCATCTGCCAGGGAGATACGGGCAATTTCTGCGGTGGCTTCTGTGGCAAAAACCTGCCCGGCAAAACCTTCCTTTACCAGCTTTGGCAGCAAACCGCAGTGGTCAATATGGGCATGGCTGATGATTACAGCACTTAAGCTTTGGGGGGGTATCTCAAAAGGCTGCCAGTTCCGGTCTTGCAGCCGCCGTTCCTGATAAAGCCCGCAATCCACCAGCAACTGGGTATGGTCTGTTTTAATCAGATATCTTGAGCCGGTAACATTTCGGGCTGCCCCTAAAAACTGTATTTCTATACTCATCAAGATATGCTCCCACTTAATTTTTCCCATTATACCCTAATTACTCAAAATAGGGGGATAAATGGGGTAAATAAAGTTGAGTATATAGATGTTAGTCCGGCAGACAGCCGCATCCCAGGTTGTGTAGAACAGTATTTGCAGTTTACATAGCTGCCCGGAGGAAAGGGGGAGTTTTCAGATTATCAGGCGTTTTTTCAAGTTGGGATATCAGGTATGGCTGGCAGGCAGCCAGTAGTTAAAGGTGCTGCCTTTCCCAAGTAAGCTTTCGGCCCAGACATAACCGCCGTGGGCTTCTGCCATCTCTTTTACAATAGCCAGACCAAGCCCGCTGCCGCCTTCGCTTCGGGCTCTGGACGTATTTACCCGGTAAAAGCGGTCAAAAATATGGGGTAAGTCTGCCGGCGGTATCCCCTCTCCGTTGTCAGTTATGGATACCATAATCCCGGGTTTATCCCGGTAAAGCATGTTTTTCAGGCTGAGGCTGATTTGCCCGCCGGCAGGTGTGTGCCGCAGGGCATTACTGAGCAGGTTGGCTGTTATCTGGTTTAAGCGGGTGGCATCACCCGTAACGGTAGATAGATTAGCGGGAATATCGCTGAATAGGGCAATAGATTTGTCTTTGGCCAGTATAGATGCCTGTTTGGCCTGACGGCGGATAATGTCTGCGATATCCACCTGGGTCATTTCCAGCTTGAGTTTGCCGGATTCAGCCAGAGATATATCCCGGAGGTCCTTTATAAGGCGGGTAAGGGTGGCGGATTCTTCTTTGATAGTGGTAAGGTGCTGGGCATCAGCCTCAAATACCCCGTCCAGTATTCCGTCCACTGTCCCCTCAATAACTGTAAGCGGGGTACGAAGTTCATGGGCAATATCAGCCAGTAGTCTCTGGCGTGACTGTTCGTTGGTTTCCAGGCTTTGGGCCATGTGGTTGAAGCTTTCAGCCAGTTCGCCCAGTTCGTCACGGGAGTCTACTTTTACCCGCTGGGAAAGCTCTCCCCCGGCAATCTGTCTGGCACTCCGGCTGAGGGCTTTAAGCGGACGGATAATCTGGCTGGCCAGCAGCAGCCCCAGACCCAGGGCCGCCAGACCGGCTAAGCCCCCGGACAGCCAGATAGACCTGTTCATTTCATCCAGCAGTTGCTGCTGGGATTCGCTGATTATGCCAGCGGCGGCATTACCGCTATTGTTCTGCCCGCTCTGCATTCCTTTACCGTAACCGCTGCCGGAGCCGCTGCCCTGGCTGCCAATCCAGTATAGATAGCCTGCATCTGTACCCGAAATGCTTATCAAAGTACCGTTTGACAGGCTGTATTCGTCTGCCTGGTAGCCTATCCATTTGTTTTGGGTGTCAGCTACTATCAGCCCGCTGGCATCGCTTAATACTAAACGCCCGCCGTTACTGCCCAGCAGCTGGATAAGCACACCATTTACGTTATCCCAGCCTTGATATTGGGCATAATATGTGCCCAGTGCACTTTCCACGCTGGTTATAAATTCGGTATTCCCCCGGATAATATACTGGCGGAACTGGCTGGCGGTCAGCTGGTTGGCGGCAAACGAAGTAAGACCCACCGACAGCAAAACAGTCAGCAGCAGGGCACCGAAAATTTTATAGCTTAAGCGGGACACGCTCTTTTATCCTTTGTCTTTCATTTTGTAACCTACCCCGTGTACGGTCAGGATATAGGCCGGGGATTCGGGGTCGGGCTCTATTTTTTTACGCAGATTTTTAATGTGGCTGTCTATAGTGCGTTCATAGCCTTCGTAAGCCTCACCCAATTTGTCCAGTATTTGCATACGGGAGAAAACCCGCCCCGGGCTTGCGGCCAGATTTGCCAGTATATCAAATTCGGTAGCGGTCAGGTCTATATTCTCCCCGTCCATTTTTACCAAACGCCGTTCTGTATCTATTTCCAGGCGGTCAATAACCAGTACCGGCTCGGAAGCAGGGGTGTGTTCAGACCGCCTCAGCTGGACTTTGGCGCGGGCTACCAGTTCTTTAGCCTCAAAGGGTTTGGTCATATAGTCATCCGCCCCTATTTCCAGCCCTATCAGCTTGTCGGTAAGTTCATCCCGGGCGGTAAGCATGATTATAGGCACGCGGCTTTCCTTGCGGATTTCACGGCAGACATCCCAGCCGGATATTTCGGGCAGCATCAGGTCAAGTATTATCAGGTCGGGGTTCTCTTCACGGAATTTTGCCAGGGCCTCTTTGCCATTATAAGTAACGCTCACCTTAAAGCCTTCGCGTTCAAGATAGGCTTTAAGGATTTCAGCTATTTTCTTCTCATCATCGGCTATCAGTATTTTCTTCGACATATTCTTCTCATATTATAATGTAAACTGCCAAACGGCAAGGGGCAGGCTTTTAGGGCCTGCCCCCATCTTTACCGGCATAATATTGCACAGCCCCCGGCAGACTTATCTGCCGCCTCTTTGTCCGGCACCGCTACCAATCCCGGTTCCGTCACAGATGCCGTTGCTGCTTCCGGCGCTAATCCCGGTTCCATCACCGGCACCGCTTATAGGGCCGCTGCCGTCACAGGCGCCGTTGCCCAAGCCTGCACCGCTGCCGATACCGGTTCCGTCACAGACACCATTTCCGGCACCGCCAGTCTGGTTGACCATGCGGAGAACATTCTGTTCCATTATCTGCAGGCGGTAAGCAGCCTGCTCCTGGGTGATTTGACCCGTATTTACCATAGCCTGCACTGAGGCCCTGTGCTGTTCCATCAGGGCATTTACCAGCGCATCGGTAGTGATGCCCTGTCCGGCGGCGATTTCCGCCAGGGTTTTACCGCTTTGGTGTTCCGCCTGTAGCTCTGCCTGGGTCATGTTTAGCAGACTAAGCACTGTTCCGTTACAATCACCGGCAAAGCTGCGGTTCTGACCGGCAGCTGAAACAGTGGAAAACAGGAACAGGGCGGAGAGGGCAGCTACTACCCCCACAATGATTAAGACTTTTAGACCTTTTTTCATTTCTCTAACCTCCTTGAGTTGTTATGTATTAACTATACAGGCCAGGTGTGGAGATATTATGGAGGAGGTATGTAAATGGTATGTCAAAATTGATTTAAAAATATCAGCGGTAGTGGCCGTAACGGTTGACCAGTATGACCCCCGCCAGTGCCAAAAGACCGCCCAGCAGGCTGATTGGGGCAGGTATTTCCCCCAGCCACAAAAAGGCTATACCTATGGCAAAAACAGGGTTCAGGTATAAAAAGCTGATTACCTGTGAGATGCGGGCTTTGGACAGGGCGTAGCTGTATAAAAGGTAAGATATGGCGGTAGGGAATATACCCAGATAAACTACCGCCAAGGTAGATGAGGCAGGGGCTGCGGATATTTCCTTTAAAAGACCGGGTGCGCCTACCATAAGCAGCAGGGTTCCCGCCCAGATGGCATAGGTGGAAAACTCAAACCCGCTGTATTTTTTGAGCAGGGGTCTTTGAAATACTATGTAAATGCTGGTAAAGAGGGCAGCCAGCAGTACCCAGAAGGCGTGGGGTTCAAAGCTGAGGGTTTGGCCTTCGCCCAGAGTGATTACTGCAATTCCCCCGAAGCTGAGGAGTATGCCCAGCCAGCCAGCCGGAGTGAGTTTATCTTTGTAGAAAAATCTGGCCAGCAAAACACTAAATATTGGGGCAGATGCAATAATGAGGCTGGCGGCGCCGGCAGTTACGGTTTTTTCGCCGTAGTTGAGGGCAAAGTGATACAGGCTTATGCCTATCAGCCCCAGCAGAAATATTGCCGGTAAATCCCGTTTGTCCGGCAGGCGCATCCGGGTTATCAGGGCGTATATGACCAAAGCCAGAGATGCCACCAGGAAACGCAGGAGTGCCAGGTGGGACGGACTGTAGTCTGCCAGGCTTACCCGTATGGCGGCAAAGGCTGATGACCAGAATAAAATGGTAAAAATAAGTGCTATTAAGATATGCCTGGGCATGGTTACTTTCCGCTTGGGGGCATATTCAGTTCGGGTTGTTCGGGGCTGGTTTCCTTGAATAAAGAAGCTTTTTTCAGGAGTTCGCGGGCGTTTTCCAGTGATTTTTCGCCTGTCTGGTTGCCTGATAGCATTACCGAAAGTTCGGCAAGGTGTTCTTCATTATCCAGGCGTGCAATCCGGCTGTTTATCCGGCCGTTAAGTTCGGTTTTTGATACATAAAAGTGATGGTCGGCATATGCGGCTATCTGGGGCAGGTGGGAAACGCTTATCAGCTGATGCCCCTGTGAAAGTTTCCAGAGCTTCCGCCCCAGCATGTCTCCGGAGCGTCCGCCCACCCCTATATCAATTTCATCAAATATCATCACCGGTATATCGTCCAGCCGTGAAGCAGCGCTTTTTAAAGCCAGAGTAATGCGTGATATTTCACCGGTAGAGGCTATTTTGTTAAGCGGGCGGAGAGGCTCGCCGGGGTTGGTGCTTACAAAAAACTCCACAATGTCTGTGCCGCTTGAGGTAAAGCCAAGCATCTGCCCGCCAACCGGCAGCCCGTTTTCATCAGACTGGGTTTGAAAATTTACTTTAAATATTACCTGCCCCATGTTAAGGTCCGCCAGTTCGGCCTGTACTGCTTTTTCAAGACTAAGGGCGGCTTCTTTGCGGTGTTTGCTTAATCCTGATGCCATAGCTCCGAGGCGGTTTTTTAATTCGGTGATAGCCCCGCTTAGTTTATCTGTTTTTTCGGCATAGCTGGTTATGCTATCCAGCTCGGCTTTGGTTTTAGCCAGAAAAGCCAGTATCTGGGGGATATCCCGCCCGTATTTCCTTTCCAGACTGTGGATGAGTGCCAGACGGTTTTCAATATCTTCCAGTTCCGCGGGGTTAAAATCAAGCCCCCGGTTATAGTTCTGGACTGAGCGGCAGTTTTCCTCAAGGCTGAAATAAGCGTTTTCCACCTCGTCTGCCGTTTCCTTTAGTGAGGCATCTATTTCGGAAATCTTCCTGAGGGACTGCATAGCCTGGTTTAAATCTGCCAGGGCCCCTCCGCTTTGGCTGCTGCATAGATACTCCAGTGACTGGTGGGTCAGGGTTTTCAGCTTTTCGGCGGAGGCCATGACCTGCCTTTTGGAAAGCAGGTTTTCCTCTTCGCCTTCGGCAAGATTGGCCGCTTCTATTTCATCTGCCTGAAAACGCAGAAACTCCTGCTGGCGGATGGCTTCGCGGTTGGTCTTTTCCAGTTCGGACAGCTGCCTTTGCAGACAGGTAAGCTCACCTGCCAGACGGGCAAACTCGGTGCGTTCACCGGCAGTATGGGCATAACCGTCCAGCATATCCAGATGGAAAGATTTATTAAGCAGGGAAAGGTGTTCACTTTGGCCGTGTATATCAATAAGATAGGGGCAGAGGCGGCTTAAGACCGAGCGGCTTATGGCGCTGCCGTTTAACCTTAGCACACTGCGGCCGGCCAGTTTTGACTCAAGACGGATAATAAGGCTGTCATCTTCCAGTTCCAGCCCGTTTTCGGCCAGCATGGCGGCTATTTTCAGGCGGCTGGCGGGGTTTAAATAAAACACTCCCTCCAGACTGGCTTCGCTGGCCTGATGGCGGATTTGTTCATCACCAATACGCCCCGAAAGCAGGCTTTCCACCGCATCTATGACCAGTGACTTTCCGGCTCCGGTTTCACCCGTAATGACATTAAGACCTTCACCGGGTGACCAGGTGATATCCTCAATAATGCCGAAATTTTTTACCCGAAGCTCAACTAGCATAAAATCGTATCAGCCCAGCTTTTTATATTAAAAACATTATCTGGTTTTGAGGCTGAAAAATCAAGAAAACAGCTTGAGATGTCATAAACCGGCAGGCTTTGGATTGACTATTGCTATCTTAGCAGTTAAACTTTTAAAGGTTTTTGGATTTTTTGCTGAAAAGCAGGTGAAAAAGTGAAATTAATGGTCATAGGCTGTGGCCAGTGCGGCGGGCGTATTGCTGACCAGTTTGCCCTGTTAGGTAAAAACGCCAGACGTCAGCGCGGCATCAGCATAGTTTCAAATGTCCTGGCGGTAAATACCGACATTGCTGACCTGTCCGGTTTGGTGCATATAAAGGCGGATTATAAACACCGTATTCTTATCGGCAGCCGCAAGACCAGCGGGCATGGCGTGGGTAAACTGAATGAGCTGGGAGCCCAGCTGGCGCGTGAAGACGGGGATAAAATACTGGACAGTATCCGCGAAACCCGCCTGCTGCAGGATACCGATGCCTTTTTGCTGATAGCGGGTGCATCCGGCGGTACCGGCTCAGGGGCGATTGCGGTGCTGACCAAGATGATAAAAGAACGGTTTGTGGATAAACCTGTTTACAATATGATTGTTCTGCCCTTTAATTACGAGGAAACTACCGAAGAGCGGACTATTTATAATGTAGGCACCTGTTTAAAGTCTGCCTACGGGGTGGCGGATGCCGTAATACTGGCGGATAATCAGCGTTATGTGCGTGATGCCTCTTCTATAAGTGATAATTTCAGCAAGATAAACTATCGTTTCGTAGAGCCTTTTTACAATATACTCTCCGCCGGTGAGGAAACTAACCCCCGTTATATCGGTTCAAAGGTGCTGGATGCCGGTGATATTATCCAGACCCTGTCCGGCTGGACGGTTATCGGCCACAGCAAAATTGCCAGTTCATTCCTGCCCTTCCGGCTGGATTTCAGAGGCAAACATGCCGAAACCCAAAAGGGGGCTCAGGCTATGGAAGACGCCATTGCCGAGCTTTCTTTGAAATGCCGCCCCGAAGACGCCAGGCGGGCTTTGTATCTGCTGTCGGCTCACCCCAACAAGATGAGTATAGATATTATCAAGGAGCTTTCAGCCACCCTGAGGGATAACGCCAAACATGCCATTATCCGCAGCGGCGATTACCCGCGGGGAGACAATATGGGCGTGACGGTGATTATGTCAGAGATTTCCAGCCCCAAAAAGGTTATGGATTATTTTGACCGCACTATCCGCTTTATTTCCCTGGACAAGCGTCTGTCACAGGGGTTCAATGTAGAAGACGCTTTTGGGAGCATACCCTCCCTGCTGGACTGATAGGGTTTATTCCCTCTTATATTTCTGATAAAAAAGAGCCGTACTTTTAAAAGTACGGCTCTTGGCATACAGGTTTATTTTAAGCCGGAAGTTTAATCGTCATCTTCTGCGTTTTTAGAGCCCGGCTCATTATCACGGCGGGCCTTATTGGCAGCATACATTTTGGCCAGATACTCCAGACGGTTCTGGGTAGCCTCGTTTACTTCTTTGGCCGGGAAGTCTGCCCGGTTATTCTTTTCTTCCGGTTCGGAGTAATAGGGGTTTTCCTCTGATGAAACTTCGGTTTGTTCATCAGTATCATCAGCTATGCCATCGGCTTTTACGGCTTCAGGTGTTACGGCCTGCATCTGGCGGGGAGGGCGGGGTGAGATTGCCGGGCGGGTGGCAGGCGGTTCGTTGGCTACCGCATCCAGCTTTTCGGCTGTCTGCTTGGTAACTGCGGCAATAATCTGTTTTGAGGTATCCACACTGCCGATAAACTCTTTAAATACACCAATCCAGGTTTGGGAGACTTCCTGGGCAGCTTTGCAGCTGGCCTCAATAGCCTTGGTAGAAGCTGCTTTGGCATCATCGGCGGCCTTGCGGGAAGTTTCCTGTATCTGCTTTACGGCCTGAACGGTGTTTTGCTGAACTTCCTCAACCCTGGTTACAGTTTCTTTAAGATGAGCGTTGGAGGAATCTACCAGATTTTTCATCTGGGCATTCATGGCCTCGGCTTTGCGGATTTCCTCTTGAAGCCTGTTTATAAGCGCTGAAACTTCTGCCGAAGAGTTCTGGCTGAGCTGGTTCATTTCGGCTATAGCTTTGGTGGCATTTTTTACATTAGTATCTACATTTTCACGTATCCGGGCACCGTTTTCCTGCATTTTGAGCAGGGCAGATTCGGAAGCCCTTACCGACACATCAGCGGTTTTTTTCAGCATATCTATAGTTTCATCAGACTGGGAAACGGCATCCCGGGAGGCACGTATGCATTCCTCGCTCATCTCCTTGGCGGTGCGGGTGCTGTCTAAAGCAGACTGTTTGGCAGAGCGGGTGGCATCTTCTATCCGAAGCATGGCTTCTTTGGTCTGGCGCACTGCCTCTTCGCAGTTGTCCTTTGCCCAGCGGCTGGTGTCGTCTGCCCGTTTTATGGCTTTTTCAAACAGGTCGGTATATTTGGCTATCATTTCCTCAGAACGGCGGCTGGCCTCTTCGGCTTTTTGAGCATACAGGACGGTATATTTTTCCATACTGTCCTGATACTGTTTGGCAGCGGCATCGGCCTTATCTATAGCAGACTGAGAGTCTTTGGCCGCATTTTCAGCCGCTTTTTTGGCTGCCCTGGCCTGGTCTTCAGCTTGTTTTAAGGCTATACGGGTAACTTTTAAATATTCTTCAGCGGATTCTTTGGCTGATTTGCCGGTTTCATCGGTCATATTCCACCTCATTTAATTTGGTAATTTCGGACAAGTTATTCTACAATTAAAAATCCGCTATAGCAACGCTTTAAAAGGCCGCTCTGAGACGGCAGTCCGTTTGCAAAAATAATAAAGAAAGAACGGGAAAATGACTAAAAAATATTTTTCAGCACCCGGTGCCCAGGGTCCCTATTCACTGGCGGTAAGGGCGGGAGATTATCTGTATATTTCCGGCCAGATAGGCCACACAGATATAGAGGGCAAACCTCTGGCTGGGGTGGAAGCCCAGACCAAACGCTGTCTGGAAAAGATGGCTGAGCTACTTAAAGACGCGGGTGCTTCTTTTGATGATGTGGTAAAGACTACCGTATTTTTAAAGAGCCAGGAAGACTTTGCCAAGATGAACAGCGTTTACACGACTTTTTTCAGTGCGGCCAAACCTGCCCGCTCAACTGTCATTGCCGGTATGGTTTTTCCGGAAATAGTGGTGGAAATAGAGGCAGTTGCCTATCTGCCTGGGGTATAACTCTGCCAATTGGAAAACACAAAGCCGCCTCCAGTTAAGCTGTGAGCGGCTTTTTTATTTAAAAATATTTTAGGATTACAGGTGTTCTATGGGGATAATCTCCCCGCATTTGGGGCACTTTATAGCAGATAGATAGTGTTTCTGGTAAACAGATTTAAAGCCGTTGGTGGCAAAAGCGGAGACAATACTGCCTATATTCTCTCTGGCAATATGGTCAGTTTTAGCCTTAGTCTCATCAAGAGTGCCTTCCATAGTTACGGTTTTTATTTCTTTGGCATTGGGGCTGGTAATCACTATTTCAAATTTTTCAGTTTCCATCGGCCGCTCCTTAAGGATACTCTGGAGATATTTTAACCTATATTTGCCGTATAAGAAAGGTATGTGCCAAATATATTCTTTGGTGGCTGCTGCCCACTGTAAAATAGGGCGTGAGGGGGTGCAAAAAATTTGGCCTAAATTCGGATAAAAGTATTAAGGTATTGATTGTTGACTTAAGGTGTGCTAAAAATGTGTTTAAGCGTGCCCGTTCTTCGAATGAATTTATAGAGGGTAAGCAGACCTGTTTATCTTGACCTGATAAGAGGTAAAGAAATTGGTTGATGCTGAGCTTATAACCAGGGTGTTGGAACAGTTGCCGGAAGGTGTAATCGTGGTAGATGCCGATGGCAAGATTGTTTTTGTGAACAAATCTGCCGAAAAAATCCGGCATATTTCGGCAGAAGACCGGGTGGGCAAGCATATTTTCATGTGCCATCCGCCTAATTCCCAGAAATCAGTTGACCGGGCTCTCCAGTACCTCCAGAAAGAAGACACTAAAACCTTTGTCCGCATGATAACTGACCACGAAAACGGCAAGTATTATGAGAACACCTATAACCCTATCCGGGATGAGAATAATAAATATATAGGTTCAATGGTTATCAGCCGGGATATAACTGACAGCCGCCAACTGGAAATGGCCCGCTCAAATAACTTAAAGGAGATGGAGGAAAAGGTCTCCGAGTTAAAAGAGAAGCTTTCCCAGATGTTTATATCTTTAATTTTCTCCCTTATTAACACCCTGGAAGCCAAAGACCCCTATACCAAAGGCCATTCTATGAGGGTTTGCGGTTTGGCTTCTAAAATGGCTGAATATAAATGGGGTCTTTCTCCCATAAAAGACCAGGTGGAATTAGCCGCCCAGCTGCATGATATAGGCAAAATCGGTATCCGGGAGGAAGTGCTCCACAAAGCTGATAAACTGTCTGTTGACGAGTATAACCACATCAAAACCCATACCATTATTGCCGGAAATATTCTGGCATCGGCTGAAAAGTTTAAACCGATAATAAGCATTATCCGCCATCATCACGAAAGATTTGACGGGCAGGGCTATCCCGACGGTCTTAAGGGCGAGGCTATACCGGAGGGGTCAAGAATACTGGCTATTGCGGATACGTATGATGCTATGACCTCTGACCGCCCATACAGAAAGGCCCTGTCTTGCGAAGAGGCGGCTGAAGAAATTAAGAAGAACCTGGGCAGTCAGTTCTGCCCGGAATTCGGTAACTTGTTTTTAGACCTTTTTTATTCAGGCACAATCTGCTAGTAAAATAGTCTTATAACAAGTTTGGCCTAAATAGGCAGTCAGGGCAAAATAAATCTTGAAAATACCTGACATAACTGATGCCAAGGCGGGCGTTTTTAAAAAAATTCTGAAATACCTGCGGTGTTTTCCGAATAAAAAAGGCTTTTTTGCCTCAGTTTATAGAGAAGATAGAGCTTGACGGGAACATAGCTAATATAAATTATGCAGTATCTGACGAACAAAACGTAGCCTGTTATTGGCGACCCCAGGGGGATTCGAACCCCCGATCTCCACCGTGACAGGGTGGCATGTTAGACCGCTACACCATGGGGCCTAGAAGCGGAAAACAGTTTAGAGTATTTGAAGCAATCTGTCAAATATAATTTGGTGTCCGGGCAGGTTCATTTCGGCCAATATTGTTTGCTTCTTCGCTATATGCTATAATGACCGTCAGATTTTTTAAGGGAATATATTGCCTTTAACTTAGAGAGGAAAACATGGCCGCAAGCGAGCTACTTAAATCCAGAGTTGAAAACCTGCGTGATTACGAATTGGTGGTTATTTTAACCACTGACACCCCCAAAGAAAAGGTTGAGGCCATTCTGGAAGGCATTAGTAAGACCATAGCTGAAAAAGATGGCAGCTTTACCGAAGTGAATCACTGGGGTAAACGTAAGCTGGCTTATCTTATCGGCAGATATGGCGAGGGTTATTACGTGTTTATCAAGATGAAGGCCAAGCCTTCTTCCATACGCAAGATAAACGCTGATTTGCGTATTTCAGAGCAGGTTATCCGCCATATGGCCATTAATATGGACGAAGAGTAATATCTGCTTGATGCTGCCGGGCATTTTGCCAGAGAGGAGACACGAGAGATGGTGAGTTTGAATAAGGTTATGATAATTGGCAATGTTGGCGGTGAACCGGAGATGCGGTATACCCCCAGCGGGCATCCCGTTACCTCCTTTAAAGTTGCTACCAATTGGGTTTATAATACCCCTGAAGGTGAGCGCAAGCAGGAAACCGAATGGTTTACGGTGGTTGCTTGGAACAAGCTTGCCGAGCAGTGCAACCAGTTTCTTTCCAAGGGGCGGCTGGTGTATGTGGAGGGGCGGCTTCGCACCCGCAGCTGGGAAGGACAGGATAGCGTCAAGCATTACCGTACTGAGGTAATTGCTTCACGGGTTACCTTCCTTGAGAAAGCCAGTGCAGGCAGCGGTATGGATGCCCGTGATGATGACAATGGCGGCGGTGAATTAGAACCGGAAGACATTCCGTTTTAGTGAATATTAAATCTCTTGATAGGAGTTTGCTTGAGTGAGTATCCAGGAAAGACCTAACAGACCAGCCAGGGGTGGGCGCGGCCGCTATACCCCCAAGCGCAAGATATGTTCTTTCTGCGCTGAAAAGGTTAGCCGTATTGATTACAAGGATTCGGCTAAACTGGCCAGATACATATCTGACCGCGGCAAAATTGAACCCCGCCGCCGCACCGGTACCTGTGCCCGGCACCAGAGGGCTTTGGCTAATGCCATTAAACGGGCTCGTTTTATTGCCCTGATGCCCTTTGTGTCCGAACATGTACGCCGCCAGGGTAATGTGGCTACTTTTTCGCCTATGCGTGAGCTAAGGCCTGAACCCAAAGTGGCTGAACCTAAGGTTGAGGCCAAGGCTGAAGCTGCGGTACCTGAAGTAAAGGCTGAGGTTGCTCCTGCAGCCGAAACTTCCGAATCTGCAGAATCTGCCTAAAATAATAAACTATTTCTTGCCATTTAAGGAGTTAATGTGCCTAAGAGGACATATCAACCGAAACGTATCCCCCGCATGAGGGTTCATGGGTTCCTGTCAAGGATGAGCACCCGCGGAGGACGCGGCGTACTCAGCGCCCGCCGGGCTAAGGGGCGCAAGAAACTGATTGTAGTCTAGAGTGTGATTGGCATACTCCGGGTTGATTATATATCCGGAGTATGGTTACACTATTTACAATGAAACACTCAAACAGGCTTACCAGACGGGAGGAATATTCCCGGGTGCTTGCCAGCGGCGGTACTTATATAGGGCAGCTGGCTGTGATGAAAGCTGTGCCTAACAGCCTTGAATTGAGCCGGGTGGGCTTCATTGTAAGCAAAAAAGTAGGCGGGGCTGTAGAGCGTAACCGGGCTAAACGGATACTGCGGGAGAGCCTGCGGACTACCGGCCTCAAACAGGGCTGGGACATAGTATTTATAGCTAGGGCAAAAGCGGCTACAGTGAAATGTGCCGAAATGGAGAGGGTAGTTAAGCACTTGCTGGGCAAGGCGCAGATACTATCAAAAGCAAATGAAAAAACTAGCTCTAAAACTGATTAGATTATACCAGAATACCTACTCTAAAACTGCACCTCCCTCATGCAGGTTTATTCCCACTTGCTCCCAGTATACTTACGAAGCTATTGAAAGATTTGGAATATTTAAGGGAATTTGGTTGGGTGTGAAACGGCTTAGCCGCTGCCACCCCTTGAACAAGGGTGGCTACGACCCAGTGCCAGAATAGGACGGAAAATTGTTCAAAACCAATCGCATACCCAAAAAAGTTATTTTGCTGTTTAGCCTTATCGGCATTCTAGTTGTTTTAAGCGGCTGTATAGGTTCCGGACAGAAACCTTTAGGCTGGTCAGGCATACTTATCTCTGATAATGATGCCATTTTTGGTTCTATGACTGGCAAACTTATAGCTCTTAACAAGGATGCCAGCACTCCCCGGTATCAAATATCACTTGAGACCACTACCAATGGCGGCGGCTGTGCCGGTGCTGTTACTACTGTAGGTATATACGGTACACCGGTAGTCTCTGACGGGGTTATTTACGTTTCAACCTACGGCGGCAAAGTTTATGCCTACAATCAGGCTGACGGCAGTCTGAAATGGGTTTACCCCGGAACCGGGTCAGTATCTGCCATTGTCAGCGGTATTGCTCCTAACGGAGATAAAATCTTTTTTGCGGATACTAACGGGGTTGTTTACGCCCTGAGCAAGGCAGACGGTCAAAAGGTTTGGGAATATCAGACCGGTGCCAAGATTTGGGCTTCACCGGCTGTTGCCGGAGATCTGGTAATAGTCCCCGGGTTTGACAAGAAAGTATATGCCCTGGATATCAACACCGGCAGCCCTGTTTGGACTTTTGAAACCCAAAGCCCCTTTGCCAGCGCCCCGGTAGTTGATAACGGCGTTGTTTATGTGGGCTGTTTTGACCGCAATCTGTACGCCCTGGATTTGGAAGATGGCAGCCAGAAATGGGTCTTTGAATCACCCAACTGGTTCTGGGCGACCCCGGTTGTGGCTGACGGCAAAGTTTTTGCCCCCAATCTGGACGGCAACACCTATGTACTTGATGCTTTGACTGGTTCTCAGATTAAAGTAATTGATATGACTGACGAGGTGGCTTCTTCCCCGGCCCTGCTGGGTGACAATGTGATTGTAGCCACTAAGACCGGCAAGATTTTTTCCATAAATGTATCTTCAATGGAAATGAAGGCTGTTACCGACCTTGCCTTGAAAGTGATTGCACCGGTTACGGTGTCAGGTGAAGTTGTATACATACATACCCAGGAAGATGAAACTGTCTATGCTATAAATCCGGAGAGCCGGACTATAATCTGGACTTTTGTAGTAAGTTAGCGAGGTAGTCGTTGGATATTGGTGCTATTTGGGATTTAGTAATACTTTCGCCGATGATAAACGGCATGGTCTGGCTTTCCCACAATCTATGGGGGAGCTTCGGGCTGACAGTTATTGTTCTGACTGTGGTTATAAGGCTGGCACTCTGGCCGCTTAACCGCAAACAGCTTACTGCCACCAAGAAGATGCAGGAAATTACCGTCCACATGGAGGCTTTGAAGAAAAAGCACGGTAATGACCGCCAGAAACTGGCTGAAGAGCAAATGAAGCTCTACAAAGAGTCCGGGGTTTCACCTACCGGCTGTCTGGTTCCCATGCTTATCCAGTTTCCCATCTGGATAGCCTTGTACCAGGCAATAGTGCGGGTACTGGCTGTTACGCCGGAAGATTTCATGAATCTGGCTGATCATCTTTATTCATGGCCGGTAGTTTACCAAACCCTGCCGCTCAGCAATCATTTCCTCTGGATGGACCTTTCCCTTCCGGACTTTGCCTTAGCTGTGCTGGTAGGTGTCAGCATGTATGTCCAGCAGAAAATGTCTACTCCCAAAGCTATTAACCAGCAGCAGGCGGCTCAGGGGCAGATGATGAGTTTCATGATGCCGTTCATGTTCTTCTTCTTCTCGCTCTCTTTCCCCAGCGGTCTGGCTTTCTACTGGTTCGTTTCCGCCATAGTGGGTATCATAATGCAGTATTTCATTACCGGCTGGGGGCAGCTTGAGCCTATGGCCGAAAAGGTAATCTCTTATTTCCGGGGCGGCCGCCAGGTGCGGACAGGAAATACATATAAAACTGAAAAAAGAACTGCAACTCCGTCTGGTCAGTTGATTGATTCTTCGGCCAAAGGTAAGCAGATGGAAGGTAGTATAGATGAAAAAGGTCGAGACGAGCGCCAAGACGGTGGAGGAAGCAATAAAGCTGGGTCTAAATCAGCTAAACGTAAGCCGAGACGAGGTTGAGGTAGAGGTTCTGTCTGAAGGCCGGCATGGTTTGCTGGGCTTGCGGGGCGAAGATGCCAGGGTATGCCTGCATCTTCTTGAAAATGAATATGATGACGATATTGCGCCGGGCAACCAGATGGATGCCGGTGACCTGGCTCAGAGTATCCTTGAAACTCTGCTGGACAAGATGGATATTGAGGCCTATGTAGATATCCTGCCGGAAAAAATGGTTACCGATGAAGAATCCCAGCCGAGTACTGTTTTAAACATTGTGGGCGAAGACCTGGGTATACTTATCGGGCGCAAGGGGCAAACCCTGATAAGCTTGCAGCAGATAATCAGGCTGATGCTGTCTCACCAGCTGGGCAGGTTTGAACCGGTGGTGGTTGACGTAAACGGTTACCGGCAGCGGCGTCTTAGCTCTCTTCAGTCTCTGGCCTGGAGGACTGCCGAACAGGTAAAACTTAGGCATATGCCTTTTTCACTGGAACCCATGCCGGCCTATGAGAGGCGGATTATCCACCTGGCGCTGGCTGGTGATGATGAAGTAACTACCCAGAGCGTTGGTTTTGGTGAATCAAGAAAAGTTGTGGTAGTCTTAAAAGAATAGTACAATAAACCTTACAAAAGGCCTTGACGGAGAAGAGTAGGTTATCTGCGGTGCAGCAGCGAGTCTGGTACGGTGAAAGCAGACCTTCCCGCGGTTATCCCGAAAATCACTCCTGAGCCGCCAGCCAAAAAGCCTTTCGGCCAAGTAGACCTGGCCGGGTTCGCCACCCGTTATAATGGGCGGGGCATGTTAGTGCCCTTATGAGAGCCTCTGCTTTAGGGCAGGGGAAGCGGGGTGGTACCGCGGGCTTATTTGTCCCGTCCCTGATAAGGACGGGATTTTCTTTTTTAAGAGGTGATGAATGTTTAAGGCTGTGAATCCCAGACAAAACTTCCCCCAGATGGAAGAAGATATCCTGAAACTTTGGCAGGACAAGGGCGTATTCAAAAAGAGCATTGAAAACCGCCGTGACGGCAAGCGTTTTACCCTGTACGAAGGGCCGCCCACTGCCAACGGCCGTCCCGGTATTCATCATGTTCTTTCACGGGTTTTTAAGGACGTAATACCCCGTTACAAGGTTATGAAGGGTTATTATGCCCCCAGGATTGGCGGCTGGGATACCCATGGCCTGCCGGTTGAGCTTGAGGTGGAAAAAGAGCTGGGCTTTACCAGCAAAAATGATATTGAAAAG
Organism: Dehalococcoides sp. THU4; assembly: GCF_043231265.1. NCBI lineage: Bacteria > Bacillati > Chloroflexota > Dehalococcoidia > Dehalococcoidales > Dehalococcoidaceae > Dehalococcoides > Dehalococcoides sp. THU4. The sequence goes on along the minus strand of NZ_CP171266.1, from coordinate 1,385,057 downwards.
TACGGCATTGCTGAGTTCAATGCCCGTTGCCGTTCCAGCGTTTTTAAATATGTGTCCGAGTGGAACAAGCTGACCGAACGGATTGCCTACTGGGTGGATTTGGACAATGCCTATATAACTATGGATAACAACTATATAGAGAGCGGCTGGTGGGCGCTCAAACAGATGTGGGACAAGGGATTAGTGTATCAGGGGCATAGGGTTACCCCCCATTGCCCGCGCTGCGGCACTTCGCTAAGCTCTCATGAGGTGGCGCAGGGATATAAGGATAATACCGAAGACCCTTCCGTATTTATAAAGTTTGAAATAGCCAAAGAAAGTCTGGCTAAGGCAGGTTTGGCAAAGAAATGGGCTTACCCGGCTGACAAGCCGCTTTACCTGCTGGCCTGGACTACTACCCCCTGGACTTTACCCGCCAATACCGCACTGGCGGTATCCGCTGCGGACCAGTATGCCATACTGGATATGACGGATTACTATATGGTACTGGCCAAACCCCGTCTGTCAGCCCTTAAACTGGCGGAAAACCCCGTAGCGGGGGAGTGCCTAGGCAGTGACCTTAGCGGGCTTTTTTATAAGCCGCTGTTTGACCCGCGGGAATTCGGTATTCCTGTGAGAAATATGCAGGATAACTCTGAGACAGGTATTTCTGAAGAACTGCTTTATCCGGTAATCACCACCAGCTATGTATCTATGGATGACGGTACGGGTATAGTCCATACCGCCCCGGCTTACGGCGAACTGGACTATGAATCCGGGGTGAAGTACGGGCTGAAATTTGTCCACCATGTGGATTTGCAGGGCAGGATAACCGGCAGTTACCCGTTTGCCGGCAAATTCGTTAAAGAAGCTGACAAGGATATCTCCCGCAACCTTAAAGAGCGGGGGCTGATGTTCCGTAATGAACGTATGCACCATACCTATCCGTTCTGCTGGCGGTGTGATTCCCCGCTTATTTATTACGCCAAGCAAAGCTGGTATATACGGACTACCGCGGTCAGAGACGAGCTGATAAAGGGTAACCAGCAGATAAACTGGTATCCCGAACATATAAAAGATGGCCGTTTTGGAGACTGGCTGGAAAATAATATTGACTGGGCTTTTTCCCGCGAGCGTTACTGGGGAACGCCTGTACCCATCTGGCGGTGTGAAAAATGCGGCCGGACGGAGTGTGTCGGTGGGATTGACGAACTCAAAGCCAAGCCGAATTTTAAAGGCATGCAGGAAAAACTGGATATCCACCGCCCATATGTAGACGAGTGGACTTATGACTGTGATAAATGCGGCGGGAATATGAAACGGGTTACCGAGGTTATGGACTGCTGGTATGACTCCGGGGCTATGCCGGTTGCCCAGTACCATTACCCCTTTGAGCCCGAAAGCAGGTCTATTGCCAAAGACGGGCGTTTCCCTGCTGACTATATCTGTGAGGCTGTAGACCAAACACGCGGCTGGTTTTACAGTTTGCATGCTATTTCTACCCTGATATTCAACCGCCCCTGTTATCAGAATGTAATCTGTCTGGGGCATATACTGGATGAGCGCGGCGAAAAAATGAGCAAGTCCAGAAATAATGTTATTCAGCCGGCTACGGTGCTGGATAAATACGGGGCAGACGCTGTCCGCTGGTATTTCTATACTGCGGCCCCTCCCGGAAATGCCAGACGCTTTTCCGAAAAACTGGTGGGTGAGGTAACCCGCCAGTTCCTGCTGATGCTCTGGAACGTATATTCATTTTTCGTTACCTACGCCAATATAGATAGCTTTACCCCTTCGGAAAAGTATCTGGAAGGCGAAGTGCCCGAACTGGATAGATGGATTTTATCCGAGCTTAACCAGCTGGTGCTGGATGTGGATAAGGGGCTGGATAATTATGACCCAACTCAGGCCGGACGGCGGATTGAAGATTTTGTGGGATACCTTTCCAACTGGTATGTCCGCCGCAGCCGCCGCCGTTTCTGGAAGAGCGAAAATGATGCTGACAAACTTTCAGCCTATCAGGCTTTGTATACCTGTCTGGTTACTCTTTCCAGACTGCTGGCTCCCTTTACCCCGTTTGTAGCCGAAGAACTCTACCAGAACCTGGTGCTTTCGGCAGACCCGTCTGCTTTGGAAAGTGTCCACCTGGCGGATTTTCCGGTGGCGGACACAGCGCTTATAGACGAACAGCTGGATAACGAAATACGGCTGGTGATGAAGGTTTCCAGTATGGGACGTTCTGCCAGAAGCAAAGCGGCTCTCAAAGTCCGCCAGCCTCTGGCTGAGGTGCGGGTGGTACTGGCTTCCGCTAGTGAAAGAACAGGACTTATGCGTCTGGCCGAGCAGGTGCTGGAAGAGCTGAATGTAAAGGCTTTGGCAGTGGAAGAGCCGGGCACAGTTATACCGGAGAAAAACTATGCCGCCAGTACCGAGGGGGCTTATACAGTAGCCGTTTATACCGGGCTTTCACCCGAACTGCTGGCTGAAGGCACTGCCCGTGAGATTGTCCACCGTTTGCAGACCATGCGGAAATCTGCCGGATTTGAGATTGCAGATTATATAAATACCCATTATCAGGCTGATGAATATCTGGATAGTGTTATCCGGATGCATAGCGAATATATAAAGAAAGAAACACTCTCCAACCAGCTTATAAAGGGAAACGCCCCCGAAGGGGCGTATGCTGAAAATCTGGATATTGACGGCCACTCCCTGAGCCTGTGGGTGGCACGCTAAAAAACTAAAAAACTAGCTTTCCGGCGGCGGGGTCTCTGCCAGTGTCATAGTGACAGTAGCGGTTACTCCGTCCCGGAAATAGCTGACCTCTATTTTATCGCCTATCTTTTTGCCGTGGATAGCCAGTATCAGTTCTTCATCAGTCAGCACTGGCTGGTCGTTTATGGCCAGAATAACATCATTTGCCATTAGACCTGCTTTTTCGGCGGGTCCGCCTTCAGACACGCCCCGGATAAGCACCCCTCTGTCTATGCCCAGCCTGAAGTACGACTGGATTGAACTGTCTACGGTCAGTATGCCGGCCACTCCCATAAAAGGCCGGGTAATATAGCCTTTTTTGACCAGCTCTTCAATGAAGGTGCGGGCGGAGTTTATATTTATGGCGTAGCCTACCCCTTCCACCCCCACTTCCGCTATTTTGGCAGAGGTAATGCCGATAACCTCACCGGCCATATTTACCAGCGGGCCGCCGGAATTGCCTTCGTTTATGGCTACATCTGTACCTATCAAACCGTACAGGGTTACACTTTGGTCAACGGTTATCTGGGCATCCAGACGGCTTATCCAGCCGCCTTTCATGGTTATCCCCAGCCCCAGGGCATTGCCGATAGCCGCCACCGGTTCGCCTACTTCCAAAGCTGACGAATCACCTATATATACAAACGGCAGGTCTTCACCCAGTGTATCCACCTTGATTACCGCCAGGTCTGTGCGTGAATCTGTTACCACCTGGCTGGCGGTAAAGGTACGGCCGTCTGAAAGGGTGACGGTGACAGTGCTTCCGCCTTCAACTACGTGGTTGTTGGTAATAATATAGCCGCTGGGGTCTATTATGAAACCCGAACCTGAGGCTACGGCAACCGTCTGGCGGCCGAATATATCCTGGGTTATGTATTCCACATCTACCGCTACCACGGCTGGTTTTACCATGGCAACCACCATGGCATAGTTGGCCAGTTCCGGCAGATTCTGCTGGGGGGTGGGGAATGTCCAGTCTGCATCAATAGGGGTAGAAGTGCTGTCGGTATTGTCAGAGTTTATAGGCTGGGATAAGTAATCACAGCCTCCGCTGAGAACACTAACAATAAGTACTATGCCCAGAAACAGACTTAATAATTTTTGTTTCTTTTTCATAGTTTTGCTCAAGCCGGCAGCTGGGAGATAAGGTTATTGATAATGGGCAAAGCTATATACAGGCTGATAGCATAGCCGATGCCCTCCACCCCTACCTCCTGTATTTTGGCGCTGGTTATGCCGATAACTTCACCCTGATAGTTTACCAGCGGTCCGCCGGAGTTACCCGGATTTATAGCGGCATCGGTTTCTATCAGCCCGGTCAGGCTTTCGGTATCGCTGAACTGAACAGTGGTATTTAACCGGCTTATCCAGCCGCCGGTCATGGAAATACCCATACCCAGCGCATTACCTATAGCGGCCACCGGTTCTCCTACCGCCAGTTTAGATGCATCTCCCAGCTTGACTGCGGGCAGATTGGTGGCATCTATCTTTATCACCGCCAGGTCGTTGGCAGGATAAGTGCGTACCGCTACCGCATTGAAAGTTCGCCCGTCATCCAGGGTTACTGTTATGCTAGTGGCGTCCTCCACCACGTGGTTATTAGTTACGATAATCCCGTTTGAATCTATAATCCAGCCGGAGCCGGCAGCCTGTTCTACTACTGTCCGCCCGAAAATATCACGGGTGACCAGCTCTACATTTATAGCCACTACCGAAGGTTTTACCGCTTTTACGGCATTTACGAAATTAACCGGGCTGGGCACACTGCCCAGCTCATCACTGCCGTCAGGCAGATTTTGGTTATTGCTCTGGTTTTGGGTGTCATCTTCAGGGGAATTGCTGAACTCCTGAAGCAGGTCACAGCCCTGAGCCAACAGCATGGATACCACCAAGCTGATTGAAATAAACAGACCGAAGAAATTCTTGGAAAATTTTTTCATAGCCTCTTCCTGTATGGAGTTATTGGTTTTATTATAGCAGGAAATTGTGTAGAAATTATTTATAAACTAAAGGGAGGGGTTTTTTTGCCCCTCCCTTGTGAAAACAGTTTTGAGGTATTTACCTAAGCGCTTACTTTGGGCAAACCTTTCTGGGCTTCTTTAACCAGTTCGGCGGGGTATTCATAATTGCTCAGCTTGCCCCGCAGGTACAGGTCATAGGAAGCCATGTCTACGTGGCCATGGCCGCTGTGGCAGAAGAGTATAGTCTTGGCTTCGCCGGTTTCGCGGCATTTCAGGGCTTCATCAATAGTCGCCCTTATGGCATGGTTGGTTTCGGGTGCGCTTATGAAACCTTCGGTCTGGGCAAACTGTATGCCTGCCTCAAAGGTCTCTATCTGGTTGACCGCTGTGGCCTCAATCAGGTTCAGGCGGCTTAGGTGAGACAGCAAAGGAGACATACCGTGATAGCGCAGGCCGCCGGCATGTACCGGAGGTGGCATAAACTGGTGTCCCAGAGTAAACATTTTCATCATGGGGGTCATGCCGGCTTCGTCACCGAAGTCATAGGCATCCAGCCCCTTGGTCAGTGAAGGGCAGCTGGCAGGTTCAACAGCCATAATGCGGGTATCCTTGTGAGTGCCATTGAGCTTGTCTTCTACAAAGGGCAGGGCAATACCGCCGAAGTTAGAGCCGCCGCCTACGCAGCCAATAACTATATCCGGGTAACAGTCTGCCATAGCCATCTGTTTTTTGGCTTCCTGACCGATAATAGTCTGATGCAGCAGAACGTGGTTAAGTACGCTGCCCAAAGCATACTTGGTGCCGGGATGGGTTACGGCGTCTTCCACCGCTTCGCTTATAGCAATACCCAGGCTGCCGGGGCATTCTGGGTCACGTTCCAGTATTTCACGGCCTATCTTGGTATCCGGGCTGGGGCTGGGTACAACTGACGCGCCCCAGGTTTCCATCATGACCCGGCGGTAAGGCTTCATATTGTAGCTTACCTTTACCATATAGACCTTGCACTCTATATCAAAAAATTTGCAGGCCATGGCCAGCGAAGAGCCCCACTGTCCGGCGCCGGTTTCGGTGGAAATCCTTTTTATGCCGGCTTTTTTATTGTAATAGGCCTGAGCCAGAGCGGTATTGGGTTTGTGAGAACCGGCCGGGCTGACATCTTCCAGTTTGTAAAAGATTTTGGCCGGGGTCTGCAAGGCCTTTTCCAGCCTGTGGGCGCGGTACAGGGGGGTAGGCCGCCAGATTTTATATATCTCCAGCAGTTCTTCGGGGATGGGTATATGCCTTTCGGGGCTGAACTCCTGCATGATAAGGCTCATGGGGAATATGGCTTCCATATCAGCCGGAGTTACCGGCTGGCCGGTACCCGGATGCAGAACCGGGGGCAGCGGTACGGGTAAATCAGGCTGGATATTGTACCAGACCTGGGGCATATCCTTTTCTTGCAGTAGAAACTTGGTTTGAGCCATGGCTGTTCTCCTTGAGATTATTTTAGTATCCGTTTTGCCTTGGTTTAGTATTTACTTCCCTGTGCCAGTCAGCCCCAGTCCATCTAAAGCCTCCTTAGCCGTATCAGGTTTGTCCGGGCAGGGATAATAAAAAACCCTCTGCCCTGAAAGGGGCAGAAGGTTCACTTCCGCGGTACCACCCTAATTAGCCGTAACCCTAAAGCTACCGGCCATCTTTAACAGGCACTTGGGGCGAACCCTGTATGCCTTAGGATACGTTAACGCTTCCCCTGCGGCAAGGCCTACTTGGATAACTCCGTTCGGTTTGCGGCTCCCAAGTCCATTCACCCTCTGCGTCAGCACCGGCTCACACCTTGCCCGGCTCTCTCAGCCTCGCTTGAAAATTACTAGTCTTGTTCACAGCCTTTGAATATTCAGTTAGCTACATATTAATCACTGGGTGTCTGCTTGTCAAGCTGGTTTCAGTTAAACAAACAAAATGAATGATATTAAAAAATTGATACAAAATATAAAATCTGGTACACTGGCTCATCTAATGCTTCAGACAATATATTTCCGGATGGTGAGATTTGAATCTTGCTGACAGGCTTTCAGAAATAGTGGCAGCCCGGCCTGAGGCTGTCGCCTTGAAATCTGAAAATAAACAGGTTACTTATAACGAATTGGACAGTATTTCCGACTGTTACGCCTGGGCGCTTACCCGCCGGGGAGTGGTTGCGGGCGAACGGGTGGCGCTCCTGATGCCAAACTGCTTTGAATTTGTGTTTTTTTATTTCGGTATAGTCAAAATAGGGGCTGTGGCCGTACCGCTTGACCCCAAATACAAATGGCCTGAACTGAAAGCCCTGCTGGATGACTGCCAGCCTGTAGCCTTGGTTTGCCAAACCGAGGGGTTAAATATATTGCACCCGCACCGCTCTGAACTGGGTTATATCCAGCATTATATCAGTCTGGAAGATACTGTTTATCCGGATGTAGCTGTGCTTAAAGACTTTTTGGCTAACATATCGGAGTTGCCTTTTGAAATTGATGTGCCTGAAACTCAGGTAGCCCATATCGCTTATACATCGGCTGCCCAGTTACGCCCTCAAGGCGTCATGATAAGCCATGAAAATCTGGTAAAAACAGCCGCTATATCCGCCTGCGGGTTTGAACAAACAGCCGAAGATAGGGTAATACTCTTTGCCCTGCCGCTTCATCACATCATCGGGCTGGTGGTGGTAATGCTGGGTACTCTTTTTTGCGGCGGGAGTGTGATACTTCTTGCCGGTGTTTCTATAGACTGCCTGCTAAAAACTATTGAAAGGGAAAGCATTACCGTATTTCTGGGCGTTCCTTTTATTCATGCCATGCTGGTTCGCCATTTGCGTGAAAATTCTTCTGAATACAACCTGACTTCACTCAGATTATGCGGCAGTGCCGGTGCGCCCCTGCCCCCGGAACTGGTGCTGGCCTACAGGATTTTGCTGGATAGGGACCTGGTGGATTTTTACGGCCTGACTGAATCTACTTCCCATGTAACCTGCCAGCCGTTAGACCGAAGCGGTAAACCCGGTTCAGTGGGTAAAACACTTAACGGGTTTGAACTGGAGGTGGTGGACAGGGCAGGGCATTTATTACTGCCGTTTCAGGCGGGGGAGGTCATTATCCGCGGGCCGGTTATGCAGGGGATATACCGTCAGCCTGAAAGAACCAGCCAGATGCTGCGTAACGGCTGGCTTTATACCGGGGATATCGGCTATAAGGATAACGAGGGATTTGTTTACATAAAGAATTTCATTAAACCAATGCTTATTACCAAAGGCCAGAATATATATTTTTCTGACCTTGAAGATTTGCTTCTTTCATGCCCGGGGGTGAAAGAAGTACTGGCAGTGGGGATACCTGATCCTGATGGTATGCGGGGTGAAGTGGTTCGGGTGGCGGTGGTACTTCGGGACGGGTTTGAGCAAACCCCTGCCGGTATTAAGAAATACTGTCTGGATAATCTGGCGCAGTATAAAACCCCCCGGGAAATCTTTGTTTTAAAAGAACTGCCCTGTGATTTGTTGGGTTTGCCCTGCCGGGAAACTCTAAGGCAGATGCAAAAATGAGCGGAATGTATATGTTGCCAAACTCATAGCTATGTGTATAATAAGTTACATACTGTAGCTGATGAGAGGTGAAATATGGCTAACGTAGCCATAGTAACCGATACCACTGCCTGTATACCCTCCGAACTTGTCCGGAAATACCAGATAGAAGTTATCCCGATAGACGTAGTGATAGATGGCAAGGTTTATCCCGATAACGAACTAGAGCTGGGCCGCTTTTACCGGATGCTCAAAGAATCTCCCCTGACCGCTAAAACTATTGGTTCGGTGCCGGGCCCTTATATTGAAGCCTTCAGCCGTTTGGCGTCCAGAACTGACCAGATATTGTGCATTACCGAGCCGGTGCGGTTTTCGGGTATGTTCAATGCCGCCCAGCTGGCGGCCATGCAGGTACTGGAAAAGCAGAAAAACCTTTGCATAAAAGTAATTCCCTGCGAAACAGCGGCTGCCGGTTTAGGCTTGGTAGTTCTGGAAGCCGCCCGCCATGCTGAATCCGGCAAAAGCCTGAATAATCTGGTTGCCCAGGTAAATACCCTGATGCAGAGGGTATATCTGTATGCCACTTTGGATACCTTTGATTATTTGATTAGAGGCGGGCGTATTCCCAAAATAGCGGCTCTGGCAGATTCTGTACTTCAGATAAAGCCGGTTTTTACGCTGCGGAACGGGGATGCCCAGACTATAGCTCTGCCGCGGACTGCTGAAAAAGCTTTGCAGAATATACTGGACTTGATGACCGAGCATGTAAAGGGCAAAGGGAAACTCACAGCGGCGGTAATGCACGCTGATGCCCTGGAACGGGCACACAGCCTGGAACAGAGCATAAAGGAAAAATATCCTCAGGCAGAAATTTTGCTGATGGAATTTACCCCGGTGATGGGGGTGCATACCGGTCCGGGGGTAGTCGGAATAGCTTTTTACGAGGCTTGAAAACTGTCTGGGTTTTTCAGTTTTTTTGGAATATAATGTTTAGTTATTATGCTGTTTGCGTCTGAAAATGATACCGGATTATTGCTGTCCAGTTTGGGGAAGTTGCCTCCGCCGGAGAAATGCCCGTTTCTGCTTATACTTGTCGGGCTGCCGGGAACAGGTAAAAGTACCTTTGCAAAGCATTTTGTAGAACACATACCGGCTGTGGTACTGGAGAGTGACGCTTTGCGTAAAACTCTGGTAACACAACCGGTTTATACTGATACTGAGCATACCAGAGTTTTTACGGCAGTGCATACGCTTATGGCCAAACTGCTAAAGCAGAAAGTATCTCTGGTGCTGGATGCTACCAGCCTGACCGCTAAAGACCGCGAACCTTTATATAAGATTGCCTCCGGGGCGGGAGTCGGAAATTTTGTTGTAGAGATTGATTTGCCTCCGGAGATTATCAAAAAACACCTGAACGAGCGGATACGGCAGGGTACATCCCGCTCTGATGCGGACTGGGAGATTTACCTGCAGCTGAGGCCGAAGTTTGAGCCTGTTTCCGGTAAATGTTATCGTATAAAGAGTGAGTCTGACTTTCAGCCGGTGCTGGAGTATCTAATAAAAGATGTAAAAAACTATATTTCACAAGAGGAGTGCAGATAATGGAAATAAAAGTCATTCAGCAAAACCCCCGGTCAATTACGGCTGATGTTTTGGCAATGCCTGTTTTTGAAGGACAGGATTTGAGTTTTGAACTTAAAGAACTGGATGCCAAGCTGGGGGGCAGCTTGGCTGAAATGAAGGATAAAACCGAGCTCAAGGGCAAAACAGGAGAGCTTTATCTGATAAATACGCTGGGCAATCTACCTGTTCGCTATTTGGCCGTATTCGGTTTGGGAAAAGCTGATAAATTCGGGCCAGACGAACTCCGTAAGTCTGTGGGTGAGCTTGCAAGGGCTTTATCCAAAAAGGCTTTCAAGAATATTGCTATCTGGTTAGGCGAGCTTCCGCTTGCGGCAGATGTGCTGGCTGAAACAGCGGTTGGCGGTGCACTTATGGGCAGTTACCGTTTCCGCAAGTATTTTACCAGCGGCAATGAAAACGGGGTGATTGATGAAGTTAAACTGGTACTGGGGGACAATGCTGACCTGGCCAGCGCCTCACAAGGGCTTATCAGGGGGCAGATTGTAGCCGAAGCGGTCTGTTCTGCCCGTGACCTTATAAACGAACCTTCCAGCAACATGACCCCTACTGATTTGGCAGATTTTGCACAGCGTTTGGCCGAATCTACAGGCCTTGGCTGCCAGATATTTAATGAATCCCAACTGCTTGAAAAAGGCATGGGTGGCGTGCTGGGAGTGGGGCAAGGCTCATGTCAGGCACCCAAATTTATTGTCCTCAAATATACCGGGCGTGATAGTGATGAAATTGATTTGGCTTACGTGGGTAAAGCTATTACCTTTGATTCAGGCGGCATATCCCTGAAACCCTCGGATAAAATGTGGGAAATGAAGTCGGATATGTCCGGCGGGGCGGCCGTGATTACATCTATGGGGGCTATTGCTAAGCTGAAGCCGGCGGTAAATATTATGGGTATTGTGCCGGCTACTGAAAACATGCCCAGCGGCTGTGCTATCAAGCCGGGTGATGTTCTGCGGATGGCCAGCGGAAAGACGGTAGAAATCCATTCTACTGACGCTGAGGGGCGGCTGATACTGGCTGATGCCCTTGATTATGCCTGCCGGCAGGGGGCTAAACAAATAGTAGATATTGCCACCCTTACCGGTGCCTGCTCACGTGTATTCGGCAGTGCCTGCAGCGGCGGTTTTACCAATAATGATGACTTTTATGCCGGGGTTGTATCTGCTGCCAAACAGGCGGGCGAATGCATCTGGCAGCTGCCCACTTTTGAAGAGTATAGAGAAATGATAAAGAGCGATGTGGCCGATATAAAAAATGTGGGTGGTGCGGTTGCCGGTGCCAGCACGGCGGCTTTGTTTCTGGAAGAATTTGTGCAAGATACACCCTGGGTGCATTTGGATATTGCCGGCACGGCCTATCTTGATAAGGACAGCGGTTACCGGGTCAAGGGCGGTTCAGGAGCATCTGTAGCTACTCTGATACGTTTGGCAGTAAATACTGCAAAATAATTATAAATATATGGCTGAAAACCTTGACTTTTGTGCTAAAATGAATGGGTTGCAAATGAGGGTTGGTTTTTGCAAGCAATGTACTGCCCTCTCTTGCATCAGGACAGATTATCCTGGCCGGGTTTAGCCCAGGGTGAATAATATGCCTCAAGATTCTGCAATTTTGGTTTTGCCAAAGTTGTTTTTGTGGTTGGAGGCGGATTATTTGTTATTGGGCTGCTATTACATAGGCCGGGGGTTTTAATATCTGTGAAAAAGCTGCAATATGGCTAAGCTGACAGCCGATGCTTAACCGGGTAAAAACTCTGGTGGAGTATTTTTTAGCCGGGATAAAGGCATCGGTTTTATGCTTTAGTATCGGGCTGAATAGGGGTATCCGATTTGTGACTTACCAAGCCGGCAAGTCGGGGGTGTTCTTCAGGTGGGGGCATTTTGACCTGCTCCATTCACCTGCAGGATATTAGCCGCAGTTTAACCCAAGATAACCAAATATTAAGATGCCATTTTACTTATTATGATGAACCAGGAGTACATTCTTGATATACAATGCTTCCGAATATAATTTTAAAGCACCGGAAATACTTTCCCGTGCCAGAAGAGTCCTGATAAAGCCTTGTGCCCATTATCCGGTGCAGTATCCGGTGAGTACCAGCCGTGAGCTCATCTCCAAAATCATAGCCGGAATACGCAAGCTAAGCGATGCGGATATTATCATACTGGAGGGAGCACCCGGCGGTGCGCCCATGAAGAGTATTTATAAATCTCTTTCGTATGATTTTCAAAGGGTGGTCCTGCTGGACGTAAATGATTGCACCTGGGTTGAGGTGGATAACCCGCTTAACAAGCCTCTGGTTATACCTACCTTTTGGGTGCCAAATGTTATCTTATCCAGTGATTTTCTGATAAGTGTTACCCCGTTGCAGGTTATAAACGGCAAGGGCAACTTCTCAATCTCAAATCTGCTGCCGGTACTGCCTTCCAGCAAATATGGCAGCGGCAAAACAGGCTGGGACGCGCTTTATAATCAGGGTATTGAAAAGGTTTTATCTGACCTTTACTTTACGTTGCCCTTTGATATGGGCATCATAGAGGCCACCCAGAAATTTACCAGTCATGGTGACCCCACTAAGGGCGAGATTGAGCACGTGGGCAAGATATTTGCGGGTGAACCTTATGAAGTGGATACCGAAGTTTCACGTACGCTTAATATAAAAACAGATTATCTGGAGTTAATAAAAACGTCCAGCGTTGAACTGGAACGCTGGACTTAAAACCCTTGATTTTTATTTATTCGGTTTAGTATTTGATGTGGAAATCACCGTAGTTGCCGTTTGTGCTTGACCAGCTTACTTCCACTTCTTGAACCTCAGCATGGGGAGGGCCGGAGCGGAGCAGTTTTAGAAATTAAAGCAGAATATCTTTGTCTCCTTCGGCTATCACTTCCATGTCAGTGCCGCTCTCAAGGTTTTGGGCGTATCCGCAAAGCCCCAGACGTATGGCTTGTGTCCGGGTAAAATCCCTGAAGTAAACTCCCTGAACTTTCCCTTTGACAACCGCTTTCAGACAATGCACGCCTGAACCCCGTATCCCAAGTTATATATCCTTGTTTTTCTTCTTTTTGCGGACTACTTCCGGTTCTACATTCGGCTGGAAAAACTCACCCGAAACTGCCGGTTTTTTGGAATCTTTCTTCTGTTTTTTGGTCTCGCGTGATTGAAAATCTCTGCCACCCATACGTGTCCTCCTACAATGCTAAAAGTTTATCAAATGTTATCTTCGGCTGTAAAGCTGTTTTCAAACTGCTGCAAGGCTTCTTTGGCGGCGCTGGTTTCGGCTTCTTTTTTGCTGCGCCCCGAACCTTCCGCCAGTACTTTGTCTTCGGTATAGACTTCGGCTATAAACAGACGGTTATGTTCCGGCCCGCTGAAATCTATAATGCGGTAGCGGGGTGTAAGCTGAAATTGGGCTTGAACAAGCTCCTGCAGGCGTGATTTGTAATCAATGTTGGAACTCAGGGTTTGCACCCGTTCCATTTCGGTCTTAAAAAGGCGGAAGATAACTTCCCTGGTTGCATCTATGCCTTTATCCAGATATATGGCTGCCAGCACGGCTTCAAATGCACCCGCCAGATTAGCCGGCTTAAAACGCCCCTTGGAGGCATCTTCACCCCGCCCCAAATAGAGGTATTTGCCAAGATTGATGCCCAAAGCTACCCTTACCAGACTTTCCCGCCGCACCAGCAGGGAACGGAAACGGGTCAGGTCACCTTCCTGAATATCAGGAAAATCATGGTAAAGCCGGTCTGCAAATATTACACCCAGTACGGCATCACCCAGAAATTCCATTCTTTCGTTAGAGCCGCTTAAGTGGTTTGGGTTTTCGTTTACCCATGAAGTATGTATGAGTGCCTGCTCCAAAAGGGACAGATTTTCAAACTTTACTCCCAGGGATTTTTCAAGTTCAGTTAAATCTAACATTTCAGATAAGATTATGCCATTCGGCAAATACATGTCAAGCAGGAACAAATGCAGGGTTTTCTTGACTTAAAATTAAAAAGCATTTATGATAGTCCTGATATAAAAATGTATATAGGAGATAGGAAACGGAATGAGTAAACTATTAGAGAATGCCGGCGTCATAGCTTTCATCTTAGCCTTCCTGTTTTGTTGCTTTGGCATAAGTTTAGTTATTTTCTATGGCTTCCTTTATATGCCTCCTGCAATTACCCCTATTTCATAAGATAGTTTTTGCAAAACAATGCCGCACTTTTTAATATTGATGCGGCATTGTTTTGCAGCTTGGTTCACTGTATAATCCGTGTGCATGTTGGGGAATCGTCTAGCGGTAGGACAGCGGACTCTGAATCCGTATGGGAAGGTTCGAATCCTTCTTCCCCAGCCATTTCGTTCTTTACGGCGCATTCGTCTAGCGGCCCAGGACGCGTCCCTCTCAAGGACGAGATCACCGGTTCGAATCCGGTATGCGCTACCAATAGTCATTAGAAGCCCTTTTTCAAAGCTAAAAAGTTTGGAAGAGGGCTTTGTTTTTACCTGTTTGCTAACGAATTGCTAACGGATTGTTTCTGAGGATGTATTTTCTGGTGTACGATTTAACATTTCATCAAAACGGTTAGCAGCTGCTTCTTGGATGCCAGGCGCAATATGGCTATAAGTATCAATAGTCATTTGAATGCTAGAATGGCCTAATCTCTCCTGGACTACTTTCGGGTGTATACCTTGTTTTAGCATTAGCGAAGCGTGTGTATGTCTGGCATCGTGGAAGCGTATAGGGCTTAATCCGCACTTATTTGCTTGAGTAGTCCAAGCTCTGGTTATAGTGTTAGGACGAAATGGCTTTCCCTCTATATCACTAAAAATTAAACTTTCATCTGAGAATGGAAAATTAAACATTGCTCTCTCTAATTTTTGCTTTTGTTGATATTCCCTGAGAGTTATTATTGTCGATGGAGTAAGAGCTATCGTTCGACTACTTTTTGCTGACTTTGGTTGTGAGAAGATATAAGTTCCGTTTTTGAGGTGATGTAAACTGCGGTTTACATGAATTTGTCCCAAAATTAGATCTATATCTTGCCATCTTAAAGCTAATAATTCGGATCGCCTCATGCCTGTGAAAAGAGCTGTGTAAAATAAAGCATAATATGGGCTATCTTTTAAGTTTTCTAAAAAGATATTTATTTCCTCTTCATTCCAAATCTGCATTTCTGTTCTTTGTATTCTTGGTGGTTCAACTGCATCAGCTACATTACGAGCTACTAACCCCCATTTAACAGCCGTCTGCAAGGAAGAATGAATTATGGCATGATGATATCTTACAGTTCTTGCACTGAGTCCTTCTCTTAGTTTAGTTGTGTAATGTCTTTGAAGGTGTTCTGGTTTTAATTGTGTTAGGGTGAGTCTCCCGAAATCCGGTATTAGATGTTTGATAATAATGCCTGAATACCTCTCGAAGCTGCGGGGAGATAGATTAACTTTTGCGTAATCATCCAGCCACCTTATTAGGTATTCCCTGACGGTTGTTTACCTGGTTTAATAAAAGAGCCAGTATCAATTTGTGAGAGTAACTCAGAGAGTTTTTTCTCAGCATTTTTCTTAGTGCCTATTACTGTTATCCACTGTTGTTTACGTTTTCCAGTGACAGGGTCTTTATCTAGTTCGAGCACAATGGAGTAGCTATCTTTGCTTCTTTTAGTTATATGTCCTCGCATAGAGAATCTCTTTTCTGGCTATTATTTTGACTAAACTTGAGGCAAACTTTAACACTACTCAAATATTTGCTCAAGTCTTTGCAGTTTGAAATCCCTTGAGAAGGAAAACCTTATTGACAGAGGGATAAGTGTGCAAATGCCTGGAAAATGGCTAGGTGTAGCTCTCATGCCTTTATGGGTATGGCGTGAGAGCAAACGCCAGTTTAGCATTTGATGCTTATGATAAGAAAAGACCTACAAGGGAGTAAAGGTGATTTGAACTTGAGGGCTGAAACAGGTCAAAGAGCTGTTGAGGTACTCAAGGCGAAAGCGAAGCTGAGCAAACAATTGATAGCCGTTACCAGTCCCTTGCCAATTACCCTAGAAGAAAGAAAAAGACGGCGGGGTGGGGCAGGGCCCGTCGTCGCCCCCCTATACTTGATATATTACCCACAACTGCACGCAATCTTAAATAGCCAAGAGGAGGACTCAATACATGAATTGATCGATAATTTATGATTGTATAAATCACATACGGTCAGTGACTATTACAGAGGGCACTTACCGACTAGTGTAGTTTGAATATAAAAGTTAGTACCTACTAAAGAATTAATTAAATATATTGTGTACTATAAACTGGTAGAGTACACTATATCCTAATTGTATATTTAAATAACAAAGAGGATATATAAGTCATGATCGACGATACAGAAATCCAAAGTGAATGGCAGCATATAGTGCCGAAGGTTAATTCGGAGGCTGAATTTTATGAAATTTTGCATGACTTTGGTAACCCGTTAGAACTAATCAGAGAAGCAATATCAAATGCATTTGATGCTAAGGCTACTTGGGTCCGCATTAGTTTTGATGTAAAACCGGTTGAAGGAAATACCCGATTAGTAGTTGTTATTAGTGATAATGGAACAGGAATGACAGAGGAAATACTGCACAGAGATTTTTGGGGTTTAGGATATTCGCAATTTAGAGAAAAAGCTGATGCAATCGGTGAAAAGGGACATGGAACCAAAATATATTTAAGATCAGAATCTGTAATAGTCCGCACACAATGCTCAGAATATGCGCTTGAATCAAGATGTAATAAACCTATGAGCGATTTGTCAGCTAAAAGATTGCACAAACCTGAAACCAGAACTATTAGCAAGTATCAGGATTACACAGGTACTGAGATTACAATTATAGGTTACAATGATAATGAGCGTTCTAAATTTACACAAGAGTTTGTTACTGATTATATTCAATGGTTCACTAAAGCTGGCTCAATAGAACATATATTTGGGATTACTGACAATTCCAATTTTAAAGTCTATCTTAAATGTTTGGGTCGAGGAGAGTTTCAAACAATAGTATTTGGGCATCTTTTTCCACCAGAAAACCAAGACATAAATGCTTTATTCAAAGAAAAAGGTGCTGAGGCTGCGGATTGGTATGTTAAAAGATATATTTGGCAAGATCAACAGTTAGAAAAACACCCTGAAGTAACCTATGACGCAGTAATTTCAGTTGAAGGAGATTCTGTCAAACGCCAATATAATGCATTACTTGGCGAACGAATTAGATCCGGTAGTAATCGATACAGAGTTGGTGATAGATATGGTATTTGGTTATGCAAAGATTACATTCCCATCACCAGAGTAAATGATTGGATAAGTGGTTTTGGTTCAGGTTCGAATGCATTTACATATCTACATGGTTTTATTAATTGTCAATCTCTCAGGCTAACAGCCAATCGCGGAGACATCGCGAATACTGATCCAGGGATATTGGAAGAATTAAAAGAACGTTTAAAAGAACATATTGAAACTGTAGATAAAGAGTTGCGTAATAAAGGCCTGTATACATTAAGAGAATGGCAAGCTGAATCTCGTACTCTTGCACAGGAAAAAACTGAATATGAACAACGGCTTAAAGTTATTTCAAATCGTAAAGTCGCAGTATTAGAAGGGCGACAGTTATTAGAACCCAAAAATGAGTCCGAATTATTTAGTTTACTAATAATTATTCATACTATGCATCCTGAAATCTTCGAATTTGATCCTTGTGATTATAATACGAATAGAGGAATTGATATAATCGCAAAAAATCGAGATGGACATATACACGAACCACTCTATTGGTATATAGAACTTAAACATACACTTTCCTATAAAAGATTTAACCATGCCTTTAAGTACTTAAGATGGATAGTATGTTGGGATTTTTCAAAGAACCTCCTGCCAAATCAACAATTGGAAGGTATTGAAGAGAACGATAAGAGAGAATTGAAAGTAAACACTGAGAATGGCCATCATACTTATTTTTTAGATTCACAAAGCAAAGCAACAAAAGTCCAGGTAATACGAATGAAAGAATTTTTGAAAGAGCGCCTCGGTATTGAATTTAAAGCACCGCAATAATCGTTAATACTTAGTTTAAAGATATAAGACAGCAGAGAACACATATTTAATTGCCCATAACTTTGGGTTTTTGGAATGCATAGAAAGGTCGTAGGGTATTCGTAAAATCCATTATCCCCTTACCCCCTCCTTCTTTCCTAGTCCATAACAACGATAATGTCAACGCATAGCTTTGTTGGCATAAGGGGTTACTTACATACTGGGATTTTGTGTTACACAAAGTACGTGTTGGTATTGCAATAATAGAAGTATAAGTCACGCTTATTTAAGTGAAAACTGAATATGATTTTGCTAACCATTTGCTAACGGATTAAAAAACACAGGGTGGTACAAAACGTTACTTTACGAATAGAATGACAATTTGCCATTTTATTGAGAAACACCAAAATGAACGTAAAAGTACCAAATAACATGACTTTTGGCAAATCCGGTATGCGCTACCAATAGATAGTTAAAGCCCTTTCACAAAGCTGAAAAGTTTTGAAGAGGGCTTTATTTTTACCTGTTTGCTGTTATTTATTTCTCATTTCAAGCCAGGATGCCGGAATAAAAGTAACTTTCTGCCTTTTTGAGTTGCTTATTTAATAAGTGCAGCCCGAGCTTATTTTTAAACTAGGCAAAAAATAAATTTGATAAATTTTGGGGTCCACACGGGCCACGTCACACCAAAGAAATCTTTAAGGGTACACTGCGTGACCAGCATATGTATGCCAGGTTATATGACAGATGGGCAAAAATAACAAAAAATATGCCAAATATTTTAAAAAATACCCCCCTCCAAAGCTAAAAAGGGATTTGCTTTCCCCTAAACCCTATGATATACTCTCCCACGTTGAAATTGATTGCCGAATAAAAACGGCCACCTTAAAAGACAGGTTACACGGTAAACAACTCCACAAAAGCCTTCAACAGGCTGGGGTTTTTCCTTGACAGAGAGTAATGGAATGTGATACTATCTCTCTTTGTCTGGAACTAATGCACCTTAACAACTGGATAGCGGAAAGAAAAGTTTTAAAACAATACACTAGTAATTATTATTGAGCTTGGAGAGTTTGATCCTGGCTCAGGATGAACGCTAGCGGCGTGCCTTATGCATGCAAGTCGAACGGTCTTAAGCAATTAAGATAGTGGCAAACGGGTGAGTAACGCGTAAGTAACCTACCTCTAAGTGGGGGATAGCTTCGGGAAACTGAAGGTAATACCGCATGTGATGGGCTGACATAAGTCGGTTCATTAAAGCCGCAAGGTGCTTGGTGAGGGGCTTGCGTCCGATTAGCTAGTTGGTGGGGTAATGGCCTACCAAGGCTTCGATCGGTAGCTGGTCTGAGAGGATGATCAGCCACACTGGGACTGAGACACGGCCCAGACTCCTACGGGAGGCAGCAGCAAGGAATCTTGGGCAATGGGCGAAAGCCTGACCCAGCAACGCCGCGTGAGGGATGAAGGCTTTCGGGTTGTAAACCTCTTTTCACAGGGAAGAATAATGACGGTACCTGTGGAATAAGCTTCGGCTAACTACGTGCCAGCAGCCGCGGTAATACGTAGGAAGCAAGCGTTATCCGGATTTATTGGGCGTAAAGTGAGCGTAGGTGGTCTTTCAAGTTGGATGTGAAATTTCCCGGCTTAACCGGGACGTGTCATTCAATACTGTTGGACTAGAGTACAGCAGGAGAAAACGGAATTCCCGGTGTAGTGGTAAAATGCGTAGATATCGGGAGGAACACCAGAGGCGAAGGCGGTTTTCTAGGTTGTCACTGACACTGAGGCTCGAAAGCGTGGGGAGCGAACAGAATTAGATACTCTGGTAGTCCACGCCTTAAACTATGGACACTAGGTATAGGGAGTATCGACCCTCTCTGTGCCGAAGCTAACGCTTTAAGTGTCCCGCCTGGGGAGTACGGTCGCAAGGCTAAAACTCAAAGGAATTGACGGGGGCCCGCACAAGCAGCGGAGCGTGTGGTTTAATTCGATGCTACACGAAGAACCTTACCAAGATTTGACATGCATGAAGTAGTGAACCGAAAGGGAAACGACCTGTTAAGTCAGGAGTTTGCACAGGTGCTGCATGGCTGTCGTCAGCTCGTGCCGTGAGGTGTTTGGTTAAGTCCTGCAACGAGCGCAACCCTTGTTGCTAGTTAAATTTTCTAGCGAGACTGCCCCGCGAAACGGGGAGGAAGGTGGGGATGACGTCAAGTCAGCATGGCCTTTATATCTTGGGCTACACACACGCTACAATGGACAGAACAATAGGTTGCAACAGTGTGAACTGGAGCTAATCCCCAAAGCTGTCCTCAGTTCGGATTGCAGGCTGAAACCCGCCTGCATGAAGTTGGAGTTGCTAGTAACCGCATATCAGCAAGGTGCGGTGAATACGTTCTCGGGCCTTGTACACACCGCCCGTCACGTCATGAAAGCCGGTAACACTTGAAGTCGATGTGCCAACCGCAAGGAGGCAGTCGCCGAGGGTGGGACTGGTAATTGGGACGAAGTCGTAACAAGGTAGCCGTAGCGGAAGCTGCGGCTGGATCACCTCCTTTCTAAGGATAATTGGCCTCGTGCCTATTAACCTAGGTCGATATCCGACTTAAAACGGATACTTCTCTTTTCTTTCCGCTATCCAGGGGTTAAGGTGTTAGTGTTATAAGGGGATAGAAATTACTTTCTCCTGATTGCCAACCTGTATCTATCCCGCTTTGAAACTCATGTAGGTTTTGTTAGGCATTTTGGGCTGAAGGACTTGCGCTAAGCGTCCTGTTTGCTATATTATATTGACGTTTTTCGGGTAGTATTTCGAAGATACCCAATCTGTCTGTTGTTATCAATCGGGCCATTAGCTCAGCTGGTTAGAGCGCAGTCCTGATAAGACTGAGGTCCTTGGTTCGAGACCAAGATGGCCCACCATAAAGCTAAAACTTAGCATAATCAAACGAACAAGATTACCTGCTGATAAACCGGTTTTTCGCAAGAGAACCGGTTTTTTTATAAAGAAGCAGGAAGATAATGTCTATTATCCCATTTTATGTGAATACCCTGTGCTGCAAATTGGTATAGTTTAGTATTTACCGGGTTATTGAGCGGGCAAAAAATCTTTGTGAAATGAAAATATTTACTTTAAAAAGACTGATTGCCAGAGGTAATATAACAGTATGATAAGTAATGAAGGTTCAGAAAAAGTATTATCTCCGGAAGAACAGGCTAAATTACTTGGCCTGCTTAAAGGGCGTTTTGAGCAAAATATACACCGCCACGAAGGCATTGTTTGGGCTAAGGTGCAAGAAAAGCTTAAGGCAGATAACCTTAAATTGTGGTCATTGGGTGAGATGGAAAGAACCGGCGGTGAGCCGGATGTTATTGATTATGATAAAAGTACAGGTGAATATTTGTTCTATGATTGTTCGCCCCAAAGCCCGGAAGGACGCCGAAAAGTGTGTTACGACAGTGCGGCGGCAGCTAAGCGGCCGGCACCGGGCGGGAATGCTGTTGATATGGCAACTGAGATGGGGATTGAACTTTTAACCGAGGAACAGTACCGCACATTGCAAAAATCCGGCAGTTTTGATACCAAGACTGAAAGCTGGTTAAAAACTCCGGCGGATATCCGGAAACTGGGCGGGGCTATTTTTGCTGATTGCCGTTACGGCCATGTGTTTGTGTTTCATAACGGCGCAATCTCATGGTATGCCTCCAGAGGATTCAGGGGGTTGCTTAGGGTTTAGGTGTTATCCGTTTGGCCGGAAAGGAAGATATAATTTTCATGGACAGCGGAAATGTTACAAGGTAAAGTAATACTGTGAAGATGGAGTATAGTGTGGCGGCGGGTATAAACGCCTTTGGGGTTACCTTAAATCATCAGATCCTATATTCCTGCGGGTAGGGTGGGTATAAATGAATAACAAAAGGCCGAATCCGGAAGTTTCAGAACTGCGATATCGCCGCCTTTTCGAAACGGCTCAAGACGGTATTCTTATTATTGATGCCGAATCCGGCAAAATAACTGATGCCAACCCCTTTTTGTTTGAGATGCTGGGTTATGATACAGACGCTATTATCGGTAAAAAACTCTGGGAAATTGGTCTATTCCATCATATAGTTTCCAACCGCAAAGCATTTGAAGTTCTGCAGGCTAAAAGCGGTATTCGCCACGAAGACGTATACCTTGAGACAAAAAGCGGCCAAATGCGCCAGGCGGAATTTACCAGTAATACCTATTATGTCGGTGAGGATAAAATCCTCCAGTGCAATATACGGGATATCACCGAGCGCAAACTGGCGGAAGAAGAGCTGCGCAAAACTGAAGAACGTTACCGGGAGTTCTACCAGAAATCCCCCATTGGTTACCAGTCACTGGATTCCGAAGGCCGTCTGATAGAGGTCAATCAGGTCTGGCTGGATGAAATGGGATACACCAAAGAAGAAGTTGCCGGCCGCTGGTTCGGTGATTTTTTACGGCCTGACCAGATAGACCTTTTCAAGAAACGCTTTGCTGTTTTCAAAAATACTGGTACTGCCGCTACCGAATTTTATATGAACCGCAAAGACGGGTCAGTGGTGCTGATAGCATTCAGCGGGAAAATAGCCCGTGATACCAAGGGTAATTTTAAACAAACCCATTGCACATTGCAGGATATTACCCAGAGGCATTTGGCAGAAGAAGCTATCAGGGAAAGCCAGCGGAAATATCAGGCCCTTTTTGAAAGCATAGGTGATGCGGCTTTTGTCTGTTATATTGACGACCATAAGTGGGCGGATGAGTTTATTGAACTGAATAAAGTGGCTTCGGATATGCTCGGCTATACCCATGAACAGCTCTTGTCAATGTCAGTAAAAGAGCTGTTTTTTAGTTTGCCGTCAGACCTTATATTGGAAGAGACCACCGATAAACTTTACCGTCATAAGGTAATAACCCGTGAGTCCAGCCTGCGGCACAAATGCGGTCAGGCTATTCCGGTGGAAATGACATTCCATTTATTTGACTTGCAGGGCAAGCCGGCGGTGCTTACTCTGGCCCGGGATATAACCAGCCGTAAAGAGGCCGCCCGTGAACTTGAGCAAAGCCATAGCCGTTTGGTAAAAGCCGAACAGGTAGCCGGATTCGGTTATTGGGAATTTGATTTAGCCAATGGGCTGGTATATCCCTCTGCCGGTGCCAGAGAAATATATGGCTTAGAGAGCGAGAGTATCACTATTCCTTTTGTCCAGCAGATACCTCTTTCCGAATACAGGTCTGACCTGGATAAAGCTATGAATGACCTGATAAAACATACTATTCCGTATGATATTGAGTTTAAAATAAAACGGCCTACCGACGGAGCTATTTTGTATGTACACTCTATAGCAGAGTATGATGCCAAGCGGAATTTGGTGTTCGGTACAATTCAGGATATTACCAAGAGAAAGCAAGCCGAAGAATTACTCCGTGAAAGCGAAGCCAGATTCCGTTCAACTTTTGACCAGTCTCCTATAGGTGCTGCCATATATGATTTGGGCTTCAAATACCGGCAGGTCAATGATAAATTCTGTAAAATGTTAGATTATTCTGATGACGAGCTGACTAATCTGTCAGTCAGGGATATTACCCACCCGGATGATTGGCCTAAAGATTTAATCCATCTGAATCAGCTGAAAAACAGGGAAATCAGCCGTTATGAAACGGATAAGAGATATATTCACAAAAGCGGCAGTGTATTCTGGGTGCATCTGTCCGTAGCCGGTATCCGCGATGCCGGTGGGAATCTGCTTTACTATCTGGCTATGATTGTAGATATTACAGCCCGTAAAGAAGCCGAAGATGCCCTCCAAAAATACAAACTGATTGCCGAAGACAGCCGGGATATTATCCTGTTCCTGGACAGGCAAACCGGGCGATTGCTGGAAGCTAATACCGCGGCTGTAAAGTCCTACGGATATAGCCGTAAACAGCTTTTGTCAATGAGAATACAAGATTTGCGTGCCCCGCAAGCCAGGATACTTAGTGACTCTGAGTTTGAGCAAGCCTATGCTCATGGCATGCTTTTTGAAACCATGCACCGCCGTAAAGACGGCAGCACTTTCCCGGTGGAAGTCAGCTCACGGGGAGCAGATATTGAAGGGACAACCACCCTGATAAATATTATCCGGGATACTACAGAGCGCAAACAGGCTGAAAAAGCCCTGAGCGAAAGCCTGCAGAATTATCAAGTGCTTTTTAATAGCGTTACCGATGCCATTCTGGTGTATCAGCCGGAGGCGGATTATTCACCCGGCAAATTTATAGAGATGAATGATGCTGCGGTGGCTATGCTGGGGTACAGCCGCCAGGAAATGCTGCAGATGAACCCGCTGGATGTGGTTTCAAAAGGAATACCCACGGTTAATGTATTTACAGATACCATGCGTCAGGCAGAAAAAAATTCTGAACTGGTAGCTGAGCAAACGCTAAAGACGAAATCAGGTGAAACCATACCGGTTGAACTGCACTCGCGTATGTTTGAGTTTGGGGGCAAGCATACGGTTATTACCCTTGCCAGGGATATAAGCGAACGCAAGAGGCTGGAGGAAGAACAGAAAAAACTGCGTCACCAATCTGAAATGTCCAGCCGTCTGGCGGCAATAGGCGAAATGGCCGCCGGAATTGCCCATGAGATAAATAACCCTCTGACGGGGGTAATCGGTTTTGCTTCTATCCTTATGGATAGGGAAGATTTGCCGCCTGATGCTATGGAGCAGCTGCAGATAATCAATTCCGGCAGTCAAAGGGTAGTGGAGATTGTAAAGCGGATGCTTACATTTGCCCGCCAATCCAAACCGGTCAGAAGCAGTATAAATATTACCGAACTTATTGATAATACTTTGGAATTACGCAGTTACGTGCTGAAAACAGCCAACATAGATGTAGTCAGACATTATGAACCCGGTCTGCCGCTGCTGACTGTTGATTCCGGCCAAATCCAGCAGGTTATTTTGAATCTGATTTTAAATGCCGAATATTCCATGAAAAAAGCCCATGAAAAAGGCACACTGACTATTACCGTCAGCCGGACAGGGGATAGAATCAGAATGTCTTTCCGTGATAATGGTATGGGTATGTCCGCCGAGACACTGGGTAAACTCTTTCAGCCATTCTTTACCACTAAAGAGCCAGGTGAAGGTTCGGGCTTGGGGCTCAGTTTGTCTCACGGTATCATACTGGAACATGATGGCACTATCCGGGGAGAAAGTATCCCCGGTGAAGGGGCTGAATTTATTGTGGAATTGCCCATAAAGCTTTCCAACGAAAAATCTGCTATCAGCAATCAGGATAGCATGGCTATAGAGCTAGCTAAAAAAGCATCTATCCTGGCAGTTGATGATGAGCCGGCTATCCGGTCACTGATACGGATTGTGCTTACCCAAGATGGCTATCAAGTAGATGAATGCGAAGCCCCCCAGGAAGCTATGGAGATGATTTCTAAACATAAATATGATGCTATTCTTCTGGATATACGCATGCCCGGCATGAGCGGTCTGGAGCTTTATTCAGCAATAACCGCTAAATGGCCCAAGATGGCAAAACGGGTGATTTTTATTACCGGTGATACCTCCGGCAAGCTTATGGTTGCCAATGATATACCCTGTATAAACAAGCCTTTTAATATAGCCGTTTTGAAAGACACCCTGCTTAAGATACTTTCACAGCCAAACTGATATCGGCGGCTGTTTTGCTATTCCCCTTCGGCCTGAAGCCCTGGAAATTTATTCCGCTTACTTTGGAAAGATATAAATAAAAGCTATTTCCTCATTAGAGAAAAAGGGGTAAAATATTCCCTGTTATACTTTTTGCCGGCAGTATTTGCCAGGGTAATTCCGTTTACCCTGTTATATAGTTGTCATTATATTAGGAGGAGCCAGTGGTTATACGTAGCCCCGAATATGAAACCCTTCCCCGGCCGCAGCTGGAAGAATTGCAGCTGAAAAGACTTCAGGAGACAGTCTCTTATATCTATGAGCGAAACTCTTTTTACCGCCAGAGTATGGATAAACTGGGGGTAAAACCCGCCGATATAAAAACCTTAAAAGACATAGCCCGCCTTCCCTTTACAAGTAAAGAAGATTTCCGGCAGAACTATCCCTTCGGATTATGCTGTGTGCCTAAAAATGAAATATCCCGCATACAGTCTTCGTCCGGTACTACCGGCAAGCCTGTTATCGCTCCCTATACCGCCAAGGATGTGGATACCTGGGCTGAACTGATAGCCCGTTCCTTAAGCTGTGCCGGGGTAGTGCCTGAAGATATTTTGCAGAACGCTTACGGTTACGGGCTTTTTACCGGCGGGCTGGGGCTTCATTACGGGGCGGAAAAACTGGGGGTGGCGGTAGTGCCGGCCTCTACCGGAAACACCAAACGCCAGCTAATGCTGCTGCAGGATTTGGGTACTACGGTCATTAGCTGTACCCCGTCTTACTCCCTGATAATGTATGAAGCCGGCAAGGAAATGGGCCTGGATTTTCATAATTCTTCGCTCAAGCTGGGCATTATGGGTGCCGAGCCGTGGAGCGAAAATATGCGCCGCGAAATAGAAGCCAAGCTGGGTATAACCGCCCTTAATATATATGGCCTGACCGAAATAACCGGGCCGGGTGTGGCTATGGAATGTCCCCAGAAATGCGGCCTGCATATCTGGGAGGATAATTTCCTGGTGGAGATAATAAACCCTGAAACGGGTGAAGTACTTCCTTACGGCCAAAAAGGAGAACTGGTAATTACCACCATAAACAAACAGGCCCAGCCGGTACTGCGTTTCCGGACTAAAGACATTACCAGCCTGATGCCTGAAAAGTGTGGCTGCGGGCGGACTATGGTGCGTATGGCACAGATATCCGGCCGGAGTGATGATATGATACGGGTAAGGGGCGTTTCAGTGTTCCCCTCCCAGATTGAAAGTGTTCTACTTACCGTAGAGGGTATTGAACCCCATTACCAGATAATAGTAGACAGGCACAATGCTTTTGCCTCAGATGAGCTGGAAATATGGGTGGAAGTTTCCGAAGGCATTTTCTCTGACGAAATGGCCGGTTTGAATGCCCTTCAGAAAAAACTTCAGGCCGAGCTGGATAGCGTACTGGGTATACGCGCCAAAATCAAGCTGGTAGAACCGCGCAGTCTGGCCCGGACTGAGGGCAAAGCAAAAAGGGTTATTGACCGTTCCGAATTACCTGAAAACAGGTAGCAACCAGGAGGAAGAGGAAAATGATGATAAAACAGGTTTCCGTTTTTGTGGAAAATAAACCCGGGCGTTTGTCTGCAATCTTGCAGGCTATGGATAAGTCAAAAATAAATATCCGGGCCTTATCTGTTAGTGAAACCGCCGAATTCGGTATTGTCCGCATGATTTTAGATAATCCTGATGACGGGGCAGAGGCACTTAAAAAAGCCGGTTTTACCAGCCGTACGGATATGATGGTTACGGCTGAAATCCCGGATATTCCCAGCGGGCTTTTGAAGACAGTAGTTGAACCGCTTGGCAAAGCTGATATAAATATAGATTATTTCTATGCCTTTTTGGATTCTACACCGGGTCGGGCCAGGATAGTGCTGAAGGTTAGCAACCCTGAGAAAGCTGAAACTATCTTAGGCTGAAGTTGGTTATAAAATTACAGGTTGTATCATGTCTGAGTGTCCCACCCCTTTGGGGGTGGGATATTTGTTTTAGATGGGGAATGCCGGCAGATAAATTTACATAATAAAAATTATTTTGGCCTTAGCTATAGGTAGCTTAAAAAATAAATATTTATAAATTGTATAATACTTTCAGGATGTGCTAGAGGAGGAGGAAAGCAGTGAACCAACCAACAAAAGGCAGTCACGAGATCTTAAGCAAGCCCCTGCCCCAGATACTGGACGAAATTGACGGCAGTATTATCCGGGCAGAACAGGCCGCCGCAGATGCCAGAAAGGCCGCTGAAGAAGCGCGCAGGGCTGGCGAAGAAGCCGCTGAGGCTGTTATGAAGAAGATCCGCAACGTCTTTAACAAAATGGTGGAAGACATTACTACAGAGCTTGCCACCCACGAAAACAAACCCCAGAAATAATACGGTTATCCCAAAGCTGAAATAGAAAGCTACCCGGCTCCCCCTAAAAGGAGCCGGTTTTTTATTTTAAAAAATAACCGCCTTCATTTGCTTTAAGACTTGAGATAACACTGTTTTTAGTGCGTTTTGAGGCGGAAAACAAGCAAAATACGCCCATTATCAGCTATGGGTAACTCTATATATTTGAAGCCGGGATTTAAAAAAAACAGTTTTAGGGTATAATAAAAAAATAATACTATCCGGAGGGTTTGCATGTCTGAGACTGAGCTTATTTGTGAACTGCTGGCTGATGCCAAAGTCTTTACCGAAACTGAGTCTGGCTATAAGCGCTATATTTGCGCCAAATGCCCCAAAGACGGGTTTGAAGCCCAGGTTTCAAGGGTAGAGAAACATGATACTACTACGATGTCAGTGGAAAAGGCCGCATTTTACTGCCCCATTTGCCACAATGAGTTTATAGCTTCCACACAGGATATGTATTTAGCTTAGAAAATGGCCGGGGTGGCCGGGAGTACTTGAGAATTTAAATGCATCTAGGTTATTTGAGAAAAGCATACCGTTATCTGCTGAAACGGATACGTGAGCTCAAAATACACTGGAAACTATATCTTTTTCAAAGCTTTCTGGCCACCCTTGTACTTTTTATAATTGCCCTGACACTTAGCATTGAAAATGCGGTCGTTATTGCGTCTATTGCTTCCACGGCCTTCATTGTTTTTACTCAGCCCAGTTCACCCCCGGCTGTGCCGCGCCGTATTTTCTGGGGGCACGTACTGGGATTTTGTATTGGGTGTCTGGTAAATTTGATACCTCACCAATATATGCTGACTGATGCCCTGGTTTACGCTCTGGCAGTGGGGCTTTGCATTTTTTTGATGATGATTATGGATTTAAAACACGCTCCGGCGGCGGGTACCGCTTTGGGTGTTGCCATAACAGGCTTTAGCCCCGGGGTATTGATTGCGGTGGTTACCAGTGCTCTGGTGCTGTCTATGGCTCAAAGTCGGATGAAGGGTTTTTTAAAAGATCTGGCTTGAACTCCTGGCTGGCCATAACCGGCCAGGTTTCATTTTCAGCCGGTATATCCTCTATGCCTGAAAGCGGGGAGTGGCTGAGTTCAACCGCATTTTTGGTACAGCGTTTCAGGTACTCCCCGCAGCGTACACATCTGTAAGGGAAAGCGCTACGCCAAACAGTCAGCCCCAGCGGACAGTCCCGCTCTGGTATTGGCACCTGAATACCGTACTATAGTTTGGTATAGTTGGGGTATAGTTAGGGTAGATAAGGTAGCATAGTTGACTGTCTGATGACGAGTGTTCAGGTGGGTTTTGGCCCGCTAAATGCGGCATTAATTGCTTTAGTTTTATTCGGCTCCGGCTAAATATTTATGGTACTTAGGTAACTATCTAAAAGTTACTATCTGGCTATTTAACTATACTCAGATAAACAACTATGCTTTTAAGGCATACTGATTGGAGGGTATAGAAATGGCAGGCAATAACCCCAATATATTCACCATAAATGACCACGAATTTAGCATAATCCAAAAAGGGCTTGACCCCGAACAGGTTAAGGTATTTATAGAAAAACTGCTTGAGGAAAATAGCCGCTATACGGCCGAACTTGCCAGAATGAAAGAGCAGGCTGAGCATCTGGATTCCCTGAAGAAACTGGCAGACACCACGGTTATAGAGGCTGATAAGCTGGCGGCGAGGCTTAAAGAAGAGGCTGTGGCTAAAGCTAAAGCAGAGTCAGACAGCCTGATTGCAAAGGCTGAGGAAAAAGCCAGGAAAGTGTACGAACAGATTTACCGCCAACTGAACACTCTGAAGCAGCAGGTAAACAGCCTGGACAAGGATTTTGATTTTAAGTCTGAGGGGACAGCAGTCACGGCTGAGCCTGTAATGACCGCCCCGGTTAAAGAAACACCTGTGCGTGAACAAAGTGATTTTATGGCTAAGTCAGTGGACACCTCAGATATTCTGGAATCGGATACCAGAGAATTGATTGTACGTGACAAGGAAATAGAGCTGGAGATACTGCCGCCAGTAGATGCGGTGAAAATAACTAAAATAATGGACCAGCTGGAAAACGCCAGTGAGGTTGAGGTGGTAGAGCTGATACCCCGCCCCAATCACCCGGTGATTATAGTATATGAAAATAAGCCCAACAGCCTGCTGGATGTGCTTAAGAAACTGAGTATGGTAGGCAAGGTAAATGAAATTCCGGCCAGCCCCAACGGGAGCGGGATTGTACGGCGTAAATACGAAATATCTCTGGTGGCCAACGCCGTTAAGTAAAGCATTCTAAGGGAGTGGCCGGCACAGTTTGAAGGGGAATTAAGCCCCGGTGTGCCGGCCTTTTTATTTGTGTTTAGCTGGCTTTGGAGAGCAGGAGTTTTTGCATTTCCTCTTTGGTGGGCAGTTTGCCAGATACAACCACCTCTTCATCTATGACCAGTGCCGGGGTCATCAGTACGGGATAGGCTGATATTTTGTCTATATCTTTTACTTTTACAATCTGGGCTGACAAACCCAGTTCCAGTACGGCTTCCTTGGTCATTTCTTCCAGTTTGTTGCACTTGGCGCATCCTGTGCCCAGTACTTTGATTATCATGTCTTTTCTCCCTTTGATATTAGAATATGCCGAATATAAACCCGGCTAAACTTGAACTAAGGATTACCAGCCCTATATAGGTGAGGGCTTTGCGGTTACCCAGTATTTTGCGGATAACCAGGAAACCGGGTAAAGAAACAGCCGGTCCTGCTAGCAGCAGAGCCAGTGCCGGGCCGTTGTCCATACCTAAATCAACAAATGCCTTGACTATAGGGACTTCGGTCAGGGTGGCAAAATAGAGTAACGCCCCCGAAAGCGAGGCTATAAGGTTTGAAACAGGGTTATTGCTGCCCATGTAGCTGGTGATAAAATCAGCCGGAATAAGGGTTTTTAAAACCCCGGCTATAAAAATGCCGCCTACCAGCCACGGGAAAATAAGCTTCACAAAACGCCATGTTTCGGAAAGCCATTCTTTTATCTGAGACATATTGAAAAACCGCCACAGGCAGAAGAGCAATACTAAAAGTGCCAGCAGGAATACGGGTATATTTTTGGCGGATGCGAATATCAGTATGGCAATCAGACTGCCGAAATAAACCAAGGTCTGGTATAGAGGGCGTTTAGCGGCCGTATCTGCGGGCAGGCTGGTTATCTGCTGGGCGGTATCCAGCTTATCTTTGCGGAATAGGTAGGCCATAATAAGCCCGATTAGTATAGAAAATATGATGGCAAAGATAGCTCTGGCAATACCGATATCGTAGCCAAGTACTCCGGCAGACAGGGAGACCGCCAGAATACTTATGGCCGGGCCGGAATAAAGAAAGGTGACTGCCGGGCCGATACCTCCGCCGCGTTTGTAAATACCGGCAAAAAGCGGCAAAACAGTGCAGGAGCATACGGCCAGTATAAACCCTGAAATAGAGGCAATGCTGTATGAGACAAACGGGTTTACTTTACTGCCGAAATATTTGGTGACTATGTACGGGTCAAGGAAAACCGAAATAGCCCCGGCAATAAAAAATGCCGGAACCAGACAGGCTATCACGTGGGCGGAAAGGTATTCCAGCAGGGCGGAAAAGCCGCCCGCCAGCAAACTCAGTATAAAGTCCATTAGCCGTTACTTCTTCTGCAGCTGGATTTTAGCTGCCCGAAATCTGTGTCTGCCTGCGGGTTTTGTTCCAGCATGGCTGATACGCTCTGCATGACCTTTTTAAGGTCAGGTGCAAATTCAGCCCAGTTTACCGAATACAGTGCCCATAAACCATCACGGCGGAGTTTTATCAGCCCGGCCTGATGCAGGTTTTGCAGGTGACGGGAAGCAGAAGTCTGGCTTATGCCCAGTGCCTGCTGGATTTCACAGACGCAGCACTCCTGTTTGAAAAGTAAACTCAGTATCCGCAGACGGTATTCATCTGCCAGTGCTTTAAAAATGGATGCATATTTTTCCATAAAACCCCCATATGCGTATATTAGCATATAAGAATATATTAAAACTATTCGGCAGGGCTGTCAAATACATATCAGGCCTGTATACCCAAAATTGTCTTAAAAACGGGCAGGTGCTATGCTTTAAAGATGGTATATGTTTTTAAGGAACTCAGCCTTGAGAAATTAAGCTCTGATTTTGCGTCCAGCCAAAACGGGCTTAATTTTGTTTATCCCTTTCTGCACCCTGGCTGGCAGTCTGTCTGGCAGAAGTGTTTTTCTCCGCCCGGCAGGCAAGTTTGCGGGCTGGTGACTTTGGGGTCTGAGACGGTGGGGCTTATAGCCTTGCGGATAGACAGCGGGGTTGCCCGTTTTATAGCTGACGGAAATGTTTTTGATTACCTGGATTTTGCGGTAAAACCCGGCCATCAGGCCGGATATTTTGAGTTGCTGCTTAAGCTCTTGAAGCAAAACCAGGTTGAGGTGCTGGAACTGGAGGGGCTTACAGCCCGTTCCCAGGCTTATGACGTTCTGCTGCCGCTGGCGAAAGAAAAAGGTATTTTGGTAGTTTGCGAACAGGCAGACGTTTCTCCGCTGCTTGAGCTGCCGGCTGACTTTGAAAAATACCTGGCAGGGCTGGAAAAGCACCAGCGCCATGAACTTAAACGCAAATTACGCCGTCTTGAGGAAACTCTGACACCCAGGCTGGAAGTAGTGACCAGCCCCGGTGATCTAGATATTTTGCTTGACCAGATGGAGCTCAGCCACCCTGAGAAAGCAGTTTTCCTTAATCCGGAAATGCGCTGCTATTTTAAGCAGCTGGCAGACTGGCTTGGCAGTCAGGGCTATCTGCGTCTTATTTTTCTAAAAACCGGGGAGACTGTTTTGGCAAGTCTGTTTTGCTTTGATTATAATAATATAAGATACTTGTATAACAGCGGCTACAACCCGGAGTATTCCAACCTTAGTGTGGGAGTGCTGTCTAAAATGCTGGCTATTAAGGATTCTATTGAAAAAGGCTATGATGCCTTTGATTTTCTGCGCGGAGAGGAAAAATATAAATTTCATCTGGGCGGGAAATCCCAGCCGGTTTACCGCTGCCGCATAACTCTGGATAGTCAGGTATAAACTTTTGGCCAGAAAAAAATTACGTATTGCACTTATCAGCTTGCACAGCTGTCCTCTGGGGCAGCCCGGCGGACGGGATACCGGCGGTATGAATGTGTATATCTGCGAACTGGCCCGGACTTTAGGCCGTTTAGGGCACCAGGTTGATATTTATACCCGCGCCCATGACCCCCGTGATGATGTCTGGGAGTTTTTAGCCCCGAACGTGCGGCTTATTCATATTCAGGCCGGGCCGGTAGAGGATATGGGCAAGCTGGCCCAGTATGAGCATCTGGAGAGCTTTGTCTGCGGGCTGGAAAAATTCCGTAAACACGAGGGTATTACATATGACCTTATCCACAGCCATTACTGGCTGTCTGCCAGAGCCGGGCTGGTTTTAAGTAAGCACTGGAATGTACCCCATCTGGTTATGTTTCACACCCTGGGAAAGGTTAAAAACCGTTTGATGCAGGCCCAGGTTGACCCTCAGCTTCGCTTAGATGCCGAGCAGAATATAGTCCAGGAAACCGACCTGATAATAGCCTCTACCCAAAATGAAAAAGAAGACCTGATATCTTTGTATCAGTCGTCAGCGGATAAAATACGGGTAATTCCCTGCGGGGTAAATACCAATCTCTTCTCTCTGGCCAGCCGCACCGAATCTGAAGCGGTCCTGGGGCTTTCCCAAGTGCCTAAGGCATTATTTGTGGGGCGGCTGGAGAAGCTGAAGGGGCTGGATAATCTGCTGAGGGCGGTTGCCCTGATTGATAGTGATATGGAGCTTATGGTGGTGGGCGGTGATGAATACAGCCAGGGGGAAAGAAACCGGCTGGAAGCTCTGGCCGGAGAACTTGGCATCTCGGATAAAGTGAAATTTTACGGGGCGGTCAGGCAGGATATGCTGGCAGGTTATTATAATGCCGCCAGAGTTTGCGTAGTTCCCTCTTATTATGAGAGTTTCGGCATGGTTATCCTGGAAGCTATGGCCTGCGGCACTCCGGTGATTAGCGGCAGGGTGGGGGTTGCGCCTGACATAATTTGCCCAGGCGTAAACGGCTGTCTTACCCCCGGCAATCAGCCGGAACAGCTGGCTGGTTGCATGAAGGAATGGCTTTACCAGAAAGAAATTGACCGCAAAGCTATAAGGGAAATAGCCGGTAAATACGCCTGGCAATCTGTATCGGCTCAGGTAGAGTCTGTGTATTATGCTATTTTATCTGCCAAAACAGCAGAGATTGTTTAGAACGGAGGGGTTATGTCTTTCAAAGTTGATGTGTTGGTTATAATGCCTCATCCGGATGATGCCGAATTCGGGGCAGGCGGTACTATTGCCAAAATGACCGCCGAAGGTAAAAAAGTGGCTTATGTAGTCTGTACCAATGGAGATAAAGGCACTTCTGACCGCAATATGATACCGTTGGAGCTGATAAAGATACGTGAAGAAGAGCAGCGTCAGGCGGCAGCCGTACTGGGGGTTGGCAGGGTAGTTTTCCTGGGCAAACCTGACCAGGGGCTTGAAAATACGCCTGAACTGCGCAAAGAACTGGTACGCCAGATACGCACTTTCAAACCGTTTACGGTTATTACTACAGACCCGTATCAGCGTTATATGTGGTGGCATAGAGACCACCGCCAGTGCGGAGAAGCCGTAATGGACGCTATTTTCCCGTATTCGCGTGACCATTTGGCTTACCCTGACCTTATTGCCGAAGGTTTGGAGCCGCATAAAGTGAGTGAGCTTTTGCTTTCAAACCCCCAGGAGCCTAACTATGAGGTTGATATAAGCCAGACGGCCATACTTAAACTTAAATCCATTTCCTGCCATAAAAGCCAGGGCGGAGGCCGGATGGACGAGGTTATTTCGGCCCTAAGCGGTAAGAGCGATATCAGTACATACACTGAGATGTACCCTGATGCCGAAAAGTATATAAGGACCGAGTCATTTCACCGGGTGGATATGTGGTGGTAATGGACAGCCGTCTTTGGGGTATTTGGCTAAAATGGCCGTGGCTCTGGCTGTCTGCGAAAATAGATACGAAAACAGCTGATTTTGCTTGACTTTGGAGCTTTATTTACGTATAATCTCACTTTGATTGTTTGACAATCAGCCTGAAACGTGATAAAAATATTGCCCGAGTGGCGCAAAGGAAGCGCAACCGACTTGTAATCGGTAGGTTAGCGGGTTCGAATCCCCTCTCGGGCTGAGCCGCTAACTTTTTTTTGGGCTTTTTTAACAGCATCATGGAGAGGTGCCGGAGTGGTTAATCGGAGCAGACTGTAAATCTGCCGCCCTAAGGGCTACGCAGGTTCGAACCCTGCCCTCTCCAGAGTATTTTATGACCCCGTCGGGCTAGACAGTGGGTATTAAAATAAATATAATGTAAGCGTTGCCCACATAGCTCAGTAGGTAGAGCACGTTCTTGGTAAGAACGGGGTCATCAGTTCGAATCTGATTGTGGGCTCCATAATAATAAGGGGGAATAATTAAAAGAAATGGCAAAGCAAAAGTTTGACCGCTCTAAGCCTCATTGTAATGTAGGCACTATTGGGCATGTAGACCATGGCAAAACTACCTTGACAGCGGCTATTACCCGAACCCTTTCAACCAAGGGCTGGGCTGATTTCCGCGCCTATGACCAGATTGATAACGCTCCTGAGGAAAAAGCTAGAGGTCTGACTATTGCTATTTCTCATATTGAATATCAGACCGAGACCAGGCATTATGCCCATATTGACTGCCCTGGACATGCTGACTATATCAAGAATATGATTACCGGTGCTGCCCAGATGGACGGCGCTATTCTGGTAGTTTCCGCGCCTGATGGCCCCATGCCCCAGACCCGCGAACACGTACTGCTGATTCACCAGGTAGAAGTACCTGCTGTAGTAGTAGCCCTTAACAAATGTGACATGATGGATGATGAAGAACTGCTTGAGCTGGTTGAGCTTGAGGTTCGTGAACTTCTTACCAAAAACTCTTTCCCCGGTGACGAAATACCGATTGTACGGGTAAGTGCCATTAAAGCCCTTGAATGCGGCTGCGGCAAACGTGAATGTGAATGGTGCGGCAGAATCTGGAAGCTGATGGATGCTGTTGATTCCTACATACCCATTCCTCCCCGCCCGGTTGACAAGCCCTTCCTGATGAAGGTTGAAGACGTATTCAGCATCAAGGGACGCGGTACTGTTGCTACCGGCCGTGTTGAACGCGGTATTATTAAAGGCGGCGATGAAGTTGACCTGGTTGGTCTGCATCATGAACCCCGCAAGATTGTTGTTACCAGCTTGGAGATGTTCCATAAGATTCTTGACTCCGCTGAACCTGGCGATGCTGTTGGGTTGCTTCTCCGCGGTGTTGAGCGTGAAGATATTGAGCGCGGTATGGTACTTGCCAAACCCGGCTCTATCAAGCCCCATATTAATGCCGAAGCTGAAGTTTATGTACTCAGCAAGGATGAGGGCGGCCGCCATACTCCTTTTTTCAATGGCTACAAGCCCCAGTTCTTCTTTGGAACTACTGATGTAACCGGCGAAATTCATCTTCCCGAAGGCGTTGAGATGGTTGTACCCGGAGACCATGTAAAAATGAAGATTTCCACTATCTATCCGGTAGCTATGGAAAAGGGTATGCGTTTTGCCATCCGCGAAGGCGGTAAAACCGTTGGTGCGGGTGCCATCTCTCAGGTATTGTCGTAATATGGCCAAAAAAACTGACACAAGAATTGTGATAAATATGGCTTGTACTGACTGTGGTGAAAGAAACTACACCACTGAAAAGAACAAGCGCAACGATCCCAGGCGTATAGAGCTTAACAAGTACTGCCCGCGGTGCCGTGAGGCAAAGGTACATCGCGAGACCAAGTAATTTGAGGAGGAGAGCTAGGTAATATGTGTCCTTCCGCACAGCAAACTGCCAAGGCGGCTGGTAAGAAACCTGGTTTCTTTTCCAACCTTGTTGCCGAATTGAAAAAAGTAGTCTGGCCTTCACGGCCAGACGTGATAAAGCTTACTACCATGGTTTTGGTGGTTGCTATAGCGGTTGGTATTTTACTGGGCGTTGTAGATTACGGCTTTAGCTGGTTTATTGATAACGTATTTGTGAAATAGTACGTTTAGAAATGTTATGGGTTGCCAACTGACGGGTGAGATTTTATGACTGTTAAACAGAAGAACTGGTATGTAGTGCATACCTACTCCGGGCACGAAGAGAGAGTCCGCAAGGGTCTTGAAGAGCGGATTAAATCTATGGATGCCGAGGATGATATAGAGCGGGTTGTACTGCCTACCGAAGAAGAAGTTGAAGTCAAAAACGGTCTGCGGCGTACCATAAGGAAAAAAATACTGCCCGGCTATGTGCTGGTGCAGATGAATATGAACGATAAAAGCTGGACTATAGTCCGCAATACCCCCGGTGTGACCGGCTTTGTAGGGTCAGAAGGCAAGCCTACCAATTTGCCGCCTGAAGAAGTCAGCCGCATTCTGGACCAGATGGAAGCCGAATCACCCAGGGTTAAGGTCGGTTTCCGCAAGGGGCAGAGTGTCAGGGTTATTGACGGGCCGTTTGTTGATTTTATCGGCATGGTAGACGAAATTAATACTGAAAAAGGCAAGGTTAAGGTGCTTCTCTCCCTGTTCGGGCGGGAAACTCCGGTAGAGCTTGACTTTTTGCAGGTCGAAAAGCTCTAGAGGCTTTAGGAGACATACGTGGCAAAAAAAGTAAAGGCAATTGTAAAGTTACAGATACCCGCAGGTAAAGCCAATCCTGCTCCTCCCATTGGTCCGGCGCTGGGTCAGCACGGTATCAATATCATGGGGTTCTGTAAGGAATATAATGACCGCACAGCCTCTATGGCGGGCACTATTGTACCTGCTGAGATAACCATATATGATGACCGCTCTTTTACCTTTATTACCAAGACCCCTCCGGCGGCTGACCTTTTGAAAAAGGCGGCTGGTGTTGAGGCCGGTTCGGGTACTCCCAGCAAGAGCGTAGTTGCCGTTATCTCAAAGGGGCAGCTCAGGGAAATTGCTTCGGTCAAGATGAAAGACCTGAATGCGGTTAATATTGAGGGTGCTGAGAGAATTATTGAAGGTACTGCCCGCAGCATGGGCATTAAGGTGGAATAACAGATGGTAACACGCGGTAAAAAATATCAGGACGCAATAAAATTGCTTGACCAGAGTCTGGCTTACGCTCCGGCTGAAGCTATTGATGTGGCCAAAAAAATGGCCGCTGCCAAGTTTGATGAAACCGTTGAGATGCATCTGAAGATGGGCCTTGATCCTAAAAATGCTACCCAGCAGTTGCGCGGCGTGGCTGTGCTGCCTCATGGATTGGGTAAGACTGTACGTGTACTGGTGTTTGCTCAGGGTGAAGCTGAAAAAGCGGCCCAGGCAGCCGGTGCTGATGTATACGGCGGCGACGAACTGATAAAGAAGGTTGAAGCCGGTTTCCTTGATTTTGATGTGGCTATATCCACCCCTGACATGATGAGCAAGGTTGGTAAACTGGGTAAAGTTTTGGGCCGGCGCGGCCTTATGCCTAACCCCAAGAGCGGTACTGTGGTACCGGCCGAAGATTTCAAACAAGTTATCGAGGAAGCCCGCAAGGGGCGGGTGGAATTTAAGTTAGACCGTTCCGGCATTG
The DNA here is from genome assembly GCF_043231265.1 of Dehalococcoides sp. THU4. Lineage (NCBI taxonomy): Bacteria > Bacillati > Chloroflexota > Dehalococcoidia > Dehalococcoidales > Dehalococcoidaceae > Dehalococcoides > Dehalococcoides sp. THU4. The sequence continues at coordinate 1,346,336 of NZ_CP171266.1, read as the reverse complement.
TGCATATTATACTGGGCAAGGCCAGTTTTGAAGGTCAGGCTCTGCTGGAGAATATGACCTCTGTGGTAGATGCTATTATCCGCTCAAAGCCGACCGGTGCTAAGGGGCAGTATATCAAGAGTGCTTACCTGGCTACTACCATGGGGCCTGGTGTTAAGATGGACCTTCGGGCTGTTTCCGCCATGGGTGGCGCATAAGTCAGCCCTGGTTTTATAACTGAATATTTCCTGAGACGTGGGTGCCTTCGGGCTTAATACGCTGCCTGCTGAGGATACAAGACTTTTTACTAAGGGTTTTCTTGAGTCCTTGTGCTTTGGCATAAGGACTCTATTTTTTTAGAAAAGGAGGTGCGGTTTGGTAAAAAAGATACGTGAAAAGAAAAAGATAGCAGTTGATGAGTTAACTGACGCTTTAGCTGTTGCCCAGTCTGCGGTTTTTACCGATTACCGCGGTATCAGTACATCGGAGCTGACTACAATACGCATGAAGCTGCGTGAAGCTGGTGTAGGTTACCGGGTACTTAAAAATACCCTGGCCCGGCGCGCAGCTGACAACACTGACCATGCAAATATCAAGAGTGCGTTTGAAGGTCCTGTGGCTATGGCTTACTCTTCAAGTGATGTGGTTGCCCCGGCTAAAGTCCTGATGGACTATCTGGCTGGCTCCAAGTCTACTTTGAAAGTAACCGGCGGTTATCTCAGCAACAAGCTTATTTCCGTTGAAGAAGTAGCCGAACTTGCCAAGTTGCCGTCTCGCGAAGTGCTTATCAGCAAGGTTTTGGCTGGTATGCAGAGTCCTATTGCCGGTTTGGCAATGGTTCTCAATGGCCCTGCCCGTGGTTTGGCCGTGGTACTTCAAGCCCGTATGAAACAGCTTGAAGGCTAAATAAAGTAATAAAAATATAATAAGGAGTTATTTTCATGACTATTGACGAAATGATGAGTGCCATTAAGGGCATGACCGTTATTGAACTGTCCGAACTGGTAAAGGCCCTTGAAAAGGAATTCGGTGTAAGCGCTGCTGTTGCCGTAGCCGCCCCCGCTGCTGGTGGTGCCGCTGTTGCCGCTGCTGCTGAAGAAGAAAAGACCGAATTCAATGTCATCCTGAAAGATGTTGGCGCCAACAAGATTAACGTAATCAAGGCTGTCCGCGAACTTACCAGCCTGGGTCTTAAAGAAGCCAAGGATATGGTTGAGGCCGCCCCCAAGGCTGTTAAAGAGAATGTCAGCAAGGAAGAAGCTGACGCCGCCAAGAAGGCTCTTGAGGCCGCTGGCGCTACCGTAGAAATCAAATAAATTACTGTTAGCTGAAACCAAAAACAAAGGGCGGGGTTTAAATCCCGCCCTTCTTTATGCCCGAAAACTGGTGCCCTAGAGTTTATTGGGGTGCAAATCCCCTTTGCCGACATCAATCGCCTGAACATTATCCGGAAATACCAGACCGCAGGAAATAAGGGTTTTCATGGCATCTTCAACCGAAACATTTACCCGTTCAATCTGGTTCTCCCTGAGAAGTTCCAAAAAACCGCTGGTGGGGTTTGGAGAGCCGGGCACATATACCAGATACAATTTTTCACCAGCCGAATTTGTGGTTTCATTGGTAATAAACGCCAGGCTGTGCATTCCGGTGCGGGGGAATTCCACCATTACCGCCTCCTTGAAAGAGACCTTGTTGCTTACTCCCAGCGTTTCTATGACCTGCTTGGCACTGTTATATACCTGATTGAAAATGGGTACTTTGACTAGTATTTTATCAACCCAGCCCAGTATTTGTTTACCAAAATAGTTGCTTAAAATCAGACCAACCAGATATATCAGAACCAGGGTTACCAGAAGACCCAGGCCGGGGAAGTACCAGTTAAAGAAAAACTCTATAACCGGTTTTAATAGCCCGTCTATAATGTTAAATACCCAAATCAGCAATCCCAGAGCCGCCCCTATGGGTAAGACAAAGGCCAGCCCGGTCAAAAAGCGGTTTCTCAGTGTTTTCAGGGCCTGATTGTTGGATGATGACATATTTGACCTCCGGGTGCATATGGTTTTATATATTCTAGCAGTAAAGGGCAAAAAGAATATATTTTTTTAATTTGAATGCCCGCTGCAGTTTAAATATAATACCATGATTATGTATCAAGTTTGTTTAGTTGCAGATGAAAATATTTTGAAGATGGTTTTTGACCTTCGGTACCGGGTGTTTGTGACTGAACAGGGGATTGACCCTGATACCGAATATGACCAGCATGATAAAAGCGCCCGTCATCTGGTTATACATAATGGAGAACGGGCACTAGCCTGCTGCCGCATAAGGTTGCTGGATAAAAACCTTGCCAAGATTGAAAGAGTGGCGGTGGACAGAGACCACCGCAAATTTGGTCTGGGACGGAAGATTATGGAATATGCGGCCGAACTGCTGAAAACGGAACAGGCGGACAGGGTGGTGGTGCATGCCCAGACAAGTGCGGTCGGTTTCTATGCCAGTTTGGGTTATACCCCCCAGGGGGATACCTTTATGGAAGACGGCATAGAGCATATTCAGATGTATCTCCGCCTGTAAGTACCCAGGCCGGGTTTCATTTTGTGAACTATCTGCCAAATAATCTAAGTTTCGGTATCCGGCTTTTTGGGTTCTTTTTTGTCGTCCTTGAAGATATTGCTCACGTTCTTGCCGAAACTCTGGGCAGCGTCACCCACTTCTTTAAATTTTACCTTTACCTCCTCGTCTTTAAAACGGTCTGTGACAGCTCCGGCCGAATTTGAGACACTCCGCCCAAATTCTTTGGCCTTCTCTTTTAACGAGGGGTCATTAAATATTTCGCTGACGGCGCTTCCGAAAGCGGCCAGCATCTCTCCGAAACTCTCAGCAGCCTTGCGGGAATTAGCTTTTAAATCTTCTTTCATAGTTTTATCTCCTTCAGATATGGGCGGCAGTTCGGTTTTATAATCTTCGCGTGGGAGGGTAAAAAGAATTGTACCCGGCTCTGCGCCTTTACCGGAAGCGCTGAAGCCTATTTTTACCAGAAGTTTCTGGGCGGCTATAGATTCCGGATATGTCTGGGCAATAATCTCTCTGACGCTTTGGTCACCAAATATCCAGCCGATAAGGCTGTGAACTGCTTCCATAGCGTATCCGTGGTGCTGGTAATGCTCTAATATGGAGTAATCTATTTCCATGCGGCCTTCGGCGGTAGGTTCCCCTTTAAATCCGGCCTGACCGATAAGCTGGCGGTGAATGCCGGATTGGTTAAGTATGATATACCAGTTGAGATAGCCTGTTTTTACATCATACTTTGTCAGTAACCGCTTCAGGGTTTCACAGCCGTAGCCTTCCGGCGGCCAGCTGGTCGGGATTTCTGCCCCAAGTAACTGCCCCAGCTGTTTTGTATCTTGAATTTCGCAGTTAAGCATGTCCGAATTTGCCGGTATCAATTCCAGACGGGGGGTTTGAAGAACTAATGGTTCTTTCATTTTATACCTGCCAGCGCGGCCGATACTGGATTGCCTCGGCCACATGATGTGATTTGATTATATCATTATTTTCAAGGTCAGCAATGGTGCGGGCTAATTTTAATATGCGGTGGTAGGCTCTGGCCGAAAGAAACAGCTGTTTGGTTGCCAAACGAAGCAGATTCTGGGCATCCCCTTCCAGTGTGCAAAAACGCCGTATCTCTGCCGGTGTCATTTCGGCATTGGAAAGTATTTTGCTGCCGCGAAAACGCTCAAGCTGGATAATCCTGCAGCTTGCTACTCTTTGGCGGACTGTTTCAGATGTTTCAGCCAGATGTTCGCTGGAAAGCTTTTCGTACTCTATGCGGGGTACTTCTATAACTATATCTATCCTGTCTAAAAACGGCCCGCTTATCCGCCGTTGGTAACGTATTACCGAACCCGGCGGGCAGGTACAGTGCTTGGTATTATCACCATAAAACCCGCAGGGACAGGGATTCATGGCACCCACCAGCATAAAGTTAGCTGGAAAGCTGACACTCCCCTGCGCCCGGCTGATGGTCACGGTTTTGTCTTCCAGCGGCTGGCGGAGAAGCTCAAGCAGGCTGTGACCGAATTCCGGCAGTTCATCCAGAAAAAGAACCCCGCGGTGGCTTAAGCTGATTTCTCCCGGTTTGGGGAAAGTGCCTCCGCCGACCAGCCCGGCTGAAGAAATAGTGTAATGGGGGGAGCGGATGGGGCGGTTATGTATTAAAGGGGTATCAGGCGGCAGCAGCCCGGCCACGCTGTATATCTTGGTTATTTCCAGAGATTCGGCACTGGTCATGGGCGGAAGTATTGAAACCAGTGCCCTTGCCAGCATGGTTTTACCGCTGCCGGGCGGACCGGTCATTACCATATTGTGCCCGCCGGCGGCGGCTACTTCCAGTGCCCGTTTTACATTTTCCTGCCCTTTTATAAAAGACAGGTCAACATAATTTGCCGGAATATCGTTTTTTGGCTCTTCTTTAGATTTAGTTACTTCAGGTGCCGGGCGGTTACCTTGCAGGTATTCCGCCAGTTCCGCCAGGGTTGTAAAGGGTAATATGTTAGCCCCCTCTACCAGCGAAGCCTCAGCGGCATCACAGGCGGGTACAATTATATTGCGGTATCCTTTTTGAAAAGCCAGGGCTGACATAGGCAGTATGCCGGCGGTATGGCGCAGGCTGCCGTCAAGGGAGAGTTCCCCCAGAAACACTGTGTTGGAAACATCTGCTGCTTTTAACTGTTCGGAACTTATAAGGATAGCCAGTGCAATGGAAAGGTCATATGCCGGGCCGGCTTTCTTGAAATCAGCCGGTGCCAGATTGGCCACAATTCGCTTTACCGGAAAAGTGAAACCGGAGTTTCTAATTGCAGCCCTTACCCGTTCGCGGGCCTCCTGAATGGCGGTATCAGGCAGCCCTACAATGGTAAATGAGGGCAGCCCGGCCGAGATATCGGCTTCTACTTCAACAATAGTGCCTTCCAGTCCGATAATTGCACAACTTGATACTTTGGCAAGCATAATAGTTAATGTTAGCGTTAAGCACAGGGGGTGTCAACGGGATATGCATGGCAGTTTTTGAACGGCTGTGTATTGCTAAGGCATGGGGTTTGTGTTATACTGCTGTAAAAGCTAAATCACGTTGTTGAGGTGGGTTCAAACCCACTTTTTTGTTGTATCGGGATAAACTGAGGAGGATACATAACCGAGATGAAAAGCGACTTTTTGCTCGCTATCACCCAGCTCTCGGCAGAAAAGAATCTGCCAAAGGAAGTAGTACTTGCTACCGTTGAGTCGGCTTTGGTATCGGCTTATCGTAAAGAGAGCTTTGCTCCAAACCAGAATATCGCGGTGAAGATAGACCAGCTGACTGGCAAGGTAAAGGTCATGGCCGAAAAGCTGGTAGTTGAAAAAGTGACTGACAGCCGCCAGGAAATGCGTTTGCTTGAGGCCAAACGGCTGAAAGCTGATGCCAAGATAGGCGACCTTATGATGGTTGAAGATACTCCGGCTGATGCCGGGCGTATTGCTGCCCAAACTGCCAAGCAGGTTATCCTGCAGCGTCTGCATGAAGCGGAAAATACGGCTATTTTTGACGAATATGCCTCCAAGGCGGGTGACACCCTGGTAGGCGTGGTTCAGCGTATAGAGCCCAAGCAGATTACTGTGGATATAGGCCGGGTGGAAGCCATAATGCCCGCCAGCGAACAGGCATACGGTGAAAGGTATCGGGCCGGGCAGCGTATAAAGGTATATGTAGTGGATGTGGCTAAAACAGCCAAAGGCCCGGCTGTTATTGTTTCGCGTTCTCACCCCGGTTTGGTACGGCGTCTGTTTGAAATGGAAGTGCCGGAGGTTTTTAACCAACTGGTAGAGATAAAGGCGGTTGCCCGTGAAGCCGGTTCACGATCTAAAGTAGCGGTAGGCGCTTTACAGCCGGGGATTGACCCGGTGGGTTGCTGTGTGGGTTTGCGGGGTATCCGCATTCAGAATATTGTCAGTGAACTGAACGGCGAAAAGATAGATGTGGTGGCCTGGGATAGTGAAATAGCTAATTTTATTGCCAATTCACTTAGCCCTGCTCAGGTTACAAAAGTTATCCTGAACGAAGCTGAAAAATCTGCTATTGTGGTCATACCTGACCGCCAGCTGAGTTTGGGTATTGGTAAAGAAGGACAGAATGTGCGTCTGGCGGTTAAACTGACCGGCTGGCGGATTGATATAAAGAGTGCCTCTGACGAAGAGGTGGAACGGGCGGAAGAAACTGCCCGCAAGCAGGGGGAAACTGAAAAGCCTGCCATAACCGAAAAGGTTATTGAAAAACAGCCTGCCGCTGCACCTGCTGCCAAGTCCGAATCAGAACCTCTTGAGCCGGTCATGCCTGAGGCTATAATATCCGAACCGGCGGTAAAGGAAACACCTGCCAAGACTGAAGCCGTGCCTGAAGAACAGGGTGTGGTGGTGCCCCTTAATGTACTTGATAAAGTGGCTGAGGGTGATACAGTCAAACTGCGTTTTGCAGAAGATTTGCTGCCCCGGCGTGAAATAGTCATAGATGATAAAAACAAGGGTAAAAACAAGAAAAAGACCGTCAAAGGCAAAGATACCGCTGAAGATGGTATCAAGCTGAAGGGCAAAAAACGGCGGAATGTAACGGATTATGAATCAGAGGAAATCGACTTCTAAATTTGTGCCCATGCGGACTTGTATCGCCTGCCGTACCGAAAAGGCTAAACAAGAGCTTATCCGGCTGGTAAGAACAGAAGATAATGACGTAAGGGTAGACCATAGCGGGCGTCTGGAAGGACGCGGAGCCTATTTGTGCAGAGATATGGCCTGCTGGGAATCCGGGCTGAAGGGCAGTTATATTACCCATGCTTTGAAGATTGCCATTACTCCGGAGAACCGCGAAGAATTGTTGAAATATGGGCGCGAAGTGTGTGAGGTGAAGGAAAATGGTAGAGAAGACAAGTAAATCAAGCGCCAAGACTGAAGTTGCCCCTCCGGCTAAGGTTATTGAACTTGGGGCGGCGGTATCGGTAAAAGAGCTGGCTGATAGTCTGGATACAAATCCGGTTGAAGTTATTAAGGCCCTTATGCGCAAGGGCATTATGGCTAATATAAATCAGGTTATAGAGTTTGAGGTTGCCAAGGGTATTGTAGAGGCGGCTGGTTTTGAGGCTAAGCTTAAGGTTCTTAAGAAAAGCGCCGCCAAAAAGGTCTCTCCCGCTAAAGAAAAACTGAGTAATTTCCCCCTTCGCCCGCCGGTTGTAACCATTATGGGCCATGTAGACCATGGTAAAACCCGTCTGCTTGATGCTATACGCTCCACCAATGTTATGGAAAAAGAAGCGGGCGGCATTACCCAGCATATCGGTGCTTATCAGGTAGAAATCAAAGGCCAAAAGATAACTTTTCTGGATACCCCCGGCCATGAAGCTTTTACTGCCATGCGCGCCCGGGGTGCTCAGGCTACCGATATTACTATTCTGGTAGTTGCCGCTGATGACGGCGTTATGCCGCAGACGCTGGAAGCGCTTGACCATGCCAAAGCCGCCGGTGTACCTATTATTTTGGCTATAAACAAGATGGACAAACCCGAAGCTAATCCGGACAGGGTCAAACAGCAGCTGGCTGAGGCTGGGCTGGTAGTTGAGGAATGGGGCGGTGATACTTTGGCCATTCCCACTTCTGCCCGTGAAAAGAAGGGTATAAATGAACTGCTGGAAGCAGTTTTGCTGATTGCCGAACTTGAAGATTTGCGGGCTGACCCCAATCAGCCTGCCAGCGGTGTGGTTATTGAAGCTGAAATGGATAAGAACAGAGGCCCTATGGCTACTGTTCTAGTTCAGAGCGGTACTCTGAAACTGGGAGACACCGTGGTTGCCGGCACTACCTGGGGGCGGGTAAAAGCTATGTTTAATGATGTGGGTAAACGCATCAAGAAGGCTGAACCCTCCACTCCGGTGGCCTTGCTGGGTATGGAAAGTGTGCCTCAGGTAGGTGACAAGATTATAGCCGTGGCCACCGAAAAACAGGCCAGGGATATGGTTAATGAAAACAGCCAGATTACCCGTAAAACAAACGCAGTCAGCCTGACTAATGTGTATGACCAGGTTAGCAAGGGCAATATCAAAGAGCTTAACATAATACTTAAAACTGATGTTCAAGGCAGCCTTGAACCCATTAAAGATTCACTGGAAAAACTGAGTACCGATAAGATAAAGATAAACATAAACCGCAGCGGTGTCGGTAACATAACCGAGAGTGATGTTATGCTGGCTATGGCTTCCGGTGGCTTGATTATCGGCTTCAGCACTGGCATAGAAACCAATGCCCAGCGTCTGGCGGATGCCGAAGATATTGATATCCGGCATTATGACATTATTTATAAACTGGTAGAAGATGTGGAGAAAGCTGTTCAGGGTCTGCTTGAACCCACTATTAAAGAAGTTATTGACGGCCGGGCTGAAGTGCGGGCAGTCTTTGAAAGCACTAAAAAGCTTAGCATTGCCGGTTGTATGGTACTGGAAGGCAAGGTTCTAAAGAATTCTCAGGTAAGGCTGCTTAGGGGTGGCGAAGTGATTGTAGATGCCCCCAGCAACAGTCTCCGCCGCTTTAAGGATGATGTTAAAGAAGTGGTGGCCGGTTATGAGTGCGGCGTAGGCTTGAAAGATTTCAATGATTTCCAGAAGAGTGATATTTTGGAATTTTATCATAAGGAAAAATCACGCTGATGTCACGGCGGGTAAAGAAACTTAACCAGCTGTTTCGGGCAGATATAAGCGCTCTCCTCCAAAAAGAGGTGCGTGACCCGCGTCTGGATACGCTTTTGTCTGTAAACGAGGTAGATGTATCTGAAGATATGCGCCATGCCACTGTATATGTGAGCCATCTGGCCGGTGATGAACATAAAGATGAAATACTGGCCGCTTTAAACGCAGCGGCCGGTTTTTTTCGCACCGAAATAGCTAAAAAGACTGATATACGCTATATGCCGGTTTTCAATTTTATCTGGGATGATACTATTGAAAGGGGTGTTCGCCTGAATACCCTTATTGACCGGGTTACTCAACACCAGCCTGAAGATTAGCCATGAATGGCATCTTGAATATCAACAAACCTTCAGGTTTGACCTCTTTCGGGGTGGTCTCAAAAGTAAGGCATATTTACTCTCAGAAAAGGGTAGGGCATGGCGGTACGCTTGACCCGAGTGCCACCGGGGTTATACCTGTTTTTCTGGGAAATGCAACCCGCCTGATAGAGTACCTTTCTTCAGTCCGCAAAACCTATCTGGCTGAAATAGAGCTGGGTACGGAAACTGATAGCTATGACAGCGAAGGGGAGGTTACTTCCCGAAAGAGCTGTGAACATATTACTGCTGATATGGTGCGTAATGCTTTGCCGGATTTTCTGGGTGAGATAACCCAGATTCCCCCCATGTACAGTGCGGTAAAACACCGCGGGGTTCGTCTGTATAATCTGGCACGGCAGGGGATAGAGGTTGAAAGAAACCCGCGTAAAGCTGTGATTTACGGCATTGAATTCCTCGGTTTTGCTTCACCTGTACTGCGTTTGCGGATAGAGTGCGGACACGGTACGTATATACGGTCTATAGCCTTTGATTTAGGCCGGAAACTGGGCTGCGGGGCATATTTGAAAACCCTGGTCAGGGAATCTTACGGCCCATTCCACCTTACAACTTCACTTGATTTGGCTGACCTTGAAGCGGCTGAAAGTGAAGGAAGGCTGGCGGATATTCTGCTGCCGCCGGAAGCCGCCGTGGGGCATTTGCCGCGTATAACCCTTAATGATGAAAGTATAACCCGGCTGGTAAACGGGTTGGAAATAAGGCTGGAAATGACCGGGCAGCCGGAAGCTATGGCGGTGTATAGCGCTGAAAACCGCTTTGCGGCTGTAATCCGCCCTGAAACTGACGGCAGCTGGCACCCTGCCAAAGTCTTCCTGAGCTCATGCCCTAAAAAGAATGCGGATTAGCTTAAAATTATACTTATAATGCTTGACAACGCGCCTCTAATAGTAGATGATATATTCCAAAATACCCGAAAGGAGACCGGCCATGGTACAGGCTTATTGTGTCAAGGATCGCAAGAAGATTGACGTCAAAGATGCCAAGAGAGTTACTCTGAAAAATGGTCGCGGAGCCTGGCAAGGTACCTGCCCTGTTTGCGGCGGGAAGGTTTACAGAATAGGCTAGGGTTAAGCTTAGTTTATCCTGGGAAATGGCTTTAAAAATGCCCGGATGGGCTTAAAGATGGTATCAAATTATTCAGAGGTTATCTTCTGAAGGGTTAGTGACGTTTCAGGGTAGCCTCTTCTGTTGGAAGGAGAAAACGGAAAAAATTGGGTAAAATCAATGTTGCCATTATCGGTGTTGGTAACTGTGCTTCATCCCTGGTACAGGGTGTTCACTATTACCGCAAAGCTAAGGATACTGAGTTCGTTCCCGGTCTTATGCATGTAAATCTTGGCGGTTATCACATCAGCGACATTAATTTCACCGCTGCCTTTGATGTAGACAAGAACAAAGTCGGCAAAGATATTAGTGAAGCTATTTTTACCAAGCCCAACAATACTTTTAAGTTTACTGATGTTCCGGCAACCGGTGTTAAGGTTGAGCGCGGCATGACCCATGACGGTCTGGGCAAGTATCTTTCCCAGATTATTCAGAAGGCTCCCGGCTCTACCGCTGACATTGTAAAAATCCTCAAAGAGACCAAAACAGATGTTGTTATCAACTATCTGCCGGTGGGTTCCGAGGAAGCCACCAAGTGGTATGTAGAGCAGATTTTGGAAGCCGGCTGCGGTATGGTTAACTGCATACCGGTATTTATTGCCCGGGAAAAATATTGGCAGCAGCGTTTTGTCACTGCCGGTGTCCCTATTATCGGTGATGATATCAAGTCACAGGTGGGTGCTACTATTACCCACCGCGTACTGACCAGACTCTTCTGTGACCGCGGTGTAAAGCTGGAGAAGACTTATCAGCTGAACTTCGGCGGCAACACTGACTTTATGAATATGCTTGAACGCGAGCGTTTGGAGTCAAAGAAGATTTCCAAGACCAACGCAGTTACCTCCCAGCTTGATTACAAGCTTGACCCTGATTGCGTTCATGTAGGCCCCAGTGACTACGTGCCGTGGCTTGAAGACCGCAAGTTCTGCCATATCCGCATGGAAGGCCGGACTTTCGGTGATGTCCCCTTGAATTTGGAGATGAAGCTGGAAGTTTGGGACAGCCCCAACTCCGCCGGTGTAGTCATTGATGCTATCCGCTGCTGTAAATTAGCTATGGATAACGGTATGTCAGGTTCACTGAACGAACCTTCTTCATATTTTATGAAATCACCTCCCGTTCAGTATACTGACGATGCTGCTCACGCTATGACGGCTGAGTTTATAAAGAAGACCTCTGCTAAAAAAATGGCCGAGGCTGAAAAAAAGGCAGAAAAATAACCCGGACTTCCTTAGTAGCACTATAGGTTAGTGGCGGTTAACAGTGAAGATAGCTTTAGTCTGTCCTTATGATTTTGCCTATCCGGGTGGCGTAGTTAACCACGTTAGCTCGCTTTATAAAGAACTTAAGATGCTGGGGCATGATGTTCGCATTATTGCTCCAGCATCAAAGTCTCCAGCAGAATACGGTACTGATTTTATCAGGGTGGGCAAGCCCCGCCCTCTGGCTACCTCCGGCACAGTGGTTCGCATCAGCCTTTCGGTCAATCTTAAAAACCGTATTAAACAGGTTTTGGAAACCGAAAAGTTTGACGTTATCCATCTGCATGAGCCTTTTATGATAATGCTGTGCAGTGCCATGCTCCGGTTTTCCAAAACCTGCAATGTAGCTACTTTCCACGCCAGTCAGGGCAAGCCCGGTTATAATTTGGGCTGGCCTTTTACCCGCATATTCCTGAGAAGGCGCAGGCGTAATCTTCACGGGCATATGGCGGTTTCCAAAGCGGCTCTGCGTTTTGCCTCCAAATATATCCCCGGTGACTATACTATTGTGCCCAACGGTATAGACCTGGATTTATTTAATACCGAAGTTCAGCCTGTGCCGGAGTATCTGGATGACAAGCTGAATATCCTTTTTGTGGGGCGTATGGAGAGCCGAAAAGGTTTGGACTATCTGATTGATGCATACGCCCAGATTAAGCCCCTGTGCCCCCAGACCAGGCTTCTGGTCGTGGGGCCGGGTACTCCCAGGCAAATGAGCCATTATCGCAGCAAGGTAAAACGGCATGGGCTTTCAGATGTGGTTTTTACCGGCGGGGTTGCCTGTAATGAGCTGCCGCGGTATTACAAGACAGCCCATATTTACTGCTCCCCGGCTACCGGTCAGGAAAGTTTCGGCATTGTACTTCTGGAAGCTATGGCTTTGGGTGTGCCGATTGTGGCTTCACAAATAGAGGGATACCAGTGTGTACTGACGGATAATAAAGAAGGTCTGTTAGTCCCGCCCAAAAACTCTGATAAACTGGCAGAAGCTCTTTTAAAACTGATTGCCCAGCCTGATTTGCGTTCTGAACTCAGCGCCGGTGGACTAAAAACGGTTCAACAGTACAGTTGGAAAAGAGTTGCTAAAAAAGTTGAAGAGTACTACCATTTGGTGTTAAGCAAAAATCACCATGGTCCCGAAGGTAAATAGCCTGGCTGTTGCCTTTAACTCAGGGCAGAAAAGAGTCTGAATATCATGTCTGGTATGGCAAACTTACGTAAGGAAATAGCCCTAAAAGTCACCAATCCCATTATAAACCTTTTAGCTAAAACCGGTCTTACCCCCAATATGGTTACGGTAACCGGTTTTATTATTACCCTGGTAGCCGCCGGGATTATAGTGAACGGAAATCTGTTGCTTGCAGGGATTGTTATGCTGCTGGCAGGTGTATTTGACATGCTGGACGGGGCGCTGGCCAGACGCACCGGCAAGGTTACCCGCTTCGGAGCGGTGCTGGATTCCACTCTGGACAGGGTTTCGGAAGCGGCAATACTTATCGGGGTATGTGCTTTTTACTCTCAGAGCGGGCAGACACCCGAAGTGGTGCTGGCGGTAGTTACCCTTACCCTTTCCCTGCTGGTCAGCTATATACGTGCCAGAGCCGAGGCTATGGGGCTTGAGGGTAAGGAAGGGTTTTTTACCCGGCCCGAACGGGTGGTTGCCCTGGCCATTGGCATGATGTTTAACATACTTGTGCCGGTGCTGGTGTTGGTAAGCGTGCTTAGTTTAATAACTGTTATCCAGCGGCTTGCCAATGTTTACCGTCAGACCAAATAATAGTGACTTTATTCGTCTAATCTGTTAAACTTTAGCGGTTTCCCCTCAGCAACTGGTAGTTGGGTGAGGGGATAAAATATGTTTGAAGCCAAAATTGGGGGAGTTATGCCTGTTACAGCAATAGTAGGTGGACAGTGGGGGGATGAAGGTAAGGGCAAAGTTGTAGATATGCTGGCCCAGGAGGCTGACTATGTAGTGCGTTTTTCCGGGGGCGATAACGCAGGCCATACGGTTATAAACCCTATGGGTGAGTTTAAACTTCACATTATACCTTCAGGTGTTTTTTATCCCGGCGTCAAGTGCATTATCGGCAACGGGGTGGTTATAAACCCTGATGTTTTTATCCGCGAACGCAATGAGCTTATCAGCCGGGGCGTAGATGTAAAAAATGTTTTTATAAGTGACCGGGCTCATCTGGTGCTGCCTTACCATATTTTGCTGGACGGTCTTGAAGAAGAGGCCAGGGGCAATAAGTCACTGGGTACTACCCGCAGGGGCATCGGGCCGGCTTTCGTAGACAAATATGCCCGCATGGGTATCCGGGTGGGTGATTTGCTTCTGCCCGAATATCTGCATGAACGGCTGGAATATGTGCTGGAATGTAAAAACCAGATTCTGACCAAGGTTTATGATGCGGCACCCATTTCTCTGGACGAGATTTATGAAACCTGCCTTAAATGGGGTAAAGAGTTAGCCCCCAATATAAAAGAAACAACTCATATTATTGAAGAGGCTATCAGTCAGGATAAAAAGATAATAATGGAAGGTGCGCAGGGGGCTTTGCTTGACCCTGATTTCGGCACGTATCCTTACGGCACTTCCAGCTCGCCTCTGGCGGCTGGCGGTTGCTTGGGAATAGGCATCGGGCCGGCTTCAGTCAGTGCTACCCTGGGTGTTTTCAAGGCTTACAGTACCAGGGTTGGCGGCGGGCCTATGCCTACTGAGCTTTTGGATAAAACCGGGGATATCATACGTGATGAAGCCCACGAATACGGCACAACTACCGGCCGCCCCAGACGGATAGGCTGGTTTGATGCGGTGGCAGGGCGGTTCAGCTGCCAGATAAACGGCATGACCACTGCCATTATGACCCGTTTAGACATTATGGATATTCTGCCTGCCATATCCATTTGTACGGCTTATGAGCTTAACGGCAAGATAATAAAATATTTTCCGGCGAACTCAGGTGAACTTGCCAAGTGCAAGCCTGTTTATGAAGAAATGCCCGGCTGGCTTTGCTCTACTAAAGAGGTTCGCTGCTACGATGATTTGCCATTGGCAGCCAAAAATTATATCTGCCGTATTGAAGAGCTTATCGGCTGCCAGATGAGTGCAGTTTGTATTGGCCCTTCACGCGAACAGACTATCTACAAATAAACCTTATATTTCTCTAAATACCGAAGGGGGCTTTTAAGCCCCCTTTTTATATTTATAATATCCGCTTTATAAAGCTTAGGATACTTTGCCGTCAGGGTTTTTCAGCATACCGTATATGGTCTGTTCAGTACCTGGAAGCCCCTGGCTGGCCAGCAGTTTGAACCCCATATGCTCATACATAGCTACATTCTGGCTGCTTTGAGTTTCCAGATAGCACGGTATACCGGTTTCGTTCATGAAGTCCAGCATGGGGCGTATCAGATGCCCGGCAATCCCGTTGCCCTGATACTCAGGGTCAACCGCTAAAAGCGCCAGATAAAAATATACAGGCGGGGCGTATTTGGCCCGCAGGTTCTGGCTGACTTTATCTATTCTGGATATTTCATTCAGAAGGGGTAGTTGGCTTCGTATTTGAAACAGGTAGTATAGATGCCTGAGGCGCTGGCCGAGCGGTTTACGGACATCATTGGGTTCCCAGAGGGCTATTCCCTCTAAGTTAGCCGAACTGGCATAAGCCTGCCCGTTTTCCATCTGGCTTTTCAGTATATATTCAAAAATCTGGTAGAGAGCGTCCGGGCTGGCTTTTTCTTTGGCAATCTCCCTTATGACCGGGTCATTTTGAAAAGCCCGGGCACAAACTTCGGCGGCTTTGGGTATATCTGATTTATTCAGCTTGTAAAGATATTGAAGAGGAATTTCCTCCATGTTAGTCCTTTCTGTTTTTCCTGAGCATGGCGTGCAGTGAAATATTGGCAAGCGGGATACCAAACCGGCCTATTTCTTCATACCCCCAATGGCGGTACATACTTACATTTGGCTGGTTTTGGGTTTCAAGATAAGACGCAGTGTTACTTTGGTCAAGTTCGGCCAGAATAGGGCGTACTACTTTACTGGCAAATCCCCTGGAGCGGTATTTGGGGGCAACTGCCAGCAGGGCAAGATATTTGTTGGGGAAAGGGTATAGCTGGTTTCTCATTTTGTCACACAGGCTGTTCAGATGCATATCCTGCTGAAAGTAATTAAACCCGCACCACATGTTTTTTACGGGAAAGCCGCAGCTTATCAGCTGCCAGAGAGAAATATGCACCGGGGCGTCAAACCAAACGGACACTGCCTCCATATCAGGCGAAGAGGCATAAGCCTGCCCGTATTTTATGCCCAATGCGGCATAGTATTCAAAAACAACCGGTAACCGCTTAATTTTCCGGGTATCTCCCTGCAGGAGGTACGAAGTAAGCTGGTCATCTTTGAAGGCTTCGGCAGTTACATAGGCAAGACGTTTTATATCCGTTTTTTCCAAACGGTAGAGACCATTGTCAGACTGTATCATTTTTATTTTATGGGCAGGTCGATAGTATAGCCCTTCAGACTTTCGCGTATCAGGGCAGCAGTTTTTTCATCTGCTTCAGTCATGGGCAGTCTAAGCCCGCCTACTTCAAACCCCAGGTAATTCAGGGCGTATTTGATAGGTATGGGATTTGATACTACAAAAAGTGAGCGTATCAGCGGGGTCAGGTGGCGGTGAATAGCGGCTGCGTTATCCGTATTGCCCGAAACAAAACTGGTTATCATCTCCTTTATTTGCTTGCCCACTATGTGGGAAGCTACCGAGATAACGCCGTAAGCCCCCATGGCCAGCATGGGCAGGGTATCGCTGTCATTACCGCTCCAGACAGTGAAATCAGGACGGACATTGTTTATTATCTGGGCTATATCATCCAGTTTGCCGCTGGCTTCCTTGACACCCACAATATTGGGTATCTGGCTCAGGCGGATTACTGTTTCCGGACTCATGTGGGTGATGGTGCGAGAGGGTACATTATAAAGTATGCAGGGAAGCTTGGTAGCCTCGGCAATAGTCTTGAAATGGAGGTATAACCCTTCCTGGGTGGGTTTATTGTAATAGGGCACTACCAGCAAACAGGCATCTACCCCAATCTTCTCCGCTTTGAGAGTATTTTCCAATGCTTCCTGGGTGCTGTTAGCACCTGTTCCGGCAATAACCTTTCCCCGGTTGCCGACCGCAGATTTTACAGCTGCAAACAGGGCGTGTTCTTCTTCCCAGGTAACGGTAGGTGATTCGCCGGTAGTGCCAACTACCACCAGCCCGTCACTGCCTGAATCAAGAAGTCCCAGAGCCAGTTTCTGAGCCTGGGCATAATCTACTGTCCCGTCTTTTTTAAACGGGGTTACCATGGCCGTAATCAGCCTGCCTAATTCTTTCATTCTAACCTCCTATCATGCCGCGGTTGACCAGTTCTTCGGCAATCTGGACGGCGTTTAAGGCCGCGCCTTTCCGGACATTGTCCGCCACCACCCACATAACCAAACCATTGGGGTTGGAAATGTCTTTGCGTATCCGTCCCACAAATACCTCGTCTGTACCGGTGGCCAGCCAGGGGTGCGGATAAAGTTTGACAGCCGGTTCGTCCAGCACTTTTATACCCGGTGACCGAAGGAGTATATCCCGGGCCTGTTCCGGCTCCATGGGACGTTCAAATTCTATAGTTACAGCCTCAGAATGGCCGGTGATAACCGGTACTCTTACGCAGGTAGCTGAAAGCTGTATATTGTCAGCATGCATAATCTTGCGGGTTTCTTCCAGCATCTTCCATTCTTCCTTGGTATAGCCGCTGTCCAGGAAAACGTCAATCTCCGGCAGCACATTAAAGGCAATCTGGTGGGAATATACATGGGCAACCGCTTTCTGTCCGTCAAGCAACTGGCGGGTTTGGGTTTGCAGTTCATCTACCGCATTTACGCCTGTGCCGGACACAGCCTGAAAGGTAGTTACCACAATACGTTTAATCGGATTTACCTTGTGCAGAGGGTACAGGGCGACTACCATTTGAATGGTAGAGCAGTTGGGGTTGGCAATAATCCCTTTATGCTTGGTAATATCTTCAATATTCACTTCCGGTACTACCAAGGGGACTTTGGGGTCCATGCGGAAAGCGGCACTGTTATCTACTACTATCGCTTTGTGCTGGGCGGCAATGGGGGCAAAATGGCGTGAAATATCCGCCCCGGCAGAGAACAAAGCTATATCTACGTTATTAAACGAATCATAGGCGGTCTCCCTGACCTCTATTTCCTCGCCTTTGACCATCATTTTCTTGCCCGCAGAGCGGTCTGACGCCAGGAGTGAAACGGTATCCATAGGAAAATCCCGTTTCTCCAGTACTTTTATAAATTCCTGACCTACCATTCCGGTAGCACCTACTATGGCCACTCTGTAACCCATGGACTGCCTCCTAAAGCTTAAGCAGTTTGTCCAGACCGAAAACAAAACCTTTGGTTTGGACTATTTCTTTTATCGCCAGTACCACACCGGGCATATAACATTCGCGGCTGAAGGCATCATGCCGTATAGTCAAAGATTGACCGGCCGCTCCGAAAATAACTTCCTGATGGGCCAGCAAACCCGGCAGGCGCACACTGTGCACCCGGATGCCGTCATGTTCCTGTCCGCGGGCATCTGACATATTTTCCTTAGCCGGTTTGTTAAAGGCTTCACCCCGGGTTTTAAGCATGGCGGCTGCTGTAGCCAGCGCAGTACCGGAAGGTGAGTCCAGTTTCTTATCGTGGTGCAGCTCTATCACTTCGGCACTGGCAAGGAAACGTGATGCTTCCTGTGCCAAGTGAACCATTATTATAGCACCAAGGGCAAAGTTGGGTGCAACTATAATGCCGATATCATTAGTTTTAGCCAGCTGTTCAATTTCTGATATTTCCTCAGGCGAAAAGCCGGTAGTGCCTATAACCAGATTAACCTTGTGGGCGGCGGCAATGCGGATAGCAGGCATGGAAGCTTTGGCAATAGTAAAATCTACCATTACATCCGGCTTGGTCTGCGAAAGGACGGAAGAGAGGTCTGCCGAATAGGGGATAGAGCCGCTTCCGTCCGGCAGGGGCAGGGCAGGGCTTTTTGCCCGTATGTCCACCGCTCCCACCGGAAGAAGGTTATTTTCCTGGCACAGGGTCTTTAAGACCTCCTGGCCCATTTTGCCTGAGGCACCGTGAACTACAACCTTTATAGGTGTCATAGCGCCTCCTAATATATTATGAGTTAGACCGGTCTTGAGGGCGGAAAGGCCCGGAACGGCGCGGCTGGGAATCACGGTTGCGGGAGATGGGAACAGCATTGGGATTGAGAATGACCCGGTGTGACAGGTTTATTCTGCCCTGCGAATCAATCTCAGTTACCTTTACTGTTATTTCGTCACCCACTTTAACTACGTCTTCCACTTTTTCCACTCTGTGGTCGGCCAGTTCGCTTATGTGTACCATGCCCTCTTTGCCGGGCAGAATTTCAACAAAAGCACCAAAGGTCATTATCCGGGTAACTTTACCGGTATAAACACTGCCGGCTTCTACATCTTTGGTCAGGTCTTCAATTATCTTTATAGCTTTTTGGGCCGAAGCTTCGTCAGTAGCACCGATGACCACTGTGCCGTCATTTTCAATATCAACGGTGGTATTGGTCTGCTCAATAATAGAGCGGATAGTCTTGCCGCCGCTGCCGATAACACTGCCAATCTTGGAGGGGTCAATGCTTATCTTGTACATTCTGGGGGCGTAAGGGCTAAGCTCGGTCTTGGGCTGGGCAAGAGCCTTGTCCATTACTTCCAGTATGGTATAGCGGGCTTCTTTGGCCTGATAGATAGCGTCACGGATAACGTCAAAGCTGATACCCTTGACCTTCATGTCCACCTGTATGGCGGTTATGCCGTCACGGGTACCGGCAACTTTGAAATCCATATCGCCGTAGTTATCTTCAATGCCTTCAATATCAGTAATGGTGCAGTAGGTGTCATTTTCACCGGTAATAAGGCCGATGGAGATACCGGCAACAGCTTTTTTAACTGGTACACCTGCATCCATAAGTGACAAACTGGACGAACAGACACTGCCCATAGAAGTAGAGCCTGATGAACCGACTACGTCAGCTACCATGCGAATGGTATAGGGAAATTCTTCGGGAGTGGGCAGGACAGGCACCAAAGCCCTTTCAGCTAAAGCACCATGGCCGATTTCACGCCGTCCGGGGGAGCCGGAACGCTTAACTTCACCGGTAGAGAAGGGGGCAAAATTATAGTGAAGCATAAAACGCTTGGTGTCTTCGGTACTCAAGCCGTCCAGCTGCTGGGCTTCCTGTAAAGAACCCAGTGTGGTAATGGCCATAACCTGGGTATCACCCCGGGTGAACAAAGCTGAGCCGTGAACGCGGGGCAGAATACCTGTTTCAGCGTCCAGCTGGCGGAGCTGCTTAATACCCCGTCCGTTTACCCGGATATCTTTTTCAAGTATAGTTGAGCGGATAGCCTTTTTGATTTCTTTATCATAAGCGGCCAGAATATCGCCCTCGGCATATGTCTCTGCCAAAGCTTCAACCAGTTCGCTCTGAAGGGCTTCAACCGCATTTTCACGGAGGGTTTTATCCTGATGGCTCAGAGCTTCGTTTACCCGCCCTTTTACAAAGGCGGCTACCGCTGCTTTGACTTCTTCGGGTATTTCCAGCACCGGCACCGGCAGTTTTTCCTTGCCCAGCTTGGCGCGGATTTCATCCTGCAGATCAATAAGCTCCTGATTTGCCTGATGGGCAAACTCAATCGCTTTAATCATAAGGTCTTCGGGAATTTCCTTAGACCCGGCCTCAATCATAACCACGGCTTTGCGGGTGCTGACTACCACCAAATCCATCTGGCTTTGTTCCAGCTGGGCAAAGGTGGGGTTAAGCACGAATTCGCCGTTTATATAACCTACGCGGCTGGCTCCAACCGGGCCTTCATAGGGTATTTGTGACATGGTAAGAACGGTTGAAGCACCTACCACACCCCAGATATCAGCGTCATTTTCCTTGTCTGAGGCAATTACGGTGATAATAATCTGAAGTTCATTCCGCCACTCCTTGGGGAGAAGGGGGCGGAGAGGTCTGTCTGTCAGACGTCCGGCCAAAATAGCCTGTTCACTGGGGCGTCCTTCGCGGCGGATAAACCCGCCGGGGATTTTGCCTGCGGCATACATCCGCTCTTCATAGTCTATAGTCAGGGGGAGGAAATCCACCCCTTCGCGCGGTTTTTTGGCAGCACAAAGTGTTACCAGTAATTCGGTATCCGCATAGCGGATAGTTACTGCGGCATCTGCAAGGCGGGCCATTTTCCCGCTCTCTATAATAAGTTTTCTGCCGCCAATAGTTCGTTCAAATGAGTTGGCAGTTATCAATAACGTAATCTCCTTACAGGGTTATTTGCCTTTGGCAATATTTATTTTCTAAGGCCAAGATTGGCAATAAGCTCCTGATAACCGGCCCCGTTATTGTTGCGCATGTATGAGAGCAAGCGGCGGCGGCGGCCAACCAAAGTAAGCAGGCTTCTCTTGGTATGAAAGTCATGTTTATTAGCAATCATGTGGGTGGTTAACTGGTGAATACGGGCAGTGAGCAAGGCTACCTGCACTTCAGTAGAGCCGGTATCGTTTTCGCTCTTTTTGAATTCGTTGATAATCAGAGATTTTTCCTGTTTGTCCAAACTTATTCCCCTTATGTTATTCTACTCAATTTAAAGTCAAAATTATATCACACTGTACCTGTGTTGTAAAACAAATGCGCTATATTTAGGTATAATATACCATATTCCGGCAAGTGTTTACTTGACGTAATATATGGGTAACGCTATATTCATTTAAGGGCTTTAAAAGAGGTGTTTGTGTGAGTTTGCACGCCGGTATATTAAAACTGTGGCTGGACTTGCCTGAAAATACCTCGCTGAAGGGCAAGTGCCAGCTTATTCAGCCGCTAATCAGGCAGCTGCAAAACCGTTTCAATCTTTCGGTAGCCGAAGCCGAAGAAATGGACAGATGGAAGACGGCGGTTATTGGTATAAGCTGTATCAGCAACAGTGCCGCGGTGGCTGACCAGTTACTGAATAAAGTATTGGCTTTTGTGACTGACGGCGGGTTTGATGTGGTTATACGTGATTTTCAGATTGAAATAATGGCGGTTTAGGATAAAGGCTTTTGGAAACTACCGAATTTTTAGCCTACATTGCGTCCCTGCCTGATTATCAGGAGCAGATAGCCCATATTGAACGCCTGCCATACCGTCCGGCGGAATATGCCAGAACTGACGCCCCGCTGTTGCTCCGGATAGATGCACGCCTCAGAAAAAAACGGATTTTGCCCTTGTACACCCATCAGGCAAGTTCTATAAACCTCAGCCGGCAGGGAAAGAATATTATCGTGGCTACCCCGGCGGCCAGCGGCAAAAGCTTGTGCTACAACCTGCCGGTGCTGGAAAAACTGCTCTCAGACCCGAATGCCAGAGCTTTATACCTTTACCCGGCTAAGGCTTTGGCACAGGACCAGCTGCGAAGCCTGAAATCCCTGGCAGTGCCTTCACTCCTGGCAGATGAGGAAATAGCTGTATATGATGGTGATACCCCCGGCAACAGCCGTGCGGATATACGCCTGAAAGCCCGGATTATACTTTCAAACCCGGATATGCTACATGTTTCCATACTGCCGTCTCACCAGAAGTGGGGGCGGTTTTTACGACACCTGGAATATGTGGTGATAGACGAAGCCCATATTTACCGGGGGGTATTTGGTTCGCATCTGGCAAATATTATCCGTAGGCTTAGGCGTCTTTGCCGTTACTACGGCAGTTCCCCGCAGTTTATTCTCAGTTCGGCTACTATAGCCAGCCCCGGCGTTCATGCCCAAAGTCTGACCGGGCTGCCTTTTTCAGTGGTAGATAATGACGGCTCTCCCAGGTCAGAAAAAGATTTTGTTTTTTGGAATCCGCCCATTATTGACCCGGCTAACGGCATACGCCATAGCGCCAACTCGGAGTCTTCGTTTCTTCTAAGCGAACTGGTTAGCCACGAAATACGTACTCTGGACTTTACCCGTACCAAACGGCTGACCGAGCTTATTTATAAATATTCGCGTGACCGCCTAATAGCCATAAAGCCGGAGTTTGCAGATCTCATCAAGCCTTACCGGGGAGGGTATACCGCCGAAGACCGCCGCAAGATAGAAAAAGAGCTTTTCTCAGGCAGATTGCTTGGGGCGGTTTCCACCAATGCACTTGAGCTGGGAATAGATATAGGTGACCTGGGGGCTACCATACTGACCGGCTTTCCCGGCAGTATCTCCAGCACTTTTCAGCAGGCAGGGCGCAGCGGCCGAAGGTGCGGCCACTCACTTTCCTTTTTGCTGGGGCTGGATAATCCCATTGACCAGTATTATATGAATAACCCCGAAAAACTGTTTAACAGCGGTTTTGAAGGCACTTTTATCAATCCGGAAAATCCATATATCTACCGGGTTCATCTTTTATGTGCCGCCTGGGAGATGCCGGTAAATGCCAGCGAAACGGATATGTTCGGTGAAAACCTGATTGAGGAGCTGGATGCACTTGCCCAGGAAAGAGTGCTTAATAAGCGGCGGGACAATTATTATCTGTCAGCCGATATTTCTTATCCTGCCGGAGATATCAGTATCCGTTCAGCTTCGGGCAAGGATTTCTGTCTGATAGATGCCGAAAGCGGGCAGATTATTGAGACGCTGGACTTTCAAACCGCCTTTTTGCAAGCCTATCCGGGGGCGGTCTATCTGCATCAGGGTGAAAGCTATCTGGTAAGCCGTTTTGACCTTAACTCCCAGATAGCCCTGCTGGAAAAGAAAAAACTGGACTACTATACGGTTACCCGTGACCTTACCGAAATAAGCATAATTGAAGTGCTCAAAAACAAACTGGTGGGGGATATCAGCGTATATCTGGGCAAAGTGGATGTTACTTTAACTGTCACCGGCTACAGGCGTAAAGCCCAGTTTACAGAGCAGGTATTGAGCGAGGAGCAGCTGGATTTGCCGCCGCAGACTTTTCCCACTATAGCTGTCTGGTTTAAACTGCCTTCTGACATAGTCTCCGCTATGGAAAAAACTAAAATGGATTTTCACGGGGCTATCCATGCCGCCGAACACGCCCTTATCGGGCTGCTGCCTTTATTTGCTCTGTGTGATCGGGGAGATATCGGCGGTGTTTCTACCCCGCTCCACCCGGATACCGGTACCCCGGCCATATTTATATATGACGGACACCCCGGCGGGGTAGGTATTGCCGAAAAGGGATATGAAGTCATCAAAGACCTTTGGGAAGCCGCCAGAAACGTTATTGAAAAATGCACCTGCATAGACGGCTGTCCCAGTTGCGTTCAGTCACCCAAGTGTGGCAATAATAACAAACCGCTGGATAAAAACGGAGCTAAAGCCGTACTGGAAAGATGCCTGGGCAAGGCCTGTTTGTGATGCTGAATTTGTTCGGGTATAATTTTAATATAGTGCTTTTTTAAAAATTGAAACAGGACAGGTATTTATGTTTGAAATAAATGTAGACCCGGTAGCCTTCAGCATCGGTTCGCTGGTGGTCAAATGGTACGGAATCATGATGGCCCTGGGTGTGATAGCACTGGTTTCCTGGATATTCTGGCGGATTAAACGCGGGGCTGATATTTCTTATGATACGGTGCTGACTGCGGCTATTATCGCCATTCCCTCCGGCATTATTTTTTCAAAGCTCCTGCATGTTATAGATGCCTGGGAGTATTACAGCCTTAACCCCGGAGCTATTCTAAGCGGTGAAGGTTTAACCATATTCGGGGCTATTATCGGTGCAACTATCGGCTTGTGGATTTACAGCCGTTATTCCCACTTCAATCTGGGTTACCTGCTGGATGTGGCTGTTCCGGGCATACTGCTGGGGCAGGCGATAGGCCGGGTGGGGTGTTTGCTGAATGGTTGTTGTTACGGGGAATACGGCGGCAGCGGCTGCAGTGTGATTTATACTAACCCTGCCTCAGCCGCACCTTACGGGGTGGAGGTTGTTCCTACCCAGGCTTACGAAATAATATTTTTGCTGTGTCTTTTTGCCTTCAGCTTGTTTATAGCCAAAAAACTGCGGCCGGACGGTCAGCTTTTTCTGCTGTATATCAGCCTGTATGCTGCCTGGAGAGTGGCTATTGGTTTTGTGCGGGTGAATGATGATTTTGCTCTGGGGCTGGAACAGGCCCAGGTAGTGGGTCTGATACTTATTGCCCTGGCTGTTCCGTTCTTTATATACCGCCTGAGGAAACAAAAAGAGGCGGATAAGAACACTTAGTCAGGATACTTTTATGCCCTAAACGGGTTATATTTGAAATAGAAACGGCGCTGCAAGCACATTCCAGTTTGCAGCGCCTCTGCTTTTTACTGCGGATATGATGTTTGACTAAAGCCGTTCTTTAAGGTTTTTACGGAAAATAGCCCTCTTGGCATTGCCGGAACCGGCCTTATTTTTTATCTCTTTCATGCGGGGTATGTACATAATTATGGGTATCATAACTACCAGCAGGGAAAAAAGCACTTTTCCCAAATCATGTTGTCCCAGCCAGGCCACCAGTATGAAGCTTAAAAAAGATATGCCGTAACTAAGAGTGGGGAAACGGGTAATAGCCATCAGCACCAGAAAACAGGCTATATATATGGGTATGCCCTCCGGCATCAGGTAGGCCAGAATGCCAATGGCGGTGGCGCCGCCCTTGCCGCCCTTGAATTTCAGCCAGACCGGGTAATTATGACCGGCAATGGCCATCAGGGCGCACAGCATCTGGATACCCAGCCCCTCACCTAGCCAGTTGGCAACCGCCATAGCCAGAGCACCCTTGCCTATATCTACCGCCAGCACCAGTATGCCCGGCCAGAAACCCACGTTGTAAAAAACATTCATAGAGCCCATGTTTTTTGAGCCTACGCTGCGAATATCTATACCTTTAAAAATCCGCCCTGCCAGATAAGGGGCAGGAGTAGAGCCGATAAAATATGCGGCAATGAGGGCGATTATAACCATTATCAAGCTGTTCATTTGCTCACCTTTTTACTAAATCTTGGTGCCTGCGGGGGCCATGTCAATTATCTTTAAGCGGAGTGTATCTGTCCCGCACCATTTATCCAGTTCCAGATTATACACTATATCCACCGGGGATTGGAGAAAACCGTTCAGTTCCTTAAACTGGCGGAAGGCTATTCCGTCCCAGAAGCGGCCTTTATGTTTTATCCGCAGTTTCAGGTGCTCGTTGTTGCTGCCCATGGAGCGGTAATCTGTAATATTCAGCCCCCGGCTAAGGAATACGGGTTTCGGGTTTGCTTCCCCGAAGGGGGCCAGCCGTTCAAGTTCGCGCAGGGTAGCCGGACAGAGCTGGCTTAGGTCTGTATCTATATCAATATCTATAAAGGGTTTCAGCTCTACCCCGCTTAGGCTTTCTTCGGCATAGGCGGATATACCCTTTATAAACGTATCCAGATGTTCTGTGGGCAAGGTGAAGCCGGCCGCCTGGGCATGCCCGCCGAAATGGCTGAACAAAGGGGCAAAGCGGCTGAGTGCCTGAATAATATTGAAATCAGGTATACTCCGGCAGCTGCCGGTGGCAAAGTCCGCATTGGTCTTGATGACAATAGACGGGCGGTAGTATTCGTCTGAGAGTCTGCCGGCCACCAGCCCGCTGATACCCTGGGGGCATTCGGCATCACTGTATACCAGCAGGGAGGGAGGTGATTGGCTGTCCAGCCTGGCTCTGGCTTTTTCCACAAAACGGACAGTTAATTGCTGGCGTTCGGTGTTCTTGTTTTCCAGCCAGAGAGCCAGTTCCTGGGAATCACTTATAGCCGTGGAGGTTAAGAGTTTGTACCCGGCCATAGCGTGCTCCAGACGCCCGGCGGCATTGAGGCGGGGCGCCATTATCCAGGAAATGCTTTCCGGCTCTATTTCCCCCAAACGCAGGCGGCTCAGCTGGGCCATTTCTACTATACCGGGACGCGGCTCCGCATTCAGGCGTTTTACGCCTTCCTTTACCAGATAACGGTTTTCGTCCAGAATGGGCACAATATCCGCAACTGTGCCAATGGCTACCAGGTCCAGCAGGTCTCTGGCCTCACTTTCCCGCCCCAGATTGCGGTACAAAGCCTGTATAACTTTATAAGCCACGCCCACCCCGGCCAGTTCTTTAAACGGGTAGGCTGAGCCGGGTACTTTGGGGTTTATAATGGCATGTGCAGGCGGCAGCTCATCAAGCGGAGTGTGGTGGTCGGTAACTATCACGTCCAGCCCTATTTTATTTGCCCGCTTTATTTCGGGTATGGCGGTAATGCCGCAGTCTGTGCTGATGATAAGTGAAGCACCCTCGGCTTTGTGTTTTTCAAGGGCGGATATCTTCAGCCCGTAACCTTCGGTGATGCGGTGGGGTATATAGGGGGTTACATTTCCGCCCAGCCGGGCAATACCCGTAGTCAGGACGGCTGTTGCCGTCAGCCCGTCAGCGTCAAAATCACCGTATACCACCATTTTTTCACCTGTCAGCAGGGCTTTGTAAATACGGCTGACCGCCTTTTCCATATCAGGAAATAAAAACGGGTCATGGTCTAAACGTCTGTCGGGTGACAGAAACATATCAGCTTCTTCAGGGGTTTTGATACCCCGGTTGTAAAGCAGACTGATAATCAGGGGTGGATAAGGGAAATTCTGGCTGGTCTCTTCCGGAGGCGCCGGCTTCAGCTTCCAGAGGCAGTTAGCCAATATTTTCATCACCCATTTCCCTGAGGATAAGCACCGAATTATGCCCGCCGAAACCGAATGAATTATTAAGCGCCACCCTTACCTTGGCTTTGCGGGCGGTATTGGGGGTGTAATCCAAATCACAGTCAGGGTCAGGAGTGGTGTAGTTTATGGTAGGCGGTATAATTCCGTTTTTAATAGTCAGGGCGCATATGGATGCTTCAATAGCCCCGGCCCCGCCTATCAGATGCCCCAGCATGGATTTGGTGGAGCTGATGGCTAGTTTCCGGGCATGTTCCCCGAAGGCCACCTTAATAGCATTAGTTTCCATCTTGTCATTCAGGGGGGTAGATGTGCCGTGGGCATTTATATAGTCTACCGCTTCCGGTTTGATGCCGGCGGTATTCAGGGCAACATTTATAGCCCGGGCGGCTTCTACACCGGATTCCACCGGCTGGGTGATATGGAAAGCGTCTGAAGAGCCGCCGTAACCGATTATCTCGGCAATAATACTTGCTCCCCTGGCTTTGGCAGACTCCATTTCTTCCAAAACCAAAATCGCCGCACCCTCCGCAATAACAAAGCCGTCCCGGTTGGCATCAAACGGGCGCGAAGCCGTCTGGGGGTCTTCATTGCGGGTGGATAGGGCTTTTAAGGCTGAAAAACCGGCAAAACCAACTGGGTTCATAATAGATTCGGCACCGCCCGCCAGGATAATTTTGGCCGAACCGAAACGTATTTTTTCAAATGCTGTGCCTATGGCGTCTGAACCAGAAGAACAGGCCGAAGTAGTACAGAAATTAGGCCCTTTAAGACCCAGCTGGATAGATACCTGGGCTCCGGCCATGTCTGCAATCATCATGGGTACTAAAAAAGGGCTGACTCTGTCCGGCCCCTGTTCCAGGAAAACTTTGATTTGTTCAAAAAGAACCGAAAGCCCGCCTATGCCGCTGCCTACAATCACCCCGATATCCTGCCGGATGCTTTCATCTGTCCCCAGTCCCGAATTTTCCAGTGCCTGTTTGCCGGCGGCTACCGCCAGCTGGGCGAAACGGTCCATGCGGCGGATATCCTTGCGGGATATATAGTTCGCCGGGTCAAAATCTTTGACCTCTCCGCCAAAGCGGACAGCCAGATTTGATGCGTCAAAGAGGCTGATATGGTCTATACCTGAACGGCCGTTTATCAGGCCTTCCCAAGTGGTTTGAGTATCAAGTCCAAGAGGGCTGACAATGCCGATGCCGGTTATGACAACCCTGTTTTGGGGCTGGTTATCAGTCATCTGTTCACCTCAGTTGTTAAATTGGCTATTTATAACACAGGCATATTATAACTGCAAGTTTGGGGAGGCTTTGGTATAATCAGGTTTGATGTTTAATATAGCTTTAGATACACTGGGCTGCAAGCTGAATCAGGCTGAGACCGAGGCCTTCGGGCGTGAATTTGCCCGGGCAGGTTACCGTCTGGTAAGCCCTCAGGATAACTGGGATATTTATATTTTAAATAGCTGTACGGTTACTCACGTGGCAGACCGCAAAGCCCGTTATCAGATACGTATTGCCCGCCGGCATAATCCGGCTGGGTTTATCTGCCTCATGGGGTGTTATGCCCAAAACGGCGGGGATAAGCTAAGCTGCCCGGATGCTGATTTGATACTGGATAATTGCCGTAAAAGCGGTATTGTGGCTGAAATAAGCCGCCTTTTCCCGCCGGAAGTCTGCCCGACAGCTCTGTATGAAAACGGCCGGACACGCAGTTTTATCAAGATACAGGACGGCTGTGACAATTTTTGTTCATATTGCATAGTGCCGTTTGTCAGGCGGCATAAAAGCTGCCGCCGGGTTGACGAAATAATCAGCGAAATAAACCTTAGGCAGGCTGAAGGGTATCAGGAGATTGTGCTTACCGGCACGGAAATCGGCGAGTATGCTTCAGGCGGGGTTGACCTTGCGGGGTTGATTGAGGCTATTCTGGCCAATACCCAAATACCCCGTTTGCGCTTGTCTTCCTTGCAGCCTGGGGAAATAACCCCTCGGCTGTTAGCTCTTTGGGAAAACCCCCGTTTGTGCCGCCATTTTCATATGGCCATGCAGAGCGGCAGTGACCGCATACTGGCTTTGATGCGCCGCCCTTATAGTCTGGGTGATTATAACCGGGCATTAGAGGCAATACGCACTCAGGTTCCAGGTGCGGCTGTGACTACAGACTTGATTGTGGGTTTTCCGGGAGAAACCGAAGAAGACTTTGCCCTGAGCTTGAAATATATACAGCAGGCCGGGTTTGCCAGGGTGCATGCTTTTCCGTATTCCGAGCGGCCGGGTACGCTGGCATCAGGCATGGAGGGTAAAATAGACCCGTCCGTTATAAAAAAACGCCTTTCCCTGGTGATGGTTGCGGCTAAAAGTGTCAGCTTACAGTACCGCCGGCAGAGCAAAGGCTTGGGAAAAGAGGTACTCTGGGAGAATAAAATGCGGGACGGCCTCTGGTTTGGCTATACTTCAGACTATATACGGGTGTACGGCAGATTTTCCGGCCAGCCGACTAATACTATTTCACAAGTGAAATTGGTTAAAATTTATGCTGATGGCATGTTAGCCGCTGATACAGTTTGACATAACACTATTTCCAAACGGCAGTTTAAGGCAAATGTGCAGATAAAGACAGGTAAAAGCTGTCAGGCAGGTTTTTTAAGGCCTGCCGCTTCCCAGTAATTTTTAAAGCTGCTGTAGGGTATCAGACCGCTCATGGCCTGACTGGCTGCCGGTATATCGTTTTCAACAGCGGCCGCTACCGGATTAAGCCCGCCCATCATTATCATACCTACTTTATTCAGTCCTGACGGCATTTCGCAAACTGATTTACCGGCTTCACCTACAACCAGTACCCCGTTAATTCCGGCATTTCTCAGTTTGGCTATTATCTTTTCAGCTAGCGGCAAACTGGCGGCAGGTATCTCGCGGAAATTACATAATACTTTGCCCTCACCCCTTCGGGCTACTTCTGAAACGCTGGTCATCCGGCTGGCAATAAATATTTCAGAGGGGTCAAGCGAAGAGCCTGTATAGTAAATCATATCCGTAAAGCGCCGCGGTTTATTCTGGTGGAACTGCAAAGTACCCCCGAAGCGGGAATCCATGGGAATACCTGCCTTAAGCAGAGTGCCGTTTATTACAATGGAACAGACAGTGGCAAAAGCAACCTGCCCGGCGGGTACGCTGATATCCGCAATCTTGTCTCCTTCATGGGCAATGCACACCAGCTCACTTACGCACAAATTGGCTTTATACGCCTGTGCCATAGCCCTGAGGGCGGGTTTAAACTGCTCTTTGGCAAAAAAGGATATATTTACCGGCACCATGCCGCTAAGGGTGTCCAGATTAAAATCTGTCAGGTAGGCCAGACGCTCAATTTTGTCAATAACAAAGCCAACTTTGTCAGTTACCAGGGCATTCTCCAGTTCCTCAAGACCAAGCTGGGTAATGCTCCGGCCGTCACGCCGGCTTATCTTGCAGGTCATTCCTCTGTCATCCAGCATTATCAGGTGATAGCGGACTGCCCGTTCCGAAAGCTCAATGCCGTATTCATTCTTCAGGCGGCGGGCAATGATTTTACTGCCAAGCGGTGTCTGGCAACTGGCCAGAACACGCAAAATGGCTAATTTTTCGCGCTCTACTTCGCGTCCGTCCTGTTTTATCAAGTTAATCCTCAGTGTAAGATTTTTATTCATTGTAACAGCGCCCCGTCATATAAGGCAATAATTTGCCGTATGCAGGGCAAGATTTTTATATTTGTTAGGCCGGACAGCGGCAGGTGTATTTTATGGGAAACTATCTGAAGGGCGGCATATTTACCGGTATGCCCCGTGAGTATAAATATTTTTTCAGTTCCATTATATTTATCATGCCGGAATGAAATACCGAAGCCGCAAGTACCGCCTGGGCTTTGCCCCCGGTTATTACGGCGTATATATCCTCCATACTGCCGGCACCGCCCGAAGCTATTACCGGTATATTTACTGCTTGGGCAACTGCTTTGGTCATCTCCAGGTCATAGCCGTTTTTAGTTCCGTCAGTATCCCGGCTGGTAAGCAAAATAGCACTCGTTCCTTGCTTTTCAATCTGTTTCACCCAGTTCACCAGTTCCAAACCATGTTTATTGTCTGTATTGGGCATAACAGCTTCCAGACGGTGAAGCCCGCTTTCGGGCGGGTTTTTAATCCCATCTATAGCCGTAATTATACGTTCACTGCCGAATCTGGCTGCCGCTTCCGCCAAAAAACCCAGATTTTGGGGTGTAATGTTATTTAGGGCAACTCTGTTTACACCAAGAGACAACAAACTTTCAATATCCCTCAGGTTTCTGATACCTCCGCCCGCAAGCAGCGGCAAATCTGTATTCCCTATAATCTTTTTAACCCAGTCCGTGTGGATAGCACTTCCTTCCAGAACGGCAGTCATATCCAAAAAGGCCAGTTCGTCCGCCCCCTGTCCGGAATATGCCAAAGCGGCTTCAGCCGGGTCAAAGGAATCGGCCATTCGGGTAAACTCTATTGCTTTGGTTACCCGGTTATTTTTCACATCTAAACAGGGGATAATCTTGATAGGGTTCACCTTATCACCATCAGTTTTATTCATTTGCATATAAACCGGCGCACTTGGGAATAGTATGCTATTTGGAGGTTCAAAGTAAAGTTGGCGGTTCAAAGGTGTGCAGCAGAATTGCCCTGATATTGCCCGTATACGGCTATGATGTTAAGATATCTTGTGCCGTACAATTTGAAGCGAAGCCGCCCTGACAATGTGCCAAATGAAATCAGCCTTCGTCACCTGACTGTTGATGAAGCTTTGCCGGCATTTAAGCAGTATTTGAATGATGCGTTTATGGCCGGGCATATGATTATAAAAATTATACACGGGAAAAGCGGCGGCGTAATCCGTGGGCTGGTATGGGAAGAGCTTAAGGGGCATCCCCTTGTTCAGTCTTACCGTTTGGGTGAATACGGGGAGGGCGGTTCGGGTGTAACTATCGCTTACTTGGAGCGGCGTTAAAGCCACATAAGGCTCTTGCAAGAATAAATTGAAATGATAGGTGGGTTTTGGCTATAATACTGTGGTTTTGGTGAGTGTGGCCTAGCGGTTAAGGCACCAGGTTGTGGCCCTGGAGATCGTGGGTTCAAGTCCCATCACTCACCCCATTTTTTTAAACGGCCTGCGCCTATAGCTCAGTGGATAGAGCATCGGTCTTCGGAACCGAGGGTCGTGGGTTCGAATCCCTCTAGGCGCGCCATATTTGAAGCTAAATATAAGCCCTGGCAGTAAAAAGCCGGGGGCTTTTTTGTTGTTAAAATAGTTATTTTGAATATATATGAAAATTAAATTGAGGGGAAGTAAAAAACTGCCCCCCTTTTTTATCTATCTGGTCTAGTTCTGAAATCGTTTTTCGGCTTCGTCCCAATTTATATTTTTAAGGAAAGCGGCAATATAATCCGCCCGTTTAAGTCCGTAATCCGTCATAAAGGCGTGTTCAAATACGTCTATCACCAGTATCGGGGTTATTCCTGCCAAATGCCCGGTTTCGTGTTCATTTATCCATTGGTTAAACAGCCGCCCGGTTTGGGGGTCTTTGTAGAGTATTACCCAGCCTATACCCCGCATAGAGGCGGTGGCTTTAAAGTCAGTTTCCCAGAGCTGGTAACTGCCAAATTCTGCTGAGAGAGCCTGGTAAAGTTTGCCTGTATTTGATAAGGGGGCGGATTTGCCCAGGTTTGAAAAATAGTATTCATGCAGGCGCATTCCGTCAAACTC
Source organism: Dehalococcoides sp. THU4 (assembly GCF_043231265.1). Lineage (NCBI taxonomy): Bacteria > Bacillati > Chloroflexota > Dehalococcoidia > Dehalococcoidales > Dehalococcoidaceae > Dehalococcoides > Dehalococcoides sp. THU4. The sequence goes on along the minus strand of NZ_CP171266.1, from coordinate 1,313,302 downwards.
AAATCCGAAGCGGCGTTTAAGTTCGGCGTACTCTGGAGCAGCCGTTTTGCCTTCGGCCAGCATAGTTTTCAGTGTGTCTGAAAGCTTATTGGTGTTGTTTACATAACCCTGATACAAAGTGAAATGATTTTTGAGTAGCGTGTCGGAGAATCCCTCAAGTCCTAATAGGGCTGAATAATCATGAGCTGTATACATACACCCTCCGCAATAATAATATATTTTATTCTAACAGGTCTTTAAATACTTCGGCATGGTAGCGTTCATGGGCTGAAAGTTTTTTGAATAATTCTTTTACGTCACTTTCGGTTGACTGGATAGCGGATTGGTCGTATTTGTCAGCCACCTTGTGTTCCAGTTCTATATCTGCCTTGAGCATCTTGTTGTGTTCAAGGGTTTTTTCAATTTTACCATGTTCCAGATGCGGAAAACCTTTTTTGTCTATCATTTTTTCTGCAAGCCAGCCCATGTGCTGCATTTCGTTTATGGCCTGGTCCTGGAGCTCTTTCCGGGTTTCCTCATTTTTGGCGGCATAAGACTGGAGCAAATACTGGAGGATAACTGTGTATTCATGTTTTATGCCCCAGATCAGGTTTTCAGCAGTAGTACCGGTGGCATTCCCGCGCTTGTCGGCCATCTTTTCCCGTAGTGTCTTCTCGGCAAAGTGTTTAAAGTCCCTCTGATGGGATTCCTCGTCCGAAAGGATACGCATAAGCAAACGCTTTATTTTAGGGTCGTCAATCAGCCTTATATGTTCACGGTACTGGGCAATAGCACCGTTCTCCAGCCCTATATTGGCCTGCATCCATTCGGATACAGTTTGGCCGGTCATATCCATCATGCCCCGTTTGAAGCTGGGTTCTCCGCCCAAATCTGTAATGGCCTCTGCCAGCCAATCCAGATGGCGCATTTCTTCACGGGCAATAGCTTCTATCTCACAGGCTGTCTCTCCTTCACCTATAGCGTAGGCATGACCCAGATACTGGATAATAGCTCCGTGTTCATCTTCCATATCTCTATTAAGCAGCTCAATGATCTTGGGTCTATCCATCCGGAGTCCTTTCTTAGCTATATTATTCAGAGCGGGCAGTCTATCTACATACGGTCAGGATTTGGTTTTTGGATTGCCTGGTTTGGTATTTATGTTGGCTTTCCTGGTTTTGGCGGCCTTGGTCACCGAAACCTTCTTAGCCTTGGCTTCGGATACCTTGGGTATGCTGATTTCCAAGATGCCGTTATCCAGAGTGGCTGCAATATTCTGGATGCTGGTATTGTTGGGCAGGGTCATAGAGCGTGAGAAACTGCCGTAACTTCTTTCACTGAAGTAATAATTTTCCTCAGATACTTCGCTGGTGTACTTTTTTTCGCCTTTGATGGTAAGTACGTTATCTGATACCGAAACTTCAATATCCTCTTCATTTATGCCGGGCATCTCTGCCTTTATCAGATATTTGTCCTTAAGCTCCAGCATTTCGGTAGCCGGCAGCCAGTCACGTTCGTTAGCTAGCATACTCCAAAGGCCGGGACTGAGTATTTCTCGGAAAGGACGCCAGGGACGCAGTGACCAACCCGGTTGCCATCTTTCCAGAGTCATAATCAAACCTCCTTTTCGCCCGCTCTCTCCTTATATAAAAGTATGCCATGCCGGTAAAAATGTCTCAATACGTATCAATACTTATAACGGGTGTGTTATTGCTTTAGATATGTATTTAGTTTTACCCTGCGCAGGCGGAGGGAATTGCTGACTACCGTCAGAGAGCTGACGGCCATGGCCAGAGCTGCCAGTATGGGGTTTAAAAATCCGTATTCTCCCAGGAAGAAATGAAGGGATTGGGGGACACCGCTGTGGCTGAAAAACAGGTAGAGTACCCCGGCTGCCACGGGTATCAGGATAATATTGTAGAAAAAAGCCCAGAAAAGATTTTGGCGGATAGTATTAAAAGTTGCCTTGCTAAGGACGATAGCTTTGGTAAGACCGAATAAATCACCTGAGATAAGGGTGATATCACCGGTTTCCATAGCTATATCAGTGCCGGTGCCTATGGCTATGCCTACGTCTGCCTTTGCCAGTGCCGGGGCATCATTTATACCGTCTCCCACCATAGCTACAAAGTGACCTTGGTCTTGCAGTTCCTGTACCAGCCTGGATTTGTCTTCAGGCTTTACCTCAGATATATACTGGTCCAAGCCAAGTTCGTCTGCAATGCGTTTGGCTGCCCGCTGGTTGTCACCGGTGAGCATAATAGTGCGGAGTTTATTTGCCTTGAGTTCGGCCACCACCGCCTGGGATTCGCGTTTTAATATATCCCGTACCGCCACCATACCCTCAAGTTTGCCCTCCGCTGCCACGAAGATAAGGTTTTCCCCGGCTTCCCAGAGCTTGTCAGCCTCAGATTGGTATTCAGCAAGGGATATCTGGTTTGACTGCATCAGATTTGCGTTGCCGATGAGTACCTGTTTGCCGCTGACAGTGGCTTTTAACCCCGCACCGGGCAGGGCGGAAAATTCTGACGGGGAGGTAAGCTTTAGTTTTTTGCGCGCAGCCTCTTTTACCACTGCTTTGGCCAGAGGGTGTTCGGAAAACTGTTCGGCAGAGGCTACCAGGGTTAAGAAGGCGTCTTTATCCATGGTGTGGCTTACCAGATTGCTTAGCACCGGTTTGCCGCGGGTAAGAGTACCTGTTTTATCCAGTACAATTGTATCCAGTTTATGCATTTTCTCCAGTGCCACCGCGCTGCGGATAAGTATTCCGTTTTCAGCCCCTTTGCCCATACCCACAATCAAAGCGGTGGGTGTGGCCAGCCCCAAAGCACACGGGCAGGCAATAACAAGTACGGCTATCATATTTAAAGCGGCATAGGTAAAAGATGGCTCTGGCCCTAATACCAGCCAGAACACAAAGGTCAGTATGGCTATACTGATAACCGCCGGTACAAATACCGAGGCTATTTTGTCCGCCAGACGCTGGATAGGGGCTTTGCTTCCCTGAGCTTCCTCAACCAGCCGGATTATCCTGGACAGGGCGGTATCCGCCCCTACTTTTTGAGCTTCGTAAGTAAATGCGCCGGTTTGATTAAACGTACCGCCGATAACATAATCCCCGGCTTTTTTTTCAGCCGGTATACTCTCTCCGGTTACCATAGATTCGTCCAGGCTGGAATAGCCTTCCAGTATCTGCCCGTCAACCGGCAGCCGTTCCCCCGGACGGATAACAATTTTATCTCCAGCCACCACTTCGCTGATGCCCACCAGTATTTCCTTGCCGTCCCGGATAATTGAAGCGGTACTTGGCTGAAGGCCGACCAGACGGCGGATGGCATCAGAGGTGCGCCCTTTGGCACGGGCTTCCAGAAAACGCCCGGTCAGGATAAGGGCGATAATCATGGCGGAGGTATCAAAGTAAAGGTGCTTTTCCAGCAGCGGGGAATCAAATATTGAGGGGAAGACCAAAGCAGTCAGGCTGTACAGGTAAGCTGCAGAAGTACCCAGGGCGATAAGAGTATTCATGTCCGAGGTGCGGTTTTTCAGGGCGGCAAATGCCCCGCGGTAAAAACGCAGCCCCGCCCAGAACTGCACAGGCGTAGCCAGCAAGAACATAATAAATTCCTTGCCGCCAAAGGCTGGCAGGAATCCTATAATCATAAGGCTTATTCCCAGCACCAGAGCAACTGTAAGTTCCTGTTGCAGTTTGCGGGTTTCGGCATTTTCCGAGCTGTTAAGCTCGTTTTGGGGTGTTTCTTCAGGCAGCAGTTCGTAGCCGGTGTTTTTTATGGCTTGGCTGAGCTCACGGTAGGAAATAAAATCCAGATATTCCACACTGGCGGTCTGGTTAGCCAGATTTACACTGGCACTGAGAACCCCGTTTGTGTTCTTCAGGGCTTTTTCGGCTCTGGCTACGCAGGAAGCACAGTGGAGGCCCTTTATGGGGAAAATAGATTTGCGGCTGATAACGCCGTAACCCAGGCCCGAAATAATAGATTTGATATCTGCCAGGCTGATAACGGCCGGGTCATAGCTGAATATAAGTTTGGCGGAGGCAAAATTCAGTTTGGGGTCTGTTATTCCGTCTGTTTTTGACAAACGCGCTTCTATACTGGCGGCGCATCTGGTACATGACATACCGCTTATACCCATGATTATCTTTGGCAAAGTATCCGGCAGTTTCTTTTCAGGCATTATTTTTAAGTTTATGACAAAAGGTCTTTCTTCATTTGGTCAAACTCTTCTTTACTTATTTCACCTTTGGCGTAGCGTTCTTTCAAAGTTTCCATGTAATGGGTTTTAGTGGCTGAAGATGAGGGCTGCCCTTTCCGGACAAGCTGAACAATACCCCAGATAATTAGGCCGATAATGGCGCACCAGAAAATCAGCATGAAAATACCGCCGAAAAACATCCAGCCCCAGCCGGCACTTGACCAGTCAAACATCATGGTTTTGGCCTCCTCGGCATATTTATTAATATCATATAATATTATAGCATATCAGATATGATTTCAGATTTGACTGTTAAGCTCCAAAAGTATGTGTTAAAATTATATAAAGGCTGGGATTTTGATTTTTGGCTTTTCAGTTGTTATCCTAGTAGTATCCGGGGAAAAGGGGATGGAAAATGGCTTTTTACTTTGAAAAGGTGATGGAATACTTTGTGAATCCTCTTAATTCGGGTGAAATGGAAAATCCTGACGGCATAGGCAGAGCCGGAAACGACATTTGCGGAGATGTTACCGAATTTTACATAAGGGTAAAAGATAACCGTCTGGTGGAAGTAAAATTTAAAACTTATGGCTGCGGGGCAGCTGTGGCCATATCCAGTCTGGTAAGCCTGATGGCTACCGATAAAACAATTGAAGAAGCTATGAAAATTGATAACAAGGCAGTAGAGGCTGAGATTAAGGGGCTGCCGCAGAACCGCAGCCATTGTTCCCAGATGGGCCCCCAAGCCCTGCACAGCGCTATTGCTGATTATAAAAGCAAAGTTCAGGCCAGAGGTTAATATGACACATTCAAATTCTGCTAAAAATCCGACTGCTTGCCCCTACTGTGATATTGCTACCGAAGCGGAAGCGCGTATGCCTTTCTGCAAGGCCTGCAAACTGTCACTTTTTTACTGTCCGGCTTGCGGCGGGTTGGTCGGGCGGGGGGAAGCATTTTGTCCCCATTGCCAGGCAGAGATGACCGGACAAAAAGAAAAATAGACGGGTGAGGGATTTTGGAAAACGTTATAGTCAGTGAACTGTGTGAAAAAATATCTGAGAAGCGGATGGTCCGGGATGATATGGGTATTGAGTATGCCATAAAGGCTTTTGCTTCGCATACCCATACCCACGTCCTTTTTGTGGTCAATAAAGATGGCGTTTTGACCGGGATTGTTAAGCTTAAGCAGCTGCTTGAGTGGGTAAAAGTGAAGCTGAATATCGTGTCTGAAAAGCACATTGTTACCCGCTCGGATGCCTTTGAGGTGCTGCGTCTCAGCCAGTCATGCACTATTAAAGAAATAACTTCCGAAATTATCAGCGTCAAGCAGGGCGATACCATTGCCCATGCCGTAAACCTGATGGCCGAAAAGGAAATGGTGGAAATACCGGTAGTAGATGACGCTGGCAAGCTGGTGGGCGAACTGAGGATTTCAGATTTGCTTTCCAAGCTGATGGTGGATATTGAGACCGCCGAATCTGATAATACCTGCACTACAAACTAGTTTTACCTAGCGTGAAGCCGCGTATCCGGCGGCGAATGCTGTCAAATTGCCCTCAAGTAACTTTGGGGGCAAACGTTTTTTTATAGCCCCGGCTAGTATCTCATGGTCAAAGGGCAGATAACGGGCGGCATATCCCAGCAGGTAAATATTCAGCATTTTGGCATTCCCAAGCTCTTTGACTGCCTGGTTAGCGGCTATAAAATCTGCTTTTATGCCCAGTTGTTTATATCCCTCCAGTATTTCGGCATCTGAAGGGTACTCTGCAATGCCCAGGCTTATTGAGGCCGGGGGCATGGCCATATCATTTATAACGGCTTTGGTTTGTTCGCCCAGATACTCCATATAGCGGGCGGCCTCCAGTTTTTCAAAGGCAATTATCAAATCAGTCTGTCCCTGGGGGATAAGGGGGGAGGATACTTCTCTATCAAAACGCAGGTGGCTGACTACACTCCCGCCGCGTTGTGCCATGCCCAAAGTATCTGTCTTTTTGACATCATAACTGGCAGCCATGGCCGCATCACACAGAATATTGCTGGCCAGTATGACCCCCTGTCCGCCCACGCCTACAATCAATATATCAAACTTTTTCATAAGTTTACGCCGCCTCATTGGTTTTAATGGCTTTTTGGGGGCAGACCTGGGAGCACAGGTTGCAATTACTGCCGGTGCAAAGGCCCGGGTCTATAAAGAGTTTGTCACCGTCACGCTGTATAGCCGGACAGCCTAAAAGCAGGCAGGCATCACACCTGTTGCACAGGCTGGTGTCTATGGTATTTGGCAGGGAGCGTTTCCGGCAGATGACATTACACTCTCCGCGTACAATTATAACGTTCAGCTCGCCGCTGGATATGGCGTTTTTCAGCCCGTTTCTCAAAGCTTTCAGGTCAAAAGCGGGCAAGACCTGCAGGTTTTTTATCCCGGCACCTCTGACCAGTTCTTCTAAATTTACCTCGGTAACGGTTTGGCCGCTTGCCGCAATGCCGCAGCCGGGGTTTCCCTGATGACCGGTCATGGCGGTCGTGCGGTTATCCAGTATCAGTATGGTTATCTTTGACTGGTTGTAAACGGCGTTAATCAGACCGTTTATGCCGGAATGCATAAAGGTGGAGTCACCGATAATGGCTATAACGGGTTCGTCAAGGCCGGCCTTTTCCATGCCCACTGCCTGGCTGATACTTCCGCCCATACAGCCGCAGGTATCCATGGCCGAAAGCGGAGGGTAAGCCCCCAGGGTATAGCAGCCTATGTCACCCGAAAGCACCAGCTTGGGTTCACGCTTTGGCTTTCCGGGCAGAGCCGAACGCTGTCCCAGAGTGCTGAGGGTAAAAAATATGCCGGTATGCGGGCAACCCGCACACAAAAGCGGCGGCCGTTTGGGAAAGTCCGGGGTATTTATTTTTGGCAGAGTGTCTTTAATCTCAGGCAGTATGCCCGCTTTGATTGCCGCAGCCCGGATTATATCCGGGTTAAGTTCACCGCTGCGGGGTATATATTTTTTGCCTATGGCCGAAATGCCCATGCGGCACAGGGAATCTTCAAGAACCGAATCCAGTTCTTCCACCACAAATATAGTTTCAACACTCTGGCTGAACTCTTTTATAAGGTTTTTAGGTAAAGGGTAGGTCATGCCCAGCTTTAAAAATGAAGCTTCAGGGAAAACCTCTTTAGCATATTGAAAGGCAATGCCGCTGCTTATGATACCCAGTTTGGCATTTCCGGGTATGTACTGGTTACAAGGGCAGTTTTCGGCATATTCGCCTATCAGTTCTTCTCTTTTAAGCACCTTCGGCCAGCGCACCCGGGCGGCGGTGGGTACCATAACCAGTTTGGCGGTATCATGTTTAAACGCAGCCTGGGCTGCGGGTTGTTTTTCAGCAGAAGTTTCCACCAGAGAGCTGGAATGGGAAACACGGGTGGTGCTGCGCAGAATTACCGGCGTATCAAAGCGCTCGCTCAGTTCAAAAGCCAAAGCCATAAAATCATAGGCTTCCTGACTGTTTGACGGCTCTAGCACCGGCATTTTAGAAAGCCGGGCATAGTGGCGGGTATCCTGTTCGTTCTGGGAGGAATGTATGCCGGGGTCATCTGCTACTACTATGACCAAGCCGCCCTTTACCCCGGTGGTGGATGCAGCCATAAAGGCATCTGCGGCTACATTTAAACCCACATGTTTCATAGCCGCCAAAGCCCGCACCCCGGTATAAGATGCGCCGGTTGCCACTTCTACGGCTACGGCTTCGTTAGATGACCACTGGGTATGTATATCCGGAAATCTGGCCAGATTTTCCATTATTTCGGTACTGGGGGTGCCGGGATAGGCAGCAGCCAGTTTAAGACCTGCGTTATATGCACCTAAGGCTAAAGCTTCATTGCCGGATAATAGCTTTTTCAAAACCTTGTTCTCCCCTTGGCTAATAGTTCTAGGATAATGAATAGCTTGCGGCTTGTCAATCAGGCGGGATATGTATATTTGAGTGTGCTTTCAGGTACGGCGGAAATATTATGGTTTGACACACATTTATACCTGTGTTACACTACGCCGATGAGATACACAGGCTATGCTTATTTTTACTTCATGTTTACCGGGCGCACTTTGTGTGCGCTTTCGGGGGCAGTTGATGAGTAAAAATAGGTAGACCGGTTTAAATAAGCAAAAGTGTTTTACAAGCTCACCTCCCCCAAGCGGGAGGTGAAGTTTTTTTGGCAGATAAATAAAGAGGGTGCAATGGCCGAAGTAGACACGATACCCAAACTGGTAAAGAATAACGCCGAACAATGGGGCAATAAGCCCGCCATGTGTATGAAAAATCTGGGTATATGGCAGAAATATACCTGGAGTGATTACTACGGTACGGTTAAGTATTTCGGTTTGGGGCTGCTCAGTTTGGGTACTAAACCTGCTGACCGGGTGGCTATTATCGGCGATAACGAACCCGAATGGTTTTGGGCGGAATTTGCCGCCCAGGCCATAGGTGCAATCCCCACCGGTATATATGTAGACTCTATCCCTGACGAGGTTAAATATATTGCCCGTCATGCTGATGTAAAAATAGCAGTAGTAAATGACCAGGAACAGGCTGACAAATTTCTGGAGCTGCTGCCGGAACTGCCAAACCTTACCAAGATTATTTACTGGGACCCCAAAGGACTTAAAAATTATGATGACCCCATGCTGATAAGCTTTAAAGAAGTGGTGAAGCTGGGGCAGGAATATGAAAAAGCTCACCCCGGCTTATTTGAAGAGCTACTGGGTGCTACCAAGCCGGATGATATAGCCTTTATCTATTACACCTCAGGCACAACCGGCCTTCAGAAAGGGGCTATGCTCAGCCACCGTTCACTTATCACCACTGCCAAGGGTTTTATTGCCCGCTATCCTCTTGATTATAAAGATGACCTTATTTCAAATTTCCCGGCCTCATGGGTGGGTGACAGCTTTTTTGCTACTGTACCCCATATACTTTCCGGGGCGCGCTTAAACTTCCCCGAAGAGCCGGAAACCGTGGCTGAAGATACCCGCGAAATCGGGCCTGATTTTGTTATCTACGGCCCGCGCCAGTGGGAAAGCCTGGTGAGTGAAATACAGGTAAAAATAATGGATGCCCACCCGCTTAAGCGTCTGGCTTACAGGGCACTTTCCCCGCTGGGATACAAAATGGCTGAAAAAACTCTGGCCGGAAGCAAGCCCGGTCTCCCCTTGAAGATAGGCCACAAAATAGCTGACGGGCTGCTGTTTCACCCCTTAAAAGACAAACTGGGGGTCAGTAAGGTCAGATTTGGGGTTACCGGCAGTTCGGTGCTTTCGCTGGATACATTCAAAATGATACATTCCATGGGTATTGAGCTGAGGCAGAATTATGCTTCAACCGAAGCCGGGTTTATTTCCTCCCACGGCAAGGGGGATATCAGCTTTGAAAGCGTGGGGCGGCCGGCACTTGGCACGGAAGTGCGCCTGACTAATGAAGGTGAGCTCCTTATCCGCAGTGACTGTATGTTCAGCGGTTATTACAAAGACCCTGAAAAAACTGCCCAGAGCTTTAAAAACGGCTGGTTTGCCACCGGTGATGCCGTAAATATAAACGAAAAGGGCCACCTGATATTCCTTGACCGCCTGAAAGATTTGGGCGTGCTGGCAAGCGGGATAAAGTATGCCCCCCAGTATATTGAAGGGCGCCTCCGTTTCAGCCCTTATATAAAAGATGCTATGGTGGTTGGCGGTGAAGACAAGGAATATGTAACCGCCATTATAAATATTGATTTCACTATGGTGAGCAAGTGGGCGCAGAAAAACCGCTTGAATTTCACCACCTTTGTAGACCTTTCCCAGAAAAAAGAGGTTGCGGATTTAGTTGCCAAAGACCTTATCCGGGTAAACAGCTATCTACCGGAAGGCTCACGGGTAAAAAAGTTTGTTTTGCTGCATAAAGAGTTTGACCCTGATGAAGCTGAACTTACCCGCACCCGGAAACTTCGGCGGGGTTTTGTATCTGAACGGTATAAAGACCTGATAGATGCCATGTACCATCTGGACAAAGAAGTAAAGGTGGAAGCGGCGGTAACCTATCGGGACGGGCGCAAGGGCGTGGTAACTACCAGTATAAAAGTAAGGTCTTTGTAGGCGGAGATTATGGCAGATTTATTGCAATATATAATAACCGGTATTACGGTTGGTCTGGTGTACTCTCTTATTGCGCTTGGTTTTACCCTTATCTGGAAATCTTCTTCGGTAGCTAATCTGGCTTTGGGGCAGATGGTGCTTATTTGCTCATGGTTTACCTACAGTATGCTGGTCCAGGTTGGCATGCCCTTCTGGCTGGGGTTTATCTGTGTGGTTTTATTTGCACTGGCTCTGGGCTGGCTGATGGAAAGGATTATCCTGAGGCCGCTTATCGGCCAGCCTATCCTTTCGCTGGTTACGGTGACGCTGGGGGTGGGGTTTTTCCTTGAGGGTGTGGTCAGCTTTATCTGGCCGCAAAGTGTGGCCGCCCTGCCCAAGATTTTCCCGGAAACACCTATCCACATAGGTTCGGCGGTTATTTCACAGGAATATGTTTGGGCGGCCGGCATATCTTTGCTTCTTTTTGCTATGCTGACCCTCTTTTTCAAATACCACAAAATGGGGGTGGCCATGCGGGCTACCGCTGATGACCAGCAGGCCGTTCAGGCCTGCGGGATACCCGTAACCCGTATATTTTCCCTGTCCTGGATGCTGGCCATAGTGCTGGCGGCTGTGGGCGGGGTATTGATGTCCAGCATAGGCGGTATCACTCTGGGCTTGGTGGAAACCGGTATCAAAGCCTTTTCAGTGGTGATACTGGGCGGGCTGGATTCGTTTTTAGGGGCTATGATAGCCGGGCCTATTATTGGTCTGGCGGAAAATCTGGGAGGCGGGTATCTTACCTCCCTCACCTGGCCGGGCGTTAAAGAGGTAATACCCTTTATCATTATTATCATCGTAATGTTCATCAAGCCTTACGGCCTGTTTGGGCAGGAACGCATTGAGAGGATATAGCTATGGATCTACCTTGCGGAACGCGTAATTTCAGCTACAAGACGGATATGGCTATCTTCCGTACCAAAACCCATTGGGCTATGCTGATTGGTTTTCTGATTCTTTTATTCAGCCTGCCGTTCAATATCAGCAGTTACTGGCTGGGTATTATGAACCTTATAGGCATTACGGTTGTGGCTGCGGCCGGTTTAAATATACTTATGGGTTACTGCGGCCAGCTTTCGGTAGGCCATGCCGGCTTTATTGCGGTGGGGGCATATACCACCGCTATTTTGGCCAGCAAACTGGGAGTGCCTTTCCCATTTGACATGATAGCGTCCGGCATTATGGCTGGTCTGGTGGGTGTGCTGTTCGGGTTGCCCTCTCTGCGGGTAAAGGGGTTTTATCTGGCTATTTCCACTATTGCCGCCCAGTTTATCATAATCTGGGTGATAAACCACTGGTCCAGTCTTACCGGCGGTTTTAACGGGATTGTGATACCCCCGATTAATCTTTTTAATTTTGACTTTACCACTCAGGGCAGCCAGTACTTCATTATTATGCTGGTGGCTGTTTTGGCTATTTTCTTCATGAAAAATATAGCCCGCACCCGCATAGGGCGGGCATTTGTAGCCATACGGGATAATGATTTGGCGGCTGAGGTTATGGGTATAAACGTATTCAAGTATAAGCTGCTGGCTTTTTTCATCGGCTGTTTTCTGGCCGGTGTGGCCGGTTCGCTTATGGCTCACTGGATAGGTTATTTGACGGCTGAAAATTTTACCTTGTCTGATTCTATTTTATACGTTGGTATTGTGATTATAGGCGGTTTGGGTACAGGGGTTGGCCCTATATTCGGGGCGCTCTTTATTCGTCTGCTTCAGCAGGGTGTCCAGTATGTATCCCCTCTTATGGGCTCTGCTTTCCCTCAGTTGCCGTCAGGCTTTGCGGCCGGGCTTGGGCCGATGGTATTCGGCCTGGCAATCGTCTTGTTTTTAGTGCTTGAACCAAGAGGCCTCGCCCACCGCTGGCAACTGTTCAAGTCCTCTTACCGGTATTGGCCTTTCTCGTATTAGGCGAAAAAATAGGGAATTCTGAAAAAAGGAGGAGCACAAGTCATGTTAGGGCAAAACCGTAAACAATTGATAAAGAGGGGAGCTTTGTCCTTTTTTAGCATGCTCCTTTTGCTTTTTTCAGTGGCGGCGGGGGGATGCGGTTCAAGTGATACTGATGCCAATAATCCTGACGGAACGGAAAAGCCTACTTTGAAGGTTGGTTTTTCAATACCATATACCGGCCCGGCAGCTGAAAAAGGCTCTGTAATGGGGAATGCTAAGCTGGACGCAATCAAGTACATAAACGAGGAACTGGGCGGGGTAAACGGATACCAGATAGAAGTACTCTGGCGTGATACCAAGTATGATTCTGCTTTGGCGGCAACTATTGTACAGGAGATGATGGATAAGGACTGTTTGTTCTTCACTACCTGCGCTTCCAAGGAAATGCAGGCATCTATGGAGATTGCCAACCGGGCAAATTTCCCCGGTTTTACGGTCTTCAGTTCACCGGTCTGCACCCACCCGGCAAAGCATATATATGCCCAACTGCCGGACTATGGTGACAGCTGGGCATCATTTGCCAAATACTATATGGAAAATATCTGGCAGGGTGAGGGTACTCCTAAAATGGCCCTCATGATACTCCAGAATCCCACCGGTTACGGTGCCCGTGATGCGGCTAATGCCTTGGCGGCTGATTTGGGTATAGAGATAGTGGGTATTTACGAACACTCTGCCACGATTACAGATGACACGGCAAACCTGATAAACCTTAAAAGTCAAAACCCGGATGTAGTCTTTATCTCCAGCACTCCCCAGCCTACTTCGGTTATCATCAAGCAGATGAATCAAATGGATATTTATCCCGGAGTAACTGTGGGTTGCGGCCATGCCGGTTTTACCAAGGCACTTATTGATTTGGCCGGTGTAACTAATACCGAAGGTATTTACGGCGTATATCCTACCGTAAACTGGGATGAAGATGTGCCGGGAATGGCCAAAATGAAAGAATACTGCCTGAGATATCACCCTGAAAATTACGGCAACATGGATTATATTGCTTCCTGGTCAGAGGGTTTGATTGTGGCCGAAATACTGCGCTTAGCCCTTATCAATACCCCCGGCGGCATAGATAATCTGACTCCGCAGGCCATTGAGGAATACGGAATAAAGAAGCTTAATGGCTATACGGTGGGCGGTTTGCAGGGGCCGGTTTCATATGTCAGCGGCGATAACCGTCTGGCCAAAGCGGTCAGGGTATTCCAGATATCAGACGGTGTAATGCAGGTCTTGAGTGACTGGGTAGAAGCACCGCTTATCAGGTACGAGGATTTTAGCTGGTTTGGCAGCTAAATAGGCTGTAAACAGGTACAAGGGGAGCTGTAAGGAGTTGTGTTGCGAAGCTTAATAATAGATAATATAGCCTCAGAGGAGGGATCTGATGAGACTAGGAAAATCTGAAATTGGCTTTAGAATCTTCATGGCTCTGGTGCTTGCCCTTGTACCTGTTGCCTTGGGCGGCTGTAATCTGGATAATATTATTGGCAATAATAACAATAACACGCCGGCATCCACTAAAACTCTCAAAGTAGGCTTAAGTGTATGCTATACCGGCCCGGCGGCTGAAAAGGGTACACCCCAGGGTAATGCCAAGCTGGATGCCATAAAATACATAAACGATGAGCTTGGCGGGGTAAACGGCTACAAGATTGAGCCTATATTCCGGGATACCAAATATGACACCGCTATAGCGGTTACCGTAATAAACGAGTTTATTTCTACTGACTGTTTATTCTTCACCACCAACTCTTCAAAGGATATGCAGGCATCTATGGAAATAGCCAACCGGGCAGGTTTTCCGGGGTTTACCACTTTCAGTTCACCATCACTTACCCATCCTCCCCAGCATATATACTCCCAGCTGCCTGATTATGGTGATGACTGGGTGGCTTTTATGCAGTATTATTTGGAGAATGTCTGGCAGGGTGAGGGCAAACCGAAAGTAGCCCTGATGATACTCCAGAACCCCACCGGTTACGGTGCGCGGGATGCCGCTAATGCTATGGCAGAGGAACTGGGCGTGGAAATAGTGGGTATTTATGAACATTCCACTACTATTAATGATGACACAGCCAATCTGTTAAATATGAAAAACCAAAATCCGGATGTGGTTTATATATCCAGCACCCCCCAGCCGACATCTGTCATTGTAAAACAGATGATTGAACTGGGGATTTACCCCGGTGTCCAGATAGGGTGCGGTCACGGCGGCTTTACCCAGTCACTGCTTGAGCTTGTCGGTGCAGATAAGGCTGAGGGTATAATGGGGGTGTATCCCACCGTAAGCTGGGACGAAGATGTTCCGGCTATGGCCAAGATGAAGGAATACTGCCTGAGGTATCACCCTGAAAATTACGGCAATATGGATTATATCGTCTCGTGGGCTGAGGGTTTGATAATAGCTGAGATACTGCGGCTGGCTATAGAAAACTCCCCCGGCGGTGTAGACTCACTGACCCCCCAGATTATTGAAGAATTCGGCATAAAACGGCTGAACGGGTATGATGTGGGCGGTTTGCATGGCCCGGTTTCTTACTCAGTGGGGGATAACCGTCTGGTAAAATCTGTAAGGGTTTTCAGGATTGAAGACGGGCAGCTTAAGGTTATAAGCGGCTGGATAGAAACACCCAGCATTGCGTATGAAAATTTTGACTGGTTTGGCAAATAACGGGAGGTAATATTGGGTCTATGCTCAAAGTAAATAACATAGAAGTTACCTACCTGAACGTTATCAAGGTGCTTCACGGCGTTTCGCTGGAAGTGCCGGAAAAATCCATTGTGGCTTTGCTGGGCGGAAACGGTGCCGGTAAAACTACCACTTTAAAAGCCATTTCCGGCTTGCTGCATATTGAAGAAGGGCTGGTAACGGACGGCAATATTGAGTGGGACGGCACCCGGATTGATAAAAAAAATCCGGAAGCTATCGGTAAGCTGGGTATAGTTCAGGCTCTGGAAGGCCGCCATGTTTTTGAGCATTTGACCACCGAGGAAAATCTGATTGTGGGGGCGTTTAACCGCAAGGACCGCCAGAATATAAAATCAGATTTGGCTATGGTATACGAATATTTCCCCCGCCTCAGGCACGTTCAGCATAACACCGCCGGTTACCTTTCCGGCGGTGAGCAGCAGATGCTGGTCATAGGGCGGGCTATGATGGCCCGCCCCAAGCTGATGATGCTGGACGAACCCTCACTTGGCTTGGCACCGCTGATGGTCAAGGAAATATTCGGTATTATCAAGAGGTTTAACGAAGAACAGGGCACCTCCGTGCTGCTGGTTGAACAAAATGTGAAAGTAGCTTTATCTATTGCCCATTACGGTTATGTGCTGGAAAACGGGCGGATAGTGCTTGACGGTGATACTTCATTCCTGACTAACAATGAAGATGTCAAAGAATTCTATATGGGGCTTTCCACGGTGGGCGCTAAAAAAAGCTATCGTGAAGTCAAACATTACAAGAGGCGGAAAAGATGGCTTTAGAAAACGGCAAAAACAACCACTTTGACAAGCTGGAGTCCATGGGGCTTGAGGAGAGGGTTGAATTTTTAAACACCAGGCTCAAAGAGACTGCTGCTTATGCTTATGAAAATTCGGCGGCAACCAGAGCTATGTTCCAAAAAGCCGGGCTGAAGCCTGAGCTTATCCGCAAGGTGGAAGATTTAGAGCGGCTGCCGATTACCCGCAAGTCAGACCTGATTGAAATGCAGAAACAGAACCTGCCTTATGGCGGTTTTCTGATGATACCGGAAGAAAATATTGAACGCATATTTATTTCTCCCGGCCCTGTTTATGAACCGCTGCACACCAGCACTATCCATTGGTTCGGGCGTTCTTTCTGGGCAGCCGGTTTCCGCAAGGCAGATGTGGTTATAAATACCTTTACTTACCACTTGTCTCCTGCTGGTATACTTTTCCACGAGGGTTTGCGTGACTGCGGGGCTACGCCCATTGCCTCAGGCACCGGCCATACCGAAATGCAGATTAAGACTATTCAGGAGCTGAAAGTAACTGCCTTTGTGGGTACTCCCAGCTATCTGCTGAGCCTGTTTGCCAAAGCCGAAGAGATGGGTTTGGATGTTAAAAAAGAGCTTAATATCAAGCGTGCCTGGTTTACCGGTGAGATGCTGACGTCTTCTATCCGTAAAACGCTTGAAAAAGATTATGGCATAGACACTTATCAGGCTTACGGGGTGACTGAAACCGGAGGCTGTTTGGCCTACGAGTGTGAAGAAAAAAACGGCCTGCACCTTATGTCTGATGAATATGTAGTGGAGATAGTAGACCCAAAGACTGGCAAGCAGCTTGGCGAAGGTGAAGTTGGTGAAGTGGTGGTTACCCCGGTAAATAACAAAACCTGGGGGCTTATGCGATTCGGCACAGGTGATTTATCCTGCCTTAAAAAAGAGAAATGCGGCTGCGGGCGTACCGCCTATAAGCTCAGCGGCATAATAGGGCGGGTAGGAGATGCGGCAAAGGTACGGGGTATGTTTGTAGTCGGCAAACAGGCTGAGGAAGTTTTTAAGCTTTTCCCGGAGATTGTCCGCTGCCAGATAAGGATAAACCGACCTGAAAACAAAGATGAGATGACCTTTGTCTGTGTCCACGATGACACCGAATTTGATGCCAAAAAGCTGTCTGACGAGCTGAATAAAAAATTTCAGGACAGGTGTCTTTTAAAGGCAGACCATATAGAATTTGTAGCTGCAAATGCTCTGGCAGAAGAAACCAAGCTGATGCTGGATGAACGCAAGTGGGATTAGGGGAAATAAATGGTTGATTGGCAGATTACCGCCTGTACCATACTCTGCGAAGCAGTTTGTGATGAGATAACCATAATCATCAAGGATGATGGTTCGGTACGCTGTACTGCTTATGATATATACGGCTCTCCTTCACGTGATACCCTGAAAGAGATGTCAAAGCGGGCTAAAAAATGCGGACATGGCTTAAAATGCGAAGGCCCTCTTTGCCACCGGGTTATAAGCTACCGGGATAAGATTATGAATGAGGAGAGAGGGCAGAATGAATCAGCCTGATACCAAGATAAAAATAGCTGACCTCTCCCTTTCGTTCGGCGGTATCAAAGCCCTGAAGGGAATCAATCTGGATATATATGATAACCAGATAACTGCCGTAATAGGCCCGAACGGGGCAGGCAAGACCAGTTTGCTAAACTGCATTAACGGTTTTTATAAACCCCAGGCAGGCAGTATTGTTTATAAAGGCCAGAATATTGCCCGTATCCGCCCTGACCGGGTGGCTAAAATGGGTATTGCCCGTACTTTTCAGAATATAGAGCTTTATTCAGGTTTGACTACCCTTGAAAATCTGATGGCCGCCCGGCATATATTTATGAAGCAAAACTTTCTGACCGGGGGTGCCTATTTCGGGCCAGCCCATAAAGAAGAAATAGCTCACCGCAAGATAGTAGAAGACATAATAGATTTCCTGGAAATAGAGCCTGTCCGCAAAAAGGTAGTCAGTATGCTGCCGTACGGCATGCGGAAGCGGGTGGAACTGGGCCGGGCTTTGGCGCTTGAGCCGGAAGTACTTTTGCTGGACGAACCTATGGCGGGTATGAACCTGGAAGAGAAAGAAGATATTGCCCGCTTTATTGTAGATATTTTTGAAGGGCAGGGTGAAACCTATCCTGATACTCCCATACTGCGTGACGGGGTAAAGTGTATTGTGCTTATTGAACACGATATGGGTGTAGTTATGGATTTAGCTGACCGTATTGCGGTGCTGGACTTTGGCAGCAAAATAGCTGAGGGCAGGCCTGAAGAAATAAAGAATGATGAACACGTGATAGCGGCCTATCTGGGTGATGAATAAACTACCTGGCGGGCGGGTTTAAAGCGGAACGCCGCTGGCACTTACTTTAGCTATCAGTTTGCCTTTGGCATTGGTCACCTCTACTTCGGCAACAGCCAGACGGCGGCCTGATTTGACTACTTTGGCTTCCGCAGTTAGTTCGTCATCATTATCCGGGGCTGACAGAAAGTGGATATTGAACTGGGCGGCTACCGTAGGCAGTTTCAGGCTGTTCACTGCATAACCGAATGCCTCATCTGCCAAAGACATGGTGATTCCGCCAAAAATTATGCCGTAGGCATTTATAAACTCCGGTTTGAGTTTGATACTCAGCTTGGAATAGCCGGGTTTCAATTCCAGTATTTTTATGCCCAGAAAATTCAGGGCAGGTTCAGTGCGGCTTTTTTCATGCAGAAGCTTAATATTTTCTTCAGCATCAGGGTGTGTCATCTTATTCCCTCGTTCAAAATATCATAAATCTTGTTCATGTCTATGCTTGCCCTGACTATATCTGCCAGTTTATCATATTCTTTGTCACGGTCAAAATAGCCTGCCTGCCGCTCCGGTATGCCCTTGTAACGGCGGATTGCATTTAAGAAGCCGCGGCGGAAAGAGTCACTTTCAAATATTCCGTGTATATATGTACCCAGCACCGTACCTTCGGCATTGGATGCCCCGTCCAGATAATCAGCCGGGCCTTTGGGGGTTTTGGTAATCTGGAAGGCAGGCTGGGCAGTAAATAAGCGGGTCCTTCCCATGTGGATTTCATAGCCGCCCACTTCACAGCCGGCCATATCTGCAAGCAGCCCGTTATTAAACCTGACCTGGCCGCTTACCTGTGTGGTGGATTTTTCTTTTTCAAAGGTTGTTTCGGTATCCAGCAAACCCAGACCCTTTAATTCGGTGGTTTCAGACTCGGTCTTGTGGGGGTCGTATATCATCTTTCCCAAAATCTGGTAGCCGCCGCAGACGCCTAAAACATGGGTGCCTTTTCCGGCTTTTTTGATGATAGTTTCCGCCAGACCGTTTTGCCACAGGTATTCCATGTCAGGTATGGTGGATTTGGTACCCGGAATTATTATCAAATCAGGGTTGCCAATCTCACCGGTTTTGGATACAAACCTGACTGATGCCCCGTCTGTGGCTAAAGCGTCAAAATCGTCGTAGTTGGATATGTGGGGCAGACGTATTACCGCAATATCAAGGTCGGTTTCACCCAGACCGCTTTTACATTCGTCCAGGTATACCGAATCTTCCTGGGCAATAGCCATATTGCGCAGATAGGGGATAATGCCCAGTACCGGTATGGAGGTGCGGTCTTCCAGTACATCTATGGCCGGTTTAAGTAAACTGGCATCCCCCCGGAATTTATTTATCAGATAGCCCTTTACATAACCGCGTTCTTCAGGCTCTAAAAGGTCTATAGTGCCAATCAAAGAAGCAAAAACGCCGCCCCGGTCTATGTCTCCGGCCAGAAGCACCGGCGCACCGGCGGTTTTGGCAATCCGCATATTTACAATCTCCCGCTGCCTCAGGTTTATCTCAGCCGGGCTGCCTGCCCCTTCTATGACCACAATATCATTTTGCTCCCGCAGGCGGTTAAGTGCCGCCAGAGCGGTATCCAGCAGCAAGGGTGCATATTCATAATATTCACGGGCAGAAATGGTGCGGTCCACTTTGCCGTTTACAACAATCTGGCTCTTGGAATCTGCTTCGGGCTTCATCAGAATAGGGTTCATATCTACGCTGGGGGCAATGCCGCAGGCTTCCGCCTGGACAGCCTGTGCCCGGCCAATTTCGCCGCCCTCTTGGGTGACAAAAGCGTTCAGCGCCATATTTTGGGATTTGAACGGGGCTACTTTGTAGCCGTCCTGTTTAAATATCCGGCAGAGCGCAGTGACCAGTATGCTCTTGCCCACATTAGAAGAAGTGCCCTGAACCATTATCAATTTCGCCATGACGTTCATTATACCAGTTTTTATTTAAGTAGAGTAGAAAAAGGACAACTTATTTTGATTTATAGCGTGTTCTGCCTTGAAAATCTTTGATGTATAATGTTTCCCAACTAATATAGCGAGGCTGAAAATGCTGGTTGAGAACCCCAAAAAGCAGGCATTAGAAATAATTAAACGCCTTTCGGTGATATACCCTGAGGCCAAAACAGCGCTTAACTTTACTACCCCGTTTGAAATGCTGGTGGCTACTATTTTATCCGCCCAGTCTACTGACAAAATGATAAATAAAATCACGCCAGCTCTCTTCAAAAAATATCCCGGCGTACAGGCCTTTGCTGACGCATCTCTGACTGAGTTGGAACAGGATATTAAGTCATCAGGTTTCTTTCACAATAAGGCGCTGAATATTATAGGTGCTGCCAGAGCGGTTGTAAGCCGTTTTGGTGGGGATGTCCCCCGTAATATGGCAGATATGCTTACTCTGCCGGGGGTTGGGCGTAAAACAGCCAATGTAGTTTTGCATAATGCTTTCGGGCTGGTGGAGGGAATAGCGGTAGATACCCATGTAAAGCGTTTAGCGGGGCGGCTGGGGCTAAGCACTAATACTGACCCGGTGAAAATAGAGCAGGATTTGATAGCACTTATTCCCCGCAGTGAATGGGGGAATTTTTCGTATTACCTGATAGACCATGGGCGAGCAGTCTGTGATGCTAAAAAGCCGCGTTGCCAGGAGTGTGTTCTTAATGATATCTGCCCGTCAGCCTTTTTATTTGTCAAGGTGAAATAGGCGGCGGGCATTGGCAGTGGTTGCCGATGCCACTTCGTTAGTACCAAGGTTTTTTATCTCCGCCAGAGTTGCCGCTGTCAGCGGAATATAGGCAGGTTCGTTCCGTTCCCCGCGGTGAGTCTGGGGGGGTAGAAACGGGCAGTCAGTTTCCAGTACTATATGTTCAAGAGGTATAGCGGCAAAGGCAGAGTGATATTTTCTGGAAGACGGATAACCGATATAAGCGCCCAGCCCTATGTAAAAACCCATATTTATATATTTAAGTGCGGCTTCGGCCGAACCGCTGAAACAGTGGATTACGCCTTTGCCTGCGCTCGCCGGGCTCTGGGCAGACCAGTCCGAAAGTATTTTCAGTACGTCTTCTTCGGCCTGGCGGCAGTGGATTATAAGCGGCAGACCGGTTTGGTCAGCTAAATCAAGGTGGTGATAAAAGGTTTCCAGCTGGGTGTGGCGGGGTGAGTAATCACGGTAATAATCCAGCCCGCATTCGCCTATAGCCACCACCTTTTCACACTTAGCCAGCAGTTCCAGACGTTCAAAATCCGCCTCGGTAACCCCGGTGCATTCCTGGGGGTGGATACCGACTGCGGCGTATATGGCCGGATTGGCGGCTGCCAGGTCAATGGCTTTTTGGCTGGAAAGTATGTCTATACCGGTGGTAATTATGGTTTTTACGCCGTTTTCAAAAGCCCGCCTTAGCATTTCCTGACGGTCAGCGTCAAATTCAGGCATATCCAGATGGGAATGGGTGTCTACATATTCATAAATCGGCACGGCAAATGTCCTAATGGATTATTAGCTCGGCGGCCTTTTCAATAAGGTTTAAGAGCGTTTCAGGTACAATGCCGAATATTAACACAGCCAGTCCGGAAATACCAAGTGCCAGTTTAAGCGGCCAGGACGCCAGTACCCGTACATCCTGGCGGGCAGGTCTTAGCCACATTACCCGTATTACGTTGAAGTAAAAAACGGCCGAAATCACGGTGTTTACGGCGGCGATGATCATTAGCCAGAGCATATCCGCCTGAACAGATGCGCTGAAAATATAATACTTGGCAAGAAAACCTGCCAGAGGCGGAAAACCGGTGAGAGACAACAGCGCCAGTGTCAGGGCAGAAGCATATACCGGGTTGGTCTTGGCTAAGCCTTCGTAAGAGGATATTTCGTCACTGCCGGTAGAACGGCTGATGGCTATGATAGAGATAAAGGCGGCCAGGTCTGATACGGCAAAAGCTACCAGATAAAAGAGCAGGCTTATCCGCCCGTCTGCCAGTTCCGGGGCGTTTCCCACCGCCGCCAGAGCCACCAGTATATAACCGGCATGGGCTATGCTGGAGTAACCCAGCATTCTTTTGATGTTTTTCTGGGGTATGGCCAGTACATTTCCCAGTGTCATACCCACAGCGGCCAGAATGGCAATAATCAGTGCCCATTCCTGGCTGAGTGCCAGCGGGTCGGTAAAAACGGTATAGAAAAGGCGAAGGAAAAGGGCAAACCCGGCCGCTTTGCTGGCTATGGAAAGGTACAATGTTATAGGGGTGGGAGAGCCCTGATAAACGTCCGGTACCCAAAATTGGAATGGCACGGCGGCTACTTTAAAGCCCAGACCTGTAATGGTCAGTATTATACCCAGCAGCAGCCCTGCATGAGTGGTTATATCTGTGCCTGAGGGCAGGGTTTGTATATAGTTTACAATACCGCCCAGATTGGTTTCTCCGCTGAAACCGTAAATAATCACCATGCCAAATACCAGCATAGCCGAAGCTACCCCGCCCAGAAGCAGGTATTTGAGGGCTGATTCGGTGGAATTCTGGTCTTTTAAAAAGCCCACCAGTACGTAAAAAGACAGCCCGGCCAGCTCTAGTGAAAGATACATGGTAATAAGGTTGGCCGTGGAGGCCATCATTATTATGCCCAGCAGGGCAAACAGCACCAGAGCGTAGTATTCACCCTGAAAACGTTTAAACTTAGTTACATAATCCATGGAAGCCATTATAACCAGGCCTGAAAGGCAGATAAAAAGAATACGGAAGAAACTGGAGTAGCTGTCCAGTGCCAGCATACCGCCAAAAGCCATTTCGGGTGGGTTATTCCAGTTTAGGGCTGTGGCCACAGCCGCTGCCGCCAGTCCCAGCAAAGACAGATAGGCCAGATACCTCTTACTTTTAGTCAGAAAGAGGTCAGTTATTATAACCAAAATGGCTGTTATCAGTATTATTATTTCAGGCATAAACAAATCCATCTGCCTCTATCCGCCGAAAACGGCCGCCAGCGGGGCCACTCCGGTTTGAATCACATCTACTATAATCTGGGGATAAAGGCCAACCCCGAACATTACCACTAAAAATACCAGTGAAAAAACTATTTCGGTTTTATCGGCATCTTTGACCATCTGGAATTTTTCCAGTCCGGGGCCTAAAAATACCCTCTGGACTGTCCAGAGTATATAGGCAGCCGCCAGTACCAAACCCAAAAGGCAGAGCATGGTAAAGACCTGCCCGCCGGGGACTACCGAACTCTGGAATGAACCTAAAAAGACGCTGACTTCGGCGATAAATCCGCTGGTAGCCGGCACAGCCATTGCCCCCAGACCGGCCAGTATAAATATGATAGCTGTGCGGGGCATTTGTTTTGCCAGACCGCCCAGTTTGTTAATATCCCGTTCGTGGGTATTGTGCATGACCACACCGGTTATGGCAAAGAGCAGGCCGGTAATTATACCGTGGCTGAACATTTGCAGAACCGCACCATTCATGGAGATTTCACCCAGGGTAAATATACCCAGCAGTACAAAACCCATGTGGCTTACCGAACTGTAGGCAATAAGCCTTTTGATGTCTGTTTGTTTAAGGGTGATAGCGGCACCGTAAATTACGTTTATGACCGCAATAGTCAGTATCAAAGGTGCCCAGTCACGGCAGACGTCAGGGAACATGGCCACGTTTAACCTGAGCATGGCATAGCCGCCCATTTTAAGTAGCGTACCTGCCAGAATAACACTGGCGGCGGTAGGTGCGTCTGTATGGGCATCCGGCAGCCAGGTGTGGAAGGGGAAAGCCGGAAGCTTGATGGCAAAGCCGATAAAGAACATAAAGAAAGTAAGCACCATCATGGCCGGACGCAGGAAATTATTAAGGTCAGTAGATGCCAGAGACGCTATATCCAGACTGCCGGTGGCAAAGAAAAGTATCAGGATACCGGCCAGTATAAACGCACCGCCAAACAGGGTGTAAAGGACGTATTTAAGAGCCGAATACTCTTTACGCCCGGCACCCCAGATTGAAATCAGGAAATACATGGGTATCAGTTCCAGCTCCCAGAAGATAAAGAAGAGCAGCAAATCAAGAGAGACAAATACGCCTGTAATGCTGGTCTGGAGTATAAGCAGCCAGACAAAAAACTCTTTTACCCGGAGGTCTACTTTCCAGCTGATAAGTACTGCCAAAACACCCAGTAAAGTAGTCAGAACCAGGAAAGGCAAACTTAAACCGTCAACGCCAAGGTGGTAGTTGGCGTTTAAAAGGGATATCCAGGGGAGATTTTCTTCAAACTGTATAACCCCGGCCATGGAACTACTCCGGTCAAATCCGGCAAAGACCACTAGTGAGAGCACCAGCGGCACAAGAGTGAGCAGCAGTGAGCTGATTTTTATTGCCCGCCCGGACAAACGCGGCCACAGAGCCATCAAGATAGCTCCCGCTGCGGGCAGGAAAGTTATTAGTGTTAAGTATGGTATGCTCATACTCCCCCCTTACCAGATAATAAGAGCCGCCATCACCAGTACAACCACCCCGGCGGCAAGATAAATTCCGTATGACTGGAGCTGACCGGTCTGGGCTTTGCGTCCCACCTTGCCGCTCTCTACGGTTATAGCGGCAACCCCGTTTACCGCCCCGTCCACTATGCGTTCATCAGCGGTGCGGAAGCGGCTGAAAAGACGGGAAAATAATACTTTTTGAATGAAGAAGCCGTTTAAGCCCCCGTCTACTACCTTTTTGTCAAAGAAAGCCGCAAAAGCAAACAGCCCTTTCATAAGCAGAGTGCGGGATATAACCCCTTCGTACAGCTCATCCATCCAGTATTTCTTGGAAAATATCATATAAAGCCATTTAAAACGCTCTGAAAATACAGCGGGTGAAAGGCTCTTCTTTTTATACATCAGGAAGGCCAGATATATACCGCCGCCGGCTACGGCCAGTGAAACCAGGGCCAGCGGGTGCAGCAAAATGCCGAACAACCCCTCAAAAAAGCCGGTATGCACTTCTTCGCCCAAAAAGCTGCTGAAACTGCCGCCGGCATTCAGCAAACCGCTGATTACCGAAGGCACAACCAGTATCAGAAGCGGCCATGACATGACCTTGGGGGATTCATGGGGATGCCCCTTGCCGCGGTAAGTGCCGCCGAAAGCCACGAAGTACAGGCGGAACATATAAAAGGCTGTCAGGAATACGGTTATGAGTGCCAGAATGAACAGGATAAATTGCCCGTCCATAGCCCCGGCAAGTATCTCATCCTTGCTGAAAAAGCCTGAAAGCGGCCAGATGCCTGCCAGACTGAGTGAGGCAATAAGAAAGGTCTTGCTGGTAACAGGCATAGGCTTGGACAGGCCGCCCATTTCGCGGATATCAAATGTGCCGGTAGCGTGATTTACGCTGCCTGAACCTAAAAAGAGCAAACTCTTGAAAAAAGCATGGTTAAACAGGTGGAATATACCGATAGCAATGCCGCCTGTACCCAGCCCCAGCATCATATAACCCAGCTGGCTGACTGTGGAATAGGCCAGTATACGCTTCATATCGTTCATAACCAGCGCCATGGTAGCGGCAAATATAGCGGTAACCGCGCCGATTATAGATACCCAAAGCATGGCTGTTGCCGAGCTTTCAAATATAGGGTAGGTGCGGGCAACCAGAAATACACCGGCAGCAACCATGGTGGCGGCATGGATAAGGGCGGAAACGGGGGTAGGGCCTTCCATAGCATCCGGCAGCCATACATGTAGGGGGAACTGGGCTGATTTGCCCACCGCACCGGCAAATATGCCCAGAGCGGCTACAGTTACTGTGCCGGCACCTATAAGCCCCATTTCGGCCATGCCGTTCAGGCTGTTTATATCAAGCGTGCCGGTATTCGCAAACAAAATGAGTATAGCGGCTAAAAAGCCCACATCACCTATACGGGTTACAATGAACGCCTTTTTAGCGGCATTGGCAGCGGCCGGGCGGGTAAACCAGAAGCCGATAAGAAGATATGATGCCAGACCCACTAGCTCCCAGAAGAAGAAGGTAAAAAGCAGGTTGTCAGAGAGCACCAGCCCCAGCATGGAGGCGGTGAAGAAAGATAAAAAGGCATAGTAACGGGGATACCCTTTATCACCGTGCATATAGCCCTGTGAATATATGTGTACCATCAGGCTTACAAAAAGGATTACAAAGCACATTATGGCGGCCAGCGGGTCAAAATTTAGGTTAAGGCTGATATCAACCGAATTCCCAATGGAAAACCAGCTGAAGCCGGAGGCATAGTGAGAAGCCCCTTCCTTACCCAGCAGGCCTGTCAGCCCCCAGATGGAAAGCAGTAATGAACCGCCTACACCGGCTATGCCCAAATATCCGCTCAGGGCCGGTTTTTTGCAGAAAAAGGCGTACCCCAGGGCTATCAAAGCCCCGCAGATAAGGGGGAGCAGCATTATGAGCCAGAGTCCGGTTTGGGTCATCGCTTATTCTTCCTCTTTACCACTTCATCAAATCTATCTTGGTGGCATCAATAGTATCCCGGTTTTTATAAATGGATATTATTATGGCCAGACCAATAGTTGCCTCGGCGGCCGCCACCGCGATAATAAACAGGGTAAATATCTGCCCGGTAAAAAATTCGGCGGCAGAAAAACGGTTAAAGGCCACCGCCGCAATGGTAACTGCGTTCAGCATTATTTCTATGCACATCAGTATCACTACGGCGCTCTTTTTAACCAGCGCCCCGTAAAGACCGATACAGAACAGTATTACCGCCAGTACCAAAAAGTGAGTCAGTCCCATATTATTTGTCCCTCACCAGTACTATAGCCCCGATAATAGCCACCAGTAATATCACACCCGTAATCAGTACCCCCAGCCCGAACCCGTCTGAACCGAAAAGCATTTCGGCCAGCCCGGCAGTGGTGGTGGAGGGGGCGGGTGCGTCACTGGAGGTCCAGTTTGAGCTGATAAGCATATAGGTCATTATCCCGCCCAAAGCGGTAACAACAACCAGAGCCGGTATTTTAAGCTTGTTGGTAAGGTTGCCCCGCTGAACCTCACGGGTAAGCATGATTGCCAGTATTATCAGTACCGATATAGCACCGATATAAATAAGTATCTGCACCGCTGCCAGAAAGTCTGCCGAAAGCAGCAAAAACACGCCGGCAACCGAAAGGAAACAGAGTATCAGCCAGAGGGATGAGTGAAAAATATTTTTCACTCCCACCACCAGCAAGGCGGAGGCTATACAGGTTATGGCTATAATCCAGAACGCTATTTCCACCCCGGTTTACCTTTCAAAGTAGCCTTTCTTATTTATAAGCAGGGTTTGTTCAGCCAGTTTTTCTGCGGCATCCGGGCGGTCATACCCGCTGAGTACCCGGGTTGCCGAGGGGGCAAGTTCATCCCCGGTAAGTATCAGCTCACGGCAACGGCACTCGGAACGGCTTTGCCCTTCCGCTTTTTCAACGTTAGTACAGCGGTAGGTGGTAGTTTCGTAGCCGTAGCCCATGTAAATTGAAGTTTTAGTAGGGCAGGATTCAACACACAGACCGCAAAAGACGCACAGCCCGAAATCTATAGACATATGGTCTACCTTAAGCTTGCGGTCTTCGCCGCGGGAAACCTCCATATTGATGGCCTTTACCGGACAGGCTCTGGCACAGGCCAGACAGGCAATACAGGTCTCCTTCACCCAGATAACCTGCGTTCCCCGTATCCTTTTTGACATGGTCAGTTTTTCTTCCGGATACTGGACAGTTATCCACGGGCGGAAAAGATGCTTGAAGGTAAGGCGCATTCCTTTTAGAA
Organism: Dehalococcoides sp. THU4; assembly: GCF_043231265.1. Classification (NCBI taxonomy): domain Bacteria; kingdom Bacillati; phylum Chloroflexota; class Dehalococcoidia; order Dehalococcoidales; family Dehalococcoidaceae; genus Dehalococcoides; species Dehalococcoides sp. THU4. The sequence goes on along the minus strand of NZ_CP171266.1, from coordinate 1,285,393 downwards.
TGCCGCCCCCGGTATTACTTAACGCTGACACGTCCACCTCCCAGCTTGTAAAAACGGCTGAACAGGAGGATAAGCCCGAACATTACCGCTATATTTATACCGATAAGCACTGCTGTATTCATGTCAGGCGCAGCCAGTATCTCAAATGCCGTTATAACCAGGTTGGCCAGGGACAGCGGCAAAAGGAACTTCCAGCCGAAAGCCATCACCTGGTCTATACGAAGACGGGGTATGGTAGCACGCACCCAGATTATAAACATAAAGACTATCAGGACTTTAGTAATAAACCAGATAACGGGGTGCAGCAGCGGCCCCTGCCAGCCCCCCAGAAACAGGGTGGTGGCTATGGCCGAAATTGCCAGTACTTCGGCGTATTCCATCAGGTAAAAAAGGCCGAATTTCATGCCGGAATATTCGGTATGAAAACCGGCAATGATTTCAGATTCCGCTTCCAGCAAATCAAACGGGGTGCGGTTTATTTCCGCCATGGCGGCGGACAGGTAAACGAAGAAACCCAGAGGCTGCAAAAGTACAAACGGGACACTCTGGGCTTTTACTATCTCATTCATCGAAAGCGAACCGGTTAACATAACAACGCCGAGTATTGAAAGCACCAGCGGTATTTCATAGCTGACTTCTTGGGCTATGGTACGCATGGCACCCAGCAGGGAATACTTGCTGTTGCTGCTCCAGCCAGCCATAAATATACCTATTACCGTTACCGAGCTAACCGCCAGTATATAGAGTATGCCTATATTCAGGTCAACCAGCATAGCTCCGTCTGCAAAGGGTATGGCGGCAAACATCAGCATTACCGGCACAAAAGCCACCAGCGGGGCTAACCAGAATACCCCTTTGTCTGACTCAGTAGGGATAATATCCTCTTTAATAAGCACCTTGATAGCATCTGCAATGGGCTGCAGCAGCCCGAAAGGGCCGGCTCTGTTGGGGCCGGGGCGCAGCTGAAAACGGCCGATAAAGCGGCGCTCCAGCCAGATAAATAAAAGCACACTCACAATTACAAAACCAAAGAGTATGACCAGGTAGACCAGCAGGTGAACCCAGAAGTCAGACATTATCTGTCCACCTCACCCATTACAATGTCTATGCTGCCGAATATAGCCATCAGGTCAGCCACTTTCCAGCCTACCACCATATCTTTCAAAGCTGATAAATTTAGCAGGCAGGGTGGACGCACCCGCCAGCGGTAAGGTTTATCCGTGCCGTCTGAAACCAGATAAAAGCCCAGTTCGCCTTTAGGCCCTTCTATGCGGCTGTAAACTTCACCCGCAGGCGGCTTAAGGAGTTTGGGTGCTTTACCCATTATTTCACCTTCGGGCAGGTCTTTGACTGCCTGGCGGAGTATCCGCACGCTCTGGCGCATTTCCCTGATACGTACCATATAGCGGTCATATGTATCACCGTTTTGGGCGGTGGGTATATCAAACTCAAAGCGGTCATAGATTGAATACGGGTCATTCCGGCGGATATCCCAGTTTACCCCGCTTGCACGGAGAACCGGCCCGGCCGCACTGGAGTTTATGGCCAGTTCACGCTTAAGTACCCCCACACTTTTGGTGCGGATAAGCACAATTTCATTAGTGGAAATAAGCTGTTCGTATTCGTCTATGAAACCGGGCAAGGTATCAAGAAGCTTTTTCAGGGCAGGCAGGAATTCTTCCGGCAAATCCTGAACAAAGCCGCCGAAACGGTAATAATTGTAATTTAAGCGCTGGCCGCTGCACATATCAAACAGTTCCACAATCTTTTCACGTTCGCGGAACATGTACAAAAGCGGGGTTTGCAGGGCACCTAAATCATTCAGGAAAAAGCCCAGACCCGCCAGATGGCTGGCTATCCGCTGGAGCTCATCCAGTATTACCCTGATATATTCAGCCCGTTCTGGCACTGTTATGCCGGCCAGTTTTTCCACCGCCATAACATAAGCGTGGTTGTTGGTCATAGAGCCCAGATAATCCAGTCGGTCGGTAAAAGGTATGTCCTGCAGGTAGGTACGTCCCTCAGCCAGCTTTTCAATACCCCGGTGGAGATAACCGAAAACCGGCTCCAGGTCGGTAATAACCTCACCGTCCAGAACAAGCCGCAGACGGAACACACCGTGGGTGCTGGGGTGCTGGGGGCCTATATTTAAAATAAAGCTTTCAGTTTTAATGGCCATTTGCAAAGTCCTTGCGCAAAGGATAACCCTCAAAGCCCTCCCACAGGAAAATGCGTTTCAGGCCTATATGATTTTCAAAAACCACTCCGAAAAGGTCATATATTTCACGTTCCTGCAGCTCTGCTCCCCGCCAGATATCCACTACCGAAGCTATTTTGGGGTTAGTCTTGTCAGTCAGGCGGGTTTTAAGTGTCATGGCGGTATTGTTCACAATTGAATTCAAATGGAAAACTATTTCTATGTATTCAGGATAGTCAACCGTGGTAAGGTTGGTCAGGTAGTCCATTTGCACCGGCCGGGAAACCAGATATTGGCACACCCGGTGTATATCCTCAGGCAAAGCCAGCAGAAAAGAACTTTCCGCCTGGATTTCAATCCCGGGCAGCTCTTTAGATAAATCAGCCTTCAGTTGTTGGTAATCAAGTACGGCGGTCATGAATCTATCTCTTTATAATGCGGGTTTTATCTATTTTTCCGTGGATATCCATAATAGCCCTTAAAAGGGCTTCCGGACGGGGAGGGCAGCCGGGTACATATACATCAACCGGGACTACCATATTGAAACCCGGAACTACCGAATATGAATCCCGGAACAAACCGCCGCTGGTTCCGCAGGCACCCATAGCCAGTACCCATTTCGGTTCCGGCATCTGGTCATAAATCCTTTTCAGCCAGGGAGCCATTTTCCAGGTAAGAGTACCGGCAACTATCATCAGGTCTGCCTGGCGGGGGGAGGCGCGGAAAATATCCATGCCGAAACGGGCTAAATCCCAACGGGAAGCTGCCATGCACATCATTTCAATAGCGCAGCAGGCCAAACCGAACATCACCGGCCAAAGGGAATAATGGCGTGACCAGTTCAGCACCTTTTCAACACTGGTAATGAAAACACCCGGAGGCGGCTCTTCGCTGTTTAGCCAGTCTGCAGGGTCAGGGTAAGGCGTGGTATGACCGGTGCGGAAGCTTTGAATTATCCCGCCTTCATGCTGGTCAATTTCATCCAGCGTAAGCAGGCTCAGCGGTTTTCCCGAATCTAGTTCCATTCCAAAGCCCCCTTCTTCCAGGCATACAGGTAGCCCACCATGACTATTATCAGAAAGGCAAGCACTATTCCAAAAGCATAAAACCCGAGCGAACCTATCTGAGTTGCCCAGGGGAAAAGAAAGACCAGCAGTACATCAAAAGCAATCAGCAGCAGGGCGTAATAATAATAACGGAAATTAAACTGAACCCAGGTGCGGCCTTGGGTTTCCACACCGCACTCATAGGTGGCATTTTTGACTTTGTCAGGTTTGTTAGGCACGATGCCGATTATACGAAGGAGAACCGGTAGGCCTAGTACTATGGCGGTAAAGAGTATTGCAGCGACAAGGAATAGTGCAATATAGCCGTAATCAGTCAGCATAATTCCTCCCCTGAAATACTTTTTACTACTATAGCATTAGTCCCCTTGAAGAGTAAAGCTTAAATATGATGTAATGGTATTATAAAATAGTGACTTAAAGTTTTAATTGTACTTAAATATTCCAAAAATAATTTTAAAGTCTAATACTAAAGTATTAGAACTTGGAATCTTTGGGCCAAAAAGTGCGGAAAAGAAATATACTTGCAGAGTGCGCCGGGTCAAACCCCGCCGGGCTTGCTGCATTTAATACGGCAAATGATGCTGCGTGTTGCCGGCAGTTTAAAACTGGTGGGGCTTGGTCTGCTGGGTTTGCTGGTATGCCAGCAATTTTTGCAGTCTTTCCGGGTTGCTGCTTTTTAACAGGGCTTCTTCCAGCGAAACTATATTCTGGCGTACCAGACCTGCCAAAGACTGGTCAAGGGTCTGCATACCGTCTTTGGCACTCAGCTGCATTACGTTATGCAGTTCATGGGCCTTTTTGTCCCGTATCAGGTTACGTACGGCGGTATTAGCTACCATTATTTCAAAAGCGGCTACCCGCCCCTTGCCTTCCCGTTTTGGCAGCAGCGTCTGTACCAGTACTGCCTCAATAACCAGAGACAGCTGCATACGTATCTGCTGCTGCTGGTCAGGGGGGAATATATCTATTAAGCGGTCTATAGTCTGGGGGGCATCGGTAGTGTGCAAAGTACCCACTACCAGGTGGCCTGTTTCGGCGGCGCTGATGGCAGTGGAAATAGTCTCCAGGTCACGCATTTCACCCACCAGTATTACGTCAGGGTCATGCCGGAGGGCATGTTTCAGGGCAGTGGAAAAAGACTTGGTATCGTCACCCAAATCTCTCTGGGCAATAATGCAGCGGTTATTGGTATACAGATACTCAATGGGGTCTTCTATAGTAATGACATTACGCGAATCAGTATTATTCAGGTGGTCTACCATGGCGGCCATGGTGGTGGATTTACCGCTGCCGGTAGGCCCGGTTACCAGAATAAGGCCGCGCGGTTTCAGGATAAGCTCTTTGCAGATTTTGGGTACACCCAGTTCATCTATAGAACGTATCTCAAAAGGCACCTGGCGGAAGGCAATGCTGATAGAGCCGCGCTGTTTCATCACGTTTACCCTGAAGCGGGCTACCCCGGCTACACTGTAGGCAAAGTCCAGCTCTTTTTCGGCATAAAATATTTCACGCTGTTCGGGGGTGGTTATCTCTTCCAATATCTGTTCAATGGCCTTGTTGTATAAAACAGGCCAGTCTGTCTGGGGTTTAAGGGCGCCGTCTATTCTGAGTACAGGCGGGTTCGGCACTCTCAGGTGAAGGTCTGAAGCCTTTTTTTCTACTGCTATTTTTAATAATTCGTCTGCGCGCATTTGTCTTCCTTCTGAACCAGATATGATATCATATTATATTATAGTATAAGTTAGTTTTAGTAAGGAAAATCCCCCAAAAGTACTATTTAAGTTTATTATATTATAACTATATTACCACCGGCAGGATATATTTGTTTGAAGACTAATATGTTAAGTGATATAGTTATCTAAATTTTAGCTTGAATGCGTAGCTGTTTCAGGCTTTGTTTCAGGCGGGGGCTGATATGCAAAAGACACTGGAGGAAATAAACCAGAGAATCAGGGAAGGCAAGGCGGTTGTTCTGACCGCCGAAGAGATTGTGGGCTATACCCGGGAGAAAGGGCTGAAAGCCGCTTTCAAAGAGGTGGATGTAGTCACCACCGGCACTTTTGGCCCTATGTGTTCCTCTGGTGTTTATTTTAATATGGGTCACACCACTCCCCGCATGAAACTGGGCGGCGGTAGGGCTTATCTGAATGACGTACCGGCGTATGCGGCTTTTGCGGCGGCAGATTTATTTATAGGTGCCAACGCTCTGCCGGATGATGACCCCCGTAACCGTATTCACCCCGGAGAGTTCAATTATGGCGGCGGCCATGTTATAGAGGAGCTGGTGGCCGGCAAAGACATCCGTCTGGAGGCCAGTGCTTACGGAACAGACTGCTATCCGCGCAGGCGGCTTTCCAGTTACCTGAATATAAAAGACCTTAACGAAGCCGTTCTGTTTAATATGCGTAACGCCTACCAGAACTACAATGTGGCTGTTAACCTTTCTGATAAAACCATATATACCTACATGGGCGTTTTGAAACCCAATATGGGAAACATAAATTACTGCACCGCCGGTATGCTGTCGCCGCTGCTTAATGACCCGTATTACCGGACTATAGGAATCGGCAGCCGCATCTTTTTAGGTGGGGGCGTGGGCTATGTGGCCTGGCAAGGCACTCAGCACAACCCCGGTGTTGCCCGGACAGAGAGTGGCGTGCCCAAAGGCGGGGCTGGTACTCTGGCGGTTATCGGTGACCTTAAACAAATGGATGCCCGTTATCTGGTGGGTACCAGCATGCTGGGTTACGGAGTGACTTTGTCAGTGGGTATCGGCGTGCCTATCCCCATACTTTCTGAAGAGATACTGCAATCTACGCTGGTTACTGATGATGATATTGTAGGTACGGTGATAGATTACTCGTCTGCCTATCCTAATCTGCGTCCGGGTGCGGTTGCCGAAGTTACTTATGCCCAGCTGCGAAGCGGCAGCGTGGATATAAACGGTAAAAATATACTCACTGCTTCCCTTTGCAGCTATTCACGGGCACGGGAAATTGCCGGTAAACTAAAAACCTGGGTTGAGCAGGGTAAATTTGAAATCACCAGTCCGGTTGCACCCCTGCCGGGTATAGACTCCGGCCTTAAAGTCCGCCCGTTTAATGAACGGCCGCTTGGTGATACCAATCATCATATCTTGTAGGTAGTAATATGAAAACATCTAAAAGAATAGTTCTGCGTTTTCCCCAAAGACTGGTAGACCGTCCCATTGTTTACCATCTGATACGTGATTTTGACTTGGCATTCAATATCCTTAAAGCCTCCATCACGCCTGATAAAGAGGGGCTGATGGTACTGGAGATTACCGGGGAACGTGAAGCCTACGATAAAGGTATTGCCTACCTGAATGAGGCCGGCGTCAAGATAGATTCTCTCAACCGTGAAGTAACCCGCAACGAAAACCGCTGTACTCACTGCGGAGCGTGCGTGACTATGTGCCCGGTAGATGCGTTCAGCATAGATGAGGATAACCGGGAAATTAAGTTTGATGCCAAAAAATGCATAGTCTGCGGCATATGCATTCAGGCCTGCCCGCCGCGGGCTATGGAACTGCACTTTTAGTGGTTTAGCATGTATGAACCGCGTAATTACCGAAACTGGGTAAACGCTGGTAAACTTATTCCTTTTCAGGTACTTGAAGAGGAATCAGACCTGTTTATACTGGCTGCAACCGAACTCAAAGAGCTAAGCTACTTTTTTACCCGGAAATACCGCCAGGAAATAACCTCTTACATTAAGCGTCAGCCTGTTTTTGCCTCCAGCCTCAAGCCGCTAAAGATTTATGCAGATGCTCCGCCTATTATACAAGCTATGGCCGAAGCTACTGCTAAAGCGGGTGTAGGGCCTATGGCGGCGGTTGCCGGGGCAGTAGCCGAATATGTGGGCAAAGAGCTTCTAGCCTACAGCCCCGAAATTCTGGTTGAAAACGGCGGAGATATATTTGTTTATACCCTTTCGGCCAGACGGATTGGTATATTTGCCGGTCGCTCTGTCTTAAGCGGCAGGCTGGCACTGGAAATAAGGCCTGATAAATGCCCGCTGGGTATCTGCACCTCTTCCGGTACAGTGGGGCACAGCCTAAGTTTTGGCAAGGCGGATGCGGCTCTGGTGGTATCTGGGTCTGCTATTCTGGCAGATGCGGCTGCTACCGCAGTGGCCAATCAGGTGCAAACCGCTCTTGATATTCCCGCAGCGCTGGAGTACGGGCAAAAGATAGAGGGTGTTGCCGGGCTGGTGGTTATTAAAGATGACAAAATAGGTATCTGGGGAGATATACAGCTTTCTCCGGTATCTCCTGTAAGATAATCAAAAAGTATCCTAATAACTGCGGATATGGTAAAGTATGTTGGGTGTAAACAGGGGAAATAGCCTGTGTGGGCTAAAGAACCACTACTTGTTTACATAAAGATAACATAATGTTACGCTACACAGTAAAATAGCTTCAGCGGAGGAATGGGAATGGCGCCACGTTTTCTAAAAGGCCAGAGGGTGAAAATACTGTCAGTACGTCTAGCCAACATGACCTCCAAATACCCTGAAATTGATAAATATGTTTCTGAAACCGGCATAATCATAGAAGATTATTTTGTACGCTATATGGATCCCAAAAACGAAAAGCCGCCCATCACCAGTTATATGTACTCTATAAAACTGGATACCACCCGGCGTTTGATAACTGTAGCCGAAGACGCTCTTGAAATATATCTGGGTTAATCATCTCATACAAGAAGGTTTCTGCCATGCCTGTTTCACCGGATGAATATTTAGCCGGGCGCGCAGCCGAAAATTTGGTAAAACAGCAGCACACCAAGCTGATGCGCGGAGCCATAATAAGGGCCTGCCTGTCTCCGCGGGTTATCCTGACGTTCGGCCTTATTTTAATAATTAGTTTGGGCGGGTTCTTTTTATTCGGGAAACTGCTGGGGTTATTTGCAGACTGAAATGACCCTATAATAGCATTCTAATATTACTTTAATATCTGTCCTCTAAAAAGTTTTACAAAGGTTGTGTTCAAAGCTAGCTCACGCGGCTGTGATGGCAGTCTTTTTCCCGGTAATATTCATTTTACAGCCAATAGCCGTTTGGATTACCATGTAAGTCGGGCTTAATATAGTATTGTAAAGGGCAAAACAAGTCTATGGGGATTATTTATCATAATAAACCTGAAATGCAGTCACCTACTCTGCTGGCAGCCTGGCCGGGTGTTGGCAACGTGGGCATTGTTACTTTGGCGGCTTTGCGTGACCAGCTGGGGGCGGGTGTTCTGGCGGATATAGAGCCGGAGGAGTTTTTTTATCCTTCGGGGGTAAATATAAAAAACGGTGTCCAGCAGGAACTTAGGTTTCCCCAAAGCCGCTTCTATTATCAAAAGTGGTGCGGTCAGGATGTAGTAATATTCATGGGTGACGAGCAGCCGGCTGACGGGCAGAATACCTATGCTCAGGGCAGCCGTGCCAGCCGGATGACCGCTAAAGTGCTTGATGTGGCTGAAGAACTGGGCTGCCAGAGGATTATTACTTTCGGTGCGGCGGTGACTATGACCCATCATAAGGCCAAACCTAAAGTATGGGCAGTGGCAAGCAGCAAAAATTTTCTGGATATGATAAATGAGCGTTTGCCGGCGGAGCTCAAAAGCAATTTGGCAGGTAAAAATTTCGTCCCCCATATTTCGGGTTTAAACGGGCTTTTGCTGGGTGTGGCCGGTAAAAGAAATATACCTGCGGCCTGCCTGATGGGGGAAATACCGGATTATCTGTCTCACCTGCCGCTGATTTACCCGCATGCCTCCCGTTCGTCACTTGAAGCCCTGAGGTATATTATGCGTATAAGCGTGGATTTGTTCCGTATGGATGAATCTGTCCGCGAAATGGACGAAATGATTGCTGAAATGTATGCTCGTTTTCCGGAAATGGTAAGGCAGAAACTGGATAACCGTTATCATGCCGTTGAAAACGAAGGTATTTCCGATGATGATGAAAAATGGCTGAAAGAGAACATAGCCGAATTTTTTAAGAAAGACCATAATCAGGATGAACATGGAAGCTAAAAACCCGCAGGCAAAGTGCCTGATTATTGCCTGGCAGGGCGAATTCGGTTTGCTGAGCGAAAGAGTGCTGGCCGAAATCGAAAAACAGGATACCCCTGTCACTGTATTTGAGGTGGAAATAGAAAAATACTTCTCACTTAACGGGGTAGCGGTTAAAGATGACTTAACCCATTTCCCCGGTGGTGAACTGAAATATCTGCCTGGAGGGCAGCTGCTGGTATTTCGGGGCAGTATCCCCGAATTTAACCAGTATGAGTATCTGGACAGGCTGGTTAATACAGCTTTGTCTTATCAGGTAAATGAAATAATCTGTCTGGGCAGTGTGGGTGCTATGATTTCCCATACCGCCCCCCGCCGCCTTATGGCAGTGGTCAACTCTGACATACACAAATACAGTTTGGAAAACACCGGGGTTGAGTGCAATATGAATTTTGACACCCCGCCTAACCAGAAGGTAGATATAAATTCATTTGTAATCTGGCTGGCTGGTAAATACGGTATAAATGCCATGAGTTTGTGGCAGGTTTTGCCCTTTTATTTGCAGAACAGCGGGGATGCTGCGGCTGAGCTTCTTTTGCTTGAATTCCTGGGTGACAGGTTTGCCCTAAAGCTTAATCTGGCTGAAACAGAACAAAAGGTAAAGTATCAGTCCGGCAAAATAAGTACCCTGTGCCAAACAGATACCCAGATTGCAAGTGGTTTGAAAATGCTGGAAGGCGGGCTTAGTCTGGATGCTGCAAGCCGTAATCAGCTTTTAGACCAGATAAGCCGCCTTTTTGAAGACTGTTAGTTAGTTAAGTGCTTTTGGTATCTTCGGCCGGGGGTGTTCCGGTATCTTTTTCGGCAAAACAGGAATCAATCTGTTCGTCTTCCTGAGCAGCGGGTATCTGGTCCCGTCTTTCCCTGAGCCAGCGGTGAATTTCGTCCAGTACCGGCGGAGCTATGCTGAATACTTCAATATCAGCCGGGAATTGCATCAGGTTGCCTTCGCGGATAAACAGCACACCGGCCTCATTCCCTTTGACCGTTCCGCTTATTCTGCCGAGGATAAACTCGTAGCGGCTTTTTACCGCCTGTATAAATTTTTCAGAAACCAGTTTGGATACATTCTGGCTGGTAAAACCTATCAGCATAAAGCGTTCCCAGTCCAGACATTCCCGCACCAGTTCACTATCTTCTGTGGCCTCAATTACCGCACCTTTTTCCAAAAAACGGAGGGCCATTTCCTTGCTTACGGGGCTGAAATTTGTCAGCACTTCCAACCCTTCTGCGCCGCTTTGGTCTACTGATTCGTGAAATACGTAATTGACAGCCCCGATGCGGCTTTCCAGATGGGACAGCTGAACGCTTACTTCTTTCCAATAGCGGCTGAGCATGGCTTCATATTCGGGCGGTGCATCTTTCCAGCCAAGCACCAGCGGAACTACATAGAGCTTCTTTTTATCCGCATATTTACTGCTTTCGGGCTTTTGTATTTTGGCTATCTCTTCAGACACTTTGACCTCCTGGTTGGTATTTGGGTGCTATAACAAACTGAATAGTCTTCGGCTGGCCTAATCTTCGGGGAAAAACAGGTCATCATAGATAAGTTCCAGCTTCAGTTTGTGTTCCAGCTCTTCGGCAGATAAAAACCGGCACATATCCTTTGCTTCCCGGCTGATGAAGGTAGACATGAGGTGGGAATAGAACTCTGAGGCAGACTGTTCTTCTTTAATCGCATAAAGGAGTATGTCCTGCAGCCCTGCCCCTTCCATGTCATTCCCGCCTTTGACATAAGTATCCAGCTTGAGAGATTGCAAGCGGGGTGCAATGGTTTTTGGCTTAAATTCGCCTTTGACCAGCAAATCTTTAAGCACTTTCAGATGGCCTTCTTCGCTCTGGATTAGTTCCTTTAAAAGCTGTTTGACGGCCGCATCATCTGTTTTTTGCAGGGCAGACTGATAAAGTGACTGAGAGGCAACTTCCTTGTATACAGCCGCTTCAATAAGTTCTCTTAATTCTTCGCTCATCTGGCAAAATCCTCTCTGCGCTAAGAAATATTTGGTTGCCGGCTCTGGCTAAAACTTATGCCGCTTAAAGCATATTATAACAGGCAAATCCCGTCAGGGGTAATCTGCCGGAATATATGTAATAAATATATAACAATAGCGGATACTGCCGGATTAAAATACACCGGCATATACCCCATGGGAAAGGACTATTTTTAGGGCGTTTTAGCAACGGGCGGATATTCTTGTTGTGCCTGAAAAGACTAGTAGTCGATAACAAATTTCCCGTTTTTATATAATAATTCGCCATCCACCCAGATTTCGCCTCCGTCACGCAGGTCACATACCATATCCCAATGGACGGCAGATTTATTGATACTGCCAGTTTCCGGATAACCCGCTCCGCAGGCTAGGTGGAAACTCCCCCCGATTTTTTCATCAAAAAGTATTTGTTTGGTAAATTTCTGGATTCCCTCACTGGTGCCAATGGCGAATTCACCCAGATATCGGGCACCCGGGTCAGTATCCAGGGTCTTTAGCAAAAATTCTTCGTTAGTTTCAGCGGTAGCTTTTACCACCTTGCCCTTTTCAAACCAGAGGCGAATCCCGGTAACTTCACGCCCGGCCTCTATGGCAGGGTAGGAAAAATATACATATCCTTCGGCACTGTCTTCTACCGGGCCGGTAAATATTTCCCCGTCAGGCATGTTGAGTTTGCCGTCACAGCTTACAAATGTACGTCCTTCTATACTCAGGCGGAGGTCAGTTTCTTTGGCCTTTATATGCACCTGTTTTTTACCCTTGAGCCAGTCTACTACTTTCTGCTGGCGGGTATTTAAGTTTTTCCAGAAACCCACCGGGTCATTCATATCCGGCAGACAGGCGTTATAAACGAAATCAGTATATTCTTCCAGACTCATACCGGCATCCTGGGCATAGCCGTTAGTGGGGTAAATAGCCAGTACCCAGCGGAAATTGCCCTCGGCGGTACGGCGCATACTGGTTTCCATAAGGTCGGTGCGGGCTTTTTCAAAGGCTACCATTTTCCGGGGGTCTATGCTGGTCATGGATTTGGTATTTTCCTCAGCCAGCAGGTGTATAGTAGCGTCATAATGTTCCGTTATATACCTTTGGGGAAAGTGGACATAGCTTATCTGCTCATCAGAGCCGTATTTCAGCAAATACTCCAGAAATTCGTTTTTGGAGACCTGCATAAGGGGGTGGCCTCCGGCAGCCAGTATTTTTTTATATACTTCAACCGCTAAGGGCAGCGCACCGCTGAAATAATTGACCGCCACTGTGTCACCCGGTTTTACCTCAATAGAATAGTTAACCAGTAAATCCGCCAGTTTTTCCGTCCGCGGGTCAACCATAAATAAACCTCGCTTAAAATGTATTATAGTTTATTATAGTGGCTGTGATTGGCAAATCCAACTTGTGAGACCGCTGGGGGTTTACCGGCAATGAAGCAAGACGCTATATGTATTTAGCACGGGGAATAAAGTGGGCTGTTTGCTTTTTAAAAACGGATAATAAGCTGGAATATGCGGATTACCATTCCGGAGCGGAGAGGCTGGCGGAAAAGACGCGGCAGCTGGGGTATTGCCTGAAACACAGCTTTTAATCTAAGAGCCAGTACGTCCAGTTTGCACACGGATATAAACAACTGATATATGGAGGTATTTACCGGTTTAAGCTCTTTTATTCCATTTATCAGCAGCCCTATTACTGCTGCTCTGGCTATTACCGATACTAAAAACAGGCTTAGCATATGGTAGCCGTTAATCTGGGGCAGTATGCTAACTAATAAACCGCCGGCAAGTGAACCCAGCGCAATACCCAGGCTGTTTCCCCCGGTGTAAAGGGCAAAACCGCGCATCCGGTTACGGCGGTTGGAACTTTCAAAGATATAGTTAGTGCCTGACAGCAGGAAACCTGACCAGACAATACCTGAAAGTGCCTGAACACCTATCAGGTAATATGTATTATGGCTAAACATCCATAAAAGCGGTACTATCGGTACAAATATGCTGCAGAGCTTAAGTATCTTTACCGTGCCGCAGATATCACAAACCCGCCCCCAGACCTTCATAAACACAAAATTGGCTACTGAGGCTGAGGATATTACTATTATATATGTCAGATAGTCAAAGCCAAGCTCACGCAGCATGTAGACTGCAAAAAACGGTGCGGCAATATAAGTGCTGAAGTTTATTAGGGCTGAGTAAGATATGAATTTGCCCATGGGGGTTGTGTTTAGACCCTTTAACAGGGCTTTCATGCTTACATTGTCTTTGACCGGGGTTTTAGCCTGAGGGTCTTCCATCTTGTTTAAAAAGAAACTTGAAATAAAACGGGCTAAGCTGGCACCGAAAAATATAAGACCAAAACCCAAAAAGAGGGTGTCCGCGCTTATCTGGAGCAGCAGCCCGCTCAAAAGTGAAAAAGCCAGAGTCATAATCCCGGCTATCATGCCGCGGTATCCGAAAAAACGCCCGCGGATAGGGCCGGGGACAAGGTCTGCCATCAGGCTTGACCAGGCCGGATTACCCAGTGAGCCGAACATAGTCCCCAAAGTGTACCAGAGTATCAGCCACCACACCCCGTAATCACTGAAAAGAACAGGCAGAATGAACGCCGGTATAAAGCATACCGCTTGCAGCAATACGGCCTTAAGCACGAAACCCTTGCGGCTTTTGGCTTTTTCGGACAGGAAAGGGGCAAACAGCTGTGAAAAAGCAATGGATAGGTTGGGTAGTGCTGAAAGTATGCCTATCTGGGGTACGGATGCCTTTAGTGCCAATGCAAAAGGTGTTACATAATCCTGGGTCAGCCCCAGCATGGCGGAGTAGGCCGCCCCGTCTTTGATGCTGTTATCTAAACTCTGGCGAGTGATAGTTTTCATCTTAATTACTCAGTTTTCCTAATTGGAATATGGCAAATGTAGATACCAACAGAGATGGCGGGGTGATGATAAGACCCAGTCTGGTATAATCCATAGCCTTTATTATCAGCCCCCGCTTCCGCAGGAGCATAAGCCAGAGCATGGTGGATAAAGAACCCATTATCAGCAGATTAGGCCCCAAATCTGCGCCCAAAATAGCCTGATACACCAGCCATGCATTGCCGCCGCTGATATCAGTTATGGCGGATAAACTGGATACTGAGACCATCATCATCGGCCAGTTATTTATAAGGTTAGAACCGATAGCTGTCCCGAAAGAGGTAATTAACCCTGTTTCCAGCTGGTTGCCGCCGGCCATAGTGCCGGAAAGCCAGTTTCCCAGTGCCGAAGTAATTCCGGCATTTTCCAATCCGCTTACCATAAAAGCCAACCCCAGTACAAAGGGCAGTATCGACCATGAAACAGATTGCCGAAGATGCCCGAAATCCATTTTTTTATAGAATAGGGTTATGCCCATCAGAATAAATGCAGTCAGCATAAGCGGGATTGCCAGCGGCCACCCCATAAACGAAGTCAAAAGGCAGCCTGTTGCCAGGAAAACCAATGCCAGCCTGACCGAGCGAGAAAAATTATTTGCTGCAACAGCCTTAGCCGTTGCCAGTGAAAACCCCGCCTTAAGGTCACGGCGGAAAATAAAGTAAAATATGACTATCATAATCGCAATAGCAAGCAGGGCTGGGATTAACATAAATCCCAGATATTCACTTAGGCTAAGGCCGAATTTATCTACAGCCAGTAGATTTACTGGATTGGAAAAAGGGAAGATAAATGAGGCTGCGTTAGCCACAAAAGCGCAGGCAAATACATATGGCAAAGGCTTCAGCCCGTAGCGCTGGACAAGCATAAAAATTACCGGGGTTAAGAGCAGGGCAGTGGCATCATTGGACATAAACATAGTGATAACAATCCCCAGTGCAAAAACCAGCCCCAGCAGCCGCCAAGAGCTGCCGTTTGAAAGCTTCAGAGCCAAGTTGGCGGCTGAATCAAAAAAACCGGACAACTCTGCGAAATAACTAACCAGCATGAGCCCGAGAAAGAAAAATAAAATATTCAGGTTTGCAGCTAAAGTCTGCCCTATACTTGACAGGGGAATCAGTCCCAGCACAAGCATTAAAAAGACCCCAAAACAAATAGCCCCGGCTTCGTTAAACGGCCGAGGTTTAAATACCACTAACAGAATGGTGGTAACGAATATAGATAAAGCCAACCAGAGCATATTCAAAAATAATGCAGGAGAATCACCCTTGATGCGAGAGAGATTCTCCTGCCCTTTACCATCAGTTGATTACCAGTTACTTTTTAACGGGCTTGGCAGCGGGAGCGCCGGGCTTGGCAGCAGGAGCCATGGGTTTTTTGTCAACCATTGTAGTCACCCCCTTTCGTGCACTCTAATGTACCCGATGTGGCAACACCTACGTTGTCAGTTTTAGATATTGCATGCATGAACAAAATAGTTTACAATCAAGATGTTCTAATATTCATGTATATATAGTTATGATATCTAAAACATGAATAATTTATCACTAATCAAAGACCTTGTCAAATGGTAAAATTGGGCATAAATTTAAGGGGAGTTACGAATGGCTAGCTGGACTTTTCTCACGAACCACGCACTGGTGCTAAGCTTTTTAGCCAGACATTCACGTATTACCGCCCGTGAAATTGCTGAAAATATACATATTACCGAACGGGCTGTCAGGAAAATTATTGCCGACCTTGAGGCCGAGGGCTATATTGCCAAGAAAAAAGAAGGGCGCGGCATAAAATACCGCATCAACCCGGATTTATCTTTACGCCATGAATCATATCAGGAAATAATTATCGGTGATTTTCTGGAAGGTCTGGGCTGGAAACGCCGCAAGCGTAAACCTGCAGCTGAAGCCAATGTTATTACGGCTGAAGCACCTGCCAAGTAGCAGATATTTTGCCGCAAGTAACAAATATTTTAAAAATACCTGATAAATAGCCGGTTAAAGTTTGTCAAAACCTACCCAACGATGCTAAAATAACCTCTGTTTGTGGGCCGTTAGCTCAGTTGGTAGAGCATCTGACTTTTAATCAGAGGGTCACAGGTTCGAGACCTGTACGGCCTACTTTAAAGCTAAATACACCGGCGGCTGTCCAAAAAGTGCGGTGAAAGATACCCTGATTGCACCCCAAGCTCACGATAGAGCTATACGTAAACTTGATACCCTGATTGTATCCACTGGTCTTAGACGTCACCTTGAAGCATTTCTTTTGGCATGCCGTGTTGAAGATTTATCCCGCAGGACTATTTTTGATTATCGGCAGAAGATTGGTCAGATAATCGATTACATGGTAGCTCTTGGTCTTACAGATCCAAAAGAAGTTACTGCCTCACATATAAGAGGATTTTTACTCACCAAACAGGAAACCTGTCAGCCGGTAAGTGTCCACGGTTATTATCGCTCTATTAAAGTTTTTTTCAATTGGCTAACACGAGAAGGTGTTATCAGTTTTAGCCCGATGGCTCCTATCCGTCCGCCAAAAGTTCCCAAAAAAATAATTCGGCCTTACTATCCGGATGAATTAAGGTCGTTGCTTTTAGCGTGTGAAGGGCGAGGTATTTTGAGTTTACGTGACCGGGCTATTATGCTGGTGTTAATTGATAATGGGATTAGGTTAGGGGAGCTTGCGAACATCAATATTTCAGATATTGATGTAGATAGAGAAACAATCAGCGTCTGGGGTAAGGGACGTAAACAGCGTGTTGTGGGAATTTCTAAACGCACCCAGATGGCAGTTTATAAATATCTACATGCCCGAGTTGATAATAATCCGTCTCTTTGGGTTACTACTGACAGTAAGACTCTCACGCCTAAAGGTATATATTTGGCTATTCATAGATTAGGCGAAAGAGCCGGGCTGAAGGATGTCCGTAACTCGCCGCATACCTTTCGCCATACGGCCGCGACATTGTCTATAAAGAATGGCGGGGATTTATTCCAAGTGCAATCAATGCTTGGACATACTACGTTGGCCATGACCAGACGTTATGCGGCTTCGTTACAGTCAGAAGCAGCAGCTGAAGCACATAAGAAGTTTAGCCCGGTGGATAACTTGAAGTTATAATATACCTATAAGGTAGAAAGGCCGGATAGGAATGCCGACCTTAATTAATATCTAGCAGTGGTAGCTGTCTTGCCGGTGTATGTTTTAATACTTTAATTACTTCGTACTCTGTTTTCACACCATTTTGTACTTGCCATTGGGTAGTAAGTAATTCACAATAGAGAATATCTCCTTTTGAGAAGGAGATTAAATTATTGTCGACTTTACTGAGGAAATTCGCATCATTCATTGTTACATTAAATATTGCATCTCCATCACTGAGACGCCATTTATTATTTTCTTTGAATGCCAAACTAATAATTGAGAAGTTAATCTTTCGTGTTTCTTTCAATATTGGTTCATCCAGTAGTTCTGGTATTTCAAAAGCATTGATATCTTCTTTAGTCGCTGATTGTAGTAGTTCTTGATTTGTGCGTATATCTATCCGATCAATACCCTGCTCTCGAACAGGTCTTGTCATATCAGACATCTTATCTGCGACGTATTTCATATGATTTGTGGAATATGATTTCAGAAATTTATGAGGTAATTTAGACAAATGATGATTGAAAATGTAAAAGTGGGGGGATTTTACTCCCCCCACTTCAACTAACTTAGGCGCTATCTTTTCTAAGCTTTGCGCAGTCTGCGAACTGCTAATTGCCAGCAAAACTAAAGAAGGTAATCCTTTCTCTTCAATACTTCCAGCTCAATTTGAATTTACCAGCAGGTAATAAAATTACCTCAATATTCAGGCGTGAGTTCGGGAACTGTCTCCCAAGGCCCACTGTGCTGGACTTGAACTTGCAGAAGTCTGAATTACATGTAATGTATACCAAATCTTTACACACAAGGTCTCAGGCCCGCTGTTTTTACTCTAACTATTTTTATTGCGTTCAATAGATTTTGCAATGATCCTGACCAATCCTAATAGGAACAGCCCTCCACCTATTATCATCACCCATTGAAGCATTAGCATGTGCTACTTTTTATTCCATTAAGAATTTAAAGGATCAATACAGAAACAATCATATCCGGGAATTGTTAAGTGAAACAGTTATAATTCTTAATAATTATCTATATTTTTACAAAGAACAAAATAACAATATACAACTAATAAAGCAGACCATTAAAGATAAACCGATAAACAAACAAGGTATTTTGAAAAATCTCTTGTCTACAAATGAACGTCTAATCGATCGATCTGAAGAGATTTTCAGGGAATTCTCTCGCATTGAAATTATGCTGGAATACAGCAATGTACCTGACAAGGAATTTAAAGAAATGATTAAAGAATTCAATAATTGTTATGATGATTTTAAGGAGCTTGACTTCAAGAAGTCGATTTCAAACCTAAAAGACTACATAAAGTTTATTGAAGACCCGATTTATATTGCCTGGCTGGACTCTATAAATAATTTGATAAACACTTGTGTAAGACTCAAACAAACTAAGTATTGCTAAACGGCTGCTTGTTAGCCCTATTATTTGACTAAATCAGATATCACGAAACAAACGTAAAATGCCATAGTATAGGACTAAAAAGTATCCCTTTCCACGTGTTCTCTGCCTCTTTAGATTTTAATAATTCTTCCTATAGCTAGATCTCTAACTCGGAAAGCTATAGTCAAACTCACCTTTTTTAACCTTACGCCATAATTCACGAAAGCTATTATAAGTAATTTCAGTCATAACTCTTGCAAATTGTTCTTTAGTCATCTTGTCCCTAAAATTTTCGTGATAGTATTTTAAAGTGAGAAATATCATATTAAACGCAGCTGTTCTTAATAGCCGTAGGGTGTACTCGTCCTTTTTTGTAATATTACATCCTTTTGTAAAAACGTAATCGCTTAACCCTTCTTGTTGAAGTTTAATCATAGCATTCAAGTGAAATAAAGTTATATCCTCCTTGCCAGCAATATTTGCTGAATAATAGACAAAAGGCGTTTTGTTATTTTGTCCACCAAGCTGCAAATACATATTATATAATTCTTCTTTTGTTTGATTGTCCCACAAATATTCCATTTCCTTTTGGCCTCCATCTAGGAAATGAGAAGTAATCGAATAAGCGATAGCTATTTCTCGTAACTCACTTAAGGAGTGAAAGTGATAATAAATACAAGGCTGGCTTACATTTACGTGCTCCACTAGGAGCTTCAAAGTTACATTGCGTTCGCCATGTTCTGTACATAATTTGAGGTATGTATCAAGAATATGCCTTTTTGTTGCCCCTGAACTTACCATTACATGCCTCCTTTCACCGTAAAATCATAATAACCCACAAAAACAGAACTCATCATAAGGCACAATACCAAGATATACAATTAGCTACCAACAAGATTGCTAATGCTACTATAAATAGCATTAATTATTTATAGTTTCAAAGCTGTTCATTTTAAAATCTATAAATATTGCCCTGAAATTATATTTTAGCTATATCTTAACGTCAGTATACTCTAACAGTATTGATTCTTATATCCCATATTTTCGAATTAATCCTGGAGGAGGTGCATAAATAATAAGAAGATTTGATTTGTGAATTCATAGCAACGGGAAAATATTTTAAGTTTGTGTGGATGTAGCGCATTTGAAGAATAGAAATTTTTCAATATGCGTTTATTTGCAAATCTGTGGAGCTAAGGGAAAGGAGTATTTTATGAGTAATTTTCATTCTACAGTAAGCCGGCGTGATTTTATGAAAGGCCTAGGGTTAGTCGGCGCTGGGTTGGGAACCGCTACTGCGGCTGCTCCTCTGTTTAAAGACCTGGATGATGTTAGTTCTTCAGCTTGGGGTAATTGGAAACGTCCCTGGTGGATCAAGGAAAGAGAACTTGGAAACCCGACTATAGAAATCAATTGGAACGAAATGCAACGTTTTGACTTAAGGGAAAATCTATGGATGCCGCATGCTTTGGCTAGCTATGTAGGTGTCGATAAAGTTTTACAGATTTTCCATGAAAAAGGCGCTACTCAGACTGAAGGTCTTAAAAATAACAAACCAGGCCAATCATTGAGAGATCTTGCTCTTGCATCCGCTGCAAGTACATTTAATACCTCTTATGTTCCAGGACAAGAACTGAAGACCTGGTTAGGGCCTCAAAAAACTGAATTTTATGGAGTATCTGCCACACCTGAGGAACTTGGGGTGCCAAAATGGGAAGGGACTCCGGAAGAAAACCTAAAAATGCTTCGTGCGGCAATGCGCTTTTTTGGCGCCTCTCAAATAGCCGTAAGCGCATTAGATACTAATGAGAGAAAAATAATATCAACCCATGATACAGGTAACGCACATAATTATAATTATCTTTACAGTTGGCCACCCCCAGATACTGATGCCAAGGCTTTTGTCTTTGAGAATGTAGATAAAGCTTACGAAGGAAGCAATAAATATGTCCTTCCTGATAAGCCGCTTTGGACTGTATGTATAGCTGTGCAGATGTCAAAAGAGATGTTCCGTCATGAAGAAAGTCATATTAGAATGGCCGCTAATTCAAGCCGTTATCGCCTTCATGCAACAATACAATACCTGACTCAAAATTTTTTGCGTGGCCTTGGCTACCAAGGGATGGGATACCCCAAGTCTTATTGGGGTGCTTTGCCGGCGCAAGCTACTGCGGTTCTATCTGGCATAGCAGAGATGGGACGTAATGATAATTACTGCATAAGTCCGGAATTTGGCTCAGTTTGCGGTTATTTCAGTTTAATAACTGACCTGCCTCTAATGCCAACTCCGCCGATAGACGCTGGGATATTCCGTTTTTGTCATACTTGCCGTAAATGCGCCGAAGCGTGTCCGGTTGGAGGAATATCTTTCGAAGCTGAACCATCATGGGAGATTCCGCCATCAGCAATTGCTACTGATAAACCAATAAGTTTCTCTACACCAGGTAAGCGAACATACCATACTGATGCATTGAAATGCAGGTTGTATTTTGATGCGCAGCCGAGTTATTGCGCCAGGTGTATGGGTACTTGTGTGTTCAATACAAACACTAGTGCAATGGTTCATGAGCTTGTAAAAACAACAGTAAGTTCGACTGGCCTTCTCAATGGATTCCTCTGGAATGCTGACAAGGCTTTCGGCTATGGGTTAGTACCCGCTGAGGAGACGAGTAAATGGTGGGATTTATCTCTTCCTCTGTATGGCCAGGATGGTAGTATTGGGGCTACTGATGGTGGATACAAATAACAGGTGTTAATTGAACGAAATGGAGGATAGAGGAAAATGTGGTTCTTAATCGGTTTGGTTGTCGGTTCCTTAATAACGGCGCTTATTTGGTGGATAAAAAAGGCAAAAGCAAACCTTAAATGGTATGAATGGATTATAGGGATTTTGGGGTTAGCTTTATTGCTCTTCACTGTTCAGAATTTTTTCGCCAGCTTTGCTGAACTTGAACCCACAGCCGCCTACACGTTCTTGCTGGCCACGGGGTTGCCATCTCTAATTTTTCTGGTCGTTGCTTGGCAATTGGTGACTAGAAGAATTAAATCATCCTAGACTTTAGGATAACTAAAAGATATTGGGGAAGCCATTATGGCTTCCCCCTTTCATTTTGATAAACAAAACCTGCAAAATAAATCCCCTGTCTTTGCTAACATTTTGCTAACCAACTGTTTGTTTTGCCTTGGTATTTAACTAAATCAGACGGTACGAAACAAACGTAAAATGCTACATCAAGGGACTATAAAGTATCCCTTTTTACGTGTTCTTTGTATCTTTTAATCAGAGGGTCACAGGTTCGAGACCTGTACGGCCTACCACTTACTCCCTCGTGTTTTGCTACCGCATTACTTTCACTTAGTTTACTGCTGGCAGTTGGTCTTTGTTCAGCCTTTCTATGTCCATCATCTTTTATTACCCGCATACCAAAAATCTTGCTTTTCTGATATTTATTAAAATATAAAAACATATTGTCAAATACTTATTTTAAGTGCATAATGTCTATATAATTACAATGATGAGTATAGGCGAAAAGATACGAGAATTCCGAAAGGCCAGAGGCTGGACGCCTGAATACTTAGGTAGTCGTTCGGGGCTTTCCGGGCAATATATACGAAAGCTGGAGAAAGGTGAGAGGCAGAGTATTACGCTGACCACAGCCAGTAAACTTTCCAGCGCTTTCGGTATTGAACCATCCAAACTTATTTCGGAAAGCGAAGCTACATTACCCAGACAAATTGAAGATATACTGACTGAAATCCGGTCTGTGTTTCAAAGGCTTGAAACTGTGGAAGTTTGCGTACACGGATGCATGCCTGAACGCAGACCCCGTAATGAATTAAAATATAAAAGCCTGCTTATTCCCCGCGGCTTGGTTGAGAACCTGAAAAACATTTATGCCCTCCAGGTAGATGATAACCATTTGGAACATTTTGGCATATACCCCGGTGAGATGGTGGTCATTCAGGCAGGACAGGCAATAAAAGACGGCAACCTGTATGCCTGCCAGATAGACCAGGGCATTTACGGATATCATCTGTATACCACAGATAATGGCCTCCGTCTTTCAGACGGAAATGGCACAAACCGTAATCTGCCGCTGACCGAGATAAAGGTCCTGGGAAAAATACTTTTAAGCTACAAATGTAAAGTAATTTAGCTTCAGTTTTCACTCTTTCTGCTGCTGGTATTTTTCTGATGGAACGGCCACCAGTTCCAACGGCCGATTATAGTAGCCAGTGAAGGTACCAGGATACCTCTGACAATGACGGTGTCCATTATAATGCCAATGGCGACCGCCGCCCCCAGCTGGTACATGGTAAGTATGGGTGAAGTGAGCATGGCTGCGAATGTACCACCCAGAATAAAGCCGCAAGCCACGATAACCCCGCCGGTTGAGGAAATTGCATTTTTAACAGCTTCCCTGATGGGTTTGGTCTCCGATTCCTCACGGATACGTGATACAAGCAGGATATTGTAATCTGAACCCAGCGCTACTATCAGGGTAAATAATATGATAGGCAGCATAAAGCTTATACCGGCGTGCCCTAATACATCCTGGAACAGCCAGGTTATTATGCCCATAGTTGCACCGTAGCTTAGCATTACGGTCAGGAGCAGATAAATGGGGGCAACTATACTTCGTAAAAGGGTAAGCAAAACCAAGAATACCCCGCCCAGAATTATCATCTGGATATGGGTGAAATCTTCTTCAATCATACCCCGGACGTCCTGACTGGTGGCGCTGGTACCCTGAATGCCGTATTCCAGACCGGAAAGCTGCCCTTCTGGCATGTCCTGCTGGAGCAGGGCTTTTACATCGGAAATGGTATCCATGGCTTCATTGCTGTAGGGCGAATCAGCCAGTATCAGGAACAAACGTATTCCTGACCTGTCCTGTGAATAAAATGCATCCACCAGGCTGCGCAGTTCGGGAGAGGCCTGCATAAGAGCTTGAGATATAAAATACGGGTTGCCGTTGTCCGCCAGAGTGCTGCTTAATAAATACATATTCTGGCCGAATGTGCTTATTTCACTGAGCAGCATTGCAGCGGCATTATCAGAGGCACTGTCTGACGGGAGGGATTGGGGGAAGAAATAGAAGACACCCTCACTGCCAATCACGAATGACAGGTGTTCGGTGGAGTAGGCCAGACTGTATAATCCGGAAACAATACTGCCGTCATTGCTGGACTGGGCAATAAGGAGGGCAAGTGTATCAATCTTTTGCATGGCCTGCTGGTAGTCATATAAATCAGCAATAAAGCTGTATGCCTGTGCACTTTCTTCCAGATAGGCTTTTACCGCAAAGGCTATTTCAGCCTGAGCCGGATAGCCCAGCCTCAAAGCATCTGCGGTCTGACGGATTTTTTCAGTCGAGCTAGTTAGCTGGGTATCTATTTGGGCATTGTAGCGGATACTTGTAAGTATATCGGTTATATTGTTTATGGAGGTTAGGCAGTCCTGATAGGCTGTCTCATCTGCAAGCCATGAAAAACTCTGACCGAGTTCCAGCAGGTAAGTTTTTATAAAGCCGAAACTTGCTAAAGTCTGGTCAGAAACCAAATCAGCAGGGTCAAGATTTCCGGAAGATGCATCCGGTATCAGACCCAGTATCTGGTTGGCGGCCAAAAGCGCTGAACCGGAAACGGCAGTCCCGTCCGGCTGAAGCACAGACTGGATACCGCTTATCCCCTTAATATTTTCCAGGCTGGCGGTTAAATCAGCCAGTTCCTCAAGTATAGCGGCGGAACTTAGGTCTTCGCCGTTGCTATCAGCCAGTACCAGAGTGGCTGGCATCATTTCGCCTATATTAAAATGCTCCAGCAGTTTATTAAAACCGATTACCGATTCGGCATCCTGGGGCAGTTCACTGATAGTGTCAAACGAAACTTGTTGGCGTGACAGCTGGGTATAGGGTACGAAAAGAAGCCCGATAATAACCAGTGCTATGGGCAGAGGGTGTTTGGTGGTGATATTGCCTATCCAGCTCCAGAAGTGGAATTTATTTTTGGGCGGTGCATCTGGCTGCTTTTCCTTCTGGTTTTTATCAAATTTGCTGGGCCAGAATATTTTGCCGCCGAATATAGATGCCAGCGCAGGGGTGATTGTTAAAGCACACAGCAGGGTAATGGCAATGGTCACGCTCAGTGAAGGCCCCATGGTTTGAATCATCTGGTAGCGGGCGATTGACATGCCCATCAAACCCACAATAAGTGCTATAGCGCTGGCAGATATGACAGCCCCTATCCGCCCCAAAGCGGTTTTAAGTGCATCCCAGCGGTTTTGGTTGTTGTGGAGTTCTTCGCGGAAGCGTGACATAAGAAACAAACAGTAGTCCGTGCCTACCCCAAATATGAGTACCACTATAAATATATCCAGCTGTGACCAGATATTTACTCCGGCTTCGGCCATATAGCCCAGCACGCCCCGGCTAACCAGATAAGCAATGCCAATGGTTAAAAGCGGTACCAGTGAAGCTACCGGTGAGCGGTAAATAATAAGCAGCAAGACCGAAACCAGCACAATGGTAACAATGGTGGTCAGGTCTATACTGTCCGCCAAAGCGGCAAAAAGGTCATTTAATATGCCGGCTTCGCCGGAAACAAATACTTCAAGCCCTGCGGGTGTATCTGCCAGCTGGGAATGAATGGCGGTTATGATTTTTTCTGTCCGGCTGTCCTCGGCGGCCTGCATGAGGCTTATATTTATCAGCATGGTAGTATTATCCGGGCTGATAAGGCGGCTGGCTAACTGGGGGTTGTTAAATACCGAATCTACTTCCCCAATGCCGGCGGGCGCATCCCCGGAAGAGAGCCAGTCACTTAAAGATTCGGCATAATCCATATCAGTCTGGCTCAGGCTAGACTGGTTAAACAGGATTAGATAGAGACCGGAAACCGAGGAAATATCATCCGGGAAATACTGTTTTAAAAGAGCATCAGCCTTAACTGAATCTGAGTCTGAGGGCATAAAGCCGGACTGGTCCAGTGTGCTTGCATCCTGCAAAGATGGGGCTGAAAGCGCCATTACCGCAGCCAGTATCACCCAGAAACTGACTACCAGATATTTAAATTTGATAACCCAATTTGCAATAGTCTTGAACATATTTTTAAATCCTGTCAGTACTTTCTGCCGCTGTTAATTTATTGGCAATGGATTTTTCAAGCTGGCAAAACCCATTCCGGATTATGGATAAGCCTTCGTTATCTACCCCGTCCAGCAGTTCGGCTACTTTGTCGGTGGTAAACTGCCACAGGCTCTGGTAGTGGTCATTACCCTTTGGTGTAAGGTGGCAGATGACCACCCGGCGGTTATCTGGCGGAGTTTCTCGTTCTACAAAACCCTGCCTGACCAGACGGTCAACAATGCCGGTCAGGGTAGCCAGCCCGACACAAAGTTTCTTGGATATTATCCCCATGGAGAGAGGGCCGTGCTGGCGCAGAAGTAAAAGCACCCGCAGCTGGGGCATGGTGATTTCGGTTTCCAGCAGCCCTTGGGGGACTACCAGGGCCTCGGTATAAAGTTTCTGGATAAATCCCAGAATATCTTTTACCAGCACAAATTTTGCATCTTCAGAGCACGTTTCAGGTGTCATGTTTTTCCTCTATACATCGTGTCATATATATATTTTTTAGTACTAAAATAATTTGTATAGCACTAATTATAATCAGGCCTAAAAACGGTGTCAAACCCTGATAACAATGCCCCTTAAATTTGACTTGTTATACGTATATCCATTATTATTTTTGGATTGAAACCACTTAGTATTTTCTGTTACGAAAGGCCAGTATGAATATAGAGGAAGTCAGCAAGAACAAAAAAATCCTGTTGGATGAGATACCTTACAACGTGGATGACGTGGATTTTATGAAGCCGGGCAAGGGCAGTGCCGTCTACCGGATAAAGTTCCGCAATCTGATGGATGGCGGAATCCTGGAACGTACTTATCATTCGGGTGACAAACTGAAGGAAGCTGATGTAGCTACTTATGATATGCAGTATCTCTACCATGAGAATGGCAATTATATATTTATGAATACCGATACCTTTGAACAGCACTACATGACCGAAGACCGTATGGGTTCACGGGGTGTTTTTCTGAAAGACGGCATGGTTATTCCGGTACAGCTTTTGGGTGATGCCCCCATTGAAATTACCCTGCCTAATTTTGTTGAGCTGGAAATAGTGGAAACTTCTATGAGTACCGGCAAAGAAACCGTAACTGCCCAGAATAAACCGGCCAAACTTTCCAATGGCATGGAAATAGGCGTTCCCACTTTTATAAAGGCTGGGGATATTATAAAAGTAGATACCCGCACCGGTGCCTATGTGGAAAGAGTTGGCAACAAGAAGTAGCTGGATGTACTTAGACGAGAAGCAGCGGTTGGGGAAACTGGAAGACAACCTGAAACGCCGCATGCAGATACTTGGGTGGATACGCAGTTTTTTCAATGAGCAGGGGTTTCTGGAAGTGGAAACCCCTGTTTTTGTTCCGGCAGTTGCCCCGGAACGGTATATAAAACCGGTGGAATGCCAGAGCGGTTACCTGTCTACTTCCCCTGAGCTTTACATGAAACGTATGCTGGCAGCGGGATATGCAAAAATCTACCAGATAAGCCGCTGTTTCAGGGACGGGGAGAAAGGACGCCAGCATAACCCCGAATTCAGTCTGCTGGAGTGGTACCGGGCCGGGGCTGATTATCTCCAGATGATAAAAGACACCGAAAATCTGTTTCATTATATTGCCATGAAACTATCCGGCAAACCACTAGTCCGGTACATGGCGAAGGAAATTGACCTGATGCCCCCGTGGAAACGTATAACTGTGCAGGATGCCTTTTTAACTGCCGCAGGCTGGAATCCGCTAAGCGTAGATGATGAAAAGCGTTTTGATGATGATTTGGTGTTAAAGGTTATTCCGTCTTTACCGTCCGAACAGCCTACGGTGCTGATGGATTATCCGGCTAAAATGGCATCTCTGGCCAGGATAAAAGAGACTAAACCGGAAGTAGCCGAACGGGCGGAGTTTTTTATATCCGGCTTGGAGATGGCCAATGCTTATTCAGAGCTGACTGACCCACTTGAGCAGGCTAGCCGTTTTGCTGAGGAAAAGCGGCTGATAGAAACTGAGCAGAATAGGCGGGTGGTTTCACCTGATAAATTTTTGGAATCAATGAAATATCTGCCTGCCTGTGCCGGAAATGCGCTGGGAGTAGACCGTTTGGTTATGTTCTTCTGTAATACAGACCGGATACAGGACGTTATACCCTTTACAGCCGATACAGCCTAATTACATTACATAATATATCCGCAGATCATAATAGATATAATAAAACCCCGGTCACAGCCGGGGTTTTTCTCTGCGATAAATCTTTTTCTAATAGCGGTAGTGGTGGACTTCGGTTATCCGGCTAGCGTGCTCAGTCTGCGGGGCGGCATAAAGCGGATGCTGGGTGATTGCATGCTGAAGACAGGTTTCGGCGCAAGTGCCGCAGTAGATACACTTTAGCGGGTCATATTCTATAAGGTGTTTTTCCGGTTTGAGCGTAATAGCGCGGGCGGGGCAGACCCGGGCGCAATCATTGCACATATCACAACGCCCGGCATCCCAGGTGATGTTACCGCGTGAACCAGCAAATGACTCCCGTTTTTCGTATGGGTAGCGGCGGGTGGGGGGAGTTGAAAACAAATTTTTAAGTACTGTTCCTATCATCCAGGGCATAGCCTTCTCCTAACGCTCCGTGCAAGATATACATGGGTCTATAGATAAGGTAATAACAGGCACATCTGCCAGTTCACACCCCGGCAGCATGACCAGCAGGGTGGGGATATTGGCAAAGGTGGGGGTACGTATTTTGCACCTGTCCAAATGATTTGTGCCGTTGGCTTTTATATAATAAGTAAGCTCGCCGCGGGGCTGCTCCACCCGGGTGAATATTTCCCCCTCAGGATAGGCTTCGGCCTTAACCATTATTTCCCCGGCTGGCATTTGCTGAAGCGCGGCCAGCGTAAGGTCTATAGATTGGTAAATTTCGCGGGTGCGCACCAGGGTGCGGGCATAGCTGTCCCCGGCGGTTTCCACTACCGGCTCAAATCCAAGCTCCTTAAAAGCGGCATACCCGGTGGCCCGGGCATCAGATGGGACGCCGCTGCCGCGCATGGTAGGGCCGCAAGCACCTAAGGTAACCGCCTGGTCATAGGATAAAATACCTTTGCCGACAGTCCGTTTTTTCAAGGTGGGGTCATTCAGCAGGGTAGGCAGGATAGTTTTATCCATCATTTTTCTAAATTCAGCCAGCATATCGGACGTTTTTTTCAGCATTTCGGTGTCTATGTCACGTCGCACTCCGCCCACCACACAGGCAGAAGTAATAACCCGGTGTCCGGCAGTCATCTCCAGTATATCCAGAATAATCTCACGGGCGCGCCAGATTTGCATGAACAGGCTTTCAAAACCGAGTGCATCCGCCAGCAAACCCAGCCAAAGGCTATGGCTGTGAAGACGGGAGAGTTCTGCCCAGGCAGTGCGCAGATACTGCGCCCGCTGGGGAACTTCAATACCGGCCAGTTCCTCTATGCCCTGACAATAGCAAAGGGCGTGCTGGATTGAACAGATGCCGCAGATACGTTCTACCAGAAAGATATTCTGCCGCAGGGTATTTATCTCACAGGCCTTTTCTACCCCGCGGTGTACGTAACCGATAACCGGCGTAACCCCGACTACCGTTTCGTCTTCGCATTCCAGTTTAAGCTGTACCGGCTCAGGGAATACCGGATGCTGTGGCCCGAAGGGTATTACTGTTCGTGCCATTTATTCCTCCAAATCACAGCGCCAGCAGCGTTTGCTCTCGGCGGCGGCAACTTCACGGCTATAGCCGGCAGTTTCTTCATTTCGCTCTTTGGCTTGCTTAATATCATATTTGACACTTAAAGGTTTGCTCTTGGGCAAAATCCGTTCAAGGAAAGTATCACGGGATACCGGCTCGTGGGCTACAATATTTTCATACACCCACTTGCCGTCACTGCCCAGATACTGGTCTATACTGGCGGCCGCTTTTTTACCGGAGGCAACGGCATGAATTACCGAAGTAGGCCCGTTTACGGCGTCTCCGCAGGCAAAAACACCCTCCTGCGAAGTACTAAGCGTATCATCGTCAACCTTAAGCACATTGCTGCCGTTTATATTTTCAACTGCCAGCCCGAATTTTTTAAATACGTCTGCTGCACCGCTGAAAGCGGCTATGATGTTAGAGCGGCGTACCCCCTGATTGGCACCCAGCGCCAGCAAAGTGGCATCAAACCCCATTTCTTTGAGGCTACTCAGCGAATTTACGGCTGTACCCAGCTTGAACTCAACACCCAGTTTGGCAACGTTTTCAATTTCGGCATCCAGTATCTGGCGGGGCAGTGCATACTCAGGTATGCCTACCCGCATATAGCCGCCGGCTTTCGGCAAAGCCTCAAACACAGTTACCTTATGCCCCTTTTTGGCCAGAAAATAGGCCGCTGCCAGACCAGCCGGACCAGAGCCAACCACTGCCACTTTTTTGCCGGTGGGTTTGGCGGTGGCGGTATCTGTATAACGGCCGTATTCATAGGCCGCCCGTTTAAGCTGTTTGATGCTTATAGCTTCTCCGCACTTGCCCTGGCGGCAGGCTGATTCACAGGGAGCTAAGCAAACCCGCCCCAGTATTCCGGGGAAAGGCATGGCCTGTTTGATTACAGCTAAGGCTGCATCATAGTTCCCTTCGCCGCAAAGGCGGACATAACGGGATACATCTATACCTGCCGGGCAAGTCCTCTGGCAGGGGGCAGTCAGGCGTTCTACCGGAATAAG
Source organism: Dehalococcoides sp. THU4 (assembly GCF_043231265.1). Taxonomy (NCBI): domain Bacteria; kingdom Bacillati; phylum Chloroflexota; class Dehalococcoidia; order Dehalococcoidales; family Dehalococcoidaceae; genus Dehalococcoides; species Dehalococcoides sp. THU4. The sequence continues at coordinate 1,254,778 of NZ_CP171266.1, read as the reverse complement.
CTTGTAATCAGGGGCTTTTATCATATAGCTTTTGGGGGTTTCTTTGGTGACCAGAAACCCGCCGCTGAAATCTATGGCAATTTTGCTGAGTTTTAACTGGTAAAGCTCCTGCATTTCGTTTTCAATAAGCGAAGCACATAAATATATGTTTGAAATACTGGGAACAGTTTCATTTTTATCTATTTTAAGCCGGAGGTGTTTCATCCGAAGACCATTTTCCAGATTGTAGTGGTAAATAACTTCAAATTCATTTCCCAAGTCTATGCAGGAGGCGGTACAGAATATTGCCCCCTCATCATAAAGCTTCTGGGTCTGGTCAAGCAGTTCCTCGGCTGTTATATATTCAGCATTTTCTAACATAACTATTCCTCAGTCCCGAAAGTGAGAGCTTTGGCCATTTCAAAATTAGCCCGGATAAAATTGGTGGGGCAGATATCAAAGCACTGCTGGCACTTTTCGCATTCCCGGCTGGCTATCTCTGGTACGAAGGTTACCTCCCGCTGAGTACCCCGGCTGATAAAGCACAGGGCGTTAGCTTTTTTAACCTCGGTACAGTAGCGCACACATAAACCGCAGAGTACGCAGAAAGAGGCATCATGGCTGAAGCGGGCGGTATCCGCCCCGTATTCTTCTGCCAGGTCTCGTATTGGTTTTGAAGCGGGGGCTTTGGTGAGCAGCAGCTCTATAAGCACCTTGCGGATATGGCGTATTTTTTCGGTATTGGTATTTACTACCAGGCCGTTTGACGCCGGATAAACACACGAAGTTACCACCTTGGAGCGTGAGCCTGTTACTACCTCCACGCTGCAGACACGGCAGCCGCCGTATGGTTCAAGCTGTTCATGGAAGCAAAGCGCGGGTATATGAATACCGGCTGCCGCCGCTGCCTGAAAAACAGTTTGCCCGTTTTGGGCAGTAACTTCCCTGCCATCTATGGTAAGCTTGATTTCTTCCATTATTCTGCCTTCCGGTTTAAAGGAATAGGTTCAGACGGTACGTTTTCCGGTATAGGTATGCCGGATATTTTCCTGACCGCATCAAATTTGGCCGGGCAGGTATCCAGACAGGCACCGCACTTGATGCATTTATCCTGTTCTATAGTATGAATAAGCCCTTTGCCACCCTTGATGGCATCAGTGGGGCAGTTTCGGGCGCAAATCATGCAGGCTTTGCATTTGTCAGGGTCAATATAGAAAGTAAGCAGGGCTTTGCAGACACCGGCTTCACAATGTTTGTTTTTAATATGGTCAATATATTCGTGACGGAAATATTTAAGGGTGGTCAGCAGTGGATTTGGGGCTTGCTGTCCCAAAGCGCACAGGCAGGCTTCGCTCATTACCCCGCTCAGGTCTTCCAGAGTGTCCATATCTGCCATAGTGCCTTTGCCTTCGGTAATACGGGTAAGTATTTCTACCAGTTGGCGGAGTCCCTCGCGGCAGGGCAGGCACTTGCCGCAGGATTCGTCTGAAAGAAAGTTTATAAAATAGCGGGCAATGTCTACCATGCAGGTTTCTTCGTCCATTATGATAAGCCCGCCTGAACCTACCATAGAACCCAGTTTACTCAGCACATCATAATCAACAGGCGAATCCAGCAGGTTTTCGGGTATGCAGCCGCCTGAGGGGCCGCCTGTCTGGACAGCTTTTATTTTTTTGCCGTCACGCAGGCCGCCGCCTATTTTAAATATAATATCCCGGAGGGTAGTACCCATAGGTACTTCTACCAGTCCGGTATTGTTAACCTTGCCAACCAAAGCAAATATTTTGGTGCCTTTGCTGCCTTCGGTACCGATAGACCTGAACCACTCCGCCCCTTTGTTAATAATGTGGGGTACGTTAGCCCAGGTTTCCACGTTATTTAGATTTGAGGGTTTATCCCAGAGCCCCTTGATAGCAGTGCGGATATATTTGGGACGGGGTTCACCAACCCGCCCTTCAATAGCAGTCATCAGGGCGGATGATTCGCCGGATACAAAAGCCCCGGCTCCTTCGTGGACTTTGACAATAAAATCAAAGCCGGAGCCAAGTATATTTTTGCCCAGCAGACCATACTCCTCTGCCTGCCTTATGGCAGCGTACAGGTTTTCCACTGCCAATGGGTATTCGGCACGTACATATATGTAACCCTCTTTAGCGCCGACTGCAAAAGCCCCTATAGCCAGACCTTCCAGCACACAGTGGGGGTTACCCTCCATGATGGAGCGGTCCATAAATGCCCCTGGGTCACCCTCGTCACAGTTAACCAGCACGTATTTGACCGGGTCAGGAGCATCACGGGTGGTGCGCCACTTTTTACCGGCAGGGAAACCGCCGCCGCCGCGTCCGCGCAGATTGGCTGTATCTACTTCTTCCAGTACAGATTCAGGGGTCATCTGGAAAAGGGCTTTAACCAGGGCGGAATAACCGCCCCGCTGGATATAATCCTCTATATTCTGGGGGTTTATATGCTCGTTATCGCCCAGTACAGTCCGTTCCTGGTACTTGTAAAAGGGGATATCCTGATGATAAACCAGCCTTTCGCCGCTGGCAGGGTCTTTGTAAAGCAAATGGTCTACCAGTTCGCCGGTTTTTATTGTTTTAGCGACAACGTCTGCGGCGTCTTCAGGTTTTACATGGAAATAGCAGATATTTTGGGGATAGATAACAACTACCGAACCTTTTTCACAAAAACCATGGCAGCCGGTTTCTTTAATATCAACTGAACTTTCCAGGCCCTGTTTGGCAAGCTCGGCCCGGAAAGCATCTACCAGTTTAACCGAACCCAATGCCCGGCATCCTGTACCGCAGCATACCGTTATGCAGGGGCGGGAGGCAGACTGGTTTTTGACCAGTTTTTCCCGCAGTGTTTCCAGCTCAGCCGGAGTATTCAGCCTTGGCATCATCTGCTCCTAACTAATCGTAATCTGCCAGTATTTTTTCGGCGTCAGCAGTGGGCAGTTTGCCATGATAGTGACCGTCAACCACCACCACCGGCCCTAATGCGCAGCAACCCAGACAGTTTACTGTTTCCAGGGAAAACTTAAGGTCAGGCGTAGTTTCACCGGCTTTGATACCCAGTGATTTTTCCAGCCTGTCCAGTATTTTGGGTGCCCCAAACACATGGCAGGCAGTACCTACGCAAACACTCACATTGTGCTTACCTTTGGGAATCACGCTGAAAAGTTTATAAAAAGTGGCCACATGATAGACCCGGTTTACCGGTACGTTAAGAGCTTGGCTTACTTTATACAAGGCCTCTTTGGGAAGCCAGTTATATTCTTTTTGGATTTTAAGGAGTACCTGAATAAGCATATCAGCTTTATCACGGTAACCGTCAAGGATATTATCCAGCTTTGACAGGTCTATAACCTCAGGCGCTTTAGTTTCACAATTACACATGCTGTTCCTCACGTTTGGCTTCAGTTTTGGCCTTGGCTTTTTTCTCAGCCAGCTTGCCCAGCCCCATAACCACGCCGTCTATAATAGCCTCCGGCCTGGCGGCACAACCTGGTACATATACGTCCACCGGTATTACCTTGTCTACCCCGCCCAGTATATTCGGGCAGTTATGGAAAACACCGCCGCTGCAGCCGCAGGTGCCGATAACTATTACCACCTTCGGGTCAGGCATTTGCTGATACAAGTTTTGCAAAACACGGTAATTACGCTTATTGGCCGGGCCGGTTACCAGAAGCACATCCGAGTGTTTGGGGTTACCCATGTTGACAATGCCGAAACGTTCAACATCATAAAGGGGGGTAAGACAGGCCAGGATTTCAATATCACAGCCGTTGCAGCTGCCGCAGTCAAAATGGAGCAGCCAGGGTGATTTTATTTGCGATTTAGTAACAAAATCCACTTAGACCCCTCCCAGTGCTGAAAGTCCGATAAGATTAACCAGAGCCAGACCCAAACCGAACATCCAGGAGATTTTGAGCATGGAAGACCAGGTAAGGCGGGCGGTAATATTGTCAATCACCAGCACCAAAAACCAGCAGCCCAGTGCCAGGGCAACGCCGGGCACAATACCCGGAAGCCACATTAGAGAAATAAACCCCAGCACTAGTATCAGTTCATACATGTGGGCAATCTCTATAAGCCCCAGGTGGATGCCTGAATATTCGGTAAATACACCCTTCACCAGTTCCTGATGGGCATGCTCCGAAGAAGATATATCAAACGGGGATTTACGCATAAGAATAACCAGTACCAGCACCAGGGCCAAAAGTATGGGCCACAAAGAGGGCAGCAGGGGCTGGTCTATTTCGGAAATCATGAAACTGCCGTTAGCAACATAAAGCCCGATAGCCGTTATAATCAAGATAGGTTCGTAGGAGAGTATTTGCAAAAGTTCCCGGTTGGCACCAATTTGGCTGTACGGGGAACGGGTGGCAAAAGCACCCACAACCAGAAACACATCGGCCACACCCAGCACCAGTACAATCAGCAGCAGGTCCTGGCCGAGGAAAAACATGACCGTAGCCGCCATGATAAACAGCAGGTAACCTATAGAACCAACGGCCTGCATACGGCCGGTAATCATGCGGTGTTTGGCAAGCAGTTTGATAGTATCATAAACCGGCTGAAGCAGGGGCGGCCCGAATCTGCCCTGCATGCGGGCTGTCAGTATGCGGTCAAGACCGCGGAGTAAACTGCCCAGTACCGGGGGCAAAACCAGGGCTAAGGCAACCAGCAACCATTCATTCATATCAGCACCACTACCAGCATACTAACCAGTATCAAAAGGCCAGCTATTTTTAGCCCGGTATCCAGATGGGTGTTGGCAAACTGGGTGTCAAGATACATAGACCCCAGCTTTAGTTTAGTTTCACCGTCAGCTACAGAATAGAAACTGTCAGCTGAGGTGCTGACATTTTCACCGCACATATAGGCAGTGCTGAGGTTTTTGGTTTTGGGCTTAAATAAAACCGGCACCAGTATAATGGCTATGGCCAGCAGGATAAACAGCGGCCACACAGTAAATAACCCGGCCGCACTGCCGAAAAATCCGTTTGAAGTGTCAATGGCACTCGGATAGAAAGCAGTTACCGCCGGCAAAATAAAGCTTTCATAGAAGGGTATCACCCCTATGCTGAATATTCCGGCAAAAGCCAGCAGTACAATCAAAGGGGCGTGATATAAAAATGAAAAACGTTCAAAACGTATTTTTTCTATACCCGGTGTTACGCTGAAAAAGCGGCCCAGCCATTTTACCCAGAAAACGGTAGTAGCTGCCGAACCTATAACCAGCAGCAGGAACACCAGGGGTGAGATAAACCCGGACATAGCTGAAGTGGCCTCTATAGCCGCCCATTTGCCCAGCAGCATACCGAAAGGCACCAGCATCATGGAGAGAATACCGGCTATAGTTATACCGGCAATTAAGGGGTAACGGCGTACCAGCCCCTCCATGTTTTCAATATCACGGCTGCCCAAAGAGTGGTCTATGACACCCACGCACATAAAGAGCAAAGCTTTTGATATGGCATGAAAAATGGCGAGCACAATGGCAGCAGTAATTGCCAGAGGAGTATTTATACCTACGCACATTATAATCAGCCCCAGGTTTGAGATGGTGGAATAGGCTAAAACTTTCTTGGATTCACGCTGGCTGATAGCCATAATGGCAGTAACCATAAAAGTAAATGCCCCGAACAGGGCAATTAAAGTAGCTAAAGATGTATCGGTAATAGCCGGTGCCAGCCGGATAGAAAGGTAAATACCCGCTTTTACCATAGTGGAGGAATGAAGCAGGGCGGAAACGGGTACGGGTGCCACCATTGCCCCCAGAAGCCAGCCCTGAAACGGCACCTGGGCTGATTTGGTAAAAGCTGCCATAAACAGGAAGAAGAGTGGCGCCATGGCTATGGCCGGGTTAGTTATAAGAGCCTGCAGGGAAATGCTGTCATAATTTGTAAAGACATAAATAATAGCCAGTACAAATCCCAGACCGCCTATCAGATTCATCCACAAAGCCCTAAAAGCATTGTTTATGGCTTCTTTGGTTTGTTCATGGCCAATCAGGGCAAAGCAGCATAAAGTGGTTATTTCCCAGAAAAAGTATATCCAGAGGAGGTTATCAGAAAAGACAATGCCGTTCATAGCACCCAGCAGTATGGTCATAAAGAAGAAGAAACGGGGCTGGCGGGTGACGCTTAGGTGCTGGTGATGCTCATGGTCTTTCATGTATTTGATGGCGTAAAGAAGTATAAGAGAACCGATAATGGAAATAATGAGGCACATTATTATCGAAAGCTGGTCAATAAAGAAAGCCGGTTCGGACGCAAGCGGTACGGAGGGTGCCCAGACAAACTCAAACAGGCCCAGAAGGATTATCTGGGAAAGCACCAAACCGGAGGTTAAAACACCTCTGGCGCTCCAGCCGTTTTTCAGGATGTCTTTCACACCCACAAACAGGAAAAATGCCAGAAGCACATAATCCAGCACCAGAATAATACTATCCCACTGGTGGGCGGGGCTGTATTCAATGGGCAAACTTCCCTGGGAAAACAGCAAAATGGAACTGCAGATGAGTACAATAGCTGACAGAGCAACCAGCCCGGACCGGAGAAGGGTATTTTTCAGAAACAGGCAAACCAAGCCGGCGGCAAATGGGAAGAGAACGGCTATAGCAATAAGACTACTGGCCAAAATCTAATCTTCCTTTTTTAGTAATGTCTACCCCGGGCATAAAGACATACGTATGCAAAAGACAATAGAATACCCGAAAGTAGCTTAAGTGGCGGTATTGTAACACACTAAATGCCCTTTGGCAAGGCTGAAAAAACAGGCTATTGGAGCTTTAAGACACTTAGAAATGCTTCTTTGGGCACTTCCACTTTGCCAATCTGGCGCATCTTCTTCTTGCCTTCCTTCTGCTTATCCAGAAGTTTGCGTTTACGGGTAATATCACCGCCGTAACATTTGGCAATTACGTCTTTGCGCTTGGCAGATATATCAGCCCGGGCTACAATCTTGCTGCCGATAGCCGCCTGAAGGGTGACCTGATATAGCTGCCGGGGTATCATTTCCTTCAGCTTCTTTACCAGTGCCTCACCAATTTCATGGGCTTTATCCGGAGGGATAATGCGGCTGAAAGCATCTACCGCAACATCATTTACCAGTACGTCTATCTTTGAAAGGTTGGCAATGCGGTAACCAACAAATTCGTAGTCCAGCGAAGCATAACCCTGAGTCCGGCTTTTAAGCTGGTCATGGAAGGTGGTAAGTATGGAACGCAGCGGCATATCATAATGAAGCTGTACCCGCTGGCCAAGCTCACTCATGGCCAGCTGCCCCAGATACTCGGTATTTTTATAAACGCCGTAATTTTCCCGGACTAAATCCATAACCGTACCGATATATTTTGAGGGCGTTATAATCACCACCGAAACCCATGGCTCTTCAATACTGGCAATCTCGTGGGGAAGGGGCATCTCATTAGGGTTTACGACCGTAAGAACCTCACCGCTGGTACGGGTGACTGTCAGGCTAACACCGGGGGAGGTTACTACCAGTGAAAGGTTAAACTCACGTTCCAGCCGTTCTACAATTATATCCAGATGGAGCAGCCCCAAAAAACCGCAGCGGAAACCATGCCCTAAAAGCGGGCTGGATTCCGGTTCATAAGACAGCGAGGCATCATTCAGGCTCAGCTTTTCCATAGCCTCACGTAGTTCGTGATAATCATCTGTCTGAGTGGGATAAATACCGGCAAAAACCATGGCCTTGGCCGGGTGATAACCTATAAGCGGCTGGATTGCGCCCCCGTGCTGCAAAGTAACTGTATCACCCACCCGGCATTCGCCCACAGATTTAAGTCCGGTGGCTACATAGCCTACATCACCTACGTCTAACCTCAAAGCGGCAACCTGGGCAGGGGCAAAATACCCGGCTTCAAGCACCTTAAATTCCGTACCCTGTCCCATCAGGCGCAAATCATCACCCTTGTTTATATTCCCGTCTGCCACCCGCAGGTAGGCAACCACACCCTTATAAGGGTCATAATGCGAATCAAATATAAGCGCCCGCAGGGGCAGCTTGCCATCACCCTTGGGGGCAGGCACTCTGGCTACGATAGCTTCCAGCAGTTCCGGCACGCCCAAACCCAGTTTGGCACTTATCTGGATTACGGCATCTTCGTCATAACCCAGTACGCTTTTAATTTCGCCCATCACCCGCGGGATATCAGCCCCCGGCAGGTCTATCTTATTGATAACCGGAATAATTTCCAGATTGTACTCTATTGCAAGGTAAACATTGGCCAGAGTCTGGGCCTGAATACCCTGAGTTGCATCTATAACCAGAATAGCCCCTTCACAGGCGGCAATAGTCCGTGAAACTTCATAGGAAAAATCCACGTGTCCGGGAGTATCTATAAGGTTCAGCCGGTATTCATGGCTATCCTTTGACAGATAGCGTAGGCGGATAGCCTTGGCTTTTATGGTTATGCCGCGCTCACGTTCCAGCTCCATGCTGTCCATGACCTGTTCGCACATTTCATCATGCCTGAGTGTACCCGTCATCTCTATCAGGCGGTCAGCCAGAGTGGATTTGCCGTGATCTATATGGGCAATAATGCAGAAATTTCTTGTAGCGGATTGACTCATATCACCAACTTTTAACTATACACTTGTATGCTGCCGGATATATAAATTAGCGTATTTTCACCTTTAAGGCAAGAAACGCCAGAAAACCTCGTTTGAGAGCAGGCGGCCTCTGGGAGTCAGGCGGATATAGCCATCAGATTTTTCTAAAAGGCCCAGCCCCGTGCATTCCTGTATAACCGGAAAATATTTGTCCATCACATGTTGCCCGAAGCGGTTTTCAATATCTTCGGCAGTTATACCCTTATCCAGCCGAAGACCCAGTATGATAGTTTCAGCCAGTTGATTTTTCAAATCTACATATATATTTTCAGATGGCTTCGGCGGGAGGTCATTTTGCCAGCTGTTTAAATATTCATCCAGGCTGGAGGTATTTGCCAGCCGCCAATTCTCAAGAAAGGAGTGCCCGGCCGCTCCCAGACCCAGATACGGCCTGTTTTGCCAGTAGGTAAGGTTATGGCGGCTTTCGTATCCCTGTTTAGCCCAGTTAGATATCTCATAATGGCGGTATCCGGCTTTCGCCAGTATGTCTTCGGCGGCTTGATACTGGTCAGCCGCAGTTTCGGCATTTATTTCAGGCAGCAATCCTTTTTGCACCTGCCGGTACATAGGTGTATCTTCTTCTAAAGTCAGGCCGTAAAGTGAAATATGTTCCGGAGCAAGTGCCAGCGCTTCTGCCAGATTTTTTTTAAAAGAACTAACGGTGGAATTTGGCAGGCCATATATAAGGTCAAGACTGATATTATTAAAGCCGGCGGCTCTGGCCTGTTTATATGCTTCACGGGCTTTTCCGGCATTATGTAGCCGCCCAAGCATTGTCAGTTCGGCATCCGAAAAGCTTTGGATACCCAGACTTAAGCGGTTTATGCCCAGGCTTTTTATTTCTGGAAGATAAGGCAGGGCCAGCGTACCGGGATTTGCCTCAAAGGTAATTTCCGCATCTGGCAACAAATATGCCGCAGCGCGTATACCGGCTAAAATATCTGCCACTTGCGAAGGGGATAAGAGGCTGGGTGTACCGCCGCCAAAATACAGGCTGTGAAAGTAAAGCCCGCTTGCCCTAGACTTTATTTCTTTTCTAAGGCATTTTACATAATCAGTCAGGCAATCCAATCTTGCAGGGTAAGAAACAAACGAGCAGTATCCGCATTTTTGCAGGCAAAAGGGAAAGTGGAGATATAAGGCAAGGCTGGTGTCTGTCATAAGACTATTATATCAGGATTGGGCAGCGGAGGCAGTAGAAGGTTCAAACGGTATTAAAACACCATCGCTTAGGGTATATACCCTGGTAGCAACCGCTAGAGGGAAATTGCCGTGGGTAGCTACTACCAACCCGGCTTTGCCTGCTTTTACCGGTGAGAGCAGCATCTCTATTATTTCAGCCCCGGTTTCGGGGTCTACATCACCGGTGGGCTCATCTGCCAGTATTATTTCGGGTTTGGCGGCCAGTGTCCGGGCAATAGCCACCCTTTGCTGCTGCCCGATACTTAGCTCGGCGGGCAGGTTTTGAAGCCTGTCCGATAGTCCCAAATCCGCTAAAATACGGTGAATCCGCTCTGATTTTTCAAGCTCAGAAAGCGCGGAATTATGCAAGGCGATTGCCACGTTTTCATATGTATTCCAAGAACCAATCAGATTGAAATTCTGGAAAATAATGCCCAGGCGGCTCCGGCGGAGTTCAGAGCGCTGCGAATTGCCAAGTGTATTTAATTCCCGCCCGTCAAAAAGCACCTTTCCCGAATCCGGATTGTCTAAACCGGATAATATCCATAGGAGAACGGACTTACCTGCCCCGCTCTTGCCGCGGATAACCACCACTTCACCCGGCTCAACCCGCAGATTGATATCCCGTAAAACGGATATGGATTGGACACCTTTCCGGAAAGAACGGCGAAGATGTATGGCTTCCAGGCTGGACTTTTTCATTCTAGAGCCCCCTCAGGCTTTCAGCCGGGCGCATTGAGGCTGCGCTTAAGGCGGGGATTATCCCGGCTATTATTCCGCCGGCCATGGCCAGACCGAAAGCGCTCAGCGTGACCGTCCAGTCAATTCCCAGCGTATCCTGGCTGACAATTCCACTGAGACTGGCAAACGGCACAGCGTATATAAGTATAATACCCAGCAAAATACCTGCTCCGGCTCCGATAAGTGCCTGTATAACTGACTGACTGGTTATCTGCCAGACAATAGTGCTGTTGTTAAGGCCTATGGCTTTTAAGATACCGATATCCCGCCGACGTTCCAGTACCGCCGAATATTCAGATTTCAAGGCCAGAGCAATTACGCTTATAAGTAAAATACCTGAAATCAGCCAGATGCCATTTTCACCTATGCCCATGGCGGTTGAAGCTAGTTTGGAACAGGCATAAGTGGAAACCAGACTACGGTCACCCATTATTTCTTCTACCTGATTTATAGCCTGGTAATGTACATTTGCACCGGCAGATTCCACCAGTATAATGTTGGTTGCATCCGATGGCAGAGCAGTATTAAGGCGGGTATTTATAAGAGTGCGAAGCTCGTTTATAGGCATATAGACATCAGCTTTGCCGGGGCGTATGCCCGCATTTATAATTCCCTCCACCTGAAAGCTCTGTCCGCCTATATCCAGCCGGAAACCTACCGGAAGGTTTTCAGCCAGAGCAAAGGATTCCTCAAGCATGACCAGCCCGGTATCAGTTGGGGTAAGGAATTCGCCCTGGATAATATCCCCGGCAGCACAGCAGTTCGTTTTGACTGCCGTGTCATTAAGAGGATCAAAACCTGCTACCAGAGTGTATTTAGCGGTGGCTTCGTCGTAAAAACGGAACAGAATAAAAGCCGAGGCATCTTTTACGGTATCAAGCGCCGTTATCTGGCTGACAATATCAGCTGAAATTACTTTTGCCGGAGTGTTGTTGGCTATAAAACCTTCGTGAAGCGGATCTTTAAGGTCTACAGCACAGGCTTCGGTATTGCACTGGGGGAGATAAGTTATGAAATGAGTACCGGTAGAATTAAGTACCGCAGTAGAGGCGTCCTGGGAAAAACTGAGCACTGAAAACAATACTACGACAATGGCTAGTGCCAAGCTGTAGCCCAGCATGTTGCCAATGCTGCGGGCAGGACGGCGGATAATTTCTATCCAAGCGTAATGCAAAATCTCTTTCAAATAATCTCACCTGTTGGCTGTTTAAAAAGATTATTTCAGAAAACTGCTTTTGTCAATCATTTTTATTGCAATTCACACCAGTTGCAGCAAAATACAAGTAGTTACTGAGGGGTAAATGAGAAGTGTATGGGCAAGCACGCAAATATTGCTTGGCAAAAGCAGCTAACGAAAAACGGGGAATAATATCGGCGGCTTATGCGGCAGTGTGTGTTTGGCTGACAGGACAGGATACAACTGTGCATCGTGTTACAGATGCTTACCGAAGCTACTATATAATCACAAACGGATTTACTTGGAAGGGGCGCTGCGGTAATGGATGTTCCACTTGGCAGCCAAAGAAGCAATATATGCCCGGCTTTCAGGTGAAACTGCACGGTTAAGCTCGGCTAAAAAACCATGCAGGAGTTCCCCGCCTGTCATACCGGGCATAGGCTCTTCCGGACCGGGCAGATTGATATATACAATCTCGGTCATAATCTTCTGGTATTCAATTGCTACACCCATATTGCACCTCATCTACCCCCTTGATGGGATATGTGCAAGGGGGTTATTAACGCCCGCTGCTATTGCGGTAGTGAATATTCCACTTGGATGCCAGAGTGCTTACAAAAGCCCGTGTCTCAGCTGAAGGAGCTCGGTTGAGCTCAGCCAAAAAGCCATGCAAAAGTTCCCCGCCAGTCATGCCGGGTTGAGGTTCTTCAGGCCCTGGCAGGTTTACATACACGATTTCGGTCATTTGCTTCTGGTAATCAATTGCAGTTCCCACGCAGCACCTCTTTCAAATTTTGTTATGGAGCGGGTGACGGGATTCGAACCCGCGACGTCTTGCTTGGGAAGCAAGCACTCTACCGCTGAGTTACACCCGCAAGTTTTGAGGCTATTTTAGAGCAATTCGGCCGAATAGTAAAGGGCTTGGCAGTTTTCCGGCTTGTTCTGACATACAAAATATCGGCTTTGCTCCCGGCCGGGGAAGGTAAGCCGGAGTATTGCTGCCCCGGCCAGCCTAAGTTTGCCTGATAAGATGCATTATCTCCTTTATGCTGGGGGTTTTGCCATACATGAGCAAAAAGATTCTGAATAATTTGGCGGCCAGACCGAAAAAAAACCAGATAGTGAGCGCGAGGAGAATAGCCGCCAGTACAATTTCCCATACAGGTATGCCGATACCCATCCGCATAATAATAGTAAGGGGTGAGGTAAGGGGAAACAGGGAAAGTATCTGGTTAAGCAGGTTGTCACCACCGTCTAAGATAAAGGGCATAATGTAAAAAGGGAAAGCGGCTGACATGGTGACAATAACAGATAGCTGCTGCCCGTCACGTACGTTAGAGGTAACAGCACCTATGGCCGCCATCATGATTGCGTACAGGAAGTAACCCAGTATAAAGAAAACCAGACAGACTATAATCATATCTGCCGGTATAGACAAAGCACCCAGAATATCACCGAAAGTGTTGGTGGCAAATTTTACCAAGCCCCAGGCACAGACCAGCCAGAAGGCAACCTGTATAAGACCTGCCAGCCCCAGCCCTATTATTTTACCGGTCATAAGTTCACGGGTGGTAACAGAGGAGAGGAGTACCTCCATAATACGGTTTTCCTTTTCCTCACTAAGACCCTGCAGCAAATAACCCGAAGCTGTAAATATGGACATCAGTAAAAGTATGCCGAATAGATAGGAAACAATATAATTGGGAATGCCGCCCTGACCGGGTGCCGGCTGGCCGGTTTCGTCTATAACGGTACTTATCAGGGCAAACGGGTTTTGCACCCGGCCTAAGATATCAGTATCAACCTTGCCATCTAAAAGATTGGAGGTTAGAAAATTGGATATAGCGTAGGTGATATCGCCGCCGGGGTTTGTCTCGGCCTGCATGGTAAAACGCTGAATGATACCCGTATTTATATAATCCTCAGGTATGATAAGAAACTCGTCCAGTTCCCCGCTTAGCATATTATCAACTGCGGTTTGAGAGTCTGTTTGGGGCACCAGTACAACCCCCGGCTGGTCCTGATAGCCGCTGAAAATACCTGTGTTGTCCACGTAGCCCACTTGAAGCGGTTCGGAAGTATCCGGCTGTGCGTTTATATTCTGGATTAGCATACCCACCAGAATACCCACCAAACCAATCACCGGCAAAGCCAGCGAGGTTATTACAAACCCCTTGCGTTTGATAGTTGACATAAACTCGTGCTTTAAAACAATGCTGTATTTAGACATTTTTCTTACCTGCAATGCTGATAAAGATATCATTTAGAGTGGGGGTGGCCACCTCAAAGCGGTGAATAACCAGCCCGCTGTTCACCAGCTGCACCAGCACATCCTGGGTAGTGGTGCTGCCGTTTAGTATAATATGGGCTTTGCCGTTCTCGGCTTGCAGGTCACTTATTTTATCCAGCCGGGGGAATTCGCCATCATAATCTACCTCAAGCGTATTACTGCGGTAGCGGTTTTTGATATCCGCCAGATTACCGTAGAGTACCTGCTGGCCTTTATTAAGCATGCAAACGCGGTCACACATTTCTTCTACTTCATTCATACGATGGGTGGAAAGAATAAGTGATTTGTTCTGGCTGCGCAGTTCCATCATAAGGTCTTTTACCAGCTGGACATTTACCGGGTCCAGACCGTTAAAAGGCTCGTCTATTATCATCAGAGCCGGGTCATGGATAATAGTGGAAACCAGCTGAACCAGCTGCCCCATGCCATGAGAAAGCTGTTCTATTTTCTTTTCGGCATGAGCCAAAAGTCCTACCTTTTCCAGTAATTCCAGTGCTCTTACCCTGGCGGCAGACGGATTCATACCTTTCAGGCTGGCCAGATATACCAGGGAGTCAATTATTTTCTGCTTGCGGTAAAGACCGCGCTCCTCAGGCAGGTAACCGATATGGTTTTGGGCATCAGCATCCATAGGTTTATCCAGTATAAGTACCTTGCCGCTGTCAGGTTTGATAATATCCATTATCATCCGAATGGTTGTAGTTTTACCCGCTCCGTTCGGCCCAATCAGCCCCATAATCTGCCCCCGCTCAAGGCTAAGTGATAAATCATTCACTATAACATTGCGGCCGTATATTTTGGTTATGCCATGTGTTTCTATTACACTCATAGACTACTCCCCGGTAAGGTTTAAACCCGGCTAAACTAAATTTCTTCTACCAGCCTGCCGCTTATTACTGAAGCAGGCTGTTCGTTAAGTATATCTGACAAAGGACGGGCAAACTCGTCTTCCATCTTGACCATCAGCCAGCCCATTTTAGTCCGCAAAAGCGAATAACCGCCTTTAAGTTTTTCACCCTGAAGGTTTATAACCAGATGCCCTGTGCTGTAAGATTCCTCCAGTGTTTTGCCGTCTTTCAGGTTCTGAAAAGTGCCCCTGTCCCAGACAATAACTTTACCGGCACCATATTCCCCGGCCGGTATTACCCCTTCAAAAGAGGCATACTGTATGGGGTGGTCCTCGGTGGCAACCGCCAGCCTTTTTTCTTTGGGACTGGCAGACGGTCCTTTGGGAACAGCCCATGACTTTAATACGCCGTCAATTTCCAGCCTGAAATCATAATGCAAATGGCTGGCAAGATGTTTCTGCACAACAAACACGGGGTTAGCGGATGGCGGGCTTTTTGCCCCTGACGGTTCGGCGGTTTTATTAAAATCACGTTTGCGGTTATATTCTTCCAGCGGGCTGGCAGGCATAACAAGTTTACTCCTCAGACGTGCTTATTGTTGTATAATATAACGGTTACGGCCTAAAGTCCAGACACTTTAGGGGAGATGGAGAAACATATGGATGAACCTTTTATTTCCCTAAGTGATATTCAGAACAATTTGCATACCTGTCTTATGGGCAGGGAAATAATATATCTGCCCGAAACTGCATCTACCCAGACAACCGCTATGGATATGGCATGCAAAGGTTCCCAGGCGGGTACTTTGGTAATAACCGCAAAACAAACCGAGGGGCATGGACGCCTGAAAAGATTATGGGTATCGCCCCAGGGTAATATCTATATGTCCCTGATACTGCGCCCGAATCAAAATCAGCTTTCCCGCCTGATAATGGCCGCTTCGCTGGCAGTCAGCTTTGCCATAGAGAATACCACCGGCCTGATTGGTGAGCTTAAATGGCCGAATGATATCCTGATAGACGGCAAGAAAGTGTGCGGTATGCTGGTGGAAAATGATATACGTGACGGGCAGGTAAACTTCAGTGCGGTGGGGCTGGGTATAAACGTAAATACAGACATGCAGTCATACCCTGAACTAAAGGGTATTGCCACCAGCCTGATAAACCATACCGGCAAACCTGTCAGCTGTGAGAAGCTGATAGTGAGCTTTCTGCATGAGTTTGAAAGGCTGTATCTGGGCCTGAACGAATATGGCGAGTGCATTTTTGAAATGTGGAGAAAACGCTTGATTACTCTGGGTAAAGAGGTAGACGTAACAAGCGGCAAAGATACTTACCGGGGTATTGTGGAAAGCGTAGTTCCGGACGGCAGTCTGAAAATACGGCTGGCGGACGGTAATATGGTGCATATAGTGGCGGGTGATGTAAGCCTGCGGCATGCGGAATGAGATTTAATACACTAATATATAAAGAAGGCCTGCTTTTAAAGCAGGCCTTCTAATTTACATGACGGTAAAAAGCTATTCTTTAGTGTCTTTTTCAGTCTTGGGGTTAGTCATGCCTTTACCTTTATCCATGAACATGCTGATAAGGTCTACCGGCACAGGGAAAATTATAGTGTTAGAGTGTTCCGAAGCAATTTCGGTCATGGTTTGCAGGTAACGCAGCTGGAGGCTGACCGGCTCTTTGGCAATAACCTTGCCGGCCTGAGCCAGTTTCTGGGAAGCCTGCATTTCGCCTTCGGCATGAATAATCTTGGCCCGGCGTACCCGCTCGGCTTCAGCCTGAGCGGCCATAGACCGTTTCATAGCTTCGGGCAGTTCCACTTCTTTTATTTCTACAATGCTAACCTTGACACCCCACGGGGCAGTAGCTTCGTCTATAATCTGCTGAAGTATCTGGTTCAGTTTTTCACGCTGGGAGAGCAGTTCGTCAAGCTCTGACTGGCCAAGTACATTTCTGAGGGTAGTCTGGGAAATCTGGGAAGTAGCCCGGTAATGGTCAACCACCTTTACCACCGAGGCTTCAGGGTCTACCACTCTGAAATAAACCACGGCATTAACCCTTACGGTGACATTGTCACGGGTAATGACTTCCTGTCCGGGTACATCCATAGTGACTACCCGCAGGTCAACCTTTACCATGCGGTCTACAAAGGGGATAAGGAAAAATAAACCCGGCCCTTTGCCGCCGATAAGCCGCCCCAGCCGGAATATGACACCCCGTTCGTATTCGGCAACTACCTTGACGGCCATACTGAGTATAAGCAGCAGTATAACCAGAACCACCCCGACCGTTATTAAAGTGTTCAGGGTTTCCTCCATTTATTCACTCCTTTCCATTTTGACGTACAATTTCAGTCCTTCCAGACGTACTATTACTACTTCCTGTCCCACTTCGGCAGAGCCGTTTTCAATATGCGCCGCCCATATCTCCCCGTCATACAGCACTTTCCCTTCGGGGTTGAGCGGGGTTTTTACCAGAGCTTTTTTGCCGTACAGCTCTTCTTTGCCGGTGGCAGCCTGCCTGAGGTGGGCGCTGACCACCTGATTTACCACAAAAATTATTACCAGTACAGCTATAATTATTAACGGGATTATCCAATACCAGCTCATACTTACTCCTTTGCCGGCCAATACAAGACGACTAAAGTATATTGCTTTAAGGTATAATATTTCAATAACTTTACTACTATTTGCTTGGTCAGGCCGGGTATTGTAAAATCTACAGACTAACTTTAAACGGAGTAGAAGAACATGATTGCGCGTTGTAAAGGCTGCAGTGATTTATTACCCGAAGATATGCTTCGGTTCAGGTATATAGAAAGCATTTTCCATGACAGTTGCATTACCTGGGGTTACGAAGAAGTGCGTACCCCCATGCTGGAATACCTAAGCCTGTTTACTTCAAGCGGCACACTTACCCCCCAGATGCTTAAAAGGGTATATTCCTTTTTGGACTGGGACGGCTGGAGCGGCGAAAGGGTTGTACTGCGGCCGGACGGTACTATACCGGCTGCCAGACTTTATATAGACAACCTCCAGGAAATGGAAGTTGCCCGTTTGTGCTATACCTCCAATATTTTCCGCTTTGATGAAACAGGCAAAAAATCCCGCGAAAACTGGCAGCTGGGAGCCGAACTTATCGGCGTTACCGGTTCGGAAGCTAATGCTGAGCTGATTACGCTGGCGTTGGAAACCCTGTCCAGACTGGGTTTTGAAGATGTGGAGCTAAGGCTTTCCCATTCCCAGCTTATAAAAGCGGTGCTGGCCCAGCTTGAGCCGAATGCTGATGAACAGCATAAAATATTTGACCAACTGCTGGATGGGGATGTTGCCCTGATGAGCAGGCTTGAGGCCGAAAAACCTGAACTTTTCCGCACCCTGAAGCTCCTGATGGAAAACAAAGGCACTTCAGCCGCTTTCCTTAAAAATGTAATGGCCATGGCCGGGACTGCCGGCGGTGACCTGGAAGAACCCCTGAATGATTTTATTGCCGGGGTAGACGTACTGGATAAGCTGGGTGTCAGCTACCAGATAGACCTTGCCTCCGGTAAAGGTTTTGAATACTATACCGGGGTAATTTTCCATTTGTTCGTAAACGGCGAACACGTGGGCGGCGGCGGCCGCTATGATAAGCTTATCCCCCTGCTGGGCGGTCCTGACAAACCGGCAGCCGGGTTTGCTTTGTATCTGAACCGCCTTATCCCCATGATAGATGCCGAAGATATGTATGACATGGTAGAAGAAAAAATACTTATAAAATATGAAGGTGACAACCTTAAAAATGCCTACGAAATGGCTAACCTTATCCGCGAGTGCGGCATAAGCGCTGAGCTTTTTTACCCCGGTGTGGATACGGCAGCCTATGGCTGGGCAGTTACGGTAAAAGCGGCTGACAGCTATGAAGTAACAGACCTGATTGAAGACAAAACCACAGAGTTTAAAAATCAGGCCGAGGTAATATGCCTGCTAAGCGGTGAAGAAGATGCTTAGAGTGGCTCTGCCAAAAGGCAGATTACTTGGTGATACCAAAGCCCTGCTGGAGAAAAGCCAGTGGGGGCTTGACGGATACGTGGATAAGGCTAAAATATACTGCTTTAAATCAGTTTCCAATCCGGAAATGTCCGCCAAAATATTTCACGAAAAAGATATACCCATTCAGCTGGCCATAGGCAACTATGATTTGGGTGTCTGCGGGGCAGACTGGCTTACCGAACTGACTTCACGTTACCCTTCCAGTAGTATAGTCAAACTGAAAAACCTGGGCTATGGGCATGGCGCTTTATATGCGGCAACGGCTGTAAACAGCTCGTATGACAGCCTGGCGGCGCTTTCCGCCTGCAGTACCCGCATACGCATAGCCAGCGAATACCCGAATATCGCCGAGGCATTTGCCATGCAGCTGCGGCTTAAAAATTTCAGTATTTTCCCGCTTTGGGGTTCGGCAGAGGCTTATCCGCCGGATACCGCCGAAGTGGTTATTCTGCCGCGCAAGTCCGAAGCGGACCTGGCTAAAAAGAATCTGCGTTCGATCGCCAAAGTGCTGGATTTTAAAGCCTACCTGATAGCCAACAGCCAGAGCCTTGAAGAAAAAGACCTGAGCGGGGCTATTTCATCTGTAATGGCAAATATCAGCCAGTATGTTGAACCCAAAGTGGAAGATATTAAGATTGAACCAGTAAATGGCTGCCAGCCATCTTTTCTGGATATGCCGGATGATACTGTGCGTTTGGCACTGCCTGACGGGCATCAGCAGCCCCATGTCCGCAAGATACTGGATGCCGCCGGGATAGCTATTGAAGACTACCCATCTGCCACGGGCAATCACCGTCCGGCATTCGGCATAAACGGCATTGCGGTAAAGGTAATCCGCCCCCAGGATATGCCCATACAGGTAGCCAACGGCAATTTTGACCTGGCTATTACCGGGCGTGATTGGCTGACTGACCATCTTTACCAGTTCCCGACCAGCCCGGTAAAGGAACTGCTGGATTTGAAATACGGCTGGGTGAAACTGGTGGCGGTGGTGCATAACGACGTGCCGGTTTCCAATCTGGACGAACTGAAAGATTACTGCGGCAGCCGCGAAATGCGGATAGCTTCCGAGTATACCAATATTTCTGACTTTTACGCCAGAAGCAACCATCTGGGGCATTACCGCATTGTTCCAACCTGGGGGGCTACTGAGGCTTTTCTGCCGGAAGATGCCGATATGCTGGTGGAAAATACCGAAACCGGCGGCACTATTGCCCGCCACAATCTGAAAATAATAGATACTTTATTTGAATCTACCGCCTGTGTTATAGCCAACTACCAGAGTGTAGTTTCCGCCGCCAAGAGCGAACGGATAAACACGGTAATAAGTATGCTTAAAAAGGCATTGGAGGCCTAAAGTAAAATGGAAATAATCCGCGGGTTTGCCCAAGCAGAAAAAAGGCTCTCCCGCCGGGATAAGACCGGGTTCTTTCTGGACGAAACCCAGAGAGCCGAACTTGCCAAACGGCTGGGGGTTGACCCCGAAAAAGCTGTAAACGGCATAATTGACGATGTACGCAAACAGGGTGATAAAGCTGTTTTAGAGTACACCCTGAAGTTTGACCGTGCCGCTATTTCAAAACTTGAGGTAAGCCCAGCCGAAATAAAGCAGGCCGCTGGTGAAATATCTGCTGAACTTTTTGAGGCACTGAAACTTGCCGCCGCTCAGGTGCGGGCTTATCACCGCTTTCAGAAAGAGGCTGTCTGGAAAGCAGCTGAAATTATGCAGGGCAAACAGCTTATCCGCCCGCTGGAAAGGGTCGGCTTGTATGTACCCGGCGGCAAAGCTTTTTACCCGTCAACTGTGCTGATGACTGCTATTCCGGCCAA
Organism: Dehalococcoides sp. THU4; assembly: GCF_043231265.1. Lineage (NCBI taxonomy): Bacteria > Bacillati > Chloroflexota > Dehalococcoidia > Dehalococcoidales > Dehalococcoidaceae > Dehalococcoides > Dehalococcoides sp. THU4. The sequence continues at coordinate 1,234,048 of NZ_CP171266.1, read as the reverse complement.
GGAAGCCGGGGTAAATGAAATAATACTGGTGACTCCGCCGGGAGCAGACGGGAAAATACCTGCGCCCACTCTGGCTGCCGCTTATATAGCCGGAGTAGACAGGGTATTTGCCTGCGGCGGCGCTCAGGCGGTGGCAGCGCTTGCCTTCGGCACCAAATCTATTCCCAAAGTAGACAAGATATGCGGGCCGGGTAATATATTTGTTACACTGGCCAAAAAAGCCGTATTCGGAGTGGTAGATATTGACGGGCTTCAAGGCCCTAGCGAGGTATTGATACTGGCTGACCAGTATGCAAATGCCGAATACTGCGCCTTGGACATACTGGCCCAGGCCGAACATGACGTGCTGGCTTCGCCTATTATGGTGACTACATCTGAGGAACTGGCAAAACGGGTGAATGATATCGTGGAGACAAAAGCTGCTACCTGTGCCCGAAAGGATATTATCCGGCAGTCTTTAAGGGACAACGGGCTGATTGCGGTTGTGGATAATATGGATGAAGCCATTACGCTGGCCAATATGTATGCCGCCGAACATTTATGCCTGCTGGTAAAGGATTCAGAACAGTATTTATCCCGTATAAATCACGCCGGCTGTATCTTCTACGGGGAAAAAGCCAGTGTGGTAATGGGGGATTATGTAGCCGGGCCAAGCCATGCCTTGCCCACCTCCGGTACTGCCCGTTTCAGCTCCCCGCTTAATATACTGGATTTTGTAAAATATATAGATATTGTAAACGTGAGCAAAGAGGAAGTGTCCAAGCTGGGGAAAGCCGCTGCCACTATTGCCAGAGCCGAAGGGCTGGAATGCCATGCCGAAGCCGCTTTAAAGCGGATGGAATAAGTGAGAACTGATATGACATATGATATGAAAAAATACATACGGACAGATTTAGAAGGGTTTGCCGGCTATTCTGCCTGCAAAGCACCAGAACTGGTAAAGACAAAAAACCGGATAATCAAGCTGGATGCCAATGAAAACCTGTACGGGGCTGCGCCAACTGTCCAAAAGGCTATGTCAGCCTTTGACCAGTACCATATCTATCCTGATGCCACCCAATTTGAAATCCGCCGTTTGCTGGCGGAATACACAGGCGTAAATATGGAGCAGATTATCTGCGGGGCAGGCTCTGACCAACTGATAGACTTGCTGCTGCGGCTGTTTATAAACCCCGGAGATGAGGTTATTAACTGCCCGCCTACCTTCGCCATGTATAAGTTTTATACTGATTTGAACCGCGGAACCGTGGTCAATGTGCCGCGTGATGCCGGTTATAATGTAAATATCAGCGGCATTAAAAATGCACTTACCCCAAAAACCAAGCTTATATTCATAGCCGCCCCCAATAACCCCACCGGTACAGCCATAAGCAAAGAAGACATCCGGCAGATACTGGATTTGGGCGTACCCACCGTAATTGACGAAGCCTACTACGAATTTACCGGGCAGACTATGGTGCCGGATATGCCCAGTTACCCGAACCTGATGATACTGCGCACCTTTTCCAAGTGGGCAGGGCTGGCTGGTCTGCGGGTAGGTTACGGGCTTTTTCCGCCGGTAATTGCAGATTACCTTTCACGTATCAAAGACCCGTATTCGGTCAATATAGCGGCTGATGCAGCTGTCCGCCAGACTATGCTTCAGCGCGAATATATGCTGGAAACTGTAAAAAAGATTGTGGATGAACGTAAACGGTTATATACTGAACTAAGTAAATTTAGCTGGCTGAAACCATATCCTTCTGCGGCTAACTTTATTTTGTGCAAGCTGCTTAAAGGCAAGGCCAAAGATGTTCAGCAGGCTCTGGAATCACAGGGCATTTTGGTAAGATGTTTTGATGCCCCCATGATGGAAAACTGCCTGCGGTTTTCAGTGGGCAAGCCCGAAGATACAGACGCACTGTTAAAAGCGCTTGGGGAAATGGGGGAATAACATGACCAAGAGAACTGCCTCTATAAAAAGACAGACCACCGAAACCACCATAAGCCTTAGCCTGAATCTGGATGGCAGCGGTCAGGCTGAAATGTGCACCGGGGTCAGGCTGTTTGACCATATGCTTTCCCAGCTGGCCAAACATGGTTTATTTGACATAAATATTTCCGCCAACGGGGATGATATTCATCATCTGGTGGAAGATGTGGCACTTACGTTGGGTAAAGCCTTTAACGAGGCTTTAGGGGAGCGCAAGGGGATAGTACGGATGGCTGATGCCACTGTACCGATGGATGATTCCTTGGCGACAGTGGCCTTGGACCTGAGCGGCAGGGGATATGCGGTGGTGGACTTGCCCTTTTCCAAAAATGACCTTACCGGTTTTCCCACTGACCTGGTCAGGCATTTTCTGGAGACATTTGCCATTGAGGGGCGGTTTAATTTGCATGCCCGTATTTTATACGGGTCAAATGACCACCATAAAGCCGAAGCCCTTTTCAAAGCACTTGCACGGGCACTGGACAAAGCTACCAGTTTAGACCCCAGACGTGAGGGCATTGCCCCCAGCACCAAAGGCATGCTGGAAAACTGATTTAAATAGTTTATAGAATAAAAAAAGGGGCGAAAAGCCCCTTTTTATTTTGGATATGTGAAACCCGGCTAGACCAGTTTGATACCGGTTATTCTTTCATAAGCATATTCATACCGGCGGGTAGTTGATTTGATAACCTCATCCGGCAATACCGGGCCTGGAGGCTCTTTATCCCAGCCGATAGCTTCCAGATAATCCCTCACGGGCTGTTTGTCATAGCTATCCTGGGCTTCGCCTACTTTATAGGTCTTTTCATCCCAGAAACGGCTGGAATCCGGGGTAAGGGCTTCGTCAATAAGGATAAGCTCTGAGCCGTCCAGACCAAACTCAAACTTGGTATCAGCTATAATAATACCCCTTTGGCGGGCATATTCCCGGCCGAATTTATAGAGTGCCAAGCTTTTTTCAGCCAGTTTATCAGCCAGTTCCTTGCCAACCATAGCTTCCAGTTCGGCAATGGTCATAGGGCGGTCATGTTCGCCCTCACCTTTGGTGGTAGGGGTAAAAATAGGTTCGGGCAGCTCCTGGCTTTGCAAAAGACCTTTCGGCATGGGCATGCCATTTACCGTACCCGTCTTTTTATATTCACTCCAGGCTGAGCCGGCAATATAACCCCGTACCACACATTCCACCGAAACCCGCTTTACCTTTTTGACCACCATGCTTCTGCCGCGCAAATATTCCGGGTACTGAAAGCGTTCTTCCGGGGGCAAATATTTATCCAGACAGCTTACATCTTCAACCAGCTCTATAACATGATTGGGTATTATGCGGGCGGTTTTTTCAAACCAGAATGAGGAGATACGGTTAAGCACCCGCCCTTTGCCGGGTATACCGCCAGGCAATATTACATCAAAAGCTGAAATACGGTCACTGGCAATGATAAGCAGTTTATCCCCCAGCAGATAAGTATCCCGCACCTTACCCTTAATAAAAGAAGGCAGCGGCAGGGCGGTTTCCATGAGTATGTTGTTATCAGTCATTTATATAGCTCTGGGGGCCAGTCCTTCGTCAGAGGAGGCATCCCCGCCTTTCTTCCACTGGGAATTAGTCAGCCCTACCCGTCTGAATATATCATCTATGTAGCGCAGATAAAATTTGTAGTCAAATAATTCGTCAACTTCGGCAGAAGAAAGGTGTTCCATAACCTCGGCATCCGCCTTGAGCAGGTTCATAAAATTATCTTCGCCTTGCCAGGTGCGCATAGCATTCCGCTGCACCATCTTGTATGCCTGCTGGCGTGAAAGCCCCTTGTTTATCAGGGCAAGCATAACTCTCTGTGAATAAACCAGACCGCCGGTAAGGTTAAGATTCTTTTCCATCTGTTCGGGGAAAACATTTAGACCCTTTATGACATTGGTAAAAATGTGCAAAGCATAATCCAACAGCAGACAGCCGTCAGGCATTATTACCCGTTCGGTAGAGGAGTGGCTGATATCCCGCTCATGCCACAAGGGCTGATTTTCCATGGCGGTAACGGAATAACCGCGTATTATACGGGCAATACCGCAAATTCGTTCGCAAAGCTCAGGATTTTTCTTATGAGGCATAGCTGACGAACCGGTTTGCCCTTTTTCAAATGGTTCTTCAGCCTCGTGGCATTCAGTCTTCTGAAGAGCCCGTATTTCGGTAGCAAACTTTTCCAGCGAACCGGCGATAATGGCCAGAGTAGTCATGTACTGGGCATGACGGTCACGCTGGATTACCTGATTTGAAATGGAAGCCGGGGAAAGCCCCAGTTTTTTACAGGCTATTTCTTCAATTTCGGGTGATAAAGTAGCATATGTGCCTACCGCACCTGACATTTTGCCCACTGTAATAGCTTTGGTGGCGTCCGCAAGGCGCTGGCGGTTACGCTTCATTTCTTCCATCCAGAGCGCCAGTTTCAGCCCGAATGAAATGGGTTCGGCGTGCACGCCGTGGGTACGCCCTACCTGAACAGTATATTTATACTCCATAGCTTTGGCAGCCAGGGCATTTATCAGCTCTTTAATGCCGCTGTTAAGTATCTTGGAGGCTTCGACCAGCTGAAGACTGAGGGCGGTGTCCATGACGTCTGAAGAAGTCATGCCCATATGGATAAAGCGGGATTCATCACCCAGGCTTTCGGCCACCGAGCCCAGAAACGCAGTCATATCGTGGTGGGTTTCTTTTAGTAGTTCTTCCATACGTTTGAAATTCAAACGCGCCAGCTTGATTTTGGTAATATCCTCACGGGAAATCACGCCAATCTTAGCCCAAGCTTCGCAGACTGCAATTTCAATATCCAGCCAGTAACCGAATTTGCTTTCGTCTGACCAGACTTTTTTCATTTGAGGGCGGCTGTATCGCTCTATCATTTGTTCTCACCTTTTAGTTCCCGACGGTAGCTTTCATAAGCCTGACGGATATTTTGATATTTTAAACCCAGTATTTCAGCCGCCAGATAAGCCGCATTCTTAGCACCGGCCGCCCCGATAGCTACGGTTGCTACCGGTATACCGGCGGGCATCTGGACTATGGAATAAAGGGCATCAACCCCTTTGAGTTCACCTGAAGCCACCGGTACGCCTATAACCGGCAGTGTCAGCCAGCTGGCAATTACCCCCGGCAAATGGGCTGCTCCCCCGGCGGCAGCTATAACCAGTTCAACCCCCCGTGCGGACGCACCCAGGCAAAACTCCTGCACTTTTTCGGGAGTACGGTGAGCAGACATAACCAGCGTCTCAAAAGAAATACCCATTTTCTCCAGTATTTCCTCAGTAGGTTTCATAACCTCGGCATCAGATTTAGAACCCATTACAATACTTACTAGCGGCATAGTTCCCTCCCGTTAAACAAGGCTATGTCCCGGCGGTACTGGCAATCTTCAAAAGATACCTTGCCTATATTCCGATATACATTTTCCCGGGCAGCCTCTATGCTTTGGCCTTTGCTGACCAGACAGAGCACCCTCCCGCCATTGGTAACTATCTCATCCTCTTCAGAGACAACAGTGCCGGCATGAAAAACCAGTATATCCGAAGGCATATCTGAAAGGCCGCTTATGGGCAATCTCTTGCGGTATTCAGCCGGGTAACCGCCTGAAGCCAAGACTACTCCCACGGCGCAGGAGTCTTCCATTTCAATACTAAGTTTATCAAGCCGCCCCTCCAGGGTTGCCTCTACTATTTCAAGCAAGTCTGTTTTAAGCAGGGGCATTAAGACCTGTGTTTCGGGGTCTCCAAACCGGGCATTAAACTCCATGACCTTTGGCCCTTCGGCTGTCATCATCAGCCCCGCATATAAAACGCCTTTATAGGTAATACCGCGTTCAGCCAGGGCTTTTATAACCGGAAGCAGAATACGGGACATTATCTCATCCTTAAGCTCAGGCGTAAAAAACACGGGGGGGGTATAGCTGCCCATACCGCCGGTATTAGCACCCTTATCCCCGTCATAAATCCGTTTATAATCACAGGCGGCACTTAAAGGAGCAACAGTTTTGCCGTCAGTAACCGCAAAAAAGCTCATCTCACGCCCCACCATGCACTCTTCTATAACTACGTTTTCACCGGCTTCGCCGAATATTTTGGCTTCCATGATATCTGATAAGGCCGCCATAGCCTGCTCATAGGTTTGGGCAACGGTAACCCCTTTGCCGCCTGCCAGACCGTCTGCCTTGATTACCACCGGCATTTCAAGTCGGTTCAAATACGAGCAGGCCTTTTCATAACTGGAAAAACTGCGGCTGTAAGCGGTGGGGATTTTATTTGAAAGAAGCAGTTCTTTGGTAAAAACCTTGCTTGATTCCAGCTGGGCTGCCTCACGGCAGGGACCGAATATGCGCAGACCGGCAGATGCAAAGACATCTACCACCCCGCCTGCCAGCGGTGCTTCAGGCCCTACAAAAGTGATATCAATGGAGTTATCCTTGGCGAAGGCCAGCAAACCTTTGATATTTGTACAGCTTATAGCCACATTTTCAGCTATAAGGCTTGTACCGGCATTACCCGGGGCAACGTAAATTTTAGTAACTTTCGGGCTCTGAGAGAGCTTCCAGACAATAGCATGCTCTCTTGCCCCATTTCCAATAACCAGAACTTTCAGAGTTGTCTCCTCAGCAAAACTAAACTATTCTTCTGCCCCGCTCGTAGCGGCCATGCCAACGGGGGGCATAAAACTCATAATTGCCGTCTTCCCTCAGGAAAAGAAACTTTGAATCCGCAGATGTATCACGGCGGCAGGCAGGCGGGTAGTTTATGGTATTTGACTCCAGACACTGCCAGATAGCCTCATCACTCCAGTGGCCTTTTTTCCTGACCGCCTGCAGTATCTCTTCGGCCGAAGCCCTCCCCCCCAAATCTGTCAGCGCTTTTTTAACTTCATCCAGACAGGTTTCGGGTGTGTAGCCTCTGCCCATGATATAACCGCCGGTCATAATACCTTACTCCCATTCAATAGTGGAAGGCGGTTTGGAGCTTATATCATAAACCACCCTATTCACTTCTTTAACCTCGTTAACAATCCGGTTGGATATAACTGAAAGCAAATCATAAGGCAGTTTAGCCCAGTCCGCCGTCATGGCGTCTTCGCTGGTGACAGCCCTGATTGCAACCAGATAACCGTAGGTGCGGAAATCACCCATAACACCCACAGATTTAACATCAGTCAATATGGCAAAGCTTTGCCATACCTGGTGATACATTTTGGCTTTTTTAATTTCGCTCATCACAATCCAGTCCGCCGCGCGGAGGATTTCCAGCTTTTCACGGGTAACTTCACCTATAATACGTATTGCCAGACCGGGGCCGGGAAAGGGCTGACGCCAAATCATTTCGTCCGGCAAACCCAGTTCTTTGCCCAGCAGCCGCACTTCATCTTTAAAGAGATAGCGCAAAGGCTCTATAAGTTTTAACTTCATATGGGCAGGCAGGCCGCCCACGTTGTGGTGGCTTTTTATCTTGGCAGAAGCTTTAGATACGGAAGAAACGCTTTCTATGACGTCAGGGTAAAGTGTCCCCTGCGCCAGAAAATCAATCTTGCCAAGCTTGCAGGCTTCATCTTCAAATACTTTAATAAATTCACTGCCTATAACCTTGCGTTTCTGTTCGGGGTCGGTAACTCCGCTAAGGCCATCAAGGAAACGGTCAACCGCATCTACATATATTATTTTCATACCCATATGGTTTTTGAAAACATGCAGGGTGCGGTCAGCCTCCTCACGCCGGAGAAGACCGTTATTTACATATATGCAGGTCAGCTGGTCACCAATGGCCTTGTGGATAAGAGAAGCCACTACCGCCGAATCAACCCCGCCGGAAAGGGCACAGATAACCTGACCGTCTCCGACCTGTTCGCGTATATTATGAATGCTTTCCTGAATATAGTTGCCCATAGTCCAGTTGGCATGACATTTACAAATATTGAAAACAAAGTTTTTAAGAATGATTTTGCCGTTAGGGGAATGGACAACTTCGGGGTGAAACTGCAAACCGTAAATATCCGCTTCGTTACCCATAACCGCCACCGGGCAGTTTTCGGTGTAAGCCAGCGCCGTAAACCCAGCCGGCATTTTTTCAATACGGTCTCCGTGGCTCATCCAAACGGGAGAAGGCTCGGGCATATCCGACAGGAGGTCAGAATTTGCCACGCTTGAATGGAGTAAGGCATGGCCGTATTCGCGTTTTTCACTGTGCTCAACTACCCCCCCCAGCTGGTGGGTGATAGCCTGCATACCGTAGCAAATACCCAAAACCGGCAATTTACTTTCAAATATATAAGCAGGGGCCAAAGGCGCTCCTGCTTCGTAGACACTGGAAGGCCCGCCGGAAAGAATAAACCCGCGGGGATTTAAGTGGGCTATTTTCTCCCAGGGGGTATCGTGCGAAACCAGCTCGCAATAAACATGCATCTCACGTATACGGCGGGCAATAAGTAAGCTGTATTGGGAACCGAAATCAAAAATTACTATTGATTCACGCAGGTTTTCATCTTCGTTATCAATAAACTCCGGTTTGGCGCCGGACTTTTCCTTGGCAATTTCCAAATAAGTAGAGACCTCAATGTCTCCGCTAGTGGCAACCCGCAGGCTTTCAGTGGTTTGTATATTATTCATTTCGCTCATCATTTTCTTGATGGTAGCTTAGCATTATAGGCTAAAATTGTAAAGAAAACAGGCCTGTTTCTAATAGAGCTTTCCCGGATAATACTTGACTAAATTTCCTAAGAGTATTTAGATATATTTACCGGGTTTATAAATACCAGAGGTAATAAATATATGACACCAAATTTGTTTGATGCCGGTATGGAAAGCCAGATAGACCAGGCAGTCAGCATACTTAAGCGGGGCGGGGTAGTGGTATTTCCTACCGATACAGTTTATGCAGTGGGGGCTTTAGCCAGCAATACCCAGGCAGTGAGGCGCGTATTTGACATAAAAGGCCGCGCCAATACCAAAGGTTTGCCGGCTTTGATAGGGGATATCTCCCAAATAAATCAGGTGGCCAAAGTTTTTCCGCCGCTGGCCCGCAAGCTGGCTAAGGAATACTGGCCGGGAGGGCTTACCCTGGTGCTGCCCAAGACAGATAATATCCCCCTTGAGCTGACCGGCGGAAATGAAACTGTAGCCATACGGATACCAAACCAGCCGGCGGTAATTGAGATGCTGAAACGGGTTGGGGAACCGGTAACCGGCACCAGCGCCAATCTCAGCGGGTGCAAAAGCTCACTTAATGCCGCCGAGGCCGAAAAACAGCTGGGTGACAGGGTGGATTTTATCCTTGACGGCGGGCAGGTGAGCGGAGGGGTGGAATCTACCATAATAGCGGTAAACCCTGACGGTTTGAAGATTATCCGCCAGGGGGCCATAAAAGAATCAGATATACTTGAAACGGCCGCCAAAAACGGCTTTTCAGCTTGACAGCAAACGTGGACTGTGTTAAGGTTAAACACTTCCAATAATCCGTCGTACACCCGTCCCCAAAGGACGGTTTTTAATTCTTTTAAACGGGAGAACCTATAATGAAAAGCGAAGATGTCAAACTAGGTATTGAACGTGCCCCGCACCGGTCTTTGCTGCGCGCTCTGGGCTTAAACACCGAGAGCTTTCAAAAACCTTTTATAGGTATTGTAAACAGCTTTACCGAAGTAGTCCCCGGACACATTCATCTCAGGCGTATCTCCGAAGCGGTTAAAGAGGGTATAAATGCCGCCGGCGGAGTGGGATTTGAGTTTAATACCATTGCTGTCTGTGACGGCATTGCCATGAACCATGCCGGTATGAAATACAGCCTGCCCAGCCGTGAGATTATTGCCAATACAGTTGAAATAATGGCCATGGCTCACGCCTTTGACGGCTTGGTGTTTATACCGAACTGTGACAAGGTGGTTCCTGGCATGCTGATGGCTGCCTGCCGTTTAAACATTCCCTCTATATTTGTCAGCGGCGGCCCCATGCTGGCCGGGCGGTTAAGGAAAAATGACCAGGTCAGCTGTGTTGATTTGAACAGCGTTTTTGAAGCAGTGGGTCAGGTGGCCAAAGGCCAGATGACCGAAGAAGAACTGCTGGAACTGGAAAAAGTGGCCTGTCCCGGCTGCGGCAGCTGTGCCGGCATGTTCACTGCCAATACCATGAACTGCCTGACCGAAGCTCTGGGTATGGCTTTGCCCGGCAACGGCACTATCCCGGCGGTAGATTCACGCCGCACCCAGCTGGCCAAAGACACCGGCAGGCAGATACTGAAACTGGTAAAAGACAATACCTGCCCTAAGGATATAATCACGCCGGATGCCATTTACAACGCCTTCAGTCTGGATGTGGCACTGGGCGGCAGTACCAATTCGGTACTCCATGTTATGGCAGTTGCCCATGAAGCCGGGGCTGATTTTTCATTGGAAGAAATAAACAGGGTAAGTGATACTACCCCGAATTTGTGCAAACTCCGCCCGTCAGGTCCGTACCATATTGAAAACCTTGACCAGGCCGGCGGTATAGGCAGTGTGCTGAAAGAGCTGAAACCCTGGCTGAAAAATGACGCCCGGACTGTTTCCGGCAAAACTATAGGACAGATGGCGGATGCCGCCCCCAAAGCTGATAATAAAGTTATCCGTTTTGCTTCAAACCCGTATTCACCCAAAGGCGGGCTGGCTATTTTGTTCGGCAATCTGGCACCAAATGGCAGCGTAGTCAAACGCTCTGCCGTTGCCCCTGAGATGATGGTTCACCGCGGGCCTGCCCGTATATTTGACTCTGAGGAGCTGGCTACCAAAGCTATTATGGGCGGAAAGATAATCCCCGGTGATGTACTGGTTATCCGCTATGAAGGGCCTAAAGGCGGGCCGGGTATGCGGGAGATGCTCACCCCAACCTCGCTTTTGGCAGGCATGGGGCTGGATAAAGAAGTAGCTCTGATTACGGACGGGCGTTTTTCAGGCGCAACCCGCGGAGCCGCTATGGGGCATGTTTCGCCCGAAGCCGCTGCACGCGGACCTATAGCCGCCCTGCAGGACGGCGATATGATAAATATTGATATCCATAACTATAAACTTTCGGTAGAGCTTTCAGATGAGGAAATCCAGAAACGGCTGGCAAATGTGCCGGCTTTCAAACCTAAAATCACAAGCGGTTATCTGAAATATTATACAGAAAACGTCACCTCGGCCAGTACCGGGGCGGTTTTCAAAGACTAATTCTAAGGGGGCAATGAGAAAATGAAATTGACTGGCGCCCAGATAGTATGTGAAAGTCTGCTCAAAGAAGGGGCAGATATAATCTTCGGGTATCCGGGTGGAGTACTCTTGCCTCTGTATGATACTTTCCCCCAGTACCCCGCCTTAAGGCATATTTTGACCCGGCATGAACAGGGTGCCGCCCATGCTGCCGATGGTTTTGCCAGAGTAACCGGCAAAGTAGGTGTCTGCCTGGCTACGTCTGGCCCTGGTGCTACCAACCTGATTACCGGCATTGCCAATGCCTACATGGATTCCATACCTATGGTAGCTATAACCGGCCAGGTTACCCGTAACCTTATCGGCAAAGATGCTTTTCAGGAGATTGATATTACCGGTATCACTTTGCCTATTACCAAGCAGAATTATCTGGTAACCAGGGCAAGTGCACTGGCAGACACTATAAAAGAAGCTTTCTATTTAGCCCGAACCGGACGCCCCGGCCCGGTGCTGATAGATATACCTAAAGACGTATTTATTGAGCAGGCAGAGTTTGAATACCCTGATGAACCTGATCTGCCCGGCTACAAACCCGTTATAAAGGGCAACCTGATGCAGATACAAAAGGCGGCCAAGCTGATAGAAACCGCTGAGAAACCGGTGATTATTGCCGGACACGGGGTAAACATTTCCGGTGCCAATGAAGAACTGAAAACCCTGGCGGAAAACTGCCAGCTGCCTGTTATTACCACTTTGCTGGGTGTCAGCAGTTTCCCCGAAGACCATATACTAAGCTACGGTATGCTGGGTATGCACGGCATGGCTTATGCCAATATGGCTGTTGCGGCCACTGACCTGATAGTGGCTATCGGTATGCGTTTTGATGACCGGGTTACCGGTAAGCTGAGCGCATTTGCTCCCCATGCCAGTATTATTCATATAGATATAGACCCGGCTGAAATAGGTAAAAACATACGGGTTGACGTGCCCATAGTGGGTGACGTTAAAACCGTACTTAAATCACTCAACAAACAGGTAGAATGTGTCCAGCACTCTGAGTGGCTGAGGCAGCTGGAAAACTGGCGCAGAGAACACCCGCCGCTCTCCATACGGCATACTGACCTTATCCTGCCCCAGTATATAGTCCAGCAGATAAGCGAAGCTACCAGCGGCAACGCCATTGTGGTTACCGGGGTGGGACAGCACCAGATGTGGGCTGCCCAGCATTATACATATATCCGCCCCAATTCTCTGGTGACTTCCGGCGGTCTGGGCACTATGGGCTTTGACCTGCCGGCTGCTTTGGGCGCTAAAGTCGGCTGTCCGGACGAAACTGTCTGGTGCATTGCCGGGGACGGCGGATTCCAGATGAATATGCAGGAACTAGCCACAATAGTTCAGGAAAGGGCTGCGGTAAAAATAGCGGTCTTCAATAACGGCTATCTGGGTATGGTTCGCCAGTGGCAGGACTTGTTCTATAACAAAAATTACGTGGCCACTCCTTTAGGCTGCCCTGATTTTATAAAAATAGCCGAAGCCTATGATATACCGGCTTTAAACGTTAAACGAAAGGAAGAGGTCCGGCTGGCTATTGAACAGGCTATGGCCACCGAAGGGCCTTTCCTTATAAACTTTATAATTGAACCTGAAGAAAACGTATATCCCATGGTTCCTCCCGGCGCCGCTCTCCACGAAGTACTGGAAGAACCTAAGAAAGAGGTGAGTGCATGTCCCCGACGAAGCATACCATAGTAGCTTTAGTTGAAGACAGGCCCGGCGTATTAAACCGCATGGCCAGCCTTTTCAGACGGCGTGGTTTCAATATTGACAGTATTGCAGTCGGGCGGAGTGAAACACCCGGTTTTTCCCGAATGACCATTGTGGTTGACGGGGCTAATACTATGGTTGAACAGGTACGCAAGCAGCTTGACAAAGTGGTGGATGTGGTCAAGGTGTCAGATATTACCGGGCAGGATATTATCTGCCGTGAGCTGGCACTTATAAAAGTAAAATCCACTCCGGCTAACCGCAGTGAAATAATGCAGATTGTAGATATTTTCCGGGCAAAAATAGTGGACGTAGCTTCCGACTCGCTGACAGTGGAAGTAACCGGAGATGAAGAAAAAGTAAATTCGCTATATAATCTATTACGTGCATTTGGTATCAAGGAGATAACCCGCACCGGCCGAATCGCCATGACCCGCGGCGGGCTTGCTACCGCTACCGAATTGCAATCAGCTAAAGAATCAAAAACAAAAGAGTAAAAAGCTCTAGGAGGAAAGATGGCTGTTATATATTACGATAAGGACTGTGACTTAAGCCTTATTGAAAAGAAAATTATCGGTATTGTCGGTTATGGTGCCCAGGGTCATGCCCATGCCCAGAACCTGCGTGATTCTGGTCTGAAGGTTATTGTGGCCTGCGTTGAAGGCGGACGCGGCTGGAAAAAAGCCACTGCTGACGGTTTTGAGGTGATGTGCGTAGCCGAAATGGCTAAAAAAGCCGATATTATCATGATGCTGGCCCCGGATACATCTCAGGCCAAAATTTATAAAGATTCGGTAGAACAGGGGTTAACGCCCGGCAAAATGCTGATGTTTGCCCATGGCTTCAATATTCATTACGGGCAGATTGTACCCCCGTCTTTTGTAGACGTGACCATGATTGCCCCCAAATGCCCCGGCTATATGCTGAGACAGGTCTTCACCGAAGGCGCGGGCGCTCCTTCGCTTATTGCAGTTGAACAGGACGCCAGCGGCAAGGCTAAAGAAATAGCTCTGGCTTATGCCAAGGGTATCGGCTCTAACCGTGCCGGCGTGCTGGAAACAACTTTTGCCGAAGAAACCGAAACTGACCTTTTCGGCGAGCAGGCTGTCTTGTGCGGCGGCACTACCTCATTGGTCAAAGCCGGTTTTGAAACCCTGGTGGAAGCCGGATACCAGCCCGAAGTAGCTTATTTTGAATGTCTGCATGAGCTCAAGCTGATTGTAGACCTGATGTATCAGGGCGGTATTGCCTATATGCGTGATTCCATTTCTGACACCGCCAAATACGGTGACTTCACCCGCGGCCCCAGAGTTATCAACGAAGAAACCTATGAAACTATGGGTGAGATACTGGGCGAGATTCAGGACGGCAGCTTTGCCAAGGAATGGATACTGGAAAATCAGGCCGGACGCCCTGTTTATAACTCCCTCCGCCGCATGGAGTCTGAGCACCTTATTGAAGAAGTGGGTGCCGAACTGCGCTCTATGATGAGCTGGCTGAAAAAGAAAAAGTAAAGGGCATTTAAAAATAACCATGACAGATTACATTCCAAATAATATAAGCGGACTGTATCACAGCCTGGCTGAAGGGAAACTTCTCATCCTTAGCAGCCCCTCTTTCTGGACGAAGAGGGGTATCCGGGTATAATGCTAAATATAGAGTAATTTTCTTTCAGAAAGGATTTTTGTCATGGACAAAATAAAGATTTTTGATACCACCCTCAGAGATGGAGAACAGGCTGCCGGTGCGTCTTTGAATGCACAGGAAAAACTGGAGATAGCCCGGCAGCTGGAAAAACTGGGAGTGGATATCATTGAAGCAGGTTTTCCCATCACCTCTCCCGGTGATTTTGAAGCGGTAAAGCTGATAGCCCAGGAAGTGCGCACCCCTGTCATCTGCGGTCTGGCCAGAGCTATACCGGCTGACATTGACCGTGCCTGGGAGGCTTTGAAAGAAGCTGCCCACCCCCGAATTCATGTGTTTATTTCTTCATCTGAAATACACATGGTTCACCAGATAAAAAAGAGCCGTGAAGAAGTAATGGAGCTGGCGCGCACTATGGTTGCCAGAGCCAAAAGCTATACTGATGATATAGAGTTTTCCCCGATGGATGCCAGCCGCTCTGACCCGGAGTTTCTGTATAAACTGCTGGAAGCAGTTATAGATGCCGGGGCTACCACCCTGAACATACCTGATACGGTGGGTTACGCTATTCCCAGTGAATTCGGCGAACTCATAAAGGGTATCCGCCAGAATGTGCCTAATATAAACAAAGCGGTAATAAGCGTACACTGCCACGATGATTTGGGCATGGGTACAGCCAATTCGCTGGCTGCGGTTAAAAACGGTGCCAGACAGGTGGAATGCACCCTGAACGGCATAGGCGAACGTGCCGGCAATGCCGCACTGGAAGAAGTAGTGATGGCACTGCGCACCCGGAGTGATTTTTTCAATTTTGAAACAGGTATAAACACCCAGGAAATATACCGCAGCAGCCGCCTGGTCAGCGCTCTGACCGGTTTTGCTATCCAGCCCAACAAGGCTGTGGTGGGTGAAAACGCTTTCCGCCACCAGTCCGGTATCCATCAGGACGGCGTTATTAAAATGGCTAAAACTTTTGAGATTATGGACCCCAAAGAAGTGGGTATTCAGGCTTCCAGTCTGGTGCTGGGCAAACTTTCTGGCCGCCACGCCTTCAAACAGCACCTGACAGAACTGGGCTTTGACCTGAACGAAGAGGATTTTGACCGCGCATTCAAGGCCTTTAAAGATTTGGCCGATAAAAAGAAGGACGTGACTGACCGGGATATAGAAGCGCTGGTTGCCGAGGAACTGCGGACTACAGTTGAGCTTTATCATCTGGACAGGATACAGGTTACCTCAGGAGACCGGGGCATACCCACTGCTGCCGTCAGACTAACCACCCCGAACGGAGAGGCAGCAGAAGATGCCGCTTTGGGCAGCGGGCCGGTAGATGCTGTTTACAAGGCCATAAACCGGATAGTAAATGTACCTAACAAACTGACTGAATTTTCGGTTAAATCTGTTACGGCCGGCATTGACGCACTGGGTGAAGTGCTGATCCGGATTGAGAGTGACGGGGTAACATATACCGGACGCGGCTCTGATACCGATATAATAGTAGCCAGCGCCAAGGCTTATATGAACGCCTTAAACCGTTTGCTCAGGGTCAAGAACGCATCTTAAAAGGAGCGACATGCCATGCCGATAGAAGTGGAAATGCTGTTTCGCATTCTGCTGGCCGTGGTGTTGGGCGGGATTATTGGTTATGAACGGGAACGCTCAGGCAAGGCAGCCGGGCTGCGTACCAATACCCTTATTTGCGTGGGTTCCTGTCTGATAACCCTGGTATCCATATACGGTTTTGCGGAAACGGATATCAGCCGGATAGCCGCCGGTATAGTTACCGGGGTGGGCTTTCTGGGTGCAGGGGCTATACTCCGCCAGACAGAGGGACATGTTGAGGGGCTAACCACTGCCGCCACTATCTGGGCTGTTGCCGGCATAGGCCTGGCATCCGGTGCGGGTATGTACTTTTTGTCCGCCGTCGGTACCGGTGTGATACTGCTTATATTACTTATTGACCGGGTAAAATTCCGTTAGATATTCTTGGAGAGGTTATGATGAACTTAGTTGAAAAAATACTGGCCGCCCACAGCGGCAAAACTCAGGTCAGCCCGGGTGATTTTATAAACGCCAAAGTAGACCTGGTGCTGGCTAATGACATTACCGCACCTATAGCCGTAAAAGAGTTTAAGAAGATTGGGGTCAGCAAAGTATTTGACCCCAAAAAGATAGTTTTTGTGCCTGACCATTTTGTACCCAACAAGGACATTGCATCTGCCGAACAGGTAAAAATGGTGCGTGAGTTTGCCCGTGAGCAGGGGATACTCTTTTTTGAATGCGGCAAAATGGGTGTTGAGCATGTAATCCTGCACGAGCAGGGTCTGGTACTGCCGGGGGATATTGTGGTAGGCGCTGACTCTCATACCTGCACTTATGGGGCACTGGGCGCTTTTACTACCGGCATGGGCTCAACCGATATAGCCGCCGCCATGGCCACCGGTGAGGTTTGGATGAAAGTCCCCCCCACCATCAAATTTAACTATACGGGCAAGCTGCCTAAATGGATTGGCGGCAAAGACCTTATTCTGTTTACCATAGGTCAGATAGGGGTAGACGGGGCTTTGTACTCTGCCATGTATTTCTGCGGAGAGGCTATTGATGCCCTTTCCATGGAAAACCGCTTTACCATGTCCAATATGGCCATAGAGGCCGGCGGCAAGGCAGGTCTTTTCAGGGTTGACGAAAAGACTCTGGAATATGTGACCCCCAGAGCCAAACGCCAGTATACGGTTTATGATAATGATGCTGATGCGTCTTATGCCAAAACATATAACTTTGATATTTCCAAGCTTGAGCCGCAGGTATCACTGCCGCATTCACCGGCAAATGCCCGCCCCATCAGCCAGATTGGTAAAATAAAGGTTGACCAGGTTATCATCGGCTCATGCACCAACGGCAGATTGGAAGACTTGGCCATATCTGCCAAACTGCTTGAAGGCAACAAAGTCAGCCCTGATTTGCGGACTATTGTTATACCCGGTTCGCAGCAGGTCTATCTGGATGCCCTGAAAGCCGGTTATATTGAAACCTTTATCAATGCCGGGGTTGCGGTTTCCACTCCCACCTGCGGTCCTTGCCTCGGCGGGCATATGGGTATTTTGGCCGCCGGTGAACGCTGTCTGGCCACTACCAACCGCAATTTCGTAGGGCGTATGGGCAGCCCCAAGAGCGAAGTATACCTGGCCGGGCCGGCAGTTGCCGCCGCTACCGCCATCAAGGGGTACATTGCCCATCCTGATGAAATTTAAATAGTAAATCCTGTCAGAGGGAGACGAAGAAGCTGCCTGATAAAGCCAGCTTTATTCAGCTAGGAGAAAAGATGTTAAAAGGATTTGTACATAAATACGGTGAAAACGTTGATACGGATGCCATTATCCCGGCACGGTATTTAAACGTATCCGAACCCAAGGCACTGGCCGAACACTGTATGGAAGATATAGATTTGGACTTTGTAAAAAAGGTTAAACCGGGTGATTTTATCGTAGCCACCACCAATTTTGGCTGCGGCTCTTCACGTGAGCATGCACCTATTTCAATAAAAGCTTCCGGTGTTTCGGCAGTTATAGCCGCCAGTTTTGCCCGTATATTTTTCCGCAACGCCATAAACATCGGCCTGCCATTGCTTGAAAGTGCCGAAGCAGCCGAAAAAATAAACAGCGGTGACGAACTGGAAATAGATTTGGAAAGCGGCGTTATCAAAGACCTGACTACAGGTGAGCACTTTGCCGCCAAACCCTATCCTGAGTTTATGTCCCGCCTGATAAAGGCAGGCGGCCTTATTGAATATACCCGTGAAAAACTTTGCGGAAGAGGTGTTTAGTTGGATTTCAAACTGACAGTTCTGCCCGGTGACGGCATCGGCCCGGAGGTTATGGCCGAGGGCCTAAAGGTGCTTAATGCTGTTGCCAAAAAATATAAACATAGCTTTGAATATCAGTACGGCCTTATCGGCGGTTGCTGTATAGACAAAGAGGGGGTAGCACTCAGCCCTGAGACACTGGCCATGTGCAAAAAGTCTGATGCCGTTTTACTGGCGGCAGTAGGTGACCCCCGCTTTGATGATCCCAAACTGCCGGTTCACCCTGAAGATGGTTTGCTGGCCTTAAGACGCGGCCTTGGTCTTTTTGCCAATATCCGCCCGGTCAAGGTGGCTCCTTCGCTGGTTAATTCTGCTCCCATAAAAGCAGAAATAGTAAAAGGCACTGACTTTATATTTATACGTGAACTGACCGGCGGCGTTTATTTTGCCAAGCCGAAAAAACGCTGGACAACACCTTCGGGTATCCGCAAAGCTACCGACAGCATGACCTACTCTGAAAAGGAAATAGAACGGATTGTGCGTGTTGGCTTTGAGCTGGCACGAAGCCGCAAAAAGAAACTGGTCAGCGTGGACAAGGCCAATGTGCTGCTGTCTTCGCGTTTGTGGCGGCAGATAGTAATAGAAATTGCTAAAGATTACCCTGATGTTACGGTGGAACATATACTGGTAGATGCCTGTGCTATGAAACTGATACTTGCACCCACTTATTTTGATGTTATTGTGACTGAAAATATGTTCGGCGATATTTTAACAGACGAAGCCTCCATGCTGGCAGGATCTATGGGCATGCTGCCGTCTGCCTCTCTGGCAGGCATACCGGCAAAAGGCACTAAAACATTTGGTCTCTACGAACCTATTCACGGCAGCGCCCCCACTATTGCCAAACAAAATATTGCCAACCCCATTGCCACCATTTTAAGCATAGCCATGATGCTCCGTTATTCCTGCGGGCTGGAGACCGAAGCTGCTGAAATTGAGGCGGCGGTTGACAAGGTTCTGGCGGCTGGTTATGCTACGATAGATATATTTAAAGAGGGCAACACCAGGCTCGGTACAGCCGAGATGGGCAGCCAGATAGCTAAAATTATAGGAGGCTAATCTCCTGTGCAAGTAAAACTATATGATACTACTTTAAGAGACGGTTCTCAGCGTGAAGGAATTTCCTTTACGGTAGCTGATAAGCTTAAGATTGCCCAGAAACTGGATGAACTGGGCATACACTATATTGAGGGCGGCTGGCCGGGTTCAAACCCCAAAGACAGTGAATTTTTTGTTCAGGTAAAGTCCCTCAAGCTGAAAAATGCCAAAATGGTGGCTTTCGGCTCTACCCGTCGCCCCAAAGTTAAAGCCGAAGCAGATGCAACTCTTAGGCAACTGGTTGAGGCAGGTACGGAATATGTTACATTGGTCGGCAAGAGTTCCGCCAGACAGGTGACCCAGGTGCTGGAAACCACTCTGGAAGAAAATCTGGCCATGATTACTGATTCCATTGAATACCTGCGTTCAAAATGCATAAAGGTTTTTTTAGATGCCGAACACTTTTTTGACGGCTACAAAGACAACCCCGAATACTCCATACAGGTTTTGCAGGCGGCCGAAAAGGCTGGAGCTGAAGGCGTGGTGCTTTGCGATACCAATGGAGGCAGTCTGCCCGAAGAAATAGCCGAAGCCGTAGAAGCGGTAACCAAGTCGGTAAATATCTGTGTGGGTATTCACTCTCATAATGATACAGAAATGGCCGTAGCTAACAGCATAGCCGCTCTCAAGGCCGGTGCCAGCCAGATTCAGGGTACGATAAACGGTTTTGGTGAAAGATGCGGCAATGCCAACATGTGTTCCATCATACCCATTTTAAAACTGAAAATGGGTATAGACTGCATAACTGACAGCCAGTTGAAACTGCTGACCGATACTTCCCATTATATAAGCGAACTGGCAAATCTGGTTTCCGAACCGTTTTTGCCGTATGTGGGTGCCAGCGCCTTTTCCCACAAAGCAGGCCTGCATGTCAGCGGCCTGAGCAAGTGGTCAGGCAGTTACCAGCATATAGAGCCGGAACTGGTGGGCAACCGCCAGCGTTTATTGGTATCGGAACTGGCAGGCCGGTCAAACATTGTCCAAAGGGCCAAAGCTATCGGCATAAATCTGACGCCGGACTCAAAAGAAGTCAAAGATTTGCTTCAGCAGGTCAAGAAAATGGAGAGCATGGGTTTTCAGTATGAAAATGCTGAGGCCTCTTTTGATTTGCTGGTAAACCGCACCCAGGCGGGTTATGCAGCCCCATTTGAGCTTATAGATTTTATGGTGGTGGTAGAAAAACAGCGCCGCCCCTCAGCTATGCGCAGCCAGGACGAAATGATGGCCGAAGGGATAGTAAAAGTAAGGGTAGACGGTGAGGTTATGCATACTGTCGCCGAAGGCAACGGCCCCATAAATGCACTTGATGCTGCTTTGCGCAAAGGACTTTGCCAGTTTTATCCGGAACTTTCATCTGTCCATCTTTCGGATTATAAGGTGCGTATACTGGAGCAGACCAGCGGTACAGATGCTTTGGTGAGGGTGCTGATTGAATCTACTGATGGTGAAAGTACCTGGCATACGGTAGGTGCCAGCCCGAATATCATCGAGGCCAGCTGGCTGGCTTTGTCAGACAGCTTTGAATACTGGCTGATTACCAAGAAATGTAAAAACTGCAAGAAACAGTAAACTTATTTAGCGGCGGGGAAACCCGCCGCAATTACATACAGCGGTTTGGGGTGTCCGTTCAGGTTCATAGATTTGCAAACAGTTTCTTCCGTAAAAGCACCGATTACTACACTCCCTAAACCCGAAGACACACATTCCAGACAAAAATTTTGAGCCGCGTGACCCACTTCAAAATAAGCATACTTGTCAGCGCTTTTGCCATACCTTTTTATCAGCTCATCAGGACGGTAGCAGATAACCAGCGAAAAAGGTGCATCAGCCACAAAATCCTGATTAAAACACCCCTCCGCCAGCTGAAGGCGGAAATCACCGCCTAGCTGCAGATGAAGAACGTGCCTCTCCGGATTATACCGGTAAACACCGGCATCTAAGCCTTCCACCCCTTTATCACCGGCTATAATATAAAGTTCCAGCGGGTAAATTGCCCCGGCACTGGGTGCAGAGCGCAATTTATCTACCGTATCGGTAATACCGTCTGAAGCCCATAACAGCTGGGATAATATTTCTTTGGTCAGCCCGCGGCTTGAAAAGGCTCTCACCGAACGCCGTTTATTTATAGCTTCTTCAACTGTCATTTTGCCCCGGACAGCAGGCGGGGGTAATTTTATAATATCGGCCATTTAACCCTTGATTACTCCTAATGGTCTGGTTTTAAATATATTTCGGGCAATACCGGCTTTGTGGGTTACTTCTACCACATCTGCCACATCCTTGTAGGCTTCCGGGGCTTCTTCAGCCAAGCTGTCTATATCACCTGCCATCACACTTATACCCTGGGCTCTAAGGTTTTCCATAAGCTGCGGAACGGAAGCAGTTTTTTTGGCCAAGCTTCGGCTTAGCATCCGGCCTGCACCATGGCAGGTAGACCCAAAAGTTTCTTTCATGGCAGTTTCGGTGCCCACAGCCACATATGAGTACCTGCCCATATCACCGGGTATTATAACAGGTTGCCCCACTTTTCGGTAAATCGCGGGTATTTCAGGCCGCCCGGCCGGAAAAGAGCGGGTTGCACCCTTGCGGTGGACACATACGTTCTGCATTTTCCCGTCCACCATATGTGCTTCTATTTTGGCAATATTATGAGCCACATCGTATATCTGGTTCATACCCAAATCCTGCCGCCCTTTTTCAAATACCTTCATAAAGGCATCCCGCGCCCACTGGGTAATGCACTGGCGGTTAGCCCAGGCGTAATTGGAAGCACAAGCCATAGCAGCCAGATAATTCTGCCCGTCTTCTGATTTTAACGGGGCACAGGCCAGCTGGCGGTCAGGCAAATTTATCCCATATTTCCTGACTGTCTCATTAAGCAGCTGGACATAGTCAGTGCATACCTGATGTCCCAAACCCCGCGAACCGGTGTGGATAAGAAAAAGCACCTGACCGGTTTCCTGCACCCCAAATACTGAGGCCACTTCCGGGTCAAATATCTCAGCCACCACCTGTACTTCCAGAAAATGGTTCCCCGAACCCAGTGTACCCAGCTGGGAGGAACCCCTGGTTTTAGCCTTGGGGGAAACCCTGTCCGGATTAGCACCGGACAGACTGCCGCATTCCTCAGTCAGGCTGATATCTTCAGCCTCGCCCATGCCCTTTTCCAGCGCCCAGTTTCCGCCGTGGGTCATAACGCTATCCATATCCGGCTGGCTCAGCTTTATATTACCGCTGCCGCCAACGCCGGAAGGTATTTTGGCAAAAAGTTCAGCCAAAAGTTCATCTATCTTAGGCTGTACCTCCCGGACACTCAGGTTTGTCCGCAAAAGGCGGGTGCCGCAATTTATATCAAAACCAACGCCGCCGGGTGAAATTACCCCGTCACTTATCCGGGTGGCCGCCACCCCGCCTATAGGAAACCCGTAACCCCAGTGAATATCAGGCATAGCCATAGACTTGCCGACAATACCAGGCAGAAATGCCACATTGGCAATCTGCTCTATAGCATGCTCCTCCCATATTTGGCTGAGCATAGGCTCACTGGCATACACCAGACCGGGCACTTTCATACCGGTTTTGTAGTTTTGGGGAATTTCCCAGCGGTAATCATCTATTTTTTTTAGTATTCCCTGCCACGGGCTGGTCATAACTGCCTCCTAGATATCCAATACCACTTGTAGCTTGTACCCTCCGCTAATCTTTTTTACCTTAAGCAGGTGGTAGGTAGCGGCTTTTACATAATGGTGCAAAACAGTATCAGCCGTAATTTTCTGTCCGAAACAGGTGGCTGAAAGCCTGAAATCAGGGCTAACGGCTACCTCAAACCGGCCAAATACCATCTGATGCGTATCAAATATGTAGATAAGCTCGTTCAGCCATTTAACCAGCAGATTTTCATAGCTGTCCGAACTGAATGCCAATGATACGGCTTTATCCTGCTGCAAAGTTGAGGTATCGATGATAAGGCTGAAAAGCCCGCTGGCTGCAAAGGCAAAAGCAACACTCAAATCTGCCCCCTGGGCTATTATGCCCGTGTCGGCAGTATGCTGCATCAGCTTATATCCGGAAAACATGGCTATTTATTATAACATTTTAAATATTCACGAGCGTAAATTTCTTTCAGCTTTGACCATCATTTAGTATAATATAAGCGAATAAACGGAATCGGAGTGAATATGGGCGAAATTAAATCTGCTCTTGAAATCGCCATGGAAAAGCTAAAGGATATTGAAGAGGTTACCGAGGAAGAAAAAGCCCGCTGGAAATACCTGCCGGCTGGAGAAAAGCTGGGAGCGGCCTATCTGAAAGGAAATGTAGACCTCAAAGCGGAACTTCAACAGTACAGCGGAAAAGCGGGTGAGTACGTGGCAAAAGGTATAGAAAACCTGCTGTCATCCCTGATAACCCTGCCGGAAAATGAAGCCGCCAAGCGTACTAACGAAACAGCCATGGAAGGCATAAAAAGTATCAAGGAAGATAAAGAGGCCGCCGAAGCAGTTATCTCCCAGATGGTGCAAATCCTGACCCATTATGCTGACCAGGGGGAAAAACAGCGCCGCAGCGCTTATGACCAGCTAAAACAGCAGTATTCCCAGTACCTGCAAAAAGCCATGCAGCAGGGAATGGAAATGCCCCCGGGGCTGTCAAATGACATAGAGAAGCACCCCCGTTTTCAGGAAAAATGGAGGAAACGGAAAAATGAACTTGAAGCCCGGTATATAGAATCTCTGGCTCAAATGAAACAAGCACTTTCACAAATAAAATAGGGGTCTAGTGTGGACGATTCTCTGATTTTTAAAGCAGTGGCAAATACCCGGATACTCCGTCCGCCCAAACAGCGGCTGGCGACTTTCGGTATTACCAATATAGATTATTACCTGCTGACTACGCCGTCTTATCCCGTTGAGGATGGGGACGCGTCTTCACCTGCGGAAACGGTGATACGGGAAGGCAAAGTAATAGTCCAGCAGCCGCGGATAGTTACGCCTTATTATCTTAGCCGCCTGGAAGGCTTCTCTGACGAAGCAAAACGCTATTTCAGCCTGCTGGTTGACCGGTACGGCTCTCAGGCACCGGGGCTGATGTATGCCTATAAAAATGAATCCAAAGGGCTTAACATAGTACCGGGAGAACTGCATATGGTAGCCCAGAATATAAACCAGCAACTGGATAGGGATAAAATTGAACTATCCACCATTATAGAGGGCGAAGATATCCTCTGGGATGTTTCTCTGCTCAAATTCATTTACGACCTTACCCGCCATTCGCTTCAGGGCAACCTCTCAGATTTGGGCAGCCGGGGACGGCTGGGAGTAGGTGCTGACGGCGTACCCAGCGATGCCCGTTTTCATATTGAGGAGCTGTTTTCCAAAGCACTCAGGGACGAAGCCGACCCCAAAGACCTTAAAGACGAGCTGGAGCGCTGGGAGCTTTTTAATGAATATCAGGACCGTTTTTTTGCCCTGTTTAAGAAAAAATAAGGGGAAGACTGATGAAAATTACCTCAGTGGAAGCCAGAGACCTCTCCGAAGCATGGTTTTTGTGCCTAAGACAGGTGCTGACAGATGGTTACGAATACACTATTGAACGCGGCAGTTATACGGGGCAAAAACGCAAAGAACTGGATATGATAACTGTCCATATTAAGAATCCCGGCAACCGCCCCCTTATACCGGATGTCCCCCTCGGCGTACCTGCCCCATCCACTCTGGAATATATAGACAACTACCTGCCTTACCTTATGACCGCCCACCGGGCAGAGGGTGAACAATATACTTACGGCCAGTACCTTGAAGCCCAGATTGCCAAGGTCATAAAAATGTACCGGGACACAGGCTTCAATACCAACCAGGCCTTTATGACCGTAGGTAACCCCGAAACGCTGGATTTGGAAGACCCGCCCTGCCTGCGCAGTATAGATACCAGAATCCGCTACGGAAAACTTCATTTCGTTATATATTTCCGCTCATGGGATTTGTGGGCAGGTTTCCCGTCTAATCTGGCCGCTATCCAGATGCTCAAAGAATACATGGCCGCCGAAATAGGGGTGGAGGACGGCGAGATTATCGCCATGAGCAAGGGTATGCATATATATGATTATGCATGGGATATAGCCAAAACCGCCGCCGGTATGAACGGCGCTTAGATATTTGGCATTTCTGCTTATTTGTACTATAATGCTGAACGTTCTTTTCAAAAACAGACAGCTTTGTATTTGTCACAAACTGGGTATAGTGTTAAAATATGGGTGTTTTAAACGTGGGCCGATAGCTCAATTGGCAGAGCAATTGACTCTTAATCAATTGGTTGGAGGTTCGAGTCCTCCTCGGCTCACTTTATAATGGTTTTAAAGCGGTCAGGCGTGGTATTGACCGCTTTTCTGTTTGCCGGTGATTTCAGAGCTTGCAAGAAGGAATTAAAAATGGCCAAACAAGATTTACCACCTCTGATAGAGTTTAAGAACATAAGCCTGGTACGCGGTGAACGCCTGTGCCTGAAAAATATAAATCTGATTATAAACCAGGGGCAAAGCCTGGCAATCCTCGGCCCGAACGGGGCAGGCAAATCCAGCCTGATTAAAACCATAACCCGCGAACTGTATCCGATTTTTGACCCCCAAAACTCAAGCCTGCGTATACTGGGACGGGAGAACTGGGACGTGTTTGCGCTGCGAAGCCAGCTGGGCATAGTATCAGCCGAAGTTTTAAACCAAAATATCAGCCAGACCTGCAAAGAAGCAGTGCTAAGCGGGTATTTCGGCTCACCATATCTGCACGATGCCGGATTAGTCAGCACGGAGATGGAAAACTATGCCAATGAAGTAATGCAGCTGCTGGAAATAGACAAACTGGCGGATAGGCTGACCGATGAGATTTCAAGCGGTGAAACCCGCCGGGTGGTTATTGCCAGAGCTTTAGTAAACAAACCCCAAAGCCTGCTGCTGGACGAACCGACTACCAACCTTGACATGAAATCCGCCCACCAGTTACGCAAACTGCTCAGCAAAATTGCCGGTCTGGGCACCCAGATAATACTGGTAACCCATAACCTTAGTGACATAATACCCGAAATAAACAGAGTGGTTATGCTGAAAGACGGCAGCATTTTCCGGGACGGGGTAAAAACCAAGATACTGACCGAAGCTAATTTTGCAGAGCTTTTCGGGTTTGAAGTAAACCTATTGAGCAAAGACGGTTTTTATCATATATACTAGCACCTGATACAAATCAAAAGCCCTCTGTTTCCAGAGGGCTTTTTTATACAGCTAATGTAATATTTTTATTACATTCCTTCCTGGTCACCCAGCTTAATAGCTTTATCCATTTCTTCTTTAAGCAGGGGAGGCAAGCCTTCAACATCTACATTCAAAAAGCCGCGTACAATGGCGGCCGTAGCTTCGTCTTTATTTAAACCCCTGGCCATCAGGTATTCAACTTCCTCTTCGGCTATTTTACCCACCGCAGCCTCATGGGACAAATCCACTCCGGCCACCTTACCCATAAGCTCCGGTATGGCATAAATAATGCCGTTATCACCCAGGATAAGCCCGCGGCACTCCAGATGCCCCTTGCAATCCGGCACTTTTCCTTCAATATACCCGCGGGAGATAATCTCCCCGCCGGTGGTCAGGGCGCGGGTAATAAGCTCTGTCCGGGTATGCCTGGCATTTAAAAAGACCCGCGAACCGACATCCATTTTAGAGCCGGGAGGGCAAACCATAACACTGTTAAAACGGGCAACTGCATTTTCGCCATTCAGATAGGCCACCGGGTATGACTGCAGGTTTTTAACAGTTTTCATGACAACGTAATTACTCAGGAAAACCCCGTCCTCTTCCACTATGGCACCGGTACGCGGACGCACGGCTATATCCGGTGACCAGGTATGTATCATGGTAAAGGTTACTTTAGCACCCTTTTTTATAAAAAACTCGGTCACACCCAGATGCAGACCGGTCTCGGTGCGGTGAGCGGAAGTACAGCCGGTAATAATATGCAGCTCAGAACCTTCTTCGGCAATAATAATGTTGTGGACATTCTGTATAGCCTGGTTTTTAGCCATGTACATACAGGACTGGACAGGGAATTCGGTTTTTACACCGGGAAGCGCCCGTATAAAATAGCCGTCTGCCTTGTTAAGTTCAACATGGGCGGTATATTTATCCGCATCTACAGATACCGCTTTCCACCAGTAATCTTTCAGCCAGTCATACTTCAAAGCGGCTTCACTGGTTGACATAATCTCTATGCCATCCTGCTGGGTAGAGAAATGGACGGGGCGGTTATCCATCTGGATAAATGTTCCGCTGCGTTCCTTAAGGTCATCCAGTATTACACCTGACTCAAGCATACGGGATTTATCTTCAGCCCCAAGTTCAGACGGTTTATTTACGTATTTATGGTCATCGGTATTATCGGTATATTTTTCTAATAAAATATCATCACCGATGGCGGGTTTTTTATTTACAGCAGCACCGGCTTTATCAGCCAGATTAGGCCTTAGATCTTTCGGGGACATTCTACACACTCCTGATAACCGTTCTGCTTTATAGTTTCCAGCATATCCCTTGGGTCACCGGTGCAATTTATGCGTCCGTGGCAGAGCACATAACCGGTACGGGCGTTTACATAATCCAGAATATGCCCGGTATGGGTTATTACCAGACCACCCCGTTTGCGTTCGCGGATAGGGTGTTTTTTCTCCAGCAAATCATTTATAAGGCTGCCGATAAGAGCAATATTTTCCAAATCTACCCCGGATTCAGGTTCATCAAGCAGCACCATATCCGGCCCTTGTGCCAGTAACTGCAAAAGTTCGGAACGCTTTATTTCACCCCCGGAAAAGCCGTGGTTTACGTCTCTTTCCAGAAAATCTGTCATGTGGGCTTTTTTGGCAAGCTCATCAATCAAACCTGAGTCTTCTTTAGTCCGAAGCGAACTCCTTACCATTTCCCTCAGTTTTACCCCACGGACTACCGGCGGGCGCTGAAAACTTATGCCTATACCTAAACGGGCACGCTCATCAATGGGGACATGGGTAATATCTTTGCCATTAAATATAAGCTGTCCCTGGGTTATCTTGTACCGGGGAAAGCCCATCAGAGTCATCAGCAAAGTAGTTTTGCCGCTGCCGTTAGGCCCGAAAATGACATGGGTTTCTCCGGCAGGCAGTACCAGGTCAACTCCGTGGAGTATCTCACGGCCATCTACCTCAACGTGTAGGTCTTTTACCTCAAGCAAAATTTCTGAATCCATTTTAAATACCCCTGAATTTATGCTTAGTATATATTAAATGTTACCAGTAAAGCGGCGGATATGCAATTTGCACGCCAACCGGCGGCATGACCATTTTACCTTAGCGGCGCTTGGGAACGGTGAGTGCCGCCAAAGCGGTGGTAATAACCGCAAACAGTATCAGAACCCCGCACTGAAAGCCTACTTCAGCCAGATTTTTCCCCTGAAGCATTATTTCCCGCATGCCGTCCACGCCATAGGTCAGCGGCAGTATATTTGACAGGTACTGAAGCCATTCCGGCATTTGGGAAACCGGCCAGATAACACCGCACAAAAACACCTGGGGGACAATAATAAGCGGTATAAACTGGACCATTTGAAATTCATTTTTGGCAAAACTGCTGGTGAAAATGCCCAGTGTTACCGCCCCGGTAATAATAAGCACCTGAAAGAACAGAATCTGCCAGAGTTCACCCTGAAAGTTGACTCCCAGCACGTATATGGTAAAAAGAACAATGATAAGTGTCTGCAGCAGGGCAAACACGAAAAAACCCAGCAGATAACCGGCAACTATGTCCAGACGGGAAACAGGTGCAGCCATAAGCCTTTCCATAGTACCCTGAGATGTCTCCCTAAGGAATGAAATGCCGGTCAGCAGGAAGCTGAAAAACAGGGCTAAAGTGGCCAGCATGGCCGGGGCAATATAATCAAGTACAGTGGCATCCAGGAAACTTACCCCTATAAGCCCCATAACTACCACCGGAACTACTATAATAAGGGCCATAGTCCGCCGGTCATGGAGCAACTGGCGGATAAGCCTCTGGGCAATAGCCAGTATATTATTCATGGCTGAGAGCACCTCCTGTGCGGATGGAATATAAAAAGGCGTCTTCCAAACTGGCATCGGCATTGCCTGTAGCCGCCTTTAATTCTGACGGAGTACCTTCGGCAATAACTCTGCCCTCACGCAGAAATGCCAGGCGGTCACAGTGGGCGGCGTCATCAAGGGTATGACTGGATATTACTATTGTTACCCCCTTCTGGTTCAAGCTCTTAAAGTACTCCCAGAAGCGGCAGCGCAGTTCGGGGTCAAGCCCCACAGTGGGTTCGTCTAAAAATATTACCGGCGGATTATGGACAATGGCACAAGCCAGACTTACCCTCTGTTTCATGCCTCCGGAAAGGTTCATAACAGCATCATCCCGTCTGTCCCAGAGGTCTACCAGCCTGATTACTTCTTCTATACGGGCTTTACGCAGTGTTTTATCCCGCAGCCCGTAGATACGGGCAAAAAAGTCTATATTCTGGCTGACTGTCAGTTCGGTATACAGGGAATGTATCTGGGGCATGTACCCCAGCTGATATTCCAGCTGGCGGCTGAACTCTTTGCCCAGTATAGCAAGATATCCGTTTTTTTGGCGGAGAAGCCCCACCATTATCCGGATAAGAGTGGTTTTGCCTGCCCCGTTAGGCCCCATTATCCCGAAGCTTATACCGCAGGGAATCTCCAAACTCAAATCATCTAAAGCTTTAATGCGCTTATAGCTGAAAGATATATCCCTCAAGCTGATAGCTGTATCAGTCATAACGTGTCCCTTTCTGTCTGGACAAAAGCTTTTTAAAAACCAACCCCTTGGCCCGACTCTCAGCCGGATATTCCCAAGTTTTCAGAACTGCTCTTGATTCATAATACCCGCAGCAAGCGCACACCCGCAAGAGTTAGTATCAATATAGTTAGATTTATTAGTGCGAAACGGGAGTTTATGCTAATATGAAAGTGAAAGCTTTATATACGGGAAGGTGAATTGAAGACTAGACTGGCAAACTACATCTCTGATATTTTCAATCCGCTTACACTTAGCATATTGTTTGTTTTCCTTTTGGCCAAAGACTCTACCGCCAATTTGTGGGAAGCCGCCAAATGGTCATTTATATTTATAGCCCTGTGCATGCTGCCGATATTTCTGGTCATTTTAAATATGGTCAAAAAAGGTAAACTAAAGTCAGTCTTTTCAAACCCCCGTGAGCAGCGCCATGTTTTATATGTTTTAGGTTCGGTGCTGGTGGGCGCCGCTTTGATAATACTGGTATTTATCGGCGCGCCGGACAAACTGATTGCCGCTTTATTTGCCGGTTTTGTCTCCAGCGTACTTTTTATGATAGTAAATTTCTTCTGGAAGATAAGCGTTCACACCGCGTTTGCCAGCGCCTTTTTCAGTATAGCTTTAGTGCTTTACGGCTACAGTGCTTTGGGTTTTATTTTGCTGGTACCCATGATGGCCTGGGCCAGAGTTTACTTAAAAGAACATACAGTTGGGCAGGTAACTGCCGGAGCATTGCTGGCGGGCACAGTGATAGTAACTGTTTTTAATATTTTCAATATGGTCAATCTCTAAGTAGTCCGGGTAAAAAACGTCTTCTTTTCTTTGGCACATATAAGCTGTACAGCCTGACGCCCTGAAAGTATTACCCCCGGCACACCCCCTAATACCCAGTGTCCTGCCAGATAAAGGTTGGACAGCCCCTCTAAAGTCCGTCTTGATTCGGCCTTGAAATTTAAGACATTCAAACCCCAGCCTTCCGGCGCACCCTGATGATTTAAGGTATAACGGCTGAAAGTGCAGGGAGTAGCAATATCCCTGACCTCCACTGCTTGGGATACGCCAGAATACAGCATATCCAGATTGTCCAGTATTTCAGCCGCCAGCCGTTCTTTTTCAGCGGTGTATTTACTAAGGTCGGTCTGCTTAAGGTTGTTCCAGTAAACCCATTCGGTTTCAAACTCTACCTGAATAACACTCTTGCCTTCAGGTGCAAAGTGACTGCTGTAGTTAAATATCCTAAGGAACAGCTGCCGGATATCCCGGTTACCAACCTGTAAGGGCTTTTTTAAAAAAATTGTATTAAAAACATTTTCATTTTCAAAAGTGCGTTTTACCCCAAAGCTGGCCACAAAATATGGCAGGCTGAGTTCAGAGGTATCAAACTTGTTTTGGAGCTTTTTGCCTATATACTTGCCGTCAAGCAGGTGAAAAACTGTATTATAAATATCACCGGCCGAAATAACGTAATCTGCATAGTCTTCAGTCCCGTCAGCCAGCCTGACCCCGATTGCACAGTCATTCTGAACCAGTATCTTTTCCACCGTAGCAGAATAGGTTAGTTCCCCGCTCAAATCTTCATACCGTTTTTCTATCCGGCGGACAAAATCTTTACAGCCTCTTGCCAGGTAGCTTATTTGCCCGTCACCGGCAAGTGCCAGCAGCATGACTACAAACCAGACAGGAACTTGGGGGGTAAAGAGATTATTCAGGCAGTCCGCCAGCCAGCGGCTTTGCATTAAGGAAGTATACTCTGCCATACTTTTTGCATACCGGCCGGACATATACTTAACCAGACCGCGCATTTTCCAGATAGCCGTAAGCCTGTCCATGCCGGAGGTAAGTTCCGGCGGATTAAGCTGCCCGTACGTAGCTAAATCTTTGCCGGAAAAAGCATGTACCGCCGCTACCAAACCATCTATCAAGGGAGCATCTGCAGGGGAAAGCATTTTCATCTCCAGCGCCAGTTCAGAAATATTAATGGGTATATCCAGCTGCCTTCCCTGCTCAATATCAATAAAACTGCCGTATGATTTCATGGTCACAAAGTTGGCAGGGTCTGCCACCCCAAGCTGGCGGTAGATATTATATAAATCAGTGCCGTTTTTGTAGCCGGTAATGAAGTGAATACCGCCGTCAACCAGGTAATCACCCCGCCGCCAGGAGGCGGCAACACCGCCGGGCTTGGTATGATGCTCATAAATACGGGTATCATAACCATTCATGCGGGAATAACAACCGGCAGAAAGCCCGGCTAAACCCGCACCAATAATGATAACCTTTTTTGCAGACACGGCGGCCTCCTGAAATACAGCCGAATGATAATCCGCTTTTATAAAAGCGTCAATAGCTGAAAACGGCATAAAAAAACCGCCTGCGTCAGGCGGTTTAGTATACGTTGGCTCCCCGAGTAGTTCAATACACAGAACTTTCCGAGCTGTATTCGAAATTCCGGTAAATCGATTTAAACATAACCTGATAAAGGTTGGCAAGCGACAATACCGTAACCCTATTTACTTAGCTAGAGAATGGCGTGTCCTCTTAGATAATGGCAAGTGTTCATCTCCGGCAGCTTTATCTCGCTACCTACAAGTCTCTAGAGCCAGGGTAACCCAAATTATAAACCTTCTACAATTATCAACCGAAGTCAAAGACTTGATTTTATCTCTAGGTGATCCATTAAAAGTGCCTACCGTGTCTGAGAGGAGATTGAGGCCTTTATTGACACTACCCCCTGATCAACAAAAGAGCCGAGTGGAAATCATGCTCTCAAAAGCCGTTAAAGCTCTTCGTTGAAAATAGATATTGACATCTTCCTCTCAAGTTGGAAATATGAAAAAAGGAATCCAATTTGAGGAGGTAAAATGTTACATTTTGAAGAATATGTGGCTCGTCGTAAGAAGGAAGACCGACTTAATGAATTCGATATAGCTGCTCGTGCTGAAAACATAAAGACTTGTGTGAATTATGTCTTTGAATACTTCAACAATTACTTATGTTTCTATTAGCTGGTAACCCGTTTTTTCTTGAGACGTTTTTATAATGTCGCCGCAGTAGGGACAGTAATATGCATTAGACGAATTATCAACAGGAGTACACCTTGCAAGTGGTGTTTTGCGAAGGCATTTTAGACATTGAAAAGTCATTGAATATACTTGGTAGTGAATGATAGCTTTAGACCCACATATATGGCAGTTAGAGTTATACAACTCAGATATTGGGGAGCTTACCTTCTGCATTAAACGAGCGTATTCTTCATTCAATTTCGGTAAATCTGTCGATGAGCAGAAACCATTTGAAATAAATGTCGCTGCAGGTGACCTATCTATAGCTATTGCTTTCCTTCCCAAACTCAACGCTGATAACGCCGTACCTCCAGAACCACAAAATTGATCTAAAACAAGATCTCCCGGTTGAGTATAATGCTCAATATACTGTTCTATGGCTTCGTGAGCTTTTTTTGACCAGTAGGCATGCATATTAAATATGTCATATTCTCTTTGAGCATTTATGGGTTCGGAGAAAGAATCTATCCCATAGTCTTCGTTAGTTGAATATGGCCGACTTTTAATATGTTGTTCAACAAAAGCAGGAAGATTTAGGTTGGGCTTATCCCCGGAATAATACCCTTCTGGCATTTTGGGAGTATCTTCACTAAATAAATTGCCAGTTTGGACTTCATGTTCGTTATCCATCATTATTCCTTTATCTCCCAAAGATGGTTTTCAGCAATCAGATTTGTCGGTAATGTATAATCACTGGCTTCCATTTCATGAAACATTATTATCCTTCCGCGGGACCTTCTTCCCGGCAGTAAAAGCAACACACGGTCTTCATCCGCAGCCATGGTCCGGAGTAGGTTAAGTTCAATATGATATGCAAACAACATCTCCAGATTGGATAGTACCAACATACCTTTGCCGGTTAGATTAGCCCGGAGAAACCTCTCAAATGCCTTGCTGACATGGGCAGCTGTAGGTTCAGGCATTTTGGCTTCATTCTCTGCCAGTTTTCTAAACTCATCATCTGGTAGTGAGTCCAATATGCCTCTATTGACGTTAGTAGGCTTGGGGAAAAGTTGACCGTCAGTTGTTTTTGCTTGATGCAGCTTCTTAGCAAAATTATCAAGCTGGGTATAGGTCCCCATTACCCCGTATAAATGGCGGCCACCAGGTACAGTAAGTTTTTGACGGAGTACATCGATTATCTCGGTAGACTTCATACCTTTTCACCTTTGGAAGCAAGTTTCTCAACCACTTCGGCTAGAGCATATTTTGTCGTGAATTGTCGGATATTATCTATCTCTGAAATCTTGGTGATAAACCCCTGGTTACGTACCTCGTAAAGACTATTGAGGATTTGCTCCGGGTTCCAAAGCATGGCTTTAATCACACGGTTACTGTTAAGTTTCTCGATATCATACATTCCGGGTTCAGGGAACTCGCTGTGCAGGACAAAAACAAAGGATGCAACGGGAACTGCCCTTAAGGAAAACGCTATTTGGTTACCTTTCTTACTCGCAATTTCCGCGCCGAACAACGCCTCGCACACTGCAGAAGTAGCGTCGTTTATTGCTTTGGATTCCGGATAACGGGAACGGAGATATTCGGATACAGCATCCCGATTGATAGAACCAGCTCCAATATTCGGCAGCATTATGCTTTGAATAAAGTCCAGCATTAACGGCTGAGCCTTGCAGAATTTGTAGAAACAAACGTCTTTCAATTCTCGGCTTCCCGGGAACGTATGGGCGAACTTGATCAGGGGGAGAATGGAGGCATTATCCCCGAACATATTAAATTTGATATATCTCCCCCGGCGAGTCCTGGTCTGCACAGAATTAAAAGGAAGATTCTTATTTAAGAAATCAGTTATTTCCTTCATGGAGTTAGTGAATGGAAGCTTAGGTAATATTTGTATCGTTTCTTTAAGCACTGCCTTACCAAAAAGCTCAGTGCCACGCCTGGTTGAACTTTTTTCCTTGCCTGATATTTCGATTGATTTATCTTTAACCACATTTTTCTCAGGGACTATCTCAGCAGGGGAAACAGAATCGAACAAAGTAGTTTGAACTGGAGGCTCGACCTCTTTTTGTACTATCTGTTCGGTCGAATGAAATTCTTTGCGAATATAATCGACCAGTTTCAAGAGGACTGCGCTGGTTTCCTTTATTTCCTGTGATTGGCAAAGACGTTCCATAGGAGCTGTCAACAACGAGGAAAGACTACCGTATTCTGCCAACAACCGTTTAGCCAGTGGCTGAACGTCCCTCTGGGGTATAGTATAGGTTAGAAGAAGCTCAAGCAAAGCAGCTTCTGAATGAGAAATCGTATCACTCTTAACGAAACGCTCTCTTAGTCTTTGTCTATGACCTTTATTTTCCAAATCAGGCATCGTCAACTCTTTATTACTTTGTTTTCTTGGAACTCAATTTGTTTTGGGCGCCACCTGACTTAACCCACTCGTCAACTTCTTGTTTATTGAATTTCCAAAGCCGGCCGATTTTGTGGCCAGGCATTTGTCTCTCATCAATCCACCTGTAGACTGTATCTCGTTTAATACCGAGATGATCCGCAATTTGATCTACAGATAACCATCGGTCTTCCATTTTAAGTCTCCGCTTTTATGTGCTACAGCAGTAATGTGATAACCGGCGTTCAAGGTAAGTGGCTCGAATAAACAACCACAGCGTATACCACGAGCATCGTCATTGTCAAGGATTTTTTCCTATTATGTCTGTGTTTATTAAGATATGACCCAGTATATTCCATATCACATTCTGGATAAAAAAAGGGGACCGAGAATATTCCCGATCCCCTTTTGAGCAGATTACCGTCGATAAAATTAGAATTCAAACAATGCTGGCTGTTCTACTTTCCTCTTGGATGCCTCCTCTTCTTTCTGCTGGCGTCTTCCATCCCGTTCTAGTTCCTGTCTGGCCGTGGTTCGCCGGCAGTAAAGCCATTCTTTGAGACGGCTCAGGTCTGCCATCTGCTGTTCTGTGAGTGAATCAACCCTGATATCCTCTGGTATGTCACCCTTGCGCCATCGAGTATAGGTTTTACCAGCGACGTAAAGATAAATCTGACTCCAATCACCGTCCATCGGTATAGTCAGTGAGGCAGTGTTAAGATAGGCACAGGCTTCTGCATCGGTACCGGTTAGTAGTTCTCCCTTGGTAGCTTTCATGTTATCGGTCAATCTTTCCAGGGTAATGGCGTTCTTTAGCCATTCCGGGAGAGTATCCCCCCAACCCCCTGGGTAGACAATGATAGGATCGGTTAAGGTGCCGACAAGGTCATCTATCATCGAGTTCACGTTTTTAGACATAGTAACCCTCCTTGTATTTGTATTTTTGTGGTAAAGGTCTAGTATTCATCGGGAAATAGGATAGCGGTTGAGCTCCGGTCAGCCTCGGTTATTATCCAAATAGTCGCTACCCCGTTTTGAGGAAAGCGGTTATCGATGTAGGCTGATAGCAAACGTGTGCCTTGTTTCATTGCTTGGTTGTTGCTCTGTTTGTCCTCTTCGTCCACATCACCCCAGTCACCTTTTACATGGCGATTGAGAGACTTCTGGATGAATCGGGCAAACTCGGGGTTCTCACAGGCGAGGTCGTAGACTCCTCGGGTCGCGACGATCTGGCCGGTGTTGAAAGCAGCATTGATTACGAATAATGTATTCATTGTTTTCTCCTTTTTAGAGTATAGTTACCCCTTCAATTAATTGGGAATTAGCCTTCTAATCCTTGAACCTGGTTATGTGCAGGCAGGCGTAATGTGACCTGAAGTTGTCAATCGGGCTTTCCCAGAAGCCGTTGCGGAAATCCAACAAGTAATGCCAGTAGCCCTGGTATTCCTGTTCACGTACAGCTACGAGGTAGTCGGTGAAAATTCTGACGGCTGCCGATTTAGCTCCCCAAAGCACAATGACACTTGGGATATAGGCCTGGTCGCTCTTAAGTCTCATGGGATGCCATTCCAGTTGCAGCCGTTGGAGTTTCAGGTTATCCAACCAGAAGTGCCGTCCGCCGGCGTCATACGAGCCAATATAGATATCCTTCCCTTCCAGCTCTTCCAGTATCTCCATCAGGCGCTTTACGGCTTCCCTTCGTTTCTTGCGTAGTGGTATCTGGACAGCCTTCCGTCCCAGCTTCACAGTGGTAGTCGGCTCTGGTTCGGCAAGCTTCACTCCACCAAACAAGTCCATCTGTCCTGTGGTCATATTGCTTACTCCTTTCTGTTCAGATTTTGGGCACAGTAACCCCTTCAATTACAGGTTTCACTGACTCCATCAGTTCACTAAACTGAGCTGTTTGCCACTGTTTACCTTCTGCCGCTCGGACTCCACCGTTCCACTGGGGATAGACTCACGAACTGAGGTAATCGCCGCGCGGACATTACCCGAATAAGGCTGCTGGTTCCAGGACATTACACCGCCAGTAATCCGTTCGATTTCACTGATGAGGCGTACTAGGTGCTGGTCGATGTAGCCCGGCAGATTGGGGATTTTTCTTGCTTCAGTAGCGACAAGCTTCGCTTGCTCCATCGGCTCGATGGCCTGATTGACGTATTCCTCGACCATGTCCATAGCTTCGCTTACCATCAGTGCATTCCACTTGATAGGCATGGTTGACCTCCTTTTATTCAGTTTTTTGGGTATAGTTACCCCTGCAAGAATGGGCATGTGGGATGGTCTAGCTTTTTAGTGCCATATTGATGGCTTCCTTGACGACATCAGACCAGCACTCCAGACCCCATTCCACGCCCTTCTTCACCTGGGCTAGTACGTCATCGGTTATCACTTCTTCAGGGATACCCATTTCCCTGGCGCAATCAATGACATCCACCTTACTGAGGACAAAGATAGTGTCCGTATCCGCCATAATCGGCTTCCTCCTTTCCGTATGTATTACCTGTGAATACTGGGAGTACCTACTCGCTTTGGTTGTAACTCGCACTGTGCAACTGTCCATCGGGACTTCCAAAAGTACGCAACCGCTGGTGCTGTCCCTGCCATCGAGGGCTTACGTCTATCGAGGGCTGCCTCTGCCATCGGGCATCGGTGCTCCCTGCCCTTTTTGCCACAAAAAAAGGGGTATCCGTTCCCACGCATTGGGGAAACGAATACCCCTAAAAAAGCAAAAAAGCGGGGTCTCCCCCGCTTTCCTGCGTTGGCTGTTTTCTGAGTTCAAGCGTTCAATTTCAGGCTTTAGGCTACCGCAACTGGTTCTTTTGCCTTGCGTTTCGCTTTATGCTTCGGCTTTTCAGCTTTAGCATTGGCGATAGCTTCAGCTTCAGCTACCGCATTGGCTTTCTCGGTTTCTATTTCGGCTTCTGGCTCGGTTGGCTCGGTGTTCTCGGCGGTTTCGGGTTCTACCTTGACTGGCTCGGTGGTCTGTGCCTCCTCTTTCGGCTTCTGGCTTTCACCAGCAAACATCGGCATTACCACAAGCTCATAGTCAGGACTGGTAAAGAGCATCGGCGATTTACTGTCTACCAACTTTAGCTCTACCATCCCGCCACAAGCTCTTAAGGCGTCAGCAAGGTAACTGCCATCCAGTCGTATCCTGCCTTCGCCCTGTG
Source organism: Dehalococcoides sp. THU4 (assembly GCF_043231265.1). NCBI lineage: Bacteria > Bacillati > Chloroflexota > Dehalococcoidia > Dehalococcoidales > Dehalococcoidaceae > Dehalococcoides > Dehalococcoides sp. THU4. Next base: position 1,195,102 of record NZ_CP171266.1, on the reverse strand, counting down.
TATCGGCGGGTATCTCTGCCATTCCCTTTTCATCGGGACTGGACATCGTGAGCTTGCCGTTGCCGATGGTGAGGTCTATTGGGTAGTTCTTACTATCCGACAGGACTTTGAGTGAGCTTACCGCTTTGATTGCCTCGTTAGTGTCAAAGCTAACAAAAGTATTGAAGTCGGCGGGTATCAGCTTCTCGTATTCGGGAAAGTTCCCATCAGCTCCCCGCCATTTATAACGGATTAGCTCCGTGTCCAGCACGAGGCTCATTCCGTCAAAGCTTTCCCCGCTTTTCTCAAAGCCCACTCTAACCCGATAGGCACGCCGTAAGGCACTTATCACACCCCTTAGCTCATCCCGATTTATCAGGACTTGCCCCTCATCGCCGTCAAAGTCCAGCTTTACCACAGCTAACCTGTAGCCATCGGCACTCACTAATGTGAGCTTGCCGTCTGCCACCTTGAAAAGGACACTCTGTAAAACAGGTCTGTTATCCTCTTTAGCGGTAAACGGCACTACCCTTGACAGAGCTTCCGATAGCTCCAGTGCTCCGAGGTTAGGCTTAACGGTATTTGATGGGCTTACCCTGACATCGCAGAGTGTTAGTGGCGTCTTATCGCCTACCCAAGCCATATCGTCAAGGTAACTGGTATTTGACCCACAGACCACCTTTAGTCTTTTATCAGCGACCCGCAACCCGCTGGCATCGCCGTTAGACGGGACAACCTTAACAACATTACTCCCGCCTAATGACTTCAGGTAAGTAAGAAAGCCTTTTCGCCCTATCGTGAAGTCCATCAGCACTACCCTTTCGGCTAGTGCCCTTGATAGGGCGTTAACCAGTATCGCCTTGTGAGCACAAAAGCCCTCACCTGAACGCTTGCCCTCAATATTCAATTGTTCTATTGGAACACCCCCTTTTGACTATCCGATAGTGGGCAAGGCTATCGGCTTCATCTAGTAGTAAGCTACCAATAACCCGCAACTCGCTGGCATTATCGGTGCTTCCACTATATATATCGGTAGAGCGGGGTAAAATCTCTACATCGCCAGTAAAGTATTTTGTTCTCGTTTCCTAAATCTCCAGAGATATTGACTATCTGTAGGTGTCAGGTTATCGCCGTTTCTCATTTTATTGGCTATCTGGATTAGCCTATTAGGGCAACTTAACAGGAAAGTTCGGGCGTCAAGCCAAGCTCCAATATCAATCGCCCTATCATCGGCTATGGTATCCCCAAACTCGGTTACGTTGCCGTTTTCGTCTGTTATCGGTTTTGACAGGCTTTCAATCTTGATAGCTTTCGGACACTGGGAATACAGATAGTCGGCTTTGCATTTTGACCTTTGTTTCTGGCTACAGCTACCGCAATCAAGCCCATTAGTGAGCTTGTATTGCTTTCGCCAGTAATCAGCTACCACACAGCTTGCGATACGGCACATCATCGCTTCACTGAAAGGCTTGTTGCCGTCTCTGGCTCTGGTCAAAGCCAATTCAAGTATGATACTATGTCGGATGTCTCCCCTATCCTGTGCAGGCACTTTGTGTTCAAACCTTTGGGCGGTGCGAAACCATTGTGCCCATTCGCCGTTAAGTCGGTCATAGGATAGGGGATTGTCGTCTTGCGGACAGCATAAAGTTGTTACCACGCTTAATCCCCCTTTTTATTCGGGCAAGCGTTCAGGTCAAGGTCTTTGTCCTCTGTATTCTGTTGTTAATGTGCTTCGTGTTTTGTGCGTGTTTAGCTTCATTTTCCAACAAAAATACATAAGGTAAAATTTCAAGAACTAGCTGTTTTATCGCCCCCGCTGTCGGGGCAAAAGAAGAATGTCGAAAAATCAATAACCAGGAGATGATGATCAAATAGAGTTCCGATTTTTACTGACAAAAGCTCCGTACTATGTATCTTTACGCACACACTCAAAAATAACCGATAGACTATCTTGCCAAGTATGCTTTCATGGTGTATTATTAAACAAATAAGCCATATAGTTTAATAACAGAAAGGGCTACTCAACTGGAGTTTAATAATGGATACAGCACTATTTAAAAAGAGTCCTTCAGGTAGGCTTGTCAAAGCTTCCGGTGGATATTGGGCTTTTGTGCCTAATAACTTACCTCCAAGGCTTGAATGGGACGATGCTCTGGTCTCCCTCATGTCGAATGCAGATATAGCTCTCGGTACTCTTTCTGGTTTAGGAGAGACTTTACCCAATCCACACCTTCTTATTTATCCGTTTATCCGGAGAGAGGCAGTACTATCTTCACGCATCGAGGGTACGCAATCATCACTCTCCGATTTACTATTGTTTGAAGCGACGGAGATCGAAAAGCGAGGTGACGTCAGGGAAGTTCAAAATTATGTACGTGCCATGGAAAATGGTTTAAAAAGATTAAGCGAGTTACCACTCAGTCTAAGGTTTATTCGTGAAATGCATGGCATCCTGATGGAAGGAGTTCGGGGCGAACATGCTACTCCCGGAGAGTTTCGTCAGTCGCAAAACTGGATAGGCAGTTCAGGAGCATCCCTCAACGAAGCGACTTTTGTTCCGCCCCCGGTTCCAGATATGCAGGAGTGTCTCAATCAACTGGAAAAATTCCTTCATGCAGGAAACAAGCTTCCCCCATTGGTAGAAGCGGCTTTGGTCCATTACCAGTTTGAGACAATTCATCCTTTTTTAGATGGCAATGGACGTATTGGACGCCTGCTGGTTACCATGCTTTTATGCCAGAGAAACGTTCTTAGCAAGCCATTACTTTATCTGAGTGCTTTTTTTGAGCAACACCGGCAGGACTATTATGACCTTCTCATGAAAGTCAGTAGTACAGGAGCATGGCGACAATGGATAGAGTTTTTCTTAAAGGCAGTAATTGAGCAATCCGGAGATGCGGTTTCAAGATCCCGGCGCCTACAGGAACTCCATCGTGACTATACTCAGCTCGCACGAGAAAAACGGTTACCCCCAACAGCTTTACAACTGGTGGAATTGGTGCTCATGAAGCCTGTGTTGAGTACTAATACAGCTCAGGAATTCTTAAAGATAACATACCCAGGGGCGCAGAAGGCGATAAAAGCGTTACAAGAAGCCGGCATCTTGACCGAAATCACCGGTCGCAAACGTGACAAAGCCTATGCTGCCAATGCTGTTCTTAAAGCACTTGATGGAGAAACATCACCCGAGGAAAAATCTACGAGATAAGCTGATATTATTATGCGCGTATGTATACATCGTGGTAGCAAACAAATAGGTGGAAGCTGCGTCGAAGTGGAAAATAATGGCCAACGATTACTCATTGACCTTGGTCTTCCTTTAGATGCGGAAGAAGATGGATCTCAATATCTACCACAGATTCAGGGGCTGAAGGAAAAGGATCCCGCGCTATTGGGTATCCTGGTTTCTCATCCACATCTTGACCATTTCGGTTTACTTTCATATATAGACCAGGAAATTCCGATCGGCATTGGGGTTGCTGCTCGTAAGATAATGACAGCGGCAGCCCCATTTCTACCTAACAGTTGGATTTCTCCAACAATGGGCTGGGATTTCGTATCTGAGGAGACAATTAACATTGGACCATTCCGCATAACGCCCTTCTTGATAGATCATTCGGCTTACGATGCCTATTCCCTGCTTATCCAGGCACAAGGTAAGCGTTTGTTCTACAGTGGTGATTTTCGTGCACATGGTCGTAAATTTCCTTTGTTTGAACGCTTTGTTTCCAATCCTCCTTCTCCTGTAGATGCTCTTCTTGTCGAGGGATCGACTCTTGGCCGTTTAGATGAAGACAAGCATTTCCCTTCAGAAGCAGACATCGAAACCGAATTTGTGCGAATATTCACTGAAGCCGAAGGCATAGTCATGGTACATACTTCTGCGCAAAACATTGACCGAATTGTGTCTATTTTCCGGGCATGTAAAAAATCTGGGCGAAGACTGGTGATTGATCTTTATGCTGCCGCTATCCTTGAAGCCACGGGTAATCCCAGAATACCACAATCGGATTGGCCAGACGTTGTACTTTACATTCCACAAGCACAACGTATACAGATTAAAAATAATGCATGGTTCGACTTACTTCGAAGACATTCTGCACACCGAATATTTATAGAGAATCTTAAAGACTTGTCGAGGAAGTCAGTATTATTATTCCGACCGGTTCATCGCGTTGATTTAACCAGAGCAGACTGCCTTGACGGGGCAGTATATGTATATTCACAGTGGGAAGGTTATTGGGAAAGGGAATCCTTTCGGGGTTTGCGTAGCTGGCTACAGGAGCACAAGATTTCCGACCGTCATATCCATACCTCCGGTCATGCTAGCATCGCTGATTTGAAAAGGTTTGTCGCGGCTCTATCCCCAGTTAAGGTCATCCCAATTCACACATTCATGCCCGAAAGATACCCGGCTCTTTTTGCCAATGTAGAATTACACAATGATGGAGAATGGTGGGAAATATAAATGACAGGAAATAGACGATTATCAGATTCTTTTATAAGAGAGCTGAAGGATGGTATCTATCATCCTATAGTTCAGAGGGTAAGGTTGGACAAAGACCTCGACATGGAGTTTAGAGGTAAATATTTGAACATTTACTATCAAGGTCACAGTATCTTGAACTTGGACAAGAATGGAAACATTACAATTGATAAGAAGTTTTTACGTGGAGTGGAAGACCAAATCCCCAGTTCATTTAAAACCAAGGAACAAGTTAATACTTATCTGAAATTACTTCCAAACATCAAGGATAATGTCACCTACTGCCCAAATGAGGTAGGTGTTAGGTCTTCAAAAAGTAGAGAACTGGAATTCGAGCAGCTTCTTATACGGGCTAATAATCTAGAAAGCCGTAATAACTCCGAATACATTATTCTCGATCGCCAATATGTTGTAAATAGAGGTGTAGATAGGTGGGATCTTGTTGCCTTAAGATGGCCAATCGAAAAACGAGGCAGACCCTACCAGGAAGGTTACTTGTCCATAATAGAAGTAAAATATGCTCAGAATCCTGATATCCAAGACATTAAAAACCAAATCGAGAGATACGCCAACTATTTGGAAGCGCATCTGCCTGAAATTTGTGAAGATATGGAAAATATCTTAAATCAGAAGCTGGAACTAGGTCTACTAGCAAAAACTGAGGGGCAAATAAACCGCCTGCGAAAACTTCCAATTAAACCCAATATCGCTGAGACAGAAGTTATCATTTATCTAATCGATTATAACCGGAACAGTGATCTTATGAAGCGAGCTGAGAACGCTGGGAAGCCAGATTTCCAAGGGAAAGTTCATATAGCACTCGGTGGATTAGCACTCTGGCAATCTAACTTGTCTAAATTTGGCGATAATAAATACTAAGTTCTAGGGATAAGATAACCACAATGACAGATATAAGTATTGCCGTAAGTAAAGGTATTGAAGAAGTCGTTCTCGACTTTCAAGCTCACCCGCATAACTATTTCACTGAAGAAGATGTCAGGTGGCGTTTACTGAGGGAAATCGGGAATATTTTGGCATTGAATGGAACAGAACAGTTTACTTTTCTAAACGGTGTTACTTCTATTATTCATACTGAATATCCTACACCGTTTCGATGCTCAATGATTGATCGCCAGTTTAAATTGCTGGATGTTTCGGATATAAAAGGCCAAAGGGGACACTTCGATATTGTTATCCTAAACAGGAAGGCAGCAAGCCAATGCGAATTTGAGGTTCTACGTTCCCAAGATTATAAGACGCTTTGTGAGAACTTAAAGTCTGGGAAAATACCTCTTCCTGTTCTTGATTATGCTATTGAGTTGAAACTGTTTCGTGATTTAGCACATCGTAATCGGACAGAATCAGCCAAACAACAGGCGGAATATGCTGTTCAGGCTATAAGGAAATTGGAAGCCACCGTACAGGCTAACGATTATTATCCTAAACCATTCGCGGATCATGGTATAGTACTGCTTTTCGATAATTCTGAATTAGCCTCCACGAGTAATATCGAAATTGCCCAAAATAAATTTTGGGATAGATTCAAGGAGTTAGTTGATTGGAATTCCCTTTCTCCTAGGCTCTCATGTATTTGGGCGTCTCCACGCAAGAAAGAGGAATTCCAAGGACAGAGAACCATTGAATAAGGAGTTATGTATGAACGAACCAGATAGCCAACAAAGAGGCCTTGCCGGTGAATATTACGTTGCCTTTTGCCTTTCACGGCTGGGTTACGATATAGGGATTACGATTGGCCGAGCTAAAGTATTCGATATGATGGCAACTTGTGATACGGGGAGGACCATCAATATTCAAGTGAAATCAACATATCATGGTTACGATTGGCTAGTAGCCGATAAGTTTGACACTAGCGAGAATTCGATAGTCGCACTCGTTAGGCTTGGACTAAATCCTAAAAAACAACCTGAATTGTATTTTCTCAGCGGAAATTGCGCCAATAAACTGATTACACACAAATATCAAAACCATTCACCAAGAATTGGAAGGTCATCAGTTCAGAAAGAATATATGGATCATGATTTCGAGATCATTGAGCGAATATTAAGAGGTTAGTATGGAAAATCAGGAAATACGTATTCCTCCGATTCAGCTTAAATGGAGCGAATGGAATAACTGGAATGACTTAATCATGGACGGTCGTTCTGGTGGTATAAATATACCAAACGGAATACCTGGGGTTTATGAGGCAAGACTAAAAGGACAACCCGAGCGTTTAACTATTGGAAAAGCCTCGAACTTGAGAATGAGAGTAAGGCAGGGACTGGTTAAAGGAAAGACTCCTCATTCATCAGGGAAACAAATCCGTGCCAACGAAAATGTAAATGATATAGAAATACGTTGGGCGGAGACTGATAGGCCTTGTGCTGTTGAAGAAGAACTACACAAGCAATACTTATTACGCTTTAATAAATGGCCAAAATATACTGAACACACATAATAGTAAAGAAAATGCTGAGTGTTCGCTTGGTGTAGCTATTGCTGTATTAATCTGGCTTTTTCGTATGGTTGGGGCCAATTTCAGGATATAGAGTAAAGAGAGGATTTGACCAAAACTCTTCATCAGCTTCAATTCCCTTTTTTGTAAGCCGATAGTAGGTCCGCTCTGGAGCCGAGGGATAGTTATCCTGAATCGTTGAAGCTTCGGTTTGCTTAGTGATTTCGACCCATCCCAGCCTCTTTAGCACTCCGAAGTACATCAGGAAAGAATGATATCGCATATGGGTAAATTTACGAGAGACTCTTTTAAGTTCACGCTGGTAAATTTTTTCGGCTTCTTCTTCGGAAACATCAGCACCTTTGGCCACCATGTTACTTATGATTCGCTCGGCTCGTTCCCTTGCTGTAGCCCGGGCCAGAGCCTCTTTATACTCAAAGTTGATGTCAGCCTGAGGAGCGCCTTGCTCAGGATCAAGTTTCTTTGATCCTTCAGGACCGTTACCCAGAAGGTATTCTCGGATAAACCACCCACAGCCAAATGGTCGGAGGAAGCCTCCCCTGGTAGGCGCTAATCGAATTACCATGGATTAGGCTACTCCTATAGGTTTCTTTATAGCTTGCTCAAGGCCATCGAACATCTTATCTGCCACCTTACGTATGGCAGCCAGGTTGGCTTCAAGAACTTTCTTATCTTTGGACCAGATCGCCACATACGGGAACGAACGTGCACCTGTGTCAAAGCCATAATGAGCGCCGATAGTAAATGCCACACTTTCAGCGATTGTTTCGGCATCGCTTCGCGGTATGCGAAATACCCCCTCAGAATAATAATGAGCCACTTCATGCAACAGTGTTTTTAATTGCTGAGCTCGTGACTCTTCCGGCCTAACCCAGATAGTTTTCCCTGTGTAGAAACCCTTAATATCCGGATCCTGATCCGGCTTTGATTCAAAACTGACCTCAAGCCCTTGTGATTCTGCCAGCTGCATAACTTGCTCGAATAATTTTTCATTTGCTTCGCCGGTGAGAGGTGGAACTTCAAATTCAGGCAAAGGTTTCCCTTCTGTTTGGCTAACATCAAAAACGTGGACCACTTTGAAATAGATCGGTCGGATCTCCGTTTCCTCTTCATCCTGTGCATTCTCACTTTCAGAAGGTTCAAGTATCTTTTTCTTAGGAGGCATACACGGAGCTAGAATAGCGATCCCCTTTTCGCCTTTCTTGACCCAGCGATATAAATCTTTCCAGGTGCTATAACCGGCGACCCGTGTAGCATCAGGTTTTTGTAGCATGATTTGCTGTTCCATCATGCCCCAAACCATATCCATTACCTTGTCTATCCTCTTAGCATAGGCTTCATCCACTGTCTTCGGCGGCGGCGCTTTGGGTATTTTATCTTCGATGTAGTTCATCACCCCACCAACGGCTTCCTGAGCCGCCTCCCTGGCCATCTCATAGCTTGAAGCCTTGGCCCGGGCGGCAGCGGCATCCTGTTCTTCACGAGTTTCCTTCATCAGCCTCAGTACCGGCTCCAACCTTCTGGCATCAGCTTCGGCGGCAGCTTTCTGGATATTCACCAGGTCCATGACCATCAGCATTGCCGCTCTGAGTTTCATCATTCCTCGCAGCTCAATTTGTTCACGCTCACTGCCGTCCATATATCTTCTGAGTACTGCTTCAGGGGTAGTGACTTCCATTCCACCGCCCATTTTACGCATTACCGGAAGTCCGTCATCTTTGGAATCGCTTGCTTTTACCAGTTGATTCCCTTCCGGCGGTACCATCTTCTCTATTTCCTGTCGTATCGTGGTTTCCTTGAAGCCGAACTGATCCCTGAGTTGACTGACGGAATAGCCCTGTTTCAAATAGCTCCGTATCTGTTCCGCCAGACTAGGTTCTTCAGTTTTTTCAGATCCGTTATCCATAGAGTGTTCCTGAGGTTCACCTGTACCATTAAGTTCACCAGAACCTTGCTCTTGAACAATTGTATTTTCTATTAATTCCTTTCCTTGCTCATGGTTATGAGCATTCTTGACATGCCCACCTAGAGCTTGAGCGGTTGGGAACTCTCTCCCGCAAATTCCGCACTTCACCATCTATTTACCTCCTTATCAGCAGTTACGTTGGCATTTAAGCCAGCACATACGTTGCCAGCAAATACGTTGTGGCTATTTATATACCTCTTGATAGGGGTGCCGGGGGTGACCCCTCCTTCAGCCTCATACAAGCTCTCCAAACTTATCCTCCCAGAAGTAGGATTACCGCTCTCTCTATTCCCAGTTGAGGTGCCAGCCGCGCCACACGGATAGCATCCCGTACATCCTGGCTTCTGCCATCGAGAGCCTGAGCGATTCCATCCGCGAGTTCAGAATTTAAACCTTCCCGCCGGACCAAAACACCTTTTACTACCGTCAGAAACTCAACACGGTCGTATGTATTAAGTCTGCGGACAGCAAAGCGGGATCGTAACTCCGGAGATAACATATCCATTCGGTTACTGGCGGCCACGACCCGAAGAGGATTAGAAAGGTCCAGTTCTCTCCCTTTCTTGGCACGAACCAAACGTCCCCCCTCCATCATGGTGAGTAATGCCGCGGTATCGGCAGCATTCATCTTATCGAGCTCGTCGATTAGCAGTATTCGTGGTTGCCTTTCTGCAACCATGTCCCATAAGCCAGCCTTAGAAGTGGCTGAGCCTACCAGCCAGATAGCTTTTTCTCTGCCCACTCGTTCTATATCCCAGAGGAAAAGAGTTTTAGCCAGGGCTGGAGGCCCGGTGAGTAATACATGTACCGGCTTTTCAGCTAATAGAGCAGCTTTCAATAGCTCTTTTACTTCTTGATGGCCAATAATATCCTCGAAAAGGTCACCTGATATTGCCAAATTCTCGTCTTGCTTGGTCACACTGGCAGCTTCTGCCTTTGCCCCCTCCACCAGCTTTTTACCCAGGTCACCCAACTTGTAGCCGGTATAAGAGTTAGAGCGAAAGACATTCTCGAGGTATCCATCTTTGAATAACCGGCTGAGAGTTGCCGGCCAGATCCTGACATGACGCCATGACCAGCCAATCCGGTATTCTTTCTCCAGATCTACCGAAGCCTCAAACCTGGCAATTTCATTCAGCAGTTCGACATCACCGTCTTTCATCAGTGCCACTCCCTTTCTTTTACTATTTGTTGGTAAGCAGCCACTACCAACTGGAGCAGAAAGCTTGTACCTTCGACTCCGGCAGTATCAGGATGCAACTTCATAAGCAGTTCCCGGTACCGTCGTTTAATTACCTCATCTTTAGCTGTTTTTTCGAGGCCCAGAACCCGATAAGGATTGAAACTATCCTGCTGGCCAACTGCCGCAGTGGATCCCGAAAGGTTTATCCCCAGGCTTTCTGCAAAATACAGCAAGCCGGCAGGAGTAAAAGCACCGGAAAGAAGTTCTTGCATCCATGCCCGCATCTCCTCCGAGAAACTTCTATTCACGGTTTTGTTTAATTGCTCAAGTTCTCTTAACAAGTCTTCTACCATTTCTTTTCGCCACCTCTTGCATAATCCAGCCCCTTTCTTCTTCGGGTATTGGTGGTCCGATACATTCAAAATCACCGCATACCTGGCAAATATTGAGGGTGAGAGGCTCTCCTCGGGCTAGTCTTCTCGCGTCGATGCTGCCATCCGCCGATTTAAGTGAAAACGGGTGTCCGCAGCGGCAACGGATCCGATCGCCGGTTACCCGCGCGTTGATACATTCATAAAGGGTCCGCATTTTCCTCATGTTCTCATTCCCTCATTTGCTAAGTTCAACCATTTCTATTTACTGTCCGCTCTGTCCTACTGTCCGCCTCCACGCTTGAGTTAGCTTCAGCAGTTGGCGGACAGTATGGCGGACGGATTACGGAGCTATCTTTAATACTGTCCGCCGGATTTGTATCTAAAGCGGACAGTAAGGACGGTTCGGACGGTTTTTCTACGGATAACGGGAGAGCCATCTGTAATCCATAAGAGCCGATAAGTTTGGTGATTCTTGTTTCGTCCCAGCAGATGAGCCGTTGCCTGGACTTTCCGACCCGCTCTTTAGCAAAGCCCAGCCGTTTCGTCATCCGGCCGACCTTCTCAGCACTGAGCTGTTCTACCTCATCGTCAGTTTCATTCGCTTTTTTAGCCACGTTCTCAGATGTAAGCTCTTTACCTTCTTCACGTAAATCAATCAGCGCTGCTAATATTCTTCCGGCGATACTTTCTCTCCTTCTCAGAAAAAGGCTTTCCTGGAGACGGTGAACGAATCCTGTTATTGCTTCCACCATGGAGCTGTCACCGTTGAGCATAGCTTTTAAGGGTATTAATATTTCCTGCAACCTGGGCTGAAGATTCGGTTCAAGAAGATCATTCCCAAAAGTTTTCCCTTTGAGCTTGATCAGGTTGGCCAGCCGGAAGGTCAGTAGCTTAGCTCTCAAATCGTCCACCTCTTTATCGAAAATAGGAGGTAGTACGCGAGGAATATCATCCCGGGTCAATGGCATCATCTCGGATGTTAAACATCTGCTCTCGAGGGCTTCGTCTTTGAAAGGGAAGCGAGTGGCAATCAATTTCGGCCCAAATACCTGGTAGCTGCGCGGGAACCACTTGCCGTTTTCTTTATCTGCTCTGAGTACCGGCATTCCAGGGCGATAGCCGTTATTTAATAGCTTTACCATCTCAACCCAGGATGAAGAGTCCTTGAAGTCAGCTTCATCCAGTACCAGCGTGCCCCGGAACTGCTCCAGGATACGAAATATCGGTGCCGCTGTAGTGGCTCCTGAAGCAAATGTCGGTCTGAAGCAAACACTACCAACAACCTGTAGAAAGCGAGTTTTACCGGTGCCCCAGTCACCAATAACCCGCAGGTAGGGTATGGAAGGAGCGAACTCATAAACCCAGGTGAGTAGCACATAAAGGGAAGATATCTCCTCAAAATCAGCCGGCAGTTCCAAATAGCGATGTACAAAATTCCTAATTTCTTTAAAAAGATATGCTTGGGAGTCATACGGTGTAGCTGTAGAGGCGAAATGAACTACCTCACCTACCAGGGGATCATCTGTGGGAATATAGATAGCTTTGGGAGTCTCGAAGCGAAAAACCTTACGTACCGAACCATTGAACACAACAATAAACGCCCGCTCGTCTTCCTTGTTGACTATAAGCTCACCGATGGTACCGTCATGCAGGACAAAGCCAGGTACTAATCGCTCCTTGTTTTCATCTTCAATTTTAAAGTCGGTCGCCAGCTTGCGAGCTTCTTCCAGTGAGTGATTGAGAAGATAATCATCAATTCCGACTTTCTGGTTACCTTCCTGAGGCAAATATACAACCACGATGTTGGCACCCTTACGATTAAGATGCTCCCCCAGGTGCTCGAGTGCTTTCCTCACCATTTCCTTGGAGATAACATCGGAGTCAAAGGCAAGATAAATTAGCCTGTCTTTAATGGCGATGCGGTCCCAATCAGAAAGCAGAGTGATAGCACCGAATTCATTCTTGCCTTTGAACCCCCAGACACCAGTAAGCGAGATAACACAGGCTCCGTGAGTTGCCAAAGCGTCAGCTTTCTTCGAGCCTTCAGTTATCCAGAGGGGAGTCTTTGGATCTCCAAGCATCGGTTTGCAGCGGGGAGGACAATCCAGGTGATTCGATGAGCCAACCGGTGATTCATATTTCACTGGCCGTTGTCTTGAATCCATACGGGGATTATCCGGCCGATACTGGTAACCTACTTGTCCACCATCGACTCCCCATAATGGTATGAGAATACCGGAGGTTCTCTGTTGAGAAGATGTAAATCCTACCTTTGCCAGGTCGGTTTTATTGAGAACGCTCCGATATCCTCTTTCCTTAATCACATCGAGGCTGATACCGCTCCCTTCACTGAGATGATGAAGGTGCTCAACCAGGAGCTGCGGGACAGCTTCGGAAAAAACAAGTTCAGACATAGCAATCCTTAAAAATCGTGTGTACGGAAGATTGAGATTCTACGTTCTAGCTACGATCTGTGTATCGTTCCAGGGTCTTCAAAAAGTTTTCCAGGTACTCGACTTTGATCCTGTTTGGAGGCGTCAACAGATCGAAGTCGGTTATATGAACGTCAAGGTTACAGTTCTTTTGAAACCAGTGCGATATCTGGTAATCCTGCATGTCCATCTGCCAGATCTTGCTCTTGACCCGGTCCCAAAGCAGCATTAGTTCTTTATCCGAACCCAGTATTGTTTTCGGGGATTCTTCTTTGCTCAGGATTTCATCCGGAAACAGGTCGTCAGGCGCTTCGTTATCCGGTGGAGGTAAAAGCAAAACCTGTCCGGGCGGTATCTGGGCATATCGCTGGATTTCAACCAGTGAATACGGTGCGGTGATACTGAGCACTCTCACTATCTTCTTCTTACCCTCCGGCTGAACTTCCTGTTCGACAAGCTTCAATGAAAGAGGAATCATTGAAAGCCTGCCGCAGGTACCGCGAATCAGCTCAAGGCTGGAGTTGACATTAACGATCGAATAAAAGGAGCTGGTATCGAGTTGGTAAACGCCAAAGCCGGGACAATCAGGCAGAAGGAATTGTAAATTCATAACCCGCCGGCATCTGGCTAACTGGTAGTAGGTACATTTAGCTGGATTGCAGGTGATTTCTCTCATCTCCGTTTCAACGGAATCTCTATTAGCAATATCACCGGTACGTGTATCGATTTTGGCGACCGATGTCTCTCCATCACCGCGGCAAACAAGCCCCCTGGTTGCTGAATAACATCTTAAATACTGGCTGGCCCATTGTGTCTGATCATCGGTAGGGAACATGATTCGTAATTCTTTTGGTTTCTCTCCAAAGACTTTCCTGACTTCTTCAGGACAGACAAAATAATCCGTTGGGAACGGATAAGATATTCCGCTAGCATTTTCTTTTTTTACTCCCAACCTTATTTTCCCCAGACGGGGAAGTCTCACTACACCGGTCACTCCCTTGATTGGCATTGTCATCCTCCTTCGTTTTCTCTAATGAATTAGGTTTGTTAGACTTTATCGCAAGGTCTTTCAGATAAGCTCGAGCAATTATTCGAGCCAATATCCTTAGCCCGTTATCGAACTCATTTGTAAAAGCTAATCTGGAGGGAAAAATGATTAATAATCTTGGAAAGGCAGCTATTTATGCAAGGGTATCTTCCGAAAGGCAAGCAGAAAAAGATTTATCGATCCCTGCTCAAATAAAGGCTTTAAGAAAATATGCGTTAGAACGTGGTTGGGACATATTCTAACCGACGAAAATATCAAGCAACTGGTTCAACTTGTTAATGAAGAATTGATAAAAAATAGTGGATATTTTGAGGAACAGATTAGTGAGATCGGACAGCAGTTAGGGCAGGTTCAAGGCAGATTGAGTAAACTTTATTCAGCTCTCGAAACAGGAAAAATTGATCTTGAAGATCTGGCACCTCGAATAAAAGAACTCAGGTCTCAACAGAAAGAACTGGAAGAGAAGCGAAATGGTCTTTTAGACGCGATGAATGAGGAATCTCCGCAAGCACTGAATTTAACAACTGTACAAGAATATGTTTCAAGTATGAAAACACTTCTCGTTAATAGTTCTTTTATCGAACAGAAATCGTTCCTTAGATCTTTCATCAAGAAAATTGAATTGAATGAGCCCCAAGTAGTGATTGACTATACTATGCCATTACCGATAAATGGGTTAACCACTACAGAGGAAGTTCTGCGTATTGATAAACTTGGCTCCCGAGGTAGGATTCGAACCTACGACCAAGCGGTTAACAGCCGCCCGCTCTACCACTGAGCTACTCGGGAACGCTTTATTTGGCTGGCGAGCCAGGATTCGAACCTGGGCATAAGGATTCAAAGTCCTCTGTGCTACCACTACACAACTCGCCATAGCCTAAAAGTAAGCTTTCAAGTCCTCTTGGTGCCGAAGGTCGGACTCGAACCGACACGAGGTTTACCCCCAGCAGTGTTTGAGACTGCCGCGTCTGCCATTCCGCCACTTCGGCCGGTTTAAGATTACTTTCGCTGGCTACGTTTGCTGATTAAAGCTATTTTAAGTAACTGAAATACCAATATCAAATGGTGCCGAGGCCCAGGATCGAACTGGGGACACGCGGATTTTCAGTCCGCTGCTCTACCGGCTGAGCTACCTCGGCGAAAACATGTAGTATTGTAGCCTTAAGCGTTAAAGGTGTCAAGAATTTCAGCCTGTTTCAAGGCTATTTTTATCTTGCACCGACAGGATAATACGCATATTATTATATCCTGTGCTGATATGTTAAAGCGATATATTATCAGCCGGATAATATTTCCGGCATATGCAAAGGTATCTCAGCTGATGCCCTAAATACGCTGCATGCTTTTAAAAGAAGCTCTAGCCGGATAGGGCAGGGAGACGCCCAAACCGCCGTCTAAAGCCCTGAGAGGCTTAATGAGTGGTGCAAACATATCCAGCAGGGGCGAATTAAGGTAACTGGAAAATGAAGCAAGAAATGAAACCTGCCGCTTCCGAAAAAAGGATTATGGGGTTTGCACCCAACGTATTTTTTCTGGGGATAGTAAGCTTCCTGACCGATATCTCCAGTGAGATTATTTTTACCCTGGTGCCGCTGTTTCTAGCTAACGTACTGGGAGCGACTACCACCGTAATCGGCTTTGTGGGCGGGCTTTCAGATTCTACCGAAGCTATTTTTAAAATCTTGAGCGGGTATCTTAGTGACAAGATTAACCGCTGTAAAAGCCTAGCACTATTCGGTTACGGATTTTCTGCACTTTCAAAGCCGTTTATGCTTCTGGCAAACAGCTGGGGAGTAGTAACCGGTGTCCGTTTTGCAGATAGAGTGGGCAAAGGGGTCAGATCTTCACCCAGAGACGCCTTGATTGCCAATTCGGTTGAAGTGTATGAACGAGGGCGCAGTTTTGGTTTACATAAAGCAATGGACAGTCTGGGGGCGACACTGGGTCTGGGTATTGCGGCAGTAGTCATATATTTTGCCCAAAGCGGCAGCCTGACACTCAAACCGGAAACATATACTACACTGGTATGGTGGGGCATAATTCCGGCTTTTTTGGCAGTGCTGGTACTGGCGGTATTTGTAAAGGAAAAACGCCGCCCCCAAAATACCGCCCAAGCGGATATGAAACCTCATTTTAATTTTCGCACTTTGTTTTCCGGTATGGACAGCCGCTTCAAACTTTTTCTTTTGGTTATGTTTTTATTTACGCTGGGGAATTCCAGTGATTATTTTGTTATTCTGCGGGCACAGGATATGGGGGTTTCGGTACTGGCAATCAGCCTGATGCTGGTAGTTTTTAACCTGACCTATACCCTGATTTCACTGCCGGCCGGGCTGCTTTCAGACAGAATAGGGCGCAGAAGAGTAATAGCCATGGGCTGGCTGTTTTACGCCCTGGTGTATCTGGGTTTTGCCGTTACCCAAAGCCAGATTGGTATCTGGATACTGTTTGGCTGTTACGGGCTATACTACGGGATTGTAGAAGGGGTAGCCAAAGCCTTTGTGGCAGATATGATACCACCGGATAAGCGGGGTACTGCCTATGGCTTGTATCAGGGTGTAGTCGGGCTGACTTTGCTGCCAGCCAGCCTTATTGCGGGTATTCTGTGGGATAGTATAGGTTCGGCAGCGCCCTTTTACTTCGGGGCGGCACTGGCCTTGCTTGCCATTATCGGTTTGCTGGTATTTATCAAAGAACCGCCAAAGAAAAAACCTGCGGGGGCAGCTTAGGCTAAAAACATATTGTCTATCAGACGGGTTTTGCCGAATCTGGCAGCTACCAGAGCAATAGTTTGGGCAGATACTTTATCCGCCTCACAAATGGTATCCTTGTCTGACAAACTGACATAATCTATTTCCGCCAGGGATTCGCGCTGTATTTCCTCAGTCATTTTTCTTCGTATGGCATCTGCACTGTACTCTTTTGCAGCAAACAAGCTTTTGGCTGTGAGCAGGGAACGGTAAAGCACCAAAGCCGCCTTACGCTCTAAAGTAGAAAGATAGGTGTTGCGGCTGCTTAGTGCCAGACCGTCACTCTCACGTATTATGGGCAGCATTTCCACTGATACGTCCAGATTAAGGTCTGAGGCCATTTTTTTTATTATGAGGTACTGCTGGTAATCTTTCTGCCCGAAATAGGCTCTGTCAGGGCGGATTATCGTAAAAAGTTTAGCTACAACAGTGCATACCCCGCGGAAATGCCCCGGACGGACAGCCCCTTCCAAACGTTCCTGCAAAACACCCGGCTCTACCCATGAATCAAAGCCGGGTGGATACATTTCCTCAACAGGCGGGGCAAAGACATAATCCACACCGGCATTTTCCAGCATGGCCATATCCCGTTTTTCGTCACGGGGGTACTTTTTAAAATCCTCATGCGGCCCGAACTGGGTTGGATTAACAAAGATACTGGCGACCGTATTTAGATCCTGTTTTTTAGAGGCTCTAATCAGGGATAAATGCCCTTCGTGCAGATAGCCCATAGTCGGCACCAGGCCAACCGGCCCGCAAATTTCACGGTGCAGTTTTTGCATCTCGGCTACTGTTCTGATGATACGCACTTTTTCAGTTCCTCCAATACCTTTTTATCAAGGGTGAAGCTTTCTTTCAAAGTGGGGAATTCACCTTTTGCAACCTCAGTGACATATTCGGATACAGCTTTTGAGATAATACTATTTAAATCAGCATATTTTTTAGTATGTTTAGGTACAAAATCAGTAAACATACCCAGCATATCGGATACCACCTGCACCTGGCCGTCACAACTTTCACCTGCCCCTATGCCTATGGTAGGTATGGAAACGGCAGCGGTAATCATAGCCGCCAGCTCAGCCGGCATAGTTTCCAGCACTATAGCAAAAGCCCCGGCTTTTTCCAGAGCCCTGGCATCCTCTAGCAGGGCTAAAGCAGCTGTCAGAGTTTTCCCCTGGACTTTAAACCCGCTTAACTGGTTAACAGACTGGGGAGTCAGCCCTATATGCCCCATAACGGGAATGCCGCAGTCAACTATACGTTTAACCTTGTCAGCCACATTTACCCCGCCCTCCAGTTTAACAGCCTGAGCGCCGCCTTCCTGCATAAAACGCCCTGCGTTCAGGAGTGCCTGTTCCGGGCTTAGGTGATAGGTCATAAAAGGCATATCTGCTATGACCATGGCCTTTTGACTGCCCCTGACTACAGCTTTCAGATGGTGCAGCATATCTTCCATGGTAACGCTTACGGTGGAATCATATCCAAGCACCACCATACCCAAACTGTCTCCCACCAGTATGGCCGGTATACCGGCTTTATCCAATATCTGGGCGGTGGGATAGTCATATGCAGTCAGCATGGCTATCTTCTGCTTATTCTGTTTCATTTCCTTTAGCTGGCTGATGGTGGTACGCATATTTATACCTCTAAATTCCGGCTGGCAATCCCGTTTTTAACTTTGGTTATGCGGTTAAGACTGTCTACATATACCAGATTCGGCTGGTGGGTAAGGGTATCTTCTTCGGTAATCAGGCTGTAGCCCAGTATAATTACTTTATCCCCCTTCATTCCCATACGGGCAGCTGCCCCGTTTAAACATATCTGCCCGCTGCCAGCCGGGCCCTCTATAACATAGGTCTCCAGCCGCGTTCCGTTATTTACATTTACCACATGAACCTGTTCGTAGGGCAGCAAGTTGGCTGCCTGCATAAGGTTTTTATCAATGGTAATACTGCCTTCATAGTCTATGCAGGCATCGGTAATGGTAGCCCGGTGGATTTTGCTTTTGAGCATGATTCTCACTGTATATGTCTCCTTAATTTGCCAGTATCGCGGATACTTTTTCTATGCCAGCCAGATTGGGGTTTTCCTTATCAAGCGCTATTTTAACAGTTTGCCTGCCCAGTTCTTTATAAACAGGCAGTAACTCCGGGGCAGTATTTTCAAGACTTGCCAGATGTTTTAAAACAGTCCCGTAATCCCCCCTGGCTATAGGCCCGGATAGAGCACTAGTTATACCTGCTTTTTCTATATTTGAAAGGGTGCCCCGTACCAGCGGCATAAGGGCTTTTACGGCTTTATCTTCGGGGACCCCAAAAGTCTGCCAGAGCCCGGCAGCCATTTTTATAAGGGTAACCAGATAGTTGGAAGCCATAACTGCTGCCAGATGATAACTTAGCTTATCTGAGGGTTTAAGGATTATCCACTCTCCGCCAAGCACTTTTACCATATCTTTAAGCACAGGCAAAGTCTGGTCATCACCCTCCAGCGCATAGGTAATACCCCTAAGGTTTTTTACCGGGTCTGTCTGCAAACTGAAACTCTGGAGAGGGTGCAGTACCCCTGTATAAGCACCGAAATCTTTAGCGGACTGCAACAAATCAGCCGAATAAGCCCCTGAGCAGTGAATTACATATTGGCCGAGATGCCAGCTGATACTGCGGCAGACTTCGGCAATAGCGTCGTCCGGGGTGGTAATAAATATAATATCAGCGGTGTCAGCCACTCCCTGCGGATTAAGGCAGATTTGTGCCGAAGGGATTTTCCGGCAAAGCCTGTTTGCAGACTGAGACGTGCGGCTGGCAATGCCGGAAACGGGATATCCTTTACCGGCTAGCCCCACAGCTAATGCACTCCCCACTGTGCCTGCCCCTATAAAACCCAGCGTCTGCACCTGTTACCCCCTGATAATGATAGATGCCCTCCCCGAAAGATCGAAGAAGGCATCTAAAAAAATCTTTTTATTTACCGTCTCGGCCGTTTTCCGATCCAAGCGGGGAGATATTTAATTTAAAGCACCCGAAAGCTCACCGCCGGTTAAGGTCGGTGGCATATAACCCGTATTTAGGCCTCTATATTCTGGTCGTAGGGTATAAACTCAATGTCCTCCGTAGATGAACCAACGAAAGTGATTTTCCCGTTGGTCATACCCATACATGTACCGGTAATTGCAATCTCCATGCCGATTTCAATATCAGCTCCCGGTTTGATTACATAATTACCGAAGTAGCAAATTATATTTGCCCCGTTATCCAAATCAGTTTTCAAGGATATCCAGCAACTGTTAGGTGCCGAACCATAAACAAAGTCGGCTATTTTCCCTCTGACTTTGATAGTTTTATTGGTATAATACTGCTCAGGGTTGATTTCACCGGGACTGATAAACTGTGAATACAAAGTTTCGGCAGCTACCAGTATAATAATCGGCTCACCAGATGGAGTATTATCAGCAGGTTCATTATTATCTACCTGCTGGGTATTGTTACTGGTACTTCCGGTAGGTGAAGAATCTATTTTGCCTTCCAAAGCAACTGAAATCGAGAATATTACGCTCACTGCGGCAATAACCAGCACAGGCGAAGAGAGCATTATCCCCCTTAGAAATTTGCCATTTGTAGAGTTGCTCATCTCAATACCTCAAGACATTATATTGATACCCTAAAATGATATACCACATGACATATCCGGTCAAGCCAAAAACCGGTTTTTGTATCTGGCAGTGACTTAAAAAATCAGGCTAAGACTATCCGGGGCGGTTATTTACTACTAGATTATATCCTGAAGGGCTCTGGCTGAAGCCAGTATGCCGGCAGTTTCAGTATCTTCAAGCATAAAGGGCGGCTGTTGGAAAAGTCTTTCATGAAGGGCACTTATAGAGATTAGACCGTTTTCCACCGCCCAGATATCCGTTTCGTTATTGTCTGCCGGGCTTAGCTGGCGGCGCCTGAGCCAGAAATAACGCTTCCGGCCATCATGCCCTTCTTCCACTGTTTCTATATGGGTTTTATGGGCAAGCGGGGTAACCCGTAACTCATTAATCCGGCAAAGCGGCAGGTCAGGGGTATTTATATTTAGAAAAGAATTTTTACTGATATGCCCGCTCTGTATCCGGCGTGCTATCTCCGCTGTAATACAGGCGGCACTATCCAGATTTTCGGGCTCTTCCGCCGTGACGGGTATTGAGATGGCTATTGAGGGTATGTTACGCAGGTATCCCTGCAGGGCGGCACCCACTGTCCCCGAAATAAGCACATCATCACCCAGATTCAGGCCATGGTTTATGCCTGATACCACCAAATCCACCGGTTCGGTTATCAGCTTGGCTAAACCCATTATTACACAATCACAGGGGCTGCCTTCTACCGAATAAGTCTCTATGCCCGGAATAAGCGGGTGGGTTTTCTGCACCCGGAGGGGCTGGCGCAGGGTTACCTGGGTACCGGTAGCACTTTGTTCACGGTCAGGGGCTACCACCACTACTTCACCAACTTCTTTGAGCCTTTTCACCAGTGCCCACAGGCCTGATGAATAAATACCGTCATCATTGCTCACAAGTATTTTCATAACAAAGATGAGTTTAGCATACCCTCAAAAACCGGGCAAACTAACCGCCGTCATTACCAGGATAACAGCCGGAATTACCAAAATTGCTTAAAAAACTTCTCACGGATATACTTACAGTGACTAAAAATTGACTATCACTCTGTATATTTGTTTGAGGATTTGTGAAAACCAGCGATTTTGATTATAACCTGCCGCAGGAATACATTGCCCAGAAACCCGCCGAACCCCGTGACAGCTCACGTTTGCTGGTCTTAAACCGCCAGAGCGGGGAGCTAAAGAGCTGTATTTTCAGAGACATAACCGGTTATTTTCAGCCGGGAGACGTACTGGTAATGAATAACAGCCGGGTGCTGCCCGCCCGTATAAAAGGCATTAAGCGGGATACTTCAGCCAAAATTGAAATACTCCTGCTGAAAAGTGACGGCAACGGTTGCTGGGAAGCCCTGTTAAAACCGGGGAAACGCACCAAAACCGGCACTGTTATTGATATCCGGAAGCAAGACGGACAGATACATATTCAAGCCGAAGTGCTGGCAGATAAAGAAGACGGCATCAAACTTTTGCGTTTTTCAGATGAAACCCTGCTCATGAAACTGGGCGAAGTGCCTTTGCCGCCTTATATACACACGCCTGTTTCAGACCCGGAACGCTACCAGACAGTTTACGCCCTGACTAACGGCAGTGTTGCCGCCCCAACTGCCGGGCTTCATTTCACCCCGGAGCTGTTAGAACGCCTTGGGGATATGGGTGTAATTTGTACCTACGTAACCCTGCACATAGGGCTGGATACCTTCCGCCCGGTCAAAGAAGACGACCCCAGTGACCATATAATCCACCGGGAATACGGAATATTAAGTGAGGAAACTGCCGCGGCTATCTGCCAGGCCAAAGCAAACGGTAAACGGGTATTTTGTGTGGGTACTTCGGCCACCAGACTGGTGGAACAGGCTTCCAGCCTGAGCCAGACCAGCCTTATCAAACCTTATTCCGGCTGGGCGGATTTGTTTATCTTGCCGGGATATAAATTTAAAGTGGCTGACTGTTTTATTACCAATTTCCATCTGCCCCGTTCCACCCCCCTTATGCTGACAGCGGCCTTTGCCGGCTGGCCGTTACTTCAGAAAGCCTATGAAAAGGCTATAAATGAGCATTACCGCTTTTACAGCTTTGGTGATGCCATGCTGGTTTTATAAAAAACCCCCAAAATTACCCATAAATAACAAAGGCCGGGTTTAATTCCCGGCCTTTAGTTTTATTATTCGCAAAAACTGGTCATTCCCAGCGGAAAAAGCGGACCGAGATAGCCATACATACCACCAGCCAGCCTGTGACTACCAGCAAATCAACCCCCAGCGGGAAAGCGGGAGCTCCGTCCACCATTACCTGTCTGAAGGCATCACCCAAATAGGTCAGCGGTAAAGCATTCACCACCGGGCGCATGAAATCCGGCATATATTCCAGCGGAAAGAAAATGCCGGAAAGGAACATCATGGGGAACTGGATAAGCTGCACAATGGGCATAGCACCCTCTTCGGTCTTGGCCAGTGAAGCCACCAGAAAACCCAGACTGATAAATGACAGCGTTCCCAGCATCACCAGCCCTAACAGCAGCCACCAGTTGCCTAAAATCTCCACGCCGAACATAAGCTGCCCGATGACTATAATGATAACGGTCTGAAGCACTGCCAGCCCCAGCCTGAGCACTACCTGGCTGAATATAATAGTGGAGCGGGAAATGGGGGAAGCCCCCAGCCGCTTCAAAATCTTCTTTTCCCGCTGCTGAATAAGCGGCATGGCCGAATAAATTCCCAGGAACATGATAGACATGGCCAGCACACCGGGGATAAAGAAACTCATCATGCTCATATCTTTGGTTTGGATAGTCTCTTCGCTTATCTCAAACAAAACAGGCGTCTGGGTTATCTCACGGTTTATACTCTGAAGTATCTCTTTGACCACCGGCAAAATAATCTGGTTTACGCTGGTTTGAGAGCCGTCATAATAGACCTGCACCTCGGTAGTCTGCCCGGACAGAGCCGCCTGCCCCAAACCCTCCGGCAGTATTATAACTGCCTTGAGCTTACCGTCTGTAAGAAGCTGCAGACTGTCATCCCGCGGGTTATCTTGCACGGAAAATATGCTTACCTGACTGAAAGCCTGAACTATACCCTGACTTATCTGCGAATCGTCTTCGTTTACCAGGGCAACATCATAATTAATCTTGTCTGTACCGCTGAAAACCAGCCCGAACATAATGATAAAGAGTACCGGGAAAGCCAGGGTAAAAAACAAAGCGGTCTTGTCCCGAAGAAATTGCTTGAAATTGGCATTTAGCATATTTAAAAATGAATTCATTCTCTTATCTTCCTGCCGGTCAGTTTCAAGAATACGTCTTCCAGGGTAGCCTGGCGGACATGCAGATTACGCAGTTCGGTATTACCCTTGTTTTTATCCGCATAATCCAGTATGGCGCCCATAGTTTTAGGGACATCAGCCGAATATAAAATAACCTCAAAACCTTCTACTGAAGCACTGGTCACACACGGAAAAGACCCCAGAAGTTCACCGGAGGGCACAGGTTCCATTTCAAACTCAATGGCGCTTTCTTTAAAGTTGCTTGAGATAAGTTTTTTAGGTGTATCCAAAGCAATAATCTTGCCATGGTCTACTACCGCAATCCGGTCACAAAGCCGTTCAGCCTCGTCCATATAATGGGTGGTGAGGAAGACTGTTTTACCCTGTGCGCGCAGCTCTTCAATAACCGACCACAAACCCCGCCTGGCCTGAGGGTCAAGCCCGGTGGTGGGTTCGTCCAGAAAGGTAATCTCCGGGTTATTGACCATAGCCATAGCTACCGATAAGCGCTGCTGCTGACCGCCGGAGAGATTCTTAGAAAGCACCTTGCGGCTTTCGGTCAGCGCTACCATTTCCAATAGTTTATCAACCGGCAGAGAATTACGGTAGAAAGAGGTGAAAAGTTTTAATATTTCTTCTACATTTAACAGCGGCAAAAGAGCCGGAGCCTGAAGCTGGATGCCGATAAGCTGTTTAATCTGTTCACGCTGTTTGCGTACATCCATACCCATCACCGTGACACTGCCTGAATCCGCATCCCGCAGACCCTCAATAATTTCGGTTGTGGTAGTCTTACCGGCACCGTTCGGACCCAGCATACCGAAGACCTCACCTTTTTTGACCTCAAAACTGATACCATCCACCGCCCTGATTGGACCGTAGACCTTTACCAAGTCTTGCACTTGAATAACCATCTGTTTCCTTTCTCTGTCTGCAGTGAAAAGGCATAATTAAACTGCACGTGCACTAACTATACAGCAGCAATATTAAGGCTGGATTAAGGAAGATGGGTTAACTGCCTGTAAAGTTTTGGATGAGCAGATAAACACCATAGCCCAGCACAGCCACCGCAGCAATCAGGAGCACCACCAGAAGGGGCATTACATCATTGCGGCGGTTAGGACGGTAACTGCGCTCCTCACGGTAAGCCTTGGCAGGGCGGCGGGGAGTGCGGTAGCGGGGTTCTTCATCTTCGTAATAATCATCTTCAGCAGCATAACGGCGGGAGGTGCGGCTGCGGGGACGTTCTTCGTACTGGTCATAATAGGGATAAGCCTGCCGGGCAGGTCTAGCGACAGGGGTAGTATCATCTTCATCACGGTAATTCCGCGGCTTGGCAGTTGATTCCAGTTCTTCATCATTTTCATATTCGTCATCTTCGGAAGCAGGCTGTACTGGCGGTGAAAACTTTTCGGCTGACTCACGGCGGGTGGTATTCTTATAAAGACGGCCGGTTCGCTCAAGAGGGGGAGCGTCAGGGTTTAACATCTGGCCGCAGCTTGGGCAATAGTTAACCTTCCCCACAATGCCCTGACCGCAGCTACAAAAGGTCATATTATCTATATCGGGGTTTTGCGAACCCCGGGGTTGTCCGACACCGCAGAAAGGGCAGAAAAGCAAGCCGGATTCAACCAGGCTATCATCAAAATCACGGGAACAATTAAGACACTTCATAAAATCCTCGTTATCTATCAATTTTAGTTGGCAAATTATAACACTCTTTTTCCCCGAAGCATACCATTTAGCTTTAAACTTTGTATTTATGGAACTAAAGTTTAACCAGCCGAAAAGGTCAAAACACCAGCCGCTGCGCACCTCCCCGTAACAAATTCGACTACCAGTGTCTATAACGTATTTCAGGCTGCAAGGTTAGGCAGTAATAATAGATGTCAGTGCGGCCGAAAAACCCCGGTTTTCTAGACAGGTGAAGTTTTGGGGGCTATAATCACAACCAGATGATGAACAGGATAAATCTTTCGCTTTTTATTCCCAGGGCTGATATTGAAGTTTATCTTGAACGTTTGTCCGCTGAAATCAACCGCAGCTACCAAGATAAACCGCTGGTGGTAATAGGCGTGCTAAAGGGGTCATTTATTTTTATGGCTGACCTGATTCGCCGCCTGAATATGCCTGTTGAACTGGAATTTGTAGGGCTGGCCAGTTACGGTCAAAATACCCAAAGCAGCGGCAAAGTACGCCTGACCCGCCCCCTTAAGCGGGATATTACCGGCAAAGACGTACTGGTAGTGGAAGATATTGTTGATTCGGGGTTAACTATTTCTTACCTTTTAAAGTATCTGAAAAGGCGTAAAGCAAACTCGGTAAAGCTGTGTGCCCTGCTCAGTAAACCCAGCCGCAGAATCTGCCCGGTAGAAATAGACTATCTGGGCTGTGAAGTAGCTGATAAATTTCTGGTAGGTTACGGACTGGACAGGGGCGAATGCCACCGCCAGTTACCTGAAATATTTGCTCTGGAGGAACAACCGGATGCAGACAAACCTTAGCCAGCTGATAAAAGTTGCCAGAGGCGAAGCCAAAGCTGATTTGGTGCTTTTAAATGCCAGAGTAGTAAACGTATTTAACGCTGAAATAGAACCGGCAAATGTGGCTATGTTTGGCGGCCAAATAGCCGGTGTCGGGGACTACACACTGGGTAACCGGGTGATTGACCTTAAAGGGGCGTATCTTCTGCCCGGATTTATCAACGGACATACCCATGTGGAAAGCTCCATGCTGGATATTTCCCAATACGCCCGAGCAGTAGTTGCCCATGGCACGTCCGCCCTGATAACCGACCTGCACGAAATAAGTAATGTCTGCGGCAAAGAGGGCATTGATTATGTCTTGAGTGCTTCAGCTGATTTGCCTTTAAACATTTTTTTACAAGTCCCTTCCTGCGTACCTGCCACCCATCTGGAAACTGCCGGAGCCGAAATAAACTCTAAAGATGTGACCGAGCTGCTGCGTCTTCCAAACGTAACCGGACTGGGAGAAATGATGAATTTTCCCGGGGTACTGTTCGCTGTCCCTTCGGTACTGGATAAGATTGAGGCCGCTTCGGGTAAAGTGCTGGACGGCCACGCTCCGGGTCTTTCGGGCAAGGATTTAAATGCCTATATTTCCGCCGGGATACACTCTGACCATGAGTGTATTCACCTTGATGAGGCCAAAGAAAAACTGGCCCGCGGCATGTACATAATGATACGCGAAGGGTCTTCGGAGAAAAACCTGACAGAGCTTCTGCCGCTGGTAACCGATAAAACTTATAAGCGCTGTATTTTTGTGGTAGATGACCGAAGCTGTGCTGATTTGCAAAAGGACGGGGATATTGACGCAGTAGTGCGCAAAGCCATAAAGCTGGGGCTTGACCCCGTAAGGGCTATCCAGCTGGCCAGTATAAACACCGCCGAGTATTTCCGTCTGAATGGTCACGGGGCAATTGCACCCGGATATCTGGCTAACATGATAATCTGCCAAGACCTAAATCAGCTGGATATAGATATGGTCTTTCACAAAGGGGAACTGGTAGCGGAAAAGGGTCAGGTATTATTTAAACCCCAAAGCCACGTCCCCAAATCACTTCTAAGCAGTATGCACATAAAACCTTTTGACATCAAAGACCTGGCGCTTAAAGGCAGCAGTACCCAAATGCCTGTCATAGAGGTAATACCCGGGCAGATTGTAACCCGCAGGCTAAACCTGAAAATACCCGCTGAAAACGGGGTTATCACACCAGATATTGAACAGGATTTGCTAAAAATAGTGGTATTGGAAAGACACTGCCAAAGCGGCAATATAGGACGGGGGCTGATAAAGGGATTTGGAATTAAAAAAGGGGCTATAGCTTCATCTGTCGCCCATGATTCGCATAATGTAGTAGCCGTAGGCACAAATGATGCCGATATATATGCTGCCGTAAAGGAACTGGAAAGAATAAACGGAGGCATTGCCCTGGTGGTGGACGGGAAGATAAGTGCTTCGGTGCCATTGCCCGTAGCCGGGCTGCTTTCCACCCAGCCGCTTGAAAAAGTGGTAGACGCACTGGAAGAAATAAATAAACAGGCAGCCGGACTGGGCTGTAAATTAAGCGCCCCCTTTGCCACTTTATCCTTTATGGCCCTGCCTGTTATACCCAAACTGCGCCTGACAGACCTGGGGCTGGTAGATGTAAACGCTTTTAAACTTATTCCGCAGGAGACATGATGCACAGACCACTGGTATCGCCCATATTTGAAAACCGATTTGATGCAGGCAGACAGCTGGCTGAAAAACTGACCCAATACAAGGACAAATCTGCCATAGTGCTGGCTATCCCTAACGGCGGTATACCCATTGCTACCCAGGTGGCTTTGGCACTGGATGCCGATATGGATATGATTATTTCCCGTAAACTGCCCATACCGTTAAGGCCGGAAGGAGGCTTTGGGGCAGTGGCAGACGACGGGGCGGTGATGCTTAACCACGAAGTGGTAAATTACCTGAAGATGACCGAACAGCAGATACATTATACGGTCAACAAAGTACGGGCGGAAGTACAGCAGAGAAGCCTGCTGTACAGGGGACACCGCACACTTTCCATACTGAACGGGCGGACAGCTATTATCATTGATGACGGACTCGCCTCAGGTTACACCATGCTGGCGGCGATAGAATCTGTAAGGCGTAAAAAACCGGCCAGAATAGTCGCCGCCGTACCCGCTGCTTCAGCTACTGCCCGTAAACTGGTGGAAAAGGCAGCCGACGAAGTAATTACCGTAGCTGACGGGTTTATGCCCAAGTTTTACGTATCAGATTACTACCGGTATTGGAATGTACTGGATGATGAACAGGGGTTAAAGGTATTTAAAGACTGGCAGATGCGCCGCCAAAACTTAAATCTCCGCCCGGAAAACCTGCCTCCGCCCAGCATGACCATGCGGCGTAAACCCCTTATTTAAGGCGGGTAATACGCTTTAGGGCGGCTATTTCTCCCGGAGTAAGCTCACGGGTTTTGCCTTCTTCCAGTTTGCCCAAACGCAGTGTGGCTATACGGCTGCGCTTCAGAGCCTTTATCTGGTATCCCAAATGGGCAAACATACGCCTTACTATCCGTTTTTTACCTTCGTGTATTATCAGTTTATAGTTATACGGCGGTTCGTCTGTAACCCGGCTTAAGCGGGCAGGTGAGGTCAGTCCGTCATCCAGCAACATGCCTTTTTCCAGGCTTTCTTTATCTGCCTGGGTAAGTGCGGCATCAATGGATATCAGGTATTCTTTTTCTATTTCATAGCTGGGGTGGGTAAGGCGATTAGTCAGTTCACCGTCATTGGTAAGCAATAGCAGTCCTGTAGTAGCTTCATCCAGCCTGCCCACAGGGAATAGTCCTGCCCCTTCATAACGGCGGTGGAGCAAATCCATCACAGTTTTACGACCCAGTTCATCACTGGTGGTAGAGACTATTTCAGGCGGCTTATTTAACATAAGGTATATACGGCGGATACGGCTAAGTTCAACAGGTTTGCCCTCAAAGGTTACCTTATCCTTCTGGGTATTTACCGGCTGGGAGTAAGATTCCGCTTTCTGTCCGTTCAGGGTAACCAGACCCTGTTTAATAGCCTCCGCCATTTTGCGGCGTGAACCAAGCCTGGCTTCCACTAAAACTTTCACCAACGGAGTACCTGAAGATGCATTATATGACATTAAAATTCCTTTAAATGGGTATTAAACTTTTGTCTGTTTGCTATCCAGTGCAGTATACAGCCTGCGGCCATACTCCAGCAGAGTCTTTTTCTCCTGTGCCGAAGTCTGCCTGGCATCCAAATAATGTTCCAAAGCCTGAACAGGGTCAAGCCCCTCCGCTTTGAAACCGCCCTCTCTTTGGCGGCTTGAGCGGGTGAAATTTTTGGAAACAGTGAAGTTATGGGCCTCACACAAAGCTTCCCGTATATCATTATCCAGCAGCTGCCCGCCAATCTCTGCCGGCAGCTCCAGCTTCAGGCGGACTATTGCATCTTTTATTTCCGGCTGACGTGATTGTAATATATTTATTACTTCCTGAGTCGGGTCAAGGCTGTCTGCCGTTACAGTATGCTCTATAGTCAGAAAACGGCGGCCTTCCAGTTTTATAAACTCAAATTCAGTTTTGCGGCTGAGGGGGTCTATCTCAACCAGATAAAAACCTTTATCGTCCTTTTCTTCGCCGAAATCCAGCCTTTCCAGACTGCCGGGATACACTACCGGAGGTGAAGAAGACAATACCTGCTGCTTATGGATATGCCCCAGAGCAATATAATCAAAAGCAGGGTTGGCAATATTACTTAACATAACTGTGGGCTCGTGACCTATTGAGATATTCCGCTCTGAGCCCAGTTTGGCGGTATTGACCGAAAGATGGGCGGAAAGAATGGCAGGAATATTTTTATCAAGCTGGCCGGCCAGATTTTCTATAATACCGGACAGATAATGTTCCACCCTCTGGTTAAGTTCCTCAATGCTCAGGCTTTTTTCTTCTTTCTGGTTTGAGACCGAAAGAACAGAAGAACGGCGTAACCACGGCAGGGAGGCGACCTGAACAGGGCCGCTGCGGGTATTTATCAGCCGCACTTCCGCCTTGGCGGAAACATGCACATTGGCAATATTAAGCGTATCAAATATTTCGGTTGTGGTAGCCCTGCCGGTGGCATTCGGCAGGTCATGGTTTCCCACCAGCAGAAACACCTGTATGCCGTTATTTGCCAGGGTACTTATCCGGCGGGCGAACTCCCGCTGCTGGGTCTGGGAAGGGTCACGGCTTTTGTAAGCATCACCGCTGAAAACCACCAAATCCACTTTGTTCTCAATGGCATAAGCCACCAAACGGTCAAAAGCAGCCAAGAAATCAGCCAGCCGGGAGGAAAGCCCGGTTGCACTGTCAAAACGGCCGTAATTCTCCACCCCTATGTGAAGGTCTGCAAAGTGGAGGATTTTCAATTTCGCCTCCAAATCAGCTGTTAAACGGCTCACCCGAAAGTTTGGCAGCCAGAATGCAGCTAAGTTCGGATACTTTTACCCGTATTTGGTCCATGCTGTCCCTGTCACGTATGGTTACCATGCCATCTTCCAGAGACTGGAAATCCAACGTAACACAGTAGGGTGTACCTATTTCGTCCTGACGGCGGTAACGGCGGCCGATACTCTGTGAGTCATCGTAAGCTACCATCCAGCATTTTCTAAGGTCAGCATAAATCTTGCGGGCATAATCAGACAGTATTTCTTTCTTGGAAAGAGGCAAGACGGCTATCTTGTACGGGGCAAGTGCAGGGTGCAGGTGCAAAACAGTCCGTATTTCGTCCTTGTCAGGCTCTTCGGCATACGCATCAATCAGGAAAGCCAGAGTAGAGCGTTCAACCCCGGCTGATGGTTCTATTACATAGGGTATAAAGTGTTCTTTGGTTTCTTCATCAAAATACTCCAGTGCCTTGCCGCTGTATTTGGAGTGCTGGGTAAGGTCAAAATCACGCCTGTTGGCTATACCTTCAAGCTCACTCCAGCCCATGGGGAAATTGTATTCCACGTCATAACAACCCTTGGCATAATGAGCCAGTTCGTCAGAGCGGTGAGCCCGAAGCCTGAGGTTTTCAGGATTCATACCCAGGTTTTTATACCAGTTCAGGCGGTACTGAGTCCATTCCTCCAAGCAGGCATCATCCGCACCCGGTTTTACAAAGTACTCCAATTCCATCTGCTCAAACTCGCGTGAGCGGAAAATAAAGTTACCGGTAGTAATTTCGTTGCGGAACGATTTACCTATTTGGGCAATACCGAAGGGCAGTTTTTTGCGGGTGGTATTTAAAACGTTTTCAAAATTTACAAATATGCCCTGAGCGGTTTCCGGCCGCAAATAAACAATATTGGCCGCCTCTTCAACCGGGCCCATAAAGGTTTTAAACATGAGGTTAAACTGGCGAGATTCGGTAAGCTCACCGCCGCAGGCCGGACATTTGGGTTCGGCAAGGTCTGTGGGGCGCCAGCGCATTTTACAATTTTTGCAGTCCACCATGGGGTCGGAAAACCCGGCCACATGACCGCTGGCCTCCCAAACACGGGGGTGCATGATGATACTGGCATCCAAACCAACCACGTCATCCCGGTCACGTACCATATAACGCCACCAGGCTTCTTTAACGTTGCGCTTCAGTTCTACGCCCAGCGGGCCGTAGTCCCAGCAGCTATTCAGGCCGCCGTAGATTTCACTGCTGGGGAATATAAAGCCCCGGCGGCGGGCCAGAGAAACTATTTTATCCATGGAAACAGGCTGAGAAACATTTTCAGACAAGGTCAATTACTCCTTTTTGCTTGCACTCGGGCCGTTAAAAGTTTTGTAAGCCCTGACAAATACCGGAATGGCAAAAATCCCTATAACAATGGCTGATATAACAATAAGGATAATGGCAAACAGCCACAGGGGCAACAGGTGAATTTGATGAACATTGTAAACAAATACGTCCAGCAAAGCATATGCCAGTATCAGCTGGGGCACGGCCATAATATTACCCATAAACCCAAGCAAAGTTCCCGGTTTCACCCAGAAATCCGTCTGGTTGGTTTTAAAAAAGCTGAGCCGCGGCAGGAAAAACGCCAAGCCAAAAGCCAAAAGTACCACTAAAACCTGCACCCCAACCAGCATGCCGGTTATCAGCCCGGCATTTATATAGGTAACCGGTGCGCCGTCAATACTGAAGCGGTAAGCTACCTCTGCCGGCAAACGGCCAAAATAAATAGCAGTAAGGATAAGCGACATAACCAGCACCAGCAGCGGTGCCATGAAATAAGCCGGACGGAAGCTGAATGAAGCGGCAGACAGATTCGGCTGATTATCTATACTCATGAATAAAAAGTTATCAGCTTTGGGCAAATAAGTCAAAAATATTTTGGCGGATACCAGCTTTAGTGCTAGAATGTGCCAAAATATTATCCTTGAGGCTTATACAAACATGCTTAACCGCAAACTCCGTTTAGGTTTACTGGGCACAAACTGCTATATACTGGGTGACGAAGAAAGCCGTGAGGGGCTTATAATTGACCCGGCTGCTATCTCAAACTCCATCCCCGAAACAGTGACCGAGCACCAGCTGAATGTAAAA
The DNA here is from genome assembly GCF_043231265.1 of Dehalococcoides sp. THU4. Classification (NCBI taxonomy): domain Bacteria; kingdom Bacillati; phylum Chloroflexota; class Dehalococcoidia; order Dehalococcoidales; family Dehalococcoidaceae; genus Dehalococcoides; species Dehalococcoides sp. THU4. The sequence goes on along the minus strand of NZ_CP171266.1, from coordinate 1,162,389 downwards.
TATATCTTACTTACGCATGGGCATCTTGACCACCTGGCCGGGCTGGATTATGTCCGGAAACTTTACCCCGAAGCTAAACTCTGTTTTAACCCTTCGGATGCCAGCTTAAGTGAAAATATTGAGCTGGTAAGTTACCTGGGAATGCCCGCGCTGCCAAACCTTGTGCCGGATATTCCGCTTGATGAAGGCAGTACACTGGAACTGGGCAAAACCAGATTTTCGGTTATTTCTATACCTGGACATACACCGGGCGGTATCTGTTTGTACACGCCGGGTTATTTGTTCAGCGGGGATACCCTTTTTAACTCCGGCATAGGGCGGTCAGATTTTGAGGAAAGTGATACCGAGGCCTTGCGGCAGAATATAATAAACAGGCTGCTCAGCCTTCCCCCTGAAACCATTGTCTTCCCCGGACACGGCCGGGAAACAACCATTGGCAAGGAAAAGGCCGGCAACCCGTTTATTTAGCTTTATATAGCCTTAAATTATACCGCTAAAATTAGCCAGTATAGGTGCCATAACCAAGGCAATAATGGCAACCAGCTTAATCATAATATTAAGTGACGGCCCGGCGGTATCCTTCATGGGGTCACCCACCGTATCACCCACCACTGCCGCTTTATGGGCGTCCGAACCTTTGCCGCCGTAAGCCCCGGTTTCAACCCATTTCTTGGCGTTGTCCCAGGCACCGCCGGCATTGGCAAAAGTGACTGCCAGTATAAACCCGCACAGGATGATACCGGCCAGGAAACCTACTACGGCAACCGAACCAAGCAACCAGCCGACTATTACCGGTGAAACTACCGTGATAATACCGGGTAAAATCATCTGCTTAATGGAGTCACGGGTGCAGATATCTACACATTTGCCGTATTCGGGCTTGGCAGTGCCGTCCATAATACCGGCAATCTCTTTAAACTGACGCCGCACTTCGTTCACAATGGAAAAACTGGTCACACCCACTGCTTTTAAAGTAAGTGAACAGAAAACAGCCGGCATCATAACACCCAGCAAAAGCCCGGCCAGCACCTTGACATCCAGCAGGCTTACCTGCGAAGCGGTTATACCAACCGCCTGGGTGTAAGAAAGCAAAAGAGCCAGTGAAGTAAGCCCGGCGGAACCTATGGCAAACCCTTTGCCTATGGCGGCAGTGGTATTGCCCAGAGAATCAAGCGCATCCGTCCGTTCGCGTACTTCCTTGGGCAAACCCGCCATTTCAGCTATACCGCCGGCATTGTCAGCTACCGGGCCGTACGCATCGGTAGCGTCCTGAATACCCAGAGTAGCCAGCATACCCACACCGGCCAGAGCTACACCGTAAACATCACCGAAAGTATAGGCAATGACAATAGCGGCGACCACCAGAATTATCGGAGGGACTACACTCAACAGCCCCACCGAAAAACCGGAAATAATATTGGTGGCCGCACCCGTCTGGCAGGATGCCGCTATACCCAGAGTGGGTTTATAGACATATGAAGTAAAATAGTTGGTGCTTTCACCGATAAATACACCCGCCGCCAGCCCGGCCAGAATGGCAACAAAGAGACCCAAATCTGCCTGAAGATACCAGACAGCCAGGAAAGAGAATACAGCCGATAAAAAGGCGGCTGCCAGAGTACCCTTGCGCAAAGCTGCCAGCAAGGCCTTCATCTGGAGTTTTTCCCCGGTACGTACCAAAAAGATACCGATAACCGAGGCCAGTATACCCCCGGCCGCAACCAGCATGGGCAGGAAGAAAGCCGCTTCCTCAGACGGGACAAGCGAATAGCCCAGTTTCATTGAGAAGGCCCCGACAGTAGCCAGAGCCATGGTAGCTATAATGGAATCTACATAAGATTCAAAAAGGTCAGCCCCCATCCCGGCCACATCACCCACGTTATCACCCACAAAGTCTGCCACTACCGCCGCATTGCGGGGGTCATCTTCGGGGATACCTTTTTCCACTTTGCCCACAATATCCGCCCCGGTATCAGCCGCTTTGGTAAAAATACCGCCGCCCACTCTGGCAAAGATAGCCACAGATGAAGCCCCGAAACCATATCCGGGCAGAATCTGCAGGAAATCTGCGTTACTGCCAAAGGCAAAGTACATTATTGAAAGGCCGATAATACCGATACCAACCACACTCATGCCCATAACCGAACCGGCCCTGAAAGAAAATTTCAGGCCTTGATTAAGGCTGTGACTGGCGGCAGTAGTAGTACGCGCATTAGCCCTGACGGCTATACTCATGCCAATAAAACCCGCAAGCCCGGAGCATAATGCCCCAAACAGGAACGAGACCGATACCGGCCAACCCAGCGAAGGCAACAACGCCAGTATGATAGTCACTGCCGCTACGAAGATGGCCATAACCGTATATTCACGGGTGATAAAGGCCATGGCACCTTCCCTGATGGCCGAGGCAATTTCCCTCACTTTAGATATGCCCTCATCTTGCCGGAGGACAAACCTGGCCAGCAGCCCGGCAACAACCAGACCCGCTAAACCGACAACCAATGCAATCCAGATAGACACTAAATTACTCCCCTTTCCGGGTCAATTTTGACTGGAAATCTTCCAGCTTTTGCTCAAGCCCCTTTTGCTGTATATATAACGTTAAATCACTTCGGGTGCGTTCCAGCACACCCCGAACCATGTCTGTAGTCCGACGAAGCCCGCCGGTAATAGCATCCGGGAAATCCATGGTAACCAGTACTTCGTAGATATCATCCATAGCCTGAAGCAGCTCTTCGCCGCGGGTATCTTCGCCCTTTCTCAGGCCATCCAGTATATAGCGCCTAAGTTCACCTGCCGCTTCGCCAATACCGTTTAAATAGGCGGCATTGTCCACTTCCAGTTCCTGTGGCGAGGGCATATCCTTGCCATCCACCAGAGCCAGTACGGTATTGGCTTCGGCGTACTCTTTCTGGGCATCAAGGAAAAACGCGGTGTTGGATAGTTCGCCGCATGCGTCTATAGCCTGCCCGGCCTCCTTAATAAGGGCTTTGGCCGAAACCAGCATTTCCCTTGCCTGTGCCAGTTCCTGGCGGTGAACCGCCCTGATAGCCAGACTGCAGTAGCGGATAGCTTCCCGGCTGACAGGCAGGGATTTTTCACGGGCGGCATCACGGGTTTTAAAGTTTTCCCGTATGCTGTCAGATATCTGTTCCATTTTGAGACTGATACTAGTCAATTTTTGCTGCCTCCATAAGGGTTATAAATTCTGAAGTAGCCTTTTTAATATCAGGCGCACCTAAGACCGCACTTATCAGGCAGAGGCTGTCCGCACCTGCCTGCATGGCTTCATAAAAATTTGACTTGTTTATGCCGCCAATAGCCACCAGAGGTATTTTTACCACCTTGTGAATGGCCTTTAAACCTGAAAGACCGCCGAAAAGGACATCTAGTTTAGTTTGGGTGGGAAAAACCGCCCCGGCTGCCACATAGTCCGCCCCTTCGTCTTGAGCTGAAACAGCCTGTTCGGGCGTATCCGCAGAAATACCTATAATGCTATCCGGCGGCATAAAATGGCGGGCTTGCGAAAGCGGCATATCTGTCTGCCCCAGATGAAGCCCGTCAGCACCGCAGGCCAGGGCAATATCCAGGCGGTCATTTACAATAAAAAGCGCACCGTATGCAAGGCAAATTTCCTTCAAGCTTAGGGCCAGTGCCAGAAACTTTCGGGTAGAGGCCGTTTTAGCCCTAAGCTGGATGAGGCGGCAACCGCCTTCAAGGGCTTCTCTGGTAACTGCAGGTATATCCCGCCCGGCCAGATAATCTGCATCTATAGCCACATACAACCCCGTTATCATATCCCGGCGGTTTTTACGCAAAAGCCTGGCCGCCAGGTCTTTTTCAAGGGTATAAAGTTCAAAACGCCCGCGGCTGTAGAGAGCGGCATCAAGACCCGTCTCAGGTAAACCGGCAAACTCTTCCAGAACCCGCAGGGATTGTTCTGCCCGCTTGGCATTGGCACTTACAAGCGAAAATAAGGTTTCCGGTTTGGACTGGTCAGATGTTTCTAACTGAGCGCCGATATCCGTATCCGCCTGGCGGGAAAATAAAAGGCGGGAATTAGAGGTAATATCCTGTAAAGTAAGTGAGTGACGCAGGTTTTTCAAACGCGAAGTCAGCGTTTCATCTTCAAGATATAAACGGGCAATCTCTTCCAGTATCCGTAAACCTTCGCTTAAGCGGTTCTGGTTGACATCAACTATCCGCCACAGTTTATCAAGATTATCCACGCCAAGATTTTAACACAAACCCGTATCTTTCGTCTTTATTCTTCACCCAGTGCGTTTTTAATAAGTTCCAGTTTAGGTTCAGGCTGGCTAAGGTCTACTGAAACGAAGTCTATCCGGCAGGGCAGATGTTCCAGATGGTACTTTTGCATATAGCTTTCGGCACTGGCAATAAGATGGGCTTTTTTACGCAGGGTAACAGATTCGGCAGGCAAACCGTATTCCAAACGGCGTTTGGTACGCACCTCAATAAATGCCAGACAATCACCATCCTGCCCCACTATATCAATTTCGCCCTCAGGCAGGCGGCAGTTGGTCTGGATAATGCGGTATCCCAAAGTTATCAGGTACTCTGCTGCCAGTTCCTCACCCAGCTTACCTGTTGCTTTACGCTTATATGACATCAAACATACTCTTTAAAGGGGCAAAAGTGCGGCGGTGGATGGGGGAGATACCTTTTTGGGAAATGCACTCCATATGAAGCGCCGTGCCATACCCCTTGTGCTTGGCAAGGTGGTATCCGGGATAGATAGCATCAAGCTCGCACATCAGCCGGTCACGGCTGACCTTGGCAATAATGGAAGCACAGGCAATACTGAAGCAAAGGGCATCGCCGTCCACAATGCCCTTTTGGGGCAGGAGAATATCCGGCAGTTTCAGGTAATCCACCAGCAAAAAATCAGGCCGGCAATCCAAGTGTTCCACCGCCTGCTTCATGGCAAGTCTGGTAGCAGGGGCAATCCCCAGGCAATCAATCTGGGTATTATCCACTACACCCACCCCGAAACTTATTGCCATGGAAACAATATGACAGTAAAGGTATTCTCGTTTTTCGGGGGTAAGCACCTTGCTGTCCCGCACCATAGCCACCCAGTCACCCTTTAACCGGGACGGCATGATGACCGCTCCGGCTACCACCGGTCCGGCCAGACACCCCCTGCCGGCTTCGTCTAAACCGGCAATTGAGGAAAAACCCTGCTTCCAGAGCTGCTTTTCCTCAGCCCAGCCGGGGCAGATAGCAGCAGGCATATCAGGCGGCGTCCCCGCCGTATTCAATAATGCCCCCGCCAAGTACCATATCACCCAGATAAATAACGGCTGCCTGACCGGGGGTGGCTGCCCAAACGGGGCTTGCCAGTTCAAGTAAATAAAAATCACCTGTTTGGGATATCTTTTTCACCTCGGCCGGGGCGGCTTTGTAGCGGACTTTGACTATCATACCGGGGGTATCCAGCGGAATAATGCTTTCCCGCCAGATGAAATTGCTCAGCAATATGCGGCTGGCATACAGCTGGTCATGGCTGGCAACCGTAATGGTATTGGCCTCCGGATTCATATCAGATACAAAGAGCTTTTCATTTGAAGCCAGTCCCAGTCCCTGCCTTTGGCCTATGGTATAAAGAGGTAGGCCCTGATGTTCGCCCAGTATTTTGCCGGTTTTATCCAGAATTTTGCCGGGGGTAAATCCCATGCGGGTAGCCAGAAAAGATTTGTAATCACCGTCAGGTATAAAGCACACGTCCTGGCTCTCCTTTTGGGAAACGGGCAGTTTCATCTTAGCCGCTAAACGGATAATATCCTTTTTGTACCTTTTGCCCAGAGGGAAAACCAGGCGGGACAGTGATGCAGGTGGCAGGGTGTATAAAAAATATGACTGGTCTTTTTTCTCATCTGCCCCTTTTAGAAGGTGAGTGCCGTTTTCATCTGAAAGGACACGGGCATAATGCCCGGTAGCTAAATAACCGGCATTGAAATCAGGTATTTTATCAAGCAGGGCGCCTATCTTTACATAATAATTACAGCGGATACAGGGGTTCGGAGTACGCCCCTGCGAATACTGCTGGCAGAAATCTGCAATAACCCTTTGGGAAAAAATATCACTCAAATCAACCACATAATGGGGGATACCCAGAGCGGCCGCCACTTCACGCGCCCGGTTAATAAGTTTCAGGTTATAGCCGTTGCCGTAAGGTTCATTATTGGACTTGAGCTGCAGGCTGACCCCGGCTACATCGTATCCCTGTTCAAGCAGGAGCATGGCCGCAACCGAGGAATCCACCCCGCCGCTCATAGCTACCATTGTTAATTCGGAAGTGTCATTCATTGCGGCAGCTTCAAAAGAGCGTTAACCCTTTGCCTGATACATTTGGTAAGCTCTGACTGGGAGAGTGAAGCATCCAGTTTCAGAAACCTGTTTGGTTCGGCAGCGGCAATAACCCCGAAACCATCTCTCACTCTTTGGTGAAAGCCGTTATTTTCACTTTCAAAGCGGTCAGGCGGCAACTTTCCTTTGCGGAGGAGGGCGGCTTTGTCATCCATATCCAGCCAGATGGTTAAGTCAGGTACCAGACCGCCGCTTGCCAGGCTGTTTATACATTTTACCGTATCCAGCTCAAGCCCCCGCCCGTACCCCTGGTATGCCAAGGTGGAATCTGTATAACGGTCACATATAACTATATTGCCGTCCTGCAAGGCCGGTTTAATCACATTGTCTATAAGGATAGACCGCGAGGCGTTGAAAAGAAGCAATTCCGCAAGAGGGGAAATGTTTTCTTCTTCAGACCACTTCAGCAAACGGGTTATTTTGTCACCTGAGCGGGTACCGCCGGGTTCGTGAGTAAGCACACACCCCAGCCCCAGTTTTTTCAGATACCTGTACAAGGCTTTGGACTGGGTGCTTTTGCCGCAGCCTTCGCCGCCCTCAAATGTTATAAACAAAGACATGTTTTAACCCCTTGATATTCTTACCCGGCGGTGCGGCTCTTTGCCCAAACTATGGGAAGAAAGATGCTCTTTTTCAGCTATTATGTGCTGAAAGCGCCTTATATAAGCACCCTGCGGGCTAAGCTCTACCGGTATATGGGAACTCTTAACCTGGGCTATTGCTTCTTCGGCTTCATGTATAGCTAAATCTATTTCAGGCGGCTTATCTGCTGTAAAAGCTACATCCCTGCCGCTAAGGGTAGCCAAAAGCTGGTGGAACTGCCCCGGTGTATGGCTCTTAAGTACATATATAGGTATATTCATATTTTCAGCATCACGCACCCTTTGGGGTTTGCGGCGGTAATAATTCCGCGAAGTAACCATCAGCTGTGCCTGCTCCGGGCGTTCGGCCAGCTTTATATCCAGATGCATTTCCCGGGCAATCTCTTCCATACGGCTGCGGTTCACCCCGAAAAGGTACATAACCGGCAACTCCTTGCCCTTTGGCAGAGGCAAACTCTCGGCGGCAGCTTTAACTTTTTCTTCGCTGGGCTGCTGCTTGCTGATAACTACCTCGCCATTTTCATCAAGGTAGCGGATTTCAGACGAAGGGGACACACCCCGTAAAATAGAGTCTACCGCCGCACCCACATCCGGGTGGACAGCCACTTTGTTGCGTTCCTGTATTTCCACAATCACCTGAAAAGTGGGCGGGGCGCGCCGTTCCAGTATAGTTTTCTGGGTTCCGCGTCTGCGGGCTTCTTCGTCACCCAGAGTGACAGACTGGATACCGCCGATAAGGTCACTTAAGGTGGGGTTAAGCATCAGGTTATCCAGCACATTGCCGTGAGCTGTGCCTACCAGCTGAACTCCCCGTTCAGCAATGGTGCGGGCGGCCAGGGCTTCCAGTTCCGTGCCTATTTCATCTATTACAATCACCTGCGGCATATGGTTTTCAACTGCCTCTATCATAACGGCGTGCTGCATATCAGGCGTACGGACCTGCATGCGGCGGGCATGGCCAATGGCGGGGTGGGGAATATCCCCGTCACCCGCAATTTCATTGGAAGTGTCCACTATCACCACCCGTTTTTTAAGATCACCCGCCAGCACTCTGGCTACTTCCCTGAGCATAGTGGTTTTGCCCACACCAGGGCGGCCCAGCATAAGCACGCTCTGTCCTGACTGGATAAGGTCCTGAATTATTTTTATAGTGCCGAAAACCGCCCGTCCTACCCGAAGGGTTAGACCTACTATCTTGCCTTTGCGGTTGCGTATGGCGGAAATACGGTGCAAAGTACGTTCAATACCTGCCCGGTTATCATCACCGAAATCACCTATGCGGGAGGATACATAATCAATATCTTCCTGGGTTACATCCCGTTCAGACAGGATAATCTCACGGTCAGGAAAACGGGCTTCGGGAGTACGCCCCAAATCCATAACAATTTCTATCAGATTTTCCCGGTCAGCAGGGTTTGCAAACGGCTGGCGGACATGAGGGGGAAGTACCTCCAGCAGGGCATTGAGGTCATCAGTCAACAGTTCAGGCATATCTGCCTCCGTAATCTTTTTGGCAACCAGTACTGCAGATAAGTATACAGGGCTTAATCTGATTCCACTCCTTACAAGGCCTCACCCGGTTTTAGCGGATACCCGGTAAAGCCCTCCGGAATAATATGCATTTTTATATAATTAGTGACCCGGACAAATATTTCCCCTGCCTATCTTTAGTATATTTTACTATTTATACCGCGCTCCAACAAGCTAAATAAGGGGATTTTTAGCCGGCATTCCCGCCCGTCTGGGATACTGGGGCGGGGTATTTGATATTTTTTCCAGTACCACCAGTTTACGGCCGTCTTGCAGCCCCGGCAAATCCACTTTTATTATTTCAGACACCCGCCCGCCCATTTTTTTAATAGCGGAGGCAGCCCTGTCCATCTCTTCCTCTATGTCACCTTTTTTGGGGGCGATAACCCGCCCGCCTACGGCACAAAACGGCAAAGTCAGTTCGGCGAGAGTTGCCATATCCGCCACTGCCCGTGAGGTAACCAGAGTATATTTCTGGCGGTAAAGGGGGTTTTGGGCGGCATCTTCCGCCCTTTGGGATATTATTTCAACACCAGTTAAACCCAGTTTAGCGGTAATATCAGTTAGAAAACGGGCTTTTTTCTGAGTAGCTTCCAGCAAACCAAGCTTCATACCCGGAAAGATTATCTTTAGCGGCAGACCGGGGAAACCGGCTCCGCTGCCTACATCCAGCAGTTTTTCATCACCCTTAATACCAGCCAGTGCTAGCGAAGCCGAATCTAAAAAGTGCTTTAACTGAATGTCTTCGTATCCGGTAATAGCCGTCAGATTAACCCGGCTGTTATAGTCCACCAGTTCACGGTAATAGGTTTCAAGCTGTTCAAGCTGGACAGAACTTAGCGAAAGGCCCAAAGAGGATAGACCGCAGATAAGTTTATTCATGGATAGTAATATAGCATAAAGGCAGATTTCAGGCTTTATTTTTGCATTTGACAATTTAACCGTGTTATCATTTATTTACATAAACTCGCTAGGGGTGCTCCAGGCTGAGAGGCATATAGCCAACCCTAAAACCTGAACTCGGTAATGCGAGCGTAGGGAAGCGAACTTTGAGACCAGGGTCTAAAGTTAACGCTTTGCCTTGGTTAATTTATTTTCAGGGGAAAATCATGACCCAACTCAAACAAGCCCGAAAAAACATCATCACTCCCGAAATGAAAGCTGTAGCCAAAATTGAAGGACTACCGCCGGAGTTTATCTGCCAAGGCATAGCTGACGGGAATATTGTAATTCCGGCTAACAAACTCCGGAAAAACCTGAAACTGTGCGGCATAGGCAAGGGGCTTTCCACCAAGGTAAATGCAAATATTGGCACTTCCACAGACTTTGGTACGGTGGAAAGTGAGGTTGAAAAACTTAAAATGGCCGAAATGGCGGGGGCTGATACCATAATGGACCTCTCCACCGGCCCCAAGATAAATTCAGTCCGCCAGGCTATACTGGGAAATACCTGCCTGCCGCTGGGGACTGTGCCTGTCTATCAGGCAGCTGTGGAAGCCAAAGACCGTTACGGGGCTATGGTAAAGATGACAGCTGACGACCTGTTTAGCGCAATAGAATCCCAGGCCAAAGAGGGAGTGGATTTTGTAACCGTACACTGCGGGGTTACCCAACAGGTTATAGATACGTTTAAGGGGCAGGGCAGGCTTACCGATATAGTTTCCCGCGGGGGTACTTTCACCGCCGGCTGGATGGTATTCCACCAAGCAGAGAACCCGCTTTATGAACATTTTGACCGCCTGCTGGATATCTGCCGCGAATATGACGTTACCTTGAGCCTGGGAGACGGGCTGCGCCCAGGCTGTATTGCAGATGCAACAGACCGCGCCCAGGTAGCTGAACTGCTGGTGCTGGGTGAACTGGTAAAAAGAGCCAGAGACGCCGAAGTACAGGTAATGGTGGAAGGTCCCGGGCATGTGCCTTTGAACCAGATAGAGGCCAATATAAGATTGCAGAAATCCGTCTGCGAAGACGCCCCCTTTTATGTGCTTGGCCCGCTGGTGACCGATATTGCCCCCGGATATGACCATATTACCGGGGCTATCGGCGGGGCTGTAGCGGCAGCCGCCGGGGCTGATTTTCTGTGTTACGTTACCCCGGCTGAACATCTGTCTCTGCCGGATGTTACCGACGTAAGAAACGGGGTGATCGCCTCACGCATTGCCGCCCATGCCGCTGACATTGTAAAGGGGGTAAACGGGGCAGCAGAACGTGACCGGCAGATGGCCATTGCCCGTAAAAAACTGGACTGGGATAGCCAGCTTAATCTCTCACTTGACCCGGAACACGCCCGGCTTACCCGTGACCGCTTTAAAACCAAAGGCAAAGCCTGTAGTATGTGCGGAGACTTTTGCGCCATGGAACTGGCGGAAAAACATCTTGGTGTTTCGGTCTCGCGGTGCTAGCATAAGATAAATTTTTTTATAAGATTGTCAGGTGATATGGAACAGGGCATAAATATAGGCAAGCTTTTCGGCATCCAGTTTCGCCTTCATTACGGCTGGTTCATAATTTTCGGGCTGGTGTCCGTATTTCTGGCAACCCAGGTATTTCCTGATATTCTGGAGAGTACTTCCAGCCTCCAGCTTTGGGTTATGGGGCTTGCCACCAGTTTGCTGTTTTTTGCATCGGTAATTGTCCACGAACTTGCCCACAGTGTGGTCGGCAGGGCAAACGGAATGCAGGTAAAAAGCATAACCCTGTTTATATTCGGCGGGGCTGCCAATATGAGTGAAGAAGCGGAAACTGCCGGAAGCGAATTTAAAATGGCACTGGCCGGACCGGCTTCAAGTCTGGTACTGGCAGGAATATTTTATGTTCTGTATATAAACCTTAACGGACAAAGCCCTGAACTGGCCGTAATGAACTACTGGCTGGCTCAGATTAACCTGATACTGGCGGTATTTAACCTGATTCCCGGCTTCCCCCTGGACGGGGGGCGTATTCTCCGGGCAGCTTTCTGGCAGCAAACCAAAGACCTGACCAAATCCACCCGCATTTCAACCATAGCTGGCCAGATATTCGGTTATCTTTTTATAGCGGCCGGAATATTTATCGTAATCCGCACTCAGGACTGGCTGTCCGGCGTCTGGCTGGGACTGCTGGGCTGGTATCTATCTGATACCGCCCGCACCAGTTTCCGCCAGTATACCCTGCAGCAGTTCTTAAAGAGGGTATCTCCGGCTGAGATATTGGATACTGGTATGCCCAGTGCCAAATCCAATCAGCTTTGGGCTGACTTTGCAAACCGCACGGATAAATCATATATACTGGTTGAAGATGAAAACGGGCTGGCAGGTATAATAAACCGGCACAACTTGAAAAATACGGACAGTCTTAAATCCAAGCCCTTAGCTGAACTGTATACCCCCATCAGCCAAATACCGGTCATACCGCCGGAGGAAAATGCTCTGGATATTGCCCGCCGCATGAATGAGGATGATATTGAGATAGTCAGGCTGGCAGGTGAAGATACTCAAACCGGTTTCATTACTCTGGACAGTTTCATAGCATATGTAAACAAAGCGGCGGACAAGGGCTTTACCAATGCTTAGTGCCCTCATTTACCTGTTATTAATCACCGCCGCCGAACTTATCACCGTAGTCTTACACCCGCTTTTAGGTTTGGGCCTGTATATTTGTCTGCTATTTAGCATCATCGTACAGGTTGCCAGAACTAACCGTTTTCACCCGGACCGGCTTATTCTGGCACTTTCACTGGTAGCCTTGATACGGATAATCAGCCTGGCTATGCCCCTTGGGGATATACCGCAGATATGGTGGTATCCTGTTATTTACCTGCCATTACTTATAGGCGCGGTCATAGTAGCCAGAATACTGGAATATACTTTTAAAGATATCGGCCTCAGCTGGGGGAAAATACCGGTACAGATACTGATAGGCCTGACGGGGATAGGGCTGGGATTTGCCGAATATGCTATTTTGAAACCTGATGCCATTATAGATACTTTAAGCTGGAACAGCCTGATATTACCCGCCACAATACTTCTGCTCACCACAGGGTTTGTAGAGGAACTGATATTCAGAGGCATTTTACAGAAAGCAGCCCTGGAGTCATTCGGCTCAAAAGGTATTATTTATATAAGCCTGATATTTGCCGTGCTCCATACCGGATTTTTATCTATAGCAGATATAGTATTTGTATTCGGAGTGGCAGTTTTCTTCGGTTATCTGGTCAAAAAGACTGACTCTATACTGGGAGTAACCCTGGCGCACGGGATAACAAATACTATACTCTTTGCGGTAGCGCCGCTGTTACTGGGCTAGCGTCTCCATTATACGGGAAATCACAATAACACCCATCACCAGAAACAGGGGAAAAATACTGATACCCAGGTAGCGGGCTACCCTTATGGAAAAAGCGGATTTTCTGGCCAGTGCCATCTCCCGGGCAATCAAAAAAGCTATCAGAGAAGCCAGCGAGACACCGCCTATAACTGCCGCCGTACCTGTTGCAGTAGCAATAACCACACTGGTTACGGTTACTATCATATACCCCTCTGCCAAGCATAGTTTTATACTTTTGTCCTTTATTATAACGTTATTTTAGATTTAGCACAATACTCTTTTGTGTTATTATTGCCAATTGTCTTTTTTGCCTGAAAAATGGATAATATATTTTGTGAATAAGGATATATTGGTAATAGGGGCGGGGCCGGTAGGGATATACACCGCCAAGTGTCTGGCTCAGCGCGGCTACGGAGTAAGGCTGCTGGAAAAAAGGCCGGAGATGGCAAAACAGGTTTGCTGTACGGGCTTAATCAGCACAGAGTGCGCCGCAAAATATGGCTTTGAGGCCGAACACGTACAAAATATATTTTCGGAAGCGCTTGTATATTCACCAAACGGGCGAAAGTTACTGCTCAAGCGGGATACACCCCAGGCCGTAATGCTGGATAGGGGCGGATTTCAGGCTGGTTTACTAAAACAGGCCCTAAACTGCGGAGTGCAGACAAATTTCGGCTGCCAGGTAAACGGCCTTGAAAACACAGGGAATGGTATCCGCATAACCACCAAAGGAGGGCAAACTTTCTTTGCCAAAGCCGCTGTTCTGGCCGCAGGATATAATACTGAGCTCAGCCGGGCAGCCGGTCTGGGAGAAATAAAACACTTTGCCTTCGGCTTGCAGGCCGAAAGCCATATTGCCGCACCGTCCGGCTTGGCGCTTTTTACCGGTAACGCCATATCCAAAGCCTATTTTGGCTGGCTGAGCCCCATAAATGACCATACCGCCAAAATAGGGCTGCTTACCCGCACAAACCCTCTTGAATGCTGGTCTGGATTACATAATGTTTTGCATGAACGCAATTTGATACCCCCTGGCCATATCCGTTATACCTGCCGCCAGGTTCCGGCAGGCAATCTTTCGGCCAGCTTCGGAGACAGAATACTGGCAGTAGGTGATTTTGCCGGCCAGCTTAAACCCACTACCGGGGGAGGAATTTATTTCGGCCTGCTATGTGCCGATTTGGCAATATCCTGTCTGGATAAAAAAATAAAAACCGGTAACCTTTCCAAAGCCGGGATGGCCGAATATGAGAAAGACTGGAAATCCCTTATCGGATTTGAACTATCCGCCGGCAGAATGCTCAACCGTATATATGCTGGGCTGAATGACTATTTGATTGAACAGATTTTTAAAAAATGTGCCGTAAATGGTATGATTGATAAGATGGCTGCAAAAAGTCAGCTGGGGTTTGACTGGCATGGCAAAGCCTTTGCCCACCTCTTAAAAAACCCGCTTGACCTTATCCGCAGCTAAAAAAGAAAATCGGAGTCAATCAAAACTTTTATGCAAAACAGCGGCATTAACCTTGATGAAGCATTAAACCAATACCTTAGCGATAACAGCCACAAAAAGATAAATCAGAACTCGCTGGTTCACTTTACCCGCTGGTGCGGCAAAGACAAGCTAGTCTGCCGCCTGACCGCTATTGAGGTATCCCGCTACCCTGAGTGTATCTCATCTTCTGACAAGGAAATATCCGCCAAACTCCAGTCCATCCGGGCTTTCCTGACATACCTGAACGAACAGGGTTGGGTGGATTACAATCTTTCTTCACATATAAAGATAAAGAAACTGGCCTCACGCAAATCTGCCTCCCGCGCCAGCCAGACCGTAGTTGAAAAAATACCCATGACCGCCAGCGGGTACAAAAAGCTGGAAGATGAACTTAGCACGCTTAAGGTCAAACGGATTGATGTTATTGAAGAAATGCGTCTGGCCGCTATGGATAAAGACATGAGGGAAAATGCCCCTTACCATGCCGCCAAAGAACAGCGCGGCCAGATAGAAGGGCGCATAAAAGAAATAGAACACGAACTGAAATACGCCGACGTCAGTGAGTACACAGACACCAACACTTCAAAAGTGAATATGGGCAGCACCGTAAAACTCCGTGACCCGAAAAACGGCGAATGCTGTACCTATACTCTGGTAAGCCCCAAAGAAATAGAACCCTTAAAAGGCAAAATATCAGCCTCTTCACCCATTGGCAAGGCTGTCTTTAACCGGAACAAGGGGGAACAGATAGAAATAGAAGTGCCTTCAGGCACTTTACAATATATAATAGAAGATATAAGCTTTTAATAACTCCTTACAGCTAACGGAGGGAGACCGTGAAATCCTCTTTCAAGCTTGGGCGGATTCTGGGCATAGAGATAGGCATTCATGTTTCGTGGCTTATCATCTTTGCCCTGCTCAGCTGGTCTCTGGCGGTAGCTTATTACCCCGCAATAGATGAAAATATAAGCCCCCTTACCGCCTGGGTACTGGGCATTACAAGCTGCCTGCTGCTTTTCGGCTCGGTTTTAGCCCATGAGCTGGGACACTCTATTGTAGCTATACGCCACGGAATACCGGTTAAAAGCATAACATTGTTTATCTTCGGCGGGGTTTCAAACCTGACCAAAGAACCGGATAACCCCGGAGCCGAATTCCGGATGGCTATCTCCGGTCCGGCAGTCAGCATCATACTGGCACTGGTATTCTGGGCTTTCCAAGCTGCTTTTTCCGCTTTAGATGCCACTTTAGCCAGCGGAGTATTCCTGTACCTAGCTCAGATAAATGCCATGCTGGCCATTTTCAACCTTATTCCCGGTTTCCCCCTGGACGGGGGGCGGGTACTCAGAGCTATTATCTGGAATGCCTCAAACAGCATCAAAAAAGCAACCCGGATTGCCGCCAGAGTGGGGCTGGGCTTTGCTTACCTGCTAATATTCGGGGGCATTGCCATTGCTTTCCTGGGTATAGGAATAAGCGGCCTCTGGCTGGCGCTGATAGGCTGGTTCATGGCTACAGCCGCCCAGGGGTCATACCAGCAAACAGTTATTTCGGAAATACTCAGCGCAGTAAACGTAAGCAGAGTGATGCGGCGTGAATTTAAAACTATTGACCCGGATAAAACACTCTATCAGACACTTCACGAATATATATTGCCGCTTAACCAAAGGGCGCTCCCGGTATTTGAAAACGGGCAACTTACTGGCCTGATAAGCCTGAGTGATATTAAAAAAATACCCACAGATAAACTTGGCCAGACATACGTACGGCAGGTAATGACCCCCCTTGAAAAGCTGCAAACTGTTGCTCCGGAAGAAAATCTGAGCAGTGTTGTAAATACGCTGCAGTCCAAAGATATTAACCAGCTGCCGGTTTTGTCAGATGGCAAACTGGTAGGCATTATTTCCCGTACCAGCCTAATAGAATACCTGCAGATGCGGCAGGAAATAGAAACCAAGCAGCCGGATGTAAAACAATAAAAATATAGCCGGATATATTGACGCCAAGTTTAAAATAATATAGCCTTAAACTAGATTATTAAAGGAGATACTAATGACCAAAACCTCTACCGGTTTGCAGGAAAATGTTGCCGGATTACTTTGTTACGTACTCGCCTGGATTTCCGCTATCATATTCCTGATTCTTGAAAAAGATAATAAATTTGTCCGCTTCCATGCCTATCAGTCACTGGTGGTTTTCGGTTCACTTCAGATTATCGGGCTGGTTTTTACCATAATACCTGTGCTGGGGGTATTTATCACCTGGGTAATAAGCGTCCTTTCATTCATATTGTGGGTAGTCCTGATAGTCAAAGCGGCACAGGGGTTCAAATATAAACTGCCTATCGCAGGGGATATAGCCGAGCGCTGGGCAAATAAATAACCTCTGAAAAACCAAGGGAACACCGCTAAGCCAGACTTCACCGTCTGGCTTTTTTATATCAGAAAGTTCTTGTATATCAGCCCAGTATGTATTTTATAAAACCCAGCACCAGAGAAAGCCCGCAGAGTACCATCCCTAACAGGCTAAGGCGGTGGCGGGGGGAACGCAGCATACCGCCGACCCCTAATCCCAAACCGATAAGAGCCAGAAAAAAATTGAAAAAATTTATCGTGCCCAGCAAGGGGATTAAGCCTATACCCATACCGGCCAAACTAAAAAGCCCTATTATAAAACTGGCAATACCCATAACTGTCTCCTGACGGGTAGTTATATCAAAATACAGCCGGCTTTGTAAAATGGCTAACCCTGCTGATGTGAAGTTACATATATAACACTTAAGTTCAAGGTGGTTATATGTTTGACGAAAATGCACTTATAACTTATACTTACGGCGTTTAAAAATAGAATATTAAAAAAGAAAGGGAGAAGACTGTGGATCTATCCTGGTTGGTGTGGACAGCAGGGCTTATTGCCGTGCTATTTGCCCTCTACCTGATTCGCGATGTTATGCGTCGTGATTCCGGTACCCCGGCTATGCAGGATATTGCCGGCCGTATTCTTGAAGGCGCTGTAGCTTTCTTGAGGCGGCAGTATCGCACCATCGCTATTCTGGCCATTGTGGCTGCAGTAGCTGTGGGTGCAGTGGTTGGTTTGCTAGGTGGCGAACGCGGACTGGAAGCCTATGGCATAACCGGTTTCGGTATAGCCTGGCGGACTGCTCTCGCCTTCATGGCAGGTGCTCTATGTTCCGGTATCTCTGGCATCATAGGTATGTACATCTCGGTTAAATCAAACCTCAGATGTGCCGCTGCTGCCGCAAAAGGCGGCCTCTCTGAAGCTGTTACCGTAGCTATCAGAGGCGGGGCTGTTTCCGGCTTCCTTATTGTTGCCCTAAGCCTGCTAGGCGTTGCCGGCATCTATTACATGTACGGCGGCAACCCCGAAGTAACTCCCCATCTTATTATCGGTTTCGGTTTCGGCGCCAGCTTTGTAGCCTTGTTTGCCCAGTTGGGCGGCGGTATTTACACCAAAGCCGCAGACATGGGTGCTGACCTGGTGGGTAAAGTTGAAGCCGGCATCCCCGAAGATGACCCCCGCAATGCCGCTGTTATCGCTGACCTGGTGGGTGATAACGTAGGTGACTGCGCCGGCCGCGGTGCTGATTTATTTGAATCTACTGCTGCCGAAAACATAGGTGCCATGATTCTGGGTATTACCCTCTATCTGGCCACCGGAAATGCTGCCTGGGTACTCTTCCCGCTGGTTGTCCGTGCCTTCGGCATCATAGCCTCAATCGTAGGTATTATGTTTGTACGCGGTAAGGATAATGAAAGCCCCATGAATGCCCTTAACCGCGGCTATTTTACAGCTGTGGGTTTATCCATAATAGGCCTCTTCGTAGCTAACCAAACTATCGGCGGCGACCTGTGGCTGTTTGGCGCAGGCGTTATCGGTATTCTTACCAGTGTAGCCATGGTATTCATAACCCAGTACTACACTGAATTCCGCTATAACCCTGTTAAAGAAATTGCCAATGCCTCACGCACCGGTCCGGCTACCAATATCGTTTCCGGTACGGCTGTCGGCCTTGAGACCGCCATGCCCACCGCCATTACTATTGGTGCCGCTCTGCTGCTTTCTTACTGGATGGGCGGTCAAACAGGTATCGCCGGCGGGGCTGTGTTCGGTACGGCCGCTGCTACCATGGGTATGCTTATGACCTGTCCCTTTATCCTTGCCATGGATACATTCGGCCCCATTACCGATAACGCCAATGGTGTTATTGAAATGGCCGGGGTAGGCGGCAAGGTAAGGAAAATTACCGACCATCTGGATGCCGTAGGCAATACTACCAAGGCTTTGACCAAGGGCTATGCTCTGGCCTCTGCCGGTCTGGCTGCTTTCCTGCTCTTTGAGGCTTACCTGGAGCGGGTTGCCTTCCTTCGCGGCGAAACTGAAATGATGGCGGTAGACCTTTCACGTATAGAAGTATTTGTAGGCGGCTTGCTGGCGGTTGCGCTGGTATTCTTCTTCTCTGCTGTAGCTATCAAAGCCGTAGGCAAAACTGCCTCCAAGATTATTGAAGAAGTACGCCGCCAGTTTAAGGCGGACCCCGGTATTCTGGCTGGGACTTCACGCCCGGATTACGCCCGCGCAGTAGATATAACCGCTGCCGCCGGCCTGCGTGAAATGATTTTCCCCGGACTGCTTCCGGTTCTTTCGCCCATTGTGCTGGGTGTTTTCCTTAAAGTCACCGGATATGATTCCGCTATGGCCATTGCCGGATTCCTGATGGTAGGCACCATAGGCGGTATTATGATGGCCGCTTATCTGAATAACTCCGGCGGTGCCTGGGATAATGCCAAGAAATACATTGAAACCGGCGAAATGCTTGAATCAGACGGCAGCCCCGTTATGAAACATACTGTTACTCATGCCGCAACCGTGGTAGGGGATACGGTAGGTGACCCCTTCAAGGATACTGCCGGCCCTTCAATCCACGTACTGATAAAGTTACTCTCCACCATTACCCTGGTACTGGCCCCCCTCTTTATCTAGTAAAATAGCTAACCAAAATCAAAAGCCCCCGGCCGAAAAACCGGGGGCTTTATTATTGAAGTGATACTATAGTCAGGCTGCAGCACCCACTGCCTTAGATTCCATCTCTTTGGCCAGGCATTTGGCACAATCTTGATGCACATATCTTTCCCGATACTCATAAAGGTTATTTTCGTCCTCTATCCTGATAACCCTCTCCTTTTTGCACTTGGGGCAGGCGTTGATTGTAACTTTCATTTCGGCCTCCTCCATATTTATTGACTCAAACGCTGTGAGGAAAAGAGTCTGTCTGTGTTAGAAGGTTACAATAATTGACCGCTAAAGATAATGCGTATTAGTACTTATTTGGACTATGGGAAAACACCTATTTTTAAATATATCTTAACAATTTTGCTTTATTTATAATGACTTTGGTAGAGTAATACCATATACTATAGCCAGGAATTTTTATGCAGATATACGAAAAAACCATAAATGTTGTCATAGGCACTACCAAACTGCCCGGTGAACTGGCTGTACCGCTGGAACCCATAGGGCTGGTGATATTTGTGCACGGCTCCGGTTCAAACCGCCAGAGTCCCCGCAACCGTCAGGTTGCCCACCAGCTGAACAGCTATGGTTTAGCTACATTTTTATTTGATTTGCTGACACCCCAAGAAGATATGGTTGATATTCTGATAGCCAATACCCGCTACAATTTCCGCTTTCTGGCAGACAGGGTTATAAAAGTAACCGAAATGCTGAAGGACAGGGAAGAAACCAAAGACCTGCCGCTGGGTTATTTCGGGGCAAGTACCGGAGCCGCCGCCGCACTCTATGCATCTTCGCTGCTGCCCGGACAGATAAAAGCGGTAGTCTCCAGAGGAGGCCGGCCTGACCTTGCCAGAGAACTGCTGCCCATGGTTGAATCCCCCACTTTATTTATAGTAGGGGAGAAGGACTCTCAGGTGTTAAAGCTGAATACTCAAGCCCAAAAGATAATGCGCGCTCCCAATCATCTGTGTATATTACCGGGAGCCAGCCATCTTTTTGAAGAACCCGGGGCACTTGAAAAAGTAGCCGAACTGGCCGGCGGCTGGTTTATAGAATACATGGAAAAGACGGCCTGAGGAGGAAAGATGAGCAGTCTGCTGGTCTACCTGATATTATTGGTGCTTATCTTTGTCCTGGACATGATTTGGATTGGGTTAATTGCCAAAAAATTTTACGTAACCGAACTTTCTCCTATTGCCCGCTGGAGCGGAGGGAGTATGTCACCGGACTGGCCTTCAGCCATACTGGTTTATCTGATTTTCAGTTTGGGCATAGTAACTATGGCTTTGCCTTTGGCAGATGATAATATTTTTGCCGCTCTGGCTTATGGCGGGCTTTTCGGTTTTATTACTTACGGCGTTCATGACCTGACTAATTATTCCACTTTAAATAGTTTCAGCCTGAAGATGGCTTTGGTAGATATGGGCTGGGGGGTTTTCCTGGGTGCTGCCGCCGGACTGACAGGCGGCATTCTGTACAGCCTGTAACTTTTTTTGAGAGTTTACCTGTTTTTACCTGTAAATGGTGACGGGAGGTAATATGGCTAACAAAAAAGTAAAACAGCCTGAGCTGAATCAGCCACAAGCGTTCAGGAAACTGCGGGTTTATAACCTTGTCATGGGCAGTTTCCATTTAGCCCAATCAATACTTATCTTATTCCTCAGCAACAGTTTTTCACTTCCGGTTACCACCAACTTTATCGGCGGCGGGCCCGGCGGGATTACTTTTAAACCACCCGAAATACTGTTTGACCTGCCTATAGGCCCCATGGTAGCCATTTTTCTGCTGCTTTCAGCCGCAGCCCATTTTCTGTTATCTGCACCGGGCATATTTGATTGGTACAAATCTAATTTATCAAAAGGGATTAACTACGCCCGCTGGTACGAATATGCCTTAAGTTCTTCTGTTATGATTGTACTTATTGCCATGCTAAGCGGCATATATGATATAGCCACTTTGATTGCAATTTTCGGGGCAAATGCTGCTATGAATCTGTTTGGCCTGATGATGGAGCTTCATAACCAGACCACATCCAAAACCAACTGGCTTTCATACACTTTCGGGTGTTTTGCCGGATTCATACCCTGGGTGGCTATAAGTATTTATTTCTTCGGGGCAATATCGCAAGCCAGCGAAAATATACCCACCTTTGTTTATTTCATCCTGCCTACTCTGTTCGTTTTCTTTTTCAGCTTTGCTCTAAACATGTGGCTGCAATACAAGAAAGTGGGCAAGTGGCGGGATTACCTGTTTGGCGAGAAGGTTTATATATTCCTGAGCCTTACTGCCAAGACAGCTCTGGCCTGGCAGGTATTTGGAGGAGCACTGGCAGGCGGTTCTTAAACGAGACTGAACAAATATCCTAAACTTACTGACACGGCTAATAAAAAAGCCCTCTTTTAAAAGAGGGCTTTAGTTTAAAGAAAATGGTCGGGGTGAGAGGATTTGAACCTCCGACCACCTGAACCCCATTCAGGTGCGCTACCAGGCTGCGCTACACCCCGACTGTGCAAGATATGGTAGCATAGTGCTTAACTTTGAGCAAGTCTGACTTTTTGTCCGCCAAAGCTAAATATGCTATAATTACAGGGTAATTTCAAAAACTAATGCATAAACGGAGAGAAATTTCATGGCAATACGCCGCATCTGTGAGTTGCCTGAGCCTATATTAAGGAAGAAGGCTAAAAAAGTACCGTCTATTGACGGCTCTATTCAAACGCTCATTGATGACATGATTGAAACCATGAAGAGCGCTGACGGAGCAGGGCTTGCTGCCCCGCAGGTAGGCGTATCTCTAAGGCTGATAGTTTTCCGCGAACCGGACGCTAAAGAAGCCACAGTGCTTATCAACCCTGAAATTGTGAAAAAAGAAGGGCAGAGACAGGTGACCGAAGGCTGCCTTTCCATTCCGGGTTATTTTGGTGAACTTACCAGAGCCGAAACTGTCACTGCCAAGGGTCTTGACCGCCACGGTAAGGCTTTCCGCATAAAAGGTACCGGTGTTGTTGCCCAGCTGCTGGAACATGAAACCGAACACCTGGACGGAATACTTTATATAGACCACCTTGAGAGTGAAGAAAAACTGCATGAGATACAGCCGGAAGATGAAATACCCGAAGAAATCCGTGATTAGCAGATGAACAGGATAAACATATATGCCCGTTGCTCATAAACCTAAAATAATGTTCCAGAGTGATTTTGACGGCACCCTTACCGAAGGGGATGTAAGCTTCTTAATACTTGAGAAATATGCCCAGGGTGACTGGTGTGCTATTCTGCGTGAATACCAAGAGGGCAAGATAAGCGTAGGTGATTTTAATTACCGGGCTTTCGCCCTGGTAAAAGAAGACCGTGAAACACTGGTTGATTTTATCCGTAAAAATGCCATACCCAAGAAGGGCATTTACGAACTTATCAACTACTGCCGCCAGGAAGATATCCGCTTTTCGGTGGTAAGTAACGGCTTAGATTTTTATATTCATACCATGCTGGAAGAAATGGGATTTAAGGATATTGAGATAAATGCCGCCCGCACGCTTTTCACCAGCAACGGCTTAGATGCCCGTTATTACGGGCCTGACGGCAAAATGGTAGAAAACGGCTTTAAAGAAAGTTATACCAACCACTATAAATCACAAAACTACCAGGTAATTTATGCCGGTAACGGCCCTTCTGATTTTCCGCCGGCCAAGCTGTGTGAATACGCCTTTGCTACCGATATGCTGCTTGACCGTTTTAAACAGAGTAATCTGCCCTGCTATCCTTTTCAGGACCTGCACGATATCGTATCCCACTTAAAAGCACTGCCCCGTTAGGGTCGGGGTCCAAAAATACGCGTGCCCAGCCTGACCAGATTAGTTCCTTCCTGAACGGCCACTTTATAAGAGCCCGACATGCCCATGGAAAGAAACTTAAGCTCGGTATTAGGCAAACCCATAGCGGCTATTTCATCAAACTTGTTTTTAGTCAGACGGAATACGCTACGCAGTTCATCAGGGTCTTCCAGTGCCGGCCCCATAGTCATAAGCCCTGAAAGCCTGAGATTTGACAAGCCGGATACCCGCTTTGCTAATTCAACGGTATCTTCCGGCAATACCCCTGATTTCTGTTCTTCCCGTCCGCTGTTTATCTCTATAAACACAGATAAAACCTTGTCAATTTCGGCAGCTCTGCGGTTTAACTCGGAGGCTATTTCAAAACTATCCACCGTTTCAACCACCGAAAACAAACGGACAATTTTTTTGCATTTATTTGACTGAAGCTTGCCGATAAAATGCCACTCAGCCTTTTCCCCTATAAGCGGGTAAGTTTGTTCCGCTTCGGATAGATAGTTATGCCCGATTATCTTTACCCCGGCCTCTATAGCCGCCAGTATCTCAGCCGGCTGGCGTTTTTTGACAGCCGCTTCAAGCGCCACATCAGGCGACAGCTCAGCCAGTATTTCCCTTATGTTCCGAGCAATATCTTCGTACATATTTTCAACCTTAGCCCAGGCTATTTCCGCATTGAGGGCAGAAACGCATACCGGCTTCCACTCTGGCTTCACAATTAGCACACTCGTACCGGGGTGTTTCCATTTCCAGTTGCTGTATCAAGTTTTCCATCTGCTTTCGGCTCAGCAGGCGGGCTTTCACTGTAGATTGGAGACTTTTATCAATTTCAAACCGCTCATGGCAATGGCCGCAATACATATATTGCTTGCGGGAAAAATCAAAGGTGGGGATAAAATAAACCGTAAGCTTTTTGCGCTGCTGTTCAACAGTCATCACCGAAGTAGTCTTACAGCCCGGACAGGTAGTGACCATGTATCCTAAAATATCGTAATAGGCTTTATTTCCAAACAGTACAATCATCAAGTGATGTTATAATGGAAAAGCCTGCTTGTCAAACTGGTTATTTATTATCAGGTTGAGAGGCCAAGCCTAAAATGTTAATATGTACTCTCACAGCGGGGGAGTGCCGGAATTGGCAGACGGGCATGACTTAGGATCATGTGTCGAAAGGCGTCGGGGTTCGAGTCCCCGCTTCCCCACCACACACCGCCTTAAATACCTGTTAAATCTAAATCACCAGGGTATACTCTCTCTCTCATTGCCTTCTCAAGTAATCAGCCGCTATCCGCATTCAAGCTATATTTACCTTTATTCCATTATCATCTACTTAAATATTTAATTATTTACAATATTTGGCTGGTAATATATTTACCCATCTGCCCTTAAACTACCGCAAATCAAATCCGGCTTTTCTCTTTACATAATAGAATTTATTCTTATCTACTCATACTTTCGTATTGACTCTGGATTGAGCATAGATTAGACTACACATGAGTTATATATAAGTACTTGCTTGTTTAATAGTTCGTTTTGATTGTCAGAGCTATATGTAGTTTTTGGCAACGGCTATTTGTGGCATTGGTACTACTAGCCGGCCAAGGAAAGAGGATAAAATGGAGAATAAAAGCCCTACTCTGGGTCAGCATGTAGACCAGCCCGGTCCCAAAATTATGACCAAGCCTCTGCCTATTATTCTGGACGAAATGGAGGCTAATATCCGCGCCGCTGCGGAAGCTGCCAGACGCGCAGAGGAAGCAGCAAAACAAGCAAGTGCCTCTGCCGGTACTTCTATGCATGCCGCAGAAGTAGCCGAAAAAAGGGCGGAGGATGCCAGGCTTGCAGGTGAAAATGCAGCTGCAGTAGCCCAAAAAGCTGCTGCCGAAGCAGTCGCAAAAGCGGCTGAAGCCGCCTCAAAAGCCCAGGAAGCTATTTTACGTTCAGTTGAGGCTGATAAGGCTGCCGTAAAAGCCGCCGAAACCTTCAAAAAAGCTGCTGATGATGCCAGTGAAAAAGCCAGAGCTTCGGCCGCCGAAGCAGCTGCCCAAGCCAGTTTGGCCGCTGAAGAAGCTGCCAGACGTGCTGAAGAAGCTGCCAGAAGCGCTGAAGAAACAGCCAGAGCTGCCATATATGCAGCCGAAGAAGCAACCGCCAAAGCCGATGAGGTTGCCCGTTCTTCAAAAGAAGCTGCCTTAGCTGCCCAGAGAGCCGCCGAACAAACAGCCATCAGGGCTGAAGAAATTGCCAAAGCTGCCAAAGAAGCTCTTGAGAGACTTATTAAGCAAGCTGAAAAAGCCAGTGATGAAGTTGCCGCCGCTATTGCGGCTGCCAAATCAGCCGGCAAAGAAGCTACTATAAAACTAACTACCGAAGCAGGTAAAGCCGCCGATGATGCCGGGCGCAAAGCCAAAGAAATGGCCGTATCTGCTTTACATTTATCCGAACAGCTGGCTCACAAGGCCGAAATGGCTGATGTGGCCGGAGATGAAGCTATAGAAGCAGCCACTAAAGTCAGCGGTAAATTAGCCGCCGCAGTTGACGAAGCCGGACGAATAGCCAAAGAATCAGCTGCAAGCGGTTTCAAGATTGCCGAAAATATGGCTCAGCAAGCTGTATCTGCAGACAAAGCCGGCGATGATGCTATCCGGACTGCGATGTCCATCTTGCAGGAGCTAGCCACCAGAGCTGAAAGCACCGCCAAATCTGCCGCTGAGCGAGCTACCGGTGCTGAAGCTACTGCCAAAGCCGCTGCCGAACGGGCTACCGGTGCTGAAACCACTGCCAGAGCCGCTGCCGACAGAGCAGTGGCAGAGGTAACGCGGGTAAGGCAAACAGCCGAAGAAGTTGCCCAAAGCGCACGCAAAGCAGCAGATGAAGCACTTGCCAAAGCTGAGGAAGCTCTGGTAAAAGCTGTCATCAAACGCCTTACCAGCTGGGAGTGGATTGTAATCCTGGTAGTAATTAACCTTAGTATAGTATTTGCGGCAGTACTTATTGCTACTGCTCTGGGTGCCTTGCTCTAATAAAATATCTTGTTGATGGTCCGCCACGAATGTTATAATGGCTTCGTGGTGGTCAAACCTGATACGAAAGCCTCTCAACCGTTTAATCCGGCTGGGAGGCTTTAGGTTTTTTACCTAATACTGGTGAGAGGAATCTAAAAATGGAAGGAAAGAAAAACATTTCTTCAAATAATGAGCCTGTTGCCCAACCCAAGATTTTAACTAAGCCTTTACCTCAAATTCTGGACGAAATGGATGCCAATATACGCGCAGCTGCCGAAGCTGCCCGCAGGGCACAAGAAGCCGCCATTACCGCCGGTAAAGCCGCTGAAAGTGCTACCCATGCTGCCAATCTGGCTGAAAAACGGGCTGAAGATGCCCGGTTAGCCGGTGAAAAAGCGGCTGAAACCGCAACCCGTGCTGCAGCAGAAGCTGCCGCCGCCGCCGAAAAAACTGCTAAGTTAGCTACTAACGCTGCCAATGAAGCCCTGAAAGCTGCTGAACTGGCTTCACGTAAAGCCGAAGATGCCGAAAGAGGGGCTGCCAAAGCAGCTGATGATTTTAAAAAGGTAGCGGAAGAAGCTGCCAGAAGAGCTGAAGCTGCCAGCCAGGCCGCCCGTGATGCAGCAGATAACGCCATGCTTATAGCCGAATCTGCCGCCCAAAGGGCTGAAGATGCCGGTGAAAATGCCCGTCAAGCAGCTGAAAAAGCTATTCGCGAAGCTCAAGATGCTACTATTGCCGCTATTCAGGCTTCCGAACTGGCCACTAACGCCGCCGAAGACGCTGCCCATAGAGCCGAACAAGCTTCTGCTTTAGCCAGAAAAACTGCCGAAGAGGCCAGCAATGCTTCGCGCGAAGCTGTACTCAAAGCTGAAGAAGCCGCCCGTAAAGCCGAAGCTGCCAGTTTAGCGGCTACCAATGCAGCCGAAAATGCTATGAAATCTGCCAGCGAAGCAGCCAAAAGAGCCGAAGCTGCCAGTCTGGCCGCCAAAGAAGCTGCCGCCA
This sequence comes from Dehalococcoides sp. THU4, assembly GCF_043231265.1. Lineage (NCBI taxonomy): Bacteria > Bacillati > Chloroflexota > Dehalococcoidia > Dehalococcoidales > Dehalococcoidaceae > Dehalococcoides > Dehalococcoides sp. THU4. Next base: position 1,135,190 of record NZ_CP171266.1, on the reverse strand, counting down.
TGGCGACTGCCGCCGCTCAGGCCGCGGCCAAAAAAGCAGAGGAAGCCAGCGCTATTGCCAAATCTGCGGCTGAACAAGCTATAAAAGCCGCTAGTGATGCGGCCCTGAGAGCCGAAGCGGCTGCCAAAGCCGCTACCTTAAAAGCAGAAGAGGTACTTTTAGCCTCCAAGAAAGCTGCGGCCGAGGCAATAGCCACCGCCAGTGAAGCTGCCATGTCTGCGGCCATGAAATCAGAAGCTGCTGTTGCCGCCGCCAAATCTTCGGCTGAAAAAGCCATTTTAGTGGCTGAAGATGCCGCCCGTAAAGCCGAGGCTGCTGCCGCTGAAGCATCTAAAAAAGCCGAGACCGCCAGCGCGCTTTCCACCCAAAAGGCTGATGAAGCCATAAAGGCTGCCGATTTAGCCGCCAAGAGAGCCGAAGAGGCTGCTTTGGCTGCCACTCAAAAAGCTGATGAAGCAGTTAAAACCGCCGGAGAAGCTGCTAAACTGGCGGCTACCAATGCTACAAATGCGGCCAGTGAAGCTGCCAAGAGGGCTGAAGCTGCCGCCGCTGCCGCTACAAAGAAAGCCGAAGAGGCTATAGCGGCTGCCAAACTGGCATCTGACGAAGCGGTGAAAGCCGCAACCAAAGCTGCTGAAGATGCAGCTAAAAAAGCCCAGTTAGCCGCCGAAGAAGCCACCCGCCGGGCAGAGGAGGCATCCGCCGCCGCGGCTTCTGCCGCTGCTGCCGCCGCTCTAAGAGCCGAGGAAGCTGCTTATAAGGCCGAAGATACCGCCAAGGCGGCTAAATTGGCTGCCGAAGAAGCTACCAACCGGGCTGATGAAGTAGCTTTAGCTGCCAAAGAGACTGCTCTGGCCAATAAAAAAGCTGCCGAGGCAACTGCCATCCGGGCCAGCCAGATTGCTTTGGCTGCCAAGACAGAACTTGATAAAACTATTCTGGCTGCAAATAAAGCCGGGAATAATGCCACTGAAGCCACTGCTGCCGCTAAGGAAGCCACTGCTGCCGCCAATACCCGAAAAGATGCTGACAGTGCCCGCAAGGCAGATGAAGCCGGACGCAAAGCCAAAATGGCGGCTACTGCCGCCCTTCAGTTAGCTGAGGAAACTGCCCGTAAAGCTTCTCTAGCCGAAATAGCCGGAGATGAAGCCCTTGAAGCCGCAACCAGAGTCAGCGGTGATATTGCCAAACGGGCTGAAGATGCCGGTTATGCCGCTAAGGAATCCGCCAAGTCAGGCTTCAAGGTAGCTGAAGAAACCCGCAAGAAAGCCACCCTGGCTGACGAAGCCGGTGATGCTGCCATCCATGCTTCTATGAGCATTATTCAGGAACTAATAAACAGGGCTGAACAGGTGGGTATTGAGGCCAAGCGTTCAGCCGAAGACTTTGCCCGGATATCACGCTCACAGGCAGAAGCCATGCTGCGTGACGCCCAGATGAAAGCCGCTGCCGAGGTTGAAAAAGCCCGCCGTGCTGCCGAAGATGCCGGTGCCAAAGCAGAAAGCATTGCCAATTCGGCCAAACTGGCGGCCGAAGAAGCCATGAACAAAGCTCAGGAAGCTCTGGTCAAGGCCGTTATCAAACGCCTTACCAGCTGGGAGTGGATTTCAATCCTGGTTATCATAAACTTAAGTATAGTTTTTGCGGCCGTACTCCTGGCTACTGCCTTCGGCGCGCTTATCTGATAATATTGCCTAATTTGGCTTAGCCCATGTATAATTAATTACAAAAGCTAACCCAAGAGAGAAAAAGCCTCTCATTAGCCGGAAACGGTGGGTGAGAGGCTTTTATTTAGATAAGAGGTGAATCTTATGGCCAACCAAATAGACGAAGCAAAGCCCATAAGCGACCTTGAAATCATGCGTCACTCCGCCGCCCATATTATGGCTGAAGCGGTCTTGTCCATGTTTCCTGAGGCCAAACTTGGCATAGGGCCGGCTATTGATACCGGTTTTTACTATGATTTTGACTTACCCCGCACCCTCACACCCGAAGACCTGCCGGAAATAGAAACCAGAATGAACCAGCTGGTAAAGGCTAATCTTCCTTTCAGGCGTGAAGAAATGTCTAAAGATGAAGCCCGAAAGCTTTTTGCCGACCAGCCGTATAAACTGGAACTTTTAGATGATATTCCTGATGAAATTGTAAGTGTTTACCGCCAGGGGAACTTTTGTGACCTCTGCCGCGGACCTCACGTTAACTACACCAGCAAGGTAAAGGCGTTTAAGCTTTTATCTATTGCCGGTGCTTACTGGAGGGGTGATGAAAAACGCCCCATGCTGCAGCGCATATACGGGGCAGCTTTCCTGGATAAAGCCTCTCTGGCTGAATACCTGAATATGCTTGAGGAATCTGCCAAACGTGACCACCGCAAACTGGGCAAAGAGCTGGAGCTTTTCTCACTCCATCAGGAAATAGGGGGCGGGCTGGTAAACTGGCTGCCCAACGGCGCTATAGTACGCCACCTGATTGAGGAATTCTGGAAGAAAGAACACCTTAAACGGGGTTATAGTCTGGTTTATACCCCACATATAGCCAAAGTAGACCTCTGGAAAACAAGCGGGCATTGGGGCTTTTACCGTGAGAATATGTACAGCCCCATGGATATTGACGGCGAAGAATATGTACTTAAGCCCATGAACTGTGTTTACCATATTCTTATGTTCAAAAACCGCACCCGCTCCTACAAAGAGCTGCCTATCCGCATGGCTGAACTGGGCACTGTTTACCGCTATGAACGTTCCGGGGTACTGCACGGGCTTTCAAGAGTACGTGGCTTTACCCAGGATGACGCCCATATTTTCTGTTTGTATGAACAGCTGGAAAAAGAAGTAGTCAAGGTGCTTGACCTGGCTAAATTCATGATTGATACCTTCGGCTTTACAAGATACAAGGTTATGCTTTCCACCCGCCCCGAAAAATACGTAGGGGAGTTAGATAAATGGGAATATGCCACTGACATTTTGGCCAAGGCACTGGAATCCAACCAGATTGCTTACCAGGTAGACCCCGGAGAGGGTGTCTTCTACGGCCCGAAGATTGACATAAAGTTTGAAGATGCCTTAGGACGTGCCTGGCAAGGCCCAACCATCCAGGTAGATTTCCAGCTGCCGGAGCGGTTTGATGTAAATGTAGTCGGTGAGGACGGTAAAGACCAGCCGGTAGCCATGGTTCACCGCACAGTACTGGGCAGTATGGAACGCTTTATGTCCTGCCTGACCGAACAATACGGCGGTGCTTTCCCGGTCTGGCTGTCACCAAAGCAGGTTATGCTGATACCCATTGCAGACCGGCATAGCGAATTTGCCGAAAAACTGGCTTGCGAACTCAGGGAAGAAGAGGTTAGGGTAGAGGTAGATAACCGCTCGGAAACCATGAACCAGAAAATCCGCCAGGCTCAGCTTGCCAAAATACCTTATATGCTGGTAGTGGGTGACAAAGAGATTGAAACACAGAGTGTCTCCATTAGAACCCGCAGCGGCAGCCAATGTGTAATGCCCTTTGCAGAGTTCAAATCCATGCTGATTGATAAAATAAAAACCAAGTCTACCGAAATTTGATTACCTAGCTGAACTGTGGTATATTTTGCCAGAATAGACGCGTGTCCGTTAAGGAGGTAGCCAGGAATATTTAAGGAACTGCGCATCAATAATCAGATAACTGCCCGGGAGTGTCGCCTGGTAGGCGATAAAGGCGAGCAGTTAGGAATTCTGCCGATTTTGCAGGCCCGGGAACAGGCCAGAAAAATCAATCTTGATTTGGTTGAAGTTGCTCCTACAGCGGTGCCCCCCGTGTGCCGTTTGATGGATTACGGTAAATACCGCTTTGAACAAACCAAGAAGGATCGTGAAGCTAAAAAAACACAGAAAGTGTCTCTATTAAAAGAGATACGTGTGCGTCCCAAGATTGGCGAACATGATTTTGATGCCAAAGCCCGCTCTGCCCGCAAACAGCTGGAATGCGGAGACAAAGTAAAGCTGACTGTTATGTTCCGGGGACGGGAAATAACCCACGCTGAGCTGGGGCTGAAATTACTTAAGAAAATGGCTGACTCCCTGACTGATATTGCTACTATAGAAGGGCAACCTTCATTACTGGGATCCAGAATGCATTTAACACTTTTGCCTAAAGCACCTGCTAAGGCGACCAAGGTAAAGGAAGGACAGGAAACCGCTAATGCCTAAAATGAAAACCAGAAAGACTGCTGCAAAGCGCTTTCATGTAACCGGTACCGGCAAGATTATGCGCAGCAAGGGCATGAAGAGCCACCTGCGCCGTAATAAATCCGCCAGAGTACGCCGCCAGTTTGACGAAATGTCTCAGGTAGCTGGTGTGGACAGGGCTCGTATTCAAAAGTTAATTCCGTATGGTGTAAGCTAACTAGGGAGGGGTATTACATTGGCACGTATTAAAGGTGGCGTAGCCACACATAAAAGACATAAAAAAGTACTGGCTTTAACCAAAGGCCACGCTTCAGCCAGACATTCGCTGTTCAAGCGGGCACATGAGTCCATGGTTCATGCCATGAGCTATGCCTTTGCCCACAGACGCGCACGCAAAGGTGATATGCGCAGACTCTGGATAACCCGCATAAATGCGGCTGCCAGAGCCGAAGGGCTGACTTATGGCGAGCTCATGTCCGGCCTTAAAACTGCCGGTATTGATATCAACCGCAAAGTTTTGGCTGACATGGCCGTATCTGACAGCGTTGCATTTGCCGCTGTGGCCGCTAAAGCCGCTGCTGCTAAAGCAAACTAAATTAAAACCCGTTAGACGGATTATTAACCGCTGCTCTCAGGCAGCGGTTTTTCCATTTTATTAAATTGACATACCCCACCTGCCATTTTACAATTGTGCCAAGGGAGGATGGGATTGAACAAAGAGCGGGCTTTTTACAAGGCCATTAGCCGGTCAATTCAGAGCCTGAATACCCAAGCTGAACTGAAAGCAAAGCTGGAGGGGATTATCCGGCTGGCGGCACGGGCCAGCCATTGTGCTGTATCGTTGCTCCTTATGGATACAGCCGGACAGAAGCTGTCCCATAATATTTCTTTCGGTCTGCCCCAGTTCTACCTTCACAAAGGCGTCCTCTCAGCCGCCGAAAGTATAGGCGAAACCGCAGGCATTCAAACTGTCAGCATAACAGACACACAGAACGATAGCCGTATCCAGTTTCCGCAAATGGCTGCAAAGGCCGGTTTTTCTTCTATCCTGGGCAGTCCTGTTATCCATCAGGAAAAAGTTATCGGCAGCCTCAGGTTTTACTGCAAAGATTCTTATGAATTCAGCCAGCAGGATATAAATTTCGCCGAAAATATGGCACGTATAATCTCCTTGGCATTTGGCACTTTGCCTGTGAACGCAACTAGTTGGGATAAAACCGCCCCATTACCCGCTTCAGACCTGAAAACAGCCCGAAATGTCACCTTTGCCCACCAGAGCGAAACTGAATTTGCCCGCCTGCTGGATTTTTATAATATAGAGTGGATATACGAACCCCGCTCTTTCCCGCTTAGCTGGAAAGGCGAACAGGTGACTGAAATGTTCACCCCTGATTTTTACCTTCCGGGGATGGATATGTATATAGAGCTGACCACTCTGAAACAAAGTCTGGTCACTACCAAAAACCATAAACTCAAGCTGCTTCGGGAGCTTTATCCGGATATAAAAATAAGCCTGCTATATAAAAATGATTATGCCCGTCTGCTGGCTAAATACGGCTGCGGCCCGTTAGCCCAGACCAGAGCCCACGGCATAGATAGGGTGCTTTATACTGCTCAGGATATATCTGAAAGGGTGTCCAGCCTGGCACGCCAGATTTCCGATGATTACCGGGATAGCCGCCCGATACTTATAGGGGTGCAAAGGGGTTTTATCTGCTTTATGGCAGACCTGATACGCCAGATAGCCGTTCCGCTGGATATAGATTTTATGACTATATCCTATTACAGCGGCAGCAACGCATCTATGGTACGCATAACCAAAGATATGGATTTGGAAGTAGCAGGCAGAGATGTGCTGCTGGTTGAAGACATTGTGGATACAGGTATAACCCTGAACTATCTGTTAAACCACCTCAGGTCTAAAAATCCAGCCAGCCTGAAAGTTTGTACTCTGCTTGACCGCAAGGTAAGACGGCTGATTGACATAAAGATAGACTACGTGGGCTTTGAACTGCCGGATGAATTTGTAGTGGGGTACGGGCTGGATTACCATGAAGAATACCGCAACCTGCCGTTTATAGGCATACCAGGCATAAAAGAAACCCCGGATAATAAACCCTTATAAAATAGCCGCCCCAGGTAGCCTATGCATTCGGGACGTTTTAACCTTGGAGCTCCTTTTCGGTTTCTACCCACCCAGTTTCTTGACAATCCTCAGAGAGGGCTCTTTAGATTACCTAGCTCCGTATTCTGGTAGAACTTACTAAGGTTATCTGGGTCAGTTTCCGTCACCATTGCTTCGGTCACCTGGGACAGTTTTAATATGACATACCAGTTGATACACCAGCAACCGTATTTAAAACTATTTACAAGAGTACAGCCGGAAAGGGCTTTCCCACACACCCTTAATTAGTCTAATATTCGCAAATCTATTAGTTATTTGATATAGATGACGCCTGGAGTAGACTGAAAATATTTTTATGCAAAAGCCGGGGAGGGGAGTGGTACAGAGTGGCGTCCCCGGAGAGATTCGAACTCTCGACCCACTACTTAGAAGGCAGTTGCTCTATCCAGCTGAGCTACGGGGACACGATGAAATGCTACCATTTTAGCGCTTTTAAGGTCAAGTTAAACAAGGCGGTTTTCTGGAATTCATCATACGGAAAACTGCAACCCCGCTAAGCACCAACCCAGCTATTAAAGCCCCAAACCATCCCAGCAAACACAAACAGGTAACCACCACCCCCGCCACAACCACTCCCAAACTGATGTAAATCAAAGCTTCTTTGCGGTCAAGACCCAGCATCACCGCAACCAATGAGCCTGTCCACGCTCCGGTAAAGGGCAGGGGAACTGCGACTAACAGCAGTAACCCGATGCGTTTATATCTTTCAACCGGGGCGCTTCTTTTTTTACCCAAATCAACAATCCAGTCGGTAAATTTTTGGATAAAAGTAAAATGCCCAAGCAGAGCCAGAACCTTCTCCAGTAAAAATAATATAAAGGGCACCGGCAGCAGGTTTCCGGCCAGTGCAATCAAGTACGCCCAATACCAGGGTATACCCAGCACATTTATAGCCAGCGGCAAAGCCCCGCGTAACTCAGAAACAGGCACGGCCGACACCAGAAAAACCAGTAACTCCGGCGGCAACCCCAAACTAAGCCAAAATTCTGACGACAAGTCTTTTTTATAACCTCTTTTGGCATTTTATATGCCCGCTGTCTCTGACAACTCTAACAAATACGGCTATGCCAGTCAATCTTTTTCTAGCTTGACTAGTATGAACACAACTGTTACTATAATTTGCATACGGGATTGGAAATTTCTATTCCGCATAACTTGCAAATGTCAAAACTGCTAGACACAATAAATAGTCCCTCAGACCTGAAAAAGCTTACTCTGGACGAATTAAGAGAGCTGGCTGTCCAAATCCGTGAAGAACTCGTTAACCGGGTGACTTTAAACGGGGGACATTTAGCCTCAAGCTTAGGCGTCGTTGAGCTTACTATTGCATTGCATCGTGTTTTTGAAAGCCCCAAAGATAAAATAATCTGGGATGTGGGGCATCAGTCTTATGCCCACAAGCTTTTAACAGGCCGCCGTGAACAGTTTGCCACTCTTAGGCAGCATGGAGGATTATCCGGCTTTACCTGCCGTGATGAAAGCCCGCATGACCCTTTTGGTGCAGGACATGCCAGCACCTCCATATCAGCCGGACTGGGCATGGCGGTAGCCCGTGACTTAGCCAAGGAAGATTACAGCGTTATTTCAGTAATCGGAGACGGGGCTATTTCCGGCGGTATGTCATTTGAGGCTATAAACAATGCCGGGCATTTGCATACCAAATTTATAGTCATACTCAACGATAACGGCATGGCTATATCTCCCTCTACAGGGGCTTTATCCAAGTTTTTAAATAACGTCCGCTTTGACCCGCGTTTTGAATTTGCCAAACGGGGTGCCAAACAGACTATTACCAATATGCCTTTCGGCAAATCAGTTTGGGCTTTTACCAAGAGCATTAAACGTAAATTTGAAAAGTCTATGCTGCCCGGCAGTCTCTGGGAAGAACTGGGCTTTATTTACCTTGGTCCGGTAGACGGTCATAATATCCGTGAACTTGAGGCCGCACTTAAACGCGCCAAGGATTTTGAATCCCAGCCGGTGCTTATCCATATGATTACCAAAAAAGGCAAAGGCTATGATGATGCTGAAGCTGATGCTGTAAAATACCACGGTATTGCACCCAAATCAGGCGGGCTTAAGAGCGGGCACGGTCTTTCCTACAGCCAGGTATTCGGACAGACATTACATAAAATCATGTCTGATAACCCCAAAGTAGTAGCCATAACCGCCGCCATGACTGACGGCTGCGGGCTGAGTGAAGTTGCCGCAGATTTCCCGGACAGGGTCTTTGATGTGGGTATTTGCGAACAGCACGCCGTCACTTTTGCAGCCGGAATGGCTACCCAAGGGTATATACCGGTAGTAGTTATCTATTCTACTTTCCTCCAGCGCAGTTTTGACCAGATAATCCATGACGTCTGTCTGCAAAAACTGCCGGTGGTCTTCGCTATTGATAGGGGAGGGATTGTAGGAGATGACGGGAAAACCCATCAGGGTATTTTTGACCTTTCCTTCATGTCTCTTATACCGGATATGATAGTCACCGCTCCATCTGACGAAAACGACCTGCAGCACCTCCTTTACACCGCTGTCAATTCCGGCAAACCTTTTGCCCTCCGCTATCCCAGGGGATTTGGGGAGGGGGTTGAGACAGAAGGAACTTTACGTAATATTCCAATAGGGGAAAATGAAGTTCTTGCCAGCGGCAGTGAAATAGCCATTTTTGCCACCGGCAAGAGTGTTGCATTTGCCAAAGAGGCTATGGAGATACTGGCCGAAAGTGGTATCAAACCTACGCTGGTAAATAACCGCTATATAAGCCCGCTTGATACTGAGCTTATTTTAAAAATAGCCGGAAACCATAAATACCTTATTACAGTTGAAGAAAACGTGCTTTCCGGGGGGCTGGGCAGCCGGATAAATACTATTCTGGCAGAGGCGGGGCTGGTTAATGCGGTCAAGATTGCCAATATCGCCGTACCGGATAAATTTGTAGAACATGGCAACCAGAGCCTGCTTCGTGCCAAATACGGTCTGGACGGGAAAGGCATAGCCCAAAAAGTATTATCCTTAATGGCTAATACCGGTGAAGCAAAACACCAGCAGATACTTTGCCCATAGAAAAACCAACTGCTGAAAATTATTACCAGCTATAACCCGAAGCCGTTCGGAAATCAGACCGGCCTCGGTTATGAATAATAAGACCTTTTCAGGAGCGTTCATGGAAAACTTAACAATCAGAGATCTGGATTTCTCTGGTAAAAAAGCTCTGGTGAGAGTGGACTTCAATGTTCCTATAAACGCAGAGACCGGCAGTATAAATGATGACAGCCGCATACGGGCAGCTATACCTACTATTGATTATCTGCTGGATCACCAGGCCAAAGTTATTTTATGCAGCCACCTGGGAAGGCCGGATGGCAAGGTAGTAGAAAGTATGCGTCTTGCCCCGGTGGCAAAACGTTTGTCAGAGATACTCAGGCAGGAAGTGCTTACAGCCTCTGATTGTATTGGAGATGAGGTAACCGCAAAGGTAAACGCGCTGGAAGACGGGCAGGTGCTGCTGCTGGAAAACCTGCGTTTCCACCCGGAAGAAGAAGCCAATGACCCTGCCTTTGCCAGAAAACTGGCAGACTTGGCTGATATATATGTAGATGACGCCTTTGGCACTGCCCACCGCAAACATGCCTCTATTGTAGGTGTGGCCAAATACCTGCCGGCAGTGGCCGGGCTTCTCCTTGAAAAGGAGCTTAATGCTCTGGGGAAAGTGCTGGAACACCCGCCCAGACCCTTTATGATACTGCTGGGGGGTGCCAAGGTAAGTGACAAGGTGGGCATGCTGGAAAACGTTATGGATAAGGTAGATACTATTCTTATTGGCGGAGGCATGGCTGCCACTTTCCTGAAGGCACAAGGGCTGGAGATAGGTGACTCTCTTATTGATGACAGCTTGGATACTGCTAAAATGCTGATGGACAAAGCAAAGTCTAAAAATGTTAAGATTGTCCTGCCGGATGATGTACTGATAACATTTGATAAAATAGGCCCTGATGCCAAAGCAGAAAACGTAAGCGTGGAAAACATACCCCCCACAGCCAAAATTGTAGATATTGGGCTGCTTACCATTACCCTTTTCACCAAGCAGCTTGAGAAGTGCAAAACAGTCTTCTGGAACGGACCTATGGGCATTTACGAAATACCCCAGTTTTCAGAGGGCACCAGGGCAATGGTAAACACCATGACCCGCCTGCACGGTACTACTATTATCGGCGGCGGTTCTACAGCCGAAATTGTGACCGAACTGAATATTGCCAGTAAAATGAGTTTCGTATCTACCGGAGGCGGAGCTTCACTCAAGTTTCTCAGTGGTGAAAAATTGCCCGGCGTAGAGGTGCTTGCAAAAAAACATGAATAAATTAAACCTGATGGAAGAGCTATCCCAAGCTACTCCCAGCAAGATTGTACTGCTGGTGATAGACGGGCTGGGCGGTTTACCCCACCCCGAAAGCGGGCAGACCGAACTTGAAACTGCCCATACCCCAAATCTGGACGAATTAGCCGGTAAAAGCATCTGCGGCATGTCCAGCCCGGTTGCAGCCGGTATAACCCCCGGCAGTGCCCCCGGCCATCTGGCACTTTTCGGTTATAACCCGGTTGACTGCCTTATAGGACGGGGCGTGCTGGAAGCGCTGGGTATAGATTTTGACCTGAGGCCCGGAGATGTGGCAACCCGCGGAAACTTCTGCACGGTAGATGCGCAGGGGCTGATTTGTGACCGCAGAGCCGGGCGGGTTTCAAGCACAGTCAGTGCTAAACTTTGCGCCCTTCTGGACGGACAAGAGTTCGAAGGCATTCAGGTAATTGTAAAACCGGTCAAAGACCACCGTTTGGTAGTAGTATTCCGCGGCAGCGGTTTGTCTGAAAAGGTGACTGATTCAGACCCTCAGAAGCTTGGGGCTGCTCCCAAAGAGGTCAAACCCTTAGCTGAAGATGCCGGCCTTATGGCCAGAGTAGCAAACCAGTTTTTGCAGTTTGCAGCCAAAGCCCTCAAAGACCATGCCCCGGCAAACATGATACTTCTGCGGGGGTTTTCAGAAAAACCCTGCTTTACCACTATGAATGAGATTTATAAGCTTAAAACGGCCGCTATTGCCAGTTACCCCATGTACAGGGGACTTTCAAAGGTAGTGGGTATGGATGTATTACCCACCGGCCCGACCCTGAATGATGAAATAGCCACTTATAAGGCTAACTTTACAAAGTACGACTTTTTCTTTATCCATGTAAAAGCTACAGATGCCGCCGGTGAAGACGGTGACTTTGAGCGCAAAGTAAAAGCACTGGAAGAACTGGATAAGGTACTGCCTGAAATACTGGCCTTAAAGCCGGATGTGGTGGCCGTAAGCGGTGACCATTCCACCCCGGCCGTTATAGAGGGACACAGCTGGCACGAAGTACCGGTGCTTATTTATTCTAAATATTGCCGTCCGGACAAAGTCTGCCGATTTTCCGAAACAGACTGCCTGCAGGGCGGACTGGGACATATACCCGCCACTGATATTATGCCGCTGGCCATGGCTAATGCCCTGAAACTCGGTAAATTCGGAGCCTAGGAGCAAGCCGTATGAGACAGATTATTATTGCCGGAAACTGGAAAATGAATACCACTCTTTCCGAAGCTTGCACACTAGTGCAAGGCATGAAAGATGCACTTGACCAAATAAGCGGCATTCAGAAAATAGTCTGCCCGCCGTTTATATCTTTAGCCCCGGTAAAAACCATACTGAACGGCAGCAGTATCCAGTTGGGTGCTCAAAACCTTTTCTATGAAGAAAAAGGGGCTTACACCGGAGAAATATCCCCCCTTATGCTGCAAGATATCTGCCCATATGTGATTATAGGCCACTCTGAAAGGCGGGCCTATTTCGGCGAGACCGGACAAGTAGTTAACCGGAAGATAAAAGCCGCCCTTCAGGCAGGTATAATGCCAATAGTGTGCGTGGGAGAAAAACTGGAAGAGAATGAAAACGGCCAGACCCGCCAAATACTGGAAACCCAGCTGAAAGAGGCTTTAGCCGGGATTAACCCAAGCAGTATCATAATAGCCTATGAGCCTATCTGGGCTATAGGCACAGGCAAGGCTGCCACTGCAGCGGAAGCCAATAACACTATAAGTTATATCCGCAAGGTATTGGGTGATATATGGGGCAATACCGCATCCCAGACTACGCCTATTCTATATGGCGGCAGCGTAAATGAAAAAAACACGGCCGAACTCCTTTGCCAGCCAGACATAGACGGAGCTTTGGTAGGCGGAGCTTCCCTGAAAGCAGAGTCTTTTGTCAGCATATGCCGCCAGGCCGCTGATGTAAGAAAATAAACGGGGATATTAGTTAATCATAGTTTGCCTAAACCCCTTTTAAGCCCTGTAAGAAAGCCAATGAAGAGAACTGATAGCACCGCCAAAGCAACCGCCCCAAATCCGCCCTTAGCGCCTCTACTGGTCATTCTGGGCAACACCGGCTCTGGTAAAAGCGCCTTAGCCCTGAAACTGGCCAGAGAAATTCCTGCCGGAATAGTCAATGCGGATAGCCGCCAGATATATTCCCAGATGGATATAGCCACCGCCAAACCCACACCGGCAGAAATGTCAGAAATACCTCACTACCTGTACAGTTTTATCCAACCTGACCAGCCGTTCAGCCTGGCGGAATACCAGGCACTGGCTTATCAGGCCATAAATAAGCTGCATACCCAAAACCGTTTGCCGATACTGGTTGGGGGAAGCGGTCAATACCTGAAAGCAGTACTTGAGGGCTGGAGTATTCCCCAGATAGCTCCTGACGAAACTTTCCGGGCGGCCATGTTTGAAAAAGCCGAAAAAGAGGGGGTGGCGTCTATTTTTGCAGAACTTGTAAAACAAGACCCCCAGGCAGCAGCCAAAATAGACCCTCGCAATATCCGCCGGGTTGTACGGGCACTGGAGGTTATAAATAAAACCGGTGCTGAATTTTCCAAGCTGCAGACTAAAAACCCGCCTACGTACAGAGTACTTAAAATCGGTATTCATTTAGCCCGTGAAGAACTTTACCGCACCGTTGACTTGCGGGTGGGAAAAATGTTAGAACAAGGGCTGGAAGCGGAAGTCCGCCATCTGCTGGAACAGGGCTATGCGGCTACTTTACCGTCTATGTCCGGCATAGGTTACCGCCAGATAGCCAAATATATAGGGGGTGAAATCAGCCTGAGTGAGGCAATTGAGCAAATGCAGTTTGAAACTCACCGCCTAATCCGCCAGCAGAATACTTATTTCCGGCTGGCTGACCCTGATATACACTGGATAACACTGGAAGAAAGCATGGATAGCGGGATTATCAATTTAGTCCGTAATTTCCTGGCTGACGGAGGAAAAGAATGAAATTTACTAAGTTACAAAGCGTAGGTAATGACTTTGTTCTGATAGACCCTCAGGGTGAGGATAAAGACTGGTCAAAACTGGCACTCCACATGTGCCACCGGCATTTCGGTGCCGGGGCTGACGGGCTGATGCTTATTTTACCTTCAGCCAAAGCTGATTTCCGTATGCGGATATTTAACGCGGACGGCTCTGAGGCCGAAATCTGCGGCAACGGTCTGCGCTGTCTTATTCATTACATAGCCACCAACAAGCTGATTAGCAACAGGGATGAACTAAGCATTGAGACTCTGGCAGGCATACGCAATGCCCAGATATTTGCCGACGGGCGGATACGTACCACCATGGGCAAACCCATGTTTGAAGCCCACCAAATACCTGTTGCCGCCGAACCAGACCCCAAATACTATAACGGACAGCTTATTTCTGACTTTCCGCTAAATATCAATAACCGCAGATTACTCCTTTCCCTGGTATCCATGGGCAACCCCCATGCCATACACTTTTGCACCAAACCTGTAGAAGAATTCCCCTTAGGTGAAGTTGGCCCACTGGTGGAAACTCATAAAGCCTTTCCCAAACGCACTAACTTTGAGGTTGCAAACATTCTGGACAGTGAGCATATAAAAGTACGTGTTTGGGAGCGGGGGGTAGGGGAGACTCTGGGCTGCGGCAGCGGAGCTTCTGCTGTGGCGGTTGCCGCCCAAATACTTGGGTATGTCGGGAAATTTGTTTACATAAAGTTACCGGGAGGGACACTGGGCGTTGAGTGGGATGGCCATGATGACGTCTATCTGACCGGAAAAGCTGAAATTATATACACGGGAGAATGGTTGAAAGATGAAACTGTCTAAACGGATTGAAAATCTGCCGCCGTATCTTTTTGTCCAGATAAGCAAAAAGATAGCTGAGAAACGCGCTAAAGGCGAAGAGGTAATCAGTTTCGCTATTGGAGACCCTGATTTACCGACGCCCAAACATATACTGGCGGAACTTTGCAAAGCGGCTGAAGACCCGGCTAATCACCGCTATCCCGAAACCGAAGGATTGCCGGTGCTGCGTAAAGCTATGGCAGAGTGGTATGAAAAACGGTTCGGGGTAAAACTAAACCCTGATACCGAGGTATTGCCTCTTATAGGGTCAAAAGAGGGCATAGGACACGCTGCCTGGTGCTTTCTTGACCCCGGTGATGTTGCACTGGTGCCAGACCCGGCCTATCCGGTATATGCCATAAGCAGCCAGTTGGCAGGCGCAGAGGTATTTTATATGCCGCTTAACAAAGAAAACAACTTCCTGCCGGACTTTAACGCCATACCGCAAGATGTACTTTCTAAGGCCAAAGTCCTCTGGATAAACTATCCCAATAATCCCACCGGCGCAGTGGCAGGCTTGGATTTTTTTAAGGAAGCAGCGGAATTTGCCGCTAAACACAATCTGGCAGTCTGCCATGACGGACCGTACTCTGAAATAGCTTTTGACGGCTACAAACCTGTAAGTTTTCTTAAAGCTGATGGTGCCAAAGAGGTAGGGATAGAGTTTCATTCTCTTTCCAAAAGCTATAATATGACCGGCTGGAGGATTGGCATGGCCGTTGGCAATGCCAAAATGATAGACGCACTGCGGCGGTTTAAATCCAACCTTGACTCAGGTATTCCTCAGGCTATCCAGCTGATGGCAATAGCGGCTTTGAACGGCTCCCAAGATGTGATTAGCCAGAACTGCACCGTATATCAGCGCCGCCGTGACCGCCTGGTGGAAGCCCTGCGCAATATCGGTATGGAGGTTACAGCCCCAAAAGCCAGTTTATATATCTGGGCACCTGTACCCGAAGGTTATACTGCAGCCAGCTTTGCAACCGAACTTCTGGATAAAACCGGTGTTGTAGTTACACCGGGTACGGGGTATGGCACATCCGGCGAAGGGTACATAAGGTTATCACTGACCGTACCTGACGAACAACTTGAAAAAGGTATTGCCAAGCTTGCCAATTTTAAGAGCCAAGCATAGATAACAGATAAGTAAAGATACTAATAACGACCCGCTTCGGCACCAAGAAAATTCCGGGAGCGGGGGTCGTTATTTATTAAGTAAACGGCACAATCAGGTAGGGGGATTAGTAATCAGCATCTAATCAGGATTGCATATAATTCTTTATGACTAAAATTTGTTTCAGATGGAAACTCAAAAACGGCGGCTAAAACTTGCACAAACCAAAATATTTGTAATATATTTTTAACTGCATTATTTATGTTAAGTTATATTTTTACTCATGCTAATTACATAACATATAAATTCCCCGAACCTTCTAACTAGCTTTATTTTTAAGGGTTTAGCTAACATAACATTTTGCTTGGCGACTTTAATCAGGTGATGTAACATAACGCAATCGCTGAATATCTATCATTTACCATAATCTATCTAGCTTATCATATGACTAGGGTGATAGAATAAGAAACTTTATTTTCATATATCAGGGAGGGCGATATGTCAGTGCCATTTAAAAAACGCTTTGCAGGTAAAGAAGCCGAGATAGTGCAATACGTTAAGACGTTTGGACTTATGCAGGCGATGGATAAGTATGAAGCAAGGGATCTTCTTGCTTGGCAAACTTATGTAGACAGTTTAACGGGTGATAAAAATACTGGATGGGTAGCCACTCATCCCAATAAAGACCTTGATAAATTGGCAGAAAAGATTGTTGAGAAGTTAGTATCCAAATTGTCACAACTAGCATCTAGAGTTGATGAATTAGAGAAGGAAAAGGATGAACTGTTCCGGCGTATATCCGTTAAGGATAATAATAAAAAAGAGGAGGAGATACAAAAAGGGATAGAGTTATTAAATATACTTGAAGATATAGACGATGATGCAAGGGTGTTCAGTATTTAATTTAAGATAATAAGATAAGGAGAATAAATCAGTGGTTACATCAGCCGCTCCGGTAAACTCAGTTAACATCAAGGTGGTCTCAATAAATACAAGGGTTGATAAATCCGGTAGTCCATATAAGGAAATCTTGGATAATACTAATAAGAAGTGGTATGCCTTTCCGAAGTTTATCACGCAGGAAGAGTATAATCTTTTCGCCCCCGGTAACATGTTGAAAATTGAATATACCAAGTCTACTTCCTCAGCTATTCCCAAAATAAAGACGGTTTCTTTAGCGGATCAGGGTGTCTGCACGCCATCTACTCAAAGCTCTCAGGTAGCCAATCCGAATTCTTCCATTTCCCCTAATTCAGTCTCATCTGTTGATAAGTGTAAATACCGGACAGAGGCATTATCTCTTTCAGTTCACTTAGTGGCTCAAGGAGTTTTGGACAGGAACAATATGCTACTTGAAGCTGATGTATTCTTTGCGTATATCATGGGTGATATTTCGCATGAACCGGCTAAGATCGCATCCTATCTTGGCCGTATAAAGGGGTAGGTTTTTCATGGCAGTACATGAAGCATTAAGGGAAAAGCTTAAAAACAAAGCTGATAATAGCTTAGATAGCAATCATGTGTTTAATAATTGGATTGATACACATCCGGATGATGGTTGCGAATATGCCAAGTCCTGCCTTAATTGCCATTTGCCGAATTGTATCTGGGATACGGACCGCCGGAAAGACCGAGTACAGGTCAGGGGTAAATTTGATGAATGGAAGGAGCTTCATATTAAAGGTGAATCAGCTTCTTCTATTTCATCAAAACTCGGTATATCGGTTGATACATGCTATACATATGCTAAGAAATTTGCAGAGGCTTCATAATGGGAAGTAGAACTTGGTTTAAAATTTATCCAGATAACTGGCTTCGCAATTCTCTTTCCGGTGAAGAAGCAGGATTTGAATCTATGGAGGAACGTGGCGTTTTTTCCTCAGTATTGGCACTAGCGGCACTTGGCCGTTATGGTGACATAGGAGCAATCAAAATTGGGGAAAATATAGGCTATTCAGACCAACAAATAGCAGAGATTTTCGGCATAGATTTAGAGATTTGGGTCAAATTTAAGTCTATTTTTGTCCTCAAAAACCGTATATCGGTTGATAAAAACAACCTAATTTTGGTCACAAATTGGACTAAATATCAGTCTGAATACGAACGACAAAAGCCTTATAGGGAAGTTACAAGTAAAAGTTACAAGGAGAAAGAGAAGGAGAAAGAGAAAGAGAAGGAGAAAGAGAATAGAAAAGATATTGTTTCCAGTGTTTTTGAACACTGGAATATATCAGGCATAGTAAAACACAGAACACTAACTGAACGTATGGAAAAGGCTATTCTTAATACCCTTCAAACTTACTCTTTAGAAGAAATAAATAAAGCCATTACTAATTATGGCCGGATCTTGGCAAGGCCGGATGTCTATCGGTTCACTTATCGTTGGCAACTAGATGACTTTTTCGGTTCTCGCTCTAATCATGTCGGCCAATTCCTTGAGTGGGATGTAGCTCATAACAACTATAAACGGGATGATCCTAAACGCTTCGGTCAGAATAAACCCAATATAGCTCCGGCACAAAGTGGCTGGACAAGATAAAAGGAGTATAGGTGTCAAATATAAATATTAGCAGTTATCCGTCAGTATGCAGATTGGGCCATAGAATGATACAGAATATTTTAGATGGAACAGTCGTTGTTCAGGAAAAAGTTGATGGTAGCCAGTTTTCATTTTCCAAACTCAATAATGGTGAGATAGTTTACAGGAGTAAGAGTGTAAGAGATGACAGCAATTAAAGGTTATCTGGTCTGGGTCATAGAGTTTAAGAAAGTGGAGGCACAACAGTGAGAGTAGTCTATGAAACAAAAGGCAAAGCCAGAGAATATTTTGAACTGGCGGTCAATCTTTATAGTGGCTGTACTCATGGATGCACATATTGCTATGCACCGCAGGTAGCTCATAAAAGTAAGTTGGAATTCCAGAATGTTCAACCGAGAGTAGACCTGCTTAAAAACCTTGAATTGGATTGTGCCGAGCTTGAAAAGGCAGGTGAAACACGTCATATCTTAATGAGCTTTTTGACTGACCCATACCAGCCGTTACCGGGTTGCGTCAGTATTACAGGCAAAGCCATCCATACCATGAAAACTCATGGTTTGAACGTGGCCATCTTATCAAAGGCAGGTGATTGTTGCGACCTTGATTTAATGACCAATGCGGACTGGTTCGGGCAGACTCTCACCTTTGATAATCCGCACGATAGCAGGAAGTATGAGCCAAACGCCGCTAACCCATTGTGGAGAGTGGGCAGTTTGAGAGTGGCTCATAATGCAGGCATACAAACATTCGCATCATGTGAGCCGATAATCAATCCAACCCAAACACTGAACCTCATAGAGCAGTCTGCTGAATTTGTTGACCGCTTCTTAGTGGGTAAGTGGAATTACGATAAGAGGGCAGACCTTATTGATTGGGCTAAAGTTGCAAATCGGATTATAGAACGGCTGGATAAGCTGGGAAAAAGCTACTACATCAAGAAGGATTTGGCCGCCTATATTGGTCATCCAGAAGGAATGAGAGTGGAGGCAAAGTAAATGGAAAACTTAATTATCACAAAAGAATACCTAGGGATTATAGACGAGGGATATCGCTACAAAATAGAGGGCAATCTCTCTACACAAGCTAGCATCGTTATTAATCTAGATAAAGGGTTATTTGTTAGTGGGTCTATCAAGGCTGGTGGGTCTATCAATGTTGGTGGGTCTATCGAGGCTGGTGAGTATATCAATGTTGGTGAGTATATCAAGGCTGGTGGGTCTATTAAGACTGGTGGGTCTATCAATGTTGGTTGGTCTATCGAGGCTGGTGGGTCTATCAATGTTGGTTGGTCTATCGAGGCTGGTGGGTCTATCAAGGCTGGTGGGTCTATCAATGTTGACCGCGGGATATTAGCCCAGTTATCAATCACATGTAAGACACTGCTTACTGCTAGATTAGGCATATTCGCAGGTGTATGTGTGTGGAAGAATCCTTCAGAGAGCGAGCAGACAATTACCTGCGGGAAACTGGATGGCACAGTTAAGTATGGCATATTAAAACTAACAGGAGAAAACAGTGTCTAATTTAGATGATGTACTGGTAGCACACTTTAAAATTTGTAAATAGAGAAGAGAACTGTAAATGACAAGAGAAATTGAATTCAGGGGCAATCCAGAACTACTAAAGGAGATTAAATAAGATGATAAAAACAACTATATTTATGATTATACTTATCGTAGTCGCAATTTTGGGAACTGCGTTTCTTGTAGATGGATACATTGATGCAAAGAAAACTGATTACTGGTTAATCAGGGCTCAAGCCGCTGGTAATCCTGCACAAGTATCAACATACTTAGGTACATACTTATCAGAAATAAACGCCAAGAATGTAGATGACAAGTATACAACTTTGTTTAAGTATGAAGCGTCAAGTGTTCGTAATTACAAAGATGTTATCTTAGGCATTATAGAAAGGGCAGATATTTTATCTACCCAAGATCCAAGAACCGATGTCTATCAAATGGGTTTAATCAACCTTGAAACAGATGTGAATGATGTGCGTGAGTGCATGATAGACGTCCTTTGGGCAAAGTGGTCAACGATTATTGTACTTATAATAATAACCATTGGTTACTCCTATGCGATCTGTTATGGCTTGTGGTTATTTGTAACAAAAGATTAAAGGAGATTAAATAAGATGGCTACAGGAACACTTGAAAGCTGGAAACTGGAACTTATTAAAACCATTATCAACGATAAAGATGTCGGCAAGGGTAAAAATGACGCCATTGTCGCAGGCGAAGTGGAGGGCGTTATCAATGGTGCTTATGATGATAGTTTTAAAGATGGTGACACTCCAGAAGAAGCATGGGAAGGTGAAAAAGACACCCTTCGTGCGGAAGGAGAATAACCAAATGACATACGAACCGAGTAAATACGAGAGATATATTCATCATGGTATTGAGGTGGGCGTCAGAAGCGACTTGTTAGGAAAACATAGAGATTATTGTCTATGCTACAAGTGTAAGTGGTTTAAGCCTAGTTGCCAAAGAGCTGAAGCCATATTCGCATTTGATAAAAAATATCACATTGTAACTCCAGTTTTTGAATGTCCTGATTTTAAAGAGGAAAGAGAGGCTTAACTATGTACGAACCGAGTAAAGAGCTGATAGAACAGATTGCCAAAGAGTATAGGGATTTAATGTTCAGTGAAATGGAAAGCAGTTCTAAAGAACCATGCTGGGATAATCTGGGATATTTCTGTAGGCTATCTAAAGATATTTGTAATCTGCCCACTATCCGTAAGGCTCTTGAATTGTACGAGAACCAACCTAAGTGGCAAGATAAGCCAGATAAAGAGGGATGTTACGCAATATGTGCTAAAGCAAGTATAAACTCCGCAGAGTGGCATATTATATATTCCATAGATGAACCAGTTCGTTTATATAAAGTTGATAAAGATACATACGTTCAGTTTGAGGGTGAAAATGATTTACTATACCGATTTCTTGATTGGCTCGGTTATTTTTTCGTTAAGTGGCTCTACATACCAGAACCAGAACCTTATAAGGGAGAGGAATAAATGGAACTGCTTAAGTGTAATAAATGCGGAGTAACTATAAATAAATATCAACCCATATGTGATATTGACAAATTAAGAGCTTGGAAAACAATTAAGGGGTTGGATATAACATATATTGACGAGTTACATATCTGCCCAGCGTGTTTTAAGGAACTTCAACCATTGGTTAGGAATTGGTTAAACGCAAACAAAGAAGGAAAGGTGGGTAAGAACAAATGAATATTAACGGCGTGCTTTTCACTATTCCGGTAATTGACTTAATCGTAATCGGACTAATAGTCTTGGGCTTGATCATCTACGGTATATACCTTATGGTCTTGGAATTCAAGGGCTTCCTAGCGGACCGGGCAATAAGAAAATTAAACAGAAAGTAAGGAGTTTTTATTTTAATGAAAATCATTTATCAAGAGATAAAACCTGTACCTTTTGGTTATAAGGATCTAGAAGGTGGATATGTTCGCCAAATAATATTATCAATCCTTGAAGCGAATGACAAAAATTTATCTCAGCAACAAAGTAAACTAGTCCCTGCCGTTATTTTAATAACTACTAAAAACGATGAGGCAGATGAATTCCTTGTATCTCGCTTCTTATTCTATGATAAGGATAAAGCAGAGCTTATCAGGTTAGGCATAGGTTTATTTGATCAGACGCTACTCAATACGGATTTTATCCCGGACTATCAACCAATCTCAGCAGAAAAGCTAGATAAGGAATTGGTACATGGCTAAATCACTAACCAAGGAGCATGTGCCATATGATACAGAGGCAGAGCAAGCACTAATAGGTGCATTGCTAATTGACGGTTACTGCATTACTGAAGTTATGCCAATTGTTAAGCCGGATGACTTCTTTTCGGAGAATTTCCGTCAAATGTTTATTGCTTGCCTTGCTATGAATCAGCGTGGTGAAGCAATAAACACTATTACATTGGCTCAAGAGTTGGAGCGGACAGATCAACTAGCGAAGGTTGGCGGTACAGGTCAGTTAGCTTCAGCGGCAAATGCTTGCCCTACTTCTTTAGATGCGGAGCATTATGCCAACATCGTTGCTAGACTAGCTACTTCTCGCCGCTTAATAAAAGCAGGGGAAGAAATTACAAGTATTGGGTATTCCGCTGATCCAGATAGTTTAGCGGCCTTAAATTCGGCCAAGAAGCTTCTTGAGGGTATTGAAGCAGGAGGTAGCGGTAAGTATGTAATATCTGCATCTGAACTCTCTGATATGATGATGGATTTTGCAATAAATCCGCACAAATTTTCGCCTTCATTGTATTGGGGCTGGGATGATTTAGATGCAATTACCACTGGTTTGTTCCCTGATGAATTGATAATTATGGGAGCTAGACCGGGTATAGGCAAGAGCCAGATAGCCCATGAGCTGATTATTCGCCAGATTAAAAACGGGAAACAGGTGTTATTAGTTACTCTGGAAATGGGCAAACGAGACATCATGGAGAGAATTATCAGTACTCAGGTTGGTATTCCGGTCCGTAAAATGCGTGAACAGTTAATGACTGACAGGGAGAAGGATTCCATTATAGATCTTGCTGGTAAATTCGCAGATTGGGGATTATCTACTATCACAGATAATATTTCTGTATCTACACTAACATCAACCGCCGAGCTACTTCAACGTGAAAAAGGGTTAGATCTTATTGTAGTTGATTACCTTCAGCTTATGAGTGATTGCCACGATAAGCGTTGCGGAAACTTAAAGGAAGAGCGTGTTGGTTTTGTCTCAAAATCACTCAAACAGTTATCTCAATCTTTGCATGTGCCAGTTCTAGCCATTGTATCTCTTAGCCGAGCAAGTGAATATCGGGATAATAAAAGGCCTACAATGGCAGATATCAGAGATAGCGGTCAAATTGAATCAGATGCAAATTGTGTTTTGTTATGCCATAGAGATGATGTTTATTATACGGAATCACAGTGGGCAGAAGCATATCCGGATAAGATGTATCCAAAGGGTATTCTTGAGATATACCATGCGAAGAATAGGCATGTGGAGTCTGGCCAGTGCATTAAGCTTAAATGGAATCCTGCGTATAGCAAATACACAAACATCAATGAAAATATTGATGAAAGGCAGACACAATTCAATGGTATGTAGAATTTGCGGAGCGAGAGAACACTATACTGATAATTGCCCGTTTACACCGGATTGTATTGAACGTATCCAGAAAGCCATTAAAATAGAAAACATACTTAAAGAGGAATTCGGAGACGTAGTTGAGAGGCAAGGTTTAACTTTACCAGCACTCCGTTTCAAGATATACAATGTGGCACATCGTATAGCCTCTTTATTTAAATGATACGCAAATTAGCAGGTGTTATATTCTTTCGCTATAATATATCCACCGTTAAATACAAGGAGGTACTAAACAAATGGGGTATTGACCACAAATGAATAATCCTTCTTCTTTAAACCCGGTAGTATATTAAAAGTAAATAGAAAGGACATGTGCCAGCTACATTATCGTAGCTGGCACATACTAAACAACATGGCACAAACAAAGGATTTTACTGCCAGTGCTGTTAATCTAAATAATAGTACTGTTCTCAGGGAGCTTCTGTCTTTGCGGTGCAGTATATGCTCGGCCATCACTGAAGTTGAATGTCTCATCCGGCAGAAATGCGAAAGAGAACACGAGATCCTTGCCTCAGCTAAAGGGCAGTTGGCTGAAGTTGATGCTCGTATCAAACAGACAATTGACACAGAGGGAAGCTTTCAGGATATAACAAATGGGCTATATGCAATTAAGCAGGAACGTAAGAGTATAAAGTACTCGCCTGTTTTAGTTGAACAATACTGTCCAGAATTTGCACTTGCCGTAATTGACCGTCATGTTAATAATGAAAAACTTCTGAAGCTGGCCAGCTCCGGGCTTATTACGCAGGATACTATGCGTAAGGTTATTGGGGATGAAAAAATCACATACGCCTTTTTTATTGAGACGCCTGCTAAAATGTTTTCCCCCGGAGTAAAAGTTAATGACGCTTCGCCCTAAAACAACGAAAGGATCACCCCAACAATTAAGCAGAGAACGGGGCGGTTATGGAGAACGCCGCCTCGCAAAGAAAGTTGGAGGTGTAGTAGTTGGCAAATCTAAAGCCGTAAAGTTGGCTGATGGAATATCATGGAATGGGGAAAAATTTGTTCAGGTTGATGTCAAATGTCCACCCGATGTCATAGCCCCTCCGTTCTGTTACGAGAGTAAATGGCTCAAATCTACGCCTAAATGCCTTGACAAGGTCATGACACAAGCAGTAAGGAATTGCCCTTCATCCTCAGGCCTTATACCAGTAGGAGTAATAGCCAATCGTGAAAATGGCAACGTGTTTTATGTGGTAACCGAGCATGACTGGCTGGATCTTCATGTAGGGAACAAAGGGGGTACTGATGGGCAAGCTGGATGAAGCCATACTTGAGGGAAACGCACTTACGCAACCGGATCGTTTAGCGGCCCAAGTTTGGTTTCTGCCAATAAAAAATATAAAGCTCTCTGTGAGAGCTAACAAGTATAAACATTCAAAACAAACATTGAAGGGGCTTCTTGAACATTTACGTTCAGAAGTGGATGAACTTGAGGAAGCGTTATTCTCGGATAAAACGGAGGAGTTACGAATCCAAGAGGCTACTCTTGAAGCGGCAGACGTGAGTAATACAGTTGACCTAATTTCAATCCTTCTTTACCGGATAAGAGAGAAAGATTATATAGTAGGCTACTAAATTTTTTCATGTACCTACGCTCTCTGGCAACAAAGAAGATATAATTTAATATCATTTTCTCTGAAAGGAAGGAACACAATGAGTAAGAAATGGACACGTCAGCCGTCAAAAACAGGATGGAATTGGTTTTTTGGTGATACCGGAAACGGTATTAAAGAATTGAATATGGCATACGTGCAGGAGGATAGTATTTTCTTGCAGAGTTCCGGCACAGTAGTTGATTGCAACGAAATAAAAGATGGCCTCTATATGGATATAGACGAGCCAGAATTACCGAAGGAGGAATAGGTTAGGTATGGATCTTAAAGACTTTGTGTCTATGGTTGAGAAAGTGAATAATAACCGGACAGCAATTTTGGATAACAAAAACCATGATTATTCTTGCAAGGCAGATGCATTAGCAAATTTCAAACGTATTGCAAAGGCCGTAGAGATTCTCGGCATAGACACGAAGTCACCCATAGGTGTTGCCCTTTTCATGTTGGTAATGAAAGTAGACAGGTTTAATAACCTTACTAAAAACGATGCAAAACCCAAATGTGAATCAGTCTTGGATACAGTCATAGATGGGCATAACTATCTGGATTTTGCCTATGCTATTTCCTCAGAAAATGGCTTATCAGGTGTTAAATGTAACCCTTTACCAAGCCCATTGACTCCGGGAGATTGGAAACAATTTGAGAAAGAGGTGTTGAAACGTCATGTCTGGGTTTCAAATAATCCTATAGGAGTATGTTACAGTGGTCAATATAGTTAGGCAAAGCGTTAAACTGGATCAGGAAATACGGGCTAATGAAGTATATCAACGAATTGAACGTGCCGGAAGGACTGCTTACAAATCAGAGAGTAAGGGTGATCAAGAAACAACACTCAGGTTTATTCGTTCACTAATTAATCGTGGGCATGAGAGCGTACTGGAGCATATCTCAGTATCAGTACGGATAGTTACAGACAGGGCAATTGCTAATGAGCTGGTCCGGCATCGGATCGCATCTTATACACAGGAATCAACAAGGTACTGTAATTATAACCAGCGAGGTTTTTCCGTTATTCTGCCGGAGAACTTATCAGGTGATAAGCATCATGACAATGTAATGAAAGTGCTTGAACAGGTTGAAGCCACTTACAACACATTGGTAAACGCACACATGAAACCGGAAATGGCAAGGGCAATATTGCCATTGTGTCTTAAAACGGAAATTGTAGCCACTATGAATATCAGAGAGTGGAGACATGTTCTCAAGCTTCGGCTTGATACTAATGCACATCCGCAAATGAGGGAATTGGCAGGGCTTATCCTCAGGGTATTTTCGGATGCCCTGCCAATATTGTTTGAAGATATAAGCGAGGTGTAAATGAGTTGGAAGGATGGCGGCCTAACTTACGAATACGAACCTGTAGAGGTTATGGACTTTGCTGATGGAAAATGTATAGATCCATTCTACCGGATTGAAGAACGGACGGATTTTAAACGAGCCATTAATGCTCTTGGAATCCATACTGATGAATTAGAGGATTTGTCCGTAGACTCTATGATTGAAATTGCTTCAGTGATGAACGATTGGCATTTTTGCCGCCCACCAAAGAAGATTGCTCGGCGTAATATCGTTTTAGCAGGATAGGCATATAAGGCATTTCCCATTCGTAATAAATAGGTTTGCCCATATCACGATTGAATGAAGCATTACGCTCCCAACAATAGTGTGTACGGTCAGTAACAACAGGGAATTCACATCTGGATAGCCTATTAAAAGCACACCAGATATAACCAGCATGATCATAATGGTAGCCTGTGTATTTTTCTCGCCAAGCCATACACTCATCTTCTGTTACAGCCCGGTCTAACCAGTTGATTACCGTAAAGCGGCCTTCCAGTTTACTCAATTCAATTAAACGATCACCATCACCAGTGATCTCATCAACCCACCAATCACCATTATGTTTCCGGCCAACTATTTCGGATAGATGCCAGAGACGACCATCCCATTTTTCCCTTACCCAAGGATCTGGATCAAAGCGTTTTATCAATGCAGAGAGCTTCTCATATAACATTCCACGCCCATCCCAAGCGAGCGTAGAGCCTATGCGAGCTTTTTCTATATCACCTATAGCCATTCGGTCTTGTTACTTCCCTTCACCTGTAGATTTTGATTGTGAAGCCTCATCCTCTGAGGGCTTCTTCCGAAAATAGAATTGCCACCCGGTTACAATCATGCCAAATAGCATACCGATAGTAGCCCCAAGATTGAGTGCCATAACATCATCAACACCGATATTCAGGACAAATAGATAAATGCACAGAGTCCATACTAAAGTGAAGAAAAGCATAAAGATAAACAGGAAATTCCTGAAAGCCATTTTTACCTACCTAAATAAAGTTTTTTTGCACCCATGAAACTATTACACTGGCAATAGCAGTAGCCGCTGTAGTCAGGGCCGCCCACGTGATTTTTTCAAGAAAACTAACCTTGGCCTCCAACCTTGCTACGCATTTAGCATTGGGCAAGCTCTCCGCAGTCCAGAAGGTTACATTTTCGTTTACTTTTTCAAGCAATTCACGCATGTTCTTCTGTGCTTCTATGACGAAGGCCATTTCATTTTCCCTAAGATGCTTAACACTAGACTCAACACTTTCAAGTCTTAAATTGAAGATCTCAGCATAATTAGGACCGCCCACTATCTGCCTCTGCCCCTTACGGTTAAACTATGGTCTATATACATAAATGCCTCCTTCACATAGAAAATCGGATCACGAATTGCATCATCTTCATCAATATAAATCACGTTATATCCCCACTGTTCCGCAGAAACACGAACATACTCATCGTGTACCCGGCTACCTTCTTTTGCATAATGGAAATATACAGACTGTACATTGATAGCGAGGTTAAGGGAGGGGATAGTAAAATCCATTACAGCCCCTCCCTCTCCACTTCTACCGCCAAATGCGGAGGTCTGGTAGTCAAAATCCACACCATCTTGATATCCGAGTTGTATCAACGCCCAATAAATACACCACTCAGGCTTTGATCCTAGCCATGTAGTAGGCGGTTCAGGTACAGAGGGGTTGACTAACGCAAGTTTATTTGTGGGCATTTTATGGAGCAGTCAAGAGCAATACGAATTGCCCGGACTCTTCCTTCCCTGTGTTCTCAAGACCTTGTGCGGACCGTATGCGTACTTTAAACGTATCGCTATTAGTCTTATCTGCCCTAAAACAAAAATCCTTCAGTGTGCCGGGGGAGCAAAGAGACCTTATCAAGTCAATCTGCTGTTCAGGCGTTTTTTCCTTATAAGGCTTACTGCAATCTATTTGGATTCGCCAACCCCAACTATCAGGAATAAGCTTAAGGTAACTTAACACAGTATATTCAAGATCAGGTGATCGTGTATCAGTAGTACCTCTGGCAAAATCAAAACGAAATTGTATTGCCTTGAAGGTAATACCAGCACTATTAGCGAATTCAAAAGTGGTTTCCCCGGATGAGGAAATAACACCAAGTGTTGTCCAGCCAGTAGACGTATCAGTGTAAGCATGATCAAGCCTGTATTTTACAGTGATAGTTTCTGAAGACGTTGGACATTTGCAAGCTACGGTATATCTTACTGCGAGTTTTTGGCCAACCTGCCAATCACCGTCATACCAAGGAGTAATAAGAACACCACTGTTTGTAAAAGAGTATGAAGGAGATTGTAAGGGATTACGGATATTCCGCTCACGTGTGAGATAATACAGAGTCCCGTCATGGTCAAAATATAGGCGATAATCATATGCGGATGATATAATCCCACCGGACATTACTTTATCAGCCGTAGATGCCAACCAGACCGGATGCCAACCCCATTCATCTTTAGCATACACGCCAGAATAACCAGTACCATCAGTTTGTGACGCATCAACGAGGGCGTAGAATTCATTGTAACCTTTTATCAAAGAGACTATCTCGCCACGATATTCAGCAGGTAATCCATCATCACGATCAAGCCCACAGCTTTGTATGGTAGCCGTACCACCAGCAATATATCGTAAAACATCAAGCCCGGCAGTTACATAATAACTATCTCGCCACCAGCAGACGCCTTTCCCTGCATTGGGATGCTCAGGCAACGCAAGTTCGGTTTCTACAAACCTATCATTTGCGAAGTCGTGAGCAAATAGACCTGATGTAGTTGCGACATAAAGTATAGGATTACCCTCAGCAGAGCGGTATATGTCCAGATTATTGATCGTAGAAGCTCCTTTGTGAAGCGTCCCATTTCCCAGAAATACAGGGGCGGCCGAGTTAGGAGTAGTGGAATAAATCAATGCACCTGTTTGACTCAAGGCAAATAATTTGTCTTGCCAGTGAGCAAACCAAGTTGCTCCGGCCTGATTAGTAACGGTCCATGTGCCAGAAGTATTCATGTACTCATAATAATCATCATCTCCAAGTGCAACATAAAGACATGTACCAACACTATCGCAAAGGGATGTTATCTGATGAGTAAAAGTCCGTACCACTACAAGACTGTTTCCTGTGGTTTTATCTAACTTGTACAGGACAGATCCATTAGCGATATACAGATCCCCGTTGAAATTACGGTATTGTAAGGGTGCTGAATGGCTGTACCCTATTTCCAGTATTGCATCGTTTGCCTTGCCAGATGCTGATTCGGCAACAGCGGCAGTCCCGGATAATTGTATACTTACAGTAAATGATGAACCGGATATCCGGATAGATCCACCAACATAATCAGCCCAATTACCTATGCCAGTGTAAACAGTTGTAGAGTTTATTTTAATTGTAACGCTACCAGTACCACCAGATGCGTAAGTGGCCAATGCTTTAGCTTTGAATTTAACAACCATATTAGTAACACTCTCAGAGAGTGTTATGGTTTGAGTAAATGTACGATTATAATTTGATGGATTGTAAAGATCAGAGCAAGCCACATTCACATAATAATCATCACCAGAGAGAAGTTGTTTGCTTAATGTACCATCACCGCCAGTAACGGTCCAGCCATCTGTCCCATAAGTACCATTATCAAAACTAGGATTGACCAGAGTTGCACCGGAGGGAAAAGCAGGAAAGGATATAGAATTTACCTTTGCCTGTAGGGTATGATGATTTTTGAATTGACAATTTGTATTCGCAAACCAAGAGCGATCAAATTGTGTCTTCTCATCCATTTCCTCACAGAGTATGCCGCTTCTTAGATCAGCTAATACCCATGCAGAGAGTTCATTATTGCTCTCTTTGTTATAGTCTCCAACTACAACTTTTGCAGGAAACACACTGGTAAGAATAGGCTGGACTCCACCCTTAATCGCAAAACGATTACCATCCAGATACACTTCGCCGGGTTCAAGAACCTGCATTACTGACATTATTCAATCACCCGTTTGGAATTCATAGGTAAAGCCATTGAGACAGTATTACTTCGGCAGATATCAGCTTTCTTCTGATAGGATTCGGATAATATCTTCTTAGTGTCATCTTTCATTAGAAGAATGGCCGCCGCTTGAGGGCAGATATAAGCCGGATTTATAGGACAAGCATCCGTATCAGATGTGAGATTCTCAGGTACAGACAACCCTTCTATACGTAATTTACGACCAACTGTAAGGCTTGCGAAAGCAGGGTTAATACGTATTTGAGGGTTAGTCCCTTTGATAATTTCAATAGCATTGGGATCTATTTCGTCATTCTGGAATGTGCCGTCTTCATCAGCTTCAGTTACACGATAGACATAAATGAAAGACGTAGGCAAATCATACTCCCATGTGTCCTCCTCAACAGTAACAGATGCTTCATCAAGTTTCCAAAATAAACCTTCCTCAACAACTATATCCATAGCTTGATTAATGGCATCCACAATTTGGCTACGCCTATATTTCGTGAGGATTGAATACAAATCACCCGCTACAATGGTATTAGGCAAAGCCGGAGTAAAAGTAATAACACCACCAGTTGAAGCAAAATCAGTGATACGCCGTCTCAGAGTAGCATTATTACCTGACTCAAAATAGATTTCAGGGCTTCCAGTGGAATTGAAGTAGTCATCAGTTTCCGGCCGGGAAGTATCGGCACAGGTAGTTGTACTACCTCCAGTGGCTTCACCTTCGTACCAATCATCAAGATACAAATTAGCAATTATTTTTATCAATTCAGCCAGAGTTTTATTAAACAGAGCCATATTTAATCACCTTTTTGCTTAAAATCTGCATGATTACCTTTTTCCCTGAAACCATTAACCAATAATCTTAGAGAGACAATCCCACCGAGAAATTTGGATTGCCCCTTAGCTTTACGGATATACCCCGAAGAACTCACCCTACCACCAATGAGTAAGAATATTTTTCGTATAGTATTTAATCCAGAACTAGCCGCAAGTAAACCAGAGCCAACCAACATTTTGATTGTTTTGATCTTCGCAAGTGAGGATGCAAGTCTAACGATACCGTCTCCAACGAACTGAATGAATTTTCTTACAGTAGCAAGAGAACTCTGTGGTATGACTGTCCCACCGCCAATTGCCAAAAAGATTCGTTTTTGATCAGAAAGGATACCTGAACTTCCAAGTATTCCACCAACATTTATTTGGAAGATACCTTGTGAATACGTACAGTAAATGGAGAACTTATTTGTTGAATGGGTAATAGTACCCAAAGAAGTAGGAGAGTCGTAACTATTTGAACTATCATAATGTCCCTGATCAGTAACACCAGTGTCATAATAAAAAGCGGCATTATAAGCATTTTTATTTATGATTGATAAGACATAAGGTGTTTCGGAGGCGATGATGGGAGGTGTCCCAAACGCACTCGTTTTCCAAGATTTAGAATAAGCAGACGACACTTCATTACCAACACCATTATTGACTACTGAAAGGTTTGTGTGTGCGATAAGTAATCCCTTAAATGGATATCCACCAGTGCTACTTGTGCTTACAGTGATACTTTCCCCCATACTTGTTCCTGAAGGAGATGTAAACAATGAACCAAGCACAGCACCAGCCGGGCCTTGTTGACTAGAAGAACCTGCCGTTTCATATCCGAATGTCGGATCAATTCTTATAGGATATGTAGCTGACGCAAGCCATTCCTTATCAAATTCGCAACACCAATAGCCATACAAAAATACCCACTTACCAAGACAAATTAAACCTTTATCGTCAAAGGCAATAGGGCGTTTTATATGAAAGGCTTTACCAGATTTATAAGGTTCTCCTTTATAGAGTTTCCCTCCTTTATTGTCATGGTATACGGCTAACGACCAAACAATATCTTTAGGCCGTTCACATAGGAGATTACCCTTTGCATCAAATGCTTGTGTCTCCGTTACAAGATCCCAAGCAGGATCTTTGATTTCAAGGTTTAAAGGTGGTTGTAAATACACATTTAACCCGGTCAAATCCATAGGAACAGGAAAACAATTGGCTGATAACCGCTTGAGGAGAATAATCTCAAATTCAACCCCGCCTTCATCTCCTGCATCAGGAGCATCATAAATAAGATAGGCATAGCTGTTAGTCTCAATACGGATTTTGCTACCATCAATAATAGGATTGCTTAAGGTAGTAGCAATAGGATATTCCGCAATTAAAGACCTTTTATCTGGCCAACCTTCCCATCTATTCATTTGAATATGTGGCCGACAATCAAAAGAATCTTTGTCACCTACGACATATTTATCTCCACATTTTGTAGTATATTCAAATGTATTACGGGCTATTTCATTAATCATTAACCACCAGATGTAAAGGTTATTTCAAAAGTAAACTCTATTTGATTTGTAGCAAGAACATTTATAGCTGTAAACTTCGTTCTATCCATTAATGTACCGCTTGTTGAGGCATTAAAAAGCCCATGCTCGGTAATACTCAATTCCTCGGAAAAAGTGATGGTAGCGACAGATTTATAGATATTCCCTGAAGATCCTTCAATCTGATTACCCTCTACCCTTGCACCACCAAAAGGTGTACCAAGAGATGTATTTTCAGCCGCTTCATCAGATGTACCAGTACCACAATCATGGTATTTGAATAAAGCCAAATTTGCTAAAGGTGTAGCTTGAGCCTGAAGAGAATCAATCAACAAAGCAACGAAAGCATCTGTTACGCACTTATTCTTGACTACACGTTTATCACCAGTATATTCATATGCGAGTGTAGCAGGATTCCAGACCTTCTTTTTAGCTGTCATAACAGTTTGAACATTTACACAACTGAATCCTAATAGATTTTTAACTTGTGCAATTGTTCTTTTAATTTTCAACATTAAATCCCTCTCAATTTAGTGAAAATAGAAAATGCCCGGAAGCTACGATGAAGTAAACCTCCGGGCATTTATTTCAGATTACGAGACTAACGACTAGCTACTTGCAACGCTATCTGCTCGGCCGCCAACGTCAAATTGACATTGTGTTGCACTCAGCATCATACCCACCGGGGTAGTAGCATCGGAAGCAGTTGAGGGAACAGTTTCAGTGATACACCCCTTATTTGTACCCTCATCAACATAGACCGGATTACCGGGTGTGCCACCAGTATAACCGTCAACTACGGGGCAAGGAGATACAGGTATCTCATCGCCAATCGCACCACCTTTTAAGGCGACCAAGCGGCCCTGAACAACAGAGCCAGCAGTCGCCAATGCAAGCTTCCAGCCGCTACTGTAACCAAGAACATCACCAACCTTACATGCCTCGGCTAGAGTTATTTTCGGGGGTGTACTGCCCTTACCACTATTGACGATTGAGCGAACACCACTATCAGCAAAAGCCATATTTAATTAACTCCTTTATAATTTATTGGAGAGGCCGGGAATCCCCGGCCTCTGTGAGGTATACCTGCAATAAACTAGGCAGTAACAGTGCCAGCCGCTACTATACCGTCTACCTTGACAGCCAGACGGATATTTTCCAACTTAAGGCCACAATACCATTTAATGCGGGTACGGTCAGCATCCTTGCTTTCCAGTTCGCCAAGTTCAATAGTTTGCACGCCTTCAGGAGACTGGAGACCGCAAACACCTTGGTCACCGAATTTGAGGCCAAAGAGACTTGTGTTTGCACCGCCTGTTTTTGCGGCGAAAGCACCACTGGAAGCTGTTTCTGTATTGACAATGAATTCATCCTTGATCCAAGGTATACCATCAAAGTCAAGGGCAGAAGCACCGAAGCCAATGGAAACATTCGGGATCTTATCGCCTATGGATTCTCTGTAGGCCGCAACACTACGCCGAAGCAGGCCGGAGGAAACGATGATATCAGCAGATTCCAACAGCATGTCCAGAGCGGCACGCAGTTTTGCCATTGAGAGAGCTGTACCAGTATCAGTGCCAGCATGAACAGTATTGTAAACAGTGGAAGTCAAGAGCTTATGAAGGCCAGTGAATTCCTTAGTATTGGTACTGTTATCACCATAGTAAAAACGATCAAGGAAAGCGTTGCGAACAGCCTTAATCTTGTTGTCAATAACTGTGGCTTTCAGGTCAATCTGATTGGAGCGAGTAGCTTTCAGGAAGCCATCAATATCAGCATTGCCACCAAGAATAACCAGTTGAGCAGTAGCCTGTGTAACTTCAGGTGTGCTTTCCTCTGTCCATTCTTCATTGGGAGCGTAGAATTCGGCACTGGAATCCTTTGTGATTGTGTTGTAGGTAAAGGAGTTGCCGAGAACATCCATAAAGGGCAGTTTGGCAAGGATCTGACTGGATTTAGCCAGCCTATCAATAACCTGCCCCTTCAGGGTAGTTGTGGAATACTTGTTAGCCTCTATAAGACTTATTGCCATATTCTGTTATCCTTTCTTATTTTGTTGAATTACGAATGACATGACGCCATTGTTGATCAGGTGTCATTTCGTCAAAATTGACACCTGCACCACCGGGAGAACCGCCATCTATTTTTTGGGCAGGCACTTTAGAATCGCCTTGACTTTCCAACCTCAGATGAAGGGCTTTGTTTTCCATTTCAAGCGGAGTTTTAGCAGTAGACAGATCATTAAGAGATTCGGGAGGCAAAGAATATTTCTTGATATACTCGCCTGCTTTAGCAATCCGAATTGATTCATTAGCCTTAAATTCGGCTGTATTCTCTGGCTTCTCAGGTACTTTTGCTTCGCTGGAAGCATTGCCAGAACCGCCTTCATATTTGGCCAGTTTGCTCTTTAAATCACTGTTTTCCTGTGTTACCCTCTGGTAGTTTTTATCCCACGAACTTTGCCGGGAATCCCATTCCGCTGAAGTGTAAACTCTGTCTCCATTGTTGGTTTTTTGGTCTTTGTTTTCCGCTCCGGTTGTGTTCGCAGAAGCTCCGGTAGCCTCTCCATTTTCAGAAGCGGCAGGCTGAAGATTCACAGAAACATCAGCAGAAGTTGAATTTACAGTTTCACCCATCGTTTATCCTCTTACTGTTAAAATAGAAAAGGCTGGTAAATACCAGCCTTTAAGTGTGATTTGCACCAATAATCAATTATTTAATTTGGGCTAACACATTTTGCCAATTCACCTCATTTTCATTCGTCTTATTACCTTGCAAATTATGATAGAAAAGAGAATTTTGCAGATATGAATTACTCCGGGCTTGCTTATTCATCAACTCCTTATAGGATACAGTCCTATATGAAGGGGTATAGATTCTGATTTTGGATATCCAGTCAGAGTCTAGCCCGGCATTTTGCAAGATGCGGCTAGCATTTTCCAATGCTTGCCTACTACGTGCCGTAGAATGACGCCCTAGAATCAATAATAAGGCGTCTATTTCGGGATTTGCGACCAAATACCTATCTTTCTCAATAGCATTTTTTTGGTCGTAATATTCTTTCACCTGAGTCTTAGCTGTAAATATTAACCGCTCAATTGGCTGTACCGTCTCGGGCAGATTATCAATGAAGTTATCTTCTTGACGTTTGATATAAGCACTGATATCAGGTGGTAATTGGGATAAGAAATCTTCTTGGCGTTTATTCCAATCATCCCAATCAACATCACCATTTTTAAGATAAGAAAGCGTGCTTCTTATCTCGTAGTATTGATTAAGAGCTTTTTCTTCGGGTGCGGCCCTTTCATTAAGCCATTCCTGAAGTGCCGCCTCTTTATCTTTTGGTACGTAATTTGCTAGCAATTCGTTATACCAGCTATTACTGTACCTATCAGTACGTAATTTATCAGAGGCCTTCATGTAATCTTCAAGGGTTATCTCACCGGATGTGACTTTAGAGGCTAGGTCTTTTAAGCCATCATGGTAAATTGCATCAAGTTTTTCGGATACAAAACGGTCTATAAAATCATAGTCCGTACCACGCTTGAGTTTTTGAAGAGCCGCCTTTTCGTATAATTCGGCATACTCGGCATATTGGCTATAAAGCCAGCTCTCTTGCTCCATATTTAAATCAGCATAAGTGAAAGTACCAGCTTTCTTTTTTTCCTTCTGCCAATCAAGGAGTAGATTGTCGGGCAATTCGTCTAGATGTTTGGAAGCAAAATCTTCTGCCTGCTCACTATACTGCACTCCGTAAGTACGGAAGCCAAACCAGTTTGCAATACCATCTGCCCATGTCTGATTAGGTTCACCATCCGAGCCACCAGTACCACGTAAGACATCCCATACATTCTCACCGGATATAATGTCTGTTACAGGTTCTCGCATCCAAAATGGGAGGACTTTACCAGCTCCATATGAAAGCAAATCAATTAGTCGCATCTTGGGGCGGCCAATCTCATCCTTACCTGTAAAGAGTACGTTTCCAAGATAATCCCGGCCTGTAGCAAAATCTATTACAGTACTAATAGCAGGGGAGGTGTGGCCGTAAAAGAATTTCAGTAAGGGATTTTCTCTTACGTCAGGGGAAGCCAATTCTTCGGGATCATTCAGTGATGTATCGGTTAAGACAGCTAACGTCTTAATCAAGCTACACCAAATGCTACCAAAACCTATATGGCTACCGCCAACCTCTACAGTCATAAATTCAGATTGAGTAGGATCAAACATTTTGGGGGCTTTGCCATCTTGCCACACAAGTCTATCTTCTTGCCCTAAAGCTATGGCTATCGCTGACATCAAAGCAGGCATACCAATAGCCATACGGCCAATACAATTACGTGCAATCCTTCCAGATTCCCCACGTTGAAACCCCTTAGATATAAGAGCAAAGGCCGAAGCATAATATCTAGGAGCATAACTCAAGAGAGAGAGACCAGCACGTTGATCCTTTGTATAACCGAGCCGTACAAAATCTGAAACACCGCAAATATGATCACAAGTAGTAACTAATTCTGCCGTTTCTTTCTCAGTTAGTTTACGACCCAATTTAGCAACGAGCATATCACGTTCATTTTCGTAGAGCAGGGTACGAGAAATATCTATATACGTCTCATACGCACCGGATAAACGATTGAGTACTTTATTCCGGCCAATTGCATTGACAGCATGGGAAGCCTCTGTAACCTCAGTTGAAGCTATAGCAACCCCACCATGTTGAGACATTTCAATCATAGCTTGTTTATGCTCTGGCAAAGACATCCAAGTTTTCATGTTTTCAGGATCACCCAGATGATGCATACCAGCCGAAAAACCTTTGGCCCATACCGCAGGTTTATACCAGACAAGCAGAAGGCCTTGTATCATAGACCAACCTGTATCAAGCCCTGTATTCACCATACGAACAACAGAGGTTAGGTTTGTTGCCCATTCCAAAAATTGGTTAGCCGAGGTTTGCCCATGAATTACATCATTAACAACCCTTGCATGATCAATTGGCATAACATAGTGTTTCATCCCGGCATGTTCTATTAAGGCTTCGTCTGCTTTAATAAATGTGTTATCCGGGATATATCTTGCCAAGAAAGATCCATCATCCGCTTTTAAAGTCTTCAGATATTTCGTCAAGCGTGTGTCGGCTATCAAGTTATAGGCAGATCGCATATACATTTCAAGAGCAAACTGAAGATCGCTCTCGTAGGTATAACCGCTTTTCAAAGCATCTGCAATATCTTCTATTAAGCGTTGTTTAAAGGCATCACCTTTACCGCCAATTACAGCTTTGGCACTTGCTAATTGTGCCTTCACTTCATTGACATCTTTCAGCATACGATGAATATATCGTTCACCTTTGCCTAAGGTAATAGGTTTGAAATTAACGCCCTCGTTTTTAAGTACCTCTACCATTGTGGTATAGATCTCATCAAGAGAATCTAAATAATCCCACTGTTCTTGTGTCAACCAATATCTGCCCGGATTCTCAGCTACGGCATTGATATCAATAATTGACTTGCCGTCTTTTGCAATTACACCAGTAAGTTTGCCATTGATAATTTTAAAAGGATTTTTTCTTGACATAAAGTCATTGATGCTCAAGCGAGAGAGAGAAACAGCAGATGCTTTCATCTTTACCCAACCATACAACCCCTTAGTTAGGGGAGTAACAGCAGAAGCGGCAGGAGCGAGGGTTCGCAAGGCCGCATTAACAGCAGGGTTTTTAGCTAACTTCTCAAGCACTGGATGAACATCTTGTTTGATATAATCCTCAATCGTGGTCAACAATGACATCATCTTAGATGGCTTAGAAATAGATGTTTTAGGAATATGAAGATACTCTATTCCTTTTCCGGCTAATTGCATTTCCGATAATTGCTTTTCAACATCCTTCAGAATTCCCAATGTGCCAGAACTATGGGTGTTTTTAGATATGACATTCTGCAACGACTTCTGAATACCGGAAATATTATCACTATAAGATTGAACCGTTTCCCGGATGATTTTCTCCGCAACTAACCCATCATATTCAACGGAGTGAGTTATGCGAGGCATATCCGGGGCTGTTTTATTGCCCGGTACATTATCTATTTCACGTAGACGGACATTGATCTCTTCAAGTCTGGCGTCTACTTGTGATTTTCCAGTATCAGCGGATCTAGTGACAGTCTCAATACCATTTTCGGCTGTCTTGATTTCAGGAGTCAGAACATTATCAGCTTGGTCAATTTTGTTAAAGGGTATAGCGTCAACAACCTCATCAACGACCTTTGCTCCATTTTTAACAGCCTTGAACATACTTGTAACAGTCTGAATTGGCTTGATGGCAACATTTTCAATGCCGATCATACCTGTGGCAAATTCACCTGTTCCGCTAGGTGTAATACGCATAGGTTTATTCATCTCTTCCAAGAAGACATCACCAGCCCTTGCCCATCCTTCTTCACCTACAACGGACAGAGCTTTAATTGCAGGGCCGAATTCACCGGGTGTCCATAGTAAACGAAGCCAGCTAGGTAGAGTGACCAAGGCATTTTCTGTGGCTTCCCCAGACTGTAAAGCTTTGCGAAACAAATCATAATCTTGAAGTGTTTCACCGCTATAATCCGGATTAAACCATTTTGAAAGTAAACTCCCACCAACTGCCGCAATCCAATCAAATAATCCAAGCCGCTCACTTTTGGACTCATCCCATTGTAAGAAATTAGATAAACTCCAATTGTCAGGCTTACGCTCAGGAGGGATATAACCAGCAAGTGTCTTTTCTTCAGGCTCTTCTATCTCAGGGGTTTTAACCTCTTCCTGTTTATTCACAATTGTTTGTGAAAAATCAGGGATTACCCATGAACCATTCTTACCAAGAGGCATGATGATTACCAGAGCATAAATTTTGTTTTGGGATTATAAATATTTGTTGTATCATTGAAATACGATAATCCTTTTTTATTGCTGTTATTGTACTCATCAAGAAACGAGTACGTATTACCAGTTTTTGAAAACTTCTGCGATAGATATGCCTCAAAAGGATTAGTGAAAGTCTTACGTGTTTTGTTGTCCCATCTTTGTTGTTCTTCAAGTAATTGCTGATAACGTTTTTCGGCATCTGCCTTAGCCTTTGCTATAGCTTCAAGATTCTCACCGTAAGCCTGTGCCGCATCAGTAGAGCCGCCATTCTCGTTGAAATAGCCAGCCATATCAACACTTTGAGCCAGCAAAGCATCGTATTCGGCCTGAAGTTTATCCAGAGCATCTTTAGCTGTTGTCACTTGGCTATAGAGAGTCATACCGAGTTGACGATCGTCATCATATTCCTTCCACTGTTTAGCCCAATCGTTTGGGGCAGAGAAGGATTGAGAATTCATAAACTCATTATAAATCTCTTGAAAAGCAGTCCTTGAACCGTACTGATCTTTCAGCTCATCAGGCAGGTTTTTAACAAATAGATCATAAAGCTGTTGAAAATCAGTAGTAGAGAGTGGTGCTGTAGCAGGTTTCCAGCCACCTATCCTGTATTGGCCAGTATCAGAATCAAAGAGATTAGCTATACCGCCGTAACCAGAATACAGATTTTGCATTGTGTTATTACGATTTTGATATCGGGCATATGAAAGATCATCATCAGTAACAAGACCAGCCTCAGAAAATGTTTGCCAGTCATCCCCATTTTGAAGCCTCTGCAAGATCTTATTCATAGATGAAAAAGCATCTGAAGATGTTATGCCACCCTCAGACAGGAGCTTATTCAGGTAGTTTTCATAGGCCTGCAAGAAAGCGGCTTGGTCATCTGTAGGTGTCCATTCCGACATTATTCCTCATTCTCCTTTGCGTTCAACGCACCAGAAGGTAATCCCCCCGACATTTCGGGGGGATACATATTACTCGGCATACCAGTAGGACCGGATGGTTGGCCAACACCACGCATGGTCATCGCCATAGCGTTTAAGGCTGATTGTTTCCCTGCATCCATAGATCCCGGAGACATAGGGGCTTGTTCAGGGTTAGAATTTAAACCCATCTTCTGCTGTAATAAGCGAAGCTCTTGTGTAATCGCCATAGCAATATCAACACGCCCATCACTCAGTGCCGCCAATAGGGATTGCAACATCCATACAGTGGGAATGTTGCGAGCTTTTTCACGCAATTGACGTTCATTTTCCCGGTTAGTATCTTCAACACCAAGCAGGTTTTCTTGAATAG
This sequence comes from Dehalococcoides sp. THU4, assembly GCF_043231265.1. NCBI lineage: Bacteria > Bacillati > Chloroflexota > Dehalococcoidia > Dehalococcoidales > Dehalococcoidaceae > Dehalococcoides > Dehalococcoides sp. THU4. The sequence goes on along the minus strand of NZ_CP171266.1, from coordinate 1,094,265 downwards.
TCTGCTTACTAAGAAGATCAGCTTGCCCGGCCTGTTGTGCCAACATATATCGTTGGGCATCATCTTTCGGGAGAATTTGAACCAGAGAAATATCAAGATCCCAATCACGTTTAAGATTTGATGGAGATACTTTCAGTTTCTTTGCCCGGCCAAAAGCACGCCCTCTGCTATCAGTTCCATGTAGTTGTAAAGCTGGAAGACCAGTCTTAAATTGAGCGATCATTTCCCTACAGATAATCGTATATGCCTTAGTCAAGGCATTTGCAAACGCTTGATATGCGGTTTCAATATAAGCTTGCGATTGATTGATAGAAAATCCGCTCTGCCTATTACCTGTCCTGCCATAAACTGAGGAAGGTAAACCGCCGTTCTCTACCAGTTGAGCCACTTCACCAATTAATCTATCAGTGTCAGGAGGCGTTGTTTGGGGCTTTAGTAACTCAATTGTCTCATCACTGGCAAGGGCAATAGTGGTAGTTTTATTTGCAATATACGGATTGGCATCTAGGGTACGTTTGCCATTACGAGATTTAATTATTACCGTAGGATTTAGACCACGATCAACGATCGTCATCCTATCCGAGATAGATTTGCTCAGTACAGGATACATATCACGATTGGCAGAGAAAAAGGATTCACCAATCTTCGCCCCTGCTTTATCGTAGTTAATCTTCGTATCCTGCGGACCATATGAATAAACAGGAGGTGATATCCAAGGCAGAATACGATAGACCGGGCAATAATCAAGGCCATGCGGAGTAGGTTTCTTTGCCCATTGGCCATTGATGATTACAGCATTTTTCTTTTCATCCCAATAGTCTATAACATGAACAACACTATCAGGTGATAGATTGGGGAAGGATATGCCCCATTCACTTTCGGCATTTTCCGCTGTAGTGGTATAACAATGGGCGGCCCATAGTAAGCCTTCCTTACCAGTACCATAAGCGACATTACGTCTATCCCAAATATCAATACGGGGATTTGTCTTGCCTTTGTCATCTTTGTATACGAAGGTGCGAATAAAACAACCGCCACGTAATACCAGATAACCGCCTATAGCCTCTCGGATTGAAGGGGTAGAAAGACGAATACATCTCTCATCGTTTAGTTGTAATACACCATACAAAAACCGCTCTAAAACAGAAGCAGAATCACGTTCATCTGAAGTAAGGTCATCATCAGGTATGCGAATAATTAATTTCATACCTTGCAAGATCAGCATAACCTTATCAGCATCAGTTTGAGGTATATTGACGGTAACAGATGTAAAATTCCTGCCGGCATTAAAAGGCTCAAGATTATATAGATCCATATCGGCATCCATACGTGTCTTCAGTTTGAGAAAGGATGTATTACCAAAGAACCTCTTAACTTTTTGCTCAATTCGGGAAAGCTCTTCATCTTTTGAGCCACCGTTGATAGCCTTCCTTAACCCATCAAGCATTATTTAACCTCATTAGCAACGGTATTCTTATCATCAGCAGGGGCTTGTTCAACATCGGATACAATAGCCTTGACATCGCTGGCTGATACTTTTTCAACTTTTTCACCACCGTAAAGAGCCAGCATATTCTTAATACGCTTTTTAGCATACGGATGCAGATTTTTAATTGAGACAGTATCCTTAAAATCACTCACCAGAGCTACAGGCTCACCTTCCCAAACTATCTTAAAGGGCATATTCTTCAAGACATCGTCTTTGGAAAGTTTACGGAATTCAGTTATAGCTATTTCTTTCATTGAGGTAATACTCCTACTTTAATTTTCTCAGGCCGTTCTTCTTTAGTATGACCCAACAAATCCACCAACCCGTATGCAAGGGCCTTACACGCATCGTTATACCTATCCTCAGGTAAGTCAGATATAGGTATACCGTCTTTATCCAAACGATAATGATACACGTGTGTAAGTCCGGTTAAAGGATTAGGACAACCGCCTAACTCTGAAATAAGGCCAGTGCAGTTTTCGTTGATATAAATCATTGGCTCATTCGTTATAGGGTTTAATTTAAAACAAGCCCTTGTACGCTCTATGCCATCTTTGATATCAACCTTTTGACTTCTAAGGTAGACACCACTTTCGTTCAACCATATTTCAGACGGAGCAGGCATCCCTTGATGTTGTGTGGCGGCTATGTCAATAGCACCACCCTTAACGTTTTTCCACCAAGCTCTTTGCTTGGCCATTTTAATAATCTCAGACGTAATCAAACCACGTTCAAAGATTTCATCAATGATATAAACATGGTCATCATAATATTGAGCGGCCAAAACAGAGTAGAAGTGGGCATAACCTACATCAACCCAAATATAAACCTCGTGATCAGGATCAAATTCATGATTACCAACATGTGTACTGATATTGAATTCAGATATTACACGCCCCTTCGGAGGACAAGGAATACCACCGAAACGCTCCATAAACCATTCAGGAGTGGCAGTATTTTCAATAGCCTTTATCTCCGGATCGTTTCTTCCACCGGGAAAGACTTTCAGATTAGACCATGTGGGCATAGAAAAGGATCTTGCACCTTCACTATTGGGTAATTGCCATTTGGCAAATTTCTCAGGATACCAACCCAGACTACTTTCAAACGTACCTTCAAGTAACAGCCAGCCTCGTTTTTCAGCAATTCTAGCCCTTAACTTACGGTAAGTTTCAATATCAAGCTGTGAAGCTTCACAACCAATAATGCCATCCGGAGCAAGCATAGCTATTTTTCGGGGGTCTTTGGCACTCTTAGTTTGTACTCGGATTGTATCAGCAATAACAATCTCGCCCGGATCAATGCATTTGGTAGCTGTATACGGAAATTCCAAGATATCAAGTGCGTCTTTTATGTACTCATATTCGGCACGTGTACGCTCATAATCAGCGGCAATCAACCAGTAAAGAGTGCCTTCCCAAAACATTGACATAAAATCCATAGCAGCCAAGTATGATTTGCCGGAGCGTTCACCCCCGGCTACCATCCTTACACGTTCAGGGCAATAATGTATACGGGCTTGCTCAATGCTAGGTTTATACCCTAACCTTTTCCAAACATATTCCTTTTCAGGTATACTTGACATAAGTTACACCTGATCCGAATCAGCTACCGGAGATAGGGCAGGGGAGATAGTACCTTCAATAAGCACTTCGCTTGTCCTTATTGCCTCGTTTTCACCTGCGGAAAGTCCCGGAGTAGCTCTGTCCCGGATGGTCTTAATGTCACGTACAAAAAGAGACAGTTTGTTTTCACCTTCGGGTTGTTTATTGTTATCACGATATTCAGGTCTATGCCTCTTAACAAGGAACATGGCCGCCAGAACATTCTTGGAACTACGAAGTATCCTTATTTGTTCATCAGCAATAATTTGCCCGGTGGCATCAATACAGTTTTTGAATATTTGGTCTTCTTTGTACCAGACATGCAAAACAGTAGGTGGTATACCAAGTAGGTCAGCGGCCTCTGTTAGATCCATCGCCCTTTGATCAGTTAATAGATCAATGGCCGCATCCTTTATTTGCATAGCCTCTTCTTCAGGAAATTCACTGGCTTTCTTATAAGCCTTCCGAGTTTCCATTTTGACTATTTTGTTTTGACTACCCTTTGGTCTACCCATGCAATCACTCCAGTACTAAAGTAAAAAGCCCTAGATTTTGATCGTAGGGCTTGATTTTTCACGATTGGTTTCGGGAATAGGATTCAAACCTATATCTTTTGGGCCAAAACCAAAAGTCCTATCGTTAGACGATCCCGAAAGGTTAGAGGGGCAGGCGGCGTTAGCCACCGCATGATGTACTCACACCATGTCATTACCCCTCATGGAGCTAGGACAGGGATTCAAACCCTGATACTAATTACTTACAAGGCAATCGTTTTGCCAGTTAAACTATCCTAGCGAATAAACTACATTACATAACTCGTTTTTTCAGTATCCGGCATTTTCTTGCCAGTGCATAATCAATTGGAACATCCAGTCCGAGACATCTGTTTTTGGCCTGCTTTGCCAACTCAGTTATTTCCTCAATAGCAGGTGCGATGTAATCTTGCATACCGTACATGCGGAAAGGTTCAAAAGCACCGATAGCTTGAAGTCCGAATTGTCCCCATATTTTTTCTTCTGCTTCAGAAGGCTTGAAAGTCTGCATTGAATTCTGTACCGATAATATCCTCTTGTGTAATATTTTTGTTACCACGCCATATCTCGCCACCGTAGATAAAAGCATGTTTAACTATAGGAATAGGCTCAACCATAAAACGGTTATCAATAAAGTGAACGAGTGAAAAGCCTTGATGCCAATCCGGAGTATTATCAAACTCTGGATCTAAAGAACACAGGCAATAGTTTTCCCACCAGCCATACTCACCAAACGTATCTCGCTTAGTGTAAGTACCGCCACGATGTGAATGGCCACATATACCACTACCGCCACGTTTCTCGTACATGGCCTTGGCTGTCCAACCAGAGTGCTTTCTGACACGATCACCATGATGTGCCATAAAGACACCGTTTATCAGTAACCCCTTATCGTAAGAGCCTAGCTTAATGTCAAATTTATCAAGTTTGAAGAGCTGGTCCAACTTCAAAGCATCAAGACCAGATAGTTCAGGCACTTTATCCCATTTAAACCTACGAAGCCTATCCTCATGATTCCCCGGTATAAAGATAATATTTGAAGCCGGGCAGGATATTCTCAGTTTGGAAAACAGTGCAAAGAGATGATATAAATCATTCTGAAGTTCTAATCGGCGTTTGGGGTTCTGCGAAAAGCGACTTAACTGATAGAAATCAAACCAGTCACCAACTAGAATTACATAATCAGGTTGTATCTTGGCTAAGAAGCGACAAACAAGATCATAAACAACCGGATCATAATACGGAGCATGAACGTCATTTAGGACAGCAAGTGTCTTCAGGTGTTCACGATCAGGTATATCAAGCTTGGTAATTACATCTTTACGCCGGATAAACGGCATAGAGAACCGAAGTGTATTCGGAACAAAAGGTTGGACAATCAGATCCTCTACAGGCTTGCTTCTTAAAGTAGAAACATAATCACGTAAAGAGGAGCGAGTACCCCTGCCACATGCCTTCTGGAGTTCAAGTATTTTTTCGGAATTACCCCTTTTACCCTTGACCTCATCGTATTTAGTTAAAAAAGAGTGCTTAGTTTCGCCTTGGGGTAATTTCAATACTTTCTCCCAAAATAAGAATTTAAATATATGGGTGTGGTAGTCTAAGCCTCATTCACTACCACTAAGAGCATTAACTAATGCACACCGAGCCTAATAAAATTTCAAAAGGCAATTCGGGTAGCTCTCACCAATCCGTAGACTGCGAGCCGGGGATTTTTACCCCGGATGTAAACTGCTCTATGCTTCATTTACGAGTACCGCCTTATAGACGTTTGTATGTTGCACAATCTCTGCGTCTCCACATTCCGCCACTCGCAATAATTTATTGGTTACTGGCTAGGGATTTGAACCCTAGATATGAGAGATTAACTGTATTCTCTCCCGCTAAAGAACCACCTATAGCCTAAGAACACATCGTTAATTTTTACATGTGGTAAGCACAACTAGGTGCGATTAATCTAACCTCACTACTTCCTAGCCATAGCGTCTACCTATTCCGCCACCAGTAACCACCTAGCCACACGCTTCCTATCACGATTACTCCATATAGCTGGTAAGCCTTCCGCCCTGTCTTGGATACACTTGCCATTTTCGTAATTTCAGCTCGCACTATATAAGACTTTGGAGAATACGTGCTATCAGTTTGCAACCTGAAAGCCTTGTCCGCTAGGATTTGTGAATTTTATCCGGCCATTCAATAACACAACCGGGCATTAGCTGTTTTGCCGATTGTATCAACCCATGTGCCAAAGCATTGAAAACCTTATGCGGAAGATCACTGTTACAGTACACCCAATTTATTGCGTGTAAGATCTCATGCACAAGGGTTATTGTCATAGCAGACGGATCACGTGGCTTTATTCTAATCAGGGCTTTATCTTCAGATATATCCCCATTTAACCCCTCGGCTTCTAAACCATGATCTACAACTATTCGCCATGCGATTCCACCTATTGTAACAACGCCAAATGGAATTACAGGGCTTTCATTATCACTTGTGAGGGTTTTATCACATGAAGGCTCTTTCTTGTCAGTTTGGGCTTCAGGCTGTGTCATGCACTAGCTCCAAAACCTTTCATCAGACACCCAATAGGCATCACCCTTATCAACCTCAATATTCCGGCCGCACTCTTCACAGTGGTAAACATCAATTTTGCGTTCACCAGTAATTGAGTGAACGACCTTTGTCTTTACCTTATCCAAAATCCGGGGGAATTTTCTATTGGGAGAACAGTGAGGACATAAAACAGTATCACTCATTACACCCGCCCTCGCTTCCAATCATCCCACCGAGCCTTACTCTTTGGATGGTTTACAGCCATAAGCGTTCCACCCTGCAAAAGTACCCATATAAACAACCGGGATATATCTTGATTTGTCATTCCTTGTCCACCTTGTATATTTTTGTTGTCATTTATTGCTTTATTTGCCACTTATACGCTATCCTTATGCCATTATTTCAACATCAGGAGGGAATTTCGCATGAGTCCATCAGCTTTAGGTGAATTTCTGGGGTTTGCTTTTGGTATTTTCGTTGTTTTGATGATCATAATTGCCATTAAAAAGCTTATAACCAACATCATAAGAGGTTATAAAGGCAGGTAAAACCCTTTTTATAGCTTGGATTGGAAGGGCTGAATCCTTTTTTGTTTTTTAAAAGATTTAACCATATAGGCCACAATAACGAACCGGGTAAGGGGACGGTACGGGGGGGGTAGAGCAATAGTACCAACTAACTTTTCCCTCCCCTTAGACATTCAAGCCTTCGGTAGTGAGTGGGCTATTTCATTCTGACACCCAGACTTCAACCGGAAACCTTGCCGTAAAGTTGCAGAGACAAATACCAAGGCGTACAATCCGTAAAGAGACACCCAATACAGAGTAGGGTAGTGTTAAAGGTATAAGAGATTTTCTTTCTCGCCTAGGAGCTTACACCAGTAGTCAAGGTTAAGGTGTACGCTTATTCGCTTCGCTCTAAGCTAAGGCGAACCATTGACTTACTGGTAGGTGAATAACGGCTTGAAAGAAAGAAAATCCAGACTGGCTTACGGCAAAGCTACGGCAAAGCCAAAACTAACACCCCGAAACAAAGCTAAACAATCGTGATAATTGACATAAGTTTTCTAGTGCGAACCTTACTTTACCTTACCACAAATACACCTTAGCTTTATCCCGTTTGCCGTATTATGCCACATCTTACCGCCGTTTGACACCGTATTCGTGCTTGTTATTGCCGTATAATACGGTATTTTACTTAAAAAGCAGTCAAATTAAGAGCTTATTTTAAGAAATCCCAGACCGACAAAGATAACTAAGTAAGCCCTCCGACAACCACAAGACAAGCCGAACAGCCCCCAAGACACATTCAGGAAATACCACCCAGCCCCCAAACCTTAACCGCTCACGTTCAATTGCAAGTGTAAGACAATAGAAAGCTCTTAATCCCCCCACAAGCCCCACCCCCCAAATTTACAACCGACTATACACCCTTTACCCATTACCTATACTTATATACCATAAGGGCTTATACAGACGGCAAGAGCCGTTACTCTCTAAGACTGGCATTGGTCTGTTATCTTGTGCCACTCCGTTTATTTGTTCGTAAAATATTTTCAAATAACCCCATTTAACACCCTTTACACCCTTGACAACCACTTAACGCCTGTTATATAATATCTTATCAAGAGTTAAATAGACAGAAGGAGTAAACAAGTGATACAGCCAGTTAATTTTGACGACTTCGCTTTTGCACTTGGAGACGTTGGAGAAGATAACCATAATTGCCCCTATAGTTTTGAAGGGCTTCATGCACTCTTTAATCATCTGGAGTCACAAGAAAAAGAAACAGAGTCCACGATTACTTTTGACCCATGGATTATTGCATCACAGTACAAGGAATACGATAACTTAACCGATTACAACAGGGAACACGACACAAACTTTGAGACCTTAAAGGAATTTATGGAGTCTAACTTTGCTATACCTCTAAAGCCATCAGATAGTTTTATCACTAATCATTAAGTAACAAGCCGAAGCAAAGGAGTATCAAAGACAGTGGAAAACACCGAGCAGTTAAACGAACTCAAAGCCAAATTAAGCCAGCTTGCGAACAGTATCGTAACCGACCCCAACAAGCTAAAGGACTTCGTTTATTCATGGTCAAAAGGCTTCCACCATTACAGCTTATTTAATTATCTACTGATATATAATGCTTGCCCCCACGCCTCACTTGTGGCTGGCTTTGCACACTGGAAGAAGCATAACCGCCACGTAAAGAAGGGAGAAAAGGCTATACGTATTTTTGCCCCTCTACTTATCAACCGACAAGACCAAGAAGAAGCAAAGGAAACACAGAGCGACCAGAAAACAGCAATTAAAATATTAGTTGGCTTTCGCATCGTGTCCGTCTTTGACATATCGCAAACCGCTGGAGAGCCTATTGAGCTAGGCTGTCAAGAGTTAGTACATGGCAACCCAAACATTGATATAGACAAAATAGCTTCGCTCTTTCCGTATCCCGTAACAATTGAAGATAAAATTGACGATTGTAACGGACACACAAACGGAAAGGAAATCTATCTTACCCGTCATAACTCCAAGCCAGCCATGCTTGCTACATACTTTCACGAATTAGCCCATTGTATGCTTGAGCATGTCTCACTTATCGCACACACAGCAAGCGAACCACTACCAAGAAGCACCGCCGAAATGGAAGCCGAAGCAGTCAGCTACCTAGTGTCTTATTACGTGGGCATTGATAACGAGAAATCAGCCCTTTATCTTGGCAACTGGAAAGCCGACAAGGATAAACTGGAAGACTCAGGCACAAAGATTTTAAAGGTAGCCGAGCAAATCATAAAGCAAATTCAAAAACTAGGTTATTAAATAAAAAGGAGTAAGTGAGATGCTTTACGTTTTATGGGGATATCTTCCACCAGACCAGCCATATATGGAAACTATAATAAAAGAAACGAATGACCAAGCCAACGCAAAAACAGCTTTAGCCGAAGCGGATAAGAAGGGATACAAGGGTTTGAGAATAGCTAATTATGCCGATATCCCAGCTAAGCCAAATTTTATAGGAACAATCAGTATTTAGGTAAAAGGAGACACCCGAAATGTATTGCACGATAGAAGGTAAAACAACAAATGTTGTCAGGAATGAAAAACTAGAACGAATTAATAGTTATTTAAACGCTGTTTTGAACAACATGGATAAACGCAAGGAGTTTATTAAAAATGGACAAATTGTACATGTAAATGAACTTATCTTGTCCAAGCTCAACCGAGAACTTGAAGGAGCAAAAACAGCACTTTATCACGCTGGTTACACCCTCCGTAAAGAACGTTCTGGAACAGATACGGAAGGTTACCATTACATCCTTTCAGAAACACCACCCAGCAAATACTAAAGTCCGAAACGCCTAGCAATAGGCGTATATGGGTAAAACCCATACTGAAGAGGACTAAAAAGGAGCTAGAAGAAATGCGTATACTCAGATACCAACAAGGATATTGTCAAGACTGCCTTTGCAGTAATCCCACAGTTAAGCAACCGCTCACTTTGCACAATGGCAAATATATTTGTAATGACTGCCTCAGTCAGATAATAGACGCCGAGCGATTGCCTTACATTACGGTAAGCACTAACAAAAAGCCAATAGAAGCCGTACTAGTGGCTAGCAGATAAAGAACAAATAAAGGAGATTAAGAAAATGGGAAGACTAATGCACTTAGAAGCCGTTTATTATATACCGGATAGCCTCAGAGATGAAGCATCAACGTTAATCAAAGATACAGAACTAGTGCCAGACCTATTTAAAGGCGTTAAAAACATAACTGCCAGCCTAATAGAATGGACAGGGAGTAATTTTTTCCACCGATTCTTTGCAGATAATACAATAGATGATGAAGCTAACGGTATCCCTATGTATGTAGCGATAACAGATTTAAAAGAGCTACTTAACCGTTGTAAGACAGTAAAAGATTCCCATTTCTTAGCCAACGAGCTATTGCCTTGTGTAGATGAACAAGAACCAGACGAAGCATATTTTGAAGACATTGAATACGCTATTGCAGAGCTGGAGCGGATTATACCTCGCTTAGAAATAGTATCACTAAGCAGAGGTATGTGTCTTGACATCAATTATACGGCATCTTGGTAAAGAGAGGCTTCATAGGCGGTAACAAAATAGGCAATATCTTCAAACGTAAGAGTAGACCAGCATAAATTTGACCGTAACCAATCTAGGTTAGATTTACGCCGAAGCTTACGAGACGAGAACTTTGCCAGCAAAAGCCGACTATCTGGATTAGAGAGCATCAAGGACAAAATGTGAACACCACTAGGCAAGCTCTCATTTAACACACTATATATTATACCATATTAGACCCCTTAAAACTCTTGACATAGGAGATGTATTTTATGAAAGGCGAAATATCTGTTGTTACATGGAGACAAGACGATAGACTGCCATTAGTGGGTGTCATACTCACTAACTACATGGGTAAAAGTTTTGAAGTCATCAAGGTTCACAAAAAAGAACTCACTCTTAAACAGTTAAATTAAAGGAGTAGAAACAATGACCGTTAAAGAAGTAGTCCAAACATTCTCATTTGATGAATTGACACCAGAGGCACAAGAAAGGGCATTAGAAGTACATAGGGAAGCTCTCAGGAATGATACTTGGTTTTACGGCACATTAGACAATACCATAACACCAGTAGCCGAGTTTTTGGGTATTGACCTAGAAAATATCAATTGGCAAAGGTTCTACCGCAACGAGGGTGAAGGTGCTTGCTTCATTGGTACGTATAAGTATCTACCAAATGCAACAGAGAATATCAAGAAGTTATTCCCCAATGACGCTTTAATAATCAAACTTGCTGAAGACTTGCAGGTATTACAATCAGCTCACGCTTATAACCTTGAAGCCTCTGTTGAGTATGCTGGCTGTATTTGTCATAAGGATTTTGCTGTCATCAAAAGCAATCCAAATAATAACCGATTAGATGAACTGCTCAGGGATTTTATGGGTTGGATATATACCAAACTCAAAAACGATTTTGAACTCTTGTCTTCCATGGAAGTTTGTGAGGACATATTTAATAATAATAACTATTTGTTCTCACTGGATGGTACGCCTTTATGCGAGGAAGAATATGCCTAACAGTGAAGTTAAATTCGTAACTAATACAAAGGACTTACACTTAATTGAGGCTATTGCAGTCCGGGCAGTAAAGGATTTGCAACTGGACAAATTGAGTACAGGCATGGATTTATCAGCTTGCCACGCTAATGGAAATCCATTAAGACTCAAAGAGCTATTAGAGGCAGACGCCTTCAACTTCACGCATGATATTTGTGGTATTTACAATTTTATCAATAGAGATACTGGCAAATTGGAGCATGGCTTCAGGCCTCGCTATTCAGAGCCAACAAAGAGGGAGGCCGTATAAGGCAAAGAGGGGCAAATATAATAGAAAAGGGTATATTACCACACCAGAAGGCCACCAGATGGACACCAATAAATAAGATTTTAAGGAAGGGTATTGCCATGAAAACAACTATACGAATAACCAACAAGATACAGGCTTTAACCAATACAGCCATAGCCAAAGAGGGCAGATTTGACCTTCAGATGATATGCTTCAGAGAAGGTATAGCATACTCCTCTAATGGTTATATGCTATCTCTTCATAAATCTTCTTATCTGGGAAGCGAGCCTATTTGTTTATTGGCTTCAGATATAAAAGCTTTGAAAATTCCTGCTAAATCCAATGGAGTCTTATTAGATATTGACACAGAGCAAGGTATTGCCATACCGGATAATGGGCAAGCTAATATCATTGTTCAGAAAGTAACCTATTGTAATGTGTCTCATATATTTGAAGCACAAAAGACAAGGATACGCATTGTATTCAACCCTGATTTTATGATAAAGACTTTAAAAGCAATTAATCCGAAGAGTACACAAGGTGATTTTAATCGTTGTGCCATGTCTATTGATAGTGCTTCCAGTAAGATTGTTCTGGAACATTTCATCAATGATCCAGAACCAGAAGGTATTGGCTTTATAATGCCAATGTGCGATCCTCATTTATCATCACTGGATCGGTCTATTCAGCTATTCCCAATCTTGAAGGATATATTAACCATAGATGATTTTGATGCCTTTGGAAACAATGCCATGACTTCGGCAGATGCCAATGTAGATGATGGGTTATTATGGGCAAAGCAAATGCTTGAGAAATTACCGGAAGCTGTTGTCTATACACAGTGTGATAACGATAACGGGAATGACGAATGTATATATATGCGTGGCTTCCATTTAGTGAATCGGACCGGAGTATATGCGATCATAGATAACAAGCCAATTAAGAAGGACTAAAGAATACTCTTGACATAATATTTATTATATAAAGGGAGAAAGACATGACACAGGTAAAAGATACACGTTGTCCGGCTGGATCTATAGTTATGGGCCTTAATTGCGTTGGCTACTTAGTTAAAGCTAATGTGGTTAAATTAGTAGGTAATTCCTCATATATGCTTATAGAAAATGGTCTTAAGCATGCAGAGGTTTCACGAGCTAATAAATGGCATAAATACGATGAACAGGTTTTCAATGAACTTAAAGACCTAGAACGTAGTGAGAATGAAATATGTATGAAAAGAACTAACGCTTGGCTAAATTATCTTCGTAAGCTAGATAAGGAGGCGTTAAGTGAATAAGAGAGACATGATATATACGCAAGTCCGTTTCCCAAAAGAGCTACTTCGCAAAGCTAAAGCGGAGGCTTCTTTACAGGGAGTTACGTTGCAAGCTTTCCTTGCAGATTGTGTAAGCCAGAGGCTAAATAACAGTAATTACGTTAAGCCGATTTAACTACATCATTGACAATTATCAGGTTATGATTTATCATGTTATATAAAACATAAAGAAAGGAGTGAAGAGAATGGACAAACTTGTAAACGATAAAGATCTTGCAAAGGCGATAAATGATAACCCGTCAATAACCAACAAAGAGTTGGCTATAATGTTCGGCTGTAAAGAGCCTACGATCCGGTTGCACAAATCTAATCTTCGCAAAAAAGGCTTGATAGGTTATACTTATGCCGCTGAAAAACCGGCCCTAAAAGCCTCTGTATTGCCTGCGTCTACTAATCTGCCTAACTTCATATCTAACATGGTAGAGGTAGTTGCTAAAGCCAATCAGGCAGTAACGCTAGAAGAACGTGTTGCGGAGTTAGAAGCCAGACTGGAGCAGGAACGCCTTCTCCGGCAAAACGCTGAAAGAAAGTGTTCTGAATATGAAGAATTGAACAGGAGGTTTAGTCTAGCCACACAGCAAAAATCTGCTTTCGGTGATTAAATTATTCTTTTAAGGGGGTGCAGGATCTTGATCAATAACATGGGTAGCTCCAGTAATCTAAGTGCAATAGGGGCGATGCAAGCAAATCCCAAACTTGAGTCAATGCTGTGTAATTCTATGGCTGAAGAATTTAAGAAATTATCTGCTACTATGTCTGAAGCCGAATTAGCCGGATTCATGAAAGGCATTGATTATGTGTGTGGAATTTTCCCTAAAGCACAAGAATTGATTTTGGAAAACCCTTCCAGCGATAATGCAGAGTTACGTAAAGTTGCTGAAGCTAGTAATTACATAACATATATAGTGCGAACCATTCCACAGCTTAGTTTTAGGGGTTCTACCCCAAACCAATAACCAGGAAAATAATTTAGATATATTTTGTAATATATCTTTGACTTTTGCTTACAGACAAATACATGGATATTTTAGAAAAAGAAAAATTGTTCAGAAAATTTAGCCTATACCCTACAGGCCGTGACCCCGCTGCTCAACAGCAATCACACTGGCCTAAAACCTACTAATAGTAAGTTATGCTGATGTTAATTGAGCATAATACATTAAAGGGTAATAATTTATTAAGGGAATTGTATTGCCCGCCCTTACAAAAGCCCTAGATTTGGATTCTAGAGGCTTGTATATTTCATACGTTTATTCGGCTGTATTTCCCATTTGGCCAAGCCCATTTAGCTTGTTCAGAGCCTTTGTTTCTTCTTCATCTATAGCTGCTAAATCATAATAGAAATAATAGTCTTCACAGGCACCCTTTTTGGACAATAATTCTCTCCGGCGGCTAAGCACCTTTGATAATTCATCCAAACAGGACATCATACTATCAGCCAGTTCTTTTTCCATTTATCACCGTTATTTCTTTCCGCCGACATCTTCATCATAAACCGCATATCCGGGATTAAACCCCATGCCTATCAATTTTTCTTTCAGCCTGAGGTTAAATTCAGCTAAGCCCCAGCGCTTCGCAGCTGAAATAAGCACTGTATCTTCCGCCACAGGGCATTCCGCCTTCAGTAAGCTTAAAGCCTCATCTTCAGTCCATTTGCGGCTGTTATCCAGCTTCAGGTCTATCTTATTCATAGCCGTCAGGCGGGGTTTTTCAGCTACCCCCATATCTCCAAGTATTTTTTCCACTGTCTGGCACTGTTCAAAGGCATTTTTTGCTGTTATGTCAACCACATGCACCAGCAGGTCTGCCTGGTTTATTTCCTCCAGCGTAGCCCTAAAAGCCTTCACAATAGCCGGGGGTAACTTCCGGATAAACCCTACTGTATCTGTCAGCAGTACATTACCCAGTCCGTTTATATACATTCTCCTGGTAGTCGGGTCAAGCGTGGCAAAAAGTTTGTTTTCAACCAAAACATCAGCTTTGACCACCGCATTAAGCAGACTGCTCTTACCGCTATTTGTGTAACCAACCAGGGAAACCACCGGCACGCCCCGCATACGCCTTCTCTCCCGGTATAAGTCCCGGTGAGTTGTTACGTCGTCCAACTGTTCTTGAAGGTTGCGTATCTTGGTACGGATAATACGTTTATCGGTTTCAAGCTGTGATTCACCCGGGCCTCTGGTGCCTATCCCGCCGCCAAGTCTTTCAAGATGACTCCATTGGCCGGCCAGCCGGGGCAATATATACTGCATTTGAGCCAGCTCTACCTGAAGCTGACCCTCACGGGTATGGGCATGTTTAGCAAATATATCCAAGATGAGCGCTACCCGGTCAATCACTTTAACCCCTAGCGCTTCTTCCAATAATCTCTGCTGAATAGGCGAAAGTTCATCATCAAAAATGACCAGGTTATAGCCAAGCTCTTTTTTCAGCTCAACCAGTTCATCCAGTTTGCCTTTTCCCAGGTATGAGTTTCGGGCAGGTGCCTGAAGTTTCTGGGTCAAACGCCCTACCACTGTTGCACCGGCAGTAAGCACCAGCTGAGCTAACTCATCTAAAGAATCCTCTATAGACCAGTTTGCGTTATTATCAGTATCCACCGCCACCAGAACAGCTTTTTCCGGCTGAATTATTACGCTATTTATAGATGCCTTATTGATAATAGCCTCCAGTTATGTAAAGTAAATACATATTTATCTATTATATACCATATTGCTCACATAATTAAGTTAAATCAGGTATTGACACACACCCGCCTGATAAATCAAAATAAATAAGGGCTAGTACCAATGGATTAATACTGTTAGGAGGAAAAACCATGATGACCGTAGCCGAGTTATTTGACCTAAGCGGCAAGGTGGCTATTGTAACCGGTGGCGCAATGGGTATTGGAAAAGGTATTTCCATGCGTTTGGCCGAAGCAGGCGCCAGTATAATGATTCCGGACTTAAACCTTGAAGTCGCCCAAAAGACCGCAGCTGAAATTAAGGCTCTCGGAGGCAAGGCAGCGGCAATCCAGGCTGATGTAAGTAATATAAGTGATGCTCAAAAAGTCGTAGATGCCACCATCAAGGAGTTTGGCGACCTGAATATTATGGTGAATAATGCCGGCATTTATCGCTTTATGCCTGCCATAGATATGACCGAAGCCATGTGGGATAAAACCCTTGGCATAAACCTTAAAGGGCTTATGTTTTTCTCACAGGCAGCCGCCAAAGCCATGATAGCGGCAAAACACGGCGGGAAGATAATAAACATTGCCTCTATAGACGGCTTCCGCCCCACCGGCAACTTATCTCATTATGACGCATCCAAGGGCGGGGTAATAATGCTGACCAAGGCTATGGCACAGGAATGGGCACCCCATGGCATACTGGTTAATGCCGTTGCCCCTGGCGGCATAAACACTCCAGGCGCTTCCGCGCTTACGCCCAGCGGAAGTATGTCAGCCGAACAATTAATGGAGCTATCAAAATCTTTTGTAGAAAAGCTGCCGCTCAAACGGATGGGCGAACCGGACGATATCGGCAAAGTAGTCCTTTTCCTGGCCAGCGCAGCTGCCGATTATATGGTCGGCGGGGTGATTGTAGCTGACGGCGGTGCTCTGCTGGTCTAAAAAACCGAATAGTAATTTCTTAAATAACAAGAGGGGGGAGTTTTCACTCCCCCCTCTTTGCTTTCTATATATATGGTGGGCTCGGTAGGTTTCGAACCTACGACCAAGCGGTTATGAGCCGCCCGCTCTGCCCCTGAGCTACGAGCCCTCAGGATAAAACTGTTTTATACTTCGCGTCCGGTAAAACCAGTGCCGTAGTCTTTGACCTTCTGTTCTTTAGCCTCTTCCTGTTTGGCATATTCCACCCAGGCTTCAGGCCCTTTGCCGCAGGTTTTTTCACGCTCTTCACGCCATTTTTTCAACGGATCAGGATTTTTAATTTTATCTTCAGCTACTTTTTGCTGGGAAATCCACATCTTTTCATTAGCAGAGTCTCTGCGGGATTCAGCTCCATCCTTAGCAAAAGCCACCCCATAGGTAAAATCCGAAATAATCCGGGGTGCATCCGCATTGCAGACAGGGCAAGTAGCAGACAAACTGGACTCACTCCGTGGCCTCATAAGTTCAAAGACTTTGTTACACTTTGAACATGAATATTCATAGATTGGCATGAGTTACCTCCGATGAACTTGTTGTCTTTAATCTGCAAAGAATTCTAACACGTTTTATATCTTCGTTCAAGCAGAAAAGCTGCTGTCTTTACTCATAAAACACCTTTGACATGTCAGGGTGTTCAGGTTAGAATAACCATACAAAATCAGCGGGAGTAACTCAGTGGTAGAGTTCCTGCCTTCCAAGCAGGCTGTCGCGGGTTCGAGCCCCGTCTCCCGCTCCATACTTTCCCCTGTTTATATATCTAACTGAAAGCCTTACAGCCGGCTTATCACTGTATCCAGCCTGTCCTTATAACCAGGCCAGTAGCGCAGTACCAGCCTGACAAATGGATTGCGCTGCATTTTTATTGTATAGCTGACATCCGCTGCCCGTTTTATTATCCCTTCTTCATAAGTAGGATAAATATGGGGAATGGTGTGCAGTTTTGAAAGCGGCTTATTCAGGCACTTTACTATTTGCAGTTCATGGACAAGGTTTTCGGCATGGGAACACAGCAGATGTGCCCCTATCAACCTGTCATTTTTGTCCAGTATAAATTTGCACAGACCGCGGGTATCATGGTCCATAACCGCCCGGCGCACTTTAGTAAGCGGATAGCGGATAACCCGCACATTATTACCATATTTCCTCCGGGCTTCATCCTCGGTTAAACCGATATGAGCCATTTGAGGTTCGGAATATGTTACCCAAGCCACATCTTCATACCGGGTGCTCTGTTTAAACGGCAAGCAGGCGTTACTTGCCGCCAAAATAGCCTGTTTTTCCGCCATCATACCCAGTTGGATAGGTCCGGCCACATCACCGGCTGCAAAGATGTTTGAAGAGCTGGTTTGAAGCCTGTTATTGATACTGATACCCCGGGGAGTATACTTAACACCAGCTTTTTCCAGTGCAAGACCGGCTACATTTGCCCGTCTGCCTACTGTTACCAACACCGTCTCGGAAGATATTTCACTAATCTTGCCTTCGCGCGTCTGCATTTCAAGTTTCAGACTGCCATCAGTCTGACTTTGAAAGCGAACGGCTTTAGTGGATATATGAATATTTAAGTTTTCTTCAGCATTCAGGTATTCCAGTAACAAGGCACTTAGTTCGGTATCGTCCTTCGGCAATATACGGTCTGCCATTTCAATAATATCTACTTTGCAGCCCAGCCAGGCAAAAGCCAGCCCCAACTCAATACCGGCCGGACCCCCGCCTAACACTATCATAGAAGATGGTATAGCCTTTATGTCAAATACAGTCTCATTAGTATAATAGGGTATATCAGACAGTCCTTCTACCGGGGGAATTGCCGGGCTTGAGCCGGTTGCAATAATAAAGTGCTTGGCAGATATAAGCTGTCCGTTTAGACTTACCTGATGACGGCCGTTAAATACCGCCTCACCATTTAATATATCTATGCCCGTGTTTACTAAACTTGCAAAATCATCAATCCGGGAAATATTTTCCAGCACCGAGTGCAGGTATGGCATAACATTTTCTGTTTGCAAGTTTACGCTGGCCAGTTTGGTACCGCTGCGGTTATAGTTATTTAATTGACGGATACGCAGACCCAGCTGGAGTAAAGCCTTAGACGGCACGCAGGCATTCCAGGTACAAGCCCCACCCAGTTTACCCTTCTCCACTATGGCCACTTTTTTGCCAAGACCATTTGCAAAAACAGCGGCAGTAAATCCAGCCAGCCCGCCACCGATAACCACCAAATCATATTGATATTTCATATCTGTTCTCTTTCTGCCTGGCAAATCTCTTAACCCAACACAGAACCTAACCCCTCCCCCACCCCGTTCACACTCTATATCAGCGAACCAATCTTTATATTATGTAATCTACAGTCAGGCAAATGTTAATTTTATTCTATCAGGCACTAGCGGCAAGTCAATGCTTTTTTGAGTCAAAAAGAAACTTCGGCTTAAGCTTACGAACTCAAAATATCCAGTCGAAAACTTGGCTGTATATCCTCTTAAGCAGTCAAATGCAATTAACTCTGGCACAAGAGGGCAAAAACAGCTTTTGAGGTTAGTCTAAATATGAAGAGTTAGTCTGAAATAAAGAGGCACAAAACAGAAGTGCGGTCTTTGACTTGGCAGTACGGAAACAGCGATACACCCTGACAGGTAGACCGGTGCATACAGATTGGAAACACAGGGAAGACCGGGATTGAGTTTAGAAAAAAAGGGCCTGGTCGGGGTGAGAGGATTCGAACCTCCGACTTCAGCGTCCCAAACGCTGCGCGCTAACCAGACTGCGCTACACCCCGCAGGCGCCAGTATAACAAAGCTATATTATAGGGTCAAGGACGATTGCCTCAGGACTAGCGGCAATCAGGGCAGATATCAAAAAACTCTGCCGGAACCTCGGTGGTATTCAAGATATGCTTGACCTGTTTTTCGGGAATCCATTCGGCGCCGCACTTGGCACAGCGCTTAAGCTTAAAGCTGACCTGGCAGTTAGGCCAGGTAATAGTACGCATACCATTCCCGTCTTCCATCTTTATAGCCCCGGTTGGGCAGATATAAGCACACGAACCACAGGCAATACAATCTGTTTTATCTTCGTAATAGGGCAAGGCTACTTCACGGCTGGTGCCCCGGCTTACCAGGCTTATAGCGCTCTTACCCACTACCTCAGAGCAAACTCTGGTGCAAAGGGCGCATAAAGTGCACAGATTTTCAGGTTTTTCACTTTCAAACCGGGAGCAGGTAACCCCCAGTTTCTTAGCCATAGCCTGGACACCCTCGGACTGGGGACAGCGTGCCAGCAGCAGCTCTATAACAGTCTTGCGGATATTGGCAATCCGGTCATTCTGGGTGCTGACAGACAAACCCTCTTCAACCTCATACAGACAGGAAGCCACCAGTTTTTTGCGGCCTTTCCGCTCAATTTCCACCATACACAAACGGCAGGCTCCATAAGCTGAAACCGCTTCATCTACGCATAGGGTAGGAATAAAAATACCATGCCGGTTGGCTACTTCCAGTATTGTCTGACCTTCTTCTGCCTGATATTTCTTGCCGTCTATGGTTAAATTTATCATAGCCACCCTACCTTATCTGATTTCTACGGCGTGGAGCTTACAAGCATCAAAACACGCACCGCATTTAGTACATTTGCTCTGGTCAAGTATGACCGGCATCTTTTTACCCTGTGAAATAATAGCCCCTGTCGGACAGGCTTTGTAACATAAACCGCAGCCGGGGCAATTGGCATCAATGATGTTATAAGTAATAAGGGCTTTACATTCCTTAGCCGGACAGGTCTTCTGGCGGATATGGGCTTCGTACTCATCACGGAAGTATTTAATGGTAGATAAAACCGGATTGGGAGCACTGCCGCCCAAAGCACATAAAGAAGCGTCCTGTATTGCCTGCGAAAGCTGCTCCAGAAGCTCTATATCTCCCTCTTCGCCTTCGCCCTTGGTTATTCTTTCCAGAATCTGGCGCATACGCTTGACACCCTCACGGCAGGGTACACATTTGCCGCAGGATTCTCCCTCAAGGAAGCTCAGGAAGTAACGGGCTATCTCCACCATGCAGTTATCTTCGTCCATAACAATCATGGCACCCGAACCCATCATAGAACCGGCTTTGGTAAGTTCATCAAAGTCTACCGGCAAATCCAGCATACTTTCGGGCAGACAGCCGCCTGAAGGGCCGCCGGTCTGAATAGCCTTGAATTTTTTGCCTTTGGGAATGCCGCCGCCTATATCATATACAATTTCCCGAAGGGTAATACCCATGGGAACTTCAATCAGGCCGGTGTTGTTTACCTTACCCACCAGTGAGAATATTTTGGTGCCCTTGCTGCCCTCTGTACCTATTTTGTTAAACCAGTCTGCACCTTTTTCTATAATCAGGGGTATATTAGCCCAGGTTTCCACATTATTCAGGGTAGTAGGCTTGTCATACAGACCCTTTTCAGAGGTATGAACGTACTTGGCACGGGGTTCGCCGACCTTGCCCTCCAGAGAGGCCATAAGTGCCGTGGACTCACCGCAGACAAAGGCACCCCCACCCCGGTTGATATGTATTTTCAGGTCAAAGCCGCTGCCCAGTATGTTTTCACCCAGCAGACCATAATCTTCGGCCTGTTTTATAGCCAGAAGGGCGTGCTTTACAGCCATAGGATATTCATCACGGATATAAATATAAGCTTCATGAGAGCCAA
The DNA here is from genome assembly GCF_043231265.1 of Dehalococcoides sp. THU4. Classification (NCBI taxonomy): domain Bacteria; kingdom Bacillati; phylum Chloroflexota; class Dehalococcoidia; order Dehalococcoidales; family Dehalococcoidaceae; genus Dehalococcoides; species Dehalococcoides sp. THU4. Next base: position 1,073,025 of record NZ_CP171266.1, on the reverse strand, counting down.
TAGCATAAGCACCGATAATCATGCCCTCTATAACACTATGGGGATTGCCCTCCATAAGTGAGCGGTCCATAAACGCGCCCGGGTCACCCTCGTCACAGTTGCAGATTACATATTTTACCGGGTCATGGGCGTCCCGGCAGGACTTCCATTTCCAGCCGGTGGGAAAACCGCCGCCGCCCCGCCCGCGCAGTCCGGATTTGATAACTTCTTCCACAATTTCTTCCGGCTTCAGGCCAGATATAGCCTTGGCCAAGGATTTATAGCCGCCCACCGCCAGATAGTCATCTATAGAAGTGGGGTCTATATTGCCGTTGTTGCCGAAAACCAGACGCATCTGTTTTTTATAGAAAGGCACATCATGTTCATGCACCTTTTTGTCTTTGGTCATGGGGTCAACATACAGCAGGCGTTCAATAACTTCATTGTTTTTTATGGTTTTTTCAATGATTTCAGGTATATCTGAAATCTTCAGGCGCTGGTAAAAAATATTCTGGGGGCGGATAACTACCAGCGGGCCGCGTTCGCAAAAGCCGTGACAGCCGGTCGTTCTGACCTCAACCTTATCTCCCAAACCGGCTTTGGAAAGCTCTTCCTCAAAGGCATCGGCAACTTTTTTAGCCCCGTAAGCCTGGCAGCCGGTACCGCAGCAAATAGCAATAACCGTCTTTTGGGAATTCCTGTCTTTAAGGATTTCCTGCCGTTTGGCCTCAAGTTCGGCTACACTGTTAAACTTTTTAATTGCTGTATTAATCATCCTGGCATCCCTCAATCAAAGGTTTAACCTTTTCGGTAGTCATATTGCCTACATACTGCCCGTCCACTACCACCACAGGCCCCAAAGCACAGGCGCCCACGCAGTTTACGGCATCAAGGCTGAATTTCATGTCTGCGGTATTTTCACCGGCACAGCAACCCAGTTTTTCAACCAGTTTATCCAGTATCTTATTAGCACCGCGTACGTGGCAGGCAGTACCCATACATACATGAATAGAGTGTTTGCCCTTGGGTTTCAGGCTGAAAGCCTTGAAGAAAGTGGCCACACTGTAAACCTGGCTCATGGGAACACCCAAGCCCTCGCTTACGGCCTCCAGAGCGGGACGGGGAAGATAGTTGAACTCAGTCTGGATATCCTGCAGTATAGCTACCAGCATACCCTTGTCTTTGGCATATTTATCCAGAATATTTTTAACTTTTGGCGCTACTATTTCTCTAGTTTCGGTGCACATGCCGCCCTCTCTGCAATCTTATTGTATTCCAGCTGAACTCTTTCCTGAATAAGGTCCAGAGATTCTTCTGTCAGGTGGCGGAACCGCCGCTGAAGACTGGTGTACTCACGCAAAGGCTTAAGCTCAGGCGTTTCCATGCTCATTTTGTACTGGCCGTTAACAACCTCATACAGCGGGAAAACACCGGTTTCGACTGCCAAACGCCCTATCTTCACGGTATCCTCAGTGGCACAGCGCCAGCCGGTGGGACAAACAGATAAACAGTGTATATAGGCCGGGCCGTCAGCCGCCAGAGCCTTACCTACTTTTTCAATCATATCAAAAGGATAGCTGGGGCAACAGGTAGCCACATAAGGAATATTATGGGCCACAGCTATGGCCGGCATATCTTTTTTCCATGAGAACTGGCCTTTGCCTACTTTACCGGCCGGTGAGGTAGTGGTGGACGCACCAAAAGGGGTGGCCGAAGAACGCTGGATACCGGTATTCATATAAGCTTCATTGTCAAAACAGATATAAGTGAAGTTATGCCCGCGTTCCATAGCGCCTGAAAGTGCCTGAAGACCAATATCCACAGTTGCACCGTCACCGCCAATGGCTACAATCTTTATATCCCTGTCCTCTATCCTCTTTTTCCGTTTAAGCACCTTTATAGCTGACTCAACGCCAGAGGCAACTGCGGCTGTATTTTCAAACAGGGTATGTATCCAGGGTAAACGCCATGAAGTATACGGGTACTGGGAAGCGATAATTTCCATGCAGCCGGTGGCATTCACTATTATGGTGTTTTCATCCATAGCCTTGGTAGCCAGACGAACTGCCAGAGCCTCACCGCAACCTATACACCCGCGATGACCGGGGGCAAATAACTCACGCTTGGGCAGTAGCTTGGGAACAAATACTGAATAGTTCTGCATCACGCCCTCACTCCATATATTTCGTATTCGTTGGGACTGCCTTTTTCAGCAATCTCCAGACCTTTTTTCATGATATCTTCAAAATTGGCAACAGTTATATCCCGTCCGCCCAAACCGCCGATAATGCTGACAATCTTGGGCTTTTTCTCCAGCGGATACAAAGCAGCCTTAATTTCAGAGCAGACCGGCCCGCCCGGACCGCCTATTGACAGAGCACGGTCCAGAACAATAAGGTTTTTGGCATCTTTAACCGCGTCCCGCAGCTCTTCAAACGGGAAGGGACGCCACAGCCGCAGCCTTACCAGACCGACACTCATACCGTCATCACGCATTTTATCAATGGCGGCCATGGCAGTCTCAGAAAAACTGCCCATGGTGAACAACAGGTTCTCAGCACCTTCGGTGCGGTAGGTCTCAACCGGTTTGTAAGAACGGCCAAACTGTTTTTCAAAGTCTTTCCAGACTTCCAGAATAACGGCTTTAGATTTTTGAAAATCCTGTTCCTGGGCCCACTTGGCTTCGGTAAAAACCACCGGAGGGGCAAAGTCACCCATAGCATGGGGGTTATCAGGATTCAGGGCATAGGGGTAATCATTAACGCTAAGGAAAGCATCTACCTGCGCTCTCTCAGGCATATCAATAGGCTCAATAACATGGGACAGATGGAAACCGTCCAGGTGAACCATAACAGGTAAAAGCACCCTCTTATCTTCGCCTATTTTAAAAGAACAGATAGCGTTATCAACTACTTCCTGCCCGTTTTCAGTAAATATTTGTATCCAGCCTATATCCCGGCAGGACATGACGTCAGAGTGGTCACCCCAAACTGAAAGGGGGCCGGAAAGAGCCCGGTTGGCAACCGCCATTATGACGGGCAGCCGCATGGAGGAAGCCACATAAAGCACTTCGTGCATGAGCTCAAGTCCCTGACCGGCAGTGGCAGTAAAGGTGCGGGCACCGGCTGCTGCCGAGCCCAGGCAGGCACTCAGAGCCGAATGCTCAGATTCTACCGGGATATATTCGGCATCCAGTTCTCCATCGGCCACCATCTCGGCCAAATGCTCAACAATATGTGTCTGAGGAGTAATGGGATAAGCGGCAATAACATCAGCATTGCAAAGCCCGACTGCCTCACTCAGAGCGATAGAAACTTCTACGCCTACTCTGGCCATTATTTCTCCTCCTCATCCTTCATAACAATAGCCCCGGTGGGACATTCATGGGCACAGATACCGCAACCCTTACAATAGAAAAGGTCGGCCTCAAAAAAGCCCTCTTTGGTTTCATTTATACAAGCTTCGGGGCAGAATACATAACACAAGCCGCACTTGATGCACTTTTTAAAATTATGCACAGGCAGCTGGGAACGCCAGTCACCGGTCTTATACTGGCTGGCATTTCCGGGTTCACTGACTATACAGCCAGGGGTCATTTCCTGCCAGGTAATCTTATTTTCCTGTTTAGCCAACTTTAAGCTCCTTTACAGCGGTCTCTTCCAAGGCCTTTTTCATAGCCGCCATATTTTTGGCAGCCAGCTTTCCGAAGCGGTGTTTCAAAGGTTCTTCGAAGTCTTCTATACCTGCCAAACCGGTAGCCTTGATAAGAGCTCCAAGCATGGTTGTATTAACGATATTGACGCCCAGTAATTCTTTGGCAATAGCGGTGGCATCCACTGTGGCTATTTTCCAGCGGTCACCATATTCGGATACGAAATAATCCAGCGGTTTAGTGGTATTTATAATAAGAGTACCGCCTTCTTTGAGCCCGGAAATAACGTTGCCGATAATAACCAGACTGGGGTCAAGTACTACCACAATATCCGGCTCGCTTATACCGGAACGCTCACGGATAGGTTTATCATCACTGATACGGTTGAAAGATTGAACCGGAGCTCCTCTGCGTTCAGGCCCGAAACTGGGGAAAGCCTGGGCATATTTCCCCTTGCCAATTGCCGCCTGAGCGATAAGCTCGGCTGAGGTTACCGCACCCTGACCGCCACGCCCATGCCATCTGATTTCAATAAAATGTTTCATGTCTATGGTGGTAATCCTCCCCGTTTTATAAAAGTGCCCCTGGAGAGACTCGAACTCTCGCCACCAGCTTCGGAGGCTGGTGCTCTATCCACTGAGCTACAGAGGCATAGTACCCAATTTTACCTTAAGCTATGTTTTTACTCAAGGAAGCTCTTTGCCGTTAGCTTCAGCTTTAGGTTTGAATAAAGGTTTTATCATAAGGGGCATAACGAGGGTAGTCAAAATACTGACAGCTACCGCAATGCCGAAAAGGTCACGGGTGATAGCCCCGGCAATAAGTCCCGCCCCGGCTACGATAAGACCCACTTCACCTCTGGGTACCATACCTACACCGACAATCAAAGCACCTTTATGACTGGTCTTGCCCACAAACCGGGCGGGAAAATAACAGCCGATAATCTTGCCGATAATGGCCAGCACAACTATAACCAGCGCCGGAACAATTACTGCCCAGACTTCCTTCAAATCCACCTGCATACCCAGGTAAGCAAAGAAGAACGGGGCAATAAAAAGCATTATCGGGCGGGTTTGATGGAGTATTTCTTCTTTTTCCGCGGTGGAAGCAAACATAAGCCCGGCTACATAAGCACCAACTACCGGGTGCAGACCCACCAGCGTGACCATATAGGAAACCAACAGCCCTACAATCAAGGCCATGACCGGCATAGTACCGGAGGCCTTAAACGGGGTAAGTATATATTTTGAAATATACTTGTGGCCGTACACACCCAGCAAGAGTATACCCAACCAGACTGCAAAGCCGATAACGCCGGTGCCGACAGCACTTAGGGCATTGATACTGCCGCTCTGAGCCATGGAAATAACCACAGACAAAATAACCAGACCGATAATATCATCTACCACGGCGGCAACCAGAATAATAGTGCCCTCACGGGAACTGAGTTTACCCATATCCATTAGTATGCGCACCGTGATGCCGATGCTGGTGGCTGTCAGAATGGCACCGATAAAGAGCCATCCGGCAATATGTAAATCAGGGAAAAAGTACATGGCGCCAAAGACACCCAAAGCAAAGGGTACAACAACCCCGCCAATGGCTACCATAGCACCGGTAAAGCTGTTTTTAATAAACGAAGCAACATTTGTTTCAAGACCCGCCACAAACAGCAGCACCACCACCGCTATCTGCGAAATGATTTCCATAGGGGCAAATTCACTCAGATGTTCACCATTCTGGCTGAATACCCCGTCAATAAGGGCAAAGTTCAAAATAACCGGGTCATTGGCAAAAAGGAAATGCCCCAGCAGAAAGGGTGAGATGATAATACCGGCCAAAAGTTCACCGATAACCGCCGGTTGTTTCAGAAAGCGTTCTGCAAAGGCTCCGCCCAAACGGGCAACAAGCAAAATAAGCCCAAAAGAGAGTATAAATTTAAAATAGATTTCTGTTTCCATACCAGTCACTTAAGAATAATTTGATTTATTTTAGCAAAAATACGGCTGATAATCTAATTTATGAGCTGCTATTGCAGAAGAACCACAGGGAAATATATTTTAGAAGAATAAATTTTACCGACTGCCTGCCCGTCAGAAACCCCGGTCCGTCCTGTTTGTTTAAATTTTTCGCAAGTATGAGCAATAAGTTCATCCGTTAACCGCAAATACCCGTAATAACATTGGCACCTTTACACCCGGCAATATTATCCGGGAAATATATGAGACAAATTTGAATTCGGGGTGGGTTTCATTATATCATTACTCCTGCATTTGGATACATTCCTGATTGGCTTTTAATTTTGCTTGCATTCAAGTAAAATATAGCCTCCGGAGAGGTGTCCGAGTGGTTGATGGTGCTGCTCTCGAAAAGCGGTCTCCGTGAAAGCGGAGCGTGGGTTCGAATCCCACCCTCTCCGCCACAGGGTTTAATAAAAGAATACTTACAGACAATACGGAGAGGTGCTGGAGTGGTCTATCAGGCACGCCTGGAAAGCGTGTGTCGCCGCAAGGTGACCGTGGGTTCGAATCCCACCTTCTCCGCCATTACACTTAAACACTGAAGCCTTCAAAACTATGAAGGCTATTTTTTTGCCGTCCAGCCAGCGCATCTCTTCCTTAATAATGTTTTATTGTTTGGATATTGTGCCTGTGCTAGAATTCCAAAAGAACAAGATGCAAAACCAAGACTGCAAATACGCCATAGGATTCAGTTATATAAACGGGGTCGGCCGGGTGCGCCTGAACCTGCTGGAAAGCTATTTCGGCAATCTGGAAAGTGCCTGGCACGCCAGTAAGGAAGCGCTGGTATCAGCCGGGCTTGATAACTCTCTGGCGGAAAACATAGTTACTTCCCGCCCCCAAATAGACCTGCCTAAAACCCTTGAAACCTTGAAGCGGCACGATATTCAGGTATTCACCCATACAGACAGTGATTACCCTGCCAGACTTAAGCAAATACATGATTACCCTCCCCTTATTTTTGTAAAGGGACAGCTTTTGGGGAATGATGAACTGTGTTTGGGGATAGTGGGAACCCGCCAGCCCACCGTCTACGGCAAACTGGTCACCGAAGAACTGGCCGAATCACTGGCACGATCAGGTATGACTATAGTTTCCGGTCTGGCCAGAGGAATAGATACAGTTGCCCATACTGCCGCCCTTAAAGCCGGCGGAAGAAGCATTGCGGTTTTCGGCTGCGGACTGGATATAATTTATCCATCTGAAAACAGCTGCCTTGCCCGCCAGATAGCTGAAAACGGAGCCCTGGTGAGTGAACACCCGCCCGGAATCCGCCCCCGGCCCGAATTTTTCCCCCGCCGCAACCGTATACTCTCAGGCCTTTGCCGCGGAATACTGGTAACCGAAGCGGGAGAAAACAGCGGGGCTGTGATAACCGCCAATTTTGCACTTGAACAAAACCGCGAGATTTTTGCCGTTCCGGGGAGTATACTATCAGCGGCTTCAGTGGGAACAAACCGCCTTATCCAGGAAGGAGCCAAGCTGGTTTGTTCCGCCAAAGATGTCCTTGAAGAACTGAATATAGGCCTGCTTTCAGTGCCGGATAACACTACCAAAGCTATACCTGAAAACCAGACCGAAAGCCTGATACTGGATAAACTAGGCTATGAGCCAATACATATTGACCAGATTTGCCGTGAGTGCGGCCTGGGGATAGCCTTGGTCAGCAGCACTTTGGCCATAATGGAACTAAGAGGCCAGGTCCGCTCTGCCGGAGGCATGAATTATGTGCGCACCCGTGAAAAGAAAGAAATCTACCAGCTGGAGATGAATTAAGCTGTCATGAAAGAAAAACTTGTTATCGTTGAGTCACCTGCCAAAGCCCGTACTATCAGCAAAATGCTGGGCAAAGACTTTAATATTATGGCCACCATGGGGCATATACGGGATTTACCCAAAAGCACCCTGGGCGTAGATGTTGAAAACAGTTTTACCCCCAAGTATGTCTCCTTGAAAGCCAAGGCCAAGGTCATAAAGGAACTCAAAGACGCAGTTAAAAATTCCAAGGCAATCTACCTGGCTACCGACCCTGACCGCGAAGGTGAGGCTATTGCCTGGCATATATCCGAAGTTACCAAAGCCAATCTGGCTAAGCCCAAACGGGTGGTCTTTCACGAGATTACCAAAGAAGCCATAGATAAGGCTTTTAAAAACACCCGCGAACTGGATATGGATTTGGTAAATGCCCAGCAGGCCCGGAGGGTGCTTGACCGGCTGGTAGGTTATAAATTAAGCCCGCTGCTCTGGCGAAAAGTACAACGGGGACTTTCAGCCGGGCGGGTGCAGTCTGTTTCCCTGAAAATAATTGTTGACCGCGAACGGGAAATAGAAAAATTTGTATCTGCCGAATACTGGAATATAGAAGCCCTGCTGAATAAAAAGGTTAAATCAGCCGCTTTCAAAGCTTCTCTGGCAGGTTATGTAACCAAAGGCAAACTGGAAATACATAACGAATCTGAAGCCGAACAAATTAAAAAAGAACTGGAAGTATCTGACTATCAGGTACTGAAGATAAAAAAGAAATCAAACCTCAGGCAGTCCCCCGCCCCCTTTATTACCAGCACCCTTCAGCAGGAGGCCTGGCGGAAGCTCCATTTTTCAGCCAAGCAAACCATGGTGATAGCCCAGCAGCTGTATGAAGGCCTGAATATAGAGGGCGAAGGGGAAGTGGGTCTTATAACCTATATGCGTACTGACTCTACCAACGTAGCCCGTACCGCCGTAGCCGAAACCCGTGATTATATAAGTGAAAAATACGGCCCGGCTTACCTTCCCAAACAGGCCAGAGTATTTTCAAGCAAGGTTAAGGGCGCACAGGAAGCCCATGAAGCTATCCGCCCTACCCGCATAACCCGCACCCCTGACTTGATAAAAAAGAGCTTGTCTGCCGAACAGTTCAAACTTTACCAGCTTATCTGGCAGCGTATGATGGCCAGCCAGATGAGCCCGGCCGCCTTTGATAATACTACAATAGACATAGAAGCCAAGCACCAGCCCTCAAAAACCCGTTATCTGCTTAGAACCACCAGTTCGGTAAATACTTTCCCGGGTTTTACCATTGTATATATAGAAGGCAAGGACGAAGATGAGGAAGCGGCGCAGTCCAGCCTGCCGCCCATGGAAGAAGGCGAAGAGCTGAAGCTGAAAAGCCTGGAAGCCAGCCAGCACTTTACCCAGCCTCCTCCCCGTTATACAGAGGCCACGCTAATCAAGGCACTGGAGCAATACGGCATAGGCCGCCCCAGCACCTACGCCCCCACTATTTCCACAATACAGGAACGGGAATACATTACCAAGCTCAAAGGCAGCCTGAAACCCAGTGAACTGGGAATGCTGGTAAATGACCTGCTGGTAGAGTATTTCCCGGATATTATCGGTATAGATTTTACGGCCGCCATGGAAACCGAACTGGACAAAATAGCCACTGAAAAACTGGACTGGGTACCTATAATCAGGCGGTTCTATGAACCTTTTATCAAAGAGATAGAAGCCGCCAGTGAAAAAATTGAAAAAATTAAACCGCCGGAAGAAGAGCTGGACGAGCTTTGCCCCGAATGCAATGCCAAGCTGGTAGTAAAACGGGGGCGTTTTGGTAAATTTATTGCCTGCTCACGTTATACCAAAGAAGAGGGCGGCTGCCGTTATACCCGCTCATACCAGATAAAAACAGGTGCCAAATGCCCTGAGTGCAATTCGGATATAGTTGAAAAATACAGCAAAAAGGGCAAGATATTTTACGGCTGTGCCGGTTACCCGAACTGCAAATTTGTATCTTTCTACAAACCGCTAAGCAAACCTTGCCCGGAATGCGGCGCCCTCATGACCAAGAGCGGCAAGAACTGGGCCAAATGCACCAAGTGCGGTAAACGCAAAAAACTTGAAGATGAAAGCTAAATGCAGGAGAATTTTAACAAATACCTTGAATATCTGACGGTAGAAAAAAATGTTTCGGCTTATACCCTTAGAAACTACCGCACAGATTTGATTGGTTTTGTTAACTACCTGATTGAAAAAAAGGTAAGCTCTTTTGACAAGGTAGACCGCTATATTTTGCGGGATTATATGTCCAGCCTGATAGAAAAAGGGATTGTTAAAGGCAGTATTGCCCGCAAACTTTCGGCTGTACGTTCTTTTTACCGTTACCTTATGCGGGAAGGTCTTATTCAGAAAAACCCCACCTTAAATGCCTCCAGCCCCCGTTTGGATAAACGCCTGCCGGAGTTTCTGACTACCGCTGAAGTTAGTAAACTGCTGCGGATACCTGATTCCTCCACCCCCCAGGGTTTGCGGGACAAAGCATTTATGGAGCTGCTTTATGCCAGCGGCCTGCGGGTGAGTGAGCTGGTCAAACTGGATATAGAAAACCTGGATTTGCACTCCCACCAGATACGGGTCTGGGGCAAAGGGTCTAAAGAACGCATAGTTCTGATGGGTCTGCCGGCAATTCAGTCAATCCAAACCTATCTAAACCTGGGCAGACCTTTGCTGAAAGGCAAGCGGAATACTCCGGCTTTATTCCTTAATCCAAACGGCGGCAGACTGAGTGCCCGCAGTTTTCAGGAAAGACTGGATAAGCTGGCACACCAAGCCGGTATTGAAAAACACGTGCACCCCCACATGCTGCGCCATACCTTTGCCACTCACCTGCTGGACGGCGGGGCAGACTTAAGGGTAGTACAGGAGCTACTCGGCCACTCAAACCTTTCCACTACCCAGATATATACCCACGTTACCAAAAGCCAAGCCCGCAAAGTCTATATGTCCAGCCACCCGCTGGCCAAACCGCAGAATGATATTTCGGGGAGCGAAGACGAATGAAACAGCCAAACACCCAGCTTGCACTCCTGCGAAAGCTTATGGCCGAAAATGAGCTGGACGGCCTGTTGGTGTCCAAACCTGAAAATATGTTTTATCTGTCCGGCTTTACCGGCGGCGAAGGTCACCTGCTTATCACCCAGGCACAATCTTTTATTGCGGTAGATTTCCGCTACTACGAGCAAGCGGAAAATGAATCCCCTGAATATACCTTATGTAAAGTTACTAACGGAATGTCCCGCTGGCTGCCCGAACTGTTAAGCTCCGAACATATCCGCCGTTTGGGTTTTGAATCTTTCTATATTACTTTTGAAGAATACAGCAAACTAAAGACCGCACTCAGCGAAGGCGGTTTAGATATTTTACTTACAGAAACAGCAGACTTGGCAGGCAAACTGCGGCAGATAAAATCTGAAAAAGAAATAGACGATATCAAACAGGCCGCCGCCATTGGTGATGCCGCTTTCTCCGCCCTGCCCTCCCTGCTAAAACCGGGTATAACCGAACAGCAGCTGGCCTGGGGACTTGAGAAATTTATGCGAAACCGCGGCAGCCAGTCTATGCCGTTTGAGATTATTGCCGCCACAGGGGCAAACTCCGCCCTGCCCCATGCCCGAACCCGCCCGGCCGCTGTGGTTTGCGGGCAGCCCCTGCTCATGGACTACGGGGCAAAAGTAAACTGGTACGCCAGTGACATGACCAGAACTGTATTACAGGGGAAAGCGGATAGCCAATTTAAGAAAATATATGATATAGTTCTGGCCGCCCAGCAAAAAGCCATAGACCAAATCACCTCTGGAATGACCGGGCAGGAGGCTGATTCTATAGCCAGAGAGGTTATTGAAAAAGCCGGCTACGGTGCCAATTTCGGGCATAGTCTGGGACATGGGGTGGGGCTGGAGGTGCATGAAGCACCCCGCCTAAGCCCCAGAAGTGCGGATATACTTGAAGACGGAATGGTTTTCAGCATAGAGCCGGGCATATACCTGCCGGGCTGGGGGGGCATCCGTATAGAAGATACCTGCACCCTTAAAAATGGTAAAATAGAATTGCTCTCAAAATCAGATAAACAAAACCCCTATATTTAAAGAAGAAAGGTTTATATGGCCACTGGAAACGAATTAAAGAAAAGCTGCATCATCCAACAGGAAAACGGCCTGTTTCAGGTCATGGATATCCAACATGTCAAGATGAAACACACCGCCCTGCTCCGTCTGAAACTTAAAGATATACGGGACGGGCATACTATGGAACAAACCTTTCAGTCAGACGAAAAGTTCAATCTGGTAAACCTGGAATACCGCCATATGCAATTTTTATATAATGACGAAAACGTTTACCATTTCATGGATGACAAAACTTTTGAGCAGATAGCTCTAAATAAAAGTGTATTGGGTGACGCTGTCAACTACCTGCTGGAAAACGGCAGTGTCAGGGTAATGACCTTTCAGGAAGAAGCCATCGGGGTTGAGCTGCCGGCATCGGTTAACCTGAAAATTGCCCATACCGAACCGGGTTTTAAGGGTGACACCGCTGCCACCACTACCAAACCGGCTACTTTGGAAACGGGACTGGTGGTACAGGTGCCCTTATTTATAAATAACGAAGACCTAATCAGGGTAGACACCCGCAGCGGCCAATATCTGGGAAAGGCAACCAATTAGTAATGTTAAAAGCTGATTTACACGTCCATACCAATTATTCTATGGACTCAAATACCAAACCCGAAGATTTGATAAAGAGATGTCTTGAAAAAGGCATAAACTGCATTTCTTTGTGTGACCACGGCACAGCCGAGGGAGCTTTAATGCTGGCTAAAAACAGCCCCATCAAAATAATAGTCTCTGAGGAAGTGCTTACCCCCCACGGAGAGATTATGGGTATGTTTCTCAAGGAGAGCATACCCAGCGGAATATCAGTAGACGAATGTGTATCCCGGATAAAAGCCCAGGACGCTCTGGTCTGCATTCCCCACCCTTATGACAAACTAAGGGGTTCGGCTCTGATAGATTCGGAACTGGAAAGGCTGGCTTCCGAAGGAAAAATAGACGTGCTGGAAGTATTTAACTCCCGCACCCTGCTGAACGGAAGCCTTAAAAAAGCCCGCAAACTGGCCAAACAGTATGACCTGCCCACAAGTGCCGGCACAGATTCCCATACCCTGCCCGAAATAGGCACTACCTACGTTACCATGCCTGATTTCAATACCCCCAAAGAATTTATAGCCGCCCTCAGACAGGGGCGGATAACCGGCCGCCAGAACCGCATGGTGCGGATACGGGCGCTGATTCGCAAACTTTCCAAATATATCAAACCGGAGAAATAAGCATGTTTGAACTGGGCTGGTTTTCAACCGCCAGAGGCAAGGGGTCACGCAATCTGCTGACTGCCGTACTGGACAGCATCCAAACGGGAGAGCTTAAAGCCAAAATAAGTTTTGTCTTTTGCAGCCGCGACCCCGGCGAATCAGCCGAAACAGACGCTTTTTTTGAACTGGTAAAAAGCCATAATATACCGCTTATTACCTTTTCCTACCAGAAATATAAGGCCAAGGTAAACGGCAGTGACGAAACTCCCGGCGGCAGCCTGCCCCAGTGGAGACTGGACTACGACAGCGAAGTCTTAAAACGCCTTAGGCCGTATAATCCCCAGTTATGCGTACTGGCCGGCTATATGCTGATAATGGGGCCGGAAATGTGCAGCCGGTATAACATCATCAATCTGCACCCCGCCACCCCCTGGGGACCAAAAGGCACCTGGAAAGAGGTCATATGGGAGCTTATCCAGCAAAAAACCTCCGAGACCGGAGCTATGATACATTTGGTAACACCTGAACTGGACAGAGGGCCGGTGGTCAGCTACTGCCGCTTTTCTATTCAGACAGACGCCTTCAAACCGCTGTGGGATAGTATTTCGGGGCGGACAGCAGCTGAAATAAAAGCGGAAGAAGGGGAAGAAAATGCCCTTTTCAAAGCTATCCGCCATCAGGGCACTATCCGTGAACTGCCGCTTATAGTCCGCAGTATCAAAGCCATAAGCGAAGAGCGGGTAAATATATGCAAGGGGCAAATTACGGATAACCGCGTCCAGGCCATAGAGGGATACGACCTGAGCAGCGAAATTGACCGCATAATTCAGGGGAGAGAATGATATGACTGCTTATCGTCTTGAGGCTATCGGCCTGGGGGCGGTGCATGTGGACCATATATACACTGTGGAACAGATACTCCATGACGGAGAATGCGTGGTTACCGAATCTGCCTCGTTTCCCGGCGGTTCGGGTGCCAATACCATACACGGGTTATCCCGTCTGGGATTAAAATGCGGCTTCATAGGGGCCGTAGGGAATGACCCTGACGGCAATTTGCTGATTAGTGATTTTGAAAACTCGGGAATAGATAACCGTTACCTGTTAGTAAAAAATGAAGCCCAAACCGGCTCTGTGGTTTCACTGAGTGAATCTTCAGGACGCCGCTCAACTTACGTCAATCCCGGCGCCAATAACTACCTTGACCTTTCTGATGTAAATCTGGAATACCTCAGCCAGGCCAAGCTGGTGCATATGTCCACCTTTTTTAACCAGAATGAGTTTGCCCTGTGCCATGAAATAGCGGAACGGCTGGCACCGGATATACTTTTCAGTTTCTCACCGGGGTCTCTTTTTGCCGCCCAGGGGCTGAAAAAGCTGGCCCCCATACTTTCCCGCACCAATGCCCTTTTTACCAACCAGCAGGATATAGAAAAAATGACCCAGAAAAACTATCAGCGGGCGACGGATATGTGTATCCGCAGCGGGTGTGAACACGTGGTGGTGACTTTGGGTGAGAGCCGCCGCTTCCAACGAAAAGGCAAAATAACCCTGCAGACTTACATACGGGACAAAGACCACGAATGCCATATGGAGTCAACCGTCAGCCTCAGGAAAGATATCCGCACAGTAGTAGATACAATCGGCGCGGCAGATGCGTTTACTACAGGTTTCCTGTTCGGGCTTATGGAAGAAAAGCCTATTGAAGAATGCGGTTTGCTGGGGGATATTTCTGCCCGTTTCTGTATAGGCAAGCTGGGTGCCCGCTCAGGCCTGCCTGACCTTGAGGCGCTGAAGGAGCGCTTTGGTATGCACTATTTTACCAGCTGATTCATTATCTGGCTGAAAGGAAAACGCCCCCTCTGTTACGAAGGGGCGTTTTATTTTTAGATACGAAACAACCAGTTATTAACTATTTGTTTTCGGGTTTCTGCAAAATCTCATCTATCAGGCCGTATTCAACAGCCTGCTGGGCATTCAGGTAATAATCACGGTCACTGTCATGAATAATTTTTTCCATAGGCTGGCCGGTGTGTTTTACCAGGATATTCCTGAGGATATCCTGCTGGCGCATAATCTCACGGGCGGCAATTTCAATATCTGAGGCCTGTCCCTGAGCACCCCCCATAGCCTGATGCATATGGATGGTGGCATTGGGCAGAGCATAGCGTTTCCCCTTAGCACCGGCACACAGCAAAACTGTAGCCATGGAAGCCGCCACACCCACGCAAATGGTAGACACTTTGGGACGGATAAGCTGCATGGTATCATACATGGCAAGGCCGGCAGATATTACGCCGCCGGGGCTGTGAATATAAAGGCTTATGTCCTTGTCAGGGTCTTCGCGGTCAAGAAACAATAGCTGGGCAATAACCAGATTGGCTACCTGGTCATTTATTTGCGAACCCAGAAAGATAATCCTTTCCTTTAGCAGCAGAGAATAAATGTCAAAGGCGCGTTCGCCCCTGGCGCTGCTTTCAATAACCATAGGTACTACGTTTTCAGGGCTTATCATTTATCTGCCTCCTCTGTTTTTTCACCTTCATCAGATTTAGGTTCAACAGCCTCAAGAGCTGGCTGGAGGGCTATTTCATCTATAAAGGCCATGGTCTTACGGGCCGTAAGGAGCTGAATAAGACGGTCTCTGGTGTCCGGCTTATTGTAAAAAGCTTTTTCTTCTTCTTTTTTATCACCGGAATCCTGGGTAAGCTTTTCAATTTCGGCATCTACTTCTTCGTCACTGGGTATCAGATTTTCAGTAGTGGCCAGTTTGCCCAGGGCCAGAGAAGATGCCACCCGCTGCTCAGCCAGAGGGCGGTACCGCTGCTGCATATCTGCCGGACTCAGCTGGGAAAGCGTAGCCCGGAATTCTTCAGGGCTCTTTATAGTGCTTTGCAGACGCTGCAGCTGCTGTTCAATTATCTGGTCCAGCTCTGTTTCCACCATAACTTCCGGATAATCTATTTTACTCATTTTTATCAAAGCTTCAACAATCCGGTCTTCAAACTTGGCCTGAGCCTGGTCATCCTGTCTTTCCTGCATATTCTCCCGGATACGCTGGCGAAGCTCAGCCAGAGTATTGAATTCAGGGTTTAATTCGTGGGCAAAGGCATCATTCAGTTCAGGCAGTTTTTCTTCCCTGATTTCCTGAATGGTAACCTTGAAAGCAGCTGTCTTACCGGCAAGTTCCGCCCGGGCATGGTCTTCGGGGAAAACTACGGAAAACTCTTTAGGTTCGCCCACTACCATATCTACCAGATGCTCACCGAAACCGGGGGCGGGATAAATAGCTTCTTCTCTTACGGAATACTGCATATCCTCACGGTTCAGATAAGGTTCGCCGTTCAGGGTACTTTCAACCTTCATAAGCAGCATATCACCCATTTTAACAGGGCGCTCCGCTTTTTCCCAGGTAGCTCTCTGGTGGAGTACCTGGTCTATAACGGTATCAATATTTTCTTCGGTAATTTCCACCTTTTCTTTAGAGGCTCTTATGGTTTTATAATCACCCAGTTCCACTACCGGAGGCAGGGGTATGCGGGCGGAAAACACAAAAGGTTCGGTGGTGACCATGGCTATCTTGGGGGCGGCAAAGGGTTTTATTTCCTCATCATCATTTATAGCCTGCTGGCAAGCTTCGGGGACGATATCGTCCACTACCTCATCCAGCATTTTTTCACGGCCGAGGTATTTTTCAAACACGTCTCTGGGGGTTTTACCCTTGCGGAAACCCGGGATTTCCACCTTTTTTACCAGACGGCGGTAAGTTTTGGAAAGACCCGCCTCAACTTCAGCCGGATCCATCTCTACCGTTATGCTGGCCTGGCAGCCTTCTATCTTTTTATCTGTTACTTTCATGGCACCTCAATCTAAAAAACTATTCTTTTTCCGTTTGAATACGGATATGTAAATCCCTTATTTGCTTGTCATCTACCACTGACGGAGCCCCGAACAGCAGGTCCTGAGCGGCCTGATTCTTGGGGAAGGGTATGACTTCACGTATGGAAGTTTCCCCTGCCAGCAGCATTACAAAGCGGTCTATACCGGGGGCAACACCTCCGTGGGGGGGAGCCCCGAATTCAAAAGCTTCCAGCAGGTGGCCGAAGCGTTCATTTATCTGCTTGTCATTATACCCCAGCAGATGAAATACTTTCCTCTGCAGGTCTGCCTGGTGGATTCTGATACTGCCGCCGGCAATCTCATAGCCGTTGCAAACCACGTCATAAGCCCGGCTGCCTACCCTGGCGGGGTCGGTATCCATAAGGGGCAGGTCAGACTCAAGCGGAGCGGTAAAGGGGTGATGAACCGAATCCCAGCGTTTGCCTTCCTCATCCCACTGGAAGAGAGGGAAGTCTACCACAAAGGCAAAACTGAGTTCATTTTTATCACACAAACCAAGCTTTGCAGCCAGATGGTTTCTCATCTCCCCCAGTACGCTGTTTACCATTTTACGGGCACCGGCCACAATCAAAATAAGGTCACCCGGCTTAGCCCCGCTGCGTTCGGCTATGGTTTTGATTTCTTCCAGAGTAAGGTACTTGGCAGCTACCGATTTAACCATTTCCATAGTCAAATCTTTAAGCTCTCCGCTTTCCGCACCCAGTGAAATGGGTACCAAACCGGCCGCCCCGTACTTTTTAGCCAGATTTATCAGTTCTTCCTGCTGGCTCTTGTTGTACCCGCCGCAACCGGGAGCGGAAATGGCTTTGATAGCCCCGCCCTGGGCAGCCACATTTTTGAAAACACCGAAAGCCGAGGAAGCGCCGATATCGGTAATATCTGCCAGTTCCATACCGAAGCGAAGGTCAGGCTTGTCACAGCCGTATTTCTCCATAGCATCAGCAAAGCTGATACGGGGAAACTTTTTATTA
Organism: Dehalococcoides sp. THU4; assembly: GCF_043231265.1. Lineage (NCBI taxonomy): Bacteria > Bacillati > Chloroflexota > Dehalococcoidia > Dehalococcoidales > Dehalococcoidaceae > Dehalococcoides > Dehalococcoides sp. THU4. Next base: position 1,055,379 of record NZ_CP171266.1, on the reverse strand, counting down.
TATTTCATATCCGGGCGGACACTGGCTACCAGCCCGGTAAACAGGTCTTCCATGAGCTGCATCATATCATTTTCGTCAACAAAGCTCATTTCCATATCCAGCTGGGTAAATTCCGGCTGGCGGTCTGCCCTTAAGTCTTCATCACGGAAACAGCGGGCGACCTGATAGTATTTTTCCATACCCGCCACCATAAGCAGCTGTTTTAACTGCTGGGGAGACTGGGGCAAGGCAAAAAACTGCCCCGGAAACAAGCGGGAGGGAACCAGATAGTCACGCGCCCCCTCAGGCGTGCTTTTAATCAGAATGGGGGTTTCAATCTCTATAAAACCCCGGTCATTTAAAAACTGCCTCATAAAGCTGACAGTTTTATGGCGGATAATCAGGTTGTTTTTCATGCCCTGGCGGCGTATATCCAGATAGCGGTACTTAAGCCTGAGGCTCTCGTCCACCTCTACCTCTTCGTTAATATAAAAGGGCGGGGTTTTGGCTGTATTTAAGATTTTGGCATCTTCCGCCACCACTTCCACCAAACCGGAGGGCATACGGCTGTTTTCCGTACCGGCCGGGCGGTGGCTGACAGTGCCTTTTACCTGCAGGACATATTCACTCCGCAGCTCTTTACCGATATCCAGACAGGCAGCGGACTGTTCGGGGTTAAATACCACCTGAACAATGCCTTCCCGGTCACGAAGGTCAATAAATATAACCCCGCCATGGTCTCGGCGGCGGTGTACCCAACCTGCCAGAGTAACTTCAGTGCCAATATTTTCCTGAGTTAAGGCACAGCTATGAGTTTTAAGCATGCGCACCTTCTAAATTTAGTCAAGACAATTAGAAAAGATTATATCCTATACATTGTGTTTGTTCAAACGCTGAAAGCTATTTTTTTTCGTATTCACCCAGCAAAAAATCCACCTCATCCAGCAGGCATTTTACAGCCGCCTCGCCGAAAGCACCCGGCTCTATATCCAGTATTACCCGGCTGTCCTTACGTTCAGACCCCATTACATACACACTGGCACAGGCAGCAGAGCTGTTTTTCACCCGGCTGAAGACCATTGTGCCTTTGAAAATGAAATCTGAAGAAGAGTCGGTTACGGAATAATTGTCACTGCTGGCACTTTCCAGATGCCCGCCATGTTTGGTGATTAAGTCTTTAAGGGTATCAAAAAGAAGCTCAGGTTTTAGGCGGCTGTATATCTTGCGGTACTCCATGCAGGCCTTCCTCCTTTAGAAACTGTGCAAAACGGTTAACAATATTTTTATCCCGTACCAGGGCAAACTCTATGCCGTACTGGTGCTTCAGACGGTACGGCACACAGCAGCAGCGGCAGCAGTTGCAGATAGAATAAAAATGCTCTTTGCAGTGTACCAGGGTGGTCATCAGCCCGGCCTGCTGGCAGGAAATAATAACCTCCAGTGCCTGCTCACGGCTGATGGGCTTAAACTTCCCGAGTGTATCCCGGTAGACATGCCCGCCCGCCCCTATTATAATCTCCGCCATAACCGGGGCATCACAGTTTTTAAAAACCTCACGGCAGCTGCACGGGCCGAGATAAATATTTTCGGACATGTCCAGTATCTCTTTGGCTTCGGACAGATTCAGCAAATACCCGCCATGCTGTTTGCGGGCATAATGGTTGGCATATTTCTTTACCAGACCGCCTGCAAGCGGCCAGCGGCTGAGTGATGCCAGACGCATATACCACTTCAGAAATGACTTCTGGCGTTTGCCGTAAAAGGGCAATAGTTCGTGCATTTTTTTATTATACCAGAACCGGCAGGAAAAGCCTTTCGTATTACCATTTTCTATACTTAAATCATTGCAAAAAAGGGGCTGTCTGATATACTGGGTTCAGTACCTTTTAAAGATTTTACGGGGAGTATTTTGACTATAAATAACCGCAAATCACACTTAAAAGACCTTGACCCCGGCCTGATGAAAGACTGGGAAATAGCCGAAAAGGCCGAAGAATTCCTGAAGCCGTCAAAAATGCTGGCTGAGGAACTGGGCCTGACCGAAGATGAGATAATCCCCCACGGCAAATATGTTGCCAAAGTGGATTTTGCCGGGGTACTTACCCGCCTGAAAGACAGACCAAACGGCAAGTATATAGATGTAACCGCCATTACCCCCACCCCGCTGGGTGAAGGTAAAAGCACCACCACTATGGGGCTGGTGCAGGGGCTGGGCAATCTGGGCAAGAAAGTAACCGGGGCAATCCGCCAGCCTTCCAGCGGCCCCACCTTCAATATAAAAGGCTCGGCAGCCGGAGGAGGACGCTCCCAGTGCCTGCCGCTTTCACCCTTTACTCTGGGGCTGACCGGGGATATAGATGCTGTTACCAATTCCCACAATCTGGCCATGGTCGCCCTTCAGGCCAGACTTCAGCACGAAGCGAATAATACAGATGAATTTCTGTCCAGCCGCAGTTTAAAACGGCTGGATATAGACCCCGCCAGAGTGGAACTGAAATGGGCAATAGACTTTTGCGCCCAGTCCCTCAGGGAAATCATAATGGGTATAGGCGGTAAAACAGACGGCTACCAGATGCACTCCGGCTTCGGCATATCCGTAAGCTCAGAGGTTATGGCCATACTTTCGGTTTTTACCGGCTTGGCAGACCTGCGGGAACGCATGAGCAAAATAATTGTAGCCTACCGCCAAAACGGCGAACCGGTTACCACCGCAGACCTTGAGGTAGACGGCGCCATGACCGCCCTGCTCCTTCGGGCGGTAAACCCGAACCTACTTCAAACTATAGAAGGCCAGCCGGTGTTTGTCCATGCCGGGCCTTTTGCCAATATTGCTATCGGGCAGTCATCTATTGTGGCTGACCGGCTGGCACTTAAGCTGGCTGATTACCATGTGACCGAAAGCGGTTTCGGGGCGGATATCGGTTTTGAAAAGTTCTGGAATATAAAGTGCCGCTTAAGCGGCTTAAAACCGGATTGTGCAGTTATTGTGGCTACGGTCAGGGCTTTAAAGATGCACGGCGGCGGGCCCAAAGTAACTCCCGGCGCCCCCCTTGACCCGGCCTATACCACTCCCAATGCGGCGTTGGTGGAAAAGGGCTGCCAGAATATGCTTGCCCACATCCAGACCGTAAAAACGGCAGGCATAAACCCGGTGGTCTGCATAAACCACTTTGCCGCAGACACAGCTCAGGAAATAAATATTATCCGCCGCACAGCCGAACAGGCAGGTGCCAGAGTAGCTGTTTCCTATCACTGGGCAAACGGCGGTGAAGGAGCAGCCGAACTGGCCGAAGCAGTGATAGATGCCTGTAACGAACCTAATGACTTTCATTTCCTTTACCCCGAAGATATGCCGCTGAGGGAAAGAATTGAAACCATTGCCCGAAAGGTTTACGGGGCAGACGGCGTTTCCTACACCCAGACAGCCCTGGAAAAACTTGCCCGCCTGGAAAACACGGGCAACACCCAGTTTATGCCCAGCTGTATGGTCAAAACCCACCTCAGCCTATCGCATGACCCCGCACTTAAAGGACGCCCCGGCGGCTTTACTCTGCCTATACGTGATATACTCACCTATATGGGGGCAGGCCTGGTAGTGCCGGTGGCGGGGGATATCAAACTTATGCCCGGCACTTCGTCTGACCCCAATTTCAGGCGGATAGATATAGACACTCACACCGGCAAGGTTAAGGGTCTGTTCTAAATTGGTCTAATCTGTTTAAAGCTGATAAAATAGTAAGATGACCGAGAAGAGATTTAGCGTCTGCTTTGAGCCCGGCCATAAAATTATAAATGGCCAGAAGGGGGACAGCCTGCTTGATTTGGCTATTGCCGCCGGAACAGGGCTGTGTGCCTCCTGCGGGGGCGAAGGCGTATGCGGACGCTGCCGTATAAAACTGGTGGAAGGCGAACTGGAGTGCGAAGACCACCTCCAGATAAGCGCTGAAGAGTTTGCCCAGGGAATACGGCTGGCCTGCCAGAGCCGTCTTATATCAAACGTAACAGTGGAGATTCTGGCCGAATCACGTTTTGATACCGCCCTAAGCGGTGATACTATAAGCTGCACCCTGCAAAGCCAGCCTGAATCTGCTGAAGATAAAGCCGTTTTGCCTCTCCGAAAGGTTTTGCTGAAACTTACCCCCCCGTCCGGTACGGATAACGCAAGTGACCTTGCCAGATTAAAACGTTTTCTTAAACCTGTGTGTCCGGCAGAGCCGGATATAGATTATCACCTTCTCTCAGGTCTTTCCGAAACCCTGCGGGAAAATAACTGGGAAGTAAGTGTGAGTTTGCTTAAAACCCCCTTCGGGGAAAAGATAATAAATATCCAACCGGGAGACCGGACTAAGGCAACATACGCTTTTGCTTTTGATATAGGCACTACCGGTGTCCGCGGACAGCTAGTGGAGCTTACCGAATCTAAGGTGCTGACACAGGCAACCGAATATAACGGTCAGATACCCCTTGGGGAAGACGTTATCAGCCGGATAAACTATGCTGCCAGAGAGGGCGGTCTTATTCAGCTTCAGCGGGCAGTGGTAAACACCCTTAACAATCTGGGTAACGCCATGCTTTCCGAATACGGTCTTACAGCGGAGGATATTTCGTTTGCAACCATAGCCGCCAATACCACCATCACCCAGCTGCTTTACGGGCTTGACCCCAAACACCTCAGGCTTGCCCCGTACGTACCCGCGGCAAATGAACTGCCGCTGATACCTGCCCGCCATATAAATCTGAGCATCTGCCCGCAGGCATATATATACACCCTGCCCTGCGTTGCCAGCTATGTGGGCGGTGATATAGTGGCCGGAGTAATAAGCACCAATATCCCCCGCCGGGAAGGTTTGGTGCTGTATATAGATATTGGCACCAACGGGGAAATAGTAGTCGGTAACAAAGACTTTATGCTAACTGCTTCCTGCTCTGCCGGGCCGGCTTTTGAGGGCGGCGGCATAAAAAACGGCATGCTGGCCAAACCGGGGGCGGTAGAAGATATTGAACTGGATACCCAAAATTTTGAACCCAAACTTAGCATTATAGGCGGCGGCAGTCCCAAGGGCATCTGCGGTGCAGGTCTTATAAATACGGTATCCGCCCTGCTCAAATGCGGCCTGCTGGGGCAAAACGGCAAATACAACTCAAATATTAAAACCAGCCGCCTGCGCAAAGGTGCTGACGGCTGCGAATATGTACTGGCCTTTGGCCGCGAATTCGGGCAGGGACAGGATATAACCCTTTCAGAGGTAGATATAGACAACCTTATCCGGGCCAAGGCTGCCATGTATGCCGGTTACCAGACACTGCTGGAAAATGCCGGCGCCAGTTTTGACAACCTTGAAAAGGTGATTATTGCCGGGACTTTCGGTGCCAAACTGAATATTAAAAAAGCTATCAATATAGGCTTGCTGCCCGAACTTCCCGAAGAACGTTTCATTTTTGTAGGCAACGGCTCTTTGGCGGGTGCCAGGTTGTGTGCTTTTGATGCCAATGCCCAAACACAGGCCGCTGCCGCCGCCAAAATGATGACCAATGTAGAGCTGTCTGAAAGCACCAGCTTTATGGATAACTATATGGCGGCCATGTTCCTGCCTCATACCAAATCCAGTGATTTCCCTGAGGTATATGCCGCTTTAAGTAAATTTAACGGAGGCAATACTTGACCTATACTATTGCACTGGCAGGCAAAGGCGGGGTAGGCAAAACATCCGTTTCCAGTCTGATTATACGCCAGCTTTTAAAAAACTCTCTCACCCCGGTGCTGGCGGTAGATGCTGATGCCAACGCCAATCTGGGGGAAAGCCTGGGTTTAGACGTGCCGCAGACTGTGGGCGGGCTGATAGCCAGCTTTAACAATGTGAAATTAAACCTGCCGCCCGGCATGACCAAAGAAGCTTATCTGGAATATCAGCTGAATACCACTCTGGCGGAAAGCACAGGGCTGGATATGATAAGCATGGGCCGGGGCGAAGGTGATGGCTGTTACTGCTACCCTAACAGCATCCTGCGCAGTTATATAGACAAACTCAGCCAGAACTACCGCTATGTAGTTATGGATAACGAGGCCGGTATGGAACACCTTTCCCGCCGCACCACCCAGAATGTAGACCACCTTTTTATAGTATCTGACCACTCGGTCAAAGGGGTGCGGACACTGGGGCGGATACGCCAGCTGGTAGATGAAATGAAACTTAATGTCAGCCAGATTTCTGTTATCATAAACATGGTCACCGGAACGCTTGACCCGCGTCTGGAAGCGGAGATTAATAAACTGGGCATAGCCTATACAGATACCGTACCGGCAGATGAAATGATACGTGAATTTGACCTGAAGCAAACCCCCCTGCTTAAATTGCCTGACAACTCTCCGGCAGTGCAGGCAGTGGCCAAAATACTTTCAACCCGGCTTGGCATTAAAAACCGTACAGAGGTATCAGAATAATGAGCGCACATATTATAAACGGCACAGAAATAGCCGCCGCCATCCGCGAAGAGATACGCAGTGAAGTAACTGCACTTAAAGCCAAGCACGGCATAGTACCCGGTCTGGCCACCGTACTGGTGGGAGATGACCCTGCTTCGCACTCTTATGTAGACTCCAAAATAAAAATGTGCCAGAATCTGGGTATATATTCAGAGCATCACCCGCTGCCCCAGAGTGCCACCAACGAGGATTTGCTGACCCTGATAGCCAGGCTGAATACAGACCCCAAAATAAGCGGTATTCTGGTACAGGTACCCCTGCCCGTCCAGATTTCGGAAAATCTGGTCTTAAATGCCATAAATCCGGATAAAGATGTAGACGGTTTCCACCCGGTAAACGTAGGCAGAATGTGCCTGGGTGAACCCTGCTTTTTGCCCTGCACCCCGCACGGCGTTCAGGAACTCTTAATCCGCTCGGGCATAAAGATAGAGGGCACCCATGTGGTTATAGTGGGGCGGAGCAATCTGGTCGGCAAGCCGCTAGCCAATATTCTGCTGCAAAAAGCCCCGGGGGCAAACGCCACAGTCACTATCTGCCACAGCGGCACTAAAAACCTGCCGCTGATAACTTCGCAGGCAGATATACTGGTATCCGCCATGGGCAAACCCAAATTTATCACCGCAGATATGGTCAGGCAGGGCGCGGTGGTGATAGATGTAGGCACAACCTGTATAGGCTACACACCCGAAGGCAAGCGGATACTTTCCGGTGATGTTGATTTTGAAGCCGTCAAGGAAAAAGCCTTTGCCATTACCCCCGTACCCAAAGGTGTAGGCCCTATGACTATTATTATGCTTATGCTAAATACCCTGACTGCCGCCAAAAGGGCTGCCGGTCTGGTAAAATAGACAAATACTTTTAACCCCCGTATGGAGGAAAGTTTATGGCATTTGAAATACCTAAAATAAACTACAACGGACGTATCAAGGAAATAACTCTGGGTGAAGGGCCGAAAGCCGTCACTGTAGGCGGTGAAACTTCCATGCCCTTTTACCTGTTTGAGGGGGAAATGCCCCGCAAACCTAAAATAGCCATGGAAATACAGGATACCCCGCCCGAAGATTGGCCGGAAGATGTTTTAAAGCCCTTTGGGGATGCAGTCAATAACCCGGTCAGCTGGGCTAAAAAATGTGTTGATACATACGGGGCGGAGCTTATCTGCCTTCAACTGGAAAGCACTGACCCGAACGGGCTTGACCGTTCTGCCGAAGAATCTGCCAAAATTGTCCGGGAAGTGGCAGATGCCGTGGATGTACCCCTGATAGTCTGGGGAACGGCTAACCATGAAAAGGACACCGAAGTACTCCGCAAGGCAAGTGAAGCCTGCCCTGATAAAAAGCTTATACTGGGGCCGGTGGAAGAGGGTGACTATAAGAAAATAGCCGCCCAGGCCATGGCCTATAAACATACTATTATCGCTTCGTCACCCATAGATATAAACTTGGCTAAACAGCTTAATATCCTGCTGGGCAATCTGGGCGTACCCGCCGAAGGGCTTATTATGGACCCCACTGTCAGCAGCATAGGATACGGCATAGAATATTCGTATTCGGTGATAGAACGCATCCGTCTGGCGGCGCTCACCCAGCAGGACGAACGCCTCCAGTACCCCCTTATCTGCAATATTGGGCGGGAAGCCTGGAAAACCAAAGAAGCCAAAATACCCGAAGCGGAAAGCCCGGAAATGGGCCATACCGAAAAACGGGCTATTATGATTGAAGCTATGTCCGCTGCTATTTTACTTATTGCCGGGGCGGATATACTGGTAATGCGCCATCCGGAATCCATGCGGCTGGCGGGTGAACTGATAGACGAACTTAGCTAACCCCGCCCGCGTAGTGCACTTACAGGTAATTCCCTGATTATCAAGGAGGGACATGAAAAATGAGTAATACCGTAGCCGAAGCTTCTATAAATGGCGCCAGAAACATAGTAAATGCCAGTTATGAAATATTTAAACAAACACTAGCCGCAAACTGCCCTGATACAGCAGTGGGTTTCCCGAATACCGCCTATTTCCTGCCGGTTATTTACGGCATACTGGGTATTCAGGTTGAAAAACTGTCTGATATGGAGACCGTTTTTGATAAATGCTTCAAGATGCTGCCCCCGCCGGAGGTAAAAGCCGAAGAGGTAACCGAGCTGGGTGCGGTGCTGGAGGCCGGTCTGGCCACCCTGTTTGCAGAGGAAATGCTGGAAGCTCTGCATTATCTGAACCAGCCGGAATATTACACCAATACCGAAGACCCCACCCCGGATAACATCTGGCTGGGTGCGGCTGATGATATTATTCTGCGTAAACGCGGGGTAGAGTTTGTAGACGGCACCGCCCCCGGTTTTGCCGCCATTATAGGTGCGGCACCTGATAACGCCACCGCCGAAAGCATAGCCGCCGAGCTTCAGCAGAAAAACCTGTATACGTTTATGTGCGGTGAATCTCAAGGCAAGCGTTTTGCCAGCCAGCTGGCTGATGCCGGGGTTGAGCTTGGCTGGACACCCCGCCTGGTCTCCTTCGGGGATGAGCCCACCGCCGCTATTTTTGCCTTCGGCTTTGCCGTCAGGGTTGCCCTGTCATTCGGCAATGTAGAGCCGGGCAACCGGGCCAAACTGTTTGAATACAGCCAGGAGCGCATAAAGGCCTTTGTTATGCCGCTGGGAGATATAAGTGACGAATGGTATGCCAATGCCGCCGGGGCGCTAAATTTCGGCTTCCCCATAATTGCGGACAAATCCGTGCTGCCCATTCTGCCGGGGGTGGAGGCGGTTGATTCAGTGCTGGCAGGCATACCTTATGACCGTATTGTCTCCAAGGCTATGGACGTCCGGGGAATAAAAGTAAATATAACCAAAGTGCCTGTTCCGGTGGCTTACGGCCCTGCCTACGAAGGCGAACGGGTACGGGGTGAACAGATATATTTGGAATGCGGCGGCGGACGCACCCAGATGGTAGAGCTGGTAACAACCGCCGGAATGGATGATGTTACCGACGGCAAAATAGAACTGTTCGGGCAGGATATATCAGATGTGCCCGAAGGCTCCCGCCTGCCGCTGGCTATAGTGGTAGAAGCAGCCGGACACAAAATGAATGAAGATTACGAACCTATACTGGAACGCCAGATACACCACCTCTTGAACTACGCCCAGGGTGTTATGCATATCGGCCAGAGGGATATAGCCTGGCTGCGTGTAAGCAAAGGCGCAGCCGCCAAGGGCTTTTCCTTAAAGCATATCGGCTCTATTCTCCATGCCAAACTGCATCAGGATTTCGGCGGTATAGTAGATAAAATACAGATAAAACTATATACCACCCCTGAAAAAGTGGCCGAGATAAGCGGGCAGTCCAAAAAGATTTATGCCAAGCGGGATGAACGCATTGAAGGTATGACTGACGAAAATACCGAGACTTTTTATTCCTGCACCCTCTGCCAGTCATTTGCCCCCAGCCATGTCTGCATAGTCAGCCCCGAAAGAACCGGTCTGTGCGGGGCTTACAACTGGATGGACTGCCGGGCTTCCAACGAGATTAATAATTTAGGGCCTAACCAGCCGGTAAACAAGGGGGCAGTTATTGATGCCAAGCTGGGGCAATGGTCAGGTATAAACCAGTTTGTAGAAAAAACATCCGGCGGGGTGGTCAGCCATTACAATCTTTACAGCATAATCCATGACCCCATGACCACCTGCGGCTGCTGCGAATGTATTGCGGCCATACTCCCCCTGTGCAACGGGATTATGACCGTAAACCGGGAATACGCCGGTATGACCCCCTGCGGTATGAAATTTACTACTCTGGCCGGGACTATCGGCGGGGGCATTACCACCCCCGGTTTTCTGGGCCACAGCAAATACAATATTACCCAACGCAAATTTATCTCCGCCGAAGACGGACTGCTCCGGCTGGTCTGGATGCCCAAATCCCTGAAAGACGAGATACGGGAACGGTTTAATGCCAGAGCCGCCGAACTGGGTATACCGGATTTACTGGAGCGGATTGCAGACGAAAGCGTAGGCACTACCGAGGAAGAAATACTCCCCTTCCTTGAAGCAAAACAACACCCGGCGCTGACCCTTGAGCCACTTATCTAGAAAGGAGCCCGTTTGATATTATGTCACCTACCGGTATAGAGATTTATAAATTTTTACCCCGAACTAACTGCGGCGAATGCGGCGTACCCACCTGTCTGGCATTTGCCATGAGTCTGGCAGGAGGCCGGGCTGAACTTTCTGCCTGCCCTTACGTTTCGGAAGAAGCCAAACAGAAGCTGGAGGAAGCTTCCGCCCCCCCGGTCAGAACGGTCAGCATAGGTACCGGTGATTACTCTTTTAAAACCGGCGGCGAAACTGTCATGCACCGCCATGAAAAACGCTTTGAGCACCAGCCGGGTATTGCCCTGCTCATCTCAGACAGCCTGAGCGAGACGGAACAGGATGCCAAACTGGCCTCTTTCAACCGTTTTCAGTACAAACGGGTGGGTGCTATTCTGAAGCCGGATATGCTGGCACTCAGGGCAGACAGCGGCTCAGGTGAAAAATACCTGAAGCTGGTCAAACTGGCCGCCGGAAAATGCCCGGCCAGCCTCATGCTGATGTGTGCTGATACCGCCGTACTTGATGAATCTTTGAAGATTTGCGCTGAACGCAAACCGCTTCTTTACGCCGCCACAGCCGAAAACAGCAGCGAAATGGCAGAGCTGGCTAAAAAATACAACTGCCCGTTGGTAGCCAAAGCGGCTAACCTGGCAGATTTGGCTGACCTTAGCGTCAAGCTTCAATCACTGGGAATAAAAGATATTGTGCTTGACAGCTCTGCCGAAAATTTAAAACAGGCCTTATCTGACAATGTTGCCATAAGGCGCTCAGCCATTTTGAAAAAATTCCGCCCCATGGGTTTTCCGGTCATCAATTTCCCCGGCCAGATGACCCAAGACCCCATGAAAGAATCACTGTTTGCCGGCATACTGACTGCCAAATACGCCGGTATACTGGTGCTGTCTGACTTTAGCGGCGAAACCCTGTTCCCTTTGCTGGTAACTCGTATGAACCTTTACACTGACCCCCAGCGGCCTTTGGCTACTACCGAGGGTATTTATGAAATAAACAACCCGGATGCCAGTTCACCGGTCATACTCACCTGCAATTTTTCGCTGACATATTTTATTGTCTCCGGTGAGATGGAAAACAGCCGCGTACCCTGTTACCTGATGATAAAAGACACCGAAGGGCTTTCGGTCATGACCGCCTGGGCGGCAGGCAAATTCGGGGCGGATACCATTGGCAAATTTGTAAAAAACAGCGGTATTGCCGCTAAAATCAACCACCGCAAGCTGATTATACCGGGCTACGCCTCAATGGAAAGCGGTGGTCTGGAAGAAGAGCTGTCCGGCTGGGAGATAATGGTCGGCCCGCGTGAAGCCGCCCATATACCGGCCTATTTAAAGCAGTTTAAACCCTAACATAAACCGGAGGGTTAAATGATAAATTCAGGAGAAGGTTTCCGCCTGCCTGACCAGCGCAATTTTGAGCTGGCCACCCAGCGCACCCTTGAACTTAACCGCAGCCGTTTTCTGGCTACGCAGGATTTTAATAAGATATGCCAAAACTCAGGTGCGGTATTCCAGCCGCCCTTTATCCAGCTGGAATATTTCGGGTTTAAGGTAAAGGTAGACACCCGGAACGCAGCCGTAACCAGCCCTGATACAGACCTGTCCCTGCGTGAAGAAGCCCTGATACTGCATTACCTGCTAAAGGCAGACGGGACACCGGTTCTGCACGAACAGATAAGCTTTAAAGAACTGCCTGAGGGTGCCAACTACCAGCCTGTTTTCTATAACAGAGTGCTCAAAGGGCTGATAGCCCTTTATACCGCAGATAGGGCTAAACTGAGCTTATCCGCTCTGTCACTAGGCGGTGAAAAAACAGACCAGGCTGATATGAGTTTCTTATTTCAAGCCCTGCCCCGACTGCCCCTCTGGCTGGTATTCTGGCAGGGAGACGATGAATTCCCCCCGGAGGGCAATATTATTTTTGACCGCTCCATTTCACATTATCTGGATACTGAAGCCATTACCGAAATCTGCCAGAACCTTGGCCACAGGCTCAGCCAAAAAACCCCTTGAAGATATGCCGTCTGATAAATGCGTTGAAGCAGCCCAGTCCTGAGTATATAATTAGAACGAGGGAAATGAAATGCAAACTACCCAGATGATAAAGGTGCTTTTGGCAGATGACCACGTAATTGTGCGTGAGGGCACGCGTGAGCTTATCCAGCGCGAATCCGGCATGATGGTCGTCGGCGAAGCCTCAGACGGGGTTGAGGCAGTGGAAATGTCCATGAAGGTTCACCCTGACGTAGTTGTTATGGATATTGCCATGCCCCGCTTAAACGGGATTGAGGCCACCAAACAAATAAAACAGCTTTTGCCCACCACGGCCATACTTATACTTACCGTCTACGAATCTGAACAATACATTTTGGCCATACTGGAAGCAGGCGCAGCCGGCTTTCTGCTGAAAAATGTTAAAGGTACCCAGCTGCTGGAAGCTATCCGGGCTGTATATGCCGGAGAATCAGTACTTCAGCCCTCTACCACCCGCCGGGTTATTGACCAGCTGATTAACAAAGCCACTAAAACAGAAGAGGTTTCAGCCGTAAACCCGCTTACCGACCGCGAGATAGAAGTGCTTAAGATGGCTGCCCGGGGTGTCAGCAACAAAGATATAGCCGACCAGCTTTATTTATCCAACCGCACCATTCAGACCCATCTCTCCAATATTTTCAAAAAGTTATCCGTAGGGTCGCGGACTGAAGCTATTCTCTACGGGCTTAAACGCGGCTGGTTTATTATGGAAGATTTGCCCTAGAACTTGATATTACCCTATGAAAAAAGTATTTAGTTTCTTCTACAGCCAAATCCGCCGCCTGCCCAGATTATTTGCCAATGTGCATATCTGGATACTGATACTGCTGTTTACCGGCGGTTTTTTCCTGCATTACCCCCAGCTACTGCCCTTTATCGGCCAGATAGAACCTGATTCTTTTCTGTACCTGACCCGCCATTCGGTAGGACGGCTTATAATGCTGCTGCCGGTTACCTACACCGCTCTGGTATTTGGCTTAAGACCGGGACTTCTCTCCCTGGTACTGGCTATTGCTATTATTATTCCGAATATTTTCGTGACTGATACGGTCACCCCTGATGATATTATTGAAATTATCGGCATTATTATCATCGGGCTGGTAGTAAACCTCTGGCTGGAAAGCTATGAGACTGATAAAAAACACCGCCAGCAGGCTTACCTAAAAATGGAAACCGCCCAGCGCGAACTTCAGCGTATGCAGCAAAACCTGCGTTTTTATCTTAAACAAATCACTATAGCCCAGGAAGACGAACGCCGCCGTATTGCCCAGGAGCTGCACGATGATACCGCTCAGGACCTGATTGTCATATCACGAGCCATAGACCGCTTTGTTACCCAAAACCCCAATCTGGGCGAAGACAATCTGGCTGAACTGGAAGAGCTGCAGAACCACGTAAACCGCACCTTAAGTGAAGTCCGCCGTTTTGCCCAGGATTTACGGCCTTCGGTACTGGATGATTTGGGGTTGATTCCGGCTTTGGAATGGCTGATACCTGACCTTTCAAAGCACTTCGGCATAAATATTGATATAGATGTAAACGGGGAAATCCGCCGTTTTGCCCCCGAAACCGAACTGGTGTTATTCCGTATAGTCCAGGAGTCATTGCGTAACGTAGGCAAGCACGCTCAGGCAACCAAAGCCTGGGTTTATATAGACTTCGGCAAATACAAAGCCACCCTGACCATAAAAGATAACGGCAGGGGGTTTTTGCTGCCGGAACGGGTGGGAGATTTGGCCGCTCTGGGCAAACTGGGACTGACCGGTATGCAGGAACGGGCACAGCTTATTGGCGGGCGGCTCTCCATCCAGTCCAAACCGGAGGTAGGTACCATGGTAACAGTAGCCGTACCAAATTCCGGCAACCTGGAGGATAATGAGGTTTAAAGCCTGATGCCAGTTTCAGGCCGCCTTGACAGCAAATGAACCTCAAAGTAGTATTAAAAGAGACAGGAATATACACTAAGGAGAAACAAGATGGTAATGGAAATAACCGACCAGAGTTTTGCGGCCGAGGTACTAAAATCAGATAAGCCCGTGCTGGTAGATTTTTGGGCACCGTGGTGCGGCCCCTGCCGCATGGTAGCCCCCATAATAGACAAATTATCTACTAAATACGAAGGTAAGTTTAAATTTTGCAAGCTGAATGTAGATGAAAATAAAACTACTGCCGCCCAATACCGGGTTATGTCCATACCTACCCTGCTGTTTTTCAAGGGAGGTCAGGTAGCTGACATGGTGGTAGGTGCAGTACCCGAATCTGCCTTAAGCCAGAAGATTGACCAGTTACTCCAGAAATAAATTTTTTAATACCCTATAAACAAAAACCCCCGTCTTTAGCGGGGGTTTTTCATATTCTGTTTACTATAAAACTGCCCCTAGCGGAGCAAAGGCTTAACCTGCATGGGCAGTCCGGCCACCATAAGGTACACATATTCCACATATGCACCCAGCATCTGGTTTGCCCTGCCCAGCAAATCCCGGTAAATTCTGGCCATGGCATTGGGCGGGATAAGCCCCGCACCCACGTCATTGGTCACCACAATAAATGACGCACCCGTCTTTTCCATAGCTTTTATAACATCGTTTATTTCTTTTTTAACTGCCGCATCCAGATAGTCAGCCGCATCACCGGTAAGCTCATCACCATGTTCAAGCATATACCGGCACATTATGTTATTTACCAGCAGGGTAATGCAGTCCAGTATAATCACATCGGCATTATTTCCCTGGGCAATTATTTTTTCACCCACCCCCAGACTGGCCTCTATAAGACCCCACTCAGGCGGACGGGCCTGCTGATGCCGCAGGATACGGGTTTTCATTTCATCATCACCGGCTTCGGCTGTTGCCACAAACACAATATTGCCGCCTATAGACTTGGCCAGTTCCTCAGCATAACTGCTTTTGCCGCTGCGGGCACCGCCGATAAGTAAATAATTCATTTTAATGACCCTCCGGTATTATAAAACGCCCTGCCTGAACAAAAGTTAAAAATCAGCCCAAGTGGGACTTGTCGTTCAGTTTTTCCAGTATAGACCCCTCAGGGTAAATATCCAGAACAGTTACCGAGCCAACACCCAGCGTAAACTGCCACCAGTGTTTGTAATCAATGCCCAGAAAATGGCAGATAAGGATACGGAAAACACCCCCGTGCCCCACCAGCAATAAAGTCTCATCCTCCCGGTGCTTGGAGAGCATTTTTACAAATTTAACAACCCGCTGGGCAAAATGTTCCATGCCTTCCCCGTCCGGGAAATGCACGTCAAAGCTGCCATCAGCCCATTTCTGGGCAATATCCGGGTAGCGTTCTAAAACATCATCGTAGGTAAGGCCCTCTACCCGCCCGAAATCTATTTCCTTCAAGTCATTATTTTTATTGACTGAAAGAGGCCGCCCGTAGGCAATGGTTTCAGCAGTTTCCATGCAGCGCTTAAGAGGACTGGAATAAATGGCATCTATCCTGACTGCAGACAAATATTCCCGCAGGGAGTTAGCCTGAGCATGGCCGGAGTCTGAAAGGCCGATATCACTATGCCCCCAGTAACGGCGGCAGTTATCTGTTTCGGTCTCCCCGTGACGCACCAGTATCAGTTTCATGCTATAAACTCCCTCTGTTTCAACTGAAATACCCGGACAAGGCCACTATAAATATCAGCGCCGCTACCTCGGTAAATTCGTTAATTGAGCCGTAAGTATCCCCGTTTAGTCCGCCAAGCCTGCGTCTGAAGAAAGATGCCAGATACATAACCAGCAGCCAGCTGCCGAACATAGCCAGCAACCCTGCCCAGCCGCCCAGTATTACACAGACTGCCAGACAGAAAATGGTAGCAAGCCACAAGCTGGCTTTTGCAGACCCGCCCTTAAGCTCTTTGCCCAAACCCTGTGACCTGACATACGGGTAACAAACCACCGCATAGACCATAGCCCAGCGGCTGATTACAGGAAACAGGATAAGCCCGGTTATGAAACCACCTGAAGGAAGGCTAACGATAGCGGCAAACTTTAAAAGTAACAGGCAGATTGCCGCAAGTACCCCGATAGCCCCCACCCCCGGCAAATGCATTACCTCCTGGGCGCGTTCAAATGACTTGTGGCCGGCGGCAATACCGTCAAAGGTATCTGTCAGGCCGTCAAGATGCAAACCGCCGGTAATCACCACCAGGCTTACTGTCAGCAAAGCGGCTGTAAGTACATCTGGTAAAAAAAGGCTGAAAACCCAGCCCAAAACGGCCAGTATCAACCCGACAATTAAACCCACCAGGGGGTAGAAGCCAAGTGAGCGGGCAAAATCCAGATGTGACTTCTCCCCCTGCCAGTCTTCTTTCAGCCAGGGGACAGGTATATTGGTAAGAAAGCGGAAAGCCGCTAAGAATGAACCCATATATATTTCCTCAAACCGGGATTATACCAGAATACACCTAACTTTGCTTTTCGGAAACCCCGGCATCTGCAAAAGAGGCCATCTCGTGCTGGATACGGTTGGATGCTTCAATAATATTCATGGCAAGGGCGGCACCTGTACCTTCACCCAGGCGCATATCCATTTTCAAAATAGCATCCAGCCCCATGTGTTCAAGCAAAATACGGTGTCCCGGCTCTACCGACTGGTGAGCGGCAAACATAAAGTCCTTTGCCTGCGGGCAGATAGTATACGCAATAAGTGCCGCCGCACCTGAAATAAATCCGTCTACAACCACCCCCACTCTGTTAGCTGCCGCACCCAGTATTACTCCTGCCAGACCGCCTATTTCATAGCCGCCCACCTTGGACAGCACATCCAGCGCATCTTGGGCATTGGGTTTGTTAAGGGAAATTGCCTTGGCAATGGCGTTGCGTTTCAGCTTCATCTGCTCGTCTGAAGCACCGGTACCCCGCCCGGTTACCTCTTCAAGTGACCGCCCGGTAATAACAGAGCAAATAGCGGCGGAGGGGGAAGTATTGCCGATACCCATATCACCGGTACCTACCAAATCCAGCCCTTTTTTAACCTCGGCGTTTACAATCTCTATACCTGTTTCAATAGCTTTTACCGCCTGCTCGCGGGTCATAGCCGGACCGTAAACCATGTTATTGGTACCGGGGGCAATATTGCGGTTGATTATATTCGGGTCTTCCGCCATGGGGGTGGCCACCCCCAAAGCAACCACCACATTACGCGCCCCCACCTGTCTGGAAAGGACATTTATGGCGGCACCGCCATGGGCGAAATTTTGCAGCATCTGGGCGGTTACTTCTTTGGGCCAGTTGTGAAACTTTTCATCAATAATACCGTGGTCGCCAGCCATAGTTATAATGGCTTTGCGAGCAGTTTGGGGCTTGGCATCCCCCTGAATGCCTGCAAGCTGAACCGCAATTGCTTCCAGCTTGCCTAAAGAACCCTGTGGTTTAGTCAGGATATCCTGATGGGCCTGAGCCTTGGTCATGGCCTCTTTATCAAGCCCGTGTATCTTTGCCAGTGTTGCATTTAATAGTTCCATATTTTTAAAACTCCTATATTAAAAACTTTGGTCATAATATCCATAGTGGTATCTCAGGCTATGCTCAGTTTATCCTCCTCTGGCGCCTGCCCAAATAAAAAAGGGGCTGGCACATCTCAAAATATCTTCAAGATGAGCCGGCCCCTTTACCATCAGGTATCCGGTTTGGTGTTAACACGTCTTCTGGCTTCCGGATTATCCCCCGGTTCCGCCCTTCCCATCAGGGTACTGCCCTGACAGTGGCCGCACAAAAAGTGCTTTAAGAAACCAGAGTCCCCGGTTACAGCGGCGGGACCGCCACGGATTCAAACCGTGTTCCGTTTGCTAATCACCATTAAAAACTATATCAGACAAAACCCTGCCAGTCAATCAGGCTGGATAAATCTCAGACTTACTTTTCAATTCAGCCGCAACCGCAAGCAGGCGTTCACACTCACTTTGGGTGCGGGGAGCAATGCGGACATACTGCGGCAAACCGAATGAAGTGCAGTCCCGCACCATAAGCCCGTGCTTAAGGAGTGCCGAACGGAAATCCGCGGCCTTTTTCACTTTCAGCAGGAAAAAATTGGTCTCGGAGGGCAGCACTCTAAAGCCCAAGCCTGCAAAACCCTGCCTGAGATACTCCTTAGAGGCCTTTATCTTTTTCTCAGATTCCGCCAGATAGCTGGGGTGACACAGGCAAACAAGCCCGGCTTTCTGGGCGGCAGCATTAACATTCCACGGCGGACAGACCTTTTTAAGGTTGGTTATTATCTCCGCCGAAGCCATGCCATAACCAAGCCTCAGCCCGGCCAAAGCGCAATCTTTGGTCATAGAGCGGATAACTATAATATTGCCCGTTTCAAGCAAATCTGTTGAATTCCAGCCGCCTTCAGCAAAGGCTATATAAGCTTCGTCCAGCACCAGCAGGGTATCAGTGCAGGCGCTCAGCACTTTTTCAATATCCGCTTTAGAAAGATAAACCCCGGTCGGGTTATTGGGATTGCAGATAAATACCGCTTTGGGCTGGTGTTTTTTAATAAGACGGCAGGTCACATCTAAATCAAACTTGAATCCGCTTTCTTCGTCTGCCCACTGCTCAATTATATCCGCACCGGCCACTTCTGCTGCCAGTTCATATTCCCCGAAGGTGGGTTTAAGTATTAAAACCGTATCCCCCACCCCGAAATACGCCCCGGCAACCAGACGGATAATTTCCATAGAACCGTTGCCCATAATCAGGTTTTCGGGCTTAAGCGAAAGCCTGCCCGCCAGGTATTCTTTTAGTTCGGCAGAATCTGAATCAGGGTAGCGGTCAATCACCAGAGAGCAAAGGGCATTTTTAAGCTCAACAGGTACCGGATAGGGATTTGAGCTTACCGAAAAATCCATAACCGCATCCGGGCTGATACCCAGTTTTCTAAGCTCGGCATAGTTCGGCCCGCCGTGGTAACACGGCTTTAATTTTTCTACCTGCGGCTTAGGCGATACGGACAAAATAAATCACTCCTGCGCTTATTAAAACCCAGATAAAGGCCGCACTGTTTATAAGCAGCAGCGAACGGCTGATAGTTTGGGGAACAAGCTCCCTGATATTATCCCCTAAAGAATAGTGTCCCACTTTTTCCAGACAAACTTCAAGGGCACCGGCCGCAGTCGCCATTGGCCAGCCGGCATTGGGGCTTTGGGTCTTGGCGTGGTCACGCCACATTATCCGCCATGCCCCTGCCGGGCTGTAACGCCCAAAGAAGCTGGCAATCAGTATGCACAAGGCAGACAGTCTGGACGGAATAAAATTAAGCACATCATCAAATCTGGCGGCAAACTTGCCCAGATATTCGTATTTGCCGCGGTAACCCACCATGCTGTCAAAGGTGCTAACTACCCGGTAGGCCATAACACCGGGCACGCCGAATATCAGAAAGAAAAAGAGCGGCGCCACAAACCCGTCTCCGATACTCTCCGCCACAGATTCCACCGCCGCCGCCACCAGTTTGGGCTGAGGCAGTTTGGAGGTATCACGTGAAACCAGTGAGCGGAGCTCAAAACGGGCCTGGGCAATGTCATCTTTTTCTAACAATTGTTTAATCAGCAAAGCGGCCTTACGCAAGCCGGTTACCGTAAAACACATCTTGAGTAAAACGGCTGACACTATTATGTAAACTACACTGTTTACTCCATGCAGCCAGTCCAGCAGAAAATATACCGGTATAAAAAAAAGTGCCATGGCAATAAAAACCATGACTATACCGTAAACAAACTGGTAGACCCGGCCGCCCTTAAACCCTGCCCGCTCAAAAATGGCAATTACCCTGCCCATATAGGCTACCGGATGAAAAGCATTAGGCGGGTCTCCAAAAACCAAATCAATAATGAGCGCCAGCAGGAATATAAAAAGGACTTCCAACCTAATGCCCTTTTCTGCTGGCCATACGCTTGGTCAGGGCTTCTTTTATAGCCAGGGTCACACTCCGCCCCATCAGTTCGCCCAGCAAAGTATGCCCGCCCACGTAGGTTGCCTTGTCACCTGTGCCGGAAACTGCCACTATCTGGTCAGTGCCGGTGCCGCTGGCTTTTAGGCCGGGGGTATAAGCACTCATGACACCCAGTTCATCCAAAGCAATAGTCTTTGCCTCGGTAGCGGTTATAAAACAGGAAGCCAGAGCAGACTGCGGCAGGCTTTCGCTGGTAAGAATAATAGTATTTATAGTGCCGAAGGGTTTGAACTTGCCGTTACGGTCAATACCCGAAGACTTATCCTGCCCAATGCGTAAGGCATTAGACTCCACCCCGGCAGTAGCCAGAACCGCCACCCACAAATCACCCTGTTTTTCTTCATGGAAGGCCAGATGGTCCATGGTAACCCCGGTGGATAAAACCAGCACTTTGGAAAGGGGAATGCCGATAGCACTCAGGGCTTTGGAAAAAACCTGACGGTAATAGCCATTCCAGCTTAATTTATCATTATGCAGACGCGGCCAGATAGCATCCGGCAGATAAATATTGCAGACTGCCTTGACCTTGCGGTAACCCTGCCTGCCGGAAAGTGCCTGCCGTTCTTCGGGAAAAGTAATCACTAAAGCATTGGCGGGAACACCCCAGACCTCATGCTCAATAACCTCGGCCTTTATGCCGTGAAATTCGGCAACTGTCCGGATATTTACCTGCTCAGCGGGCACCCGTGCCTCCCTTTTCGCCGTTTGCACAGCGGGTATTACCTAAACGCGGCAGTACCGCCGGAAGTCCGCTTAGGGGATGAGTATGGACATAACTGCCGGGGCCGTAAACACGGCTGATATTTTCAGTGGTTATTACCTCGGCCGGACTGCCGTCTGCATGAATGCCGTTGTGATCAATAAGTATCAGCCTTTCACAATAATGGGCAGCCAGATTAAGGTCGTGCAAGGCGGCAATTACGGTAATATTCCGTTCGCGGCACTCTGATTTTATAAGGTCAAGTACCTCTATCTGGCGGCCTATATCCAGGTTGGAAGTAGGCTCATCCAGCAAAATAGCCTCGGTTTTCTGGCATAAAGAACGGGCAATGACTACACTTTGTATTTCACCGCCCGACAGTTCGCCTATTTGTCTTTCAGCCAGATGCAGTACCCCTGCCCTCTCCATAGCCTCCCAGGCAATGGCAATATCCTTGCGGCTTTCATATTGAAACGTTCCCATATGAGGGTTTCGACCCATCAGGACAATCTCAAAAGCGGTAAAAGCGCTGGGAAGTACCGGTATCTGAGGCACAACCCCTACCATTTTAGCCAGCTCCAGGCGGGGGATAGTACGCGAATCACGCCCGTTTATGTAAATATGCCCCAGACGCGGCTCTATAACTCTGGCCAAAGATTTTATCAGGGTAGACTTGCCTGAACCATTCGGCCCTACCAAACCTATCATTTCACCGGGCATGGTTTTAAAGCTGACATTCCTTAAAACATCAACCGCACCATAGGCCAGGGTTATATCCCGGACTTCAAGTTCAAACATTTTTCATATACCTAAAAGAGCATTCGGGTGCGTTTTCTAAGCAAATACAGGAAAAAGGGCGCACCCACCAGTGCCGTAATAGCCCCCACCGGGATTTCATTGGGAGCAACCAAAGTACGGGAGGCAATGTCAGCCATTATCATAAATACCGCCCCCACCAGAGCCGAAAGAGGCAGCAGGAAACGGTAATCCGCCCCCCAGATTAGTCTCACGGCGTGGGGAACTATAATACCCACAAAACCGATAATACCCACAAAAGATACCGCTGCCGCTGTTATCAGGGTAGCTGCCGTAAGGAGGAAGATTTTCATCCGTTCCACATCCACCCCCAGTTCCTGAGCCTGCTCTTCACCCAGCTGAATAAGGTTCAGCGAACGGGCAAATAAAAGTATAACTATAGTACCTATGATTACAATAGGTACAACTATTTTTACACTGTCCCAGGCAGCCATAGAAAAACTGCCCATCAGCCAGAACATAACAGAGTGAATCTTGTCGCCGCTGACCGTAATTAAATACGATACAACAGCCGTAAGGAATGAGCCCAGTGCCACACCAGCCAGTATCAAAGTGGTAACCGTAAGGCGGTTTCCCACCCTGGCCAGCATATACACAACACCTACCGCCCCGAACGCCCCCACAAAGGCAAACAGCGGGGTTGCAAAAATACCCAGTATATCAAAACCGATACCCAGTATCAGCCCCAGTACAGCGCCTACCGCCGCCCCTTGGGCCACACCGATAAGATACGGGTCTGCCAGAGGGTTACGGAAAAGCCCCTGATATGTAGCCCCGGCCACAGCCAAAGCCATACCCACCACTCCGGCCAGCAGGACTCTGGGCAAACGGATATCCCAAATAATAGTCTGGGTATTTACAGTCCAGTCAGGGCTGATATGTATAAAGGGGATTTTTGAAATTATAATGGATATAGTGGTAAAAAACGGCACTTCAACCGAGCCGAATGAAATAGCAAAGATTGCCGCCAGCAGCAGCAATCCAAGCAACCCGAGCATTGCATAAAGCCTGCCCTGCCAGTGAGGGTGCAGACCGCCGGGTACTGCCGGGCTGTTTTCTTTATTCAGACTTGTATTAACACCCATTCTTACCTGCAAAACTGTGGGGCAGGTATATACCTGCCCCACCCGAATTCTTTATCCGCTGAAAGCCCCGAATATTTCAGGGTGGAGCATCTGGGCCAGCTGCTCCAGAGCATCTACAATCCGCGGGCCGGTACGGCCGATAAGGTCTGTATTGATACTATATATATAGCCGTTTATTCTGGCATCAATAGCCGCCAGACGGGGCTCATCCTGCATAAAAATCAGCGGCGCATCCGCCCCTGAGCCCATACCGGTACCCACCACTATCACCTGGGGATTAGCCCCGAGTACTGTTTCCAAACTAATGGTAGGATAAGCTTCTACAGAATCAGCAGTAATACTAACGCCTCCGGCAGCAGTAATCAAGCCGGTTATAAAGGCAGTAGAACCAACACTCATAAGAGGTTCATGCCAGACAATGTATAAAACACGCGGTTTCTGACTGTCAGACAGGTTTTTGACCTTGGCTGTTACCGCATCTATACGGGTTTGCATCCCGTCTACCAGCGAATTGGCTTTTTCAACCTGATTAAGGCATTTGCCGATAAGCTCAATAGATGAGATTACTTCTTCCAGGTTATCCGGGCTGATAGCTATCACAGTCAGACCCAACTGTTCAAGCTGAGGGATAACGGTAGACTCATGAAGATTGGAGGCCAGAATAATATCAGGTCCTATAGCAGTCACCGCTTCAACATCCACAGTTGAAAAACCGCCCACCTTGGGCTTATCTGCGGCGGCTTCAGGGTAGTTGCAATAGGTGGTCACACCCACCAGTTTATCTTCCAGTCCCATAGCATAAATAGTTTCGGTATTGCTGGGGGAAAGAGAGACTATAGTCTGGGGTTCGGACTGAATAGTTACCGTCCTGCCCAGCTGGTCTGTCACTGTCAGGGGATAGCTTACTTCGGTTACTACCGGGGTATCATCTTCATTCTCGGTATCGTCTGCCGTTTTACAGCCGCCTGCCAAACCCAGCAGCAAAACCAAACTTAAGAAGATACTGGCAACAGCCGTACCCAAGCGGGCACTCTTACTGTTAAGTTTCATTTTAATATCACTCAGCATAACTGCTCCATTCATTTTTAATATCGGAAACCAAAACCACGGGCAAAACTGTTTCCTCTTACAAGTTTTTCTGCATGGCCACGTACCTCCTCTTACCGCGGAGAGCCTCTAAAACCGAACTTTGAAGTTCTGACTTCGGGGTACTTGCCCCATTACAGCAGGCGGTACTGCGCCGGAATTGCACCGGTCTTGCACTCAAAGTTCAAGGCCCTGTTATTTTTTATATACTCTGCCAGACATAAAAAATACCTCTGCCTCATCGGACAAAGGTATTTAAGTCACTCTAAAATGACTACCCTCCCTATTCCGCGGAGTGCCTGGTAACGGAATTTGAGGTTCTGGCTCCCGAAGGTCTCCCCTCGGTCACAGTAGGCGGTACTGCGCCGGATTCGCACCGGTCTTGCACTCATAGCTATCCCGTCATATATTCAACTAAATTTTAGTTTACTCCAGTTATTTTGTTTAGTCAATACATAAACGAAAAACCTGAAATATATTCTCAGGGAAACCAGACCCGTAAACCTGCTTTGATAGCCCCCATATCCCAAGCATTCCGGGGATATAAAAAAGGGATTTAGAAACTAAATCCCTTTCAGATTAAAATTAGATTAGCCGTCGTAAATACCGTCAGGGCTGTGGTTTTCCAGCAGAAGCTTATGCCTGGGGAAAATACGTTCCCGGTAAACTGCTTCCAGTACATCCAGCAGTTTATGCGGGTCTGATTCGTAGTAGACCCGGGCACCGGTTTCCTTGTCCACCATGGCAATAATCTTGTCCAGATGGTCAGCAATACCGCCGCTCCCCCGCAACACGCCTATAACCTTGCCTTCGTCATAAGCTATGGCAAACTCACCCAGAGTGCCGGAGCGCCCCCCGGCAAATATTACTACGTCACAGCTGCGGATATTTTCAATCTCCCGTCCCATCAGACCTGAGCCGGTATAGATAATGGCGTCATATCCGCGGGTGGGAGAATGGTATTTTTCTACGTGTTCTTCCAGATTGAGGGCCGGGGAAATGCCTACTACTACTCCGCCTTCTTCCTTAGCCCCCAGCACAGTTTCATGGGGCATACCGGGACAGGCACCGGTAATAAGTACATGTTTACGCTTGGCTATGCACTCACCCAGACAACGCAGATTTTTTTTGGTTTCATCAGACATTGCCCCGCCGGCAGAACCCATAACCCCTATTGTCATCTGGGGAAAAGGCGGAATCAGCTTGGTTGGTTTTATCATTACGCTCGCTTCTCTCTTGTAAGGTTTAAGGATATATAACTGCAAACCATTTTACCCTAATAAACGGGTTTATCTCAATCAATAAAACAGCCGCAGACTCAAAAACTGCGGCTGTTAAAACCAGTATCCTAGCTAATAAATCAGTTTTTCTTTCGGGCAACTACGGCAATTTCAGGTGAAGTTTCGCAGTAAACCTTCCCGGCAACATCTGAAAATACACCTGTTACCTCAAACCCGTTTTCAGCTAGCTCGTCTTTCAGCTCTGCGGAGGAAAAATACTTCAGCCAGTTGAAGACCTGCCACTCCCTATCCGCCTCTATAATAGTGTATTTAT
Source organism: Dehalococcoides sp. THU4 (assembly GCF_043231265.1). Lineage (NCBI taxonomy): Bacteria > Bacillati > Chloroflexota > Dehalococcoidia > Dehalococcoidales > Dehalococcoidaceae > Dehalococcoides > Dehalococcoides sp. THU4. The sequence continues at coordinate 1,029,585 of NZ_CP171266.1, read as the reverse complement.
CCAGTATCACTTTTTCTAGCGGATATTTAAAAGTGTTAATAAAGCCGAAATAATCATGTCCTGACCAGAAGCCATCCATCAAGCGGCGTCCGTAAGCTGCACTTTCCGCCCGCCCTTCGTAAGCTGAAAGAGAAAATACATCCAGCAATATCTGCCCGCCATCTTTCAGGCATTTCCGCCAGACCGAAAGAAGCCGGCAACGCTGGGCCGGGCTAAGCGCGCAGTAATCACAATAGATAAGAGTTACCAGGTCAAAATTATCCGGGGCAGCAAACTCCAGATAATTTTGCTCTATATAATTGATATCCAGATGATGGGCAGATGCGGATTCACGGGCATAAGCTATAGAGCGGTTTGAAAAATCTATACCTGTCACATCTGCACCCGCAGCCGCCAAACGGCTGGTATAAAGCCCCGGCCCGCAGCCGAAATCACAGACCCGCTTGCCGTCACCCAAACCAAAATATTCTGCTATCCAGCGGGCAGATTTTTCAATAAAGGCTGCTTTGCGTGATGCAGGCTCAATATCCGGGTTGAGGTGAAACTCCAGCATACGGGAGGAGATATGAGGGTCATTCCAGAGTACAGGCGCACTGTACTGCTGATATAACTCAGGCTTATTATTTATATCTGCCAGTTTTTTAAACACAAACTTCCCCTTTTATTTTAAAAAATGGAAAACCGGGCACTTAAACCCCTGACGTTCGGGAAGTATTTAGCAGATCATAATACAATATGATATAAAGAGATAACAGTATTCGTCAAGGAGTATGAAATGGACACACTTGAAGCAATATTCAGCCGCCGAAGCACCCGCCACTATCAAAACGGAGATGTAAGCCCCTCCGAACTGGATACCCTTTTGAGGGCAGGCATGGCCGCCCCTTCCGCCGGAAACCAGCAAGTCTGGCATTTTGTAGTTATAGATGAACGCCGCATACTTGATAAAATACCCGACATTCACCCCTACTCTAAAATGCTGAAAGAAGCCCCCATGGCTATTATGGTCTGCGCAGATACAAGCGCCGAAACCAAACCCGGTTACTGGATACAGGACTGCGCTGCCGCCAGCCAGAACATCCTGCTGGCAGCCGAAGCTTTGGGCTTAGGTGCCTGCTGGCTGGGGCTGCACCCCCGTGAGGAACGGAAAGAGGGCATCTCTCAGCTTTTAAACCTTCCGGCCAATATCTCTCCGCTTAGCCTTATAGCCATTGGAAAGAAGGGGGAGGTAAAACCTCCGGCCGGGCGATATTTGGAAAGCCATATACACAAAAACGGCTGGCAGGTTTAGACCAGATTTGAAAAAGAGTCCGCTAAACGTTAAAATTAAACGCCATGTCAAATACAAAATCAGATAGTTTATGTATAAATGCCCTGCGCTTTCTTGCGGTAGACGCCGTTCAGAAGGCAAATTCGGGGCATCCCGGAGCACCTATGGGTATGGCCGCTATGGCCTATGCCCTGTGGCAAAATTTCCTCAAGCATAACCCCCAAGACCCGGCCTGGCCTAACCGTGACCGTTTCATACTTTCTGCCGGTCATGCCTCAGCCTTGCTTTACTCACTTCTCCACCTTACCGGTTATGATTTGCCGCTGGATGAGCTTAAAAATTTCCGCCAGTGGGGCAGTAAAACCCCGGGACACCCGGAATACGGACTGACCCCCGGCGTTGAGATGACTACCGGCCCGCTTGGGCAGGGTTTTGCCAGCGGTGTGGGTATGGCTATGGCCGAAGCCCATCTGGCTGCCGTTTTTAACCAGCCGGATTGCAAAATAATAGACCATTATACCTACGGCATAGTCTCTGACGGGGATTTGATGGAGGGCGTGGCCTCGGAAGCCGCCTCTCTGGCCGGTCATCTGGCACTGGGTAAGCTGATTTACCTGTATGACGATAATGAAATATCTATTGAAGGTTCAACAGAGCTGGCTTTTACCGAAAATACGGCTCTGCGTTTTGAAAGTTACGGCTGGCAGGTAATTGGCCCGGTAGACGGGCTTAACCCTGAGGCAGTTTCTGCGGCTATCAAAGAAGCCCAGTCAGATTCCGCCCGCCCCAGCCTGATTATCTGTAAAACAGTTATCGGTTTTGGCAGCCCGAACAAGGCCGGCAAGGCCTCTGCCCATGGTGAGCCGCTGGGAACAGACGAAGTGGCCAAAAGCCGCAAATCTTTAGGGTGGGATTACGAGCCTTTTGTAATACCGCCTGAAGCTCTGGCGGAATTCCGCATGGCACTGGATAAAGGCAAAACTGCCCAGCAGGTCTGGCAATCCAAGCTGGACTACTATGCAAGCCGTTATCCCGAAAAAGCCGCCCTTTTGCAGGACAGGCTTTCTGGTAAGCTGCCAGACAACTGGGATAATGAGCTGGATAAACTTTTTGACAAGGCTATGGCCAGCCGCGAGGCTTCCGGTTTGATTATAAATACACTGGCTTCTCGCCTGCCCGCCCTTATGGGCGGTTCGGCAGACCTCAGCCCGTCAAACAAAACTGTTATCAAAGACGGCGGCGAATATGAACCGCCGCATTATGAGGGGCGGAATATCCATTTCGGCGTACGTGAACACGCCATGGGGGCAATAGCCAACGGGCTGGCTCTCCACGGCGGGATTATACCTTATGTTGCCACTTTCCTTATATTTTATGATTACATGCGTCCGGCGGTAAGGCTGGCATCCCTTATGGGGCAAAGGGTTATTTATATTTTTACCCATGACTCTATCGGTCTGGGAGAGGACGGCCCTACCCACCAGCCTATTGAACAGCTGGCCGGTTTACGTTCGGTGCCCGGTCTGGTTACTATCCGCCCGGCAGATTCGTATGAAACAGCCCAGGCATGGAAAACAGCCATACTCCGCAAGGACGGCCCGACCGCCATTGCCCTGTCCCGCCAGAAACTGCCTCTCTTAGATAACTCACAGGCAAATTCCGTAAACTTGGCCAAAGGGGCATATATACTGGCAGAAACAGATTCCCGCCCGCAGGTTGCCCTGGTAGCCAGCGGCTCAGAAGTAAGCATAGCCGTTCAGGCTGCTGAAATACTTAAAAACAAAGGCGTCTCGTCAAGGGTAGTATCCTTCCCTTCGTGGCAGCTTTTTGAGGCCCAACTCGGAACATACCGCCAGAGCATCTTGCCAGCTTCCCTGCCGCGGGTAATAATAGAAGCCGGCAGTGCGCAGGGCTGGTGCAAATATCTGGGCGCAAACGGTGATATTATTTCCATTGACCATTTTGGGGCATCAGCCCCGGCGCCTGTGCTTTACCAACATTTTGGGCTAACCCCGGAAAATATGGCTGAAAAGGCTTTAAAGCTTTTGGAGAATGAAGATGAGTAATATCTCTGTTGCCATCGGGGCAGACCACGGCGGTTACGGCCTGAAAACAGACCTTTTACCCTTTCTAAATCAATTGGGGGCAAAGGTGCTGGATTTGGGTGCTTGTACCTATGACAGTGCCGATGACTATCCTGATTTTGCTTTAGCGGTTGCCCGAAAGGTTGCCTGCGGGCAGACAGACCGCGGCATTATCATCTGCGGCAGCGGGGTGGGCGCCTGTATCACCGCCAATAAAATCAAGGGCGTCAGGGCCGGCCTCTGCCACGACGTTTATTCCGCCCACCAGGGGGTGGAGCATGATGATATGAACGTGCTTTGTTTAGGGGCAAGGGTAATAGGCATTGAAGTAGCCAAAGAGATTATTACGGCCTTTTTAAATGCCCGCTTTACCGGCGAAGAACGGCACAAACGCCGCCTGGAAAAGCTGCTTCAGGCTGAAAAAGAGGGCTAAATACCCGCTTCTTTGGCCGCATTTTTAGCCAGTTTATCCAAATACAGGTAGCTTGACTTAGGGTCAGTTTGCCGGAAGATAGCACTTCCCACACATATATCATTTACCCCGGCCGCCACAATCTCAGGTATGTTGCCCTCTTTGGCACCGCCGTCCAGACCTATTTCAGTTTCGGGGAAACGGTGTTTAAACTCTTTCACTTTCAGAAGCACCTCCGGTATAAACGGCGCGCCGTAAAAACCGGGAATAACCGACATGAAAAGCACCATGTCCAGCTGCGGCACCAGATAAGCAAAATCTGAAACAGGTGTTTCAGGGTTCACCGCCAGCCCTGCTTGAAAACCCAGTTCCTTTATCCTGCTGATAACGTATTCGGGGCGGGTTGTTGCTTCAAAATGGAATATTACCCTGAAAGCGCCGTGCTGCTTGCAATAGGTAAGGTATTCTTCGGGATTAAGGGTCATCAGGTGTATTTCAGAGGCAAAACGGGGCTTGTATCTGCCCAGTACTTCAGGCGGAATGCTTAGCGAAGGCACAAACTGCCCGTCCATAATATCTATCTGGGCAGAAGGGGCAAAACTCTCCAGCTGGTTTAGCATATACTCAAAGGCCGCAGGGTCATCGGTAAGTACAGCCGGTACTATCTTTACGTCTTTCAAACTGTTATCTCTCTATTAGTATTACTCTGGCGGGGGCACCATCTACTTTACCCAGTTTCAAGGGCAGGCAGAAAAGCTCATAATCCCCCTCAGCCACACCTGCCAGTTGCAGGCTTTCCAGTATAACTACCCCACGGCTTAAAAGGTGCTTGTGCACTCCCTGGGTCTCTTCAAAATCCTCTACCGAAAGGTAATCTATACCCAGCAGGCGTACACCTATCTCGGTCAGATAACGGGCAGCCCCGATATCTATACAAGTATAGTTCCGGTCAAAATCAGGCTTATCCCAAAGGGCTTCATTATCCGTAGCCAATATAAGCCGGGTTACCCCCCTTAATTCAGCCTGCTCAAGCATATCACGGGTTATAATTTTCACCCCGCTCAAGCGCAAAACACGGACATTGCCAATAAGTATCTCAAGGGGTATCTCACCCACCCCATCGCCATCTTCAAAAAAATGGAGAGGGGCATCAATATGGCTGCCGTTATGTAATGTCATGGTAAGCTGACCGAGGTTGGTGGGAAAACCATCCCTGATACTATGCAAAAGTTTTATCTGCGGAGGGCCATCACCCGGCCAGCTAATCATTTCAGGGCGTATTTCGGGGCTTAAGTCATAAATCTTTTTCATGCCTTTTTCTTGTCTAATTGTAGGAAGGAATAAAGGCAGGTGTCAAGCAAAGTTTAAATGCTGTTCCGCCATAACAGCATGGGGCGCGGGGAATTTTCAATCAAACCGGCTGCTACACTTCCATAATACCATTTCTCTATTCCGGAGCGGTTATGGGTGGTAAATGAAATAAGAGAGGCATTTATATCTTCGGCGGTACTTAAAATAGTTTCAGGAATATTATCTGAAACTTCCATACGGAATTCAGTTTCAATTCCATTTTCCCGCAATTCGCCAGTAAGCCGTTCCAGATAGGCCTGCGCCTGCTGTTTAAGCTCCTCAAGAAGCGCCTGATAGTATTCATCCCAGCTGGGTTGAATACTGGGGGAACGATCTGAGGGTATGCAGGGGGGCTGAATAACCACCAGCAGGGTAAGTTTGCTTTTGAAATCACGGGCCAGAACCGATACCTGCTTCAGACAAGCCTCTGAAAAAAGAGAGCCATCCAGTGGCAATAAAATATTCCCGAAAGCTGCCTTGTCTGTGTCGTACCCATCTTTTACCAGCAAAACCGGCAGATTGGTAGATTTAATAAGCTTTTCGGAAACGCTGCCCAGTACCATTTTCTTAATACCGGTATATCCATGAGAAGCCACACACAGCAGGTCAATATCATTATCTTTTATACACTTCAAAATGAGCGGCAGCAGTTCACCGCAAAACATTTTTCCGCTGGATTTAATGCCTTTTGCCTGTAACTCAGCCGCTTTGATATCCAAATACTTCTGGCGCTCATCGGTGATTTTGGGTTTGGGGTCACATATACTTACCAGCAGGAGTTGTGTTTCGGCAGCCCCAGCCATACATTCAGCTATGGGCAGGGTTTTTTCAGCAGTTTTTGTCCCATCAAGAGCAACCAGTATGCGCTTAAAATACATCTTCTGACCTCAAATGTTCTCAGAAGATTATACCCTATACATCTAGTCTGTGGAATATTATTTTTCATGGGCAAAGAAAAAATATGGCGTAATTTTTAAAATATGCCACAATATTAGAGGGCGTACAATCAAAATCTAGCGGATAGTACTACTTTTAAGGTCAGGTCTTTGACACTTTTTTAAGCAAAACGTCAAAAGCTTCAAACCATTTTACCTTAACTTCGTCCGTCCAGGCAGGGTCAAAAGTGGGGAATTTACCCAGTAATACCTTGTCTATATCTGAATTTTCTGGAATTTTCATTGCATTATCCGGAATTAGAACATGCGAAGCAGTCCTCGGCATTATCTTCCGTGATACCTTTTTTGTACCGGCACCTGACCTGGCAGTACGTGATTTTTTGGTAACAAACGGGGAAATTGGTATATCCGCATCTTCCGCCAGCCCCAAAAAGAACTTTATGCACTTGCGGACTACGTCATCCGCTACTTTAAAGCTATTATGAAAGAGCTCTTCCAGCTGGGCATAAGTAAGAGACTCCGGGTCAGCAGACGAATTAAACACAAACTCATACCCTTCAAGGGCAATCTGCCTGAGTATCAGCGTTCTGTCTTCCCCTTTGGCATCCACCAAACGGCGCAGCTTTTCCCGCGGCATACCCTCATTATCCGCCAAGCCCAAAAACCGCAAAGCCGCCATTAGCTGGGTACCGGTACTGCCTGACCACTTGTCACCCCAAAAACTGCGGTCAAGGCGGGACGGAATGGCCTCCTGTAATCCTAAAAGAAAGTTTAAAAAGGTCCGGTATGATACATATGGGGGTAAGGGTTTTGAGCCTTTCAGATTAGCCATTTCTCCTCCGTCCAGATATTCTATTCCATAAATTCTGAAATGGCAAGACTTTTAGCTGTTTTGCTGTATATTCCAGCTCTGGATTAGTTGGTATTCTTGAGGACATTTTTTAATATAGTTCCAAGTGTTCTAATTCCAGCTAGAATATTCCAAAATTATTTTGGACTAAATTTGACGGCTCTATTTGGAACGGACTAATATGTGGCACAACTGAATCTTCAAAGGGAGGGAAAATACCTATGGGGACTGCAATTGAGTATCAGAAGCTGATGACGGAGATTGTACACATCAATCTACCCGGCCCGGCCGAGCCTATGCCCGGCATGAGCGGCGGCGAACTTCTGCACGGATTCCTGGCTGAATTATACCGCGCGCCCAGCACTGATTCAAAGGCTTTTATTGAGTCACTATCCGGTAAGTGGAATGTCCATTTTCGCCAAGTCAAGTAGGTAACTACCTATTATATATAGGGGTTGCCAGGGGATAAAAAATGAGGGAGAGGCAATAAAATGAAAAGGAGACAGATAGCAGCCATAGACGTTGGTACAAGTAAAATCTGTACCGTTATGGCTGACACCGAAAACGGAGACCTTAGGATACTGGGCGTAGGGGTGGTAGCATCCCGCGGTATGCAAAAGGGCATGGTGGTTAACCTGAATGAAGCCAAAGAAGCCATCCGTGAGTCGGTAAGCATGGCAGAGAGAACTGCCGGTTATAAACTCAAATCCGCCCTGATAGGCGTGACCGGAAAACACATTAACTCCAAAAACAACCGCGGGGTTATCAGTATAACCCGCAATGACCACCTGGTGCGCCAGAGTGACCTGCAAAGGGCTATAGATATTGCCAGCAGCATCACCATGCCCCAGGACAGAAAAGTACTCCACATCATCCCCCGCAATTATTCGGTGGATGGACAGGAAGGCGTCAGTAATCCGGTGGGCATGCATGGCTTCCGCCTGGATGTAGAAACCCATATTATTACCGCCGCTTCCAATTCAATTGAAAATTTAACCAAGTGCATCCGTGCTGCCGGCGTAGAGATTGATGACCTGGTCTTCAATCCTTTAGCCAGTGCTGAAGCAGCACTAACCGATGAGGAACGCGAAAAGGGCGTTATTCTGGCTGACATCGGTGGCGGCACTACAGATATAGCTGCCTTTAAGGGCAACAGCATATACCATACATCGGTTCTGCCCATTGCCGGTTCACAGGTAACCCATGATATTTCTGTGGGCTTGGGCATCCCCTTTGAAATGGCCGATGATATCAAACAGAGATACAGCAGTGTGATACCCGGTGAATGTAATGACGCAAGCTTTGTTGAAAGCGGACATACCTTCTCTTATCCTGACCTTTGCGAGATTGTCAGGATGCGGGTGGAAGAGCTGCTTCGCCTTATTATCCTTGAGTTACCCAGTGATGATTATTCCAAGATGGTGCCTTCCGGACTGGTAATAACCGGCGGTACTGCCAACCTGCCCGGCATTGCCGAGCTTGGCAGCGAAGTACTGAGGATTCCGGTACGGGTAGGTACTCCCCCCAATTTATTTGGTGTATCGGATATCTTAAATGACCCCGCCTGTACCAATGTTGTCGGTATGCTGCTTTGGAGTATCAATAACCGTGATGCTTCAAAAAGCCATCCGGCCAATGAAGAGAGCGCCAAAGGCGGCTTTATCTCACGAATGTTCGGGAATCCAAAAAATTAACGAAAGGATAATAGTTTACTAAGGATAATAAAATGTCAAAGAAAGTATATGTACCCAGTGGCGCAAAGATTAAAGTTATCGGGTGCGGCGGCGCAGGCAGCAACGCTGTAACCCGTATGGTCAGGGATAATATCCAGGGGGTAGAGTTTATAGCCGTCAATACAGATGCCCAGCATCTGGCTATTACCGAAGCGGCTACCCGAATCCAGATTGGCGAACGCTGCACCCGCGGTTTGGGTGCTGGCGGTAACCACACCATGGGCAAAGCTGCTGCCGAAGAAAGCATGAGTGAGCTCAAGGAAAACGTAATAGGCGCTGATATGGTTTTTGTAACCGCCGGTATGGGTGGCGGCACAGGCACAGGCTCAGCCCCGGTGGTTGCCAAAATAGCCAAGGAATCAGGTGCCCTGACCATTGCGGTATGCACCAAGCCTTTCTGCTTTGAGGGCGCTCACCGTATGCAAACCGCCGAAGAGGGCATAAATAATATAGTAGACAGTGTGGATACCCTTATAATTATCCCCAATGACCGCCTGCTGGACATGGTTGACCAGAAAACAGGGGTTGACGGGGCTTTTAAACTGGCTGACGAAGTTCTGTGCAACGGCGTCAAAGCTATTGCCGAGGTTATCACCGTGCCGGGTATTATCAACCTGGACTTTGCAGATGTAAAAGCCGTCATGAAAGATGCCGGTCCCGCCTGGATGTCTATAGGCAAAGGAGCCGGACAAAACCGGGCTTCCGATGCCGCCAGAGCCGCCCTGGCCAGCCCCCTGCTGGATATTGCGGTGGACGGGGCTAAGGGTGTTATTTATAACGTCTGCGGCGGTGAAGACCTGTCCCTTATGGAAGTAAACTCTGCGGCTGATGTTATCCGCCAGGCGGTTGACCCTGAGGCCAATATTATCTTTGGTGTAAGCACTGACCCCCGCATGGGTAAGGAAGTACAGATAACCCTGATAGCCACCGGCTTTGCCACCAAAGAGAGCATGCTCTCCAATAACCATGAAAAAGAAATGACCCGTATGATGAAAGGTCTGCGCAGCAAGACCCAGGAAGAACTGGAAGTGCCCTCGTTTATGCGCTACCGCTCCGCTCAGCCTTCCATCCGGAAACCGGCTCCCCCCGCCCATCAGGCCCCGCCGCGTTTCTTAAGCAGATAATAACCTACATTTTTATATCTTGAAAGAGAGTGGCAGGTTGAACTCCCTCCCCTGCCACTCTCTAGACATTAAAGTCTGAAAAGCCAATGAGGGTTGACATAGATAAGGAAACGAAGATGGAACTTGACGAGTTTCTGAAACAGAGTGCCGTAGATTATACCAGCCGCCAGATAATCCTTCTTTTCAGCAAACACCCCTTTGCCCGTTTTGACCGCTCTGCCATTGCCAGCACTATAGAAGGCGGCAGCGATATCCTGCCCACCCTGCAGTCACTGGTTTCCAGCGGCATAATTAAGCTCTGCCAGAAAGGCGGGGCTGAACTGTATTACCTGACCAGTGAACCGGAACTCAGGGAAATGGTAACCCGCCTGGGGAATATGGAATGGAAACAGCAGCAAAACTTTTCCAGACGAAAGCTAATCGGGCTGAATGTTTTTCCCCAAACCAGACCGCTGGGTACACACTAGTTTTCTTAACCAGAAAAGAAGGGCTTTATCCGGAGCGGGTACAGCCGGTTTAGTCTCTGACCGGCTCTTGCTTCTTTTTGTTTTTAAAAGCCCAAACCAAAAGGAATACTGCCGCACTAAAGAGTATGATAGTAGCCCCCGAAGCCAGGTCCAGCACATATGAAAGCCACAGACCGCCCAAACAGAAGACCATACCAAATCCGATTGAAAGCAGCATCATTTTAAAAAGGTTATCAGTAAAACGGCGGGCAACCGCTGCCGGTATAGTCAGCAAAGCTATCACCAGTATTATGCCCACTACCCGTATCAGCATCACTACTGTCAAAGCTATAAGCCCCAGCATTATTATGTATAAAAGGCCGGTAGGCATACCGCTGACACGGCAAAACTCTTCGTCAAAAGATATACCCAGAAACTCTTTATAAAAAAGCCAGACCACCCCTATTATCAGGGCATCCAGCACCAGCATAAGCAGCAAATCTGAAGACGGCACAGTCAGGATATTGCCGAAAAGATAACTGAATAAGTCCGGGGCATAACCGGGCGTTAAGCCTATAAAAATAACACCCAGAGCCATACCCAAAGACCAGAGCATACCGATAACCGTATCTTCACTTATACGTCCCCGGCGGGTAATGGCACCCATGCCGGCCGCGGCCAGCAGACTGAATACCAATGCCCCAAGCACAGGGCTGATACCCAGCAGATACCCCAACCCTATTCCCCCGAATGAAGCATGGGCAATACCGCCGCTTATGGATACCAGTTTTTTTACTACTACATAACTGCCAATAATCCCGCAGCCTATGGCCGCCAGCAGACCAGCCCAAATAGCATTCTGGATAAAACCATATCCCAAAGCCTCTATCATACGTGTTCCTTCAGCACCCGGTGGGGCACCTGCCCGTGCGCAATAAGCTGGATTGGGCAGTTATAGGTTTCAGACAAAGCTTCTGCGGTCAGCCCTTCCTCGGCATGGTGATACGACAAATGCTTGTTTAAACAGGCTATATCATCTATACATACTGCTACCGCACTGATATCATGGGTAACCATAATAATGGTCATCTCTTTTTTTAATATTTCCAAAAGTTCATACAGCCCGGTTTGCATGGCGGCATCTACCCCGGCAGTCGGTTCATCCAGGATAAGCAGTTTCGGCTGATTAACCAACGCCCGCGCAATAAATACCCTCTTTTGCTGACCGCCTGAAAGCTGGCCAATCTGTCTGTTAGCAAACGGCAGCATACCCACTTTATCCAGATACTCCTTAGCCAAGGCCACATCCCCACTGGAGTAGCGGCGGGCTAAACCCCTTTTGGCATACCTGCCCATCAGCACCACTTCCAAAACACTTATGGGAAAGTCACGGTCAAAAAGGTGATATTGGGAAACGTAGCCAATCTCTGGCCGGGCATCTTCGGGGCTTTTACCCAAAACCTTTATACTGCCGCAGTCAGGCTGAATAAGACCCAAAATCAGCTTTAGGAGGGTAGTTTTCCCCCCGCCATTCGGGCCTATAATCCCCAGCATCCGTCCTGCAGGCTGGGAGAAAGTAATATCTTCCAGTACCGTAAGGCCGTCAAAACCGGCACTAACTCCCCTAAACACCAGGGCTGGCGTGTCAGACATTTTCAGCTCATAACCTCTTGCATTTGCTTGTAAACAAATTCCATATTCTTTATGTAATCTTGGGCCAGCGGGTCTATCATTATCACCTGCCCGCCTATTTCAGAGGCAATTGACTCTGCACTCCGGCTGGAAAATTGGGGGGAAGCAAAGACAATGCTGATATTATTTTGTATAGCCAAATCTATTATTTCTATCATCTGCTGGGGGGTGGGTTCTTTGCCTTCTATTTCAATGGAAAGTTCTTTCAGATTATAGTCTCTGGCAAAATAAGCCCAGGCAGGATGAAAAACCAGAAAGGTACGGTTATGCAGGTGGCTGAGAGCCAGGGTTATTTCATTATCCAACTGCTCAAGCTTTGCTAAATAAGCATCCCGGTTGGCTGCATAATAGCTCTTGTTTTCCGGGTCCAGGCTCATCAGCCCCGTAGTGATATTTTTGACCATCTGGATAGCATTACGCGGTGAAAGCCAGATATGCGGGTCTGCCCCGTCACCTTCCGGACTGCTTTCCAGTGTAATATTTACCGAACTATCTACCATCAGCATAGAGTGGTTTAAAGCCAATATTTTTGAAATCCAGGTTTGCTCAAAACCAAAATCAGAGCCCAGCTTCACGTACATATCTGCCTGGCTTATATCTACCATCTGGGAAGGAAGCGGCTGGTAGGTATGCGGCTCCGCCCCGGGAGGAACCATAAGAATTACTTCAGCCTTATCCCCGGCAATTTGCTGGGTAAATTCTTTCAGGGGCACTATACTAACTGCAATTTTGAGCTTGGCAGCAGAAGATGAATCTTCCTGACAACCCGCCAGCAGTAAACTGCTAAGCAGAGTAACGCCTAAAGCCAAACTCAAAAATAATGTCCTTAATTTCATACTTTTCCCGCCTCTTTCTGACAATTCCGGCAACGCCCGATAAACTCCAGCAAATGGGCATCTATGGCAAACCCGGTCTGCCGGGACAAGTTTTCCGTAATCTCTTTAAGCCCGCACCCCTCCACGTGAATAACCTGACCGCAACCGGAACAAATCAAATGGTGGTGATGGGAATCAATACGCCTAAGCAGATAGCGGTGGCAATTGCCGGCGGTATGCAGCTCGCAAACAAGCCCCAGTTCGGACAAAAGCTGGAGAGAACGGTAGACAGTTGCCATACCGGTTGAAGGTTTAGCCGCCTGCACCAGTTCATGCACTTCTGACGGGCTTAGCGGCTGGGTAGCAGCAGACAGTACCTTTAAAACAGCCTGCCGCTGGGGAGTAATCTTGTATTTATTCTGGCGGATACGGCTCTGAATAGTTGGCACTGTAATCCTTCTAATTGATAGGTTTTCTCAATTATAGCTACGGCTTTTTCAAATAGCAAGAATCACGGGGGGTAATTATCCCTTAAAATAAAAAGCCTCCCGAAGGAGGCTTTTATATAACATTTTATTTAACTCAAGGCAGGCAGTTTGCCGCAGCCAAACTGTGGCGGGTCAGAGCAGTGTAAAGTATTTTTAACACCAACTCAGCATGACTGATACCCAGTTTAGATGCCATAATCGGCAAATCTCCGCTGACAGGGTTTAGACCGGGCAAAGGGTTTACTTCCAGAAAATAAGGTGTGCCATCAGGGCTGACCCTGAAATCCATACGGCACAGGTCACGGCAGCCCAGCACCTTATACGCATCCAGCGTAGCCTTTTCAATGCGGGATAAAGTCTCAGCAGGCAAAGCCGCCGGTACCTCATACTCCACCATCTGCCGCCAGTTGCGTTTCACCTCTACAGAGTAGACAAAATAATCGGTTTTGGTTTTGGGGACAACCCGCATGATACCCAAAACTTTGGGCTGTATATTACCGGTAACCCCTACCGTAATCTCTTCGCCGCTTATAAATTCTTCTATCAAAACAGGCTGCTCATAGGCAGTAAGCAGCTCTGCTGCCATGTTTACTATTTCTTTGGCACTTCCGGCGCGTGAAGCAAACCTGACACCCTTGCTAGAACCCTCACAGGCAGGCTTAAGAAAAGCCGGCAAGGGGAACCCTGACCAGTCTATAGCCGAAAGCTCTTCGCAGCTGGTGACTAACTGCCACCGGGCAGTTTTTATACCGGCATCAGCTACCAGTTTCTTAGTCAGGGGTTTATCCAGACAAATAGCTAGTGTTTGCGGGTCGGAGCCGGTGTACGGTATATCTAACATCTCTAAAATACCGGGAATTTGAGCCTCACGGCTGCGGTAATTGCCCAAACCCTCCGCAATATTGAAAACCAGGTCCAGTTTCTGTTCCTGTACCCTGCGTAAAAACTCTTTTCCCCCACCCAAACGGTAAACCGTATGCCCGGCCTGGGTTAAAGCATTAGTGATAGCTTCAACCGTCTCCGGTGAGTCATATTCTTCCAGAGCATCATCAGGGCCGCCGCTAACCGGATTTAACGCCTGTTTAAGATCGTATGACAGCCCTATCTGCATCTGTTTCTCCCTTTATTTTAGCGGCATTATTAAGTAAATCTGTCCGGCCGGTATTGCTGTAAACTTTGGGTTCACCCGGATTTTTAAAACGGATTATATCACCCTTGTAATTACGGATTATATATTCGTCAGCCTGTTTATCCAGCACGTAGTCCGGCTGAATAGTTATTTTGCCGCCGCCACCCGGTAGGTCTATAACGTAATTCGGCACAGCCAAACCGGAGGTATAACCGCGCAAGCCCTCAATAATCCCCACCCCGGTTTCAATGGGGGTATGGAAATGCTCTGTACCCTGAACATTGTCACACTGGAAAAGGTAGTAAGGGCGCACTTTGCTCATTAAAAGCTTGTGGCAAAGGGATTTCTGAACAGACACATTGTCATTTATGCCTTTTAAAAGTACCGACTGGTTATTTACAGGTACGCCCGCCCTGACCAGACGGTCACAGGCCTGACGGGATTCCTCGGTAATTTCATTAGGGTGGTTATAATGGGTATTAAGCCAGATAGGACCGTACTTGGAAAGCATATTGCATAGTTCATCATCTATCCGCTGGGGAAGAACCACAGGATAGCGGGTACCAATTCGGATAATTTCCACATGGGGTATTGAACGCAGAGCCGAAAGAACACTCTCCAAGCGGGGTGTAGACAGGGTTAAGGGGTCACCGCCGGAGATAATTACATCCCGGATAACCGGATGCTGGCGTATATATGCCAGCATGGCATCTATCTCTGCCTGGGTATGCACCCAACCGCCGTTTTTCCATTCCCTTTTACGGGTGCAGTGGCGGCACAGTACCGGGCATATATCAGTCAGCACCATGACCACCCTGTCAGGATAACGGTGTACCAGCCCAGGCACTACCGAACTATGAGCCTCTTCCAAAGGGTCAGAACAGCAGCGGGTATCAAAATTAAGTTCAGCTGTATCCGGCATAAGCTGACACTTTACCGGGTCATTTACATTGTCAAAATCTACCAGACTGAGGTAATAAGGGGTGGCGGAAAGGGGGAAAACCGCAGAAACGGCCTCCATATCCCTGTATTCTTCTGCAGACAAATGAAAAAACCTTGCTATTTCTGTTACAGAAGTAACACGGTTTTTAAACTGCCAGTGCCAGTCATTCCAGTTCTGGTCACTTACCTTGGGGAAATATTTAAGTCTAAATCTTTTTGTTTGTCCAAGCCTACTGGGAGGCTCATCGTCTACCTTGCCATAAGTTTCGACTGCACCTGCGCCGAGAGGGTCATCTGATTGTTTGTTTTTATTTTCTTCGGTAGTGGTCACGTTAGGCCTGAAGCCTCCTTAAGAATTTATGGCGTTTACTCACAATTACGTATAATTGTGAGTAATATTCTACACGAAACATAGCTACTGTCAAGGAAGCCCAAACGTGGGTCAGGGGAAGGCAAAAAATATTTTTTATGAACTAACGGCGGTTCCGGATAGCCCACCACATAAATATTATAATAGCCACCAGCCCCACACCGACCCCGACTACCAAACCCAGATTTTGAACCAGAGAAGTTCTGGTAAAAGTACCTGTTTCAGACCAGGCACTTGCATTACCGGCACCGTCAATCGCCTGAACCCGCCAGTAAAAAGTGTCCGCCGAAGAATTATTTATGGCCTGGTTATCGGCCAGAATATACTGGCTGGTTTTTATATCTTTCAGCTCAAAGAGGATATTGCCGAACCCGCTGTCAGAAGCTACTTGCAAAGTATAGGTAACACCGCTAGCATCATTTACCCCTGCCCAGCCGAAAGTAAAGGGGTCATCAAGTGCCTCACCCGAAACCGGTATTGTTATATCAGGTGCAGGCGGCGGCGTATTTTCCAGCCAGATTTCACGCACTATCCGGTTCTGCCCGTCATCCAGTATCAGGCTGTGGCTGGCAGCTGCACTTGAAGGAATAACTATCTGGGCAGAGAAGGTGCCCTTATCATCTGCACTTACCTTTAATAAAGAAACACCATCATACTGCAAATCTACCTGGCCGTTAGGTTTAAAACCTTTGCCGGAAATATTCAGCTGCGTTCCAACATCAATTAATTTACCCAGACCTATTTCCGGGTTAATATCCAGCCAGACATTGGCCTTGAGACTCTGGCTGTTTATATAATCACCCTGGCGTACTTCCACCAGATAAACCCCGGCAAAACGCTCCGGAACGGCAAAACTCACGGAAAAGCTGCCTGTTATATCAGCTTTAACATTAGCCGGGATTACTTCCAGCGGGGTGTTATTGTAATAAAAATTTACCGAGGCTAAAGGAGTAAAACCTGTACCGTTTATATTAACAGTCTCGCCAATGGCAGCCTCAGATTTTGACAGGTCAATCCAGCTTTCAATCAGAACTAGCCCGCTGCCCGTATTATAATCAGCATCCAGCGCCTTTATAAGGTGTAATCCCCGCCCTGATGGCGGAACAACAAAACTAAGAGCAAACTCCCCCAGCTGGTTGGTAGCCCCGAAGGCAACCTCTTCATCATCAAAATAGAGTTTAATATCACTCTGGCGCAGGAAATTCTGACCATATACGGTCAGCTCAGCACCTACCTTGAGAATAATATCAGAAAAAGACAACTCACCTTCCAGAGCTGCTTTGTTTACAACGGGAGAACCCAAAAACAGCACTCCGCTTATCACCAGAGTGGCTAAAAGTCTAATTATGTAGTCTTTTTTCTTTTTCATATTTTTAATGATTATATCACTTACACATGAGTATTCAACACCACCTTGATAATAGCATAAACCGGCATCTATAATGAAGCCCATGAGTGATATTGAAAACACTGAGGTTTTTGAATGCAGACGCTGCGGCAACTGCTGCTCTCACTTTCAGCCTCATTTGGAAATGGATGAGGCTCAAAGAATTGCAGGACATCTAAGTCTAAGTCTGGAAGAATTTAAGCAGAAATACGCCGATAAACGCTGGCCGGGCCAGCGCACCATGCTCATCCGCCACAATGAAAACGGCTGTATTTTCCTGGGACGCGGCGTAGACAATTTATCCCTGTGTACCATTCATGATTTCAAGCCTCAGGCCTGCCGTGACTACCAGCCCAGTCTCAAACACCGCGAATGCCGCGAAGGTTTGCAGCCTTAGTGCTTTTTGTCTTTATTTTCCCGAAGCAAAGCCTTTTTTTTGACAAAACACATGACAACTGGGCACTTACCCTGCTATACTAAAATCAGTTATACTTGGGTATATATGAGACCTCTGCCTGCTTCTTTAACAAAGTATAGAAAAGCGTAAGGATATGCAAGACCGATATAAATCCTGCCGCACCAATGCAGAGCAAAGAGTTTTGCCCGAAAGTGCCTGCCTGGCCGAGATACTTTCCATGATAGAAAGTACCCGAACTATGGCATTTATATTTGAAACCTCCCCCCAATTCCGCTTGATCTATGCCAGTTCAAATACACCCGCTCTAAGCGGCTATTTGCCTGCTGATTATCTGTCTAACCCTGCTTTGTTAGATGAAATATTAAAACCCGCTGGTTTAAACCTTGATACCCGAACACCCAAACAATTTAAAACACCCCTGGGCCCTATACCCTGCTATATCCCCAGCAAAACAGGATTACCCCTCTCAGGTGAATTGTTATGTAAACTTTCTTCGGGCAAACTAATCTGCCTTATACACTGTCACGGCCAGGTGCAGAATAATCCCAATCAACTGGCCTTTTTTGATGAAGCCCCTACCCTTATGCCGCTGATAATAAGTTTTGAACCGGACGGCAAACTATTATTTGCCAATCGGATATTTGAGGAAGCAACCGGTTATCCGGCAGGTGAAATAAGCGGTGATAAATGGCAGTCCTGCGGGCTGTTTAGTGAGGAGGCAAGGGAGCGTATTGCCCAAATGCTCCAGGACAGCCGAAGTGACAGTATTCGGCCCTTTGAAATCCGCCTGATACATAAAAATGGCCAGACTTGCTGGCTTTCCGGCCACAGCCAGATAATAAACCCGGGTACTGTTTCCCCATACCTGCAGCTCTCTGCCAGAGATATCACCATCTGCAAAAAGTCTGAAAAAATGCTCCTGCTAACCAGATTTGCGATAGAAAGGGCTACAGATGCAATATTCTGGACTGATGCCGAGGGTAAATTTGTAGATGTAAATCAATCAGCCTGTGACTCACTTGGCTACCAGCGCGAAGACCTGCTCAAATTAAAAGTTACTGATATAGATGCCCTCATAACCAGCCAGACGGATTGGGAAAAACATTGGGAAAAGCTGAAAGCCCGTACTTACCTGCACTTTGAATCTATTCACCGGAATATACGGGGCGGCAGTATTCCAGTGGAAATAACCGCCAATTATCTTCAGTACGACAAGATGGAATACAACATATCCATAGTCCGGAATATCCGCCAGCGCAAAGAAGCCGAAAAGCATCTAAAGTTCACCTCTTTCTCAATGGAACATTCGGCAGATCTCATAATATGGGTAAATCAGAACGGCAATATCATAGGTGCCAACCGCTCAGCCTACCAGTCACTGGGCTACACCCATGATGAGCTATGCAGTTTAACCGTAGAGGATATAAACCCTGTCTGCACTCCGGAAAGGTGGAAGACCCTCTGGGGCAGACTAAAGCATGATATCAAGTATGCTATGGAAACTGCCCTGATTACTAAAAACGGTCAGAAACTACCTATTGACGTGATGTGCAATTTCCTGGAGTTTGAGGGAGTTGATTATTGCTGTGCAGTAGTGAGGAATATAACCGAACGCAAGAATGTATATGCCAAGTTGCTGCATGCCGCCGAGGAATGGCGAATCACCTTTGATAATATATCCGAAATAGTGTTTCTGCTGGATAATGATTTTAATATCCAGCGGGCAAACCGGGCTTTTGCCAAAGCTTTGAACTGCCAGCCGCAAGAAATCTTAAACAAGAAATGCTACGAGGTGCTGCACCACACCAATTGCCCTCAAGTAAACTGCCCCAAGTTAGTAGCTTCCGATACCCAAAAGACCCAGTATATAAATTACTTTGAAGAAACTATTGAGAAGCATTTTCAGGAAACCATTGACCCCATTCTAGATACAGACGGGCAATCTCTGGGAACTGTCCATATCCTAAAAGACCTCACTGAGCACCATAAAATGGCCGCCCAGCTGATGATAACGGATAGACTGGCTTCGGTAGGTGAAATGGCCGCCGGGCTTGCTCATGAACTTAATAACCCCCTGACCAGCGTTATAGGATTTTCCGAACTCCTTCAGGAAAAAAAACTGCCCGAAGACCTGCAGCGTGATATCCAGATAATAAGCCAGGAAGCCCTGCGGGCAGCCGAAGTAATCCGCAATCTGCTGGCATTTGCCCGCCGCCATGAACCATCTAAAGACTGGGTGGATATGAATGTGCTAATCCACAAAGTGCTTGATATCTGCAACTACGAACAAAGGGTAAACAACATTCATATAGTTACCAATCTGGATGCAGATTTGCCGGAAATAAAAGCTGACTATTTTCAGATGCAGCAGGTACTTTTGAATATAATCATAAATGCCGAATATTTCATAACCAAGGCACACGGTGAGGGTACTATAGTTATCTCCAGTTCCCGATTCGGAGATAATATCCGGATATCTATTAAGGACGATGGTCCGGGCATGTCTGAAAACGTCTTAAATCGTATATTTGACCCGTTTTTTACTACTAAAGAAGTAGGCAAAGGTACGGGGTTAGGATTATCCATCGGACATGGTATAATCACCCAGCATGGTGGTAAACTGTACGCAGAAAGTTCCGAAGGTAAGGGCGCTACCTTTTTTATAGAGCTTCCAATCAACCCGCCAGCCCAATAAACTGTCAGACATTCTAAGGGGTATGCATGACTACAAAAAATGAAACCGTTCTAACAGTGGACGACGAAGATACAATACGCCGCCTGCTTTACCAGAAACTCACCAGCGAAGGCTACAAATGCCTGACCGCCTCAAACGCCACCGAAGCTATGGAAATAATAAAGGGCCAGGATGTTTCACTGGCCATACTGGATATAAAAATGCCAGGCCTTTCCGGAATGGATATTTTCCCGGAAATCCGTACTATCTCACCTGATACCGCAGTTATAATGGCTACAGCCATAAGCGACACTGACACTGCTATAGCCTGCATGAAACTGGGTGCATATGATTATGTGACTAAACCCTTTAAACTGGATGCAGTCATGATGAGCATAGAACGGGCACTGGAAAAACGCCGCCTTGTACTGGACAACCGGGATTACCAGCAGCATCTGGAAATAAAAATCAAAGACCAGGCGGAAAAAATCCGCAGTTCTTTTTTCAATGCCATTACTTCCCTGGCTTATGCGCTTGAATCTAAAGACAGCTATACCATAGGCCATTCACAGCGGGTAGCTGAAACCTCGGTTTCTATTGCCAGCGCTATGGAACTGCCGGTTGCTGCCATTGAGCAGATACGTCTGGCAGGGCTGGTGCATGACATCGGCAAAATAGGTATCAGAAGTGCCTGCCTGAATAAGGCCGGCAACCTGACCGAAGAGGAATACACCCATATCAAAACCCACCCCGGCATAGGTGAACGTATTCTTTCCCCTATAACCGAGGACCGCGAAATTCTGAGAATAGTCCGCCACCACCACGAGCATTTCAACGGGAGCGGATATCCTGACGGACTAAAGGGTGAGGAAATACCGCTGGGCGCCAGAATAATGGCGCTGGCTGATGCCTATGACGCCATGACCTCCCTGAGGCCATACCGCAAAGCAATGACAGATAAAGAAGCCTGGGAAGAACTGAAGAGATGTTCAGGCACACAGTTTGACCCGGAGATTTTAGCTGTCTTTTCCCGTGTAAACAACAATACCTAATGGCAGGAGCAGTTATCCAGGTACTGGTCTACCAGCTTGACACCGGATTCGCTGGTGCATAAAGGCTGGGCTGCCCGGCTTCCGTCACGGTAAACCGTTATCCCTTTAAGCCCCTTGTCGTAGGCCAGATTAAACACATTGGCCATATCCTCACGGGTAGCTTCATGGGAGAAATTCACCGTCTTGGAAACAGCATTGTCAGTATACTTTTGGAAAGCCGCCTGAATGCGGATATGCCATTCGGGGCGAATGCGGTGAGCGGTAACCAGCAGGCGTTTCAGCCAGTCCGGCACACACTCCATATCATGCAGATGGTTTGACGAAACCAGCTTTTCAAACAGCTCTTTGGAATGAAAACCCTCACGTCTGGCCATTTCCTCAAAATAGGGGTTTATCTCCAGCAGATTTTCACCATCCAGAATATTCCTGACAAATACCATAGCGAAAGAAGGCTCTATGCCCGAAGAAACCCCGGCGATAATGGAAAGGGTGCCGGTGGGGGCTATACTGGTACAGGTGGCGTTCCGCATGGGGCGTCCGCCGGGTACGTCATAAATACTGCCTTCATAAGCAGGGAAAGAGCCTCTGGCTTCGGCCAGTTTGGACGAAGCACGGTGGGAGGTTTCCTTGATAAAATCCATTATCTGGTCAGCCTGGAATATAGCCTCTTCGGAATTGTATGGTATACCCATCAAAACCAGCATATCGGCAAAGCCCATCACCCCCAAGCCTATCTTGCGGTTACGTAAGGTGGCTTTTTCAATCTCAGGGGTGGGGAATTTATTTACATCTATTACATTATCCAAAAAGCGGATAGCCATTTTGACTGTCCGTCCCAGTTTTTCATAGTCTACCACTACCCTCTCACCGTCACGCTTAAGCATACGGGGCAGGGAGATTGAACCCAGATTGCAGGATTCATACGGCAAAAGGGTCTGCTCACCGCAACCGGTCACGTGCCTGATACGGCCTAATTCCGGGGTGGGGTTATCATCATTTATCCGGTCTATAAATACCAGACCGGGTTCACCTGTTTTCCAGGCCTGGTCTACAATACAGTCAAACACACAGGCGGCATTGAGCCGCTGGACTACTTCGCCGGTATGAGGGTTGATAATACCGTAATCTTCACCGCTGCGTACTTTAGTCATAAATTCTCTGGTGACCACAACCGAAATGTAGAAATTGGTCAGGGCATTAGGGTCACCCTTGCAGGATATAAACTTGAGAATATCAGGATGGGTTACGTCTAAAATAGCGGCATTACACCCGCGGCGTACCCCGCCCTGGCGCACATAATCTGCCGCTGCGGAAAATATGTTTATTACAGAAACCGGCCCTCCGGCTACTTCTGTTAATTCCCCTACTTTGTCTCCGGCAGGCCTGAGATTTGAAAAGGAAAAGCCGGTACCGCCCCCGCTTTTATGAATAAGAGCTGTCTGCTTGACCGCATCAAAAATAGACTCAATGGAATCCTCTACCGGCAGTACAAAACAGGCCGAAAGCTGCCCCACCTGCCGCCCGGCATTTAACAGTGTGGGCGAATTCGGCAGAAACTCCAGGCGGGACATGGCCTGATAAAATTCCTCTTCTATCCGGCTGGTATCCGCCCCCGGTGCATATTTGCATTCGGCAGATGCCACCACTCTGGCAACCCGGTGAAACATATCCTCCGGCGTTTCAATCACCCGTCCGTTGGAATCTTTCTTTAGATAACGTTTTTCTAGTACCCTCTTGGCGGTAGTAGATAAGCGTACATCTGCCAGAACTGATTGCCTGCCGAATTCTACTGTCATTTAAAAAACCTTAATGGCCTTATCACCGATTCGTTTCATATCCAGGGTAAGCACCACCACATTATTCAAATACTTACGTGCCGCCTCAGCGGCTTCTTCCACCTCTTCCTTGTTGGCCGCCCGCCAGGGGCAACCCGGAATGGGGAAATAGGCATCTATACGAAAAGACATATCTTTATCTATGCTGGCTAAAAACTGGGCTACCTTTTCTATTTCGTCTTTGGCTATATAATCAGGTATGTACACCACTTCTACGTGAAGTTTGCGGTCACCCAAAGCCGCATGTATTTTCTTCAGATTTTCCAGGGCTGACTTGTTTGAGCGGCTGGTATAATCACGGTAAATATCTTCGGAATAAGCCTTCAGACTGAAAATAACCTGGTCAATATCCGTAAGGTCTGGCATCCGGATGCCATTGGTTAAAAGTATGTTGTAAGAGCCATATTTTTCATGGACAGCCTTGGCAAGTTTAGGCAGCTCAGGGTCAAGCACCGCCTCCGTACCCAGAAAAACTGCATATTTTATAGTATAGCCATCTATCTTTTCCATAACCTGGTCAAAAGACAGAAATTCGGTGGGAGGGGCTTGTCTTTCATGGGTAATTATTTCAGCTACCGGGTCATCCATCAGGCCAAAATCATAAACCTCATAATTGGTATAACAACCGCGGCATTTTAAATTACATTCAGTCCAAAAATGAAAATCCATTGAATGGTAACTTGGCTCATATGCCAGATGATAAACCTTCATTCAGTCCCCCAAACATGATTAGCAAGCCTGCAGAAAGGCTCGCTTTTATAAGTATAACATTGTTAAAATACCCAAACAATAATCGTCTTTAGTACTCTGGCTCTTGGTTTGCTAGAATTTATTGTACCACATGTTTTGGCTTTTGGCATCAGGTTTTTTTGTTTTTTCACTAAGCATTTCGGATACTTTTTTAGATTCCCAGCAGTATCAGCCCGAAATGCATAGCCAGAGTGAGCCCGGTAGTCCACACCGCCACCCCGATTGCTATCCAGACAAACAGTTTTAACCTGCCTGCATTCAGCATTACTCCCAGAAAAGCCGCTATGGGAGCGCTGGTCAGCACCGGGGATAAAAGCCCCAACCCGATAATTCCGTATTTCAGCCATACCTTGTACAGGCGGCCCGAACGAAGCCTCTCCTGCAGGGATATAATGATTTGGGCAAACAGGGCTGACAGGCTTAAAGCTGCATCACCGGTACGGTTTTTGTCCAGCCAGCGGTTTGAGCCTGCCCGTATCTTTTCTGAAAGAAGCAGAATTACACCAACGCCGCTTAGAGTACCGCCGCATACCAGCAGGATAACCAGAGCAGGGTCCAAACCCCAAATCAAACCAGCCGGTATTGCCAGCCAGATTTCCAGCAACGCCAGTAAAAATACCCCTATTACTTGAAAGAACATCTATTCCCCAAACCTGCGCTTTCAGTTGTCCTGGTCTTTTGAAACCTGTTTTACATACAGCCGCGGAGAGGAGGAAATAACCTCTTTTAAAGCCAGTATCCGTTTTTTCAGTTCCTGACCGCAGGCATCTGTTTCCAGATATTCCTCAAGCAGGGTTTTATCCAAACTGGATACCTGATTCCACAATCCCAGCGGCTCCAGCAAATCACGTACAGCTTTATTGTTGTAAGCAGTCCGCAAAACTTCCTTGTAGCTAAGCGCATGCTCACTGCCGAAGACCCTCCCCAGTGAATTAGCCCGGCAATACTCAATAATAGCCTCTTTCAGGGTGTCTATTCTGGCCTCAATTTCGCCTTTGCGGGCCTGGAGTTCCACATATTCCTCAACCGCGTGGGATATATCTACAGGCGGTGCTTGAGGCAACTGGGGCGGAGGGGCATATTTGTGGCGGTACAGCGGGCAGAGATGGGCAAAATCACACGGGCAAAAGCTGTTTTCACAGGCAGGGAAAATAGCTTTTTCTATTTTTTCAGCTACTTCCAGCACCAGATTCCGGGCATCGGCAATAACCTCTTTACTGCGGGCAGGACAACGCATGGCAGTATTGGAGCGCAAGTGATACAAACAAAGCTCACCTACCGGCAAAAACCAAATCTGTTCCACTGCCAGTTGGTAAATGCTTAACTGCAAATTGCTTTGGACATATTCGGCTGAAAATAAATCTTTATTGCTTTTATAATCTATAATACACAGTTCGCCGGAAGGAAGTTTATCCACCCGGTCAATCTTGCCGGTCAGTTTGACCCCGTCCAGATTTACAGTGTACTGGTGCTCCACCGCCAGCGGCATATGAAAATCTGCACTATGTATCCGGTGGAAGTCTGCCAGTATTTTCCCGCCTAACTGACGGTAATTTTCTTCTGCCTCAGCAGATTCATACCCTTCAGACCGCCAGTGCAAACGGTAATACTCCATCAGGTTTTCCAGACTGGGCGGCGGGGGTACTTTTACCCGGAGAAAGTACTCCGCACAATCATGCAAAGTTGTGCCGAAACTGAAATACCCCTTTGCCGGCGGTTTTAAGCCGTCAATATATAAAAAACGATATTTCAGAGGACAGCTTTGATACTGGTCTATCTGGCTGTAAGAAAGAGGGCGCATAAATACTCCGCCTGTAAAACTGATATAATATCAACGTACATTATAGCCTTGTTTTCAGGGCTATGGGAAGGTGCAAAACAGGCTTGGAAGATATCTCTTACCTTTTAGCCCTGGGGGGCGGTCTGGCCGCCTTTTTCTCTCCCTGTGTGCTGCCTATGATGCCTGTATATCTGGCCAGTCTGACCGGCAGAGAGATACTGGATACCCGGCCGGACTTTGCCGTTTCTTTTAAAACTCTGCCGCATTCAGCCGCCTTTGTAGCCGGTTTCAGCCTTGTTTTTACCAGCCTGGGAGCATTAGCCGGACTGGGAGGCGTTATTATAAACCCAAGCGAACTCTGGATAAGAATACTTTCCGGGGGAATACTTGTTATCTTCGGCGGATATATGCTGCTTAGCCTCCGCTTCCCATCCCTCAGTTTTGAAAAACACCTGTTCGGCCAGCAAAGCCTGCGTGGTGGCAGTTATGTCCGCTCTTTTTTAAGCGGGGCTATTTTTACCCTTGCCTGGACGCCCTGCATAAGCCCTATACTGGGAAGCATACTCAGCCTTACCTTCGGAGGGGAAAGCCCGCTTTACGGTTCGGCTCTGCTGGCTGTTTTTTCACTGGGCATGGGTATACCCTTTCTTGTATTAGGTTTGCTGCTTCAAAAAACCCTGCCTCTTATCCGCAAACTCAGCCGCTACTCAGGAGCTGTATACGGGATAAGTGGCGGGATACTGATAGTTATTGGTATACTTATACTAAGCAACCAAATAGGGTTTTTTAGTACTCTGCAAATTTAAAATGAAAAGAAAATTGATAACTCTCAGTTTCCTGCTCATAGGCAGCCTTTGTCTGTCCGCCTGCAACCAAGCTGCCCCCCTACCACCGGATGACGGGGAAGCGGTAACAGGCATAAGAATAAACAACCTGGCACCTGATTTTTCACTGAAAGACCTTACCGGGCAGGATATAAGTTTAAGCGGACTGAAGGGCTCTGGGGTAGTTCTGAACTTCTGGATGATAAGCTGCGGTTACTGCCAAGACGAGATGCCTTTCTTTGAAGCTGCCTATAATGAAAACAAGTCACTCCCCGGCGGTATAAAGATTTTTATGGTAAACATACGGGAAAGCCAGTCCCTGATAGAGCGGTTTATGGCAAACACAGGTTTCACCTTTCCGGTACTGCTGGATAATACCGGTGATATAGGCCAACTTTATAATGCAAACTATATCCCCATTACTTATTTTATAAATGCCGAGGGTATAATAAAAGCCATAAAATTCGGGGGATTTTCCAGCCAGACAGATTTTGACAATCAGCTTAAAAAAATAACCTGAATATCAAGGAGTAAATATGACAGATATATTAAATGAAGCTTCAAACATAGCCCAATGCAAGGAATGCCCCTGGTACAGGGCATGCACAACCCCCATGCGTTACACTTCTGAAGATATCCGCCGGCAGGTACAAAGCGGAAGCCCGGGCATGAATGCCCCCCAGGACGAGGCAGCCATGCAGCAAATGTTATCTATGGCTTCGGCTGCCCAGAACTCCATGCTGGAAGCCTGCCCTATTTTTATTGACCGCCTGCGCAATAACCCTAAACTGGCCCAAAAGATAAAGGAAATAATGCAGAACTGGAGTCAGGAAAGCACCTAAAGCGGGGGCTGGCTGAAATAGGTATCCGCTATATATCCGGCTGTTTCAGCTACCGCTTTTTCCACTTTTTCGGTCAGACCCTGTGTCATTTCGGTGGGAATGCATTCGGGTTTAACCGCCAGCACGTCTATTTTCACCCCGCCGTCCGCATGGAGTTCTTCAAGCATATTCAGGGTGGGCATAAGGTGAAGAGAAAAATCATTTATCTTTTCCGGTGAGACCTGCTCAACCCTAAGATGCCCCAGTTCCCCCACCCCCAAACCGGTTTCCATAGCATCTACCAGCACGATAACTTTGGGTTTAACCTCGCTGATTATTATGTTAAATAACAGCTCGCGGATAGCTGTGCCAACGTCCATAACACAGGCAAAATCAGGAACCCGGCAGTGGGCATTTAAGTAATCTGCCACCGCCGGGCCAAAACCGTCATCCCCGTAAAGTATATTCCCGCAGCCGAACACAACTACCTTACGGGAGCAATACTCCGGTAAACATTCCATATTTAGTTGGAGTAAGTCTGGACCAGCTGACCTTTGGCGTCAACTATATCCAGATTGACCGCTAATTTGCCGTTCAGCTCATGGGTAGAGCAGGACAAACAGGGGTCATAAGCCCGTATCACCATTTCTATTTCATCTAAAATGGTTTCATCGTATTTGCCGCCCTTAATCAGGGTCTGGGCAGCCTGTTTTACCGACATATTTATAGCCGCATTGTTCATAACCGTGGCAACCAGCAGATTAGCATCGGTAACCAGACCATTTTCATCTGTGGTATAGTCATGGATAAGTGTGCCGCGGGGGGCTTCTATGCACCCTACTCCCCGGCCGGCTTTAGGTGTTACCGGCACACGGGTATTAGTGCTGGTGATTTCGGGGTCAGACAAAAGTTCAACCGCCCTTTCGGCATTATACAAAAGCTCTATCAGGCGCGCCCAGTTAAAAAGGAGTGACTGCTGGGCGGGGCGTCCGAACTTGGAGCGGAACTCTTCCAGTTCTTTCTGGGCTAAAGGTGTGGCAATGCGCTCACAAACATTTATACGGGCCAGAGTATTTACCCGCAAAATGCCGGAGGGATTGTCCAAATCCATATTGAACTCACCCAGTTCCTTAGCATACGGGAATTTGGCATAACTCCAGTCTTCTACCCGTTCGGTAATATGGTCAAGATAATCTTTGGGGTCAAACTCGGTAAACTTGCCGTCAGGGTGCATCAGGCGAAGATGGCCGTCATATTGGTTTAAAGCCCCGTTTTTATCTACCGTACCCAAGAAACCGGTCTTGATAACGCCAATTTCTTTAATAAGGTCTTCATATTTTCCGAAAAGATTTTCTTTGGCATAGGCGATGGAGAACTTGGCGAACTCCAACAGCTCTTTAGCCATTTCCATCATCTTTTCGCGTTCGGTTTCAGTAAGCGGCTTGGAAAAACCGCCGGCTACAGCCGCTACCGGGTGAATATCTTTTCCCAGCAGGTAATCCAGCATTTTTGATGCCAGATGACGTGAGCGTATAACCTTCTGGCCCAGTTCAGGCATCTTCTGGGCTATACCGAAAACATTGCGCATGGAGTAGTTTTCACCCGGACCCATTACCAGGTCTGCTCCGGCTAAAAAGAAGAAGTGGAGGATATGCTCTTCCATATAAGCAGCGGCATTAGCCAGCTCACGCAGTTTGCGGCCGGCAGAAGGCGGGGTAACCCCGAAAACATTATCACAGGCTTTGGCCGAACACAAATGGTGGGAAAGCGGGCAGACACCGCAGATACGCGGGGTAATACGGGGCATTTCCTCTACCGGACGCCCGATACAGAATTTTTCAAAACCGCGTAATTCTATAATATGCATGCGGGCATCAGATACGTTGCCATTATCATCAAGGTTTATCACAACCTTGGCAGCACCTTCAATTCTGGTAACCGGCTGTATTGTAATCTGTTTCATATATCCTCCGAATAAACTAAAGGTGGTTACTACTTATCCTGCGGGCGGAGTCTACCCGAACCGATAAAGCGGTTTATGGTGGCCACCCGGTCAACAATCTCCTTCGGGTCACGCCCGATATAGCTTAAAGAGCCCATTATATCAGCAGTGGGGTTGGAACTCTGGCGTACCGGCCCGAAACAGCCGCGGCAAGGCATATAGGCTTTGATGCAGCGGGGAATTTCTTCTGAAGGGTCAGCCCCCAAGATGCGGTTACACCCGGCTTTGGTAACCGGCCCCAGACAGAACAAACCCTGTTCATTCAGGCAGCGCATATTGTCATAGCGGCCGGGGGTAAACTGGGCATTTTGCAGAGGGCGTTTGATAGACCCGCCGGTAGATTGTTTTTCACGTATAGTGGGGCAGGTATCACACACACTTCTTTCAGGAAGTGCAAATGTCTTGCCTGCAAGTACTGCATTTAAAAGTTCAACTATATGGGCAGGTGTAGGAGGACAACCGGGCAGATGGATATCTACTTTTATTACTTCATCTACGGCATAAACACGGTCAAGCAACTTGGGGAGGGATTTGTCACTGGGAGGAGAAGAAGGGTCAGTGCCCTTTTCTTTATTAAAAATCTGGTCCAGCATTGCTTCGGTAGTGGAAAGGTTTGCCAGAGCCGGAATGCCGCCGAAACAGGCGCAGGTGCCAAGGGCAACTATTATCTTGCATTTCTTGCGCATTTCCAGAGCAAGTTCCTTGTTTTCCTCATTCCGGATACCGCCGGTAATCAGGCCAAGGTCAGCTTCCGGGATTTCCGGTTTAGTGCCGTCACCCTTCTGCCCGAAAAGTTTATGGTCCATAAGCACCGGCATATGTACTATTTCCAAGTTGGGTAAAATATCCAGCAGCGGTTCACCTATATCCAGTAGAGAAAGTTCACACCCTCCGCATACCGCAAACCATTCTTCAGCAACACGGACCATTTTATCCTCCTAGCCATGTCTTTTGCTTTGCCGTCACCGCATAATCCGGTAATACATACAAGTTAGTATATAAAACAACTGTTTATATTCTAGCACCTAAAAAACGTTTTTACCATTCACACGGGGTATTTTTATATATACCGCCAAAATTAACACCCGTAGTTTAGCATTTATAACCAGACAGGACAAAATCTGCCAAAGGCGCAGAAATATCAGCCCAAATACTTACACATATAACCAGCCACAAGCTTATACCCCAGTGAGCGGTAATACTCTCTGGCACCCACCCCGCTTAGAATAGCAAGTGAGCTAAGGCCGTATTCGTCCCGCACCAGACGCTCTGCCTCTGCCACCAGCTTTCTGCCAAGACCCCGGTGCTGGGCAGACTGTTCGCCCTGTTCACCCAGTGAAAGCTCTGTGCCGTATACGTGCAGTTCACGCACCAGCCCTGTTTTACCGCCATATTTTTTATCAAGTACCGGCAGAGAAACCTGCGGTATGCGCAATCTGAGCAGGCCGTAAAGGGTATCAGAGGCATCTTCAAAACTAAGGAATATCTCCTTGCCGCCTGAAGCCTGATAATCCAGACGCTTTAAGGCAGGCTCACCGCTGGTCTGACCCTTGCGCTGGCGGTGACCATACTCACGGCAGCGTATACACCTGCACTTCTGGTTACGGCTTTCCAGTATCTGCCGCACTCCATCCCGCAGTGAGTCTTTGAGACCGGCACGGATAAATACAGCCGGTATATCCCGAAGCACCCGCGAAATACGCACATAAGGCGGCACCAGAGCTTTAATATCCGCAATTAGCCCGGTCATGATGTCACTAGGGTACGGGGTATAGCGGCCTTCTTTCCACCACTCCTCAAGTATGGTACCCTCCACTACCATAGTAGGATAAAGCTTAAGCCCGTCAGGACAGAAACGCGGGTCTTCAAACACCATACGGGAAAGAGCTAAATCTTTTTCAGGAGAAGAGCCGGGAAGTCCGGGCATCCAGTGGTAATGAACCTTAAGGCCGTATTCACGCAAAAGGCGGGTGGCCTCAGCCACATCTGCCACTGTATGCCCCCGCTCAACCAGTTTATAAATATCATCATCCAGCATCTGGACGCCAAGTTCCACTCTGGTAGTACCAAAATCTATCATCCGCTGTATTTCGGCCTCACCGCAGATATCCGGGCGGGTTTCAATGCACAAACCCACACAGCGGTGCTGGGCGGTTTCATTTATAGCCTTGGCTTCCTCTAAACTGTCCGCCACTACCCCGTTCAAAGCATCATAACAATCTTTAATAAAACCATACTGGTAGGCAGTATCTGCCGCAAGAAAAGTGCCCCCCATGATTATAAGCTCAACCTTATCAGTGGGGTGACCCATATCCTGTATTATCCGCAGGCGAAGGGCAACCTGCCGGTACGCCTGGTATTCACAGCTTTTGGCCCGCAAAACAGCCGGAGATTCAGGCGTATAGCTCTGGGGAGTAGCCGCAAAGGTGGGGCAGTATACGCATTTGCCGGGGCAGGGTAAGGGTTTGGTCATAACCGCCACCGGAGTAACGCCTGATATTGTTCGGGAAAGCTTCTTCATATATACTCTTATTTATAAGGATAGTTAATTATAACCTAAAGCTATGAACGAACAAAATTTTACTTCCCAGTCACAGGTATTTGACCAAATAGCCGCCGGCTGGTACAGCTTCCGCCACCGTTCCATCTTCAGCCATGAGCTGTCAGCACTGGCGGCAAAGTGGCAAACAGGCAAACTTCTTAACGCGGGCTGCGGCTGTGGGGCGGATTTCTTACCCTTTAAAGACAGCTTTGAGCTATACGGCATAGATTTTTCAGCCGAAATGATAGAACAGGCCGGGAAATATGCCCGTAAACACGGCTTCAAACCTAATCTGGCAGTGGCGGAGATGCAAAATCTGCCTTTTAAAGATGCCGAATTTGACTGGCTGATTGCGGTGGCCAGTTTCCATCACCTGAAAGGGCAGGATGCCCAAGAGAAAGCCTTAAAGGAATTCGGGCGGGTACTGAAAGATGGCGGGCAGGTATTCCTGACCGTTTGGAACCGCCTGCAGCCCCGCTTCTGGTTTAAGGGGCGTGAAACACTGGTGCCGTGGAAAAGCCAAGACCAGGTACTTATGCGTTATTACCGGCTGTATACCTGCTGGGAGATAGAGGCACTGGTAAAAAAAGCCGGATTCAGAGTAGTCAGCTCTTTTGGTGAAAAAAACCACCGCGGGCCGAAATATTTTGCCCGGAATATATGCCTGGTGCTTGAGAAGCAAACTTTAAAAAAATAATACTTTAGGTTATATTGTAATAAGTGAGATGGCAAATAACAGCTGCGAAAGAGGCTCCGGTTCTTCTATGATAATCCCCACCATAATTCTGGCGGTTGTAGCGGTGGTGGTCAGCATTATTGCTTATAACAAAAACGGCGCCCACACCGAAGGGTTTAAGGCCGCTTGGGATATATTTATTCAGGTATTACCCATGATGGTACTGGCCTTTATTATTGCCGGTATGCTCAGGGTTATTATACCCCAGGAAACTATCAGCCAGTGGCTGGGGCAGGAATCAGGTTTCAAGGGCGTACTTATCGGCACGGCTTTAGGCGGACTGATGCCGGGCGGGCCTTACAGCTGTATGCCTATTGCCGCCGGTCTGCTGGGCGGTGGCGCCGGAGCCGGCACTATGGTTGCTTTTATGACCGGCTGGTCTCTGCTGGCGGTCAACCGCCTCCCCCTTGAGATTGGTATGCTGGGCTGGAAATTTGCCCTGATACGGCTGGCAGTAACCGCCCTGATGCCTATTGCCGCAGGTATGCTGGCCAATGCCCTTTTCTCAAAAGTAAACCTGCTTGAATAGTTTTATCCACAGGAATAAACTATTAGGCTGTAAACGTAAGTTGGCGAAAGGAAGTACCTGAGAGATGATGGTAAGAATCCCCTGCCCTGATTGTGGCGTAATTGGCAGTTTTTCATTAGCTGACGAGGTATATGAAGGGCCTTATAAATGCTGGAAATGCCGCAAACTTTTCAAAATACGCATTGAGCGGGGTTCTGTACAGCTTTGCGAGCCCATAGATGAAGCAGAATTTGAACGGCTGAAATCCCTGGGTGACTTAAAACGCAAATCACGGGGCGGGGACGAAGAGTAGCCTTCCCTTTAATAAATTTATGAAGCCAGTTCGGCCATGCCCGGTGTGGTCTTCCATTTCCGGGTGTGGCTGTTTTTATATTCCTCCAGTTTAGACGGAAAATCAGGACTGTCAATGCTGTCCAATGTCATAATAAGAGCATCTTCATGGTTATCCAAATAATATTTTTTCCGTATGCCTTTTATGGCAAAACCATATTTCAGATACAGGTTTTGAGCCACAATATTTGAAACCCTGACTTCAAGGGTCATTTCAAAGCATTTGTGTTTTATAGCCTCTTTTAAGGAACTCATCAGAAGCAATTCGCCAAACCCTTTACGGCGAAAGGAATCCCGGACTGCCACGCTTACCAAGTGGGCAGAACCGGCCATAACCCATATGGCACTGTAACCGATAACCTTCGGGCAGTCAGTATCCTGTCTGACAACGCCGTTATCCTGACGTATGCAGCTCCACAGCCGTTTCCAGATATTCGGGCTGATTTCAGGCGAAGCACCACGGGAAATATCTTCATCAACCAGCACCATATAATGGGCCATGATGTTTTCCATCTCACGCTTAAAGTTGGTAGCCGGCCACATGGTGGGAAATGCTTCTTTATCTATCTGGTTAAGTTCCGGTATGTCCTGGTCTTTTATAGGACGGATTAAATAGGTCATTTAAATAAACCTCTTGCAAACACTGCCCGGATATTTTAACATACATGCCCAAATAAAAGGGTACAAAACAGCCTATCAGGCGGGTAAATCTGGCTTGCCGAACCTTTCATATTCGCTATATACACACCCGCAGTATTGCTGGCGGTAAAGGTCTAAGGACTTGGTAATATGGCGGCTGTCCGAATAACGTTTCCGAAGGTCTGCATAAGCAAACCTGACCCCCGTTTCCTTAGCCAAAGCTTCAGCCGAGCAGACTGCATCCTGGTGTTTCTGGTGGGGGCTGATAAAAAGGCTGGAAGAAAAATATTCATACCCATGCCCTGCGGCATAAGCGGCAGTCTGCCCCAGCCGCATATCAAAACAGATTCGGCAGCGCCCGTCCACATTGGCGGATACATTTTTAAAATATTCGGCCATTTGATATGAAGGCTCTGTTATAAGCTCAAAACCCATTTCAGCTGAAAGTTTCCGCATAGCCTCAAGCCTGCTTTGATGCTCAGTAAATGGGTGAATATTAGGGTTATACCAGTAAACACTGACCACAAAACCCTGTTCCTGCCAGTATTTAAAAGAGTAAGCGGTACAGTGAGCGCAACAGCCATGAAGGAGAAGTTTAGGTGCCATTCTCCGCCCAAAGCCCCTGCTGGTTATTTTTATCAGCCGGGTAAGGTATATTCAAGTGCTGGTAAGCCAGACGGGTTGCCTGACGCCCTCTGGGCGTTCTTTCCAGAAAACCCAACTGGAGCAGATACGGTTCGTAAACGTCCATAATAGTATCTGCTTCTTCGGAAATAGCGGCGGCAATGGTTTCAAGCCCTACCGGCCCGCCGCCGAATTTATGGATAATGGTTTTTAAAACCTTGTGGTCAATTTCATCCAGCCCCAATTTGTCTACTTCCAGACAGGCCAGAGATTCCGCTGCCATATCCCCGGTAATCAGCCCGTTTCCCTTTACCTGGGCATAATCCCGCACCCGCCGAAGCAGACGGTTAGCCACTCTGGGAGTGCCGCGGGAACGGCAAGCTATCTGGCGGATACCGTTTTCTTCCGCCTCCACCCCCAGTATACGGGCGGAACGGCTGACAATATCATGAATGGCATCTTCGTCATAAAAATCCAGCCGGAATATAGAACCGAAACGGTCACGCAGAGGTGCGGAAAGCATGGCGTAACGGGTGGTCGCCCCTATCAGGGTAAAGTGAGGCAGTTTAAGCCGCAGGCTTCTGGCACCCGGCCCTTTTCCTACCATTATGTCAAGTGCATAATCCTCCATAGCCGGGTAAAGGACTTCCTCTACATTCCGGCTGAGGCGGTGAATCTCATCTATAAACAAAATATCAAAAGGCTTAAGGTTAGTTAAAATAGCCGCCAGGTCACCCTGCCTTTCAATGGCCGGGCCGGAGGTGATGCGGATATTCACCCCCATCTCCAAAGCTATTATATGGGACAGAGTGGTTTTACCCAGCCCCGGCGGCCCATAAAGCAAAACATGATCCAGCGCCTCTCCCCTTTGCTTGGCCGCCTGTATGGCTACCCCAAGATTATCCTTGAGGCGTTTTTGACCTATAAAATCAGACAGGCAACGGGGGCGGAGACTGGTATCCAGCTTGGCATCATCGGCGGCCAGTTTCCCGGATATAAGACGCTCTTTTTCCTCTGACATTTGAAATATTATAGCACAAATATTCCAAACCGCCCTCAATATTCAGGCGTTAGAGGGGGTGTCTGACGGGTCATATGCCTTGTGGGCTGATAAGGGAGATATCTCAGGATAATAAAAAGAGGGGCATAATGCCCCTCTTTTCAAGACTATAACAACCGAAGCTTATTTAAGCCTAAAGGCAATTTTCCGGCAGAGTGCTGACTACAGGTGCGGCAGCGGCAGCGGCTATCCGTTCCGCTCTTTCAACCGTAGCTTCCTTGCAGGATTTGCACTGGGCAGGTATAAGCTTGCCTATGATAACATTTTCCTTAAGGCCGGACAGCTTGTCCACCTTGCCGTAAATAGCGGCATCAGTAAGGACACGGGTGGTCTCCTGGAAGGAGGCCGCCGCCAGCCAGCTTTCGGTGCTGAGTGAGGCACGGGTAATACCCATAAGCACGGTATGGGCGGTTGCCGGTTCGCCGCCTTCGGCCAGAACCTTAGCGTTGATATCCTCGTAGCGGAACTTGTCTACCAGTTCACCCGGAACCAGGTCAGTATCACCTGAGGAGTCAATGCGTACCTTGATAAGCATCTGGCGGGCAATAACCTCTATGTGTTTATCGTTGATATGTACGCCCTGAGAGTAGTAAACCTTCTGGACTTCTTCAACCAGATACTTCTGGACAGCGTCCCTGCCCAAAATGGACAGAATATCCTGCGGGTTTATAGAGCCGTCAGTCAGCTGCTGACCGGCACGGACACTATCCCCGGTTTTAACCTTTATCTGCATGGCGGCAGGTATAGCGTATTCACGTTCTTCGCTTTCGCTGTACTTGATGGTGATAAGGCTGCCATCCACTGAAACTTCACCGGCCACTCTGGCAACCACATTCTGGTCACTCTGAACTACCGCCTTGGACTTGCCTTCCATTTCAGGCGAAGCCAGCACCATGCCTGAATCCACCCACTGTCCGCTTTGAACCTGAGTCTTCCAGCCGGAAGGCAGCTCATATTCGTCCTGATATACTTCATCAGAGAATATGCGGATATGGCGGCCGTTTTCATTTTCAATAACCTCGGCCTCACCGTCTATTTCAGAAATAATGGACTGAACCTTGGGCGGACGGGCCTCAAAGAGTTCTTCAACTCTGGGAAGACCGGTCGTAATATCTACGCCTACCACACCGCCGGTATGGAAGGTACGGAGTGTCAGCTGGGTACCGGGCTCACCGATACTCTGGGCGGCAATGATACCTACGGCGGTATTCATGTCTACCAGACGGACACGGCCAAGGTCACGCCCGTAACAGCGACGGCACATGCCGTGAGTAGCTTCGCAGGTAAGCGGAGAACGGACAAAGACTTCGGTGATACCGGCTTCGCCGATAGCCTTAGCCTTAGCTTCGTCAATCTCTTCATTGTTACCCACGATAATCTCGCCGGTCTGGGGGTGAACTACATTGTGAGCTGCCCAGCGACCGAGTACGCGGTCAACCAGCGGGGGCAGCATACCCTTTTCTTTGGGTTCTACTATCCAGGTGCCGTTTGAAGTGCCGCAGTCTTCCTGAAGGATAATAACATCCTGGGTTACGTCTATAAGGCGGCGGGTCAGGTAACCTGAACCGGACGTACGCAAAGCGGTATCAGCCAGACCTTTGCGGGCACCGTGAGTAGATATAAAGTACTCCAGAGTAGTCAGGCCTTCACGCAGGGAAGACTTGATGGGGAAGTCAATAATACGGCCGGACGGGTTAGTCATAAGGCCGCGCAAACCGGCCATCTGGCGTATCTGGGAAATATTACCCTTAGCGCCGGAGTTAGCCATCATGTACACGGAACCCTGTTTGTCAAAACCGGCCTGAATAGCATCTGTAATGCGGTCAGTAGTTTCCATCCAGGTTTCAATGATGCTGTTGTAGCGTTCGTCTTCGGTGATAAGACCGCGGGCAAACTGACCTTCGGAAATGGCAGTCCGCTCATCAGCGGCAGCTACCAGCTTGGCTTTTTCACGCGGCACCGAAATATCACTCATGGCAATGGAAATGCCGGAGCTGGTGGCATATTTAAAGCCA
Source organism: Dehalococcoides sp. THU4 (assembly GCF_043231265.1). Lineage (NCBI taxonomy): Bacteria > Bacillati > Chloroflexota > Dehalococcoidia > Dehalococcoidales > Dehalococcoidaceae > Dehalococcoides > Dehalococcoides sp. THU4. The sequence continues at coordinate 991,966 of NZ_CP171266.1, read as the reverse complement.
AGCTGTTTTATTTTGTCCAGCATGGCGGCCATATCCTGGCTGGAAAGAATCTTGTAACAGCGGCCGATTATCTTTTTGATGGCGGATTTGGGTATATCCATATTCTGGAACTCTACTTCCTTGGGCAGGACATCATTAAATATAATCCGCCCGGTAGTGGTTTCCAGCATATTACCCTTGCCGTCACGGACTTTGATAATAGCCCTGAGGTCAATAATACCCATTTCGTAATAGTGCTTGGCTTCTTCAAAGTCACTGAATATCTTGCCTTCACCCTTAGCACCCGGCCGGGTAGTAGTCAGGTAATAACACCCGAAGACCATATCAAGGCTGGGGGATACCACCGGCTCACCGCTGGAGGGAAGCATCATATTATGAATGGACAGCATGGTTTCACGGGCTTCCTTTACGGCCGCTTTGGAAAGGGGCACGTGGACAGCCATCTGGTCACCGTCAAAGTCAGCGTTAAAGGCTGAACAGACCAGCGGGTGAAGCCTGAGAGCACTGCCGTCAATAAGCACCGGCTCAAAGGCCTGGATACTAAGGCGGTGCAGAGTGGGAGCGCGGTTAAGCATAACCGGCCTCTCCTTGACCACCTCTTCCAGAATATCGTAAACCTCCGGGCGGGCGCGCTCTACCAGACGGCGGGCGCTCTTGATATTGGGGGCTAAGCCGTCCCGTACCAAGCGGTGCATGACAAAGGGCTTAAAGAGCTCAAGTGCCATACGGCGGGGCAGACCGCACTGTGAGAGTTTGAGTGAAGGGCCTACCACAATAACCGAACGGCCTGAATAGTCAACCCGTTTACCCAGCAGGTTCTGGCGGAAGCGTCCCTGTTTGCCGCGAAGCAGGTCAGAAAGGGATTTAGCTTTGTGGTCACCATTTACAGCCACGCTCTTGCCACGGCGCCCGTTATCAATAAGTGAATCCACCGCTTCCTGAAGCATACGCTTTTCGTTGCGGATAATAATCTCCGGCGCCCCGATTTCCATCAGGTGCTGAAGGCGGTTGTTCCGGTTGATAACCCGGCGGTAAAGGTCATTTAAGTCACTGGTGGCAAAACGGCCGCCGTCAAGCTGAACCATAGGACGCAGGTCAGGCGGCAGTACCGGCAGAACCGTCATAATCATCCATTCAGGCTTGTTGCTGGAACGGCGGAAAGCCTCTACCAGCTGAAGCTGTTTGCCAGCCTTTTTGCGGCGCTGGCCGGAAGTGGAGCGGGTTTCCTGAATAAGCTTACTCCGCTCCTTGTCCATATCTATATAAGAAAGCAGCTTAAGCAGAGCTTCGGCACCCATGGAGGCCTCAAAAACATTGCTGAAACGCTGTTTCAGCTCGTAATACTGGTTTTCGGTCAGCAAATTGCCTATTTGGAGGTCTTTCAGCTGGTCTATAAGCAGCTGGATATCTTCTTCCATCTGCTCACGTTCAGTTGAAAAATCACGGCGAACCTGATTTATGGCTTCAACAGTGGCATCTTCGGCTTCCATCTGGGCAACCCTGGTATCTACCTCGCTGCCCTTATCAGCTACCCGCTGGGAGGAAATAACCTCCAGATCTTTAATGGCCTTTTCACGGGCTTCGTCATTGACCCCGGTTATAATGAAATGGGAATAATAAATTATCCTTTCAAGGCTGCGGGTGGACAAATTAAGCAGCAGGCCTACCCGGCTGGGAATACCGCGGGTAAACCAGATATGGCCTACCGGACAGGCCAGTTCAATATGCCCCATCCGTTCACGCCGTACCTTGGCACGGGCAATTTCCACGCCGCACTTGTCACATATAATGCCCTTGTAGCGGATACGTTTGTATTTGCCGCAGGCACACTCAAAGTCCTTTATAGGGCCAAAGATACGCTCACAGAACAGACCGTCCCGCTCCGGCTTTAACGTACGATAGTTTATGGTTTCAGGTTTGGTAACCTCACCATAAGACCAGCTTCTTATCTGGTCAGGGGAAGCCAGTGAAATCCGTATTGCATCAAAATCATTAACTTCGTTCATCGTTTTCGGATACCTCTTCATCATTTGATGACATTGCCAAATCCTGGTCGTCAGTATCAATTACCGACATCATGGAGTCTTCAATATCCTCGGCGCCTGCATACAGGGTCTCAGGCAGTATTTCAGCAGAAACATCTTCACTGCCCGGCAGGTTGGCCTCAGTCAGTGCGGCCACCTTTTCAGAGGGGGCAATCTTGACTTCTTCATTTATTACTTCAACAGCCAGACCCAGGCTCTGAAGCTCTTTTACCAATACTTTAAAGGATTCGGGGACACCGGGCTGGATTACATCCTCACCCTTTACAATGGATTCATAAGCCTTGGCGCGCCCTGCAATATCGTCTGACTTGATAGTCAGCATTTCCTGCAGGTTATGGGCTGTACCGTAAGCGTACATAGCCCAAACTTCCATCTCACCGAAGCGCTGGCCGCCGAACTGGGCTTTACCACCCAGAGGCTGCTGGCTGATGAGCGAATAAGGACCGGTGGCCCGGGCGTGGACTTTATCCTCCACCAGATGGATAAGTTTCAAAATATACATATTGCCTACGGTTACCGGCTGGTCAAAGGTTTCGCCGGTGCGCCCGTCCCGCAAAACTGATTTACCCACAATAGGCGAAGGCAGGCGGCTTTGACTGCTTACTTCGTAGGCTTTCTTTTCCAGTTCAGCCCCGCTTAAAGAAGAAGCATCTACCCCCATATCCTTCAGCCAAAGCTTCAGGCTGACTTCCTTGGCCAGACCGGGGTGCTTTTCGTCAAAGACCTTCTTACCGTCAAACCCCTGTTGTTTAATCCACTCTACAGCCTTGGCGGTATCAGTGCTGGGGCGTTTGTTTTCCGGGCTCATGTCTGTGGCACCGGCCTTGGCGGAAAGCCAGGAACGGGCCAAAGCGTCTTCAATGGCGGTATCATCTGCCCCGTCAAATACGGGGGTGGCCACCCTGAAGCCCAGCAGGTGTCCTGCCCAGCCCAGATGGGTTTCCAGAATCTGCCCCAGGTTCATGCGGGAAGGTACGCCGATAGGGTTCAATACCACATCTACCGGAGTGCCGTCAGGCAGGTAAGGCATATCCTCTACCGGGGCAATTATAGAGATAACACCCTTGTTACCGTGGCGGCCGGCCAGTTTGTCACCCACTGAAACCTTGCGTTTCTGGGCAACCCAGACCTGCACCCATTTGTTAACCCTGGCAGGCAGGTCATCACCGTTTTCGCGGGAGAAGACCCTTACATTTATAACCTTGCCCCATTCACCGTGAGGCATACGGAGTGAAGTATCTTTAACTTCGCGGGCTTTTTCACCGAAGATAGCCCGGAGGAGTTTTTCCTCAGCTGAAAGCTCGGTTTCACCCTTGGGGGTGATTTTACCCACCAGAATATCATCCGGACCCACTTCAGCCCCGATGCGGATAATACCGTCTTCGTCCAGCTCACGCAGGCTTTCTTCACCCACGTTAGGGATATCACGGGTTATTTCCTCACCGCCCAGCTTGGTATCACGGGCCTCAAGTTCATGCTTGGTAATATGGATAGAGGTAAAGGCGTCTTCCCTCACCAGCCGTTCGCTGAGGATAATGGCATCTTCATAGTTGAAACCCTGCCAGCTCATAAAGGCTACTACGCAGTTCTGACCCAGAGCCAGTTCGCCGTTTTCGGTAGCAGAGCTGTCAGCCAGTACCTGCCCGGCTTCTATCTTCTGTCCTTTATTTATAACGGCATGCTGGTTTATACAAGTACCCTGGTTAGTGCGGACAAATTTCTTTAGCAGATATTCGTCATCCTGGCCTTCGGCAGTGCGGATTATTATCTTTTCGCTGGTCACCGAAGCAGCTACACCGGCGCGCTTGGCAAAAATAACCTGGCCGGAGTATCTGGCTGCTTCGCGTTCCATACCGGTTGCCACCATGGGAGCTTCTGCCCGAAGCAAAGGCACAGCCTGGCGTTGCATGTTGGCACCCATAAGGGCGCGGTTGGCATCATCATGCTCAAGGAAAGGTATGAGCGAAGCCGCCACGCTGAAAATCTGTTTGGGTGAAACATCCATGTAATCAATCTTTTCGGGGGGTTCTATTACGTAGCGTTCAGCCAGACGGGCTTCAATCCTTTCATCCAGGAAATAGCCGTTCTCGTCCAGACGGGTATTGGCCTGAGCGATAATATAGCGGTCTTCTTCGTCTGCCGGCATATATTTGACCTCGGCAGACACAAAAGGCATGACCTGAATATCACACTCCGGCAGCTTTGAAATAAGCTTGAAATTTTCTTCGCTGACTACGCTTCCGGCTGATGCCAGCACTTTGTCTTTGTCACTGACTGCGGCTGCAAGCTTAAGGCCTACCAGTTTTTTATCATTATTTTTCAGTTTGGAATAAACCTTGCGGTAAGGGGTTTCCACAAAACCGTAGCGGTTAATCCGGCTATAGGTAGCCAGAGAACCGATAAGACCAATGTTCGGGCCTTCAGGTGTCTCAATGGGGCAGATACGCCCGTAATGGGAATAATGAACGTCACGAACGTCAAAGCCGGCTCTTTCGCGGGAAAGACCGCCGGGGCCCATGGCGGACAGACGGCGTTTATTGGTAATTTCAGCCAGAGGGTTAGTCTGGTCCATAAACTGGGAAAGCTGTGAACCGCCGAAGAACTCTTTAACTGCCGAAACCACCGGGCGGATATTAACCAGAGCGCTGGGAGTAACTACTTCCAGATTTACAATGCTCATTCTCTCACGGGCAACCCTTTCCAGACGTACCAGACCTATGCGGAACTGGTTCTGCACCAGTTCACCCACCGTCCGGATTCTGCGGTTACCCAGGTGGTCAATGTCATCAGGGGTATCCTGGCCGTTGTTGACCATGATAATCCGCTTGATTATAGCCACTATGTCTTCGCGGGTAAGGGCGCGGTTATCACCAACCTCGCGGTCAGGCAGCTCCAGACGGCGGTTAACCTTGTAACGGCCTACCTTGCCCAGGTCATAGTGCTGGGGGTCAAAAAACATTTCGTTAATAAGCTTGCGGGCGTTGTCCGCATTGGGCGGGTCACCGGGGCGCAAGCGGCTGTAAATATCAATAAGAGCACTGATTTCGTCTTTTATAAGGGGGTCGCGGTCAATACTGGACTGGATATAATGGCGTTCGGGGTCATTATCAATAACCTCAAACAGATTTAAAATATCCAGGTCATCAGAATAACCGATGGCCCGCAGAAGGGTGCTGACAGGAATCTTGCGGCGGCCGTCAATCTTTACTGAAATAACATCCCGGTTAGAGGTTTCAAACTCCAGCCAGGCACCCCTGCTGGGAATAAGGTTGGTGTGGCAGAGAGGACGGCCGGTGGCCGGGTCATCTGAAATAGTGAAGTAAACGCCGGGTGAACGCAGCAGCTGGCTGACAACCACCCGCTCCGTACCGCTGGTGATAAATGTACCCAAAGCGGTCATCAGGGGAATGTCACCGAAGAACAAGTCAAAGGGTTCTTTGATTTCACCGGTAGTTTTAACTATTAACCGGGCTTTAACATACAAAGGTACAGAATAGGTCTGGTCACGCTGAGTGCATTCGTACTCAGACAAACGGGGTTCGCGGAATTCGTAGCCAATGAATTCCAGTTCCAGTCTGTTGCCCACGAAGTCTTTGATAGGGGAAATCTCCTCAATCAGTTCACGGAGACCCTCCTCCTGAAACCAGACAAAAGACTGCAGCTGCATCTCTATCAGGTTAGGTACATTGACAACCTCGGGTAGTTGGGCATAAGATTTGCGGGTTATACCGGTGGCGGCGTCGGCCTTAGGTAACATAGATACCATGTCTGCTCCTTATTATAATCTCAAGGGACGTCGTTGCGCTAAAAAACAAAAGCGCACAATAATGCGGCTAGAAGAAAAAGTTGCTGTTTTTGGTTTGACATTTTTTCTGGAGGCATAATTTGCAAATAATAATGGTACTCCTGTAAACACAGTTTGTCAAGTATTATAGCAGGTTTTATGTAATATAAATAGCCTGTTTTAAAGGAAAAAGTACTCTTTCCCGAAAATATTTTATCTGCCCCCCTTTTCCTTATATATAATGAAATTGACGTACCTATAGCCTTGTGTTAGTATAAAACAGATTTAAAAGTAATGTTCCGGCAGGGGTTTCATATTACAGAAAGCCCCTTTTTCTTTGTCAGATATTTAAACGAAATATTTAGCAAGAGGTTGGCAACTTTTATGACACTCCTTGAAGAAGAAATTATCCGCCATTCCTCAGACCAAAATACCCTGATTACCATAGGAGTTTTTGACGGTGTTCATCTGGGGCATCAGCACCTTATAAACGAGCTTAAAAAACAGGCCAAAGAACGTAATCTGCAAAGCTGCCTTATCACCTTTAAAGACCATCCCAGCAAAGTGCTTGGGCAGGATGATATTAAACTGATACTAAGTTTGGAAGAACGCAATCTGGCGCTTTCGCAAATGGGGCTTGATCAGATTATAATGCTCTCTTTCACCCCTGAAATCTCCACTGTCTCCGCCACCGACTTTGTAGGCTATCTGCTGGACCACCTGCACATGAAAGGCATTGTGGTGGGTTCGGATTTTGCTTTGGGCAGAAACCGGGCCGGAGATGCCACCGCCCTTAGGCGGCTTAGCCATATTATGGACTTCAGTGTTTCGGTAGTATCGCCGGTAGTTATAGAAAACCAGATAGTCAGCTCTACCGCTATCCGCCGGGCACTGCTTTCCGGCAATGTCAGCAAAGCCCGCCTGATGCTGGGAAGAAACTATCACCTCCGCGGAACTGTTCAAAACGGGGCAAACCGGGGTACGAAACTGGGCTTCCCCACCGCCAACCTTACCCTGCCCGGTTATCTGGCCTTGCCGGCAGACGGTGTTTATGCCGCCAAAGCATTTTTAGGCGAAAAAGAGTATAACGCGGTAGCAAATATAGGCTCATGCCCCACCTTCGGGCAGGAGGAACACCGCCTTGAAGTCCACCTGCTGGATTTTGCAGGTGATATAAGGGGTCAAGTACTTAAGGTAGAATTTGTAGAATTTTTACGGCCTGAAATCTGCTTCGCAGATGCCGAAGCCCTGAAAACCCAGATTTCAGCTGATATATCAAAAGCCAGAGATATACTGAGGTAATACCAGATGAACCAAGCGGAAAACCGGATAGACCAGATTTTGAAACGGGGCGTAGCCGAAGTAATTGTAGAAGAAGACTTTAAAAAACTGCTTCTTTCGGGTAAAAAACTCCGCCTGAAAGAAGGCTTTGACCCCAGTTCGCCGGATATCCATCTGGGACACATGGTAGCCCTTAGGAAACTCCGCCAGCTTCAAGACCTGGGGCATCAGGTAGTTTTGATAGTGGGAGACTGGACCGCCCAGATTGGTGACCCTTCCGGCGCTTCTGTCACCCGCCCCATGCTTTCGGCCGAGCAGGTAAAGGCAAATGCCAAAACCTATCTGGAGCAGTTTTTCAAGATTGTAGATAAAGACAAAACCGAAGTCCGCTGGCAAAGCGAATGGTACGCTAACTTTAAACTGGAAGACGTAGTCCGCCTTTCTTCCAAATTTACCGTAGCCCAAATGCTGGCCAGAGACGATTTTGCCAAAAGATATGCCGCCGGCAAACCCATCAGCGTAACCGAACTGCTCTACCCCATGCTTCAGGCCTATGACTCTGTCATGGTGAAATCTGACGTGGAGTTCGGGGGGACAGACCAGAAGTTTAATTTGCTGGTAGGGCGTGAACTGCAGGAAATGCTGGGGCAGAAACCCCAGCAGGTGCTAATGGTACCCATACTGGTAGGCACTGACGGCGTCCACAAAATGAGCAAAAGCCTGGGCAACTATATCGGCGTAGCCGAAGAGCCCACCGAAATATTCGGCAAGTGCATGTCTATCCCGGATGAGCTGATACTCCAGTATTTTGAACTGGTGACTGACATACCCGCAACCGAAATAGCTGATTTTAAAAACCAGATGGCAAACGGCCTGGTAAACCCCATGGTACTTAAAAAACGCCTGGCCCGTGAGCTGATAACCCAGCTTTACAGCGCCGCTGCCGCCGAAGAGGCGGATGCCCAGTTTACCCGGGTGGTGCAGCGGGGTGAAATACCGGAAGATATGCCGGAATGCCGCCTGGAAAACGGGGAGAGCATCTGCGTGATAGATTTTATTATCAAGGCAGACCTTGCCAAGAGCAAAAGCGAAGCCCGCCGCCTGCTGGAACAGGGCGGAGTGGAAATAAATTCCGCTAAAATATCAGACCCCGGTACAACCGTAAAATGCGGTGATATAATAAAAGCCGGCAAGAGACGCTACTCCAAAGCTGTTTAGAATTTTGCTAAAAGCAATATTTTTTATATACTAAAGGTAATATTTGAAAAGGAGCCAGTATGCAAAACCTGAGAATCCCCGGACCTACCCCCTGTCCTGAAGAAGTCTTAACCGCCATGGGCCAGCAGATGATAAACCACCGCGGACCCGAAATGGCAGCTATCATGAAAGAGGTAGCTGAAAAACTGAAGTATTTCTTCCAGACTAAAAATGATGTCTTGGTGCTCACTGGCTCAGGTACTGGCGGCCTTGAGGCCGCGGCTGTCAACTTTTTATCTCCCGGTGAAACCGTACTAAGCGTTTCCATAGGTGTATTCGGCGAACGCTTTGCCAAGATTGCCTCCATTTTCGGGGCTAAGATAATTGCCCTTAATTTTGAGCACGGCAAAGCGGCTGACCCCGCTCTGGTCAAAAAGGCTCTGGCGGAACACCCCGAAATAAAAGCGGTGCTGATTACCCACAACGAAACCTCCACCGGCATTACCAATGACCTTAAATCTCTGGCATCCGTAGTAAAGGGTGCCGGCAAGCTGCTGATGGTAGATGCCATTTCCAGCCTCAGTTCCATTGACCTGCCGGTTGACGAATGGGGTTGTGACGTGGTTGTATCCGGCTCACAAAAAGGCTGGATGGTTCCCCCCGGTCTGGCTTTTATTTCCGTCAGCCCTGATGCCTGGAAAGCCAATGCCGAATCCAAGATGCCCCGCTTCTACTGGGACTTGGCTAAACACAAAGCCAGCATTGAGAAAGGGCAGACCCCCTGGACGCCCTGCGTTTCAGTTATTGTAGCTTTACACAAAGCTTTAGCAATGATGGAAAAAGAAGGTATGCAGAATATTTTCAAGCGCCACCAGAAAATTGCTGACTTTACCCGCAAGGGTGTTAAAGAGCTGGGTTTGACCCTGCTTGCCGAAGAAAAATATGCATCCAACACCGTTACTGCTGTTTTGGCTACCGAGGGGCTTGACCCCAAGAAGCTCTTAAAGGTAATGCGCGAAGAATACAACACCGTGCTGGCCGGCGGACAAGGCCCTCTGGAAGGCAAGATTTTCCGTATAGGCCATCTGGGTTGGGTAACCGAAAATGACATTAAAGTCACCCTGGACAATCTTAAATTAGCCCTGCCCAAGGCAGGTTTCAGGAGTTAAAATGAAAAAAGTACTGGTAAGCGATGCACTCTCCGCAACCGGGTTATCCCCCCTTAAGGAGATTGCACAGGTAGATGTAAAGACCGGCCTAAAACCGGAGGAATTGGTAAGCATTATCGGTGAATATGACGCCCTGCTGGTACGCAGCCAGACCCAGGTCACCGCTGATATTATCAATGCCGGTAAAAAACTGCAGGTTATCGGCCGGGCCGGAGTGGGCGTAGATAATATTGACTTAAAAGCTGCCACCGGTAACGGTATTATCGTGGTAAATGCCCCCACCGGCAACACTATCTCCGCTACCGAACATACCCTGGCCCTTATGCTGTCTATGGCCCGCCATATTCCCAGAGCCAACGCCAGCCTGAAATCCGGCCAGTGGAAACGCAATGAATTTATAGGCTCTGAACTTAAGGGCAAAACGCTGGGCATTGTAGGTTTGGGCAATATCGGCTCTGAGATAGCCAAACGGGCTTTAGCTTTGGAAATGCGGGTTATAGGTTATGACCCCTTTATATCTATGGAACGTGCCAAAAAACTGCAGGTAGAACTGGTACCCTTTGAAGACCTGCTGAAACAGGCTGACTTTATCACCCTGCATGTTCCCATGACCGGTCAGACCAAGGGACTTATCGGCCCCAAGGAACTGGAGATGATGAAACCCACTGTCCGCCTTATCAATACCTCCCGCGGCGGCATCATAGACGAAGAAGCTCTGGCAGCAGCCATCAAAGAAAAGCGTATCGGCGGTGCCGCTATTGACGTTTTCTCCAAAGAACCCTGCACCGAAAGCTGCCTCTTTGAGTGTGACAATATTATTGTTACCCCCCACCTGGGTGCTTCCACTGCCGAAGCCCAGGAGCTGGCCACCTCTGACGTAGTCAAACAGGTAATAGATGTATTTGAAGGCCGCCCTGCCCGCTATGCCGTAAATGCACCCTATATCTCGGCCGAAAGCCTGCCGGTAGTCGGTCCCTTTATGCCGGTTGCCCGCACGGTAGGCAGTCTGGTAAGCCAGCTGACTGACGGGCACATGAAAAATGTGACCATCAAATACTGCGGCGAACTGGCCGCTTATGACACCACCGCCCTGAAGGCTCTGGTGCTGGGCGGTATACTTGAGCATATCAGCGAAGAACGGGTGAACGTGGTCAATGCTGATATCGTAGCCTCACAGCGCGGGCTGGGTGTAACCGAACAAAAGGAATCCGCCTGCCAGAATTTTTCCAGCCTGATTACCGTCACCATAGATACCGATAACGGCAAATCCAATACGGTTGCCGGCAGTCTGGTGCGGGGTGACGTGCATATTGTAAGGCTGAATGATTACTGGATAGATATTGTACCTACCGGCGGTTATTTCCTGTTTGCAGACCATATAGACCGCCCCGGACTGATAGGTGCGGCCGGTAAGATTACCGGTGATGCAGATATCAACATAAGCTACATGCACCTCAGCCGCCAGAAAGCCAGAGGGCAGGCCCTGATGATACTGGCTCTGGATGAACCCCTGCCGGAAAAACAGCGCCAGCAGCTGCTGTCCCTGCCGGACGTTCAAACAGTCCAAGTTGTAAAAATCTAGTTTTTAAGGTTTAGGGTAATAAAGCAAGGCTACCGCTTAAGTTGCTGGTAGCCTTGCTTATTTGAGGGATAAATGAAAATCGGGGTACTGGCCCTACAAGGGGCATTCCGGGAACATATAAATATGCTGCGTACGCTGGGAGCGGAAGCGGTGGAAGTACGCAAGGCTGAAGAACTGGCTGAACTTTCAGGGCTTATCATCCCCGGCGGCGAAAGCACCACCATTACCAAACTCCTTTATACATTCGGCCTGGCCAAGCCTGTAAAAGATTTAGCACGTAACGGAATGCCCGTTTGGGGTACCTGTGCCGGTATGATTTGCCTTGCCAAAGAGCTAAGCGGAGATATTTCCGGGGTAAAAACGCTTGAACTTATGGATATCACTGTCCGCCGGAATGCCTTCGGCAGGCAGGTAGACAGCTTTGAGGCAATGCTGAAGGTCAAGGCTCTGGAAGGCGGGGATTTTCCGGCGGTATTTATCCGCGCTCCTTTGGTGGAAAAAACCGGACAAGGGGTGGAAGTACTGGCCAAGCTGCCTGACGGGACTATGGTGGCGGTAAGGGAGAATAATTTGCTGGCAACATCGTTCCACCCGGAACTCTCGGCGGATAACCGCTTTCACCGGTACTTTGTTCAGATGGCCAAAGATTACAAACCCTGATTAAAATATTTAGGTAAAATCATAAAGGGGAGGCTTTCACCTCCCCTTCTTTGTTTTATAAACCTATGTGATTTACTTTTTAGTACTTGCCTCAGAGTCAAAACGGTAAACGACCAAACCCGAAGGCAGTTTGGGGAAGAAATAAGTGGATTTGCGGGGCATGCGGTCAGATACATCTGAAATAGCCTTGATAACCTCCGCCTTCATGGGGTTCAGAATAAAGGCCAACTGGAATTCACCTGATTTCACCCGTGAAACCACATCATTACGGTCAAAATTAAAAGCTATGCGCGGGTCTTCCACCGTTTTAAGCCCCATCAGCTCCTCAAGGATAATATGGTCAAGTACGCTAACATCCAGCTTCTTATAGATATCTGAATGGAAATACGGCATAAGGTTACTGGCAGTCTCAACCTCACGCAGGGTAAGCAGCGTGAAGTTTTCTGTGCCACCCAAACCGTACATAACCAGGCGGATTTTACCCTCTTCTTTAAGGGCTTTGTCCAGAGTATCCCAAGCACCAGGCAGTTTGGCAGGTATGGTAGTAACATCAAAGAACGATGCCAGTTTGGTCTTAAGGTTTGATAATGTGCTTGCGTCCATGCCGCCCAGCAGGCGGTGCGCTGGCAAAACTACCAGACCGGGGTCAGCAAAGTCTACCAGGGTCATCATTACAAAATTAACCGGGTCATCAGAGGGGAGCTGGGGGTTTCCGGCCAGACGCTCCCGCCTGTAAGTCAGGGCGCTTTCATAACGGTGATGGCCGTCAGCTATGTAGATGGGTTTCTTGTCAAATAAAGCCGTTATTTTGGATATGGCTGGTTCATCAGTTACCACCCAAAGCTCATGGCGTTCGCCTTCAATATTCATGCTGACAACCGGTTTGCTTTCGGTTTGCAGCTCAAGCAGCCTGCTTACGTCTTTTTCTATATCCTGATACAGCCCATACACCGGGCTGGTATTGGCACGGACAGCTGAAATGAGGTTAATCCTGTCCCTTTTAGGTTCGGAAAGTGTGCCTTCGTGGGGGCGGATAACCATCCTGTCCCATTCCTCAAGCCGCACTCTGGCAATAATGCCCCGCCTTTTATACTGTTTGCCGAACACGCTGAAGTAATGGTCATGTATGTATATAGCCGCTTTCTTTTCGGCAGTCATTACCCGTTCGCCAATCCATTTTTCCAGGATGGCGGCGGCACGGGTATAGCGGTTATCTACAATATTGTCCTGGGGGGTGGGCTGGCTGTATTCCAGCCGTATATAGTTGTAAGGGCTGCGCTCTTTAAGGGCTTTTTCCTGTTCAGGGCTGATAATGTCATAAGGCGGACAGATAACATCTGCCATATCATCTACAAACATAGGGTTGTAACGTAATCCGTGAAAAGCCCGAACTTCAGCCATTTTTCTAGCTCCCTCTTTCCAAAATCTGGTTTTAGTTTAACTTAGAACGGCGTCTGACGCAAGCCCCTTTCAAACGTGAACGGTTGTACTTTTGTACTTGCTCTAAACAGGGGCTGTGATATACTAATAACCTGTATGGAAGATATGTTTTCCCCCCGAACGGAAATAGAAAACCTGAGGCGCGAGATAAACCGCCATAACCAGCTGTATTACGTTCAGGATAACCCTGAAATATCTGATTCCGAGTATGACGCCTTGCTCCGCCGCTTAAAAGAGCTGGAGGAAGCCCACCCTGAGCTTGTTACGGCGGACTCACCCACCCAAAGAGTGGGGGCTGAGCCGCTAAAGGCCTTCGGCATTGTCAATCACCCTTATCCGCTGCTTTCTCTGGCAAATGCCTTTTCAGATACGGAACTGGAAGCCTGGTACCTGCGGGTAAAGAAACTGCTGGGGAATGCCGCTTTTCAGATAGACTGCGAACCCAAAATGGACGGGCTGGCAGTTGCACTTACCTACCGAAACGGCAAGTTTACCACCGGCGCTACCCGGGGTGACGGCTTTCAGGGTGAAAATATTACCCGAAACCTGAGAACTATCCATTCTATACCCTTAAATACCGAGGAGGACACCCCCCCTGTTTTTGAAATAAGGGGTGAAGTTTATCTTCCAAAAGAAGGCTTCGCCAAACTCAACCGTGAAAGGGCTGATAAAGGGCTATCCCTTTTTGCCAACCCCCGCAATGCCGCCGCCGGTTCACTCCGCCAGCTTGACCCGTCAGTAACGGCCGAAAGACCGCTGGATATATTTATTTATGCTCTGGGGTATGCGGAAGACAGCCTGCTGCCTGACAGCCACTGGCAGATACTGGAGTACTTCAGCCGCCTGGGTTTCAGGATAAACCCGCGTAACCGTCTGGTAAACACCCTGGAAGAAGCCAAAGAATACTACCGTGAGATGGCGGAAAACCGGGATTCCCTGCCCTACGAAGCAGATGGGGTAGTCTTCAAGGTAGATTCCGTATCCCTGCAGCAAAAACTGGGGGATGCGGGACGTGAACCCCGCTGGGCTATCGCCTATAAATTTCCGGCTGAACAGGTCACTACCCTCCTTAACAAAATAGGCATATCGGTAGGCCGTACCGGCACTTTAAACCCGTATGCCATCCTTGAACCGGTAAATGTAGGCGGGGTAGTGGTAAAACAGGCCAGTTTGCATAACGAAGATGATATCCTCCGCAAGGATATCCGTGAAGGGGATACGGTAGTAATCCAGCGGGCGGGGGAAGTAATACCTGAGGTAGTTGCCCCGGTGCTGGCTAAACGCAGCCCCGAATCAAAACCCTTCAGCATGGAGGAAACCCTGTTTAACCCCAAACTTAACCGCCCGGCCTGCCCGGTGTGCGGAGGGGAAATATACCGCCCTGAAGGTGAGGCTATGCACTACTGTGCCAACGTTTCCTGCCCCGCCCAGTTTGAACGCCAGCTGGAACACTTTGTTTCCAGAGGGGCTATGGATATCCGCGGCATCGGCGAAAGCCTGAGCGTGATACTGGCACAAGAGGGATTGGTCAAAAACGTATCTGACCTTTACTACCTGACTGCGGCTGATTTACTGAAACTGCCGCGCATGGGTGAAAAAAGTGCGGATAATATAATAAAAGCTATCGCAGACAGCAAAAGCCGCCCGCTGGACAGGGTAATATTCGGGCTGGGTATCCGCCACGTGGGAAATGAGACAGCCGCTTTGCTATCCAGCCGCTACGGGGATATATGGGCACTGGCTGGGGCAGGTCTTGATGAACTGCAAACCATACCGGATATAGGTGCCAAGATAGCCAGCAGCATAAAAGCCTATTTCAGCGAAGAAAAAAACATAGCGGTCATCCACCGTTTGGAAACAGCCGGAGTAAAGCTTGCTTCAGACCAAAAACCCTCACATAAACCTCTGCCGCTTTCCGGAGTGGAGTTTGTAGTCACCGGCAAACTGGAAGGTTTAAGCCGCGAAGAAGCACAGCAAAAAATCCGCTCACTTGGCGGCACGGCCAAGGACAATGTTACCAAAGCAACCCGCTATCTGGTGGTAGGTGCTGATGCCGGCTCCAAGCTGGCCAAAGCCCGCAGTATGGGGGTAAAAGAGCTGTCCGAACAGGAATTTATAAATATGCTGGAGCAATCTTGATGAAACTTATTATCGGGCTGGGAAACCCCGGCAAAGAATATTCGGGTAACCGCCATAACGTGGGTTTCCAGTGCCTGAGCCGTTTTGCCAAAGACAACCATATCAGCTTTGACAAAAAATGCTGCCTTTCCCGCACCGGTTCAGGACGCATAAATGACGAGGAAATAGTGCTGGCCAAACCCCAGACCTATATGAACCTCTCCGGCAAAGCCGCCAGCCAGCTGCTTCGCCGCTACAACCTTAAAGCCGCTGATATTATTGTAGTGCAGGATGATTTGGATTTGCCTGCGGGCAAAATCCGACTGCGGCTGGGGGGAAGTGCCGGCGGGCATAACGGCATTTCGTCTATTATTACAGACATCGGCACCAAGGAATTTATCCGCCTGAAGATAGGTATCGGCAAGCCGGATAGCCGGAATAACGGAACTGAGGTGGTAGACCATGTACTGGGCAATTTCGGCGGGGAAGAACAGGAGATTATGGACAAGGCTATTACCCGTGCTTCCGAAGCACTCACCTGCCTGCTGACCTGTGGGCTGGATACCGCCTCCAACCGTTTCAACTCTTAAATCTTTGCCCCAAATAGCACGGGGGTGTTATAATTCCCTTGCTTTTCATGGATAATAAACGTATTTTCATTGCGGTTATAGGTGCCTCCAAAGCCACTCCTGAGGAAACCCGTTTGGCAGAGGAAGTGGGCAAAGAACTTGCGCTTAGGCAGGTTACACTTGTCTGCGGGGGCATGGGCGGGGTAATGGAAGCCGCCTGCCGGGGTGCATCTTTAAATGGAGGGCTAACCATAGGTATACTGCCGGGAAACAGCCGTGAAGAGGCAAACCCGTATGTCCAAATACCCATAATAAGCAGTATAGGTTTTGCCCGGAATGTCATGGTGGTCAAATCTGCCCAGGCGGTTATTGCGGTGGGCGGTGCTTACGGAACACTGTCTGAAATAGCCTATGCCCTGCAAAGCGGACTGCCGGTAATTACTTTAAACAGCTGGTCAATGAGCCAGAACGGCAAGGCTGACGGCGCTGTAATCAAAGCCGGAAATGCCCTTGAAGCAGTTACAATGGCTCTGGATTTAATAAACTAATACGAGTGTGAGGTAATTGTGTCTGCAGTAGTCAAGTCTATCAAGGCCAGAGAGATACTGGATTCCCGTGGCAACCCCACCGTTGAAGCGGATGTAGTTTTATCTGACGGCTCTTTCGGCCGGGCGGCTGTACCTTCGGGTGCTTCCACCGGCAGCCATGAAGCCGTGGAACTGCGTGACGGAGACAAATCCCGCTATAACGGGCTTGGCGTACAAAAGGCAGTTACTAATGTAAATACCGCCATTGCTAAGGCCATATCCGGTTTCAAAGCATCAGACCAGCAGGGGCTGGATAATCTTTTGATAGAACTGGACGGCACTCCCAATAAAGCCAAGCTGGGGGCTAACGCCATGCTGGCCACTTCACTGGCAGTTGCCCATGCCGCAGCTGCATCCTGCCATATGCCTCTTTACCGTTACCTGAACAACTGTGACGAATATATCCTGCCCGTACCCATGTTCAATATATTAAACGGCGGCAAACACGCCTCAAACTCCACTGACTTTCAGGAGTTTATGGTGATGCCCACAGGTGCCAAAAGCTTTGCCGAGGCACTCCGGATGGGTACCGAGGTTTACCACAGCCTGAAAAAAGTGTTGAAAGGTATGAACCAGAATACTACTGTAGGTGATGAAGGCGGTTTTGCCCCTTCCCTACCCACCAATAAAGATGCGGTGGAAGTAATACTGAAAGCCATTGAAAAAGCCGGCTACCGCCCCGGTGAAGATATATTCATAGCCCTTGACCCGGCTTCAAGTGAACTTTATCAGGACGGCAAATACACCCTGGCAACTGAAAATAAAACCCTCAGCAGTGCCGAAATGGTGGATTACTGGTGCGGCTGGGTGGAAAAATACCCCATAATCAGTATTGAAGACGGCCTTTTTGAAGATGACTGGGACGGCTGGAAAATGCTTACTAAAAAAATCGGCAGCAAGGTTCAGCTGGTGGGTGATGACTTTTATGTCACCAATATAAAGCGGCTGGAAAGGGGTATAAAAGAAAACGCCTCCAACTCCATACTTATTAAACTTAACCAGATAGGCACCTTGTCTGAGACTATTGCCGCTATCAAAATGGCAAATAATTCCGCCTGGACAGCAGTGGTCAGCCACCGCAGCGGAGAAACCGAAGATACTACTATTGCAGATTTGGCTGTGGCCATGAAGGCCGGCCAGATAAAAACCGGCGCTCCCTGCCGCGCAGAACGCACTGCCAAATATAACCGCCTGCTCCGTATTGAAGAGGAACTGGGCGGAAAGGCCAAATACCCCGGCAAAGAGGCCTTTTTCAACTTAAAATAATTATAAAAGGATATAGAAACCCTCTGGATGCAGCCGGCAGCCGGTGAAAACCCTCCCACACTGCATCCGCAGGGTAAAGCTTTAAAGATATGCCAGATGCCATATGGGATAAAAAATTTTTCATAAAATGTGAGCTGTTTTGAAAAATAACGGGCACCCCAAATACATCGGCATTACCACCACCGTACCCATAGAAATACTGCTTTCAGCCGGTTACAGCCCGCTGGACCTGAATAATATTTTCGTTTCAGATACAAATCCTGACAGGCTTATCCGCTTGGCTGAAAAAGACGGCTTTCCCTTAAACTGCTGCGCCTGGATAAAAGGCATTTACGGTGTCTGCCTGGATAAAGGCATCAGCGAGGTTATCTGTGTAACCAGCGGTGACTGCTCAAACACCCAGATGCTAAGGGAAGTTTTAAACCTAAAAGGTATCCGCACCATTCCTTTTGACTTCCCCACCGAACCCAACCCCGCGGAGGTAAAAGCATCTCTGTCAAAACTGGCCCTCAGGCTGGGCACTACTCTTGAGGCGGCGGAAGAATGGCGGAAAACACTTAGTCCCGCCAGAGAACTGGCACACAGGCTAGACTACCTGTGTTATGCCGGAAACAAAGTATCCGGTTTTGAAGACCACTACTGGCTGGTATCCAGTTCAGATTTTAATAGTGATTATGTAAAGTACCAAGCCGACCTTCAGAAACTCCTGAACACAGCGGAGAACCGCACTCCTTATCCCCCGACCGAACTACGGCTGGCTTATCTGGGTGTGCCATCGGTATTCGGGCAGGAGCTTTACCCTTACCTTGAGCAAAACGGAGCCAGAGTGGTGTTTAATGAAATCCAGCGGCAGTTCAGCCTGCCCGAAGGCGGTGCTGATATCTCCCGGTCTTACACCGCTTATACTTACCCCTACCCCATGGAATACCGCTTAAGGGATATCCAGACCCAGCTCACCGAGCGCCGTATAGACGGCATAATCCATTATGTTCAGGCTTTCTGTCATCGGGCTATCGGTGATATTATATTGAGGCAAAAGCTGCCGCTTCCCATGCTCACCCTGGAAGGCAACGCAGATTTTCATTTAAACCAGCATCAGAAAACTCGGCTTGAGGCCTTTTTGGATATGCTTAAGGCCAAAAAACAGATAAACCTATAATTTACTTGAAGGGGGATTATTATGGTAACCAGAATCGGCATTAACGGATTCGGGCGAATCGGGCGTATTACCCTAAGGACTATTAACCAGTACCACCGCGGCGAACTTGAAGTAGTAGCGGTAAATGACCTGGCCGACAATAAATCCAACGCCCACCTTTTAAAATGGGACTCAACCTACGGCAAATATCCCGGTACAGTTGAATCTGATGACTGCTCTATAATAGTAGACGGCAAACCCATCAAGGTTTTCAGCGAACGTGACCCCATGCAGATCCCCTGGGAGACCGCCGGAGTAGATTTGGTGATTGAATCTACCGGTTTGTTTACCGATGCCGCCAAAGCCTCCGCCCACCTTCGCGGCAGTGTTAAGACTGTGGTAATTTCAGCCCCGGCCAAGGGTGAAGATATCACCGTGGTTATGGGTGTAAACGAAGAAAAATATAACTGCAATACTCACCGTGTTATCTCCAATGCCTCCTGCACCACCAACTGTGTCGCCCCCCTTATAAAGGTACTCCATGATAAATTCGGGGTTAAAAAAGGTTTCATGACTACCTGCCATGCCTATACCAATGACCAGAAGATACAGGATATGTTCCACAAGGACATCCGCCGGGCCAGAGCCGCCGCGGTCAATGTTATCCCCACCACTACCGGTGCTGCCAAAGCGGTAGCTTTGGTGCTGCCCGAACTTAAAGGCAAACTGGACGGCATTTCATTCCGCATACCCTCTGCCAGCGTTTCACTGGTGGATTTTGTTGGTGAACTGGCCAGAAATGTAACCGTAGAGGAAGTAAACGCCGCTTTCAAGGAAGCCGCCCAGGGCAAGCTGGCCGGAATACTGGAATACTGCGAAGAGGAGCTGGTCAGCAGTGATTTCAAGGGCAACCCTGCCAGTTCCATCATAGATGCCCCCAGTACTATGGTTCTGGACGGCAATATGGTAAAAGTACTTTCATGGTATGACAATGAGTGGGGTTACTCCACCCGCCTGGGAGATTTGATAGCTTACATCTCCAAATAAATTTTAAACTAATAACTGGGGCAGATTTAAACGTAAGTTGTTGACATGCTAAAGCTATTAGTTTAGAATTTAGCCCGATTAACGGAGGACAAAATGAAATTAATTGTAATCGGTCTTGGGCAATGCGGCAGCCGCATAGCGGATGAGTTTGCCCGTATGGATAAAAGAGCCCGCTCCCAGCGTAACGTGAGTATCTGCCCGGGAGTGTTCGCCGTAAATACCGACCAGGCTGACCTTTCAGGTCTGGTCACCATCAAACCTGACCACCAGCACCGCATACTTATCGGCGGGCGTAAAACCGGCGGCCATGGGGTAGGTAAAATAAATGAACTGGGTGCTGAAATTGCCAGAGCAGATGCCGACAAGGTTATAGATGCCCTGCGCACTACCAAGCGTTTTTATGATGCAGACGGTTTTCTGGTTATTGCCGGTGCGGCCGGCGGTACCGGTTCGGGTTCGGTTTCCATTATCGCCCAGCATATCAAAGAGCGCTACATGGACAAACCGGTTTATGCCCTGATAGCCCTGCCCTTTGAGCATGAGGAGAAAACCGAAGAGCGCACCGTCTACAATACCGCTGTCTGCTTAAAATCAATCAGTTCGGTTGCAGATGCGGTTATACTGGTGGAAAACCAGCGTTATGTCCGCAAGGATTTTTCACTCCGCTACAACCTTTCCAAGATAAACTCTCTGATTGTTGAGCCTTTCTGGGATTTGCTGTGTGCCGGTGAAGAAAAGAACTCCAAGTACATCGGTGCCAAGACTATGGATGCCGGTGATATCATCCAGACCATTTCCGGCTGGACGGTTATCGGTCACGGCAAGGCCCGCGTCCGCACCTTGACCCTGCCCTTTGATAAAACTGACCATTTCCGGATGAAGAGCGTTTCCAACTACAAAGGTATCCGGGCTATGGATGAAGCCGTAAGCGAGCTTTCGCTCAAGATTGACCCCCGTGATGCCGGACGGGCGCTGTTCCTTATTTCCGCCCCTGCCAAAGAAATAAATATGGATATCATAAAAGAACAGGGTGACTGGCTGCGTGAGATGGCACCGAACGCCATTATCCGCAACGGTGACTACCCCCGCGAAAAAGACACCATGACTGTAACCGTTATTTTCTCCGAGTTATCTGACCTTGAGAGGGTACGCTACTACTACAACCGCTCCACCAGCATGATGCCGGTAATCAAGCAGCGTCAGGCTGACCTGGCGGACAGGCGGCGAGATATTGATGAACTCAGCAGAGATATTCCTTCCCTGCTTGAATAACCCCTAAAACACCACGGCACTTTGACGGCTTCGGAAATTCCGAAGCCGTTTTTTATTGCCCGCAGCTACCCATCTGCCCGCCGATAAATATTATTAATTAATACCACCTTGCTATATTAATTTTCTTAATTTATATATTGACTTTTTTAATTTTTCACCATATAATACTGATATAAGTTAAATAACTACCCGGAGGTACACAATATGGCAAAAGACTGGCAGGAACTGACCAAGCTCACCCAGGGAGCAACCGTAACGGTTGAGCGGGTCAAACTGGCATCTTCAGGCATTGCCATTGAGGGGAGCTTTGAGCTGCCTGCTTTGGCCAGACTCTCCGCCGAAGACCAGGTGTTTGTAATGGCCTTTGTAAAATGCCACGGCTCTATAAAAGACATGGAAAAGTTTTTCGGTATCAGTTACCCCACCGTGAAAAACCGCCTGCAGCGGATAGGGGCAAATTTCAGCTTTGTTGAAAACTTTCCCACCCCACCCACAACCAACGAAGATGATAATGTACTGGCAGAACTGGAAAAAGGCGGAATCTCAGTAGACGAAGCTCTAAGGAGGTTGCAAAGATAATGTACTGGCCACCTATGCTTCTCTGGGCGGGCATACCATTCGGCAAGGGCGGCGGAAGCTTTCCGCTGATACTGCCGCTTTTCCTGATATATCCCATTGTACTGGCACTAATGATTGTATTTGCACCTTTCATGCTGCTGGCTATCTTACTGACCTGGTCAAGCGGCAGAGGCCGCTTCCTCTTGCTTATCGGCCCATATTCATACCGCTTGTGGTGTGCCCTCAGAGGTATGAATGCAGATATCCGCGACAATAAAACCCGTATAAAAGTACAGTTTATATAAGGAGGAATATTAAAAATGTCTGAAAATGCTAAAAAAATACTGCAAATGCTTTCCGAAGGCAAAATAACCGTAGACCAGGCCAACAAACTGCTTGAAGCGCTGGGTAATGAAGACCCAAAACCCGCCCCGGCTGCCGCCATAACTGCCAAAGGAGTACCCAAATACCTGCGGGTAATAATAAACGGCACTGACGAAGACAGTAATGCCAAGGTCAATGTGCGCGTTCCAATGGCTCTGCTGAGAGCCGGAATCAAGCTGGCATCCATACTGCCGGCAGATGCTACCAACGAAATAGACCATAACCTGAAGGAAAAGGGGGTCAACTTTGATTTCAAGAACCTGCGTGAAGAGGATATTGAACCCCTGATTGAGGCTATGACCGAGATGGAGGTAGACGTAGACAGTGAAGGCAGCAAGGTAAAGGTATTTACTGAATAAAAGAGCAAACCAGCCTGTATACCAGGCAGCCAAATGCCGGAAATAACTTACCCGGATAAATAAAAAACGGCTAAAAAACACAGGGTGCAACCGGAAAACCAGCCGCCGTCTGCACCCTGCCCGTATGTTACACCCCGGATATCTTCCCCACCTGGCAAATCAGCGGGGATTTTTCATACCTTGTAGCTAAATATCTGCCCGAAATTGCTTTGGAGAATAACACTTTTAGGGTATAATATGGCAGATATGACCTGTCAGGTATTTTACCGCAAATGGCGCCCCCAAACTCTGGCTGACCTTGTCGGCCAGGAACACGTTGCCCACACCCTGAAAAATGCCCTTTCAAGCGGGCGTATTGCCCAGGCCTATCTTTTCTGCGGCCCCAGGGGTACGGGCAAAACCAGTACCGGACGCATTTTGGCTAAAGCGGTAAACTGCACCACCAACCAGGGAAAGGGCGAACCCTGCAATACCTGCCCCATGTGTTTATCCATAACCGAGGGCAGCTCTATGGACGTAATCGAAATAGATGCCGCCTCCAATACCGGGGTAGACGATATCCGTGAGCTTAAAGAAAAAGTCCAGTACGCCCCGGCACTGGCGAACTACAAGGTTTATATAATAGATGAAGTCCATATGCTTTCCAACAGTGCCTCAAACGCCCTTTTGAAAACACTTGAAGAACCCCCGCCCAGGGTTATATTTATACTGGCCACCACTGAAATCCACAAGGTACTGCCCACCATTATGTCCCGCTGCCAGCGGTTTGATTTCCACCGGGTATCCCTTTCGGATATGAGCCGCAAACTGGAAAAAATAAGCCAGGCGGAGGGCATAAATATAGAACCGGAGGCTTTAAAACTGATAGCCCGTTCAGCCGGGGGCAGTTTCCGTGACGGTGAAAACCTGCTTCAGCAGATAGCCACCACTTACGGTACCGAAATAAGCCTGCCCCAGGTGCAGGCGGCTTTGGGTATCAGCGGGGATGAACGCATAAAAACCCTGGCGGAAAATATACTTAAAAAAGATATCAAAAACGGGCTGCAAACCCTTAATGCCGTCGTGGCGGACGGGATTGATCTAAAGCAGTTCCGCCGTGAACTGCTGGATTACCTCCGCCAGATTATGCTCCTAAACAGCGAGGCGGAAGGCAGCCTGGAACTTACCGCAGATGAGAAAAAAGCCCTGCAAAAAGTGTCAGCCATAACCAACCTGGAGGGCATTACCAAAGCTATAAAGGCCTTTAGCCAGCTTGATTTCAGTTCAGATACGGCCTCCAGCCTGAGTTTTGAGCTGGCGCTGGTAGATGCTTCGCTTAATCCGGATACTGCACCGGCTACTATACCCCCCCAGGCCGAATTACCAGCCCCTAAAACTGAAAAACCGGCGGTATCTAATGAGCCGCCGCAGAAAGAAGCCAAAGCAGAAATCCAGGATAAAACCAAGAATGCTTCAGAACCGGCCGCTGCCTCCAGAAACGGGGCTAAAGAATCTGCCCCCAAACTTACCAGAACGGCTATACCTGTGGAAGAAAAACCCAAATACACTGCCCCCGCCCCGCCCAAAGAAGAAGAAAAAGTGCTTATAGGGGCCGGGGATGTGATTGAACAGCTAAAGGTCAGCTGGAAAAACATACTTGACCAGGCACCGGACAACCTTAAACGCTCAGCGGCAGTAGCCATACTCCGCAGCGCCGGTGTCCGCCCGGTCTCTATAGAAAAAAATGTGGTCACTCTGTCTTTTAAATACAAATACCACAAAGACAAGATTGAAGAACTGGAAAACCGCAAGGTTACCGCCGAAATTATTTCAAATTTCGTAGGCAGGACATGCACTTTGGTATGCATATCCGAAGCCGAAACCAACCATTTGGTCAAAGAAGCCCAAAAACTGGGAGCCCAGATTATATCAGTGGAGGAAAAGTAAAGCGTGAACATGAACATGATTAAGCAGGCCATGGAGCTTAAGTCTAAGCTGGACAAAGCCCAGAAAGAACTGGCAAAAGTAATAGTGGAGACTGAAAGCGCCAAGGGTGCTATCAAGATAAAGATGAACGGCCAGCAAAAAATACTGTCCCTCAGTATTTCACCTGACATCATCAACCCGTCCAAACCCAAAGACCTGGAAAATGCCCTGACTAAAGCTTTCAATGATGCTTACGAAGAGACTAAAAAAGAAGGCTCAAAGCAAATGCAGGGACTGATGGGGGATGTTAAAATTCCGGGTCTGATGTAATATTTCGGCAGGAGACTTTGTTGAAGGATACTTCTTTACCGTCTACAGCCGGTGCAGTAAACAAGCTTATAGATTCGCTGGGCAAACTCCCGGGCATAGGCCCGAAAAGCGCCCAGCGGCTGGCTTTTTACCTGATGCGGGCGCCTGAAGAACAGGTTCTGGCTCTTTCAGATACTATCCGCAGTATCAAGAACCAGATAAGCCAGTGCCGTATCTGCTTTAACGTGGCTGACAGTGAGCTTTGCCCAATCTGCCAGAATACCAAACGCGAAGCAAACAAGATTTGCGTGGTGGAACAGCCGCAGGATATTTTGGCACTGGAACACGTGGGCGTCTACCGCGGTTATTACCATGTACTGCACGGGGCTATTTCCCCCACCGAAGGCATCACTTCCCAAAATATACGCATAAACGAACTTATGAGCCGCCTGAATGACGGGCAGGTAGATGAGGTTATTTTAGCTACCAACCCCACCACCGAGGGTGAGGCTACCGCTATGTACCTTTCGCGCCTGATAACCCCGCTGGGTATAAAAGTAACCAGACTGGCACGGGGTTTACCCTTTGGAACCGAACTGGAATATGCTGATGATGTAACCTTAAGCCGGGCCATGGAGGGACGCCAGAACTTTTAGTTTTCCTTTCCTGACTTGAGCCCGAAAGGAGGCAGGCTATGACCAGACAATCTAAAAAATACTCCCAGAAGGCAGGTATGCTGCCAGGCTCAGTAGTATTTATAGGCGAAGGAAAGACAGAGCCAGCCAGCCTCAGCCTTAGCTCGTATACTCCGGATTCCTACCAGCCGCTGCCTTTAAAAACCCTGGCGGACTGCAGTACCCAGGTTAAACAGTCCGGCGGCATAGTCTGGGTAAAGGTCAGCGGCCTTCAGGATACTGCTATGGTGGAGGAACTGGGTAAATGCTTTAACCTTCACCCCCTTACCCTTGAAGACGTGGTCAATACCGAGCAGCGTCCCAAACTGGAAGACTACGGCAATTACCTCTTTGCCGTTATCAAAGCACTTCACTGGGATTCCGAGCTTAAGAAAACCCGCTCAGAGCATATCAGCCTGATACTGGGTAAAAACTTCCTGATAAGTTTTCAGGAACACCAGAGTGATATTTTTAACCCCATTCACCAACGTTTACAGTCAGATAACGGGCGGATTCGGAAACTAGGAGCAGACTATCTGCTCTATTCCATACTGGATATAATAGTAGACGGCTATTTCAGTTTGATAGAGGGCTTCGGAGATTATCTGGACGAAATAGAAGAACAACTTCTATCCTCCCCATCCTCCCAAACACTCAAACAGATTTCAGAGGCCAAAAAAGAAATGCTCTTTATCCGTAAATCTATCTGGCCGGTCAGGGAGACCGTGGCAGCCATTGAACGCAGTGAAACGCCCCTGATAGATAAAAGCAGCCACATATATTTCCGTGACATTTATGACCACCTTATCCAGCAGATAGATACCGGCGAAACCTACCGGGATATGCTTTCCAACATGATAGATATTTACCTTTCCAGCCTATCCAACCGCATGAGTGAGGTCATGAAGGTTTTAACTATATTCGCTTCCATTTTTATACCCCTGACCTTTATCGTAGGCATATACGGCATGAATTTTGATATCCCAGAGCTCCGCTTCAGTTGGGGGTATCCCGGTATACTTTTATTCATGCTAGCCATAGCTTTAATATTAGTATTGTTTTTCAAGCGGAAGAAATGGCTTTAAATTGTCAGACACAAACATCCGGATAGAATACAACACACTCATAAACCGGCTTAAATCACTGGCCAATGCGGATAATGTGGCTGGTATGGCCCGCTTCGGTATATCCAGCGCCAATACCCTGGGAGTGAGCGTAAAAGATATCCGCCCGCTTGCCAAATCCGCCGGGCATAATCATGCCCTGGCACTTTTACTCTGGGATTCGGGTATTCATGAAGCCCGTATAATGGCCAGCCTGATTGCTGAAAGCAAAAAGGTCAGCCAAGAGGAGATGGAAAGCTGGGTCAAAGACCTGGATTCATGGGATATCTGTGACCTGTGCTGCAACAACCTTTGGTCAAAAACCCCATTTGCTTACGAACAGGCCTTGGCCTGGACCTACCGCCGGGAGGAATACGTCAAACGGGCGGGTTTTGTATTACTTACCGCTTTGGCAGTCCATGATAAAAAAGCGGCGGATGAAAAATTTATCTCCTTTTTCCCCCGCCTGCTGGCAGAAGCATCTGATGAACGCAATTATGTAAAAAAGGCGGTTAACTGGGCACTCCGCCAGATAGGCAAACGCAATCTGAGCTTAAACCAGGCCGCTATAGCCCTGGGGCAGGAGATACTGGACTTAAATACCAGAAGCGCCAGATTTATAGCTACAGACGCTTTGCGTGAATTAAAAAGCCCCCAGGTGCAAAAACGTCTGGCAATCAAACAGGAAAAACAGCCTCACAGCTAAAAACCCGGCTTATAAGTTCAAAAGACCCGAAACCGCTTTACCTTTTGAGCTTAAACATATAATATCATTTGGTAAAGACCAAACATCAGGCAATACTCTTAGCAAAACCGAAAAGACAGATTATAAATGACCAAACCCCATGACTTTAAAACCAGAGCAATTATAGTTCGTAAGACCAAATGCGGGGAAGCTGACCGTATCTTAAGTTTGCTCACCCCGGACCTGGGGCTGATACAGGGTTTTGCTAAAAGCGTCAGAAAAACCAAAAGCAAACTTTCAGGCCACCTGGAGCTTTTTTGTTATTCGGAAGTATCTCTGGCCAGAGGCAAAGCTATAGATACGGTAACCGGCAGCCAGACTATCCAGAGTTTTCTAAACATCCGCAGCAGCCTTCAGCTTTCGGCCATGGCCTTTTATGTCTGTGAGCTGGCTTTTCACTTCTCACCCGAGGAATCTGCCAACCCGGCTATCTTTCAGCTGTTGCTTTCCACCCTGGAGGAACTGGACAATACAACTCAGGCAGAACTATGTACCAAATATTTTGAAATACACCTGCTGGAAATGAGCGGATACAAACCGGAACTGCGTGAGTGTGCCAACTGCCACCAGAAACTGCTGGCTACCACCAATTATTTCAGCCCGGAAAGCGGCGGCATAATCTGCCCTGATTGCCGGAATACCCAAACCGGCATACCTATTTCGGTAAATGCGGTGAAAGTATTGCGCTATATTCAGGAAAATGATATCCCGAACATATACCGTCTGAAAATCAACCGGGAAATATTGTCTGAGCTGGAGCTGGCAATACGTGCCAATATCCGCTTTGTGCTGGAAAAAGAACCCAAAGCCCTGCTCTGGCTGGACAGCCTGAGAATGGCTAATCTATAAGCGGAAAACAAGGCGGACAGCGGTTAAAAAAAGAGGTCTTCACGGGATTCCTCTGCCGGAATATCCTTTGTATCCAAGTGTTTTTTAGAATAATGATTTCTAAAACTATATATTCCCAAAGCTAACAGCACCACAATAAAAACTACCTGAACTATACCCACAATAATAGGAATAATAGACTCTGATACATCCATGTGTTTTTTTATCCATTTTGTATTATTTGTGACTTTGCTCTGGAACGCCAGAAATTATAGCACTTTTATATAATATTTCAAATATTATCTGGAATATTCTTATACCATTTATCCCTTTTATACCTTTAATAAATTTTAACAAACTAAACAAACCACAGGCATTATCTTTGCCATAGCTGCAGTGATAGCATATAATAGCTTTGAAAATCCCAGTTACAAGAGAGTAGTCTATGCCGGAAGAATATCTGAACGCCCAAAAGATGGAAAAACTGGAACGGATAAAGAGCCGGGGTATAAACCCCTATCCAGCCACTTTCCACCCCAGCCATACCAGTGTCCAGGCAGTTGCCTTGCTGGCCGAACTGGAAAAACAGGAGAACCCGCCAAAGGAAATTCTGAGGATTGCCGGGCGGATTATGACCCTGCGCGACATGGGCAAGATTTCTTTCATGGATATACGTGACGGCAGCGGCAAAATACAGGTTTTCTGCCGCCAGAATGACCTTGACGAAGCCAGTATAGAGCTGCTTAAAGATTTGGATTTGGGTGATTTTATAGGTGCGGAGGGAAGCCTTATGCGTACCCGCACCGGTGAACCCAGTCTGGCAGCCACCAAAATAAGCCTGCTTTCCAAATCCCTGCTGCCCCTGCCTGAGAAATGGCACGGCCTGCAGGATGTGGAAAAACGCTACCGCCAGC
This sequence comes from Dehalococcoides sp. THU4, assembly GCF_043231265.1. Taxonomy (NCBI): domain Bacteria; kingdom Bacillati; phylum Chloroflexota; class Dehalococcoidia; order Dehalococcoidales; family Dehalococcoidaceae; genus Dehalococcoides; species Dehalococcoides sp. THU4. The sequence continues at coordinate 963,032 of NZ_CP171266.1, read as the reverse complement.
GTTACCTGGACCTTATTTCCAATGCGGACGCCCGCCAGACCTTCCTTACCCGCAGCCAGGTTATCAGTGCCATCCGCAGCTTTATGAGCAGCAAAGGTTTTCTGGAGGTAGAAACCCCGGTTCTTCAGCCTGAGGCAGGCGGGGCACTCGCCCGCCCCTTTATTACCCATCATCAGGCTTTGGACTGTGATTTTTATATGCGGATAGCTTTGGAACTGCACCTGAAAAGGCTGATTGTGGGCGGTTTTGACCGGGTATATGAGATAGGGCGGATATTCCGCAACGAAGGGGTTTCCACCCGCCACAACCCCGAATTTACCATGATGGAAAGCTACCAGGCTTATGCTGACTATAAAGACGTTATGGATTTCCTTGAGGAAATGGTTTCAAGTGTGGTGAAAGAAATAAGCGGCGGATACACCGTGCCGTTCGGGGATACCACCCTGGATTTTACCCCTCCCTGGCCCCGCCTGAGCATGCGTGATGCCGTAAAACAATATGCCGGTATAGATTTCTTTGATTTCCCCACCAAAGAGGCTTTAGCCGCGGAAATGACCCGCCGCAAACTGAAGGTAGACCCCGCCAAGGACTGGGGCAAACTGGTTGATGAGCTGGTGGGTGAATTTGTAGAACCCCGTTTGATTCAACCCACTTTCCTTACTGACCACCCGGTGGCCATGTCCCCGCTGGCCAAGCAGAAGCCGGAAGACCCCCGTCTGACAGAACGGTTTGAAGTCATTTGCGCCAATATGGAAATAGCCAATGCTTTTTCCGAACTGAATGACCCGGTAGAGCAAAGGGCGCGTTTTAAAGAACAGCTCGAAAAGCGCAATCAGCTGCGTACGGAAGAATCCGAAAGTATAGACGAAGACTTTTTGGCCGCTCTGGCATATGGTATGCCGCCCACCGGCGGTCTGGGTGTAGGTATTGACCGTCTGGTGATGCTGCTTACCAACCATGACTCTATCCGCGAGGTTATTTTGTTCCCCGCACTGAAAGACCGGGAAGACAAGGGCGAACAGGAATAATTGATATTACTCTGGCAGAAGGAGACCTTTCATGCTTGATTTGAAATTTATAAGAGAAAATACCGAACTGGTACGTAAAGCGGTAGCCGCCCGTAATACCGATGCCCCCATTGATGAGATACTGGAGCTGGATAGTTGCCGCCGCACTCTCAGCCAGGAGCTGGATACCCTTCGCGCCAAACGCAAAATAATAGCCAAGCAGCGGGATGAGGCCGCCATTGAAGAAGGGCGGATATTACGCGGCAGGATAAGCGAGCTTGAGACCGAGCTTTCAGAAGTAGAGGAAAAACTGACTGACCGCTTGCTAAGGGTACCCAATATCCCGGATGCATCTGTACCTGTGGGCAAAGACGAAAGCGAAAACGTAGTCCTTTATTACCGGGGAGAAAAACGTAATTTCAGTTTCACCCCCAAACCCCACTGGGAACTGGGAGAAGCGCTGGATATTATAGATTTTGACCGGGGTATCAAGCTTTCCGGTTCGCGCTTTTATATTTTAAAGGGCGAGGGCGCGCGCCTTCAGAGGGCACTTATTGCCTTTATGCTGGACCTGCACACCCGCAAACACGGCTATACCGAAATCTACCCGCCCTACATGATAAAAAGGGAGTGTCTGGTAGCGTCTGGTAACCTGCCCAAATTTGCTGACAATTTGTACCATGACGCAGAGGAGGACTACTGGTGGGTGCCTACCGCCGAAGCCCCTCTGACTAATTTGCACCGTGACGAAATACTTTCTGTGGAGCAACTGCCCATTCATTACGTAGCCTACACTGCCTGCTTCCGCCGCGAAAAAATGTCTGCCGGTAAAGATGTGCGCGGCATAAAACGGCTGCACCAGTTTGACAAGGTTGAACTGTATAAATACTGCAAACCGGAAGACTCTTTTGACGAACTGGAAAAGATGGTGGCAGATGCTGAAGAAATAGCAGACGCCCTGAAGATACCCTACCGTTTAAAACAGCTGGTCACGGCTGATATCAGTTTCGGTTCAGCCAAGTCTTATGATATTGAAATGTATTCGCCGGGTGTTGACGAGTGGCTGGAAGTTTCTTCCTGCTCTAACTGCACAGATTTTCAGGGCAGGCGGGCGAATGTCCGTTTCCGCCGCACCCCTGAAGCCAAACCCGAATTTGTCCACACCTTAAACGGCTCAGGGCTGGCCCTGCCCAGGGTGATGATATCGGTTATAGAAAACTACCAGCAGCCGGATGGAAGCATTGTTGTTCCCGAAGTACTCCGCCCCTTTATGGGAGTGGATGCTATCTGCTAAGAAAAGGACTGTTTTATTGGAGATAAAACCCTTTGAACTGGAACGTTACTTTGCCCGGCATGAGTTTTCCGCCAGATACCTTATGTCAAGCTCAGACTGCGAATCGCTGGCACTCTCTGCCCTGCTGGCACTGGCGGATACCGAGTGCCGCAGTCTCTGGCAAAACCTGAAGCTGGGATATACCTATTCAGACGGACACCCCCTGCTCAGGAATGAAATAGCCAAACTGTATCAAATAACCGCCCCGGCGGATATCTTAACTGTTGTACCCGAAGAGGGCATTTTTATAGCTTTAAACTGCTTGCTTAAAAAAGGCGACCACGTTATCTGCACCTTTCCCGGTTACCAGTCACTCTACCAGCTGGCGGAAACCCTGGGCTGCGAAGTAAGCCACTGGATTCCCGAAGAAGAAAACGGCTGGAGGTTTAACCCTGATTTTCTGGCTCAAAACATCCGCCCGAATACCAGCCTGGTAATCACCAATTTCCCACACAACCCCACCGGGGCCATGCCGGACAGGGAAGACTACGCCCGCATATTGGAAATAATAAACAAACATAATCTTTGGCACTTTTCAGATGAAATGTACCGCCTGATGGAATATGCCCCTGATACCCGCCTGCCTGCCGCCTGTGACCAATCCTCAAGGGCTGTCAGCCTGGGAGGGCTTTCAAAATCATTCGGCCTGCCGGGACTGCGAAGCGGCTGGCTTGCCTGCAGGGATGAAGATATGCTTTCCAAAATGGCCGGATTTAAAGACTATACTACCATCTGCGGCAGTGCCACAGACGAAATACTGTCTGTAATAGCCCTTAGAAACAAGCAAACTATTATATCTTCCCAACTGAACAGGCTAAACCAAAACTTAACGCTGCTTGAAGACTTTATGGGCAGGCACAAGGCGGATTTCAGCTGGGTAAAGCCCAAAGCCGGTTCAGTCTGCTTTCCCCGTCTGAATAAGAATAGCCTCTGTATGGATTTTTGCCGTCAGGTTTTAGCAAAAGCAGGTATTATGCTTTTGCCTTCAGAAGTGTACGGCTATGGCCAAAACCACTTCCGTATCGGATTCGGACGGGCAGATTTCCCTGAAGTGCTGCAGGTCTTTGAGGACTATATAACGGCAAACTCAACCCTCTAAACAGACTTATTTGCCTTTTAGTATTTATTGGTTCTTATTTTCTGTTTTTTAGACTATAATATCCCTTAGATTATTTGAGAGGGGCTTTATGACTGTCAGCAAACATTTATCTAAAAGTATCCGTTCACAAAAACAGCCGCTCAAATAAACACTAATTTATAGCCGTTAAATGGCCAAAACAACGCAAAATATAACCCGAATCTGAAAGGTGAAACCTGAAAAATGCGAAGCAGATATCCGGTACTACAATTCATAATAATAGTTTTAAAAATACTGGCGGTGCTGATAGCCCTAGCCGGTTTGGTTATGTCTATTTACGTTATGACAGGACAAAGCGTCACGTTTTTTGAGATAGCATCCAGCTTTTCGGTTTTTGCCGGTATTATGGGCATTTTAGGTTCGCTGATAACCGGCGTACTTATTTTTGCCTCAGCCGAGCTTATGCAGTGCCTGATAGATATTGAACGAAATACCCGTAAAACTGCCCGCCTTTTAAATACCAACTAAACGCCGGTGTTTTGGGACTGCAGCACACAGACACCATATGTTTGAACGGATACCTAAATCAGCTTTGACGCCGGATTTGCCAGCAGGTATAATATGCCCGCAGTTTATTCTGATAATGCATAGCGGAAAGAGTTAGCCTTAGCTCTATCCAGTACCTGGAGGGGTGTCCGAGCGGTCTATGGTGACGGTCTTGAAAACCGTTGTTCCCGAAAGAGAACCGTGGGTTCGAATCCCACCCCCTCCGCCATTTATGCCAAAAGTAAACCCTGACCGGAGTTATAAATTTCCGGCCAGGGTTTTTTAGTGTTGCAAGGCCGCCCCTAAGCAGCGGATTGGCTTGAGACCTCTTCAGAGCGTTTTTCAGCCTAATCTAGTGGTCTTCAATAGTGACACCGGTAAGAACAGGCACCCCCATTGCATTCAGCTTATAGCCTTTTACGTAGGGTTTGACCAGTATATAGCTTTCACCAAAGCAGAAACTCAGGCAGGCCGCATCATTTATCAGTATTTGCTCAGCCTGGGCATAAAGCCGCATACTCTCCTCGGTATCCAGAGTGGCAGCTGCCTCAGCCAGCAAGGCGTCTACTTCGGGATTGGAGTAATCTCCGTTGTTATAAGCAGAACCAGTCCCAAAAAGTACTGCCAGAAAATCCTGCGGGTGGGGATAATCAGCTACCCAGCCGGAGTAATAAATATTGTCTTTTTCTGCCTGCAGGTCATAAAAGAACATTTCGTTATCTATCTGGCGGACTACCACTTCTACCCCCAGATTCTGCCGCCACTGGTCAATTACAGCTTCCAGTTCCGCCGTAATCAGCCCGCCCCAGCCTGAAGTCGTCAGGGTAATAGTGGGCAGATTTTCCACGCTGCCATAGGAGGATTCGGCAATCAGCTCAAGGGCACGTTCCGGGTCATACTCAAGCCCGGTAATATCCAGGTTGTAGCCGGGTATACCCGGCGGTAAGATACCTTCGGCCGCGCTGACACTTCCCTTGTAAACCAGCTCTATAATGCGGGATTTATCCACCGCCATACTGAAAGCCTGCCTGATTTTAGGGTCATCAAACGGGGCTTTGCTGGTAACAAAGGCAAAATAATAAAATCCAAGCTGGGGTATTACCTGCAAATCAGAGGCAAAAATGCCGTCAGGGTCGGTAGCTTTGGCCAGATAATCAGCGCCCACACCTGCCACATCTACCCCTCCCACTTCGTATAAATCCATGGGCTGACCGGACTGTAAGCGGAAAATAACGCTTGAAATCTTGGCTGGAGTATCATAATAATCAGGATTTCTATCCAGAATAATATAATTTCCCTGAGTAAGTTCGGTAAGCATAAACGGGCCAGTGCCCACCGGTTTTTTCCACCAGTCACTGCCCGAAGATACATTATTCTTATCTACCACAAAAGAGGTCACATATGAAAGCTTGGAGAGAAAGAAACTGCAGGCAGATACCAGCTTTACCCTTAAAGTCAGATCATCTACCACTGTAACGCCGGAGATAGAGCTTGCCTGCCCCTCGGTCATTTCTTTTACGCCTTCAATATCCCCCAGAAAAGTCAATGCGGTACTGGAGCCGGTTTCCGGGCTGGCCGCCCGCTCCCATGAATATTTAAAATCTGCGGCAGTGACAATCCGGCCGTTATGGAATTTCACGTTAGGTTTTAAATGAAAAGTATAGGTAAGCCCGTCAGGACTTACCTCCCAGCTTTCGGCAATATCCGCAACCGGGGTAAGGTCATCTCCCATCTTAAGCAGACCGCTGAATATCTGGTAAATATAGGCAACCGAAGTGGTATCGCTCACCTTGGCCGGGTCAAGGGTATACGGCTCTTCCCCAATCAGGGTTAGCACATTGTCACCGGCAGGCATAGTGGAATCATCCGGCGCATAACCGCAGCCGCTCAGCACTAAACTAAAGCTGAGGCAGACAGAAAAAATGGCAAACAGTATTTTTTTCATAATTATAAAAGCCCCTGTCTTTTTAAACTGGTAAAAGTTTGTCCGCCTATTATTACATGGTCAAGCACTTCTATCCCCATTATACCCCCGGCCTCTCTTAAGCGGGCGGACAGGCCGATATCATCCGGCGAGGGTTCACTGTCCCCGGAGGGATGGTTGTGTGCCAGTATTACGGTTGCGGCACTGGCCGAAAGTGCTTCTTTAAAGACTTCGCGCGGATGCACCACACTCTCATCCAGGCTGCCGGCAGATATATGCCCTACCCGGATAAGCTTACTTTTGACATCCAGCATCAGGCAGAAAAAATGTTCCTTTTTTTCGTCACAGACCAGCGGGTATATTATTTGAAAAACGTCTTCCGGGGTTTTTATGCAGGGCTGGTATTCAGCCTGAATCCCGCCTGCCCGTTTAGCCAGTTCAAAAGCAGCCTTCAGCTGGCAGGCTTTGGCCAGACCTATGTCTTTCAGTTTTGAAAGTTCCTCTACGCTGGCCGAGGCTATGCCTGACGGACCGCCGAAATGGGTAAGCAGGCGCTGAGCGCTCTGTAAAACCGGTTCACCAGCTACTCCCCGCCCCAAAATAACCGCCAGAAGTTCAGCTGAGGAAAGCACCCCAGCCCCCAAAGACTGAAGCCGTTCTCTGGGTCTTTCGGCCAGCGGCAAATCACGCATTCTAGGTGCGGGAAGCAACTCTGTTACTCCATAACCAGAAAGCGGTTATAATACTGCCCCCGCCTACTATGGTAAAAAGGACTACTAACCCGGGTGTCAGGATAATGGCCCTGACCGGCTGAATTTCAATAGTACCGTCTTTTAAAGCAGCCAGCCACTTGGTGTTTAAACCCTGGATATCAAAACCATAAACAGCCAGCAATGCTTCGTCATAACCGGCACCGTGGCTGAAGGTTTCCAGCAAATCTGAAAACTTTTCAGAACCATAATTAGTAATAAGATAATTCACCAGAGTAAAGCTTTCGGCATAAGATAAATATGCATCAGCCGAATTAGCTGAAAAGGGGCTGCACAGGCTTTGAACCGAAATAAGTTTATCCTGATTGATAGCCCAGATAAGATAATTTACATATACAGCTTCCAGATTACCTTCGGCATACATAGAAATGCCCTCATTCAGCCACACCGGCAAATCACCGTAAGGGTTAGAGGTAATCTGGCCGGTCACCTTATGGGCCAGCTCATGGGTAATAGCCCTTTTACCCCAGTCAATATCGTATGATGCTATACCTATAGCAATCACATTAAAATCAGTATAGGCTACTCCGCCAGTCCATTCAGCCGGAAAGACCATAGCACTCTGCAGGTCTGAAGAATTGGCATAAATATAGAGCGTAACCTTGTCTTTAAGTTCGGCACCGGTATCTGCCGCCAGACGCACCAGCGCCGCCTGAGCTGACTCCATTAGTTCCTCAGCAAAGGCCTGGTCACCCTCATACCAGTAAATTTCAAGCATGCCCTCAGAAATACTTTGCCAGTCAAAGCGGGTATCATTGTACACCAGGGTCTGGATAGGGCTGATGAGAATATCTCCATCCTCATTTGTTATCCGGTACCAGTAGTTAACCCTAGCTCCGGGCGGCATACCGCCGGTATAGCGCATATCCCATGAATATGATGCACTTACGCTAAGAGCCGGGGTAACTTCCAATACGAATTCGCTGTATATTTGTGCAAAACTTTTACGCTCAACCGTATAATACAGCCTAATATCAGTAATATTGCTGGTACTGCTGGCTGTAATACTGAAGCCGATACTGCTGGGAAAGGTAATACTTGTATTATTTCTGTCTATACTAATGGAGCTTTGGGCACTGAGTGATACAGGAAATAACCCGCCAAGCAGCATCCCCAGCATAAGCCCCAGGGCTAACAGATGTCTTTTCATTCTTCCCTTCCTATATTCTGCCTGAGATAGGCATTTATAAAGCCGTCCAGTTCACCTTCAAGTACAGCTTCCGCATTACCCACCTCATAATCTGTCCGGTGGTCTTTGACCATTTTATAGGGGTGGAGCACGTAACTGCGTATCTGATTACCCCATTCGGCAGAAATACGCTCACCTTTAATCTTGGCACGTTCTTCCGCCCGCTTGGCAATCTCCACCGCCAGCAGCTTGGAGGCCAGTATCCGCATGGCAATTTCACGGTTCTGGTGCTGGCTGCGTTCTGTCTGGCTGGCAACCACAATCCCTGAAGGTATGTGGGTAACCCGCACCGCTGTTGAAACTTTCTGAACATTCTGTCCGCCCGGACCGCTGGAACGGAACATATCAATTTTAATATCTTCCGGTTTTATATCAATATCCACACTGTCTTCGGCTTCAGGCATTACCTCTACCAAAGCAAACGAAGTATGGCGGGCGTGGTCAGCATCAAATGGGGAGAGCCTGATAAGGCGATGCACCCCATGCTCGCTCTTCAGAAAGCCATAAGCATATTCACCCTCTATCTGCAGGGTGGCACTCTTTATACCGGCTTCTTCACCGGGGCTCTGGTCTAGTACTTCCATACCAAAACCCTTCTTTTCTGCCCAGCGCATAAACATCCGCAGAAGCATACCAGCCCAGTCCTGAGACTCTACCCCGCCCGCTCCGGCATGCACCGTAAGCAAGGCATTCCGGCTGTCATACTGGCCGGAAAAAGCTAAGCCTACTTCCAGAGTATCAATCTCGGCGGTAAGAGTATTCACCTCACGCTCTATTTCATTCCCTAAAGAAGGGTCTTCGTGAGCTAATACAAACAGTTCGGATAGGTCATTTACCCGCTGCTCCAAACCCCGCCAAACCTCTGAAACCCGCTTGTTGGCGGCCAGCTTTTTCATAGCCTTCTGGGCATTTTGCTGGTCCTGCCAGAAATCAGGGCTGGCAGAGGCACTTTCCAGTTCGGTTATTTCCAGTTCTTTAGCAGCAATGTCAAAGTCGCACCATATCGGAAAGAATGCGGCTCTTAAGTTCACTTAATATGTCTTGCATAATACCTCTTTTAAATATAACGCTGAAAACAGACCACGGTTAGGGGCTGCATACCCAAACCCGCATTATATAGAATACCATTTATGGGCGGATATGATAATACCGGAAGGAGGGTTAAATCAGCTCGGCAGCCGCCAGGTGGGCCTGACGGGTGGGTTCTGGCAGACGGTATCCCCGGCAGCATTCTGCAACCATACTGCAGGCTTCCTCAAGGCAAATTTTGTGCCCCACAGAGATAAACAAAGGGTTTACCCCCTGGCGGGTGCGCATAACCCGCCCTATCAGCTCTGTGTTATGATACAAATCTGAAAAACTGCCGGCACTTTCGTCCAGAGCGGTATATTCACCTATCAAACGGCTTTTGGCGCAACCTATAACCGGTTTATTTAAAAAAAGCCCCAAATGAGAGGCAATACCCAGCCGCCTGGGGTGAGCTAAACCCTGCCCGTCCATCAGAATTAAATCAGGTATATTTTCCAGCCCCTCAAAGGCAGAAAGCAGAAGGGGCATCTCCCGGAATGAGAGCAAGCCGGGTATATACGGGAAATGGCAATGCCCTTCGGAACGGCTCACTTCCACCAGCTGCATGTCAGGATAACTAAGCACCACTACTGCTGCCCTGCCCATACCTGAAGTGCGGCTGTGCCAGACATCTGCCCCGGCAACCAGATGTATATCCGGAAGAGTACCGCAAACAGACACTTTCTTGGCCAGCTCACGCTGGAGAGCTATTGCCTGAGAGGGCGTCATATCCCAATCATGAAGCTTTTTAATTTTCACATTCACATTATATCTAATATTTTTAGATAACTACAGAGATAATTTGTATATATTTATACCTTCCTGGGGCTAAGCAACACTAACGGCTTATTTGACAGCTTGGCTACGATAAGTCATAATACCAGCAAAAAAGGTAAAGCGGTAAACAATCATGTTGAAAATCAGACTCACTCGTATCGGAGCCCCCAAGAAGCCTTGCTACCGGATAATCGTAACTGAGGCCCGTTCGCCGCGTGATGCCACTTATACGGACCTTGTCGGCACCTATAACCCCATGACTAATCCTGAAACTGTGGTAATAAACGCTGAAAAAGCCCTCTACTGGATTGGTAAAGGTGCTCAACCTACGGATACGGTTGCCCGTCTTTTGAAAAAGGCCGGCGTCGTTAATTCTAACTAAACAAAAGGAGATCCCATGAAAGAACTTGTCGAGTACATCGCCAAATCGTTAGCTGACGAGCCAAATGATGTAGTAGTGACAGAAGAACCTGAAGAAGAAGGCATAAAGCTGACTCTAAAGGTAGCTGATGTAGATAAGGGCAGAATTATCGGCAAGCAGGGCAGAATTGCTCAGGCAATGCGCACCCTCATTCGGGTCAAAGCGGCTAAAGCCGGTAAGCGCGCCCGTCTTGAAATTCTTTAGTTAAATCAAGTTAAGGCCTATCTAAGGTCAACCCCTCCCCCGGCCCGGTGCCGCGGTTCGGGTTGACCTTATTAATATGTGAAAGAAATGACCCAAGAAGAAGAATATATTTTAATAGGCAAGGTGCTGGGAGTATGGGGTATAAACGGCGGTCTCAAAATTGAGGTGCTGACTGATTTCCCCGAACGCTTTGATGCCGGGAATGAACTCCTGATAGGACGCGCGCCATATACCATAAGCCAGACCAGCTGGCAAAAAGCCCAGGTGATTGTTCACCTGAGCGAAATAACCGGTATTGATGCCGCTGAGGAGCTTAGCGGTGCTCAGGTAGAAATACCTGCCGCTGCATTGAAAAAACTGCCGAAGGGCGTTTACTATGACTTTCAGCTGATAGGTTTGGAAGTGGCAGACCTGTCCGGTAATAAAATAGGGCAAATAAAGGAAATACTCCATATGCCCTCAAACGATATATACGTAAGTAGTTACGGTACCAAGGAGGCCTTGATACCGGCAGTCAAAGATGTGGTCAAGGGAATAAACCTGCAAAAAGGCCAGGTGATAATAGACCCTATCCCCGGCCTGCTTGACTAGATTTAGTTTCCGCCGCTTAAACAAAAAGCCCCTCGTTTAGAGGGGCTTTTATTGTAAGTAATGAAATATCCACTAAACAGAGGGGCGTTTCCGCCGCTTCTCAGCCACCTTAAGGCGTATCATAGCCCGTCTCAGCGAAGCCTCTGTTTCGGCAGCCAGCATACCGGGCTCGTATTTGTCAGCCATGCGGGCTTCAGCCCTCTTCTTAGCCTCGGTAGCCCGGGCAATGTCAATTTCCTCAGCCCTTTCGGCGCTGTCCGCCAGTACAATTACCCTGTCAGGCCGCACCTCAAGGAAACCGCCGGAAACCACCATAGAATACTCCTCAGAGCCTATCTTGGCCTTAAGTTCCCCCGCCTGCAAAGCTGTCATCAGCGGGGCATGATGAGGCAGTATGGCCATTTCACCCTCAATACCGGGGGCAACCACCAAATCCACCTCTTCGGAAAAGACCGAACGTTCCGCAGTTACTATGTCCAGCTTTAATTTAGCCAATTTTTTACCTGCCAGATATAATACTTAGGCCGCGCTTAGCTTTTTAGCTTCGGCTACGGCATCATCAATAGTGCCTACCATATAGAAAGCCTGTTCAGGCAAACTGTCATGCTTACCCTCAAGGATTTCCTTGAACCCGCGGATAGTCTCAGCCAGAGATACATACTGACCGGGACGGCCGGTAAATACCTCGGAAACAAACATGGGCTGAGTCAGGAAACGCTGAATACGGCGGGCACGGGCAACTGTGAGTTTATCTTCTTCAGAAAGTTCTTCCATACCCAAAATAGCAATAACGTCCTGCAGGTCCTTGTAGCGCTGGAGAACCTTCTGCACGTCACGGGCTACCTGATAGTGTTCCTCACCCACTACCTGAGGGTCAAGTATGCGGGAATTGGAAGCCAGCGGGTCTACCGCCGGATAAAGAGCCTGTTCAGCCAGTGAACGCTCAAGGGCTATCATAGCATCCAGATGACCGAAGGTGGCGACTACACCGGGATCGGTATAGTCATCTGCCGGTACATACACAGCCTGGAATGAAGTAATTGAACCCTGTTTGGTGGAGGCAATGCGTTCCTGCAGAGCACCCATTTCAGTAGCCAGCGTAGGCTGATAACCTACAGCGGAAGGCATACGCCCCAGAAGGGCGGATACTTCCATACCGGCCAGAGTATAACGATAAATATTGTCAATAAACAGGAGCACGTCCTGTCTTTCTTCGTCACGGAAATATTCGGCCATGGTAAGGCCGGTAAGAGCAATACGCAGACGTACAGCGGGAAGCTCATTCATCTGACCGAATACCATGGTAGTTTTGGGAAGCACGCCGGAGTCTTCCATTTCATGCCAGAGGTCATTACCTTCGCGGGAACGTTCACCTACACCGGCAAAGACCGAAAACCCTTCGTGTTCGGTAGCAATGTTACGTATAAGTTCCTGAATAAGCACTGTCTTGCCTACGCCAGCGCCGCCCAAAGCACCAATCTTACCGCCGCGGGCAAAGGGGGCAATCAGGTCAATAACTTTAAGACCTGTTTCCAGTACCTGAGCAGAAGATTCCAGCTCGTCCATAGCGGGTGCCGAGCGGTGGATAGGCATAGTCTTTTCAGCTTTTACATCACCCCTGTTATCCAGAGGTTCACCCAGCACGTTAAAGATACGCCCCAGAGTATTCCGGCCTACCGGAACTGAAAGCGGCCTTTTGGTATCTATAACCTCGGCGCCGCGCTCCAGACCATCGGTAGGAGTAAAGGAAAGGCACTTTACGCGGTTGTTACCGACGTGTGACTGCACTTCCAGCACCATCTTGCCGTTATCACGGGGAATTTCCAATGCGTTAAACAGAGCCGGCATGGAATCTGCCGAGAACTCTACGTCAACAACCGAACCAATTACCTGTATAACCTTTCCGTTTGCCATTATATCCTCCTAGAATTAGGCCAGCGCGGCAGCTCCGCCGACGATGTCCAAAAGCTCATTAGTGATAGATTCCTGACGAGCCTTGTTGTAAACAAGTGTCAACTCTCCGATAAGTTCTTTGGCGTTATCGGTAGCATTGCGCATAGCTACCATCCGGGCTGACTGCTCTGAGGCAATAGACTCCAGAATGGCATGATACACACTCATCTCAACAAAACGGGGTAAAAGCGAATTTAAAACAGTAGCTGATTCCGGCTCATAAATATATTCCAGATTCTGGCCGGGAGGCAATTCCAGCGGCACTACCGGCAAAAGCTGCTCAAGAACAGGCTTCTGTACGGCGGTAGTTACAAACTGAGTATAGGCAATAAAAACCTGGTCAATTTCCCCGCTCATAAAGTCATCCATAATAACTCTGGAAATGGGGAGGGTATCCAGGTAGCCGGGCCTATCCCCCAGATTTATAAACTCTGCCCGCATCTGCTGTTTGATACGGCGTATAAAATCCACACCCTTACGCCCTACAACTACGGCAGATACCGGAATCTTCTGCTCCAGCATAAACGTACCGGTCTTGCGGTTGATATTGGCAACCAGGCCGCCGCACTGACCCCTGTCAGGGGTTATGTGAAGTACGGCTATCTTTTTAACCGGCCTGCGTTCAAGCAAGGGGTGCAAAATTTCACCGCTCTGGGGTAAAGCCGCCAAAGCAGCAATAACCTCGGTGATTTTTTCACTGTAAGGCCTACCCGCCAGACCGCGTTCCTGGGCTTTTTTCATTTTAGAGGCCGCAATCATTTCCATAGCCCTGGTAATCTTGGCTATGTTACGGACACTGCGGATACGCCTTTTTATTATTCTTATATTAGCCATTTAACTTCCCGCCAGGTTCGAAATTTATACTACTAAACCCTTCTTGTAATCATCCAAAGCGGTCTTAAGGGCTGTTTCGGTTTCAGCAGAGATGGCATTTTCCTTGGTGATATTGTTCAGCACTGAAGCAAAGTTCGCTTCAAGGAAGCGATAAAGCCCGCTTTCAAAATCACGTACTTTAGCCACTTCTACACTGTCAAGGTACCCGTTGAGTGCGGCATACAGGATAGCAACCTGATTAGCCATAGGTACCGGCTGGTACTGTCCCTGTTTAAGTACCTCGGTGATTCTTTGACCGCGTTCAAGCTGCATACGGGTAGCTTTATCCAGTTCGGAAGTACCAAACTGGGCAAAAGCGGCCAGTTCACGATACTGACCCATATCCATCTTCAGCTTGCTGGCAACCTTTTTCATGGCCTTAGTCTGGGCGCTTGAACCTACGCGGGATACCGATATACCTACGTTGACCGCAGGGCGGATACCGGAGTTAAACATATCAGGTTCAAGGTAAATCTGACCATCAGTAATGGAGATAACGTTGGTAGGTACATAAGCCGAAACGTCTCCGGCCTGAGTTTCAATAATAGGCAAAGCAGTCAGCGAACCGCCGCCGAGCTTGTCGTTAAGGCGGGCAGCCCGTTCCAGCAAACGGCTGTGCAGGTAGAATACGTCACCCGGATAAGCCTCACGGCCGGGCGGGCGGCGCAGAAGGAGGGAAAGCTGGCGGTAAGCCCAAGCGTGCTTGGTAAGGTCATCATAGACTACAAGAGCATCCTGACCCTGTTCCATAAACTCTTCGCCGATAGCGCAGCCGGCATAAGGTGCCAGATACTGCAAAGCAACCGCATCAGAAGAGTTGGCCGCAACCACGATAGTGTGCTCCATAGCGCCGTACTGCTCAAGTAAAGCTACTGTCCGGGCTACTTTAGAAGCTTTCTGGCCGATAGCCACATAAATACAAACCAGGTCTCCGCCCTTCTGGTTAATAATGGTATCCAGAGCAATGGCGGTTTTACCGGTTGAACGGTCACCAATAATCAGCTCACGCTGACCGCGGCCGATGGGTATCATGGCATCAATAGCCTTAATACCGGTCTGAACCGGGGTATTTACCGATTTACGGTCAACTACGTTGGGGGCGATACGTTCAAGAGGACGGACTGTTTCAGCCTTGATAGGACCTTTGCCGTCCAGAGGGCGGCCCAAGGGGTCTACCACGCGGCCTATCATACCTTTACCAACCGTAATTTCAGATATACGGCCGGTAGCCTTTACTTCATCGCCTTCTTTAATATTGGAATCGTCACCCAGGATAACAGCGGCTACGCTGTCTTCTTCAAGGTTAAGGGCAATGCCCATAACACCGCCGGGGAATTCCAGAAGTTCGTTGTACTTGGCGTTGGAAAGACCATGAATACGGGCGATACCATCGCCTACTTCGATAACCGAACCGACGCTGGTCATACTGACCGGTGCCCCGAATTCTTTTATCTGCTCTTTAATGATAGATACTATATCTTGACCACGTGCGCTCAATTACGCCACCTCCTGAGGGTTATCAAATACGTCCCTGACTGATTTCGTTTTGCAGTAAGACCAGCCTCCGGCTGACAGAACCATCTATCAGTTTATCCCCGATTCTGGCTTTCAGACCAGCTATCAAGCCGGGGTCTGTTGCAGTTACTACATTTATCTTTTTCCCGGTTATCTTGCTTAACTGCTGTCTGATTATTTCAATATCCGCTTCGCTGGAAGGCTTGGCAGTGGTTACAATAGCATCCTCCACCCCTCTGGCCTCATTCAGCAAACGGTTGTACTCACCTGAAACAGCCCTCATGATACCCAGCCTGCGGGTAGCCACCAGCATATCCACCAGGTTCAGCATCAGCGGGTCTATATTGCTCAGCTTGGCAAGGACCTTGTGTTTTCTGGCAGAGGCAATTTTGGGGTTGCTGAGAAACTCTGCAACCGAAGCATCCTCTGTAAGACTGGAAAGATCCTGTAAATCTTCCTGCCACTTATCCAGAGACTTTTGCTCCTTAGCCAGTTCGTATAATGCCTGCGCATAACGCATAGCTATAGCATAAACTCTTTTGGCCACTGCTTCTCCGTTGCTCTCTTTTAATTTTTCCGCAGGTTGGTGCTATTTTCAAGCACACTGTCAATCAGCGCCTGATGCGCCTTTTTATCTAAAGATTGGTCAATAACCTTACCGGCCGCCAAAATGGTCAGTTCGGCAAATTCCTTGCGCAGCTGGTCCACTACTTCGTCACGCTCCTGACGTATTTCAGTCCGGGCGCGGCTAAGCATGGCTTCAGCTTCAGCCCTAGCTTCTTCTATGGCTTTCTGGCGGATTTCATCACCGGTCTTTACAGCCCGTTCAATCACCAGTTGCCCCTGCTGGCTGGCTTCGCCAATCTTCTTTTTAAACTCTTCTTCCGCCCGCTGGGCCTGCTCTTTTACCTGGTCTGTCCGTTCCATGCTTTCCTTGATACGGGCGGAACGCTCGTCAAGTTTAGCCAGAATGGGTTTATAGGCAAACAGATACAGCAGACCTAAGAGTAAACCGAAGTTTACAACCTGGGCTATGAAAGAAGGTATATTTATTCCCAGTTCTGCCAGTTTTTCCACCGGTTTCCTCCTGTATTATGCCCCTTAGGCAACGAAAATAAGTACGATAGAGATAACCAGTGCAAAGATGGCGATGGACTCAGCGAAAGCCACCAAAAGGATCATGTTGGTAAAGATAGAACCCTTGGCTTCAGGATTGCGGCCGATAGCCTGCAAAGCACCAAAACCCAGAATACCTACACCGATACCAGGGCCAATTGCACCCAGACCCATTGCCAAGCCAGCCGCTAAGAGTTTGATTACATCAGCTTCCACTATTGTTTTTCCTCCCTTGTTCTAATTGCATAATACTTGATTAATGATTTTCTTCCCCGTGAGGCGTAACCGCTATCAGGGAGAAGACCAGAGCCAAATTACAGAACACCAACGCCTGTACGAAGCCTACCAGCATTTCAAGACCGTAGAAAGGTATGCCGATGATGAACGGCGCAAGGAATGTAATCATAAGTATCAGGATTTCGCCGCCTATCATGTTGCCGAAAAGACGGAAGGTCAGGCTGATAATACGGACGAACTCCAGGAAGAATTCCAGTAAACCTACAAAGATGGTAATAAAACCGTTAAATATACCGATTACCCCTTCTTTGTGCCGGAAAGCGTTTATCAGGGGTTTGAAGTTGAAAAATTTGCTGAGATAATGGAAACCGCCCAGAGTTTTTATACCCCAGTACTCTACCATAATAAAGGTTATGGCGGCCAAAGCCAGCGGCAGGTTGATATCGGTATTGGCACCGCGAAGCAAGTGGGCTTCGTGGCCGTTGCCCAGCTCTATAAATATGGTATTGTAACCGGGCAGCAGGTTCATCCAGGCATTGACGATAATAAAAAGAAAGATAGTGGCTACCAGGGGGAAAAACTTGCGGCCGAATTTTTCACCGGCAGCATCTACGCACATATTGTAAATCCAGCTAAGCACCATCTCCAAAGCACCCTGAAGACGGCCGGGAATAAGTTTCATTTTGCGGGTGGCGGCAATACTCAGCCCCACCAGTACCAGAATGGTAACCCAGGCGGTAAGGATAGTGTTGGTGATTGCCACCGGGCCTATGCTGAAAATTTCAGCAGACGGAAGCTCCGGTTTGGGAGTGGTAATTTTCATCCAGTCAGGAAATCCAAGATCACCAAAGAGGGCGACACCTATAGGGCCGGACAGGAAACCGACCACTAACATTGCCAGTATAACTATCATTACTGGCCAGAATACCGCTTTGGGCATACCTAAAATCTTTTTCTTTGGCACTGTCAATTCCCTTTACCGTTGTTAGTTATCTTCGGCAGCAACCGATAAACGCCGTAAAAGGCCAGAAAAACTCCGCTTAAAAGACCGATCAGTAAGAACAAGGGTGAAAGACCAAGTGTCTCGTCCAGCCACCTGCCGCCCAGCGTCCCCAGCAATATGACAAGGGCAATGTACCAGCCCAAACCAAGATACTGAAGACCTGTACCCCATTTGTTCATTACAGCCTCAAAACGCAAAGTAGCATACCAGAATTAGTTCTTTAGGTCAAGAATGCCCGGTTGTACTAATACTTTTCAGGATTTGCGTTTGTCAAAATCTTCAAGGTCAAGGTTATCTACAAAATCACGGAAGGCGGACAGCCGCTTAATCTCTTCGTCACTGGCCTTGCGGGTCTTTTCGCCCTTGCCGCCGGCGGGTGGTTCGGGCAAATCCATTTCGTCCATGGCCCGTTTATCCTGTTCGCGGTCCAGCATGATGCTGGCTTTTTCCAGCACACTGTCAGCCGCATATATAGGTACATTCACCCTTACCGCCAGTGCCAAAGCATCTGACGGGCGGCAGTCTATTTCCATCTGCTCGCTGTCTACCTCTAGTAATATCTTAGCGTAAAAAGTGTCATTTTTAAGGTCATCTACCACTATGGAACGCACCTTTGCCCCCAATACATCTATAACTGTACCGAGGAGGTCATGGGTAAGGGGACGGGGGACTGCCACACCCTGAAGTTTGACGGCGATAGCCTCAGCTTCGGCAGTGCCAATCCAAATAGGCAGATAGCGGTCGGCTGTTTTTTCCTTAAGCAGTACCACTCTCTGATAATTCATCAGGCTAACCCTTATGCTGTCTATCGTCATTTCTATCATAATTATATGCCTCCTAAGTTTGCCTGACGGCGTACCATGAATTCTACCCCCAAAGAAATAGGGTGTCAATTTGTGTAGCTGTTTATAACAATCTAAGACCTCTGGCAGTATTGTAGACATATTAGCCCAAATCCTTAGTGCTCTACAGCCCTCTAATCTATCTCAATATTTCTCAAGCAAAACTTTGCAAAGATGGGGGACTTTGTGAAATAATACAGAGCTCCAGAATAATGATTTTAAATATCTGGGTGTGCTATCATAAACTACCTGAACCGTCATAGATGAAGGAGATCTACCGATGCAAAAAGGTCATGAGGCTATTGTCTGGTTTAACGAAGTTACGAAGAACGATATCCCTCTGGTCGGCGGTAAAGGCGCTAATTTAGGCGAAATGACCGGCGCCGGTATCCCTGTACCCCCCGGATACATCGTAACAGCCAATGCCTACTTTGACTTCATAAACAGCTCAAACCTTCGCCCCTCTATCAGCAAGGCTCTTGAGTCACTGGATATCAATGATTCCAAGCAACTGGCTGTTGTGGCTAACAGCGTAAAAGAAATGATTATGGCCACTCCTCTGCCTACCGAACTGGCCAGCCAGATTAAGGCTGCCTACGAGAAAATGGGCCAGGGTCTGGTGGCGGTAAGGTCATCAGCTACTGCCGAAGATTTGCCGGAGGCATCTTTTGCCGGCCAGCAGAGCACCTACCTTAATATAGAGGGCGGTGACGAGGTGGTTGAAGCCGTGCAAAAATGCTGGGCTTCTTTGTTTGAGGCCAGAGCCATTTACTACCGGGTACAGCAAAACTTTGACCACCTGCAGGTAGGCATAGCCGTACCGGTACAGAAAATGGTACAGTCACAGGCTTCGGGAGTATGCTTCACTATTGAGCCCATTACTTCAGACCCCACTAAAATAGTAATTGAAGCTATATACGGTCTGGGAGAAGGTCTGGTGTCAGGGGAAATTACACCGGACCTTTATATTATAGATAAAGAAGGCCCGGCGGTTCTTTCGCGGACTATCAGCCACCAGGAGAGGCGGCTGGTACGCAAAAACGGCAACTCTGCCTCCGGCCCCGAAGATGAATCCGGCAACAACTACTGGCAGCCGGTTCCCTCCACCAAACAAGAGCAGCAAAAGATAACCGAAGATGATATTATCACTCTGGCCAAACTGGCCATGCTTATTGAGAAACATTATAACGGCCCTCAGGATATTGAATGGGCTAAAGAAGAAAATACAATCTATATTGTCCAGTCCCGCCCTGTTACCGCCCTGAAGGACGCCAGTGAACTGGAGCCCGAAATTGAAGCTCCTATCATGCTGCAGGGTGCGGCAGCTTCACCCGGTCTGGCTACCGGCGAAGTCAAAGTACTCCAAGACCCCTCCGAAATAGACCTGGTGCTTCAGGGTGATATTCTGGTAGCCGAAATGACCACCCCGGACTTTGTACCGGCCATGAAAAGGGCGGCTGCCATTGTAACCAACCGCGGCGGACGTACTTCCCACGCCGCCATTGTCAGCCGTGAACTGGGTATCCCCTGCGTGGTGGGTACCGGAGAAGCTACCAGACTGCTTAAGAACGAACAGATAATTACCGTTGACGGTACTCACGGCAAGGTTTATAACGGCAAGGTTACCCGGAATGTAAAAACCAGCAACATAGCTTCCATTGTACGGGAAGCTATCCGCACCAAGACCCGTGTCTATGTAAACTTAGCCCAGCCCGAACTGGCTGACAAAGTAGCCGCCCGCAATGTAGACGGCGTAGGTCTGCTGAGAGCCGAATTTATATTCAGCCAGATAGGCAAACACCCCCGCTACATGATAGAAATGGGTCAGCAGGAAGAATATATCCAGCAGGTATACGAAGGTGTTTTGTCCTTCGCCAAAGCCTTCCATCCCCGACCGGTAGTCTACCGTACCAATGACTTTAAGACTAACGAATACCGTGACCTGCTGGGCGGTGACAAATACGAAGGCCAGGAAGAAAACCCCATGCTGGGCTACCGGGGTGTTTCCCGCTATATTAAAGATATTGAAGTGTTCAAGATGGAAATAGAAGCCATCAAACGGGTACGCAAGGACTACCCCAATGTCTACGTTATGCTTCCCTTTGTCCGCACCGTAGATGAACTGAAAAAAGTAAAGCAGATACTGGAAGATGAGGGCCTAAAGAGAGGGCCTGATTTCAAACTCTGGATGATGGTGGAAGTCCCCTCCAATATCTTCCTGATTGATAAGTTTATCGATGCCGGTATAGATGGCATATCCATAGGTTCAAATGACCTTACCCAGCTGATACTCGGCGTTGACCGTGACAGTGAAATGCTGCGTGAAACCTTTGACGAACGCAACGAAGCGGTTCTGGTAGCCCTGGAAAAAGCCGTTACCACCGCTGCCCGCCGGGGTATTACCGCCTCTATCTGCGGACAGGCACCTTCGGTTTACCCGGAACTGACTGAAAAGCTGGTCTCATGGGGCATAACCTCAGTTTCCGTCAGCCCTGATATGATAGGCACCACCCGCGAGATTATTGCCAAGGCAGAGGCCAAATTAAAGATTAAATGATTAGCGAGCTTCGCATAAGGGAGCGCATTGAAGCAAGAGAGGAGAGCCTCTCCCCTTACGCAGTTAAAAGCCGCCTTTCCCGTGGCAGGCAAAAAGCTGAAGATCCGGACCCGGTTCGCACCTGTTTCCAGCGTGACCGGGACCGGATTATACATTCCAAGGCCTTTCGCCGCTTAAAGCACAAAACCCAGGTCTTCATTGCCCCTTTGGGTGACCACTTTGTGACCCGCCTGACCCATACGCTGGAGGTTACCCAAATAGCCCGGACTATTGCCCGGGCGCTCAACCTTAATGAAGACCTGACCGAAGCGATTTGCCTGGGGCATGATCTGGGGCATACCCCCTTTGGACATGCCGGCGAAGAGGTTTTAAACGAACTTTACCCCAAGGGTTTTCACCATAACGAACAAAGCCTGCGGGTGGTAGACCGTCTGGAGAAAAACGGGCAGGGCCTTAACCTCAGCTGGGAAGTACGTGACGGTATACTCAACCACTCCAAGTCACGCTCAAATATACTCGGGGAAGTGCATAACAAGGCCGCAACTTTTGAAGGGCAAATTTGCCGGATTGCAGATGCGGTTGCCTATATAAACCATGACATTTTAGACTCTATCCGGGCAGGCATTATCAAAGCAAATGACCTGCCGCTGGGTGCGGTTTCGGTGCTGGGAAACAGCCATTCCCAGCGGATAAACACCATGGTATGTGATATTATAAAAAGTTCGTGGTCATGCACCGGGCTGATTCCCGGTGCGGAGCCGGAAGTTACCATGAGCAACAAGGTGCTGGGTGCCAGCAATACCCTTCGGGATTTCCTGTTTGAACAGGTATACCAGAGCAAAGACCGTAAGGCCGAACATGAAAGGGAAATAGTCCGTCTGTTATACAAATATCTGGTAGACCATCAGGATTTGCTGCCCATGGAGTATATAGCCCTGTCTGATAAACCTGAACAGAGGGTTGTTGATTATATTGCGGGTATGACAGACCTATTCGCCCTGAGGCTGGCTAAAGAACTTAATCTGGCTGAATAATATGAATGACGCTGTAGAAGAAATAAAGCAAAAACTGGATATTGTGAGCTTTATCGGCCAGTATACCAAACTGACCAAAGCAGGCCGTACTATGCGCGGAATCTGCCCTTTTCACAGCGAAAAACACGGCTCTTTCTTCGTTTACCCCGAAGCCCAAAACTGGCACTGTTTCGGAGCCTGCAATACCGGCGGGGATATTTTCGCTTTCGTAATGAAAAAAGAAGGGCTGGATTTTAAAGGGGCGCTGGAACTGCTGGCTGAAAAAGCGGGTGTAAGCTTGCCCAGCCAGATAAACCCCCAAATCAGAGACCAGCGTGAGCGCCTGTATGAAATAAATTTGGCAGCCGCCCAGTATTACCATAACCTGCTTTTAAACAGCCCCCAGGCGGAAAGTGCCCGCAGTTACCTTAAATCACGCGGCTTAAATGAGCAGTCTCTGGCAGATTTCCAGTTGGGATATGCCCTGCCTGAATGGCAGGGGCTTTATGATTACCTGAAAGAACGCAGTTATACAGATGAAGACCTGCTGAAAGCCGGTGTAATAGTCCGCTCTGACGAGGGGCGGATTCATGACCGCTTCCGCAATAATATTATTTACCCCATTGCCAACTACAAAGGGCAGATAGCCGGTTTCGGGGCGCGGGTGATGGATAACTCACAGCCCAAATACCGCAATTCCTCCCAGACAGACCTTTTTGATAAAAGCAGCCTGCTGTACGGTTTGCATCTGGCTTCCGCCAGCATACGAGAAAAGAACCAGGCCATTATAGTGGAAGGCTACATGGATGCCATTATGTCCCACCAGGGCGGTTTTACCAACACAGTGGCCTGCATGGGTACTGCCCTGACTGACCGCCAGATAGCTTTGGTAAAACGCCAGACTAAGCACCTTATACTGGGGCTGGATGCGGATTCAGCCGGTGAGGAAGCCACCCTGAGGGCTATATATTATGAAAACCAGATAGAATCTGAAATACGGGTAGCCGTACCCGAAGGCGGCAAAGACCCGGATGAAATTATCCGCCATGCACCCCAGACCTGGCAGGAGATACTGGATAATGCCCGCCCCCTGCTGGACTATATATTTGAACACAGCCAGAAAGGCCTGGACCTGAGTTCCGCCGCAGGCAAAGCCGGACTGACCGACCGCCTGCTGCCCATAATATCCAAAATGGAAGACGGGGTACGCCAGTCCCACTACCTGGGCAAGCTGGCTGAAATGGTAAGCACCAGCCAGAACCGTATACTGGAGCGGATGAAAAAACTGAAAAATGAAACCCGGATTACCAAAGTTTTAGAAAAGGAAGCCCCTTCTAAAACAGTTTCAGCCGCCAAAAACCCGGCTCTGGAAGAGTATGCTCTTAGCCTGCTTTTCAAATCACCGGAACTCAGCCGCTTCGCCGGAAAACTCCACCCGGAGTATCTTGAAATACCCCAGTACCGGGAATTGCTGGCCATCTATAGCCAGTCTGCCGAAAAAGACAACCTCCGGGCAGCACTTGATGAAAACCTGCGGGAATATTATGACAACTTGATGAATAAAAATCCGGCAAATGATAATATAGAGGATAAGTTTTATGACCTATGCCTGAGGCTAAGAGAAAGATACCTCAGGAACTTGGCGGTAAAACTTAATCAGGCCCTAAATGAAATCAGCCAGCCGGAAACTGCTGAATACCAGACGCTTAATGACCAGTGTGTAAAGGTCAACGAAGAATTGCGGAGTGTATTCAGCCTTAAAGACCGGCGAAACCAGAAACAGAGGAGACAATAAATGCCCGCTGAGAAAGATAAGAAAGAGTTCAGCCCTGACGATACTTATGATGACAAAGATATAGAGGATGGGCTGGAAGACATCCATGAGGAACAGGATGCCGAAGCTGAAAATGACAAAATGGCAGAGCCTGACCTCAAAGATATAGCCGATACCGACATCCCGGCCGAACTAACCGAAGAAGAGCTGGCGGCCGAAGCGGATATGATGCCGGACACGGACGAAGAAATCGGCCCGCTTAATATTGACCTTGAAATACCGCTTGAGCAGATAGATACCCAGGGTATAGTAGATGACCCTGTGCGCATGTATCTGCATGAAATCGGGCGGGTACCCCTGCTTTCCGCTGAAGACGAAAAAACCCTGGCCAAGAAAATGGAAGAAGGCAAACGCATACGCGAAATCCGCCAGGAATGCCTGGAAAAACGCGGGCGTTACCCTTCGGCTGCGGAGTCTTTCCTGTGTATGCTCAGGGAACTTTCCCAGGCAACCGAAGTCCTGTTCCAGTTAGGACAGGAACTGGGTATGGATACTTCTGCCAGCTTGAAAAATGTTATCCATGACCCCAAACTAAGAACAGCTATTGACCATGAGATTGACCAGCAGCTCACTAAAAATATTTCGGATAATACCGGCAAGAGCATGGCGGAAATTGAGCAGTCATTTATCAATCTGGCTATCAACAGCTCTCTCCTGCCTAAGGTTATACTGGATGCCATACCTGAAAAAATGACTATCCCTGAAATAGCCACCTACACCAATGACCCCGCCTTTATAAGCCATCTGGAGCGGCATGAAGCCAGCCTTAAGTATTATCTGGACAACCTTGAGATAGACGCCAAACGGGCGGAACGCCACCTTATTCAGGCTAACCTCCGTCTGGTAGTCAGCGTGGCTAAAAAACATATAGGCAGAGGCATGCCCCTGCTTGACCTTATACAGGAAGGCAATATAGGCCTAATACGGGCAGTGGAAAAGTTTGACTTCCACCGCGGTTTCAAGTTTTCCACTTACGCCACCTGGTGGATACGCCAGGCCATTACCCGGGCTATTGCAGACCAGGCCAGAACTATCCGCATACCTGTCCATATGGTTGAAACTATCAACAAACTGCTTTCCATAAGCCGCCAGTTATCCCAGAAACTGGGGCGTGAGCCTACTCCTGATGAAATAGCGGTTGAGATGGACCTGCCGCCGGAAAAGGTGCGTGAGATTGCCAAGGTTTCCCAGCTGCCGGTTTCGCTGGAGTCCCCCATCGGCGAAGAAGAAGACAGCCACCTGGGAGACTTTATTGAAGACCAGAATGCACTGGCTCCGCCGGATGCCGCTTCACGCCAGCTGCTCAAAGAACAGATAGATACAGTGCTTGGCAGCCTGACCCCGCGTGAACGCCGGGTACTTCAGCTGCGTTTCGGGCTGGAAGACGGCCGCAGCCGTACGCTGGAAGAAGTGGGCAAAGAGTTTAACGTTACCCGTGAGCGTATCCGTCAGATAGAAGCCAAGGCTCTGCGTAAACTCCGCCACCCCAGCCGCAGCCGCAAACTAAAAGATTATCTGGAATAACCGCCAAACCCATTCATAACCAAAGGCAACCCCTGCCCCAAACGGCAGGGGTTTTTTATCTGGGTTTACCGGATTATACAAAATAAGTGGGTATTCCACCGACCATCCGCATGGCAGATGGCTTTATATTCCCCTTTTTATGCTAAAATATAGGCAGTAAAACTGGAGAATATTATGATTCCTGTCAAACTCAAAATAAAAAACTTTATGTGCTACCGCGGCGAAATTCCGCCTTTTTCTTTTAACGGGGTGCATACCGCCTGCATCTGCGGCCAAAACGGGGCCGGTAAATCTGCCCTGATAGATGCCATTACCTGGGCACTCTGGGGAAAAAGCCGGGCTAAAAGTGATGATGATGTAGTGTCTCTAAACGAACAGGAAACTGAAGTCAGCCTTGATTTTGAAATTTCAGGGGAACTGTATCAGGTTATCCGCCAGCGGCAGAGGCCCAAAAAAGCAGGGGCAAACGGACAAAGCCTGCTGAGCCTGTTTGCCATTAAGGACGGGAAACCCCTGAATATCACCGGGGATACCCTGACCCAAACAGAGAAAAAGATAATTTCCATACTGCATATGGACTATGACACCTTTATAAACAGTGCTTTTCTGCGGCAGGGGCATGCCAACCAGTTTACCCAGCAGCCTCCCGGCAAACGCAAGGAAGTACTCTCCAATATACTGGGGTTAGAAATATATGACCAGATGGAAGACCTGGCCAGACAGGCCGTACGCGAGGTAGAGGCTAAAAAACTGCTTATAGAACAGAGCATTGCAGATGGCCAAGAAGGGCTGAAATCCAGACCGGAACTGGAAGAAACTTTAAAAAATACCCGCCTGGACCTGACAGATGGTGAGGAGAAACTGAAAACCCATCTTGCCAAGCTGGAAATCCTAAGGCACAAAAAACATGCCTTGGATGCCAAACAAAGTGCCTGCCTCCAGATAGAAAAAGACCTGCGGGATATATCAAAAGACCAATCCCTTTGGCTTCAAAACCAGCAGGAAATAAAAGAGCGTATCAGCACCTTTGAAACACTCATCGCTCAGGAAGAAGCGATTCTCAAAGGCTATAAGGAATACTCAGACTGCCAAAGCCTGTATGAAAAACACAACCGAATACTGGCAAAACTAAGGCAGCTGGAAAAAGAAAAAAAACCGCTGGAAGATGCCGTTTATAAAGAAGAAAACAGCCTGAAAAACACCCTGACTAAATATCAGGAACACCTCAAAATGCGGCAGGAAACCGCCCAGACTTTGGGCAAACTGGAACAAGAAAAAATACAGTCAGACCAGCTGCACATGGAACTGGAAAATGAAGAGACTGCCTTAAAAGCCCGGCAAACCAGGCTGGCTGATATGCAGGGAAGTTTAGCCGGACTGGAGACCGAGTATGCCGGTACAGCCAGAGAAATAAACTCTCTGGAAGAAAAACTAAAGCTGCTTACCGAAGCAGGTGAAAGCCGCTGCAACTGCCCCCTGTGCGAAACCGAGCTGGGGCAGGACAAACTCAAACTGGTATTCGGCAAATACCGGACAGAACAAGATGCTAAGGAAAAACAGCAAAACAGCCTGAAAATAAAGCTTGAGCAGCTAAGGCTGGATATCCAGACCCTAACTGCCCAAATTGAAACTGAAACCAAACGCTTAAACCAAAAGCGCAGGCAGTATGAGGGACAGCTGAGCGTACTGGAAAAAGGGATTGAAGACGCCAAAGATGCCGGAACCAAAGCGGCAAAAGGCAGAGAGCTGATTTCGGATATTGAGAAGCAGCTGAACGAACGCAGTTATGCCGTTTCCGAGCAAGCCAGGCTGGCCGTAATTGAAAAAGAGATACAGGAACTGAATTTTGATAACGCCGAATACACCAAAAACCAGCAAACTTTGGCCGGACTGACCCATTTTGAGGAGCAAAAACGCAAACTGGACGATGCACAAAGCTACCTGCCACGGGAAAAAGATAGCTTGGGAAAAATGGCTTCGGCACTGGCAGAACTCACCGCCCGCTATGATACTAAACTGAATGAACAGCAAACCCTGCAAAGAGAACTGGCTGAACTGCCCGCACTGGAGCAGGAGCTGGAAACCGCCGAAGCCGGATACAAGTCACTCAGCCAAACGCAAGATACCTTGAGGCAACAACTGGGTTCACTCAGCCAGAAAGAAGAACAGCTGAACGAACTTGAAAAGAAGCTGAAAAAACAGGAGCAGGATAAAGAGCAAACCGCCAAAGAAATATACTACTTTGGTAAACTGGCCAGAGCTTTCGGCAAGAAAGACGGCATCCAGACCATGCTCATTGAAGACACCCTGCCGGAACTGGAAAGCGGGGCAGACCTGCTGCTGTCACGGATGACTGACGGGCGTATGCACCTTAGTATAGAAACCCAGCGTTCCACCAAAAAGGGAGACCAGACCGAGACGCTGGATATAAATATCTCGGATGAGCTGGGCACCCGCAACTACGAAACATTCAGCGGGGGTGAGGCTTTCAGGATAGATTTTGCGGTCAGGATTGCCCTGTCACGCCTGCTGGCAAACCGCCTGGGCGCACCCTTGCGGACGCTGATTATTGATGAGGGGTTCGGCACACAGGACTCAACCGGTATTGAACGCCTGAAAGAGGCTATAAACTCTATTCAGGATGAATTTGATAAAATACTGGTCATAACCCATATAGATGACCTGAAAGATTCTTTCCCCACCCGCATTGAGATAGATAAAACCCCGTCAGGCTCAGCTATACGCTTAAACTAAACATCCCGCAGTATAAAAACGTCATCTATATCTGCGTGCAGGGCTTTGGCTACTTTGTGAGCCAGAATCAGCGAAGGATTGTAAGTACCCTTTTCAAGGTAAAGCATAGTCTGGCGGCTGACACCCACCGTTTCAGCCAGCTCAGCCTGGGTAAGATTGTATCTTGCCCGCAGTTCCTTAATACGGGTACGCAGTATCATCAGGAATTTCCCCTTGCTCTTTCTGCCCGTTAGCATAAAGTACTTATGTTAGAATTATATTACGTATGCGGGACAAAATGCAAAGGGTTAAAGTGTTTACTGAAAATATTTAAAGCCCCAAATCAGAGGCAACAGCTTGCATAGCACCCAGAGAGATACGGATAAACTCATCCAGCTCCAAACCCAAAGCGGAACAGGCGGCTATCTGTTCCCGGTTTGCACCGGCGGCAAAAGACTTTTCCTTAAAGCGTTTGGATACACTTTTAGCTTCCACACAGGCCAGCTTTTTATCCGGCCTGACTAAAGCAGCGGCTGTAATAAGCCCGGTTATAGGGTCAGCGCAGAACAAAGCTTTTTCCATACGGCTTTCAGGAAGGATGCCATGAGCCGAATTATGCACCAGAATTGCCCGGCAGACAGCTTTACTGGCACCCAAACCGGCGGCAATTTCGGCACCGCGTTTGCTGTGAAGCGACATATCGTCTTTTACTTCACCCAGGTCTATATCATGTATAAGCCCGGCCAAAGCCCATTCATCTTCGTTTTCACCGAAATATGCGGCCAAACTTTTCATGACGGCCTCAACCGCCAGCATATGTTTGACCAGATTTTTATTTTCTATCCGTTTTTCTACTTCAGCTAAAGCAAGCTGCCTGTCCATATTTATCTCTCCGCTGATTAGTCTTCACAAATTTGCCACTGCCGCCTGACAGCAGACCGTAATTTCTTAAGCCGGTTTAAGTTTCGGCAAAACCCGCCGCAAGTATTTGCCGGTAAGCGAAGCTTTATTTAAGGCTACATCTTCAGGCACGCCCTCAGCCACAATCTGCCCGCCTTTTACGCCCGCACCCGGCCCCAGGTCTATAATCCAGTCTGCATTTTTAATAACGTCCAGCTGGTGTTCAATCACAACCACCGTATTGCCGCTGTCTACCAGCCGCTGAAGCACCCGTAAGAGTGCCGCCACATCTTCAAAAGAAAGCCCGGTGGTGGGTTCGTCCAGTATGTATAAAGTCCGCCCGGTAGCCCGCTTGGAAAGCTCGGTTGCCAGTTTAATACGCTGGGCTTCGCCCCCGGATAAGGTGGGTGCCGGCTGGCCGATGCGGATATATCCCAAACCCACGTCCTGCAGGGTTTGGAGTTTGGAGCTGATTTTGGGGAAATTTTCAAAAAATTCCAATGCCCTGTCCACCGTCATATTCAGCACGTCGGCAATGGTCTTGTCTTTAAATTTTATCTCCAGCACTTCGCGGTTATAACGCGCCCCGTGACAGACCTCACAAGGTACGGTCACATCCGGCAGGAACTGCATTTCTATCTGGATATAACCCTCACCGCCGCAGGTCTCGCAGCGTCCGCCTTTTATGTTAAATGAAAACCGCCCCGGCCCGTAGCCTTTTACTTTGGCTTCAGGTACAGAGGCAAACAGTTCCCTTATATGGGTAAATGCCCCGGTATAGGTGGCCGGGTTTGAACGGGGTGTCCGCCCGATGGGTGACTGATTTATCTCTATTATTTTATCAATATGTTCTGTACCTGTTATAGCGTCTGAGCCGCCCGCCCGGTCTTTTGCCCCGTAAAACACCTGGGCCAGATGTTTAAAAAGTATATCGGTAACCAGTGTGGATTTGCCGCTGCCGGACACGCCGCTGACGCAGACCAGCTTGCCCAGCGGAATATGTACGTCTATATTTTTAAGGTTATTCTGTCTGGCACCCTGTATTATTATTTCCTGCCCGTTACCGTTACGCCGCTTTTCGGGTACGGGTATTACTCTGGCACCGGATAAATACTGCCCGGTTAGCGAAGCCGGATTTTGCATTATTTCGGTGATATTACCGGTAGCCACTACCCGCCCGCCGTGTTCACCTGCCCCCGGCCCCATATCTATAATATAGTCCGCCGCCCGCATCACGGATTCATCATGCTCCACCACCAGTATGGTATTACCCAAATCACGCAGCTTTTGCAGGGTTTCCACCAGACGGGTATCATCTGCCGGGTGCAAGCCTATAGTAGGTTCATCACAAACATACAGCACCCCCATCAGCCCTGAGCCTATCTGGGATGCCAGGCGTATCCGCTGGGCTTCACCGCCGGAAAGCGTCCCGGCAATACGGTCTATAGTCAGGTATTCCAAACCCACATTGTTTAAAAAGCCCAAACGTGAACGTATCTCCTTGAGTATCTGGGCGGCAATAAGCTGTTCGCGTTTGTTAAATATGGTCTGCTTGCCAGCCAGTTCATTTGCCCATTTAAGCTGCTCATCTACAGACATGGCCGCAACATCAGCAATATTAAGCTCGCCTATTTTTACTGACAAGGCCTCCTTGCGAAGCCTTTTACCGCCGCAGGCCTGACACGGGCTGGCCAGCATGTATTTTTCAATGCTTTCCCTCACCCCCTGAGATTCGCTGTCACGGTAAAGCCTGTCCAGGCGGGGGATTACTCCCTCAAAGCCGCTGGTATATTCCCGTACCCGCCCGTAGCGGTTGCGGTATTTGTGGATATCACCGCCCTCACCATAAAGCAGCACCTGCATCTGGGCTGGCGTAAAAGTAGAGACAGGTTTATTAACAGAAAAACCCGCCCGGCGGGCTAAATCCTCAAGCTGCCCGAAATACCAGTTTTGGGTTTGATAAGGGCTGATAGCCCCGTCAGCCAGAGACAAACTTTTGTCCGGTATAATCAAATCAGGGTCAAGCTCCATCTTGGCACCAAGCCCCATGCAGGTGGGACAGGCACCGTGGGGGGTATTAAAGCTGAAAGTCCGGGGTTCTATCTCCCCCAGACTCACTCCACAGTCCGCGCAGGAAAATTTTTCTGAAAAGAGCATGTCCTGCCCGTCTACCACAGATATTATTACCAGCCCGCCGCCCAGTTTCAGGGCAGTTTCAACCGAATCTGCAATCCGCCCCTGCACACCTGCCTGACCGACCACCAGCCGGTCTACTACGGCTTCTATATCATGTTTTTTATTTTTATCCAGCTCTATTTCTTCGGACAAATCTCTAATCTGCCCGTCTACCCTCACTCTGGCGTAACCTGATTTACGCAGGTCTTTAAACATCTGGGCATACTCGCCCTTGCGCCCCCGCACCAGCGGCCCCAGAATAAGTATTTTTGTACCCTCCGCAAGAGTTTGAACGGCATCTGTTATCTGTTCCACGCTCTGGGCGGAAATCTCCTTGCCGCACTCAGGGCAGTGAGGGTGACCGGTGCGGGCAAACAGTAAACGCAAATAATCATATATTTCAGTCACTGTCCCCACGGTGGAACGGGGGTTGTGGCTGACGCCCTTCTGGTCAATGGCTATAGCCGGGGAAAGCCCCTCTATATGGTCTACGTCCGGTTTTTCCATCCTGCCCAGAAACTGGCGGGCGTATGATGAAAGAGACTCCATATAACGGCGCTGCCCTTCGGCATAAACGGTATCAAAAGCCAGTGAACTCTTGCCTGACCCCGAAAGCCCGGTCACAACCACCAGCTTGTCACGGGGAATCTGGACATCTATATTTTTGAGGTTGTGTTCGCGGGCACCTTTTATCTTTATATATTCCTGAGCCACAGGCAAGTCTCCTGTTCATTTATATTAGTCCGGGCAAATCAAAACATGTGTTCTAATATTTTACACCATAATGCTTAACAAGCCAAGACCAAACCCCTATTGGCGGTGTATTAGTTTAAAATCAAAAACCTGCCTATCCAAGCGTAAAAAAACAGTCTTTAAGCCGTTACAGCCGAACGGCAAATGGTATTTAAGGCGGGTTTGGGATATAATCAGGTCAATGTCAGATAACAATCTTGCCAATATCAAAAGTGCTGTTATTAAAATGATTGACACTGAAAAGGGCAGTTTGGAAGAACTGTCTCTTAAGCTGCATGCCAACCCGGAGCTGGGTTATCAGGAATACAAAGCAGTGGAATGGCTATGCGAATACCTGTCCAGACACAATTTCAGTATTGAAAGAAATACCGGCGGCCTCAAGACTGCCTTTAAAGCCACTTTCGGTCAGGGTAAACCGGTTATAGGTTTTCTGGCTGAGTACGACGCCCTGCCCCAGCTGGGTCATGCCTGCGGCCATAACCTTATTGCCACCGCGGCAGCGGGTGCGGCTGTAGCCGCCCGTCTGGCCGCCAAACTTTACGGCGGGACGGTCTGTCTTATCGGCACTCCGGCTGAAGAGCTTAGCGGCGGTAAAATACAGATGGTGGAAAAGGGTGTATTTAAAGAGCTGGAGGCGGCGCTTATAGCCCACCCCGGCAATGATGATATTGCCACCACCCAGGCACTGGCCTGTGTAACATTAAACGTAGAGTATTTCGGTAAAGAATCCCATGCCGCTGCCCACCCGGACAAAGGCATAAACGCACTTGACGCCATAGTACTGGCATATACCAGCCTGAATTCCCTCCGCCAGCACATAGAGCCGGGTGCCCGTATTCACGGCATTATTACCGACGGGGGCAAAGCCGCCAACATTGTACCCGGGCATTCCGCCGGCACTTTCCTGATACGTTCCCAAACCCTGCCCTACCTAAGAGAGCTGATGGACAGGGTGCTGGACTGCTTTAAATCTGCCGCCCAGGCTACCGGTGCCCGTTTGGAGTACCGCTTTGATAAATCCATATATGCCCCCATGAATAACAACATGGCTCTGGCAAACCTATATGTAATAAATATGGATATGCTGGGTCACCGGACTTTGCTTGAAGACCCTGAGATGAATTTTGGAAGTACCGATATGGGCAATGTCAGCCAGGTTGTACCCAGCCTGCACGGTTATTATGCCATTACCGGCAAAGATGTCTCCGGCCATACTCCGGAATTTGCTTCTGCCGCCTGCTCGGCAAAGGGCATCAAGGGTGCTTTAGATGCCGCCAAGGCTATGGCTATGACCGCGGCAGATTTATTCGGCAGCTCAGCCAATCTGGAAAAAGTACGAACAGAATTTCAAAAATCTACCCGGCCATCCGCCTGACCCTTCCGGCCACAGGTTATTTAGATGAACATTTTTCTGGGCATTGACAGCGGTTCCGTATCTACCAAAATAATATGCCTGTCACCGTCTGCCGAACTGGCAGACTGGATATATCTGCCTACAGCCGGAGACCCGTTAAGTACACTGCGGACGGGGCTGAGGCAATTACAACACCGTTTGCCGGAAGATACCAGCGTACTGGGAGTGGCCGTAACCGGCAGCGCCCGTGAGCTGGTAGCTGAAACAGTGGGTGCAGATATGGTCAAAAATGAAATCAGCTCACAGGCCAAAGCGGCTGCCCACCTGATACCCGAAGTAAAAACAGTAATAGAGATTGGCGGGCAGGACAGCAAACTTATCCTGCTGGAAAACGGGTTTGTATCTGATTTTGCTATGAACACTGTCTGTGCCGCCGGCACCGGCAGCTTTCTGGAACACCAATCCCGCAGGCTTAACCTTTCACTGGAGGAAATGGGGAAACTGGCTCATTTCAGCCAAAACCCTATTGAACTTAAAGGGCGCTGCACGGTATTTGTAGAATCAGATATGATTCACTTCCAGCAAACCGGCAGCAGCCGTCCCGATATTGTTTACGGTTTATGTAAAGCTCTTGTCAGAAACTATCTGAATGACCTGGGGCTGCATAAGGAAATCCGCCAGCCGGTGGTTTTTCAGGGCGGGGTTGCCCGGAACCCGGCTATGAAAAAAGCCTTTGAAGAAGAACTTGGTTTTTCACTGATAGTCCCGCCCCGGCCGGAAATAACCGGGGCTTTGGGTGCGGCTTTGCTGCTTTGTCAGGAAAGAGAGACGGATAGTCCAGCCAAGCCCACCAACTTTCGGGGGTTTGAAACCCCTTTTCTCCGGGAGAAAGTATAGTCCCGGTTTTATTAAGATGAATTTTCAAAGAGGATATAGATGATAATAGCGGTAGATGTAGACGGGGGTGACTACGCCCCGAAGGAAATCATAAAAGGTGCGCTTAAGGCTGCCCAGGAGTACAAGATTGGTCTTATCCTGCTGGGTAAAAAAGAGGTTATTCACGTCCATGCGGGGCACTACCTGAAGAAATACCCTATAGAAATAGTCCATTGCCCCCAAACCATTACCTTTAACGAACACGCGGTGGAGGCAATCAAGGGCAAACCTAAGTCAGCTATCGTAATAGGCACTTCTCTGGTCAAACAGGGCAAGGCAGATGCCTTCATCTCTGCCGGTAACACCGGTGCGGTGCTGGCTGCCGCCTTTTTTATTCTGGGCAAAATAGACGGGGTTGAGCGCCCGGCACTGGGTGCCATCATCACCACCCGCCCCCACATCCCTTCCCTGCTGATAGATGCCGGGGCAAATGCAGAGTGCCGCCCCAACCATCTAGATGAGTTCGCCCACCTGGGCAATATTTATGCCAAACAAGTGCTGGGGCTTGAAAAACCCCGAATCGGGCTGCTGAATAACGGCGAAGAAGAGGCTAAGGGTACCAAGCTAACACTGGAAACCCACCAGCTACTCAAGAAAAGCCAGCTGAATTTTATCGGCAATATAGAGGGGCATGATATCTCCCTGAATAAAGCGGATGTGATTGTAACAGACGGCTTTACCGGAAACGTTGTACTCAAAACTTTGGAGGGGCTGGGGGATGCCCTGCTTAAGCTGCGGAAAGTAGGCCATGCCATTGACAGTGCCGCCCACCTGCGGGGCAGGGCTTTGCTGGCTGACGTGGGCTTGGGTTCTATGGTAAAAGGCATGGATTTTGAAGAATGCGGCGGTGCCTGCCTGCTGGGGGTAAAAGGAACAGTTATTGTTGCCCACGGCCGAAGCCATGCCAGAGCTATTAAAAATGCTATCGGGCTGGCTAAACGCACTGCCGAAAAAGGGGTGGATAAACTGATTGCCGAAGATGTCCGCTTGCGCACCCTAACAGCTACGGAAGGAGAACAAAACCATGTCACCACTCCTGTATGACGTAATAATTATAGGCGGAGGCCCGGCCGGGCTGACTGCCGCCCTGTATACGGGCAGGGCAAAACTGAAGACACTGGTTATTGAACGCGCTTTTATCGGCGGGCAGATAACCCGTTCGGAAAAAGTGGATAACTATCCCGGTTTTCCGGAGGGTATCACCGGCTTTGACCTGACCCAGCAGATGCAAATACAGGCCGAAAAATACGGGGCGGAGATAACTTCGGCAGAGGTAACTGCCCTTAATAAAACCAAAGACAGCTTTGAACTTAGCACCGAAGCGGGCAAGCTAAGCGGGCGTTGTATTATTATCTGCGGAGGTACCGAACGCAACAAGCTGGGCGTTCCCGGCGAAGAGGAGTTTTCAGGCCGGGGTGTTTCCTACTGCGCCACCTGTGATGCCCCTTTTTACAATGACAAGGTTGTGGCGGCGGTAGGCGGGGGGAACATGGCAATTTACGAAGCCCTGCACCTGTCAGAGTTTGCAAAAAAAGTTTACCTGATTCACCGCCGCCAGGGTTTCCGGGCAGATGCGGTATTAGTAGATAAAGCAAAAAGCAAGGGCAATATTGAAATGGTGCTGGATACGGTAATTACCGCCATAAACGGCAAAGACAGCATCCAGTCACTCTCATTAAATAACCTTAAAACCCAAAAAACATCTGACCTGCCGGTAAACGGGCTTTTTGTAGCCGTGGGCTTACAGCCGAATACCGCTTATCTGAAGGGGGTGGTGGATATGGACAAAAACGGCAGCATACTGGTAAATGACCAGATGGAAACGTCAGTAAGCGGCATACTCTGTGCCGGGGATATCCGAAGCGGCTCAATAAGGCAGGTTATATCTGCCGCCGGAGACGGGGCAGTTGCCGCCCTTTCCGCCAAACGCTATCTTGACCGCTAAATTATATTATTTAAGAGTACAAAACTACTCCGCTTTTCCAGTATAATAATAAATTAAAAAGGGGTTGGCATGAAGGTTGCTTTTCTGAAAGATGTACCCGGCAGAGGGAAAACCGGGGATGTAAAAGAAGTAAATGACGGCTATGCCCGTAATTATCTTATACCCAATAAACTGGCTATGCCCGCTTCTGCCTCGGTAACCAGCGAAATAGCAGCCAAACAGGCGGCTGAAGACCGCCGCAAAGCTAAAGCCGAAGCTGAAATGGCGCAGTTAGCCAAAGAGCTTGACGGCACTAACGTAAGCATAAAGGCCAAGACCGGTGCAAAAGATAAACTTTACGGGCAGGTTACTACCACTGTAATTGCCGCTGAGATTGAAAAACAAACCGGCAAAGCCATAGACAAACGCAAACTGGAGCTCTCCGAACCTATCCGCCAGCTGGGCAGCTACGAGGTAGTTATCCGTTTTAATAAAGATTTGTCATCTAAAATAAACCTGATAATCACCGCTGAGGAGAACACTTAGTTGCTTGATGCCAAAATGCCCCCTTATGATGTAGATGCCGAGGAATCGGTAAGCGGCTCTCTGCTGATAGACGGGCAGGCTATTTTTGATATTATACCCATCTTAAAGCCGCAGGATTTCTTTACCGAATCTAACCGCCTTATTTTTGAGGCCTGTATGTCCCTTTACGGGCGGAGTGAAGCCATCAATCAGGTTACCGTAGCCCAGGAACTGGAGCGGCTGGGCAAACTGGAAAGATGCGGCGGGTCAGCTTACCTGAGCCATGTGGTTACGGTAGTGCCTACCTCACTGGATATTGAACACTATGCCCGCATAGTTTACCGTCTTTCAGTCATGCGCCAGCTGATTGAGGCAGGCCAAAAAATAAGCGAACTGGGATTTAAGGCCGACCCTGACGTATCGGATTCACTGGGCAAAGCCGAAGACCTGCTATTCCGCCTGCGCCATGAACGCTCCAGTCTGGGCTTTACCCATATTAAAAATATTCTGGATAAATATTTTGAACCTGTACCCATACCCGGCAGCGAGGGTTACCAGGCTATACCCCATGTCCTTACCGGGCTGACCGGCATGGATACCTTCTTAGGCGGGCTGCAGCGTTCAGACCTTATCATTATGGCGGGACGCCCCTCCATGGGAAAAACCTCGCTGGCTCTGAATATTGCCCGGAATGCGGCGGTTGAACAAAGAGCTTGCACCGCCATATTCAGCCTGGAAATGTCCCGCGAATCTCTGGTGCAGCGTTTGCTTTCCAACGAAGCTGCGGTAAATTCACGTTCCATCCGCCTGAATGAAAGCAGCCCTGATGAAGAGCGTAAAATAATGGATGCCATCGGCGTACTATCCGAAGCCCCCATTTTTATAGATGACTCACCCCAGATAAGGGTGGCCGAAATACGGAGTAAAGCCCTGCGGCTGCGCTACGAGCAAAATATAGACCTTATTATTGTGGACTACCTGCAGCTTATTCAGGGTGAGGGCAGCGGCAAAGAAAACCGGGTGCAGGAAATAAGCTATATCTCCCGTTCGCTGAAAGGTATTGCCCGCGAACTGAATGTGCCGGTTATAGCTATATCCCAGCTTTCCCGCGCCCCGGAGTTCCGCTCCTCCCATCAGCCCCAGCTTTCAGATTTGCGTGAATCAGGCTCTATTGAACAGGACGCGGATATAGTGGTCTTTATATACCGTGACGAGTTTTATTACAAAGAAGATGAATGGGCAAACCTCCACCCTGACCAGGAATACCCGCGCGAAATTGCGGATATTATCATAGCCAAACACCGTAACGGCCCTATCGGCACTGTAAAGTGCCGCTTCCGGCATGACCTGACCCGCTTTGAAAATCTGGGGTCAAGCACGGAGCCCAGCTTCTTATGAGCAATGCACCGTTATTCCCCGCCAGACAGGAGTTTACCCCTGTATCCCGCTTTTTTATCCACCGGGTAGCTCCCCTGATAGAAGATATGGCCGAACTGAAAGTAAGCCTGGCGGTATTCAGCCTTATTCAGGCAAAGAAGGGCTACCCCAGATACACCACGCTGGCTGAACTGGCAGCCGAAGAAACCCTGGTAAAAGCCCTGGGCAAAACGCGGGACGAAAGCCTGCAATCACTGGAAAAAGCCCTCCAAATGGCCGTAAAACGGGGAACCCTGCTGGGGCTGGAAGTAAAAAGCGGCAAACACACCCACCAGCTTTATTTTGTAAATACTGAATCAGAAGCGGCAGTGGTGGAAAAGATAAAAACCGGCAGTCTGGTTTTGCCCGGCTTAAAAGAAGCCTCAACCGAAGTAATAAGCGGCCAGGCCGAACAGCCAAATATATTTAAACTTTACGAACAGAATATAGGCATGCTGACCCCCATGCTGGCAGATAACCTGAAAGAGGCGGAAAAACTCTACCCCGAAGAATGGATTGCCGAAGCCATAAAAGAGGCGGTCAGCCTGAATAAACGCAACTGGCGTTATATAGAACGAATACTGGAAAATTGGTCAAGTCAGGGAAAAAGCAGTGGAACACATAAAGGACATACTGGGGAAACAGATAAATATAAAGGGCAGCTCTTCGACCACCTCGTCCAAAGGTAAGGCAGATAAAGCGGCCGAAGAAAACTTATGCCCGTTATGTAAAGGGGCAAAGTTCGTGTACCCTGTTTCCGCCGAAGGGGTAACGGATTTTAGCCGGGTAATCCCCTGCCAGTGCACCCAGACCGAATCCGGTGCGGACAGGGAAAAACGGCTGCTGACCTATAGCTGTCTGGGAGGTCTGCAAAAATACACCTTTGAAAAGCTGAATTCGCTGGGTAAAAGCGAAGAACCGCATAACCAGAATATGTTCAGCCAAGCCTACAATGCCGCCCTGGACTTTGCTTCTAAACCCGCCGGCTGGCTGGTTTTCAGCGGCCCAAGCGGTGCGGGTAAAACCCACCTCGCAGCCGCCATTGCCAACAAACGCCTTGCCATGGGGCAGCCGGTACTGTATAAAAGGGCTTCCGAGCTGATAGATGACCTGAAAAAGTCTTTTGAACCTGACAGCGAGGCTGCTTACAGCCAGAGCTTTGACATACTTAAGAACGCCCCCCTGCTGATAATAGATGACCTTACCGTCCAGAGCGGTTCGGACTGGTCAAAAGAAAAACTTGACCAGTTGCTTACTTACCGTTTCAGTCAGGAACTGCCAACTATTATCACCCTGTCTACACCTATAAACGAGCTTGATTCCCGTATCCAGAGCCGTCTGCTGGATAAATCTGTATCCAGGATATATCCGGTTGCCTCAAACCCGGAAGACACCCTGGAATACCGCTGGGATAATGCTCTGGCGCTTCAAAAGAAAATGACCTTTGAAAATTATGATCACAAGCGTTCAAACCTGCCGCCTGAGCAACGCCAGAATATAGAAGCAGCTTACAACCTGGCTCTGGAGTTTTCCCGAAACCCTGAAAGCTGGCTGGTATTTCAAGGAGAAACCGGCTGCGGCAAGACCCATCTGGCATCAGCCATTGTCAACGAACGTTACCGCCAGGGCAAACCCGCCATGTTCGTGGTCGTACCCGAATTTTTGGACCACCTGCGTTCAACCTTCAGCCCTGAGAGCAAAACCTCTTACGACCAGATGTTTGATGCGGTTAAAAACGCCAAACTGCTGGTACTGGATGATTTCGGCGAACAGTCCAGCACCCCCTGGGCTCAGGAAAAACTATATCAGGTAATAAATTACCGCTATAACCGCCGTCTGCCCACCGTAATTACCACCAGATGCCCGCTGAGTGAAATAGAAGTGGCCATAAGCTCACGCTTTGTTGACCCCCAGATAAGCATGGTGTTTAACATCACTGCCCCTAACTTCCGCTGTGACAGCACCGGCCAGCAAAAACAGCGCCCGGTATCCCGTCTGAACAGGACTACTCGCCCCCAACGCTAAGCGAACAAACTTGCCCTATATGAGGATTTTGTTTAGAATAAACTTAATCTTTCAGGGGGAAGCGGTGTTTGATGGACAACCATCAGGTACTGGTCTTAAACCAAGACTATCAGCCACTGAACGTATGCCACGTACGGAGGGCTGTTTTGCTTGTTTACCAGAGCAAAGCCGAGATGCTGGAAAACGGGTCAGGTTTCTGGCACTCTGAAAAAGACCTTTTTGCCCTGCCCTCAGTTATACGCCTCTCCTGCCTTATAAAGCACCCGCCCCCCCGCCCCAAACTGAACCGGGCTGAAATATTCAGCCGGGATAAGCATACCTGCCAGTACTGCGGACGCAAAGACCTGGAGCTGACTATAGACCACGTTAACCCCAAGCATCAGGGGGGACCCCATGTTTGGGAAAACGTGGTAACCGCCTGTCTGCACTGCAACCGCCTTAAAGCCGGACGCACTCCCGAACAAGCCCATATGAAGCTTCTGAGTACGCCGGGAGTACCCCAATACAGATACGGATATTCACTGCCCAGGTCAAACGGCAGTATCCGCCATGAGTGGCGGCCTTACCTGGGGCTTGAAAACGAACCTAAACTAACGGTGGAGTGAGGCATCAGGGCGGCGGCCTTCTTTATCCGGGCGGATATCCTTCAAAGGCACTTCGGCATTAGCCCCGCTTTCCAGCAGTACAAATACCATTTCTTCCAAGGGATTGCCGCCGACCACTTCGCCTTTGCCTACCGGGGTGATTACCTTCAGCCCGTCCTTAGGCATCTTAGCCTTGGCGGCTTTGTAGGTTTCATATTCATAATCAAGGCAGCAAAGAAGCCTGCCGCAAACACCTGAAATCTTCTGGGGATTTAGCGGCAAATTTTGCTCTTTAGCCATTTTTATAGACACCGGGTCAAACTCACTCAGGAAACTGCAGCAGCAAAGTTCCCGTCCGCACCGGCCGTAACCGCCCACCATCTTAGCCTCATCCCGCGGGCCAATCTGCCGAAGCTCTACCCTGACTCTCAGCTTGCGTGAAATTTCCCTGACCAGTTCGCGGAAATCCACCCTGTCTTCGGCTGAAAAATATATGGTTACGTGGTTTTCATCCAGACTGTATTCCGCCCTGATAAGTTTCATGGGCAGATTCAGCCTGTCTACCAATTCCACACATTCCGAAACTGCACTCTGGTTTTTCTCTTCCAGCTGGCGTTCGCGGGCCATATCTTCAGCGGTAGCCAGACGGATAACAGGCTTCAGCGGCTGTTCCAGACTGCTCTCCTCTACCTGTGAAGGAGAGGCAACCACCCAGCCCAGTTCTTCGCCACGGCTGGTTTCCACCACTACACAGTCATACGGGTAAAGTTCAAAACCGGCCGGGTCAAAATAATATATCTTGCCGGCTTGTTTGTAGCGTATCTTTACAATATCAACCATTTTTATAGTCCTTCCTTTACCAAGGGCAAACTGAGCATAAGCACTTCCAGACAAAGCCTGGGGTTGGCATTTGCCCGCAGCTGGATTTGGGCCTTAAGTATATTATCTATACCCGCACGTATATCCACAAGCCCAAGCCCGCCACAGGCCTGATATAGTATATCTTTATAATCAATATTAGTCATGTTTTGGCCGGCATCAGCCTTAAGTAGCAGCATATCCCGAAAAAGCCCCAGCCACATATCCAGTACCTCTTCAGCCTCTGCCCGGTTTTTACCAAACAGATTTGAAACATCAGCGGCATAATTAAAACGGTCTTCTTCGTCCTGCCCCAGTACCCGCATAATCTTGTCAATCTTAGTTTTACGTTCTTCCAAAATTTCGGAGTTTGAGGCTGCTTCCATAGCCCAGCCCACCCGGCCATAACTCAGGTGAGACAAAAGTTCAGCTTTTTCTTCATCCAAACCTTGTTTAATAAATGCCTCATGGATAAGACCGGTTTCGGCATATTTTAATTCCAAAATCTGGCAGCGGGATAAAACCGTGGGCAGCAGGAGTGATTTATCAGCAGTCAGCAAAATAAAGATATTTTGAGAACCCGGCTCTTCCAGCGTTTTCAGAAGGCGGTTTGAAGATTCTACTGACAGCTTTTCAGCCTGATGGATAATAAAAACCTTGTACTTGCCCTCAAACGGGGGCAAACTGGCGGCGTGCTGGATATCCTCTACCTGTTTAACCCCTATTTCGGCCTTAGCTTTGCCGTCAGAGGAATCTTCGGCTGAAAGAAGCTCTATATGGATAACATCCGGAAAGTTTCCGGCCGTGATGCGCTCACATACCGGGCATTCCTGGCATGGGGGTGAGGCAGCCTGACAATTTAGCGCCTGAGCAAAACTAAGTGCCATCCGTTTCTTACCCACCCCGGACGGGCCGTAAAACACATAGGCGTGGCAAAGCTTGTCCTGATTGAGGCTGTTACAGAGGAAGGAGACTGCCTTGTCCTGACCTATTATCTGCCACATATAAGAAACCCGGCTTAGACCGAATCCAGACGGCTAA
The DNA here is from genome assembly GCF_043231265.1 of Dehalococcoides sp. THU4. Taxonomy (NCBI): domain Bacteria; kingdom Bacillati; phylum Chloroflexota; class Dehalococcoidia; order Dehalococcoidales; family Dehalococcoidaceae; genus Dehalococcoides; species Dehalococcoides sp. THU4. The sequence continues at coordinate 920,433 of NZ_CP171266.1, read as the reverse complement.
GGTCTTCCACAGTTTCGCGCCGCCGTATCAGGCGGTCTTCACCATTTTTCAGCATCACTACAGCCGGGCGCTGATAGCCGTTGTAATTGCTGGACATAGGCAAACAGTAAGCCCCGCAGCAGGGCACTGCCAGTATATCACCTGTCTTGAGGACAGGCAGCTCAATATCGGTTATAAGTATATCACCGGATTCGCAAAACTTGCCTGCTATAGTTACCTTTTGCTTTTCTGAAGACTGGACATTATTTGCCGCCACCGCCTCATACTTTGCCTCATACAAAGCCGGGCGGATATTATCACCCATGCCCCCGTCCACCGAGGCATACACCCGGATACCGGGAATATCTTTAATAACCCCCACCGTATACAAGGCCACTCCTGCCTGAGCTATGATAGCCCGCCCCGGTTCAATATTAAGGCTGGGGGGAGTCAGCTTTAAGCTGTGGCACTTGGAGACAATCTTAGCGCCGATAGCCTCCGCATAAACTGATATCTGAGGTGCAGGTTTATCCACTTCGTACTGAACGCCGTAACCGCCGCCGATATCCAGCTCCTCTATGTCAAAACCATAGCGTTCCTGAACCTGAGCGGCAAATTCCAGCACCAAATCTATAGCATCAAGGAAGGGCTGGGTTTCAAATATCTGGGAACCAATATGGAAATGGAAACCGACCAGATTCAGACTGGCCTGCGCCATAGCCAAACCTACCGCTTCGGCTGCCTGAAACAGGGGGAAACCGAATTTGGAATCCAGCTTGCCGGTAGTAATATGGTGATGGGTGTGGGCATCTACTCCCGGGGTAAGCCTGAGGAGTATATCCGGAATATGCCCGCTCTCATCCGCCAGTTTTGACAGCAGTTTGATTTCATCAAAGCTGTCTACCACAATCCGCCCAACATGCAGACGGAGTGCCAGCCTGAGTTCATCAGCAGATTTGTTATTTCCATGGAAATAGACCATATCCATAGGGAAACCGGCGCTGCTGGCAATAGACAGCTCCCCGCCGGAAACCACGTCCAGACTCATACCCTCTTCGGCCAGTATTTTCAGCAAGGCCGGATGCAAAAAGGCTTTTGAGGCATAACTCACCGAACTGTCTGCGTAGCGGCGGGAAAACTCCCGTTTAAAGTCACGGCAGTTCTGGCGGATAGTAGCCTCGTCAAAAACGTACAGGGGCGTGCCGTATTTGGCACAAAGCCCGGCAACATCTACACCGCCGATAACCAGGCGGTTATTTTTTACTTCAGTGTTTTTGGGGAATACCTGTATTCTTGGTTCCATAATTGCTTATCATACCAGTGCTAAAGCAACTGCGTCAATGAAGATTGCCATGTTAACTAAACCCACCGTCCGTTCAAATTTGCTTTAATTTATTTTATTAGACTAGAATTAAGCATAAAATAATATCCTGGAGTGCCAGATGATAAAAGGTGTTTTCTTTGACCTGTATAATACCCTGATAGGATACCAGCCCAGCCGCGAGGAGATGACGGTTAAGCTGCTTGCCGAACTGGGCTACACAATAAATGAAGATGGCCTCTACCTGCCCGTGAACAAGGCTGACGAATATTTTTACCAGCAAAATGCCCAAAAACCTATAAGCCTGAGGGAAAGAGCGGAACAAATGGCGGTTTGGAGCCACTATTACCGGATTATCCTTGAGGAAATTGGTATTGAGCCCAAACCTGAGCTTATAAATAACCTGATTAGCCGCTGGAAAAACCTGAAATGGGAGATGACCCTCTATCAGGATGTAATACCCTGCCTGGAAAACCTGAAAAAGCGCAACCTGAAAATAGGGCTTATTTCAAACGCCGAGAAAGATATGTCCGAACTTTTTAACAAAACCGGATTAAATAAATATCTGGAAACGGTGGTGATTTCTCAGGAGGTGGGCGCAACTAAACCCAATCCCCTTATTTTTCAGGCAGCCCTGAAAAAAAGCGGCCTGACCGCCAAAGAAGTACTATACATAGGTGACCAGTATCAGGTAGATTATATGGGAGCAATGAATGTCGGGCTGAACCCCGTTCTGCTTGACCGGCGTAACTGTTATCTGGATTTGAAAGATTGCCGCAGGATAACCGGTCTGGCTGAGCTGGAGTATTGCATAGACAATACTTAGAGGAGGCGGATATGCTTCTGGGTAGTAGTGCATTTGCCTGCGGAGAGTATATTCCCCGCCGTTACTCCGGTTTGGGCGGCAATATTTCGCCCCCTCTGGAGTGGATGAAGCTGCCAGAAGGCACTAAAAGCCTGACCCTTATACTGGAAGACCCGGACGCCTCCAAAACATTTACCCACTGGCTTATCTACAATATCCCGCCTGACAGGGAGGGTCTGCCCGAAGCTGTTCCCACTGAGCCCAACCTGCCTGACGGTATACGTCAGGGTTTAAACAGCGCCGGAGAAACCGGCTATACAGGACCTTATCCTCCGCCCAACCGGGTGCACCACTATCATTTCCGCCTGTTTGCTTTGGATACAGTGCTGCGGCTGAAAGCCGGAAACCACCAGGCAGACCTTATCAAGGCCATGGAAGGGCATATAATTGACCAGACAGACCTTACCGGCCTGTTTGTAGCCTGAGAAATACCTACTCTACTGTGACGCTTTTAGCCAGATTGCGGGGGGTATCTATGTCACACCCCAGCTCATAGGCCGCATAAAATGCCAGCAGCTGAAGCACTACTGAAAAGAGTATGGGACTGAACAGCCGGTTGAAGGGCGGAATTTTTATCACCCGGTCTGCCAGCTGTTCAAGCTGGTCGTCTCCGTCTTCACCGATAACAATCAAAGGTGCGCGCCGTACCTTTATTTCCCGCAGCCCGGTCAACATGGCTTCATAGGTTTGGTCACGGCTAACCAACGCCAGCACCGGCGTTTCCGGAGAAAGCAGGGCAAACGGCCCGTGTTTCAGTTCCCCGGCAGCATAGCCCTCCGCATGGATATACGAAATCTCCTTTAGTTTCAAAGCACCCTCCAGGGCAATAGGGTAGTTAATCCCCCGTCCTATAAAAAAGGCACTTTTAGCTTTGGCTACTTCTATAGCCGCATCTTTAATATTCTGATGGCTGCCCAGTATTTTCTGGACAGCACCGGGTAAAAGCCGCATAGTGCTTAGATAATCCTGATAACGCGGGCTGGCAGCAGAAGCACAGGCAAAACACAAAGCGTACAGGACTACCAGCTGGGCAATAAAACTCTTGGTAGCTGCTACCCCTATTTCCGGCCCAGCCTGAGTATATATAACATGGTCTGCCAGACGAGCAGCCGTACTGCCGGCTACGTTTGTTATGGCCACTATCATACAACCGGCTTGCTTTAAACGGCGCATGGCCCGCAAAATATCTGCGGTTTCGCCAGACTGGCTAAGCACCACAGCCAGTTTGCAGGGCGGTAAATGTTGCATATAGTTGAACTCTGAAGCCACCTCCAGACGGACAGGTATATTCAAATGTTCCTCTACCAGATAACGGCCGGTCAGAGCCGCATGGTATGAACTGCCGCAGGCTAGAAACAGTATGCCTGTCTTACGGCCCTGCTCCAGCAGCGGGGATTTATAAAAAGACTCCGTCAGGGGCATATTTATCAGGGTATTTTGAATCACCTGCGGCTGTTCGTGTATTTCTTTAAGCATATAGTGGCTGTAGCCGCCCTTCTGGGCTTCATCCGGCGTCCAGTTTATCTTCTCTACACGGGGAATAATATATTCGCCATTCCGGTTTATTTTCAGGCTGTCCGGGCTGATAACGGCAATATCCCCCTCTTCCGGATATATAACCCGGTTGGTATATCCTAAAATAGCAGGCACATCTGAAGCTACCAGATACTCACCGTCCCCCACCCCGATAACCAGCGGACTATCCTTCCGCACGGCTACCAGGGTATTATCCCCGGAACGCATCACCACCAGAGCATAAGAGCCATCTATCTCCTTCACTGCCTGACGGACGGCTTCTTCCAGGTTTCCTTTATCGTACTCCTCTATCAAATGGGCAATAAGCTCGGTGTCCGTATCTGAAACAACCTTGTGGCCATTAGCCTCAAGCCGTTTGCGGAGTTGGGCATAGTTATTTATTACCCCGTTATGCACCAGGCTGATTTTGCCGGTGCAGTCTGTGTGGGGGTGGGCATTTATCCGGGTTGGTTCACCGCAGGTAGCCCAGCGGGTATGCCCCAGACCGGCTGTACCCTCAAACCGGGGGGCATTTTGAAGTATGTTACGGACTTTGCCTGCATCTTTAAAAACCTGCACCTCAGGCGTGTTTACGGCTATGCCGCAGGAATCATACCCGCGGTACTCCAGACGGCACAGACAATCATATAAAACAGCCTGTGCCTGGCGTTTACCGGTGTAACCCACTATACCGCACATTCTAGACCACCAGACTGCCGTCAGGTATACTGCCCGACAGGGTTTTTAAAGGGGCTATACGGCTGGAATTTCCCACCACCGTACCGCCCTGAAGAACTGCACCGTTCCCCACCATACAGTCTTCACCCATCATAGTACCTACTTTTATTTTATGTAATTCATCATTTATGCGGGTTTCCACCTCGGCGGAAGGGGCGCTGAACTGGCCGCGAATCACACAGCCCCGGTCTATAACCGAATCTTCAATAACCGAAGCCACCCCGATACTGTTACCGCTGTAAATAAGGCTGTTTTTTATCTGGCAGAAAGGGGCAATGGTGACATTGTCTGCAATACTGGTGGACGGGTAAATACAGACACTCGGCCCGATATCACAACCCTCACCTATTATCACCGGGCCTGTAATATATGAATTTGAGCGGATAACCGTATTTTTGCCGATAAGCACCGGCCCTTTCATCACCACGCCGCTTTCAATAGTACCGGCTACGCCCGGCTTGAGTGTATCTGAGACAACTGCATTAAGTGAGAGCATATCCCACGGGTAGACTATATCCAACCAGACACCCCGGCTTTCTGCTACCCGTACATCCAGCCCGTCTTTAATCATGGACTGCAAGACCATCGGGATATCCAGATGCTCAGCAATATAGTCAAACACCCAGGTTGAAAAGGAGTAAATGCCGGTATTTATCAAATTGCTCTTAGCTATACTGGGTTTTTCCTCTATAGAGGTCAAACGCCTGCCCGAAGAGCTTACCACCCCGTACCGTCTGGGGTCTTCACCGTTTATAGCTTTTACCATAACAGCCTGGGGCGGCTCTTTTACAAAATCACCTATGGTTGCGGGACTAATAAGCTGGTCTCCGTTTAATACCAGAAAATCCCCTCTGATTTTGTCTTTGGTTTGCTTAAGGGCATGGGCTGTACCCAGCTGGTTTGGCTGACTGACATAGGTTATCTCTACCCCCAGATGCCCGCCATCTCCGAAATAATCAAAGATACGCTCACGTTTATAACCCACTACCAGAATAATATCCCGGATACCGTTTCGGGCAAGAGATTCAATAACGTACTCAAGCAGTGGCTTACCCGCAATAGACAACATAACCTTTGACTTGCTTGAGGTAAAAGGCCGAAGGCGCTGCCCTTCACCGGCCGCCAGTATAACTGCCTGTTTCATATTTCACTCCCCGCCTTAGCCGATGTATGAGTTCGGTTCAATAACCCCGCTCACAACCGCACCGGGCCCTATACGGCTGCCTGAGCCTATAAGGACGCCCGGATTAAGGCTTACGTTAATACCGGTCTCAACCCCATCCCCCAAGACCACACCCAGCTTGCGGCGGCGGGTATTGACACCCCCGGCTGTAATATCCGCGCCGTCAAAACGCAGGTTTGCCAGTTTGGTTCCGGCACCCAGATTGCAGTTTTGCCCGATAACACTATCCCCCACATAATTCAGGTGAGGTATTTTGGTATTATCCATAATAATAGAGTTTTTTATCTCAACCGAAGCCCCAACCCGGCAGTTATCCCCTATGGAGGTTGCCGGGCGGATATAACAATTCGGGCCTATATCACAGTTTTTGCCTATGATTACCGGCCCTTCCAGATACGCCCCCGAACGGATAAGGCTGCCTTCACCTATTTCCACCGCCCCCCTGATAACCGCATTTTCCTCTACCTGGCCGCAAATACGTTGGCTAAGGCTTTTAAGCATGGAGGCATTCAGGTCAAGCAAATCCCACGGGTAGCTGACGTCCTGCCAGTAAGTAAGCGGGCGGTAACCCACCGCCAGGCCACTGTCAATAAGCATCTGTATAGATGCGGTTATTTCATATTCGTCCCTAAGTGATAGCGGAGTATTGTTTATGGCGGTAAATATCCCTGGGGTAAAGAAATACAGACCGGCATTTGCCAGATTGGTGGGGGGATTTGCGGATTTTTCATGGATACGTTTTACCCGGCTGCCGTCTGTTTCAAGCACCCCCAGGCGGCTGGGGTCTGATGCTTCAAAAACACCCAGTGTAGTTTCGGAAGATGCCGCCAGAGCGGCGATATCGGCTGATTTTGCCAGTATATCCCCGTTCATAACCAGAAAATCAGCCTGCAGCTGCTTTTCAAGCTGCTTTAAGGCGTGGGCGGTACCCAGCTGACGGGTCTGCTGGCAATAGCTAATTTTCAGCCCCCACCTGGCACCGTCTGCAAAATACGAACGCACCTGTTCATCACGGTAACCCACCACCAGTATAAACTCCGTGATACCGGCAGCGCTGACCTCCAGTAAGAGGTGCTCCAAAATAGGCTTGCCCGCAATGGGCAGCATAACCTTGGGGCGGGTAAATGTAAGCGGACGCATGCGGCTGCCTTCGCCCGCTGCCAATATGACTGCCTTCATTTTATTTCTCCCGGGAAAGACAGCTCTTCAGGCACTTAAGCCCGGTTTGGTAAATAGTCTCACAGTACTCAGGTGTTCTGGCTTCGGCCGTCAGGCGGATTTTAGGCTCTGTACCCGAAGGGCGGATAAGCAGCCAGCCATCTTTCAGGTTTAATTTTATACCGTCCAGCAGGCTGGAGGAAAGAGGATTCAGGCACTGGAGTGATTCCTCAACCAGGGCCAGATTCAAACCGCTGCCTTCCACACTGCCTCTCTTCATGGAATATTCCGGTATATCCGAAATAAGTTCTGAAAGGGGCTGGTGAGAAACCAGGTTTAGTAGTCTGGCAGCGGCATAAATACCGTCAGGACAAAGAGAGCTTTCGGGAAAGACCCAGGCACCGCAGGGCTCGCCACCGAAGTTACCCTGCCGTTTAAGTTCCTCGGAAATATAGTTGTCACCCACAGCCGTACGGATAACCTTAAACCCCATCTCGTCTACTGCCATAGAAGCATCCAGAGTGGTAACCACCTTGTCTGCCCTGGCAGCTCTGGCAAAAAGCACCAGCATCTTGTCGCCCGAAATAAAGTTTCCGTGCTTATCCACCGCTACCATCCGGTCGGCATCACCGTCATGGGCAATACCCAAATCAGCATCGCTTTCTTTGACGGTCTGTATCAGCCCGCTAAGATTTTCAGCCAGCGGTTCAGGCGGGTGAGGGAAAAAGCCGTGGGTAGTATCATTCAGAGAAATCACCCGGCTGCCCATACGCTGAAGCAGCCAAGGGGTTATAACGGATGCCGCCCCGCCGCCGCAATCCACCACCACCTTAAGACGGCATTTGTCCGGCAAATAACCAAGTATATGCTCCATATGTTTTTCAACAGTAGAGGGAAAGGCATTTATCTGGCCGAAACTGTCCCACTTCATGGAGTGGGCACGGCTTGATTCAACATCTTTGGTTATTTCCTGCTGCTGCAGGTAACTGAAGGCCGAGCCGTCAGGATTAAGAAACTTGATACCGTTGTATTCAGCCGTATTGTGTGAAGCGGTTACCATCAGACCGGCATCAAAATCCCGGACCATAAAGGCCAAGGTAGGCGTAGGCACCAATCCTATATCAACTACATCTGCCCCGGCGGAAACCAGCGCCCCGCTGAGTATGCGTTTGATAGCCGGGGTTGAAGTGCGGCTGTCACCCGCCAAAACCACTCTCCGGTAGCGTTTTCCTACTGAAAACCCTACCTTCAGAGCTATTTCCATTAAACGCTCATCTACCAAACGGCGGATGCCGGAAGTTCCGAATAATCCCATACGGCTAAATCCTAGCCCTTTTACCCATCATTAGTCAATGCCCGCCCGGCTATTAAGGCTGAAAACTGAACAATAAATTGACAAGCCAACTGCCCCAGTTTAAACTTAAGTTAGAATACTCTCTAAAGGTGACCACCTTGACTGAACTCAGAAATATTGCCCATGAACTTTCCCAACAGCTTTACCACTACCGGGCAGACTATCTGGAAATCCACCTGGAAGAAAGCTCCGGCAGCTATATCTCTTACCGGGGGCAAAACCTGGATACTGCCGGACGCAGCAGTGACCTGGGCGGCAATATCCGGGCGCTGGTAAATGGCGGCTGGGGTTTTGTAAGCTTTAACAGTCTGGATGATATCCAGAAGCGGATAGACCAGGCAATCCATCAGGCTGCCCTGGCCGGTTCTGCCCAGAGCCAGTTTGCGTCTGCTCCTTCGGTTACATACGCCCAGCCGGATGAACTGTCTCAAAGCTCGGTGGAACGCCCGCTTGAAGATAAGAAACGGGTGCTGGACGAATATAAAGACCTTATCTGGCAAACCAAAGGCATAAAAACATCTTTTATCCGCTTTTCAGACGGCTACCGCCGTCGCTTTTACGTAAACTCCCGCGGCAGTGTCATAGAGCAGTCACGCGCAGATATAAATTTCAACGCCACTGCCATTGCTTCGGCAGACGGCGAACTCCAGCAGTCAAATATCTCGGTAGGCAGCCGCGGAGATTACAATGCCATAACCGGGCTGCACTCCCAGATAAAAGACATGACCGAACATGCCGTAAAACTGCTCACCGCCCCCAAAGTCAAAGGCGGCGAATACACCGTAATACTTGACCCCATACTGGCGGGGGTATTTGTCCACGAGGCCTTCGGCCATTTGTCCGAAGCAGACCATATATATGAAAACCCCCAGATGCGGGAAGTAATGGTGCTGGGCAAAAAATTCGGTCCGAAAATACTGAATATTGTGGACAACCCCACCATGCCGGACCTACGGGGCAGCTATAAATATGATGACGAAGGGGTAGCCGCCACCAAAAATTACCTTATCCGCGAGGGCAAGCTCAGCGGCCGCCTTCACTCACGTGAGACTGCCGCCAAAATGAATGAGCCCCTTTCCGGCAATGCCAGAGCCATATCATACCGCTATGCCCCCATTGTACGTATGAGTAATACCTATATAGAGCCCGGCACTTCCACTCTGGAAGAAATGCTGGACGGGGTAAAAGAAGGTATTTATGTAAAGAACTGGTACGGCGGAACTACCAGCATGGAAATGTTTACTTTCTCCTCCGGAGAGGCCTATATGATAAGGGATGGCAAGATAGCCGAAGCCCTGCGCCCGGTGGTTCTGTCCGGAAATGTATTTGATACCCTGCATAATATAGATATGATAGGCAATGATTTGGATATGAACCAGGGCGGCGGCTGCGGCAAGGGCGGCCAGTCTCCCCTGCCGGTTTCCAACGGCTCACCCCATATCCGTATTCAGAAATGCCTGGTAGGTGGTGCCTGATATGCTTGAAAAAATAATTGAGCAAGCTAAAAAAGTGGCTGAACAGGCCGAATGTTTTATGGTGGAATCTGAATCCGCCCCCATTCATTTCGAAGCTAACCAGCTGAAAAATATTGAGTCTAAACAGAGCCTTAGCCTGGCTTTGCGGATTATCAAAGACGGCAAAATAGGTTATGCCGCCAGCTCCAACCCGGCCAACTGGCCGAAACTGGCTGATATGGCTCTGGAAACAGCCGCTTACGGTCAGACGGCCCGTTTCCAGTTCCCGGCCACCCAAACCTGCCCTGAGGTCAAAATATTTGACCCTGAGGTAGAGACGGTAAGTCTGGAGGAGATGGTAAAGCTGGGCAAAGATATGATAACCGGGCTGCTTGAAATAAACCCTGATTTGGTCTGCAGTGCCAGCCTTGCCAAAAGCACCCTCAGGATACGCCTGCTGAATACCAGCGGGGCTGATATCAGCTATAAAAAAAGCCATTTTTCCATGGGGCTGGAAGGCACGCTGGTACGGGGCACGGATATGCTTTTTGTAGGTGACGGGCTTAGCTCCTGCCGCCCTATCCGCTCCGGCAGCGAAGTAGTAAATCTGGTTGGCAAACAGCTTGAACGTGCCAGCCGGAATGTAACTCTGCAAAGCGGGGAAATGCCGGTTATTTTTACCCCCCACGGGGTAGGTAGCACCATTATCCCGGCCCTGTCTGCCGCACTTAACGGCAAGCTGGTACAGGAAAAAGCATCTCCGCTGGCCGGCAAACTGGGTGAGCAGATGTTTGACCCTGCCTTTAGTCTGGTTGATGACCCTACCCAGAGTTTCAGCCCGAATTCACGCCCCTTTGATGATGAAGGCACCGCCAGCCAGATAACCCCCATGGTGGAAAACGGGGTTATTAAAAACTTTATTTATGACCTCCGCACCGCCGCTTTGGCCAAAGCCAAAAGCACCGGAAACGCCGAAAGGCATGGCGGACAGCCTGCGCCCGGTTTCAGCGCCCTGATGATAAAGCCCGGCACGGTTTCTTTTGAAGAAATGGTTTCAGGTATAAAAGAAGGCCTGATAGTGGAATTTATGATGGGGGCGGAACAGGGAAATGTGCTGGGCGGAGATTTCTCCGGCAACGTCCTGCTGGGTTACAAGATAGAAAACGGCCAGATTGCCGGAAGAGTAAAAGACACCATGCTCTCCGGGAATATATACAATGCACTTAAAACCATAAACGCCATTGGCAGTGACGGACGCTGGCTGGACGGTGAGCTTTTCAGCCCGTCCATATATTTCCCGAAGCTGTCTGTAGCTTCCAAATAAGAGAGACAGATATATGGACAAAAAATACAAGCTTAATTCCAGGCCCAAATTAAAGTCTCCCTGTTTGCTTGCCGCCTGGCCGGGCATAAGCAATGTCGCCCTTATTGTGGCTACCTATCTGGCACGCAAACTGGAGTTTAAGGAGCTGGCCGAAATAGATTCCCCCAGTTTTTTTGACCCTATCGGCGTACTGGTCAAAGACGGGGTAGTGGAAGAACCCCAGTTTCCCCAAAACCGCTTTTATTACCTGAAAAACAAACAGGATAACGATATTATCTTATTCATAGGGGAAGACCAGCCTTCTGCCAAAAGTTACGAACTGGCTAACCTTATTCTGGACGTGGGGCAGCGTTTCGGCGTTAAAAAGATATATACCTTTGCCGCCGCCCTGACCCGTATTCACCACAGCGAACAGCCGCGGGCATGGGCAGTGGGTACCAACCCCCAGGTAGCCAATGAACTGGTAGAACGGGGGCTGAGCGGCAGCGGCAACCTCCAGATTTCCGGCCTGAACGGCCTGCTGCTGGGGGTAGCCAAAGAACGCAATATAGACGGGGTCTGCCTGCTGGGCGAAGTACCCAGCTACGCTTCCCGTCTTCAAAACCCCATGGCAGCCCTGGTAATTGTTCAGATTTTGTCCAAACTGCTCCAGCTGGAAGTGGACATAAGCGAACTGGAACAGATAGCCTCTGAGGCCAAGCAGCATGTATCCCAGATTGCAGCCGAAGCCATGGAAGATTATATAGATTACTTTACCGAACCTATCTGGGAAAGCGGTGAAGACGACGATGATGACCTTGATAATGATGACGATGATGACAACGAGGAAGAGAGTAACAACTGATGAGCCAGGAAAATACCGAAATAACCGAAATTTTTGACAGGCTGGCAGATGAAAGCACCGGCCTTAAGCACACAGATTTAGCCCTGCTGTCTGACCTCAATAGCCAGGAAATAGCCGCTTTCAAGGATTTCTGGATACGTCTTAGCCCCGAAAGACGGCTGGATATAGTCAGCCGTCTGGGTGAGCTGGCCGAAGATGATGTGTCACTTGATTTTGAAAGTATTTTTCTGCGTACTATGCATGACCCCAACCCGGAAGTGCGCGCCAAATCCATTGACGGCCTTTGGGAATGTAACCGCCCCTCACTTATTGACCAGTTGCTGTCTTTAGCCAATGAAGACCCGTCTATAGAAGTCCGCATAGCCGCAACCGCCACCCTGGGGCGTTACAGCCTTATGGGTGAATTCGGCCAGCTGCCGGAAAAAACCAGCCAGCTGCTGCAAACCAGTCTGCTGGCCATTTTCCAAAATACCGAACTGCCGCTGGAACTGAGACGCAGGGCGCTGGAATCAGTTTCGCCTTTCGGTCAGCCGCAGGTAACCATGGCTATCTCCCAGGCCTACAACTGCCCCGAGCACCTGCTGAGAATAGGTGCCGTTTATTCTATGGGGCAGAATGCCGGCAGGCAGTGGGAATCGGTAATAACCTCTGAACTGAACAGTGATAATAATGACCTCCGCTATGAAGCCGCTGTAGCCGCCGGAGAACTGGGCATGGAAAGTTTCGTACCTAAACTTATCTCCCTGATTGAGGACTCTGACATGGAAGTCCAGCTGGCATCAATCCAGGCACTGGCCAAGATAGGCGGCAAAAATGCCAAAAAGGGGCTGACAGAAAGTCTGGAGCATACCACAAGCCAGGCTGTCCGTGAGATGATAACCACCGCTCTGGCAGATATAGAGGCAGAGGAATCCGCTTCCGGCCTGCCGGCCATTAAACCGGAAGAATAAGGCTGTGATATACACTCAGGGAAAGCTGACCCGGCTGAGAGACAAGCGTTTGGAAGATGCCTCGCTGGATTATGTCTGGCAAACTGACCCGGAGCTAAGCCGCCTGGATGCGGCCGAGCCTCTGACAATACCCTTCAGAACCTTTCTGGGTGAATATTTATTCGTGCTGGAAAATTCTTTAGCCCTGCGGGTGCAATTCGGCATCGAAACCCTGAAGGGGGAATACATTGGTTACTGTGCCTGCTACAATCTGGACAGCGCTGCCGCCGAAGCAGAAGTAGGCATAATGATAGGTCAAAAAGAGTACTGGGGGAAGGATTACGGCAGTGATGCCCTGAGGCAGATGATTGACTATGCATTTAAAGGGCTTAAGCTGAAAAGACTCCACCTGAAAACCCTGCATGACAATAGCCGTGCCCAGTTATGCTTTAAAAAATGCGGCTTCAAACCTTTCGCAGAAAAGGAATCAGGCCAGTACCGGTTTTTACTTATGGAACTTTTAAAAGCAGACTGGCTGAAAAACAAAGACATGCTGGCTGAAGACTGCCAGCCTAATAAAGTATAACAGCCGCCGCCGTTACCGTTTTATCACCAACCGTATCTTCCGCCCAGAGTTTCAGGCTAAGACTTTTGCTTTTAGGTGTATCTGCCTTTGAGTATACTATACCTTTCAAAACCAGGTTTTCACCCAAAGGCATCATCTTTTTATAACTGACAGACAGTTTGGCAAGCCTGCCTGAGGGGCAGGCAAAACGGGAGGCCAGACTGCCAAGTATAGCCCCCACCAGCTGCCCCGGCACTACCACCCCGCCTAAGCCCTTTTTCAAAGCTATGTCTTTATCATAATGAATGGGGTTATAGTCCCCCGAAGCCCCCGCCCAGATAACCAGGTCACGGCTGCTAAGGGCAAGCATCTGGCAGGCTATTTCCTGCCCTTCGGTTATGTTTTCAAAAACACTGGTCATGCCGAATATACTATAGCCAGCTGGCAAACCCTGGCCAGCAGCTCCCCTTTGTTATTTGATACCTGCATTTCAAAATTAAGGAATGACGAAAGCCCCATTTTGCCCGGACGTTCCCTTAAACTTAGCAAACTGGTCTCCACCACCACTTCCTGCCCTATTTCAAGGGGTTTTAGGCTTTCCAGCTCACTTGAGCCATGAAGAACGGTAATATCATCCGCCGAGATAGCTTCCAGCATCTGCCCGAAACCCAGAGTAAGTGCCAGTGAGGGAGGTGCCTCAGTTTGCCAGTTATTCATATCATCCCCAACAGCCCGGCAAAAACGCTCAACCATACCCCGCTCAATCACCAGCTTAAGAGGCGGTAACCTCAAGCCGGGGTTAGCCCGTAAATCTTCCAGAGTATATTTTATGTCTTGCATTCGGCCAAGCTTATAATACAACCCGGCATTTTGTCAAAATAATGGCTGCCTTATGTTATAATAGGCCATTATTTGAGATGGGAGGCATACAAATGGCCGCCACTTCAAAAGCACCGCCGGAAATACCGGCTATTGAAACCGCAGATTTAAGCCGCTCATACGGGCAGCTTCTGGCAGTGGAGAAACTTAACCTGAATATCCGCAAGGGTGAACTGTTTGCCCTGCTGGGCCCCAACGGGGCAGGCAAAAGCACTACCATAAATATGCTCTGCTGCCTGCTGAAACCCACCGCCGGAACAGCCCGGATAATGGGCTTTGATATAAATACCCAAAGCTACCAGGTTAAGTCTACTATTGGCAGTTCCCCCCAGGAAACCGCCATTTCAGACCACCTTACCCCGGTGGAAAATCTGGAACTTTTCGGCAGGCTGAACGGGGTAGCCCCCGAAAAACTGAAGGAATGGATACCCCGCTTTCTGGAAATAATGGGGCTGGAAGACCGGGCCAAAAGCCAGGTACGCACCTTTTCAGGTGGCATGAAACGCCGCCTGAGCATAATGATGGCACTTATCCACAATCCGGATGTAGTCTTTTTAGATGAACCCACTCTGGGCTTGGACCCCCAGGTACGCCACGCCATGTGGGAATATATAAAATCCCTGAAGGGTCAAAAAACTATACTCCTTACCACCCACTATATGGAGGAAGCAGACCAGCTGGCAGACCGCATAGGCATTATGGACCAGGGCAAAATAGTGGCACTGGGGACACCGGTTGAGCTGAAACAGAGCCTTATAAAAGAGCCCACCATGAAGATACAGGCCTTTAATATTTCCCAGAAAATAATAGCCGATTTAAAAACTTTCTACCCCAAGGTGGAGTTATCAGGCGGCACTCTTTCCGTTTCGGCGGAACACCTGGAGTTTAACGAAATAGTAAACCGGCTGCAAAATGCCGGGGCAGTTATCCGCTCTGCCCAGATAAAAGACCCCAGCCTTGAAGATGTTTATCTGAAACTGACCGGAAAGGAGCTGCGGCCATGAGATTCTGGCAACTGGGTATCCGCGCCCTAAAGGAAACTTACCGTGACCCCATGGCTTTGGGTTTCCTGCTGGGTTTCCCCCTTATGTTCATGCTTCTTTTCGGTTTTGCTTTCTCCGGTGAAGGCAGTGCCAGCTACCAGATTGGGGTAATAGATGAAGACCAAACACCCGTTTCAATTGCCTTTGCAGATGAAGCCCTGCCGAACGTACCCGCTTATGAAATCAGCTATATAAATACCCCTGACGAAGCCCTGACCAAACTGAAACAGTCTGACATACGGGCATATATAATAATACCGGCCGGCTTTGGGGAAGAAGTAAGCAAACTCTGGACGGGTGAAAACGGCAATATATATCTGGACGTGACCTATGATGAAAGTGATATACAGGCCGCCGGTGAAATCCTCTCACAGCTGAACGCAGTTTGCCGCGCCTTTGCCAAAATAGAAATACCCCTGAGCATAAATGCCCAGCCGGTAAATATTGAAAACAAGATAACCAACATAGATTTTATCTCCCCCGGCATTATTGTATTCGGGCTGCTCATCCTTATCCCCACTTCCGCCAGAATAATGGTGCGGGATAAAGAAAAAGGATTTATGTCAAGAATGCTGACCACTCCCAGCCGTCCCGTGGACTTTATACTGGGGTATTCGCTTAGCATGACCTTTATCTGTATAATCCAGATAATATTTTTTATGCTGCTGGGTTACCTGTTTGGCATGGATATAACGGGTAATATAGCTTTGGCTTTCCTGATATTCTTCCTGACCGGGCTATCCAGTATAGGTATCGGGATGGTGATTGCCGGTTTTTCCAAGAGCGAAAACCAGTCAGAATCTATCAGCTGGTTTTTCTCCATGCCGCTGGCCATGGTATCCGGCACCTGGTTTTCTATCCAGTTTATGCCGGACATACTCAAAGGGCTGGGATACGCCTTCCCCTACTCCCATGCCATTGAGGCATCACGCCTGGTAATCCTGCGAGGGGCAGATTTTTCGGCCGTAAGCAGTGAAATAGGCATACTGGCCGTCTGGACAGTAGCTATCTTCGCCCTGGGGACAATAATATTCGGAAGGACTATGCGCAGCTGATATGAAAGCAATTGAGTGGCGGGATAACCGCCTGATAATACTTGACCAAACCCTGTTGCCGCTGGAAGAAAAATACCTGGAACTAAATGACTACCACGCCGTTGCCGAGGCCATCAAGACCCTTAGGGTAAGGGGCGCACCCTCCATAGGCGTAGCCGCCGCTTACGGCATAGCTCTGGGGGCACTGGGCATAGAAACCCAATATTGCAGTGAGTTTCTGCCCCTTTACCAGCAGGTATCAGCAGAGATTGCCTCCACCCGCCCTACCGCTAAAAACCTGTTTATGGCGGCAGAACGCATGGACCATGTGGTGGCTTCGGGGACAGATGTTTCACAGGTAAAAATATCTCTGATAGAAGAAGCGGTAAAAATCCACCATGAAGAAGAAGAGGCCAGCCGCAAAATATCCGCCTTCGGGGCGGAGCTGATACAACCCGGCTGGACAGTGCTCACCCACTGCAACGCAGGCCCGCTGGCAACGGCCGGTTACGGCACGGCTCTGGGGGTGATTATAACCGCCCATCAGCAGGGCAAAAATATTTCTGCCTTTGCCACCGAAACCCGCCCCCTTCTTCAAGGGGCACGCCTGACCGCACTGGAATTGAAAGAAGCCGGCATACCCTTTAAACTGATTACCGACAGTATGGCCGGACACTTTATGCAAAAAGGAGTAATCAACGCGGTGGTAGTGGGGGCAGACCGTATTGCCAAAAACGGAGACACCGCCAACAAGATAGGCACTTACTCTCTGGCAGTGCTGGCGCTGGCTCACGGTATACCCTTTTACGTAGCCGCACCCAGCTCCACCTTTGATAAATCCATTGAATCAGGCCGGGATATAGTTATAGAAGAGCGCAAACCTGAGGAAATAACCCAAATAAGGGGGCAGCGCATAGCCCCGGAAAACATAGCGGTGGCCAACCCCGCTTTTGACGTAACTCCGGCTAACCTCATAACCGCTTTTATAACTGAAAACGGGATAATACGGCGAGAGGCTAAAAATTAGTCGCATCTGCCATGCTACCCTAGGCAGACTAACTGCCCAACGGCACATAAAACCTGAGGAGGTCTTTAAATGGTAAACTACGCTAAAATAGGCGTTATCGGGGGGACAGGCCTGTATGATATTGAGGGGCTGACCGATATCCGCGAACATAGTCCGGACACCCCATTCGGCAAACCCTCAGACACTATCGTTACCGGCAACTTGGGCGGAGTGGGGGTGGCTTTTCTGCCCAGACACGGGCGGGGACACCGCATACTCCCTTCGGAAATCCCCTCCCGCGCCAATATATATGCCCTGAAAAGTTTGGGAGTGGAGCATATTATCGCCATAAATTCAGTAGGCAGTTTTAAAAAAGAGGTCAAACCGGGGCATCTTTTAATACCTGACCAGCTGATAGACCGCACCAGCCAGCGCACCAATACATTTTTCGGCAAAGGAATTGTAGCCCATATAGCATTCTCCCAGCCCTTCTGCCCGGATTTACGCAAACTCCTGTATGAATGCGCCAAAGAGGCGGGTGCCAATGTGCATAACGGCGGCACTTATGTAGTTATGGAAGGGCCTGCCTTTTCCACCCAGGCCGAAAGCCGCCTTCACAAAAGCTGGGGGGCAGATGTTATCGGCATGACCGCCCTGCCCGAAGCAAAACTGGCAAGAGAAGCTGAAATCTGTTACGCTATTATCGCCTGTGCCACCGACTACGATGCCTGGCATGAGGAAGAAGAAGCCGTAACGGTAGACAAAGTGATTGCCACCCTGCGCGGCAATATAAACCTTTCAAAAAATATAATAAAACTGGCCGTGGGGCGCATTGAAGAAGCCCGGAACTGCGAATGCAGCACCGCCCTTTCCAACGCCATCATGACTTTACCTGAGGCAGTGCCGAATACCCGTAAGCGTGAATTAGCTTTGATAATTGATAAATACATGCCCGCAGCGAGTGAAAATGACTAAAACTGATTTTCATTTTCTGCCTACCATGATAGGCAGTATGCCCCATACAGACCCGAAGGCGGCGGTGGATATTATTACCCATTACCTTCAGGATATACCCGTTTGGCCGCAGCTGCCCCGCAGAAGCTGCCTTGAAGGTATGTCCGCCCAGTTCAGCCAGGGGCTGCCGGGGGTAAAAATAAACCAGGACAAGGTGTGGATTAAACCAACCCCCAGTTTTGAGAGCGAACTGGAAAGCCTGTATCAGGCCTATCTGGATAATAATTTTAACAAGTTTCCCATAGGGGCGGAGTACGCCGCCGGGCTTTATGAGCTTGCTTCCCGCAATCTTTCCCCCCTGCTGGTAAAGGGGCATATAACCGGCCCACTGACCTACTGCATGTCTATCAAAGACCCTTCGGGCAAAGATATCCTGTATGATGAAGTCCTTTCAGATGCGGCTACCAAGCTCCTTAAGCTGAAGGCAACCTGGCAGGAACATTTCCTGAGCAATATCTGCCGTAATACCATTATCTTTGTGGATGAACCTGCCATGAGTGCCTACGGGTCAGCCTACCTGCCTCTCTCCCGTGAGCAGGTTACCAGTATGTTTGATGAGGTTTTTTCAGGCATATCTGGCCTGAAAGGCGTACACTGCTGCGGCAATACGGACTGGTCAATCCTGATGGATACCAGTGTGGATATTATAAATTTTGATACTTATTCCTATGCAAATTCGCTGTCTATATATACTGATGAACTCAAAGCCTTCATAAAAAGGGGCGGAGCGGTTGCCTGGGGGATTGTACCCACAGATGAAAAAGCATTAAAAGAAGAAACTGCCGCCAGTTTGAAAGACCGTTTGGAAGCGGCCATGTCCCACTTTGACAGCCACGGCCTGCCCTTTGCCGAACTTGCCCGCCACTCACTTATCACCCCGGCCTGCGGTCTGGGCTTAAAAAGCCCCGAAGCGGCAGAACGGGCTCCCCAGCTGCTGGCTGAACTTTCCGCCCTGCTTAGAAGGAAACACGGAACAGTATGAACTGTGCAACCGAACTTAATAAAGTAAACTGCAACTGTACATATGAACCCTGCGAAAGGAAAGGCAAGTGCTGCCGCTGTATCTCGTACCATCTGGCCATGGATGAACTGCCCGCCTGCGCTTTTCCGGATAATATTGAAAAAACACATGACCGTTCCTTCAAATGCTTTTCCCGAATGGTCAGCAAGGAAAGCTGATGTCTGATTTGCCCTTGTATGCCCAGGCTATGCTGAGGCCTGACTTTTACCCTGAACCTACCAGCAAAGTGGAGCTGGTGCAAACCCAGATGTCTTTTGTTTTCCTGACTGACCATTTTGCATATAAAACCAAAAAAGCGGTTAATCTGGGATATCTGGACTACTCTGAACTGTCAGAACGCAAAGCCCTGTCTGAAAAAGAGTTGGTACTAAACCGCCGTTTGTGTGACTATGCCTACCTTGAGGTTTTGCCTGTTACTAAAAATGAGGGGGGTTATTCGCTGGGTGGATGTGGGGAGGTGGTGGAATATACCCTGAAAATGCGAAGATTACCTGAAGACCGCATGTTGATAAATCTGCTGTCAACCGGCGGTGTCAGCAGCGGAATGCTGGAAAAACTGGCTGAAAAACTGGCCGTTTTCCATCAAACCGCCAGAACCGATGCCGAAGTCCAGAAATACGGCAACCTTGAGTCCATTACATACAATACCGAAGAAAATTTTGAACAGACCGGCAGTAAAGTCGGCCTTACCGTAAGCCCCGGAGAATACGCCCGTATCAGTTCTTTTACCCGCAGTTTTATCTCTGATAACCAAGCCCTTTTTAACGCACGGGTAAACGGGAGCAAAATACGGGACTGCCACGGAGATTTGCACGCCGCCCATATCTGCTTTATGGACAATATCTGCATATATGACTGTATAGAGTTCAATGACCGCTTCAGATACGGGGATGTAGCTTCCGAAGTGGCTTTTCTGGCTATGGATTTAGACCATTACGGCAGGGCTGACCTTTCCCGCCGCTTTGTAAACAGCTATATCCAAAAAAGCAAAGATACCGACCTTTATAAACTGCTCCGCTTTTACAAATGCTACCGGGCTTATATCCGGGGTAAAGTGGAAGGCTTTAAGCTGGATGACCCGTATATCTCCGAGGCTGAAAAAGCCAAATACATCCAAAAATCCAAAAATTATTACCACTTGGCAGATTTCTATGCCAAACCCAATCCCACCCTCTTTATAACAACAGGGTTTTGCGGCTGCGGCAAGAGTACTATTGCCCAAAGTCTGGCTGAGGTATCCGGTTCGGTAGTTATTTCTTCGGATATTGTCCGCAAGGGACTATCAAATATAGATTGCCATCAGCACTGTTTTGAAGACGCTGACCAGGGCATATATTCGCCTGAGATGACTAAGAAAACCTATCAGGCCATGTTTGACCAGGCCGGTGATGCCCTGAAGGAAGGCTACTCAGTTATACTTGATGCCACTTTCTTAAAAGAAGACCAACGAAAGCAGGCTGAAGAGTGCGCCAGCCAGAATAATGCCAGATTTGTGGTGCTGGAAGTCAAACTTTCACCTGAGCTAGCTAAAAAAAGGCTTGAGGAGCGTCTGGACAAACAGAGCGTCTCTGACGGGCGCTGGGAAGTGTATTTGAAGCAAATTAAGTCATTTGAGCCTCTGGCTGTTCAACCAAATCGTGTTATAATTGATAGTTCTAAACCAACGGATAAACAACTTTCAGACATACTGGAGTTTTTTAAATCCAATCAAGGAGAATGAATTCGTAATGCCAAATTTTGATGTCAAGGATATGTCTCTGGCCGCACTGGGCAAAAAACGCATAGACTGGGCTGGCCGTGAGATGAAGACCCTGTCCCTTATCAAAGAACGTTTTGAGCAAGAAAAACCCTTTAAGGGCATACGCATAGCGGCCTGTTTGCATATCACTACCGAAACCGCTAACCTGGGGCTGGTGCTAAAGGCAGGCGGTGCTGACCTGACCCTGTGTGCCTCCAACCCCCTTTCCACCCAGGATGAAACTGCCGCCGCTCTGGTAGAACACGGTATAAATACCTTTGCCATACACGGTGAAGACAACGAAAGTTACTACCGCCATATAGCAGCCGCACTTGATGCCAAACCCCAGCTGACCGTAGATGACGGAGCTGATTTGGTAGCTACCCTGCACAGCCAGAGAACCGAACTTTTGTCCGGCATACTTGGCGGTACAGAGGAAACCACCACCGGTGTTATCCGCCTTAGGGCTTTGGCTGAAAGCGGCAAACTCTGCTACCCTATCATTGCGGTAAATGACGCCAAAACCAAATATATGTTTGATAACCGCTACGGCACTGGCCAGAGCACACTGGACGGTATTACCCGGGCTACCAACTTCCTCTGGGCATCCAAGACCGTGGTAGTGGTGGGTTACGGCTGGTGCGGACATGGGGTTGCCATGCGTGCCAAAGGCTTGGGCGCGCATATAATCGTCACCGAAGTTGACCCGGTAAAGGCACTGGAAGCAGTGATGGACGGCTTCAGCGTAATGCCCATGGCCGAAGCTGCCAAAGTGGGTGACATCTTCATAACCGTTACCGGAGACAAGCACGTTATAGATGCTGACCATTTCAAGCTTATGAAAGACGGGGCAACCCTGGCCAACAGCGGCCACTTCAACAGCGAAATAAATATCCCCGCTCTGGAAACCCTTGCCTGCGGCAAGGAGACTATCCGCCCCTCAGTTGAGGAATACAAAATGAAAGACGGGCGAAGGATTTACCTGCTGGGTGAGGGACGGCTGATAAATCTGGCGGCTGCCGAAGGACACCCGGCCGCCGTAATGGATATGAGCTTTGCCAACCAGGCTCTGTCACTGGAATATCTGGTAAAAAACCACACCAAGCTGGAAAAGAAGGTTTACGCTGTGCCTGAAGAAATTGACCGGGCAGTGGCGGCCACCAAGCTTTCCTCCTTGAACATAAGTATAGATACCCTTACCGAAGAGCAAATAAAATACCTGTCCAGCTGGCAGGAAGGAACTTAAGGAGAAACGATGTCTCAGACTTTTGGGAATTCTTCAAAATATCTTTTTACCTCGGAATCAGTTACCGAAGGACACCCTGATAAGATTTGCGACCAGATTTCTGACGCAGTTCTGGACGCTATCATAGCCAAAGACCCCAATGCCCATGTTGCCTGTGAAACCGCCGTAACCAATGGTCTGGTAGTAGTCATGGGTGAAATAACCACCAGCTGCTACGTGGAAATACCCGAACTGGTCAGGGGGGTTATAAAAGATATAGGCTACACCAAGCCCGAATACGGCTTTGATGACCGCACCTGCGGCGTACTCACTTCTATTAACCGCCAGTCTCCTGATATAGCTCTGGGGGTTAACAAATCTCAGGAGGCCAAGAGCGGGCAGGTAGATGAACTTGACCTGACCGGCGCCGGTGACCAGGGAATGATGTTTGGTTATGCCTGCACCGAAACCCCGGAATATATGCCCCTGCCCATTTCTTTAGCCCACCGCCTGAGCAAGCGTTTGTCTGAAGTACGCAAAAACGGCACGCTGGCCTATCTGCGTCCTGACGGCAAAAGCCAGGTAACAGTGGAATACCACAACGGAGAGGCCAAAAGGATAAGCAGCGTGGTTATCGGCGCTCAGCATGACCCGGATGTAACTACCGAAAAAATTCAGGCAGATATTATCCGTGAGGTTATCAAACCTATTATCCCCACCAACCTGCTGGACGAAAATACCGAATATTATGTAAACGCTACCGGCCGCTTTGTAGTAGGCGGTCCGGTTTCTGACACCGGTTTTACCGGACGCAAAATTCTGGTAGACACCTATGGCGGTTTTGCCCGCCACGGCGGCGGCGCTTTCTCCGGCAAAGACCCCACTAAAGTAGACCGCTCTGCCTGCTACATGGCCAGATATATTGCCAAAAATCTGGTAGCGGCCGGGCTGGCAGACAGACTGGAAATTCAGGTAGCTTATGTTATCGGGGTTGCCCACCCGTTGTCAGTTTCCATTGAGACTTTCAACACCGCCCGCATGAGCCATGAAGATATTCTGTCTATTATCCAGAAACATTTTGATTTGCGGCCGGAAGCTATTATCCGTAATTTGGGGCTTCGCCGCCCTATTTACCGCCAGACTGCTGCTTATGGCCATCTGGGACGCCCGGAACTGGACCTGCCGTGGGAACGGCTGGATAAGGTAGATGCCATAAAGGCTACGATGGAATCCCTAAGCGTATCCAAGTAAAAAATATTTACTACCGACAGGAAGGTGTGCTTATGATAAGGACTGTGTTGCTGGCCTTCTTTGGGGCGATTATAGTTGAACTGGCCGTAATTGTGCTGGCTACCGTAATGGGGCTGGCCGGACTTACGTTCGTCATCATGGTACTATTCCTGCCGGTAGTACTTATTCTGGGCTCTGTTATCTTTATATTGAGCAAAATATTCAAAGGAGACAGCCAAAATAACAAGCCAAATTAAGTTCGGCACTGATGGTTGGCGGGGCATTATTGCCAAAGATTTTACCTTTGATAATGTCTCTGTCTGTGCCCAAGCTACTGCCGCATACCTGAAAAATACCAGCCCCCGCAACCTTTCACTGGTAATAGGGTATGACACCCGCTTTGCCTCAGCGGATTTTGCCCGTTCGGCTGCCGAAGTCATGGCAGCAAACGGCATAAAGGTTTATTTTTGTTCATGCCCCACCCCTACGCCGGTAATCAGCCATGGGGTGGTAAACCTGAAAGCGGCCGGGGCTGTAATAATTACCGCCAGCCACAACCCCGCCAGATGGAACGGTTTCAAGGTTAAATCCGCCGATGGAGCCAGTGCCCCCACCCAGATGATAACCGGTATTGAAGCAGAGATAGCCAAACTGGGTGATAAGCCGTCTGTGCTTAATCTGGATTTTGATACGGCAGTTTCCCGCGGTCTTATTGAACATGTAGACCTTGCTCCGGCTTACTTTGAAAAAATAGGCGGGCTGGTAGATATTGAAAAACTGAGGGATGCCGGCTTCAACATAGCTATAGACTCTATGCATGGTGCCGGTATAGGCTACTTCAAGCAACTGCTTGACGGCGGCTGCAACCGCTTAAATGAGATAAATGCCGAACCCAACCCCAATTTCCCCGGTATGCTTCAGCCTGAACCTATCACCCCTAATCTGGCTAAGCTGATGAGGCTGGTCAAGGATATCCGTTCAGATATAGGGCTGGCTACCGACGGGGATTCTGACCGTCTGGGTGTGGTAGATGAAATGGGCAACTTTCTTAACCAGCTGCAGGTCTTTTCCCTGCTGGCACTTTATATGCTGGAAGTAAAAGGGCTGCGCGGGCCGCTGGTAAAAACGATTACCAACTCCAGTATGATAGATAAACTGGGTGAGCTT
Source organism: Dehalococcoides sp. THU4 (assembly GCF_043231265.1). NCBI lineage: Bacteria > Bacillati > Chloroflexota > Dehalococcoidia > Dehalococcoidales > Dehalococcoidaceae > Dehalococcoides > Dehalococcoides sp. THU4. The sequence continues at coordinate 895,847 of NZ_CP171266.1, read as the reverse complement.
TATAATGTGCCGGTATTTGAAACCAAAGTCGGCTTCAAGTATGTATCCCCAGTTATGCTTGAGCAAAATGCCCTTATCGGCGGTGAGGAAAGCGGAGGTTACGCTTTCACCGGGCATGTACCTGAGCGTGATGCCATACTGGCGGGGGCGTATTTTCTGGATTTTATGATTACCACCGGCAAATCACCCGCCGAGATGCTGGAATATTTGTATTCCAAGGTTGGGCCTCACTATTACAACCGGATTGACTATACCTTTGCCGAAGCCCGCCGGGAAGAAATAATAAAACACCTGGCGGACCAAAAACCGGCTAGTCTGGGTGAAACCAAAGTAGTTTCTACAGACAAACTGGATGGCTTCCGCTATAAACTGGAAGACGGCAGCTGGCTGCTTATCCGCTTTTCGGGCACTGAACCGCTCTTACGGATATATGCCGAAAGCCCCAGCCAGGCTAAAACCGCCGCTTTGCTGGAAGACGGCCGCCAACTTTCCGGTATTTAAAATATTGTCTTGGGGATATACCTGATGGATATTAGAAACCTTGATGACTTAAATATTTATACAAAACTTGACCCTAACCATATGCTGGATGAACTTCGGCGTATGCCATCACTCTGCAAACAGGCCTGGGAGACTGCCGAAGCCCTAAACCTGCCTGAAGATTACCGGGCTGTCAAACAGGTGGTAATACTGGGTATGGGCACTTCGGGAGTGGCTGCCCAACTGGCTGAGCGGATAGTGCGGGATGAATGTAAAATACCTATCTACCTCCATCAGGATTATCTGCTGCCGGCATATGTATCGGCTGATACACTGGTTATTGCTTCCAGCAGTTCCGGCTCAACCGAAGAAGTAGTATCCTGTTTTAATCAGGCAGCCAGCCGCCAGGCCAAGCTGCTGGTCTTAACCACCGGCGGCGAACTGAAAGAAATGGCGGCCGGACATAATATACCAGGACTGGTTTATGACTATACCTACCGCCCAAGCACCGCTATTGCCTACGGGGTACTGCCTGTTTTAAGCATCCTGCATAAACTGGGCTTTATACCCAACAAAGCTGCCGAAGTAAGCGAAAGCCTGATAGTCCTTTCTCAAATTGCAGAGAGGCTGTCAGAAAAATACCAGACCAGCAACAACCCCGCAAAACAGCTGGCTGATAAACTGGAAGGCCGGGCGGTCATGGCATTCGGCTCAGGAGTAACTTTCCCGGCTGCCCGCCGTTTTAAAACCCAGCTGAATGAGAATGCCAAGTGTTTTGCTTTTGCCGAAGAAATACCTGAAATGAACCACAACTCGGTAGTCGGATACCAGCTGCCCCAAAATTCCGGCCGCTACTGGGCAGCGGTGATGTTTAAAACCACCTTTCTATCTAAACGTATCCACCAGCGCATGAAAATTACCACCGATATTCTCCACCAAGCTAAAATACCTGTTTTCAGCATTGACGGTTACGGCTTCAGCCCCTTATGCCAGGCACTCAGCTTAATCCTCCAGGGAGACTTTGTAAGCCTGTATCTGGCTTTTCTGAATGGAGTAGACCCCTACCCGATAGATGCGGTAGACTACTTTAAACAGGAGTTGGCCGAAAGCTAGTTTTCTCCGGCATTTGAAAGCGCGAGCCAAGTGCCAGACCACCCCTCTAAAGGCACAGGGCGGCTATGCAGATGTTTTGCTGCCGCCACAGCACCATTCCCCTTATATTACCGCCCGGTCAGGCGTGTGATGTGCTTAAAGGTTTTTACTAAGCCCGGTTAACTGCCCGGAAATAAGGCACTGAGCCCGAAGTACTTGGCTGAAATGGCGTGAACACCAGGCGGATTCAAATACTGCCCTGACCTCTAAAACCCAAATCAAAGCGGCGGTGTGTTATAATATCTAGACTAATTTCACGGAGTAATTCATGAAAACCAGCCTTTTTTACCTTGGTTTGGGTGTAGTGATGATAGGTATAGGTATCTTTACTTATCTGCAACCGGCCAGCATTGATAGTCTGGCATTTTCCCAGACTGTTTTGGGTATTCTGTCTATGGCTATTGGCCTGTTGACAATAATTATCGGGGCAGTGCGTTATTTCAGGGACGAACGCGGACACTAAAACTATACTTTTTTAAACAATAAAAAGGCCGGAACCTTGAAGTTCCGGCCTTTGGCTTTTGTATATAAGATAATGTCTTAACGTTTAGTGTACTGGGGAGCTTTGCGGGCACGTTTCAAACCGGGCTTCTTGCGTTCTTTAGTCCGGTCATCACGGGTAAGAAGACCGTTGCTCTTAAGAGTAGCGCGCAACTTATCGTCAGACTTTTCAAGGGCACGGGCAATGCCGTGAGCAATAGCCCCACTTTGACCGGCAACACCACCGCCCAGAACTTTTATAACAGCGTTATACTTGCCCATAGTATCAGTGACCATCATGGGATTCAAAATAACGTTGCGTTCCTGCACACGGGTAAAGCGTTCCTCAATGGGCTTGCCATCAATTACGATAACGCCGTTGCCGCTGGTAAGTTTGACAGTGGCAACTGCGGTCTTACGCCGACCAACACCGATAAAATATGTATTCTTCTCTACCATTATTATCTCCCGTTAAGACTCCTTGCTTACTTCGCCGGTCTGAGAGGCATGAGGATGTTCCTCACCTTCGTAGACCTTTAATTTAGCCAAAATCTGGGCACCCAAAGTATTGCGGGGAATCATGCCCTTTACAGCATGTTCAATTACAAATAAAGGCTTGGTTTTCAGAAGGTCACCCAGTTTTTCCTGACGGAAACCGCCGGGAAAACCGGAATGGCGATAGTAAATCTTCTGGTCCAGCTTGTTGCCGGTAACTGTAACTTTCTTTGCATTTATAATAACCACATAATCACCGCAGTCCAGATTGCGGCAGAACATGGGTTTGTGCTTGCCCATAAGGTATTTAGCGGCTTCGGCAGCCACCTCACCCAGCACACGGCCGGAAGCGTCTATCACGTGCCAATCCCGTTTTATGTCACTAGCTTTAACTGTGTACGTATTCATCTTAACTCCCAAAAGGTTCTCTATAGTTTACCCGAACGAGGCTCAGTCCACAAGCCGGCGCTGCCGGCCCCGCCAGTCCGGGGGTTTTAGCCTCAAATAATGCCTCAAACTCACTCCTGCTCATAGTCCCGCGTCCTAACTCCACCAGTGTCCCGATAGTATTCCGTACCTGGTGGGTAAGAAAGGAATTGGCCTCTATATTGAATATCAGCCTATCCTCCCTAACATCTAACCGGGTCCAGTTAACCCGGCGGACAGTTTTCTTTATCTCCGGCCCCAGACTGGAGGCAAAAGCGATAAAGTCATGCTCCCCTTCAAGCATCTTAAAAGCCTGTTCCATTAGCTTTATATCCAGCTTGTAAGGCACCTGCCAAGCCTGAAGCCTGGCAAGCGGCGAGCGAGTTTTACTATTTAATATTTGGTAAGAGTACTCCCGGCTGATAGCCCGGCGTCTCACATCAAAGCTTTCAGCTACGAAGTGGACTTCTTTTACGGCTATGTCCGGCGGCAGGTAAAAATTTAACCCGCCCTTTATCTTTTCCAACCCCAGTGAAGATTCCGAGAGGTAGCTGACTACCTGGTAAGCCGCGTGTACTCCGGCATCAGTTCTTCCGGAACCGCTCACTCTGGTCTGTTCACTTGTTAATTTCCGGATAGCTGTTTCCAGCTCTCCCTGTATAGTGGCCCCTTTATCCTGAACCTGAAAGCCTGAATACCGGGTACCCTCGTATTCAATTACCAATAACACTCTGGGTGAGATAATACCCCTCCCAAAAGTTACTTGACAAGTTCCAGCTTAACCATCTCCGCACCGTCACCCTGACGGGGACCCAGCTTGGTCATTCGGGTATAACCACCGGGACGCTCGGCATACCGTTTTGACAGGTCTTCAAAAACCTTATCCACAATACCGGGTATGTATACAAAAGCCAAAGCACGGCGGCGGGAAGCCAAAGTACCCTTTTTGCCCAGAGTAATCATCTTTTCGGCCATGCTCCGTATTTCCTTTGCCCGGGGCTCGGAGATAGTAATCTCCTCATAATTTAAAAGATCCGTTACCAGATTGCGGTAAAGTGACATCCTCTGGCCAGTGGGTCTATCAAATTTTCTACCTGATACGTTGTGTCTCATATTTCCTCACCTTATGTGCAAGTACAAGTTTTAGGCTTCGTCCATGCCCTTGTTTTTCTTCTTGCTGTTTTCAGCATCCTCAAACAACTCTTCTTCGGGGTTCAACGACAGACCGATAGTCTTAAGCCTGTCTTCAAGCTCGGTCAGAGATTTAAGACCAAAATTCCGCAGAGTCAGCAGCTCTTTGGTACCCCTGTTTATAACTTCACCCACCGTTGTTATACCGGCATGCCGCAAACAATTGACAGCCCTGACGGACAAATCCAGCTGCTCAATGGGCATATTATATTTTTCTTCGGGTATAGCATATTTAACCGGTTCGCTGGCCTCTACTTCAGCCACTACCTTGTTATGGCTGACCAGAGCCGCAAACTGTTTGACCAGAATATCCGCTGAGCGGCTGACTGCAGTAGCCGGTTCGATAGTTCCATCAGTCCAGACTTCAAGCACCAAACGCTCAAGGCTGGTTTCACGGCCTACGTGCATAGGCTCAGTGGTAAAGTTCACCTTGCGGATGGGAGTGAAAATGGCATCTACCGGAATAGTGCCTATAGGCGTATTCTCGGTGCTTTCAGGAGCCCGATAGCCCCGGCCAAGTTCCACCTCAAGTTCCACATTCAAAACTGCATCATCTGAATCAAGGGTAAGCAGGTACAGCTCCGGGTTTACTACCTCAAAATCATTTGAGGGTTCAATATCAGCTGCTGTAACTACCTTTGCGCCTGAAGCCTTCAGGTATAAAATACCCTCAAGCCCGGACAGGCTTTCCACCCTTATATTTTTAAGGTTCAGCAAAAAATCCAGTGTATCTTCCTTGGCTTTCGGCAGAGCGCTAAACTCATGCTGAATGCCGTCTATCCTGACGCGGGTAATGGCAACCCCGTCCAGATAGCTAAGAAGTATACGGCGAAGTGAATTACCCATAGTAGTCCCGAAACCTTTTTCCAAAGGTTCTACCACAAAGCGCCCGTATTTACCGTCGCTTTCGGTGCAACTAATTGTGGGTATAGCTAGATCAGACACGAAATACCTCCTTATACTAGTTACCTGGAGTAGTACTCAACTACGGTCTGAGCATCGAATCTAGCGTCTATATCACCGGCAGCGGGCAGACTAATAACCTTGCCGGAAAGGGTTTTTCGATCCAAGCTTAACCAACCAGGAATTGCCTTGGCCTCAATATTTTCAGCTAAAGTCTTGAAATATGCAGTAGCTTTGCTGGTTTCGCGGACAGTTATTTCCTGACCTTCTTTAACCAGATAGGACGGGATATCGGTTTTCTGACCGTTTACCAGTATATGTCCGTGCATAACAATCTGTCTGGCCTGAGCCCGCGAAGTGCCGAAACCCAAGCGGAATAAAACGTTATCCAGACGGCGTTCCAAAAGAATCATCATGTTGTCACCGGTAACACCGGGCTGAGCAGTAGCCAAGCCAAAGAAACGGCGGAACTGACGTTCAGTCATACCATAACTCCAGCGGATACTCTGCTTATGCCGCAACTGCTGACCACGGTCAGACAAGCGGCGGGGTCTGCCCAGCTGCGGGCCGGGTGCTTTGGGGCGTTTTTCAAACACACACTTGGTGACACATTTATCGCCCTTTAAAAATAGCTTATCGCCGCTGCGGCGGCACATTCTGCAAACTGCACCTGTTTCTCTAGACATATTCTACCTCTATACCCTCCTTCTCTTGGGAGGACGGCAACCATTATGCGGAATGGGAGTTACGTCCCTGATTGCGGTCACATTGATACCTGACGCCTGAAGAGAGCGGATAGCAGCTTCACGGCCACTGCCCGGCCCCTTTACCAATACCTCCACCTGTCTGAGGCCGCTTTCAGCAGCCTTGCGGGCGGCAGCCTGAGCAGCCATCTGGGCGGCATAGGGAGTACCTTTGCGTGAGCCCTTGAAACCGGCAGTACCGCAGCTGGCCCAGGCAATTACATTGCCCTGCAGGTCAGTCAGAGTTACGATAGTATTATTAAAAGTAGCCTGTACGAAGGCTTTACCTACAGGTATAACTTTCTTCTCTTTTTTCTTGGCACCGGCACGTTTTTTAACTGCCATTATATCCTCCTACGCTACTTAGCGTTTATTTCTTAGTTGCACCGCGTTTTTGTCCACGCCCTGCCACAGTCTTGCGCGGGCCACGACGAGTACGCGCGTTAGTTTTAGTGCGCTGGCCACGTACCGGCAAATTGTGCTTATGGCGATTACCACGGTAACAGCCAATATCAATAAGCCTCTTGATATTGAGGGCGATTTCTTTGCGAAGATCCCCTTCTACCCGATACTCTTTATCAATAATTTCCCTAAGGCGGTTGATTTCCTCATCGGTCAGTTTATTGACCCGAATCGCTTTATCCACACCCGCCTGAGCAAGTACTTTCTCACTGCGAGCAGGGCCTATGCCGAATATATACTGCAAAGAGAAATAAACCTGCTTGTTATCGGGTATATCTGTACCCGCTATGCGAACCATAATGCCTCCTTAACCCTGCCTCTGTTTATGTTTGGGGTTGGTGCAAATATTTCTAACCACCCCGTTACGTTTCACTATTTTGCACTTTTCGCACATTGTCTTTACCGAAGCTCTAACCTTCATTTACTGTTCTCCTGTATCCTTCCCAAACCTATGACTTGAATCGGTATGTAACCCGGCCGCGGGTCAAGTCATAGGGAGATAACTCCACCAGTACTCTGTCTCCGGGCAAAATCCTTATGTAATGTACCCGCATCTTGCCCGAAATATGCGCCAAGACTTCATGCCCGTTTGAAAGCTGAACACGAAAAGCGGCGCTGGGCAAAGCCTCCAGCACTGTCGCTTCAACTTCTATTGCATCTTTTTTAGGCATAAATCCCCGCTATCCTTCTATCACGGTGAGTATTTCCGGCTCACCATCGGTAATGGCAACTGTATGTTCAAAATGAGCCGACAAACTGCCATCCGCAGTATACACTGTCCAGCAGTCAGGGGCTACTCTTGTCTTTTCAGTGCCCAGATTTAACATTGGCTCTATAGCCAGTGTCATACCCTTTTTTAATTCCGGGCCTTTACCCCGGCGGCCAAAGTTCGGTATCTGGGGGTCTTCGTGCATATCCCGGCCTATACCGTGTCCGGTATAATCCCTGACTACCCCATACCCTCTGCTTTGGGCATATTCCTCAACTACCGCACCTATGTCACCCAGATGCCCGCCTGCCCTGGCTTGAGCAATCCCGGCCACCAGTGAGGCCTGAGTAGCAGATAAAAGCCGCGTGGCCGCAGGAGATATTTCACCCACCCCCACTGTCACAGCCATATCCGCCTGGAATCCTTCTAATATATTGCCTATATCCAGCGATATTATGTCGCCTTCTTTTAATACCCGGCCACCGGGTATGCCGTGAACAATCTCTTCGTTTACAGACGCACAAAGACTGGCCGGGAAGCCCTGGTAACCTTTGAACGAAGGAGTTGTCCCCCTGCGCCGCAGTTCCCTCTCGGCTATCTCGTCCAGCTCCCGGGTAGTTATCCCCGGTCTGACATTCTTCTTAACTTCTTCTAAAGCAGCTGCCAGTATATGACCGGCCCGCCGCATTATAGCAATCTCTTTTTCGGTTTTCAGTATTATGGTCATAAACCGGTTATTTACCGCACTTTATAGCTGATACAATCCGCTTGGTCACCTCTGTTATCTCAGCCATACCATCAATCTCACTCAGCTTTCCCTTTGAGCGATAGTACTCAATAAGCGGTGCCGTTTTGCTAAAGTACACCTTGAGCCTTTCCTTTACGGTTTCGGGTGTGTCATCAGGGCGCTGATACAGCTCACCCTGACAGCGGCTGCACTTCCCCTCGGCTACCTCAGCACAGCCACACTGATAAGGTGACTGACAGCTCCGGCAAACCCAGCGCCCGCTTAAGCGCCGGACCAGCTCATCTTCCGGCACATTTATATATATTACTCTGCCGATTCCCTCTCCCTGCTTTACCAGCGCCTCATCCAGCGCCTCGGCCTGACGTAGGCTCCGGGGGAATCCGTCCAGAATAATCCCGCTAACATCTTTCAAGCCAGCAAGGTGCTTAAGGACTACACTAATGGTAATCTCATCCGGCACCAGCTCGCCCCGTTCCATATAGGACTTAACCGTATCACCCAGCTCGTCACCGCACTCTATAGCCTTGCGGAATAAATCACCGGTAGCCATATGCGCCAGCCTAAGCTCTTTAGCGACTACTTCACCTTGTGTGCCTTTACCCGAACCCGGGGCGCCAAGGAAAATAACATTATACACTATTCTTGCCTACTTAATAAAGCCCTCGTAACGCCGCATTACAAGCTGCGCCTCGAGCTGTTTCATAGTATCCAGAGCTACACCGACCACAATCAGCATACCGAAGCTGGATAGCTGAATAACCTGTATGCCGGTAACCTCACGGGCAATGAAAGGCATAATAGCTACAAACCCCAGGAATAACGCACCAGCCCAGGTAATCCGGCCGATAACACCGCTTAAGTACTGGTCAGTCATCTTGCCGGGACGAATGCCGGGTACAAAACCGCCCTGCCTTTGAAGAGTGCCGGGTATATCCTGCTGTTCAAAGGTCACCATAGTATAGAAGAAGGCAAAGATTATAGTCATAAAGAAGTAAAGACCCCAGTATACCAGCCCTCCAGGCATGGAGGCGCTGGAACTGAAGATATTATAAATAGTATTCCAGAAGTTAGGGTCTTCAGTTGAGCCTGCCATAAAATAACTGGCCACCAGACCGGGCAGCATCACCAGAGCAGACGCAAAGATAAGGGGTATCATACCGGCAGAGTTAACCCGCAGGGGTATATGGCTCTCACCGCCGCGGCGGTACATCTTGCCGCTGCGGATAACAGTCTGGGCATACTGAACAGGTATCCTGCGGTGTGCCTCAGTAAAGATAACTATCAGAACTGTGGTCAAAAGAGCCATAATAGCATATACAGCCAAACCGGCAAACTGGTCAGAGGCCATCAGGCCGCGCCCAATCGTATCCGGCAGACCGGCTACGATACCGGCGAATATAATCAGCGAAATACCGTTGCCGATACCATAATTGGTAATCTGTTCACCCAGCCAGACCATAAACATGGTGCCGGCCACAATGGACAAAACTATGGCAACTGCCGCCAAAGGTTCAGTCTGAGCTACCGCCCCTTCTCTTTGCAGAAGAAGCAACTGGCTGTAACCGGCTAAAGCCGCTGTCGGCACTGCCAGCCAGTGAGTAATAGTATTGATTTTATTGCGTCCGGCATCTCCCTCTTTTGAAAGGGCGGTAAGTTTGGGGATAACGGGCGTAAGCAAAGTCATGATGATGGATGCGGTAATGTAGGGATAAACACCCAGAGCCGCCACGCTGAAGTACCGCATAGCACCGCCGGAAAACAAATCCAGCATACCCAAAGCTCCGTTCTGGTCGAACAAATCCTGCAGGGCAGCTGAATCAACGCCAGGAAGCGGCACATGAGCAATAAAACGTGCCGCAACCAATATTCCCAAAGTAATAAGTAACCGACGCCTTAAATCAGGCAAGCTGAAAGCGTCAATCATCGCCTGCAAGAGGCGTGGTCTACTCGATTTCTGCCGCATAATCTATTTCCTGTACCTTACCGCCAGCAGCTTCAATCTGAGCTTTGGCTGCCTGCGAAAATTTATGGGCGCTTACTTCCAGAGCCCGGTCAATATGCCCGGCTGCAAGTATTTTTACCGGCTTTACAAAATTCCTTATTAAGCCTGCCGCCAGCATGGTCTCAGGAGTGACCTCGGTGCCAGCTTCAAATATGTTCAGTTGTTCAATATTTACTACAGTGTATTCAATCCGGAAAGGATTAAAGAAACCGCGTTTCCGGGGAAGACGCAGATATATGGGCAACTGGCCGCCTTCAAAACCGGGGCGGGTCGCTCCGCCTGAACGGGCTTTTTGCCCTTTCATTCCGCGTCCCGAATAGTTACCCCTTCCGGCGTCACCGCGGCCTACCCGCTTGCGGTCTTTTTTAGAACCAGGGGCTGGAGAAAGTTCATTCAATCTCACTTAGGTCACCTCTTCCAGAACAACAAGATGCCTTACCTTGAGTATCATGCCGCGTATAGCAGCAGAATCATCCTGTATAACACTCTGATTTAATTTTTTAAAACCAAGCGCCTTGATAGTGGCCGCCTGATCAAATTTATAACCGATAGCACTTTTTACCCAGGTAATCTTAATCTTAGCCACCAGCAGCCTCCTCTTTCAAAGAAGAGCGCCGTTTGGTAACCGTAGTTTTGGGATCCCGCATGGCAGTCAGCCCGCCCAGAGTAGCCTTGGCAACATTAGCCTTGTTACTGCAACCCATAGACTTGGTCAGAATATCTTTAATGCCGGTGGATTCCAATACTGCCCTGACACTGCCGCCGGCAATGATACCGGTACCGGGAGCAGCCGGCTTCAGCAAAACCTGAGCGGCGCCGTATTTAAAAACTATTTCGTGGGGGACGGTAGTCCCGTTTAGAAGTATACGGGAAAGATTGCGCTTGGCATTGGCACTGGCTTTGGATATAGCCGAAGGAACTTCCTTGGCCTTGCCTACGCCGATACCTACATGATTTTTACCGTCTCCGGTTACCACCAGAGCCGCAAAACCCATGCGCTTACCGCCTTTAACCACCTTGGTCACGCGGTTAATAAATATAAGCTTGTCATTCAGTTCAAGCTCAGAAGGATCGATTCTTTCTACCTTAGCTAACACGTCTTTTCCATCCTCCTTAGAATTTCAGGCCGCCGGAGCGGGCAGCCTCAGCCAAAGCCTTAACCCGGCCATGATATTTGTAACCGCCGCGGTCAAAAACTACTTCTGAAATGCCGGCTTCAAGAGACCGTTTCGCAATCAAGTTGCCTATAACAACTGCCTGTTCGGTTTTAGTTTTACCGTCCAGCTCAGCCTTCAGCTCGGCATCCTTGGTGGAGGCCTGAACAAGGGTTGAACCACAGTTATCATTAATTACCTGAGTATAAATGTTTTCGATACTCCGGAAAACGCACAGTCTGGGGCGGGCTTCAGTGCCGCTTACCTTTTTGCGTAACCGTTCGTGCCGTACAATTCGCGCTTCTCTGGCATTTACTTTAGCCATTACTTAGCACCCTTTCCGATAGCCTTGCCGGGCTTGATGCGTACATATTCACCGGCATATCTGATACCCTTGCCCATATAATGGTCAGGCTTTCTGATAGACCTGATTTCAGCAGCCATCTGGCCCACTTCTTCTTTATTTATACCGGATACCTTGACTTTGGTGGTACCGTCTACACTCAAAGTGATGCCCGCCGGAGGGGCTACCGTAACAGTGTGCGAATAACCTACTTTAAAGATGATATTGTTGCCATCTTTGTCAGCACGCATACCCACGCCCACTATTTCAAGGTTCTTGTCAAAGCCGTCTTTGACACCCACAATCATATTATCCAAAAGGGTACGGCTAAGGCCGAAGAAAGACCTGGCGGCCTTGTCTGTACCTACCGGAGCGACAACCAGATAATCCCCGTCACGGGTAATGGTTACTTCCGGCCTGAAGGTCCTGTTAAGAGTGCCTTTAGGCCCTTTAACAGTTACATCATTCCCTTTTATATCCACCGTTACGCCGGGTGGAACCTTTATCGGCATTTTACCTATTCTAGACATATCAAAACCTCTAGTTTACCAGACTTTGCAAAGCAGCTCGCCGCCGAGCCCCTGGCGCCAGGCCTGTGAACCGGTCATCACACCCTTTGAGGTGGAGACAATGGCAATACCCAAACCGCCGTAAACACGGGGTATTTCGCCCCGCTGTACATAAACCCGAAGACCGGGTTTGCTGATTCTTTCCAGCCCGCTGACAAAGGAAGCACCACCTTCGTCATAACGGAGGACTATTTTCAGCTGACGTTTGGGCTTAGCGCCAATTACTTCATAACCGGCAATAAAGCCTTCCTGTTTCATGACCTTGGCAAGGTATTGTTTCATCCGGGAAGCCGGCATGATTACTACCTCGTGTTTGGCCATTACGCCATTCCGTATTCTTGTTAACATATCTGCAATCGGATCAGAGATCATCGTAAACCCCCGTTATTAAACCTCAATTATACCCTACCAACTGGACTTTCGGACACCGGGTATCTGCCCCTGTAATGCCAGCTCGCGGAAACAGATGCGGCATAAACCAAACCTGTTAATATAGCCCCGGGGACGACCACACCGGCTACAACGGTTATGGTGCTGCACCTTAAACTTGGATGCGCGCTGGGATTGAACAATTTTAGATGTTTTAGCCATAGTCTCCTCTAATCCTTACTGAAAGGCATGCCCAAGAGTTCCAGGAGCTTCTTGCCTTCTTCAGGTGTGTTGGCGGTAGTTACAATACAAACTTCAAGACCGCGCGGTTTCTCAATCTTGTTAAAGTCAATCTCAGGAAAAACCGAATGGTCTTTAAAACCTAAAGTATAGTTGCCGTGTTCGTCAAAAGCGGTATTTGAAACACCCTGAAAATCACGTACCCGGGGCAGAGTAATGAAGAAGAGTTTATTCAGGAAATCATACATTCTCTGTCCGCGCAGGGTGACCTTTAAACCGATGGGCATACCGGCTCTCAGCTTAAAGTTAGCCACAGAACGCTTGGCACGGGTGATTACCGGGTGCTGGCCGGCTATAGCTACAATGTCCGCTTCCGCAGTTTCCAGTGCCTTGGAGTTGGACACAGCCTCACCTACACCGGTGTTTATAACTACTTTGACCAGCTTGGGCACCTGCATAATATTTTCGTACTTGAAAGCCTTCTGAAGTTCAGGTACGGCGTTAGTGTAACGTTCCTCTACCTTAAGCATTAGTCAATTACCTCATTGCAGGATTTGCAGTAGCGTACACTTTTACCGTCCGCCAGTTCCCGGCTGCCGATGCGAGCCGGTTTGTTGCATTTACTGCAAAGCAACATCAAATTTGAAACATGCAAAGGAGCTTCACGTTCAATAATCCCGGCCTGTTTGGCCTGACCCCTGGCACGCGAATGCCTTTTTATCATGTTCACGCCTTCCACCAGCACCCTGTCGGTGCGGGGAAAGGCATAACGAACCTTACCGGTTTTACCCTTGTCTTTACCGGCAATTACCAGCACGTTATCGTTTTTCTTCAGTCTCATCTAAGTACCTCTACAATACCTCAGGCGCCAGCGACAAAATCTTGGTGAATTTTTTATCACGAAGCTCGCGGGCCACCGGGCCAAAAATACGGGTGCCTTTGGGCTCCATTTTGTCATTCAGAATAACAGCAGCGTTATCATCAAACTTTATATAAGAGCCATCCGGGCGGGCATAAGGCTTGGTAATGCGTACCACAACGGCCTTTACCACAGTGCCGGATTTAGCCTGGGCATCAGGGCTGGATTTTTTTACCGCAGCTACTATAACATCACCAACTTTGGCCTGCAGCTTGCGGCTGCCACCCAAAACGTTGATGCACATTATTTTCTTAGCGCCGGTATTATCTGCTACGTTTAACCTGGTATACTGCTGAACCATCTCTTCTCTCCAGAACTATGCTTCCTGAGCCGCAACAATGTGGCCCTTGGTGATTATCCGGTTGAGCCGCCAGTATTTCCCCTTGGAGATGGGACGGCATTCAACTATTTCAATCATATCACCAATTTTAGCTTCGTTTTTTTCATCATGAACCAGATATTTCATAGTCCGGCGATAAGTCTTTTTGTAAAGGGGATGGCGCTTGGCAACATCAATACCCACTACAATGGTTTTTTCCATCTTATCGCTGATCACATGACCGATTCGGGTTTTATTTTTTTCCATATCAGTCCTACCTTATCTGCAGTTCGCGCTCACGCATTACGGTTAGAATGCGGGCAATATCATTTTTTACCCTGGGAAGCTCTCGGTGATTCACTAACTGCCTGGTAGAAAGCTTCAGTCTAAGCTCAAAAAGTTCCTTATGGGCATCTTCAAGCTTTTTCTTTATTTCAGTATCAGAAAGGCCGCGAATATCATTTATATTCATCTTATTCAGCCTCCGCTACTTCAGTTTCTTCTGCAGCCGCAGGTACATCCCGGGCTACAAACCGGGTCTTAACCGGCATTTTATAAGACGCAAGCCGCATAGCCTCTTTGGCAGCTTCGGGGGTTACCCCGCCGATTTCAAACATTATCCGGCCGCGCCTTACTACCGCTACCCATTCTTCCGGAGCACCTTTACCGCCACCCTGACGGGTTTCAGCCGGTTTCTTGGTAATGGGTTTATCAGGGAAAATCCGTATCCATACCTGCCCGCCGCGGCGGATATAACGGGTGATTGCCCGGCGTGTAGCCTCTATCTGGCGGGCGGTAATCCAGCCGGCCTCAAGAGACTGCAAAGCGAATTCACCAAAAGCAACTGTGTTGCCTTTATGGGCAGCCCCGTCACGACGCCCGCGCTGTACCTTTCTAAACTTAACACGCTTGGGTTGGAGCATATTATTCCTCTTCCTTGGTTATGTTCTCAGCCTTTTTGGCTGCGCGCTTCGGTTTTTCCTCAGCGGAAGCCTCAGCTTCGGCCTTTTTTGTAACCCTCTTGGGTTTGGCCACAGTATCAGCAACCTTGGTTTCGGCAACAGCGGCAGCAGGAGCATCAGCCATAACAGCAGCCATTTCCGTTACTTCGGGTTCAGATTGTTCTTTTGCTTCAGGCAGGATATCACCGCGGTATACCCATACCTTTATGCCTATATCTCCAAGGGCGGTGTGAGCCCTGGTGCAGCCGTAATCAATGTCAGCCCGAAGAGTATGCAAAGGAACACGCCCTTCGTGCATTACCTCACGCCGGGCAATTTCAACACCGCCCAAACGTCCTGAGGCACATACTTTAATACCCTTGGCACCAGCCTGCATGCTGCGGAAGATGGCCTGCTTCATGGCGCGCCGGTAAGCAACACGGCGTTCAATCTGCTCTGCCACACTCCGGGCAACCAGGAAGGCGTCAAGCTCAGCCTGAGATATTTCAACAATATTCAGCTGTACCTTTTTGCCGATAAGCTCCTCAAGGAAATGGCGCATTTCATCAACACGCTGACCGCCCCGTCCGATAACAATACCCGGCCGGGCTGTCCGGACAGAAACAGTCACCTTGTTGGACTGGCGCTCAATATCTACCTGAGAGATAGCGGCATCTACATACTTCTTGGCAATAGCCTTGCGAAGCTTAAGGTCTTCGGTGAGGCATTCGGCAAAACCCTTATCACTGGAATGCCATTTGGCACTCCAGTCTTTAATAATGCCAAGTCTAAACCCGATTGGATGAACTTTGCGTCCCATTAACCCTCCTAGTCAGCCACGACAACAGTTATATGGCTGGAGCGCTTTAATATTGGCGAAACCCGGCCTCTGGCCTGAGGACGCATCCGCTTAAGCATTCGCGCTTCATCTGCATAAATCTGTGATATTTTTAAGTCAGCCGGATTCATCTGGAAATTATTTTCCGCATTAGCCGCGGCTGATTTTATAACCTTGGAGACAACCTTGGCCGTAGGCGAGGTCATAAAGCGAAGCATGGTAATAGCTTCACTTACTTTCTTGCCGCGAACCATATCAACGCACAGCCTTACCTTGAGCGCTGAATATCCCGTGTCCTTTACTATTGCTTTTACTTCCATTTTATAACCTACCCTAACCGGTTAACTTCACTATTTTACCTGAGATACTTTTTCCGCTTTGGCATGACCGCGGAAATTTCTGGTGGTGGTAAACTCTCCCAGTCTGTGCCCGACCATGTTTTCGGTGATGTAGATGGGCACGTGGCGTCTGCCGTCATGCACACCCACATTCAAACCAACCATCAGCGGGGTGATAGTAGACCAGCGAGCCCAAGTCTTGATGATGGACTTCTGGTTGGTAGCACTGGCTACCTCTACCTTTTTCATAAGTTTAGGGCAAAGAGCCGGCCCTTTTTTAACGGAACGTGACATTATTCCTTACCCCCTCCGCTTCACAATAAGTTTGTCAGAGTATTTAGCCTTGCGGGTACGATAACCCAGAGCCGGTTTACCCCAGGGGGTTTTCGGCCCGGTCATACCGATAGGACTGCGGCACTCACCACCGCCATGGGGATGGTTGTTAGGTGACATGGCCGAACCTCTGACAGTCGGTCTCCAGCCCAGGTGGCGGTTGCGTCCGGCCTTACCTATTTCAAGAGTACCATGCTCTATATTGCCAATCTGGCCTACGGTAGCAGAGCAGTCACTCCGCACCTTGCGCATTTCACCGGAAGGTAAACGCACCAGAGCATAATCACCCTCTTTAGCCATCAGCTGAGCGGCAGCACCGGCACTGCGTACCATTATGCCGCCACGGCCTTTAATAAGCTCAATATTATGGATGAATGTACCGGTGGGTATGGCACTGAGGGGCAAAGCGTTACCGCTCTTGGGCTCAGCATTCTCACCCGCCATAATTACATCACCAATCTTCAAATCTGAAGGGGCTAAAATATAGCGTTTCTCACCGTCAGTGTAGAAGACCAGAGCTATACGGGCAGTCCGGTTAGGATCATACTCTATAGCCGCTATTCTTCCGGGCACATCCAGCTTATTACGTTTGAAATCTATAACGCGAATCTGTGTTTTGCTACCACCACCCCTATGGCGAACGGTTACGCGCCCCTGATTATTCCGGCCTGAATCATTCTTGACCGAAACCAGCAGCGCTTTTTCCGGCCGGCTCTTGGTAATTTCCTCAAAAGAGGAAACACTGTGATGCCGGCGGCCCGGGGAAGTAGGGCGATATATCTTTATTGCCACTTTATATCAACCACCCTTTCCTTGACTAAACACCCTCAAATAGAGTTATTTTATCACCCTCTTTGAGAGTGATGATGGCTTTACGCAACCCTGCGGTCTGGACCAGATTGCGCCCCATCCGCTTTTGCTTGCCCGGTATGTGAAGCATGTTTACATCTTCAACAGTTACATTAAAAGCCTGTTCCACTGCCAGCTTTACCATACGTTTGTTGGCACCTTTGGCTATTTCAAAAACGTATTTATTCTGGACAGCTTGAACACTGTTCTTTTCAGATATTAACGGTCGGCGCAATACTTCGTATAAATTCATTGTTCTTTCTCCTTAGCCTGAGCGCTGACCCCAGAGTTCTTCAACCTGACGTACCGCTTCTTCAGTCATAACCAGCTGCTTGTTCCTGAGCATATCAGATATATTCAGAAGATTAGCCGGAGTGGTTTTGACTGCCGGTATATTGCGGGCAGACTTTATAAAATTGGTATCAGGATTATCTACCGCTATAAGCGTGGGAGACATTACCTGAAGAGCCGCAAGTATCTTGGCCATATCTCTGGTCTTGGGTTCATCAAAGCTAAGCTGATCAACCACCTTCAGTTCGCCGCTTTCCAGTTTGAAGGACAGCACGCACCTGATGGCCTGACGGCGCATCTTTTTGGGCAAATCCTTGCTGAAGTCCCTGGGGCGGGGGCCAAAGGCTACGCCGCCATGCCGCCTGACGGGTGAACGGTTGGTACCCATACGGGCATTACCGGTACCCTTCTGGCGATATATCTTGCGGCTTGAACCCTGTACCTCACCTCTGGTCTTGGTGGACTGAGTACCCTGGCGGGCATTCGCCTGCTGGGCTACAAAGGCCTGATGAACCAGAGCTTCATTGAAGGGCACGCCAAAGACGTCTTCGCTGATGCTGATATTCTTAATGATTTCTCCGGATGCGTTATAAACAGGAATTTCCACGTTTATTTACCCGTTTTCTTAATTAATATTATTGTATTCTTGCCGCCGGGGATAGCACCCTTTACCATCAGCAGATTTTTCTCTGCATCAGTTTTGAGCACAACCAGATTGCGGATAGTCACCGCATCATTCCCCATGTGGCCTGCCATGCGCTTGCCCTTATAAATACGGCCGGGAGTGGTGGTGGAGCTGATGGAACCCGGAGCCCGGTGACGGTCAGACTGACCGTGGGTCTTGGGACCACCGGCAAAGTGCCAGCGTTTAACTACACCGGCAAAACCACGTCCTCTGGAGACGCCGCTGGCGTCTATCTTTTCGCCGTCCTTAAAGTCACTGACCGTAATCTGGTCACCAACATTAACCGCCGCAATATCATCCACGTCTACTTCGTGCAGCACTTTGAATTCACCGAATCCTCTGCACTGACCTTTGACAGCCGAAGTGATATGCTTGGCCTTGCCGTAACCCAACTGAACAGCCTCATAGCCGTCCTGTTTTTCGGTCTTGACCTGGACCACTACACACGGACCAGCTTCTACCAGAGTGACCGGCTGAGCCTTGCCGTCCTCCTGGAATATCTGGGTCATACCGATTTTTTTACCGATAATACCTTGAATCATATTCGTTCCTAAAGTTTAATATCTATGCTTACGCCAGCCGGGAGGTTCAGGTTGGTCAGGGCGTCAATGGTCTTGGATGTAGTTTCCACTATATCAATAAGACGTTTGTGAGTCCTGATTTCAAACTGCTCCTGTGAATCCTTATCAATGAAGGATGAGCGTATGACGCTGTAACGCTGGATACGGGTAGGCAGAGGAACCGGCCCAGATATAGTAGCCCCTGTCCGTTCCAGAGCCTCTACAATCTGCAGCGCAGACTGGTCAAGTATCTTGTGGTCAAAGCCCTTTAGTTTTATCCTGATTTTTTGTTTAGTCATACAATATCACCCTAACCAGTATACTTATTTCTTGCCGGCGGCTTCAACGACCTGATTGGCCAATTCACCCGGCATTTCACGGTAAGATTCAAACTCCATAGAGAAAGTTGCCCGTCCCTTGGTTACTGACCGAAGGTCAGTAGTATAACCGAAGCTTTCAGCCAGCGGCACATTGCCAGTGATAACCGTAGTCTCCGGGTTAGGCTCAACCGAGATAATCTGGCCGCGGCGTGAGTTAAAGTCACCGATAACATCACCCATGTATTCTTCGGGGGTAACCGCTTCCAGTTTCATAATAGGCTCAAGGAGTATAGGCTTGGCCTTGGCAACAGCGGCCTTGATAGCCATGGAGCCGGCCATTTTAAACGCATTTTCGTTAGAGTCTACATCATGGTAGCTGCCGTCAACAGCGGTTACCTTTACGTCAACCATGGGGTAACCGGCATATACGCCCGTCTCCAGGGTTTCCCTGATACCGGCTTCGGCCGCCATCAGGAAGTTACGGGGTACAGCACCGCCCTTAACATTATCGACGAATTCATAACCGGCACCGCGTTCACGGGGCTCAACCTCAATGGTAACATCGCCATACTGACCGCGGCCGCCGGACTGGCGGACAAACTTGCCCTGAGCCTTGGCATGGGCGGTAATAGCTTCCCGATATGCAACGCGGGGTTTACCCACGCTGGCATTAACCTTGAACTCAGACAGCAAACGGCTGACCAGTACGTCCAGGTGAAGCTCACCCATACCGTATATAACCGTCTGGCCGGTTTCATCATCAAACTTAACCTTGAAAGTAGGATCTTCCTCAGCCAGTTTCTGGAGACCTTCGGTCATTTTATCCTGATCAGAACGGGTCTTAGGCTCAATGGCCAGATTGATAACCGGCTCAGGGAATTTTATGCTTTCAAGCAAGATAGGCGCACTCTGGTCACACAAAGTGTCACCGGTAAAGGTATTGCGAAGGCCTAAACTGGCCACAATTTCGCCCGCATCAGCATATTCTATCTCTTCGCGGTCATTGGCATGCATGCGGATAAGGCGGCCGATACGTTCCCGTTCGCCGCGGGTGCTGTTATACACACCCGAACCGGCTGAAACATTGCCGGAATAAATGCGGAAATACACCAAACGTCCCACAAAGGGGTCAGATACAATCTTGAAAGCCAGAGCCGAAAACGGCTCGGTGTCGCTGGCATGGCGTTCCATAGGTTCACCGGTTTTAGGGGCAGTCCCCTTGATAGCCGGGATATCCACAGGAGAAGGCAGATAGTCACAGACCGCATCCAGCAGCCTTTTTACACCCTTGTTACGAAGTGAAGTGCCGCAGAATATGGGGATGGCCTTGTTAGCCAGACATACCCGGCGGATAGCGGCTTTCAGCTTTTCTACCGGCAGTTCTTCACCTGCCAGATAGGCTTCCATGACCTCGTCATCTTCTTCGGCCAGGCGTTCTATCATTGTATTGCGGAATTTTACTGCCCGTTCTTTGTCAGCATCGGGCAAATCAAATGTCTCAGCGGGTTCTTCAGGGCTGTTATCCATACCGTAACACTGGAAGTCAAGCAGGTCACAGCTGCCGCGGAAGGTTTCAGCACAACCAATGGGTATCTGAAGGGGCAGGCACTTAGCCTTGAGGCGCTGGGTAATCATACCCAAAGTACGCTCGTAGTTAGCACCGGTGCGGTCCATCTTATTAATGAAACAAATGCGGGGTACACCGTAGCGGCTGGCCTGACGCCAGACTGTTTCAGACTGGGCTTCAACACCGGCTACACCATCAAATACCACCACACCGCCGTCAAGCACCCGCAGACTGCGCTCTACTTCTACCGTAAAGTCAACATGTCCGGGAGTATCAATAACATTAAGGTGATGCCCGTTCCAGTAAGCAGAAGTGGCGGCAGAAGTAATGGTGATACCTCTGGCCTTTTCCTGCTCCATCCAGTCCATTACGGTAGTACCCTCGTCAATATTGCCGATTTTATGGGTACGTTTGGTAAGGTAAAGGATACGCTCGGTAGTAGTCGTCTTTCCGGCGTCTATGTGGGCAATGATACCTATATTCCGAACCCTCTCCAGAGGGTATTTCCTGTCGCTCATATTATCTAAAATCTGGCTAACCCGTCAGGGCTATCCAATTCCCCCTATTTTCTCTCTACCACCTGTAATGGGCGAAAGCACGGTTGGCCTCGGCCATCTTGTGGGTCTCTTCCCTTTTCTTAACAGCAGCACCCTGCTCGCGTGAGGCTTCCAGCATCTCAGCCGCCAGCCGTTCGGCCATGGACTTGCCGGTCCGCTTGCGGGCAGCTTTGATAATCCAGCGCATAGCCATAGTCTGGGCGCGGTCAGGGCGAACCTCAATAGGCACCTGATAAGTAGCACCGCCTACACGGCGGGGTTTAACTTCAATAAAAGGAGTGGCATTTTTGAGACCCTGCTCAAACACAGCCAAACCTTCTTTATTTTCCTGTTTACCCATTATGTCAATTGCATCATAAACAATCCTCTGGGCGGTGGCCTTCTGGCCGTGCATCATAAGCTTGTTTATAAAATTGGAAAGCATCAGGCTGTTATACCTGGAATCCGGGGCAACTGCTCTTTTAAATTTTCGTGCTCTTCTAGGCATATCTTATCTCCGGTTATTTCTTCTTGGCAGGAGCGGCTTTGCCCTTTTTGGCGCCGTATCTGCTGCGGCCCTGCTGCCGATTTGCCACACCTGCGGTATCAAGGGTACCGCGAATGATGTGATAACGAACACCCGGTAAGTCAGGAACGCGGCCGCCACGTATCAGAACCACAGAGTGTTCCTGAAGGTTATGGCCTTCACCGGGGATATATGCGGTAACTTCCATATGGTTGCTCAGCCTTACTCTGGCAATCTTGCGCAAAGCCGAATTCGGCTTTTTGGGGGTAGTAGTCTTTACCTGGGTGCAGACGCCCCTCTTCTGGGGGGAACCGTCACCGAAGGCTACCTTGTTGCGCAGAGAATTGAAACTGTAATGCAGCGCAGGTGCTTTGTACTTCTTGGCCGCACTTGAGCGCCCTTTTCTTACTAGCTGATTAACCGTTGGCATAATGTACCTTCCTGTTAACAATTGCTGTTTTAATAAATTTCCCGTTTTCAATCAATAAGGATGAGCCAGGCCCATCCTTAAAACCCATAAGTCGACCATAACGGATATGGTCAAACCTGAAATCTAACCACAAACAGAAAGTTAGTCTAGCACAGCAATATATGGATGTCAACTCCACCCATCACTGAAAACCCGCTGGTTTAAAGCTGGGGGTATCCCCCGTCTGCCTCAGGGCACTTATCCGCTGCCCGACCGATAACAACCACCAGGAAAAAAGACCCCATATAATAGCACTAAATAGTTTTCTTGACAAACCCTTTTCAGCTATGCTATTGTCATGCAGGTATGTTAAACGTTAAATCCTTTAAGAACTATTATTACTTTACCAAGACAAGTTTGCTTGGGAGATAACGTTTTACTAAAAAATCAATAACCACCAGTTAGTAAGTTAGAAATCCTCCCAGGCAACGGGAGGATTTTTGATTTATACGGGTATAAAAAGCAAAGGAGAAAGCAAACAATGATTATCATGAAAAAAGATGCCACCCCGGAAGAACTAGAAAACGTAATTGCCGAAGTTCGCCGCTGCGGTCTCAAGACCGACATCTCAAAGGGAGAGTTCCGGACTATTATCGGCCTGATAGGAGATGAAAAATCAATCCCGTTTGCTTACTTTTCCAGCTTGCCCGGCGTCAAGGAAGCCCGTATGGTAGAAACCCCTTACAAGCTTATCAGCCGCGAGTACTCAAACCTGTGGCAGGCTGAGGGGCTGACCCGTGAAATAAAAGTAAAAGATATAACTATCGGCGGGGACGAGCCGGTCTTCATTGCCGGGCCTTGTGCGGTGGAAAGCAAGGAAGCCCTGATGAAGATAGCCGAAGGGGCAAAGATGGCTGGTGCCCAGATACTCAGAGGCGGCGTTTACAAACCCCGTTCATCCGTCCACTCTTTCCAGGGGCTGGGCTCTGCCGGCAAGGATGAAGCCACCGAAGCCCTGTCCTGGCTGAAAGAGGCCGGTGAACGCTTTGAGATGGCGGTAATGACCGAGATACGGGGTGAATCCCAGGCGGATTTGGTTGCCGAATATGTAGATATACTCCAGGTGGGTTCACGCAATATGTATGACCAGGACCTGCTGGCCACAGTGGCCAGAAAAGGCAAACCGGTGATGTACAAACGCCACTTCGGGGCCAGTATGGAAGAATTCCTTTCTTTTGCCGAATATATAGCCGCAGAGGGAAATAAGGATATAATATTATGCGAAAGAGGCATAGTGCCGGTGGGCAAAGGCAAAAACTTCACCCGCTACAACCTGGATTTGGCAGCCGTGCCGGTAGCCCTGAAGGAAACCTATTTGCCCATAATGGTTGACCCCAGCCATGCCACAGGGCGGCGTGACCTGATATACAGCATGAGCTGTGCCGCCATGGCCGCCGGGGCTAACGGACTGATGATTGAGGTACATACCAACCCGGCAGAGGCTCTGGTGGATGCTTCGCAGATGATTACTCCGCCGGAACTGAAAGAGCTTATAAATACCTGCCGCCAGATAAACAAACTGGTGAAAAAACACTAATATATATAAGGAAAGAACCTTGAAAAGTATAGGGCTTAATCTAAGCGGGCGTGAATACAAAATACTCATAGGAAGTGATTTGCTGGCTGAAACAGCAGACCTGCTTAAGCAGGTCATACCCTGTGACCGGGTAGTGGTCATAACCAATATAGATATAAACAGGCTTTACGGCAAAAAGCTGAAAAAGCACCTTGAGTCAAAGGGCATAGGCAGCCTGTTTCTGGAACTGCCTGAGGGCGAAATACATAAATCACTGGATATGGCTTCCCATATCTATCCTCAGCTGATAAACCACTTTGCCGAAAGGAATACCCCCATACTGGCTTTGGGCGGCGGGGTCATAGGCGACCTGAGCGGGTTTGTGGCGGCCACCTACCAGCGGGGCGTTCCGCTGGTACACCTGCCTACCAGTTTGCTGTCACAGGTAGATTCCAGTATCGGCGGCAAAGTGGCAGTCAACCACGGCGGAATCAAAAATATTGTGGGCAGTTTTTATCAGCCGAAGCTGGTTATTTCAGATATAAGCTGCCTGAAAACCCTGCCCGAAAAAGAATTTGCCTGCGGCATGGCGGAAATAATAAAGAGTGCGGCTATTGGTAGCAGCGAACTGTTCAAGCAGCTTGAGACAAATACCCCGGCTATCAAAGACCGCTCTCCGGAGATAATGGAAGATATAATAAGCCAGACTGCCGCCATCAAAGCCGGTATAGTCTGCCAGGACGAAACTGACCGCGGCATCAGAAACATACTTAACTTCGGGCATACCCTGGGGCATGCTTTGGAAAGCACTTCCTCTTTCAGCCAGAGCCACGGGGCAGCGGTAGCTATAGGTATGTGTTTTGCCTCAAGGCTTTCGGTAAAACTGGGTTTATGTGAAAATGAGACTGTACTGCGGCTGGAAAAACTGATAGCTGATTTCGGTCTGCCCACCCGCCCCCAGGATATAGACCCCGAAAAAATTATAGATGCCATGCACCATGATAAAAAGGTATCAGACGGGCGTATCCGTTTTATTCTCCTGAAAAGGCCGGGAGAACCTTTGATAGCTGAAAACATTTTAAGGGCAGATGTCATTTCCATACTGGAGGAGATGAAATGAAAACCCCGCCCGTCTGCTGCGTAATCACCCGGCTGCCGGAGGCCGAAAGCCTGAAAAAAAGCGAAGGTGCGGCCTTTTATGAACTAAGGCTGGACCTGCTGGGTGAAAGCTGGCGGGAAGCTGCGGCTATGCTTGATAAACCATTTATGGCCACCTGCCGCAGGTCTGCCGAAGGGGGCAGTTTTAACGGCAGCGAAGAAGAGCGGATAGGGCTGCTTGAAAAAGCCGCCGCGTCCGGTGCATTTATGCTGGATATTGAGTACTCCACCCCCCATCTGGGTGAAGTACTTAAGCGGCTCCGCCCGCAATCAAAGTGTCTGGTGTCCCACCATAATTTTACTGACACTCCCTCCGCCGGTGATTTGAAGACACTGGTAAAGGATATGCTCAACTACCCGGCGGATATATATAAGGTAATTACCACTGCTACCTCAATAAATGATAATATAAAGCTGCTTAATCTGATAAAGGAGATACCGGATAAAAAGATTGTCGCTTTTGCTATGGGGAATCTGGGCATTCTGAGCCGCATACTCTGCCCGCTGGCCGGAAGCCCTTTTACCTACGCCAGCCTGAATGACGGCAATCAGTCAGCATCAGGTCAGATGACCCTGGCGCAGATGATTGAAATCTACCGGTCAGTGAACTATGAAAACCATACCTGATGCATTATTCGGGCTTATTGGTTTCCCGGTAAGTCACTCCGTCTCACCTGCCATGCAGAATGCAGCCTTTAAACACTGCAAGCTGGATTACCTGTATCTGACCATTGCGGCCAAACCTGAGGAACTGCAAAACGTAATTGCCAGTATGGGTCCTTTAAATATACGCGGCTTAAATGTGACCATACCCCATAAAATAGAAGTCATAAAGTATATTGACAGCCTTGACCCGGCCGCCGAAAAGATAGGTGCGGTAAATACCATTGTGAATGAAAACGGCCGGCTGAAGGGGTATAACACCGACTTCGGCGGTTTTGTGCGCTTGCTGGAGCATAACCGTATAGCCCCCGCCCAGCAGCGTTTTACCCTGCTGGGGGCAGGAGGCAGCGCCCATGCTATTGCCCTGGCTGTTTGCAATCTGGGCGGACACCTGACTGTACTTGCCCGCCAGGAGGAAAAAGCCAAAGATTTGGCTGGTAAAATGTATCTGCGTCTCAGCGGCAAAACCCAGGGGCTGGAACTGAACGATACAAATCTGGAAAAAGCCTTAGCCGATACTGATGTTATCGTGAACTGCACGCCGGTGGGCATGGGAAATCTGGCGGGCCAGAGCCTTGTACCCCCCCGCCTCCTCCGCCCTGACCTGACCGTCATAGATGCTATTTATAATCCCTGCAAAACCCGCCTGCTGGAAGATGCCGAAAAGAGAGGCGCCAGAATAATAAACGGGCTGGAAATGCTGGTCTGGCAGGGGGCTATGTCATTTGAAATCTGGACAAACCAGAAAGCCCCTTTCCGGTTAATGATGAAAGAAGCAGAGCTGGCCTTAGATGAAAATAAAAAATAATATTGCCCTGATAGGCTTTATGGGTGCCGGCAAAAGCAGTGTATCCAAACTGCTTTCTGAAAAGCTGGGGAAAACGCTGGTCAGTACAGATGCCTGCATAGAAACACGCGAAGGCTTAAGCATAATCAGCATATTCAAAGAAAAAGGCGAAGACTATTTCCGCCAGATGGAAAGCCGGGTACTGGAAGACCTCTGCCGGCAATCAGGCCAGATTATAGACTGCGGCGGCGGTATAGTCATGCGCCCCCCTAATCTCAGCCTTATGCGTCTAAACTGTCTGGTAATCTATCTGGAAAGCCGGCCTGAAGATTTGGAGGCCCGCTTGAAAAACCATACCAACCGCCCTTTGTACAATGCCGAACGATTGGATAAAATGTTAAAATTGCTGGAAAGCCGGCTGCCTTTATACCGGGCGGCAGCTGATATTACTATTTCCACCCATAACAAATCATGCCATGAAGTCTGCGAAGAAATAGAAGACAAACTGAGGGAATATGAAAATACGTCTGGATAAAAGCCTGCCCGGCGGAGAAATTGCCGTGCCGTCTTCAAAAAGCTACACCATACGCGGCTTAATAGCGGCTGCCCAGGCAAACGGCCAAAGCCGCATTATAAGCCCGCTGGCTGCAGACGATACCCTGGCAAGCAGACAGGTTCTTTTGGGGCTGGGCATAGATATAAATACTGATGCAGAGGCTGAAAGCTGGCAGCTTACCGGCAACACCTTTAAAAAACCCACCGGCAACCTCTTCTGCCGCGAATCTGCCGCCACCCTGCGCTTTATGTCAGCTGTATGTGCCAGACTGCCCTTTGAGTGCCGCCTGCTGGCAGGGCATTCCCTTATGAGACGCCCTATGCTGCCCCTTATTCAAGCCCTGCACCAGCTTGGCATAGAAATAGAAACCCGCGGCAATACCACCGTCATCAAGGGCGGTGAGATAACCCGTTCAAAGGTCAGCCTGCCCGGCAATATAAGTTCCCAATATGTTTCGGCCCTTATGCTTATGGCGCCTGCCTGTAAAAGCGGGCTGGAAATTCATCTGGCCACCCCGCCGGCTTCACTGCCCTATTTGAAAATGACCAAACAAACGCTGGAAAGCTTTGGTATAAAAGCCTATACATCTATAGACTGGCAGGAAATAAGTATCCCCCCTCAACCCTACCTGCCCGCCAGATACCGGGTAGAGGGAGACTGGTCTTCGGCCTCCAGCTTTCTGGCACTGGGGGCTATTGCAGCCCCGCTGTTTATATCCAACCTGGATACAGAAAGTTTTCAGGCTGACCGCATAATGATAAAATTCCTCAGTGAGATGGGAGCGGAAGTAGAAAGCGGACAAAACTGGGTAAAGGTAAGCCCCAAACCGCTCACCGCCATACAGGCAGACCTTACCCACTCTATAGACCTTCTGCCCGCTCTGGCCATAACCGCTGCCTGTGCCAAAGGACAAAGTATTTTAAGCGGAGTCCGTCAGGCACGTATTAAAGAATCTAACCGTATCCGGGCGGTAAGCCAGGGGCTGAGCGCCATGGGGATAAACGTTACCGAAGAAGATGACCGCCTGATTATAGAAGGCGGAATGCCCAGAGGCGCGGAGATTGACAGCTTGGGAGACCACCGCATTGCCATGGCTTTCGGCGCACTGGGTGCAATTACCGGGGAAACCTGTATTTCAGAGGCTGAGTGTGTATCCAAGACTTATCCTGATTTCTGGCAGAAACTGGAAAGCCTCGGCGGAAAGGTAATAAAAGATGTCTAACAGTCTGGGAAAACTGTTTCAGATTACCAGTTTCGGTGAAAGCCACGGAGACTGCGTGGGAGTAGTTATTGACGGCGTGCCGGCAGGTCTGGCCATAAATGTAGATGAAATCCAGGCGGAAGTAGACAAACGTAAATCCAGAGCCAAAGCCCATGCTACCCCCCGCTGCGAAGATGACCGGATAGAAATTTTTTCCGGGATACTCAACAACTTCACCACCGGCGCACCTATCTGCCTGGTTATCTGGAATAAAAATATAGACTCAAGCGAATATGAACGCACCCGCAGTAAAATCAGGCCGGGGCATGCGGATTTTACCGGTTTTGTAAAATACGGCGGGTTCAATGATTTCCGGGGCGGAGGGCGTTTCTCCGGGCGGATTACCGCCGGACACGTTATGGCCGGGGCTATTGCCCGCAAACTTATCTCCACTATCGGTATTGAGGTGATTGGCTATACCGCCGAACTGGGCGGCATAGTGGCTAAACTGCCCAAAACCAAAGATATCCGCCAGAATATCAGCCAAAGTGATGTAAACTGCCCTGACCTTACAGCCACCAAGAAAATGCTGGCGCTTATCCAGCAAGCCGCCGAGGAGGGTGACAGTCTGGGCGGGGTGGTAGAGTGCTTAGGGCTTAATCTGCCGGTTGGTCTGGGAGAGCCGGTGTTTGATACTCTGGAAGGCGAACTGGCCAAAGCCATGTTTGCCATTCCGGCGGTAAAAGGGGTGGAATTCGGGGCAGGTTTTGAAGCTTCACGCCTGCGCGGTTCAAAAAACAACGACCCTTTTAGTATTCAGGCTAACCACATACGCACCACCAGCAACAACTGCGGCGGTGTACTGGGCGGAATCTCAGACGGTATGCCGCTTCAGTTCAGGGTGGCCGTAAAACCCACTCCCTCCATATCTTTATCCCAGCCTACCGTAAATATTGATACCATGACTAATACCAGCCTGGAAATACGCGGCCGCCATGATACCTGCATTGTACCCAGGGCAGTTTCCGTAGTGGAAGCTATGACCTGTATAGTGCTGGCTGATCTGGCGCTGAGAGCCGGAATGATACCGAGGGTAATAAAACAATGAACCTTTCAGACCTGCGCAAACAGATAGATGAGCTGGATGCCGAGCTGGTCAAGCTGATGGCAAAGAGGCTTGAGGTATCCGACCAGATAGGCAAAGTCAAAGAAGAAACTAACTCCCCTGTTCAGGACCTCTCACGTGAATCAGAGGTTTTAAACAGGGTTCAGTCACTGGCCCGGTCTCTGGGTCTTGACCCGCAGGATATTGAATCCCTGTACCAGGAAATACTGTTTATATCCAAGAAACAGCAGCGGTTCACCGTAGCCTTTCAGGGAGCGGCCGGTGCCTACAGTGAGGAAACTGCCCTGAAAATATTCGGCCCCAACACCCTCGCCCTGCCTTACGAACAGCTGGACGGGGCTTTTGAAGCAGTGGAAAAAGGAATGGCCCGCTTTGCGGTAGTGCCGGTGGAAAACTCACTTGAGGGCTCTATTTCCCGCACCTATGACCTGCTACTTGATTCCAACCTTATGGTTGCCGCCGAACATGAGCTAAGGGTTTCCCACTGTCTGATAGCCAACCCCGAAACCACCCTGGAAGGGGTAAAAACCATTTATTCCCACCCCCAGGCACTGGGGCAATGCCAGTCATTTTTAAAACACCTGCGGGCAGAGCTGATACCGGCCTACGATACCGCCGGCAGTGTCAAAATGATTAAAGAAAAACACCTTTTAGACGGGGCGGCCATCGCCTCCGAAAGAGCGGCCGTAATTTATAATATGAAAGTGCTGGAACGGGAAATAGAGGATAATATAAACAACTACACCCGTTTCTTCGTCCTTGCCAAGCAGGATTCCGCACCCAGCGGCAATGATAAAACTTCAGTGGTTTTCGCCGTCAAACATGAGGCCGGGGCTCTGTATGACTTTATAAAGGAACTGGCCTCCCGCAAGATAAATATGACCAAGCTGGAATCCCGTCCCACCCGCCTTAAACCCTGGGAGTACAACTTTTACCTGGATATAGAAGGCCACCGCCAGGACGAAAACATTAAACAGGCGCTGGCAAAAGCCGAAGACCATGTTATATTTATGAAAGTGCTTGGGTCTTACCCCAAAATGAAAAAACGAATATGAAAATAGGCATACTGGGCGGCAGCGGCAAGATGGGACAGTGGTTCAGCCGCTTCCTTACGGAAAACGGACATCAGGTTTGGCTTTGGGGGCGAAACCCCTCCAAACTTGCACCCGTAGCCAGCCGCTTAGGCTCTCAGGTGATTACCCAGCCTGACCAGCTGACCGAAATGGACTGTCTGGTGATATCCGTACCTATTGACGCATTTGAAGACACCCTGAAGGAAATTGCCCCGTTTACCAGACCGGAGCAGCTGGTTTTTGACCTGTGTTCGGTAAAAGAACGCCCGGTGGAGCTGATGCACCAGTATTTGCCCCACTGCCGCACACTGGGCACCCACCCGGTATTCGGGCCGGGGGCAGAATCACTTAAAGGCTATAACTTTATCCTGACACCCACTACCGGAGCAGAAACTGAACTTGCCGAAAAGATAAAGACCTGGCTGGAAAAACACGGCAGCACTGTCAGCCTAATTAGCCCGGAAGGGCATGACCGGCTGATGTCAGTGGTGCTGGGGCTGGCTCATTTTATAGCCATAGTGTCAGCTGATACCCTGCTGGGGCAGAACCTGCCCGGTATAGCCGGTGCCAGCGGCACTACTTTCCGCCTGCTGGACACCCTGACCAAGAGCGTTTTAACCGAAGACCCGAATCTGTATGCCTCACTCCAGGTAAATATGCCAAAGCTGCCAGGACTGGAAGCCGATTTTATAAAGAGAGCAACCGGATGGGCTGAACTGGTAAAAAACGGAGACAAAATCGGGTTTGCCCACCGTATGCAAGCCATTAAAGATAAGCTTGCCCAAACAGAGCCCGGGTTTGAAAAAGCCTATCAGGACATGTATCACTTAAAACAGCCCTGATAAATGCACTCCGTACAGAATATGATTTGAACTTTCGGTATTTTATGGTATTCTATATACTTAGTATTTGATTTTGAACCTGCAGGAGCATTATGAAAGTTGGCCCTATAGAAATACTCTTGATAGGCGGCCTGATAGCTATTGTCTGGGCAGTCAGCAAATTCGGCAAGCTAGGCAAAAAGTCAGATACCACTGAAGATGACAAACCCAAGCCGGTTCGGACCGCTCCCAAAGCGCCCCCCCGCAGCCATGTATCATACCGCTTGCAGTACTTGGGTATTATTGTATTATTCATTGGCCTCCTTCTGGGTGCCATTACGTTCCTGCTGGTAAAACAGCTGGCCTACGGAATTGTCTGGGGTGCAGCCATTGCCTGTGTCGGCCTTTTGCTGCTGTTTTTCTCCAGGCGCAGGTAAACTTTCCTCTGTTTGACACCCGCACTTAGGGTTGTTACACTCATTTTGTCTTTATTTAAGGATTTTCTGTTATGTACAAAAAGATTGGCATTATATATCACCCCTTAAATCCGGCTGCCTGTGAGCTGGCTGTCAGGCTGGCCACCAAGCTGGACTCACTGGGGATTGAAAACTGGTCTGACTCTGCCTGGCAGGCAGACAAGCTGGCCTCCAAAATACAAAACACCCAGCTTATTGTGACTACCGGCGGTGACGGCACTATTTTACGTACCGCCCATGCCATTTTGCCCCACGAGATACCCATTTTAAGTATAAACCTGGGCAAAGTGGGCTTTATGACCGAACTTTCACCTGAAGAGGCTCTTTTGGGGCTGGAAAAGGTACTGGCCGGTAATGGCTGGATAGATGAACGCAGCCTGCTTGAAGCAGAGTATCTGCCCCACAACTCAGCACCCGCCCGCCAGTTTTTTATTATGAATGACGCTGTAGTAGCCCGCGGGCAGATTGCCCGGGTTATCTGCGTTTCGGTAGATATAAACTCACATCCGTTTACTACCTATAAAGCTGACGGGGCTATTGTTTCCACCGCCACCGGCAGCACCGGCTATTCGTATGCTGCCGGAGGGCCTGTCCTCCAGCCAAACTCAGCTGATATTATTCTTACCCCTATTCTTCCCCACTTGGGGCGAGGCTACAGTCTGGTACTTCCGGCAGACAGTACTATAGATTTAAAGGTAAATACCTGGCACGAAGCCACCCTGAGTATAGACGGCTTTATCAATATGCCGGTATCAAGCGGAGATATCCTTCGTCTCAGGCGAAGTGCAAAGAAGATAAAATTCATAAGGCTGAGGCCGGATAATTATTTCTACAAAGAGCTTGATACCAAACTGAAAGGTAATAACGAAAGTGTATACGATAGATAAAGCCACCATAAAAGACGCCACCACTATTCACAAGCTGGTAAACAACTTTGCCGACCATGGCCAGATGCTGGCCCGCTCTCTGGCTGAAATATATGAAAATCTGCGGGATTTTTATGTAATCCGGGGTGATAACGGTGAGGTAATTGCCTGTGCCGCCCTGCATATCAGCTGGGCAGATTTGGCGGAGGTAAAATCTCTGGCTGTTTCCGAAGAACGCCACCGTCAGGGGCTGGGTGAAATGGTGGTCAAAGCCTGTCTGGAAGATGCCAAATCCCTGCAGATACCCACCGTATTTTGCCTGACCTATAAACCGGCTTTCTTTGCAAAATGCGGCTTCCGCCAGGTGGAAAAAAATGCCTTGCCCCACAAAATATGGGGGGAATGCTACCGATGCCCCAAATTCCCCAACTGTGATGAAACTGCTATGATGCTATCCCTAACCGAAGCAAATCCCGCCTAAACTCAGGAGATCTGTAACATGGTAGAAAAGATACTTTCAAGCCAGTATATATACTGCGGCAATCTGATTAAAGTCCGCAAAGCGGCGGTGGAACTGCCTTCGGGCAAAGTTGCCCCGCGTGAGCTGGTGGAACATAACCCCTGCGTGGTAGTAATAGCAGAAGATGCGGACGGCAAACTGCTGATGGTAAAACAATACCGTTTGGCAGCTTCCCAAGATATGCTGGAACTGGTGGCCGGCAGCATGGATGCCGGGGAAACACCGGAAGAAAGTGCCAGCCGCGAACTGCGGGAAGAAGCCGGCTATAAACCGCACAAACTCAAGCTGCTGGGCGGATTTTATTCATCACCGGGCTTTCTGACCGAGTATCTGCACGTTCTGGTGACAAGTGACCTGGAATACGCCCCCCTCACTGCCGAAGATACCGAAGATATAGAGGTTTTCCGCTATACCCCGGCGGAAGTAAAAGCCATGATTGCGGGGGGGCAAATAACAGACTCCAAGACACTGGCCGGGCTGATGCTGTATTTCAGCCGGACTTCTGTCTAACCCAGCTGTCCGCCAAGCTGGCGGCCGCCTAAAAGGTGTAAATGAAGGTGATTAACTACCTGTCCGCCTTCATGCCCGCTGTTAATCACCAGCCGGTAACCGCTTTCGGCGATATCCATCTCACGGGCAAGCTTGCCGGCCAGTAAAATCATTTTACCGGCCAGTTCGGTATCAGCTTCGTCCAGCTCGGTCAGATTGGCAATATGCCTGCGGGGGATAATAAGTATATGCACCGGTGACTGGGGATTTATGTCTTTGAAAGCCACCAAATCTTCATCTTTGTAAACTATCTGGGCAGGTATCTCCCCTTTGACAATCTGGCAAAATATACAACTCATATCAGGCCTCCTTAGCCGTGCGGTAAATGGACTGACCAAGAGTAAAAGCGTTGTTCCCCTGAGAGTCAATAGCCACTATAGCCGGAAAATCCTCCACCTTTAGCGCCAGTATAGCTTCCGCCCCAAGTTCAGGGTAAGCCACCATCCGGCTTTCCTTGATACGCTGTGAGAGAAGTGCCCCTGCCCCGCCTATAGATATGAAATAAACCGCCTTTTTGCCTACAATCGCCCGGCTGACCTCAGCCGAACGGTTGCCCTTGCCGATAATAGCCAGCAACCCAGCATCCAGCAGTTCCGGGGTATAACGGTCCATCCGGCTGCTGGTGGTAGGGCCGGCTGAACCTATAACCTCACCCGGTTTGGCAGGAGACGGCCCCATGTAGTAAATAGTCTGGCCTTTAAGGTCAAAAGGAAGCGGTTTGCCCTGATTAAGAGCTTCCACCAGCCGCTTATGGGCGGCATCACGGGCGGCATATATAACACCGGATATCAGCACCCTGTCTCCGGCTTGCAGCTTTTCCAGTTCAGCAGGGTTAAAGGGGGAATTCAGTTTTATACCGGATATCACAGCACCACCTCACCATGGCGGGCGCTATGGCACTGCAGGTTTACCGCCACCGGCAAACTGGCAATATGGGTGGGTGCGGCTTCTGCCATCACTCCCAGGGCAGTCACCCTACCGCCTAAGCCAAGCGGGCCTATACCCAGGCCATTTACCCGTTTCAGCACCTCGGCTTCCAGAGCCGCCACCTCAGCCACAGGGCTGGGTACGCCCAGCGGCCGAAGCAAAGCCTTTTTAGCCATAAACATGGCCTTTTCGGCAGTTGCTCCTACCCCCAACCCTATAATAATAGGCGGACAGGGACTGCCGCCAGCATTTTCCACTGTTTCCAGCACCGCCTCTATCACCCCTTCACGCCCCACCCCGGGCTTAAGCATGAAAAGGCGGCTCATATTCTCCGCTCCGCTTCCCTTTGCCATGAAACTGAGCTTCAGGCGGTCACCGGGAACTATTTCGGTATGAATAACCGCCGGAGTATTATCTTGGGTATTTACACGTTCGGAAAACGGCTGGGAGACAATGGATTTCCTGAGATAAGCCTGCTCGTACCCCTGCCTGACACCCAAATTTATAGCATCAACAAGATTGCCATTTATATGCACGTCCTGCCCCACTTCGGCAAAGACAATGGCCGTACCGGTATCCTGACAGAGGGGTATTTTTTTCTCCCCGGCAATGCGGGCATTTTCAAGCAAACTCAGAAGTATATCCCGCCCGGCAGGAGACACTTCAGCTTCACATGCTTTATGTAAAGCTGTTAAAATGTCATCGCCCAAGCTGGTACTGGTTTTTACAATAAGCTCCGAGAGAGCCGCACTTATTTGGGATGAATCTATCTCCCGCACTTATTTACCCTCTAGATACTCGCTGGCCTTTACAAACAGGTCTCCGGCCTGTTTCATTTTGTAAGCACCATCTTTACCCTCTTCGCGGTTCTGCTCGGTCAGGAGCTTCACGTAATGCCCGCAGGCCTGCTGATAAAGCTGCATGGCTTTTTTATATGAATCCCGGGCATTTTTAACACTTTCAGCTTCGGGTTCGGGCAGGGTATCAAATCTTTCAAGGGCGGGAAGCAAAGTTTCTTCCGCTTCCTTCAAAGCGGCTACTTTCTCTTCCAGATTGCCGTTTATGACCACATCTTCAAGCTTGTAAACCGTATCATCCAGCTCGGTTTTGAGCTTTAAAAAAGCATCCAGAAATTCTTTATCATTACTCACTGCATTGTCTCCTTTAAACTTATTAAAGCGAAAGGGCGGCTATCTGCCCTTTTACCACTTCGGCAGATGCTAAAAGGCGGGCGTTTTCCGTCCCATCCAGCGGCAAGGTGATAATTTCCTGTATGCCGCCTTTGCCCAGCTTTACCGGCACGCCCAGCACAATATTTTTCAGGCCGTATTCGCCATCCAGCACCGCGGCACAGTTCATAACCTTTCCGCTGCCCGTAAAAATAGCCTCCACCATGGCAGCTATGGAAGCGGACGGGGCATAAAAAGCGCTGCCGGTTTTAAGGAACGCCACTATCTCGGCACCGCCGTTGACTGCCCGCTTGGCCAGTTCATCTGCTTTTTCAGCCGAAACCAGTTCGGACAGGGGTTTGCCGTTTACCAGGGTAAAACGGGGCATGACCACCATGCTGCCGCCGTGCTCGCCCATTACGCAGGGCGTAACAGCCGAAGGTTTTACCCCAAGCTCACGGGCTACAAAGGTAGCCAGACGCCCTCCGTCCAGCACGCCTGAAAGACCCACCACCCGTTTCCGGGGCAGGCCTGAAAGTTTCCAGGCCAGATAGGTCATGGTATCCACCGGGTTGGAAACAACTACCAGAGTGGCTTCTGGGGAGTATTTAAGGCAGTTTGAAACCACATCGGTCATAATCTTCTGGTTTATAGCCAGCAGTTCCTCACGGGTCATGCCCGGTTTGCGGGCAATACCGGCGGTTATCACCACTATTTCAGAGCCGGCTGTTTCGGCATAATCATTGCTACCGGTAATGGTATGGCTGAAACCAAGCACATTGGCAGACTGGGAAATATCCAGAGCCTTGCCCTGGGGAATACCCTCCACCACGTCCAGCATGACCACGTCTGCAAAGTCTTTTTCTATAAGGCGCTGGGCAAGTGTTGCCCCCACATTACCGGCACCTATGACACTAATTTTGGGCATTTATTTTCTTCCTCACCTGTTATCACTTCAGGCAGCTAAGCCTGAGGGTACAATACCCATAAGGCTAGCCGCACTTTTATTTCATTTTGGCTATTATGGCGTCTGCCACCTGCGAAGTGCCTACCGCCGCCGCCTGTTTGTCAGGTGAAAGCATATCATAGGTAACACTCTTGCCTTCGGCAATAACAGCCGCAATAGCATTTTCCAGCTTATCAGCGGCCTTTTCCTCTTTCAGATAGCGAAGCATCAGCACCCCGGAAAGCATCATGGCCATGGGGTTTACTTTATTCATCCCCTTGTATTTGGGGGCAGAGCCATGGGTAGGCTCAAACAGGGCATACTCATCACCGATATTTGCACCCGGGGCAACCCCCAGGCCGCCCACCAGCCCGGCACACAAATCAGACAGAATGTCCCCGTACAGATTTGGGCAGACCAGAATATCAAACTGGGAGGGGTTTTTGACCAGCTGCATAGTCATATTGTCTACAATACGGTCTTCAAACTCTATCTCAGGGTATTCCTCGGCCACCTTGCGGCCTATAGCCAGGAAAAGCCCGTCAGAGTATTTCATGATATTAGCCTTGTGGACAGCCGTAACCCTTTTGCGTTTGTTGTCCCGGGCATATTTAAAAGCCCAGCGGAATATGCGTTCGGTGCCGAACACGCTGATAGGCTTTATGCTGATACCCGAATCCGCCCGTATTTCAACCTTTTTATTCTCTTTGATAAACTCTATAAGCCTTAGGGCTTCGGGGCTGCCCTTTTCAAACTCAATACCGGCATACAGGTCTTCCATGTTTTCCCGCACGATAACAATATCCACATTGTCATAGCGGGAGGGAACACCGGGATAGGTCTTGCAGGGGCGCAGGCAGGTATAAAGATTTAGAGCCTTGCGCATACCCACATTTACACTTCTGAATCCTGAGCCGACCGGGGTAGTCACCGGCCCTTTAATGGCAACCTTGTTTTTACGAATGGATTCAAGCACCATATCCGGCAGAGGCGTGCCATATTCGGCTACCACATCCGCACCGGCATTTACTATCTCCCAGTTAAACTTTACACCGGTAGCTTCCAGTACCCGGCGGGTTGCCTCAGATATTTCAGGGCCAATCCCGTCACCGGGTATAAGGGTTACGTTATGAGACATCAGAATAAAACTCCTTAAACTTCGTTAAGCTTGAAATCACCGTATTTCTTTATATAGGGCATGACACCGCCCTCATCAAGTATCTTCAGCATGGCAGGGGGTATCTTGCCGAATGTCAGCTCTGCCCCGTTGGTACGGTCATATATTTTGCCGCCCTTAAGGTCTACTTCCAGTTCATCCCCTTCGGCAATTTTATCGGTATCACATATAAGTACGGGCAGACCCAAATTTATGGCGTTGCGGAAGAAAATGCGGGCTACCGACTTTGCCAGTACCGCACTCACCCCGGACATTTTAATAATCAGCGGGGCGTGTTCACGCGAAGAACCCAAGCCAAAGTTGTTGCCGGCTACCACAAAATCACCCGGTTTTACCCTTTGGGCAAAAGTGGGGTCTGCATCTTCCAGCACGTGCTTGGCCAGTTCCGGCAGATTGCTCCGCAGGTGCACCAGACGGCCGGGTGCAATATGGTCAGTGGATATGCTATCACCAAACTTAAAAGCTTTGCCCTTAAGCATTACATTACCTCTCTGGGGTCTGAAATTTCACCCTTGATGGCTGATGCCGCAGCCGTTGCCGCACTTGCCAGATAAATAAACCCTTCGGGGTTGCCCATCCGGCCTTTGAAATTGCGGTTGGCGGTGGAAAGGCAGACTTCGCCGTCTCCCAAAACACCCTGATGGACACCCAGACAGGCACCGCAGCCGGGCGGCATAACATTCGCCCCGGCCTGCACCAGTATTTCTATATATCCCAGGCGGATAGCTTCCAGATATACTTTCTGAGAAGCAGGCGTGACTATAAGGCGGGTTTGGGGATGGTGCCTGCGGTTCTTAAATATAGCCGCTGCCACTGCCAAATCATCCAGACGCCCCCCGGTACAGGTACCGATAAACACCTGGTCTAATTTAGTACCTTTCAGCTCACGGGCAGTAGCGGTATTGTCTACAGTGTGGGGTTTGGCAACCATAGGTTCAAGGGCGGTTGCGTCTATTTCTATCACCCGTTCATACACTGCATCTTCATCAGCCGCCAAAGGCTGGTAGTCAGCCTCACGCCCTACCGAACGCAGGTATTCAAGTGTCTGGCGGTCAGAAGGGAAAAGCCCTACTTTAGCCCCGGCCTCAACCGCCATATTAGCGATAGTCAGCCTTTCAGCTATCGTCATATTATTCACCACATTACCGGAGAACTCCAAAGCTTTATAGGTAGCCCCGTCCGCCCCGATAAGCCCGATAAGATACAAAATAAGGTCTTTGGCATAAATCCCGTGCTTAAAACGCCCGCTGACTACTACTTTAATAGTCTCCGGCACCCGGAACCAGGTCTTGCCCAGGGCAAAGGCCACCGCAATATCAGATGAACCCATGCCGGTGGAAAAAGCGCCCAAACCGCCGGCGGTAACCGTATGGGAATCTGCCCCGACAATCACATCACCCGGTCTGGCCAGCTTTTCGGCTACCAGCTGGTGACAGACACCCTCGCCTACATCA
The DNA here is from genome assembly GCF_043231265.1 of Dehalococcoides sp. THU4. Classification (NCBI taxonomy): domain Bacteria; kingdom Bacillati; phylum Chloroflexota; class Dehalococcoidia; order Dehalococcoidales; family Dehalococcoidaceae; genus Dehalococcoides; species Dehalococcoides sp. THU4. The sequence continues at coordinate 856,905 of NZ_CP171266.1, read as the reverse complement.
AAAATGAGCGCCCCGGTATCCCGGGCAAACTTGCGAAGCAGGATATGGTCTGTTGAAAGCTGTCTTTGGGGGCTGGGTGCGGCATGGTCCAGAAAAAGGGCTGTCCGTGACGGATTAGCCAGTTTGGTAAAGCCGTTGTCCCAAAATTCCCTGACAGTCAGAGGGCCGGTGGTATCCTGAACAAAGGCCAGGTCTACCTTGGAGACTACTATGTCTCCGGCGCTGGCATCACTGCCAGACTTCAGGCTGAGTATTTTTTCTGCTAGTGTTTTCCCCATGTTTTGTTTATGCAACCTTCCTTTACAAAGGTATATTCCCGTGTTTCTTAGGCGGATTTGCCAGCACCTTGTTTTCCAGAGAGCGCAGGGCTTTTATTATTTTGCTCCTGGTATCCGCCGGGTCAATTACGTCATCTATATATCCCAGCTGAGCCGCCTGATAAGGGTTGGCAAAGTGTTCCCGGTATTCGTCAAGCAGTTTCTGGCGGGTTTCTTCGGGATTAGCTGCCTCAGCTATAGCTTTGCGGGATATGATATTTACTGCCCCTTCCGCCCCCATGACCGCCACTTCACTGGCCGGCCAGGCATAGTTTATATCCCCCCTGAGGTGTTTGCTGCTCATAACAATATATGCACCCCCGTAAGCCTTGCGGGTGATAACCGTTATCTTGGGCACAGTTGCTTCCGCATAAGCATAAATCAGCTTGGCACCGTGCTTGATAATACCGCTGTGCTCCTGGTCTGTACCCGGCATAAAACCCGGCACGTCTACAAAACTGACCAGCGGTATCTCAAAGGCATCACAAAAGCGGATAAACCGGGCTGCTTTGAGTGATGCGTTTATATCTATAACCCCGGCCATATGCGAAGGCTGCTGGGCAACAATACCCGCAGGCTGCCCGCCCATCCGCACAAAGCCGACTATTATATTCTGGGCAAAATGCTTGTGAACCTCAAAAAACTCCTTCTCGTCAGCTACTTCGGTAATCACTTTTTTCATATCGTAAGCCCGTTTGGGATTATCCGGTATAATATCCCTGAGGTCACGGGTTTTGCGTTCTTCATTATCCTTGTTTTTGCCGCGGGGAGGTTTGTGGCGGTTGCTCTGGGGCAGGAACCCCATCAGCTCCCTTATTTGCTCAAAACACTCCTTTTCATTTTCGCACAGGAAATGGGCTACCCCGCTTTTCTTAGCGTGGATTTCCGCTCCCCCCAGCGCCTCATGGCTGATATCTTCACCGGTTACCGCTTTGATAACATCCGGCCCGGTAATATACATCTGGCTTATGCCCTTAACCGCAAAGATAAAGTCTGTCAGAGCCGGGGCATAAACCGCACCCCCGGCACTTGGGCCCACCACTACTGAAATCTGGGGAATAACCCCGCTGGCAATGGTATTCCTAAGGAGTATATCCCCCACCCCGCTCAGACTGGCAACCCCCTCCTGTATACGGGCACCGCCTGAGTCATTTATGGCAATAAGGGGCGCACCCGCCCTGATAGCCATATCTATAACCTGGGCTACTTTCTGGCCTACCACTTCGGAGATAGAGCCGCCTAGGACAGTAAAATCCTGGGAGTAGGCAAAAACCAGCCGTCCGTTCACCAGACCGCTGCCGGTTACCACCGCATCCCCCGCATTCCGCTGTTTTTCCAGCCCGAAATCACGGCAGCGGTGGGCGGCAAAAGCCCCCAGTTCGTTAAATGTTCCTTTGTCAAAGAGCAAATCTATACGTTCACGGGCAGTTAACTTGCCCCGTTTATGCTGAGCATCTATCTTGGCTTCCCCGCCACCCATTTCCGCCTGTTTTTTAAGACGGTTCAGGTTATCCAGTTGTTCCTGTACAGCCACGCACTTCCTCCACCCAAAACTCCCGTAATGATAACACAGCCCACTACCAAGGGCAACTGAACTCACGTTTGCATTGTACGTAGATACAGGTGCAAACTACCCTTAAGTACATCTCTATATATCATAAGTATTAGTACTTATTTTTATCAAATCCATTGCTAATCAAGATTTATCTGGGATATAATTTTTTTCAGTAAGGGTAATTTGTGCCGGCCAAGTAAATCTTGCGGAGGTGCATTATGGACAAACCCGTAAACCAGGCATACACCCCCGTACTCTCCCTGTACGAAGCAAAAAAGGAAAACCTTATCCCCATTTTGCTGGCTTTCCAGCGCAAGTTTTCGTATCTTTCCCGTGACATGATGCAATCGGTATCTGTTTACGTAGGCGTACCCGAAAGCTCTGTTTACAATATAGCCACTTTTTACAGCCAGTTCCGGCTGGAACCGCCGGGAATTAACAAGGTGCATGTTTGCCGGGGAACAGCCTGCCACGTAATGGGGGCGGAAAGACTGCTTAGGAATATTGAAAAACGGCTGGGCATCAAAGCCGGCGAGACCACCCCTGATAATGAAATCAGCCTGGATACTATAAACTGCGCCGGTATCTGCGGTCTGGCACCCACCCTGGAGGTAGACGGCAAACTTTATACCCGCCTTGACGGCAGCAGCTTAAACCGCATACTGGGCAAAAAGAAAAAATAGACCTCGCCAAGTAAGCACGCAGCCGTTATAATAAAGCCATTATGCTTTATACAGGTACGGATATTATTGAAATCCGCCGCATCAAAGCGGCCCAAGCCCGCTGGGGAGAGCGCTTTTTAAACCGCATATTCACCCCAGCTGAACTGTCTTTATGTAAAGACCGCCTGCCTTCACTGGCAGCCCGTTTTGCGGCTAAAGAAGCAGTCATAAAAGCCCTCAGCCTGCCTAAGAACCAAAGCTACTCAGAGATAGAAACCCTGAACCTGCCTGACGGACAGCCGTCAGTAAATCTGTACGGGCAGGCACTGGCAAAAGCCGGCACACTTGGTATCAAACAGATATCTGTCAGTCTATCCCACTGCCGCGAATACGCCATTGCAATGGTAGTTGCCCAGGACTGAAAAACCCACACCCTCCGCCTAGCAAATTTTGCTTTTTACATTTTCCCCAAACACTTTATCCCAAATTGTAAAAAGTGCTAGAATGGTAGCAGCTAGACAACAGGAGAGATAATATATGTCCGGACATTCCAAGTGGGCTACCATCAAACACGCCAAGGGTGCGGCTGACGCCAAACGGGGCCAGCTGTTTACCAAACTTTCACGTGAAATCATCTTCGCTGCCAAACAGGGCGGCCCCAGCCCCGAAGGAAATGCCCGCCTCCGCCTGGCTATACAAAAAGCCAAAGACAACCGCATGCCTTCAGACAATATTGAACGGGCTATCAAAAAAGGCTCAGGGGAACTGGAGGGGGCGACAGTTATTGAAATGATTCTGGAAGGTTACGGGCCGGGAGGCGTTGCCGTACTGGTAAACGGTATGAGTGACAACCGCAACCGCACCGTTTCAGATGTCCGCCATATGTTCTCCAAAAGCGGCGGCAGTTTAGCCGAATCCGGGGCAGTATCCTGGATATTTGAAACTAAAGGGGTTATCGGGGTGGAAACGGTGGGGCTTGATACCGATGAACTTTCCTTAAAAGCCATAGATATGGGAGCAGAAGACGTAAATATAGAAGAAGACTATATGGAAATCTATACTGCCATGCCGGATATGGAAAAAGTCCGCCAGCAGCTGGAAGCCCAAGGCGTAACTGTAGATTCAGCCGAAATAAATATGATACCCAAAAATACTGTTAAACTGGACGAAGAAACCTCTCTGCAGGTTTTAAAGCTGCTGGACAAGCTTGAGGAACTGGATGATGTCCAGACTGTTTCTTCCAATGCAGATTTTGACCCCGAAGTAGTGGAGAAATACCACTCTCAGGCTTAGTTTATGAGAATATTGGGAATAGACCCCGGCACAATGGTAGTGGGATACGGCGTTATTGAGGCCGCAGATGATGAGCTGTCACTGATAGGTTTTTCCAGCCTTACCCCGCCTGCCAGCGCACCCGTACCTCAGCGTCTGGCTTACATATATAAAGGACTGGTAGAAGTGATTGAGCTATACCAGCCGGACGAAGTAGCGGTGGAAAGCCCGTTTGCAGATAAAAATATAAAGAGTGCCCTGGCTATCGGCAAAGCTCAGGCTGTAGCCCTGCTTGCGGCCGCCAACCACAATCTGTCAGTTACCGAATACAGCCCCGCCTGTATAAAAAGCCGGGTAAGCGGCTCAGGCAATGCCTCCAAAGAACAGATACAGGAAATGGTGCGCCTGCTGTTAAATCTGGCTGAAATTCCCCAGCCCAATGATGCCGCTGATGCCCTGGCAGTAGCTATCTGCCACCACAGCCACAGGGCTTTTGCAAATATAACATCACAGGGAGACTGAAATGATTTCAAGTCTGAGCGGTATTCTGGAAGCCAGCGGCAAAGACTGGGCGGTAATAAATGTATCCGGAGTGGGTTTCCGCACCTATATGCCGGCTTCCTCGCCTGCCCTTATCGGCGAACTGGGGCAGAGAGTACGGGTATTTACCCACCTCCATGTCCGCGAAGACGCCCTGAACTTGTTCGGTTTCGGCACAGCCGAAGAGCTCTCCCTGTTTGAAACCCTTATAGACGTAAGCGGCATAGGCCCCAAGCTGGGATTAGCCATGCTTTCCGCCATGAATGCCGAAGCTCTGGCTTCCGCCATTATAAGCGGCAATACAGAGCTTCTTTCCACTATACCGGGTGTGGGCAAAAAGACCGCCAGCCGTATTGTGCTGGAACTTAAAGACAAGATAACTAAAAGCTGGGAGGCAGGTGTACTCAGCCAGGTTACCGAAGCCAATTCCGACATATTAGCCACCCTGACCGCCCTGGGATACTCAGCAGGCGAAGCCGCCAAAGCTATTGCCAGTCTGGAAGATATCACAGGCCTGCCTCTGGAAGAACGGATAAAACTGGCGCTTAACTATTTCAACAATAAGTGACCTCCCCTGATTGCCCCTATCCCCCCAAACGTTTATAATTTTAATATGCCTGATTTCAAAATAGTCTCGGATTTTGCACTTACCGGTGACCAGCCCCAGGCGGTGGAAAAACTCTCTGAGGGGCTGGCACAGGGCCTTACAGATCAGACCCTGCTGGGGGTTACCGGCTCCGGTAAAACCTTTACCATGGCAAATGTAATTGCCAGAGTAAACCGTCCCACCCTGATAATCAGCCACAATAAAACTCTGGCTGCCCAGCTTTACTCCGAAATGAAAGAGTTCCTGCCCGAAAATTCGGTGGAATACTTTGTAAGTTATTATGATTATTACCAGCCTGAAGCTTATGTCCCCCAAAAGGACATGTATATTGAAAAAGACGCTGACATAAACGAGGAGATTGATAAACTCCGCCATGCGGCCACCCGCGCCCTGTTTGAACGGCGGGATGTGGTTATAGTAGCCTCGGTTTCCTGCATTTACGGTTTGGGTGAACCCGAAGAATACCGCAGTTTTGTACTCCCTTTGAAAAAAGGACAGTCCCTGAGGCGTGACCTTATACTGCGGCGGCTGGTGGATATGCAGTATGAGCGGAATGACATAGATTTATCCCGCGGCAAGTTCCGCCTGCGGGGAGATACCCTTGAAATCCAGCCTGCTTACGAAGAACTGGCTCTCAGAGTGGAGTTTTTCGGTGATGAGATAGAACGGATAGTCAGCCTTGACCCGGTAAGCGGCGAACTGCTGGCTGACATAGATGAGATAAATATCTACCCCGCCAAGCATTTTGTAACCTCAGCCGAAAAAATGGCCGAAGCTATAAAGGGCATTCAGGCCGAGCTTGAAGACCGCCTGAAAGAACTGGAAGCCGAGGGCAAAATGCTGGAAGCCGCCCGCCTGAAGCAGCGCACCAATTATGACCTTGAAATGATGCAGCAGGCGGGGTATTGCTCCGGGGTGGAAAACTATTCCCGCCACCTGGCAGGACGGAAAGCAGGCAGCGCCCCCTGGACACTGCTGGACTACTTTCCGGAAGATTTCCTGCTGATAATAGATGAATCCCATATGAGCCTGCCCCAGATACGGGGCATGTATGCCGGAGATGCCGCCCGCAAGAAAACCCTGGTGGACTACGGCTTCCGCCTGCCCTCAGCTATGGATAACCGCCCCTTAAGCTTTGATGAATTTAAAGCCAGAGTCAAACAGGCTATTTACGTATCAGCCACACCCGGCCCGTATGAAAAAGAACACTCCCAGCAGGTAGTTGAGCAACTGGTACGCCCCACCGGGCTGCTTGAACCGGTTATAACCGTAAAACCCACCGGCGGCCAGATAGATGACCTGCTGGAAGAAGTGAAAAAACGGGTAGATAAAAAAGAACGGGTGCTTATCACTACCCTTACCAAAAAGATGTCTGAAAAACTGGCTGATTATCTGGTGGAAATGGGAATAAAAACCCATTATCTGCATTCGGAAGTAGACACGCTGGAACGGGTGGAAATCCTGCGTGATTTGCGGCTGGGGGTTTATGACGTTATAGTTGGCATAAACCTGCTCCGCGAAGGGCTTGACCTGCCAGAAGTCAGCCTGGTGGCCATACTGGATGCCGACAAAGAGGGTTATCTTAGGAGTGAACAGGCCCTTATCCAGACTATGGGACGGGCTGCCCGCCATGTGGACGGGCAGGTTATCATGTATGCAGATAAAATCACCGGGTCTATGCAGCGGGCTATGGACGAAATCAGCCGCCGCCGTAAAATACAGGAAGACTATAACCGCCTGCACAATATTACCCCGCAGGGTATCCGCAAGGCTATCAAGGATATAAATGAACGCATCCGCTCAGTCACCGCCGAAGTCAGCGGCCCTGAATTCAGGCCTGCCCCCACTCTCAGGGAAGACATTGCCCGTTTGATAAAAGAACTGGAAAGCCAGATGAAAAAAGCGGCCAAAAATCTGGAATTTGAACGGGCTGCCCTTATCCGTGACCGGGTGGTGGAACTGCGGGCGGCACTTGAAACAGACCCCGTAAATAAAAATGAAAGAACCAAGTAAAAACCCCTTAACCCGCCAGGAACGGCGCGAAGAAAAGCTGGAAAGCCGCCGCCGCAAGATGACCCAGCACGGCAAAGGTCTGGCCAGAGTTTACAAAGACGCTGTTGAAAAAAAGACCAAATAAAAGCCCTGATTTAAATCAGGGCTTTTTTAATACAGAGTAAGCTGTTTATTTAATACTCATCTTTAGGCACTTCGGCTTTGCCGTCATCACCCTCAATAGCTTCCCGCAGTTCATCTGCCAAACGGGCGGCTCTGGGATAACCGATATGCATCTTCCTTTGCAGGAATGAAGCTGAAATAATATTGTTATGCTCTGATATTAGTGCCATAGCCTCATCAAACAAAGGGTCTTTGCTTTTACTTTTTGGGGCGGGCGGCGGCGCGGTAATCTCCTCAACCTTCAAAGCTTCAGACGGAGAAATATCTTTCTGGTTGGTCCAGAAATATATCAGGCGTTCACTCTCAGCATCCGAAACATAACAGCCCTGCAGGCGTTTGGGTTTGGCTGCCTCGGTGGGCATATAAAGCATATCGCCCCGCCCCAGCAGTTTTTCCGCCCCTACCATATCCAGAATAGTCCGCGAGTCCACCTGAGAGGTAACCGCAAAACTGATACGGGTGGGGAAGTTAGCCTTAATAAGCCCGGTGATAACATCTACTGACGGGCGCTGGGTGGCCACCACCAGGTGAATACCCACCGCTCTGGCCATCTGGGCCAAACGGCAGAGAATATGCTCAACCTCATCAAAACCGGCCATCATCAGGTCAGCCAGCTCATCTATTATCAGCACAATAAACGCCATCCGGTCAGAACCCATGCGGGTCTTGTTGTAACCCTCTATATTACGCGAACCGGCGGCGGCCAGTGTCTGGTAGCGGCGGTCCATTTCGGCCGCCAGCCAGCGCAGGGCGGAAAGGGCTTTTTCCACGTCTACAATCACCGGGGTAGCCAGATGGGGCAAGCCGTTAAAGGGGGTCAGCTCTACCCGTTTAGGGTCTATCATAATAAACTTTACGCTGGAAGGCGTATTGTTAAGCAGCATACAGCAGATAATAGAGTTTAAACAGACTGTCTTACCCGAACCGGTAGCACCGGCAATAAGCAGATGGGGCATCTTGGTAAGGTCTCCCGAAACAGCCTCACCGCCTGCGCCTTTACCCAAAGCCAGAGCCAGGGGTGAACGGGCCAGTATCTTCTGAAAAGTATTGGTCTCCATGACGCTCCGCATAGATACCACCCCGAATGAAGTGTTGGGCACTTCTATACCCACTATGGATTTACCCGGCACCGGGGCTTCAATGCGTAAACTGGGGGCGGCCAGAGCCAGAGCCAGGTCATTTGCCAGAGAGGCAATCCGGTCAACCTTGACCCTTGTCTTGGAAACCTCCACCTGGCGGGAAACAGTCTCCCCGTCTTTGTCACGCTCTTTAACTTCTTTAAACTTGCGGTCCCAGCCCGGTTCAACCCCGAATTGGGTAACGGTAGGGCCGGCATTTATCTGGATAACCTTGCCCTCCACCCCGTAGCTGGCCAGGGCTTCTTCAATAGCCCTTGCCCGCTGCAGATTATCTGCTTCCGAAAAACCTATTTCAGTAGTTTTATCCAGCATTTCTATAGGCGGCAGTTTCCAGCCGTCCACCTCGGCTATCCCCTCAGCCTCACCGTACTTCTTCCAGACTTCGGAAGCTATCTGTTTGCGGTCTGCATCAGTGCGCTCATCAACCGGTTTAGGTTCTTTAGCGGCAGTCTCCGGCGGCATATTGGGAAGCTCGGTCTGGGGAGTACTTTTAGCCGCCAGCGGGTTTTTTACTTCTACTACCCGTGATTCAGCTTTGCCGAAAGACGGCAGCTTTATAGAGGGTAGTTCTATCTTCGGGGCAGCTTTTTCAGGCAGAGGCCTGCGGGCCTCTTCACCCATATCAATACGGTCTTCATCACCACCGAATACAGGACGGCTGACTACCGTACGGTCAAGGCGGGCCACTTCGGGCATATTAGAGCGGCGGGAGGGGCTGAAAATGCCCCTGAAAAGCCCGCTGAGGCTTCGCCAGACTGCACCCGGAGCTATAAGGATAACCCCCAGTACAATCAGGGCCAGCACCCGCATAAACCCGTTTATATCAGCGTTACCGCCAAGTATGCTTAGACCTATATCACCGCCGGCATCCATCATGCCCAGCATACCCCAGGCCGCCAGAATCAGCACCACCCCGCCCAGCCATTTGTTCCAGAGATTTAAGCGGTAGCGGTGAGCCCATTCGGACATCTGGTCAAACCTGAGAGCCACAATAGCTATGATAATACCCAAAAGAATAAGCAGCAGCCCCCAGCCGAACAATCCGGCCGTACCGCTGCCGAAATTGGCAAAAAAGTCCATTACGCCTTCCCACTGCCAGACCACAAAGGCAATAGCCGAGGCTATCAGCATAACCCAAAGCCAGGAAGCCCCGCCTTTGACCGGGGTATTTGAAAAAGCCTTCTTAGCAGCGGGTTTTTTAGCCTTGCTGCGTACCGGAGCGGTTTTCTTAGACGGACGGGCAGTTACCTTAGCCGCAGATTTAGCTCTGGGGCGGGCATTCCGCAGGGTGTCTCTGGGGTCTTCTTTTTTAGGCATATTAACCTCGTCTGCAAACCTACACTTTTACCATAACCGGGATAACCATGGGACGCCGTTTAGTCTGCTCGTAGTAAAACTTGTTCAGCGTTTCTTTGACGTCATTATACATAGCCCCTTCGGGAATATCCTTACCGTCATGGTCAAGCAGCTTGATTATAAGGTCACGGCTGGCATCCAGCATGGCTTTAGATTCATCAGGGTCAACAAAACCTCTGGAAACAATATCCGGCCTGCCTACCAGCATACCGGTTTGCTTGTTGATAGCTACAATCGCCACCACAATACCGTCCTGCGAAAGCATACGGCGGTTGCGGAGTACCACCCCGCCCACATCACCCACGCTCAGGCCGTCTACATAAACATTGCCGGAAGGAACTTTGCCGGTAATACGGCCGGACTTAGTATTAAGTTCCAGTATATCCCCGTCTTCCATGATAAAAGTATTCTCCGGGGCAACGCCCATAGTCCGGGCCAGCTCCGCATGCATGGTCAGGTGGCGGTATTCGCCATGTACGGGTACAAAATACTTGGGTTTAACCAGATTAAGCACCAGCTTCAGTTCTTCCTGACTGGCATGCCCATGCACATGCACCTTGGCTATACGGTCATAAAATACCTTAGCCCCCTGGCGGAACAAACTGTCTATAGTACGGCTCACCAGTGACTCGTTGCCGGGTATGGGCGAAGCCGAAATAATTACGGTGTCACCTTTCATTATATGGACATGGCGGAAATCACGGTTGGCTATCCGCACCAGAGCGGAAGTAGGCTCACCCTGAGAACCGGTGGTCATCAAGACCACTTTTTCCGGAGGCACACGCTGAAGCTGGTCTATATTGCAGACCAGACCTTCGGGCACTTTAAGATAACCCAAGTCAGCCGCCATTTTATGAATCTCAGTCATGCTGCGGCCGGCAAAAAAGAGCTTCCGCCCGTATTTGGCGGCGGCATCAATCACCTGCTGCTGGCGGGAAATAAGCGAAGCAAAAGTGGTTACCAGTACCCGCCCCGTAGCCGCCCCGATAATGCGGTCAATATTTTCGCCCACCACAGTTTCCGAAGGGGTATAACCCGGCAGCTCCACATGGGTGGAGTCCGACATCAAAAGCAGTACTCCACGCGAGCCCAGCATAGCCAGACGTGACAGATTGGTGGGCTTGCCATCTACCGGCGTATAGTCCAGTTTGAAATCCCCGCTGTGGACTACCGCCCCGATAGGCGTCTGAATAACCAGCCCCACCGAATCCGGCAGGCTGTGGCAGACCGGGTAAAAGTCCACTTTGAGTTTACCCAGCTTGAAAGTGCCGTCAGACGGGATAACATTTATCTTAGTCTGGTGCAGCAGCTTGGCTTCTTTCAGTTTTACCGAAATAAGCCCCTGGGTCAGTTTGGTGCAATAAATAGGCACATTTATCTGGGGAAGTATATAGGGTAACGCACCTATATGGTCTTCGTGCCCGTGGGTGATTACAATGCCCCGTACTTTTTCGCGGTTTTCCAGCACGTATGAAATGTCAGGTATAACCAAATCTATACCCAGCATTTCTTCTTCCGGGAACATCAGCCCGCAGTCTATGAGGATAATATCTTCCCCATATTCTACAGACATCATATTCTTGCCTATCTCACCCAGGCCACCCAGAGGTACAATCTTAAGTTTAGGTTTTGCCATAGTTCGTCAGAACAGGCCTAGCTGGCGGGCAGGAGGTTCTTTGGGAACTAAAGGCGCTTCGGCGCGGTTCAGTTCTTCAAGCAACCCCGGTATCCGGAGCATATCCTGCTCAATCTCCTTACGTAAGCCTCCCTGGTGCAGGGCTGCGGCCGGGTGGTACATAGGATAATAAATTACCCCGTCCCGTCTCATCGGCTTACCATGAATTCTGCTGATGGTGCTGCCGGTGAAATACCTGGCCATAGAATACCTGCCCAGAGTGACTATGATTTTTGGTTTTATTATTTCTATCTGGCGGTCCAGAAAATTGCGACAGGCAGAAATCTCGTCCGGCAGGGGGTCACGATTGCCCGGCGGACGGTCTTTGACTACATTAGTAATATATACATCTTCCCGCCTGAGCCCTATAGAGTGAATAAGCTCAGTCAGGAATTTGCCGGCTGCCCCTACAAAAGGACGCCCCTGCTGGTCTTCGTTAAAACCCGGGGCTTCGCCAATAAACATAATTTTGGCATCGGCATTTCCTTCGCCGGGGACAGCATGAGTGCGGGTGGTATGAAGGTTACAACGTGCACACTGGGCTATTTCCGAATATATACCCTTGAGTAATTCTTCTTTATCGTGCATTATATTATTTATCTGACATCTAGCTGCCTAATAGAGCTATGATAACACTGTCAATATGTCAAGTCAATTTGATATAATATTCCTTGCGTTGTAGACTTAGCCTGATTGTTTTTTTACACCTGAAAGGAGAGCCATGAGCTTTTTAAAGACCTCGGACCCGGCAGTTTATAATGCCATAATGCAGGAAACCACCCGCTTAAAAGAAACAATTGACCTCATTGCTTCGGAAAACTATACCAGCAAAGCTGTTTTAGAAGCTCAGGGTTCAGTTTTCACTAATAAATACGCCGAAGGTTACCCCGGTAAAAGATACTATGCCGGATGTGAATATGCAGATGCCATAGAAGAGCTGGCTATAGACAGGGCCAAGACCCTGTTCCATGCCGAACACGCCAACGTCCAGCCCCATTCCGGGGCTCAGGCTAACATGGCTGCCTATTTCGCCATGGTAAAACCCGGTGATACCATAATGGGTCTTACCCTTTCCCATGGGGGACACCTGACCCATGGTTCAAAGGCCAATTTCACCGGTAAACTTTATCACGTAATTGAATACGGGCTGAATGCCGAAACCGAACGGATTGATTATGACAATCTGGAAAAACTGGCTTTGGAGCATCGCCCCCGCCTGATTGTTACCGGCGCTTCGGCCTACCCCCGGATACTGGATTTTGAACGTTTCAGGGCTATCTGTGACAAAGTAGACGCCAAGCTGATGGTGGACATTGCCCATATTGCCGGTCTGGTAGCCGCAGGGCTTCATCCTTCACCCGTACCCTACGCTGACGTGGTTACCTCTACCAGCCACAAAACCCTGCGCGGCCCGCGGGGCGGCTTTATCCTCTGCAAAGAGCAATACGCCAAGGCTATTGACCAGGCGGTATTCCCGGTAATACAGGGCGGACCCCTCATGCAGGTAGTTGCCGCCAAAGCAGTGGCTTTTCAGGAAGCTATGCAGCCCGGTTTTGTTACTTACCAGAAGAAAATCCTTGAAAATACCCAGGTAATGGCTGAGGAACTCCGCAAACTGGGGCTTCGCCTGGTTTCAGGCGGCACTGACAACCATTTGGTGCTGGTGGACCTTAGTCCCATCGGGGTAAACGGTTATGATGCCCAGCTGGCACTGCGCAGAGCCGGTATTGTAATCAACCGCAATACCGTACCCTTTGCCGAAAACCAGACCGCCAATGTTCCGGCGGGTATACGCCTGGGCTGTCCGGCGGCCACCAGCCGCGGATTCGGTCCGGCTGAAATCCGCCAGACGGTAGGCTGGATTGGCAAGATACTCAAAAATATAGGCAACGAAGATATAGAGAAACAGGTGCTGGCAGAGGTGATTCACCTATGCCGCAAATTCCCTGTTCCCGGCATAGACGCATAAAAAGGGGGACATACGTGTTGGCTAACGGTAATTTGACAGACGAATTGAAAATCTTCACCGGTAATGCAAACCCTGACCTGGCCAAGGCGGTAGCAGACTACCTGAAGGTGCAGATGGGCAAATGCGAAGTTTTCCAGTTTTCAAACGAAAACATATTCGTCCGCATACAGGAAAGCGTCCGCAAGAAAGATGTCTACGTTATCCAGCCGACCTGCTCACCCGTAAACCAGAGCATAATGGAGCTGCTTATCATGATGGATGCCCTGAAGCGGGCTTCATCAGAGAGGATTACAGCCGTACTTCCGTATTACGGTTATGGACGCACTGACAAGAAAGACCAGCCGAGGGTACCCATTACCGCCCGTCTGATTGCTGACCTTTTAACTGCCGCCGGTGCCAGCCGTATCCTCACTTTAGACCTGCACGCCCCCCAGATACAGGGATTCTTTGATATGCCGGTAGACGAACTGACCGCCGAAAACCTGCTGGCTAACTATTTCAAGAAAAAGAAGCTGGAAGACCTGGTGGTGGTAGCCACCGACGTGGGCATTTCCAAAAAAGCCCGTGACTTTGCCGCCAAGCTGGATGCTCCTTTGGCCATTATAGAAAAACGGCGGATGGGCAATAACGACATAACCCGCACTATAAATATCATAGGTGATGTAGAGGGCAAAAACGCCCTGACCTTTGATGATGAAATAGATACTGCCGGCTCGCTGGTGGGCAACGTAAACATACTTATAAACAAAGGGGTAAAGGAAGTATATTCCTGCGCCACTCACCCGGTGCTTTCCGGCCCGGCCATCCAGCGCATTGCCGCCTCCCCCATAAAGGAACTGGTGGTAACTGACTCAATACCCCTCACTCCCCCCAAGAAAATAGATAAAATAACTGTTCTTTCCATCGCTCCTCTCATCGGTGAGGCTATTTACCGGATACATACCGGTAATTCCATCGGCGAGATGTACGATCAGATGCAAATGGAGTAAACCATGTTTAAATTTTTTTCCGGCTTCGGAGACTCAAACGAAAAAGAGATCCGGGCACTTGAACCGCTGGTAGACAAAATAAACCAGCTGGAAAGCTCTTTTTCTGCCCTCAGTGATGAAGCCCTGAAGGCCAAAACTGCCGAATTTAAGGAACGGCTGAAAGAAACTTTTGAAACTACCGCCTCCGCTATCCTGAAAGATATCGCCGGTACTACCGCCGAACTTGAAGAAGCCCAGAAAACGGCTGACAACAGCAAACAAAGCCGCCTCAAGGCTAAGCTTGAGTCTTTAAATAAAGACCTTTCCGTTAAAGAAAACGCCGCTCTTAACGCCATTCTGCCCGAAGCCTTTGCCGCTGTCAGGGAAGCCTCCCGCCGGACTATCGGCCTCAGGCACTATGACGTCCAGCTTATCGGCGGTATGGTGCTTCACCACGGCAAAATAGCCGAGATGCGCACCGGTGAAGGTAAGACCCTGGTAGCCACTTTACCCCTTTACCTTAATTCCCTGCTGGGAAAGGGTGTCCACCTGGTAACAGTTAATGATTATCTGGCCAGACGTGACGCTTACTGGATGGGGCCGGTCTACCATGCTCTGGGGGTCAGCGTTTCCAGTATTTACCCCATGCAGACACCCACCGAAGAACTGCCTTCACGGCTGTTTGACCCCACTTATACCTCTGAAACACCTAATGACCCCTGGATGCATTTCCGCCCTATATCCCGGCAGGAAGCCTATAAAGCAGATATTACCTACGGCACGTCCACCGAATTCGGCTTTGATTACCTGCGGGATAATCTGCGGCCTGACCTTGCCCAGTGTGTCCAGCGGGAAATGAACTATGCCATAGTAGATGAAATTGACAACCTGCTTATAGATGAAGCCCGCACCCCTCTTATCATATCTGCCCCGGATACCGAGGCAGGTAAACTGTACGAGGTCTTTGCCCGGCTGGCTCCCCGTTTGGCGGCAGGGAAAGACTACGAGATAAACGAAAAAGACCGTAATGCCGAACTGACCGAAGACGGCTGGGCAAATGTGGAAAAACTGCTTTCACGCGAAGGAGTTATGAAGGGCAGCAGCCTGTATGACCCCCAGAATGCCCCCCTTATCCGCCATCTGCGGAATGCCCTCTCCGCCAAGGAGTTTTATAAAAAAGACCACCAGTATGTAGTCAAGGAAAATGAAGTTATCATTATTGACGAATTCACCGGCCGCATGATGCTGGGACGGCGCTATTCCGAGGGCTTGCACCAGGCTATTGAAGCCAAAGAACACGTAAAAATCCAGCAGGAAAGCAAGACCTATGCCACCGTGACCATCCAGAATCTGTTCCGCATGTACCGCAAACTCTGCGGCATGACAGGTACGGCGGCCACCGAGGCAGAGGAATTTTCCAAGATTTATAAACTGGAAGTAGTTATTATCCCCACCAACAAACCTGCCATCCGCGAAGATTACGGTGACCAGATATATAAAGACCAGTCCGCCAAATTCAAGGCAGTGGTCAATGAAATAAACGAAATGCGGAATCTGGGACGCCCGGTGCTGGTGGGTACAGTTTCCATTGAAAACTCTGAAATGCTCTCAAACATGCTTAAACGGCAGGGTATTGAGCACAAGGTACTTAATGCCAAACAGCATGAAAAAGAGGCTCAGGTGGTAGCCGAAGCCGGCAAACCGGGGGCGGTAACCGTAGCTACCAACATGGCCGGACGCGGTGTGGACATACTGCTGGGCGGCAAAGAACCGCCTAAAGATGATGATAAAGCCTATAGCCAGTGGCAGGCCCACCACCAGCAGGTGCTGGAAGCCGGCGGCTTACACGTAATAGGTACGGAACGCCACGAATCCAGACGGATTGATAACCAGCTTCGGGGACGCTCAGGCCGCCAGGGAGACCCCGGTTCTTCCCGTTTCTACGTAGCACTGGATGATGATATCATGCGCCGTTTCGGCAGTGAACGCATACAGGGCATAATGGAATGGGCCGGCATGGACGAAAACACCCCCATAGAAAACGGGCTGGTCAGCCGTACTCTGGAAAACGCCCAGAAACGGGTGGAGGGTTACCATTTTGATGTGCGCAAACACCTGGTGGAATATGATGACGTAGTTAACAAGCACCGCGAGGTTATCTATGCGGAACGCCGCAAGATACTCCTGGGGGCAGACCTGAAATCAAACATACTGGATATGATTCGGGAAGAGATAATAACCCAGACTGCCGAACATACCCAGGGATATGACTCTTCCGAATGGAATCTGGAAGGGTTAGTCACCCATATAGGCGGCATTTTTGCCCTGCCCGCCGAAATAAATGCAGAGGCACTGGCAAAACTTTCCCAGGAGGAAATAACCGAACTCCTTACCCGCACCGCCGAAGAGCTTTACCAGAAGAAAGAAGCTGAAATCGGGGCAGGCTCCATGAGGCTGCTTGAACGGATTATTATGCTCCACACCCTTGATTCCCTGTGGGTGGAACACCTGACAATCATGGAAAACTTAAGACGGGAAATAGGGCTTCAGGCTTTTGCCCAGCGTGACCCGCTGATAGCTTACAAAAACGAAGGCCACGTCCGTTTTCAGGAATTGCTGGAAACTATCAAACATGACGTAGTGCATAATATTTACCGGGTGAATATCCAGATTCAGCACCAGACTGAATCTGCCACCGCCAAGGCTGCCTCCCGCCCGGTGCAGCAGCAAAAACCCCTGCCGGCCGCACCCGCCGCCGCTATACCCGGTGTCTCCGCCAAAGCCGCTACCCAACCGGCCGCACCTGCTGCTAAAGAAGTAGGCCGGAATGACCCCTGTCCCTGCGGCAGCGGCAAAAAATACAAAAAATGCTGCGGCAAATAGCCACCCGGCTAGTGGGTAAATAATTGACTGAAGTACTAAGCGGACAAACCCCTGAACTGGTCATTGCCCGCCTCAGGGCGGCTATAGAAAACGGACAGGCGTGGTATCCGGCTATGCTGGAAGCGGCCGCCGCCTGGCCGCTGGAAAGTGAAGAATACGCCGGACGTCACTACCAGTACCTGATTGGCAGTGAAGCACTGGATTTGATACTCCTGTTTGAACGCTTCAGCCGTGAACTGGAAGACCTGATACCTGCCCAGGAAAGAGATAACCTCCTTTTCAGGGGGATTGCCCCCCAGGAACTCACCTCTGATGAACTGCTGGCATTTCTGGGGGAAGTGCGTTACCGCCAGTACCTGAACTATTTTTACGGTATTACGGTAGAAGAAGCACTGCTGGTAGTCACCCAGAGTGAAGTCCGCAAAGAGCACCGTTCTCTGGGGGTACGCAGAGAAGGCACAGTTATAGACGAGGCGTTCGTCCAGCTGTATGAACGCACCCATGACGAAATGCTGGACCAGTTCCGCCGCGAAAAACGTTACTCTAAAACCAGTACTATAAAAATCCATCAGCTGAAAGAATTTACCTACTGGCTTTTTAAATACCGCCTGCTCCACAGTGAAAAAGCCAGAGTTGCTTCTGATACCAATAAATCCTTGAACTATCTCAAAAAATATGCCCGGCGGCTTCAGCAAAAATCGGGCTAAGCCGGCCATTTCGGGCATTTAACCAAATGATGTATTGCCATAGTCCCAAAGATATAATACAATCATTTAACAGTACTAATTCCCCGCTCACGGAGGCTTAACATGGCAAAAACCAAAGTCCTGATAGCTGATGATCATGCAGTCCTTAGAGAAGGTATGAGCCGATTGTTAAGCCAGGAAAAAGACATTGAAGTAGTCGGCGAAGCCGGAGACGGGCAGGAAGCCGTTGATATGGTAGGCCAGTTCAAACCGGACGTAGTCCTTATGGACATAGTCATGCCCAGACTAACCGGGGTGGAAGCAACCAAACTTATCAAAAAAATAACCCTTCCACCTGTATCCTAATACTTACGGCATATAGCGATATCCGTTATATACTGGGCCTGCTTGAGGCCGGCGCCAGCGGTTACCTGCTGAAAAGCGCCAAAAGTGACGAGATTGTAGGGGCTATCAGGGCTATAAAAGCGGGTGAATCCGTACTGGATTCCATAGCCACCAGGAAACTGCTGGAACGGGTGGTAAACGTAAGCAAGGAAACTGATGAAGATAAAGTCCGCGGTCAGCTCTCCCCCCGGGAGATTGAAATACTCCAGCTGGCATCTAAAGGCCTTAGCAACCGCGAAATCGCTGATAAACTGGAACTGTCCATGCGGACTGTAAAAGCCCACCTTTCAAATATATTTAACAAAATGCGCTGCAGCTGCCGTACCGAAGCCATTGTCAAAGGTTTTCGCGAAGGTTATGTAATGCTGGAAGACGTACCTCAGGGGATAGACGGATATGACCGAAACACGCTTTAAACCACCGGCCCTCTGCCACCGCTGTTTATTTGAAAATGCCTCTGATGCTATCTGGTTTTACGACCGGAACGGGCATATTGTATACGCCAACCGGGCTTCTGCCGAACTGACCGGCTACACCCGGACTGAACTTAAGCAGAAAAACCTGAAAGACCTGCTGACTACCGCCTCCGAATATGACCAGATAATGGATATAAATTCCCGTATAGCCTCCGGTGAAGAGGTAAAGATGCCTTACGAACAAAAAATCCGCCGCCATGACGGTTCGATAGCGGTGCTGCGTATGGCAACCACTCTGGTAAAATCAGCTGACGAGGTACTGGGTTTTCAAAATATAGCCCGGGATATCACCGAAGAAATACGCCGCCAGCAAAACATGAAATCATTCGTGCAGGATGTTATACGGGCACAGGAAGCCGAACGCAAACGTATTTCCCGTGAACTCCATGACGAAGTAGCCCCCCTGCTCTTGCTGCTGATGCAGAAAATAGACAACCTGAGTAAACAGTCTGAACGGGATATTGCAGACTGCAAACCCCAGCTTGATGCCCTGCGCAGCCAGTCTGAAGAAGCACTGGAAAGCTTACGGCGGATAGCCCAAGACCTGCGTCCGCGTATACTGGATGACTTGGGTCTTATACCTGCCCTGGAGTGGCTAACCGAGAAACTGGCACAGGATGGGCAGATACATGCCGAATCAAGTATAAAAGGACGGGAAGTAGAGCTGACGGCTGAAATCCAGCTGCTTGTTTTCCGTATTGCTCAGGAAGCCTTTAACAATATCCGCAAACATTCGCTGGCTACCTGGGTAAGGCTGGAACTGGAGTTCAAACCCAAGGCCATTTTACTGACTATCCAGGATAACGGCAAAGGGTTTAACCTTTCGGAACAGACTGACAATCTGGCTCAAAACGGCAAACTAGGACTGGCAGGTATGCACGAACGTGCCCAGCTGATTGGCGGGCATATACATATACTCACCCACCCCGGACAGGGAACTACCGTAATTGCCGAAGTGCCTACCGTCAATACAGACATAAAGCAGGCCTCCTAGACCGCTTTCAGGCGGCTTACTTTCTCAATATAGCCTTCCAGCTTGGTGCGTTCTTTGTCCACCACCGCCTGGGGTGCTTTGGCCAGGAACTGGGTATCTGACAGCCGGGCAGAAAGCCGCTCTATTTGGGTTTCCAGTTCAGCAATTTCAGTTTCTACCCGTTTGGCCTCTGCCTCAAGGTCTACCATGGTAGACATGGGCACCACCACTTCAATTCCGTTAAGCACCAGAACCACCTCAGTGGCAGTAGACGCACCGCTATAGTGGCCGGGCAGGATATTCACCGGGCGGGAGCGGGAAAGGGTTTCTACCGCCCCTAAGTAATTACTGAGAACCTCTGCCATATCTCCGGCATATATGTTGGCCTTTATATAGCGGGAAATCTCCACGTTATGTTCCGCCCGAAGGTTACGGAGAGAACGGACTACTTCAACCAGACTGCCCATAATACTTTCGGCCTGTTCATCAAAACAGGTCTCGTCAGCCTGCGGGAAAGGGGCAACAATAATATCAGTTTCGCCGAGTGCTTTCGGCAGGTACGGTCTCAAATAGCTCCAGAGCTCTTCGGTAATAAAAGGCATGTAGGGGTGAAGCAGACGCAAAATGGTGGAAAGCACCTTAACCAGCACCGGGCGGGGGGATACAGACGCTTCGTCACGCAGCCGCACTTTGGCAAGCTCAATGTACCAGTCACAAAATTCACCCCAGACAAAATCCTGTAAAACCCTCTGGGCTTCGCCAAACTGAAACTCCTCCATCAGGCGGATTACATCTGCCGTAACCCTGTTCATACGGCTAAGTATCCAGCGGTCTTCAAGGGGCAGTTCAGCCTCCGCCAAAAGTTCCTTTTCCTCACCCAGGTTAATTATTACAAAACGGCTGGCGTTCCAAAGTTTGTTAGCAAAGTTACGGGCGGCCTCAAGCTTGGTCTGCCCCAGTTTGGAGTCATTCCCCGGTGAAGTGCCAAAGGTAACCGCAAACCGCAGGGCATCTGTTCCGTACTGGTCAATAACCTTAAGCGGGTCTATCACATTCCCCTTGGTTTTGCTCATTTTTTCGCCCTTATCATCCCGTATCAGGCCATGCAGGTAAACAGTGCGGAAAGGGACTTCTTTCATGTCCTCTATACCCATGACAATCATCCGGGCTACCCAGAAAAAGATAATGTCATAAGCGGTTTCCAGAACCGAGCCGGGATAAAAACGTTTTAAATCTTCGGTTTGGTCAGGCCAGCCCAAAGTAGAGTGAGGCCACAAACCCGAAGAAAACCAGGTATCCAGCACATCCGGGTCCTGCTCCAGCTTGGTGCTGCCGCATTTGGGGCAAGCAGCCGGGTCTTCCTTGGAAACTATCATCTCACCGCAGGGGCAGTACCAGACGGGTATGCGGTGACCCCACCAAAGCTGGCGGGAAATACACCAGTCACGTATATTTTCCATCCAGTTCTGGTAAACTTTGGTAAATCTTTCGGGCAGTATCTGGATACGCCCGCTGTTTACCGCCTCCAGAGCCGGTTTGGCCAAAGGTTCCATCTTAACAAACCACTGCTTGCTGACCATAGGTTCAATAACCGCGCTGCAGCGCTGGCAATGCCCCACCGAATGGGTATAATCCTCTATCTTAAGCAGCAGACCCAGTGACTTCATCTCCGAAACCACGTACTCACGGCAGGCTTTGGCAGTCATGCCGCTGCAGGGTCCGGCATTTTCGTTCATGGTAGTATCACGGTTCTGAATGGTAATCATGGGCAGGCTATGGCGAAGCCCCATTTCAAAGTCATTGGGGTCATGGGCAGGCGTAACCTTGACCGCACCCGTACCGAACGCCATATCTACCGCTTCGTCAGCAATAACAGGTATGCGGCGGTTCATAATTGGCAAAAGAACATTCTTACCCACCATACCTGTATATCTGGCATCGTCAGGGTGAACAGCCACCGCCGTATCCCCCAGCATGGTTTCAGGACGGGTGGTCGCCACGGTGACAAACCCGCTTCCGTCTTCCAGAGGGTAACGCAAGTGCCAGATATGCCCGGCTAAATCCTTATGGTCTACCTCAAGGTCTGACACAGCCGTAGCACAGCGGGGACACCAGTTTATTATCCGCTCACCCCGGTAGATAAGGCCTTTTTGGTAAAGGTTGGTGAATATCTCACGCACCGCTTTGACAGGGCCGGGATCAAGAGTAAAGGTCTCCCTGTCCCAGTCACACGAAGCACCCAGCCGCATATGCTGGTGGCGGATTCTTTCCCGGCAGGGATTAACCCACTCCCACATCTTCTCCAGAAAAAGTTCCCGTCCCAGCTCCTGGCGGGTTTTGCCCTGTTTGGCCAGCATCCTTTCCACCACTACCTGAGCGGCAATACCGGCATGGTCAGCACCCGGCAGCCACAAAGCCGGCTCACCCAGCATGCGGTGCCAGCGAATCATAATGTCTTCCAGCGTAGCCGTCAGGGCATGCCCAAGGTGGAGCTCCCCGGTTACATTGGGCGGGGGCATTATTATAACAAACGGTTTCTTATCTGAATCAGGGTTTGGCTTAAAATAGCCTTTCTCCATCCAGTACTGATACCATTTTTTCTCAACCTCGGCGGCTTCATAAGACTTGGCCATTTCAGGCAAACCGGAACACTGAGCCATACTAATTAACCTCACAAACTGCGGCCGGGTAAACACCCCGCATCTGACTTGAACAATATAATCTTATTTTGAGCGTATTAAATCAAATTTTAAAGCAAAGCTGAAAGTTCATCAAGAAGTCTCACGGCCGCTTCCTGTTTGGACATAAGCGGCATTTCCTCTATCCGCCCGCTTTTAAAGAAAAGGGTCAGGCGGGTGGTATCTGAACCAAAGGTGCTGTCCGGCTGGCTGATATCGTTAGCCGCAATAATATCCAGATTTTTGTCAGCCATTTTTTTGACGGCATTTATCATAAGGTCACGGCTTTCAGCCGCAAAACCCACCTTTACAAAATCACCCTGCAGCGAGGCCAAAATATCAGGGTTGGCTACCAGGTGCAGGTCAAGCTCCCCGTCCCCTTTTTTAATCTTATCCGCCGCCGGTTTTTCCGGGCGGTAATCTGCCACAGCCGCTGTCATAATGAGGGCATCTGCCCCTTTGACTGCTTCTCTGAGGGAGATAAACATTTCCATAGCGGTTTCTGTATACTTTATGTCAACCCCAAAAGGGGCAGGTTTATCAACAGCCCCTGAAACCAGCCTTACGCTGGCACCCCGTCTGACAGCTTCCTCGGCCAGAGCATAGCCCATTTTACCGGAACTGCGGTTACCCAGATAACGCACCGGATCAACCGGCTCACGGGTGCCCCCGGCGCTGATAACCAGTTTTTTCCCGGCCAAAGGTCCGTTTTTACCCAAAACCTGGGTAACCGAACCCAGTATTGTATCTGCGGAAGCCAAGCGCCCCTGCCCTGTTTTACCTGAGGCCAGGCGGCCTGATTCGGGTTCTACAAATACAAAACCCCGTTCCTTCAGCTTTGCAATATTCTGCTGGGTGGCAGGATTGGAATACATATTGTCATTCATGGCCGGGGCTATTATAACCGGGGCTTTGCTGGCTAAAATAGTTGATGAAATCATATCGCCTGCCAGCCCGCAGGCCAGTTCGGCAATTATGTTGGCGGTAGCCGGAGCAACCAGAATAACAGCCGCTTCCTCTGCCAGAGAGACATGCTCCACGCTGTATTCGGAGTTCATATCCCACATGCCGGTCACTACCTGCTGGCGGCTAAGCGTCCGGATAGTCAGGGGAGATATAAAACGGCAGGCGTTTTCAGTCATGACCGCTTTAACCGTATACCCTGCGGCAACCAGTTTGGAGGCAATATCTGCCGCTTTATAGGCAGAAATACTGCCGGTTATGCCCAAAACCACTGTCTTTTTCTTATCCATATCCGTCTGCACTCCCCCGGCAAGTCTTTTCAGCTAATATCCCTTAAGCAGTAAGGCTCTTACCGCAGCCTACATTCCTGCTTTTAATATACACCGACAACTAAGCCTGATTCATCTGGTAAATAATCCTGAGTCCCTGAAGGGTAAGGTCAGGGCGGACAATATCAAAAATACGGCTGCCTTCGGCTATAAGCGCGGCATAGCCGCCGGTAGCCACAACTCTGGTTTTCTGCCCCAGTTCAGTTTGAATCCGCCTGACCAGCTCTTCCACAAGCCCGATATAACCGAAGTATATACCTGACTGCATAGCCGACACAGTATTAGAGCCAATAACTTTAGCAGGGCGGATTATCTCAATCTTGGGCAGTTTTGAAGTCTTTTCCGCAATAGCCTGGGCTGAGGTGGCAATACCGGGTGCAATCGCCCCGCCTATGTATTCCCCACCCTCCGAAAGGGTATCAAAGGTAGTGGCCGTACCCATATCCACTATTATGCACGCCCCCGGATAAAGCACTCTGGCGGCAGCGGCATTTACTATGCGGTCAGCCCCAACCTCACGGGGGTTATCCATGCGCACCTTAACCCCACTCTTTATACCTGCACCCACTACCAGAGGATCAGCCTTGAAATAGCTTTTAAATACCTCTTCAAAAGTAGTGGTCAGGGGCGGCACCACACTGCACATGATTACCCTGTTTAGCTCTTCGGGGTGTATACCGGCGTGCTGCAACAGGCCTAAAAGCAGACTGGCATATTCGTCAGCCATACGCTGTACAACCGAACCCAGATGCCAGTTTGCCAGCAGTTTTTCGCCCTCAAATATACCTATATTTACACTGGTATTGCCGATATCTACCGCCACCAGTTTTTCAGACATTTGTTTATCCATCTCTCAGCTCTGTTTCAATTCTTTTATAACCGCAGGCAATTTTAACAGCAAATCCGAAGCCAGTACACCGGCATCACCCATTTCACTCCGCAGAGTTGCCCCAGCTAGCGAGTGCAGATAAACGCCTAAACCCGCCGCCTCAAACAGGTTCAAACCCTGCCCCAAAAGACCACTTATTATTCCGGCCAGTACGTCACCCGTTCCGGCCGAAGCCAGTACCGGGTTAGCCGCCGGGTTGCACAGGGTTTCACCCTCCGGTGATGAAACTATTGTTCCGGCACCTTTAAGAATAATGGTCTTACCCCATTTGCGGGCAGATTCACGGCAAATGCCGAAGCGGTCAGACTGGACAGCCTCAGCTGTGGTTTTGGCCAGGCGGGCCATTTCACCCGGATGCGGAGTGAGTATAGCATCAAAACTATATTCCAGCCACCACCGGGGTATAGCGGCAAGTATATTTAAAGCATCAGCGTCTATTACCACTTTAAGCCCCTCAGGCAGGTTAGATAGCACTTCGGTAACCAGCCTGGCGGCATATGGACTTTGCCCCAGGCCCGGCCCTATCAGAAGCACGTCATATTTGCCCAGTTCACTCAGGATAAGGCGTGAAGCAAAGCTATCCGCAGTGCCGCAAGATACTTCGGGCAACGGCAGATAGGTAGCTTCGGGTATTTTGGCGGCTACCGCCCCGGTTAAACTTTGAGGCAGTGCCAGGGTAACCAAGCCCACACCAATGCGCATGGCGGCACTTCCGGCAAGCATGGCCGCCCCTATGTAACGGTCACTTCCCGCCACAATCATCACCCGGCCGAAACTGCCCTTGTTGGCATGAGGGGAACGGACGGGTAAAACACCCTTTGCCCAGTCTTTTTCAATCAGACGGGTATGGATATCAGCTGTAAGTCCCAGCGGTATGCCGATATCCGCCACCGAAACCGCCCCGCTTAATTCCAGCCCGCGGTGGGTAAAAAGCCCCTGTTTGGCAATACCCAGTGACAGGGTAAAATCAGCTTTCAAACAGGCTTCGTCCGCCTGCCCGGTATCGGCATTCAGACCGGAGGGTAAATCTAAGGCCAGTATTTGCATTTCGGGTCTGGTATTTTTGGCATCAGCCGTCATCTGCAGGGCTTGCCTGTACACCCCTTCCAAGGGGCGGTTTACACCTGTACCCAGCAAAGCATCTATTACCAAATCTGCTTCCCTAAGATGCTCCTTAAGTTCGGTTAAATCCGTAAATATGTTTTCAGGGGTTTTTAAACCACCCGAAGCAGTTTTATTTTTTGAAGCACCCGCAAAGGGTGCGAATATGCTCACCTTTTTATCCCAGGCCGCCAGATAACGCCCGGCAACCAGCCCGTCACCCCCGTTATTGCCCGCACCCGCAAGTATTACCACACGGCAGCCATTTTGCTTTTCCAGCAGGCAGCGGGCCAATACAGCCACCGCCCTGCCGGCATTGTCCATCAGGGTTTCGGTGGTGATACCCTGTTTTAGGCAGGCCTCTTCTATTTGCCGCATCTGGGTAGTTGAGACTATATACATTTATTACCGGCTTTCGCTAAGCTTAAGACGAGTTTATCAGCAAGAGGGGTTATTATCAACACCCGGCTTTTTTCATGCTTCCCTGATAGCCTGCCCACATTCTGGCCTGCCCAAAAAACCCGGCAGCTCAGAGGCAGCCAAAGCACCTTACTCTCCCAGCCGGAGTTTCAAACCCTCACTGGCCATAAGTATATCGGTATGCAGTCTTTCAGCCACTGCCTGTATCTCGGTTTTGATTTCAGCCTCAAACAAGGGTGTGGTATGTAGGGTGACTATCCTGGGCAGATAGCCTTTTAGCTCCCGAAAGAGCCGAAGCTCAGTTTCCAGCAGTTCCGGGGACAAATGCTTGGAACTTAAAGCCAGCTCTGTAAGCCTGTTCGACATGGTCAACTCAATAATAAGCAGCTCCGGGCTGATCTGCTGCCAGACATCCCCCAGGCCTGAGCCGGTATCCGAGGTATAAAAAAACGAATGGCCGCCTGCATCTTTTACTAAAAACCCGGTGGTATCTCTGGAATGGGGTACAGACAAAGGCAGTATCTGGTAGTTTTCACAGCTAAATTCCAGACCGGGGGTTATTTCATGAAAGCGCAAGGCCGGGGCAGATGGGGGGCGGGTGAAAAAATCGGGGTAGAAACCGCCGGAAAAAGGCGGCTGGGTAACTACTTCCTGAACTGCCCGGCTTCCGTATATATCCACGCTTTTCAGCCCGTAAGCCAGGTTCATAGCCAGCAGCGGTACGTCTTTTATATGGTCATAATGGGCATGGCTCAGTATAACCGCCCTAAGCTCATAAAGCTCGTCCAGAGTCAGGCTTGAGGTAATAGCCCCGGCATCCAGCACCACCCCACCGGAGAGCATCAGGCAGCTGGGACGGGTGGTTTTAGTTTCGCAGTTGTGAGCGCCTAAAAATACTATCTCCACCTTTACCCCTTAAACATTATCTAGAGCCGGAAAGGGCTGAAATTGGTAGATATATCAAAGTGGTCACTTTTTTCAGCTTTTTTCAGATAATTCACCAGCTTGTAAGTAAGGGGTGTAGCCGCTGCTTCAATAATCACTTTTGAACCCCAGTGATAGAGTATCATCATCGGCACAAATGCCGGCGTACCCAGAAAAGCCACCAGAATAAATATGGAAGTATCCAGCCCCTGCCCGGCCAGAGTAGAGCCGATAGTCCGCACCCAAAGGTAACGCCCTTGTGTCCGCAGCTTCAGCTTGGCCATTATAAATGAGTTTACAAACTCACCCACCAGATACCCCAGGAAAGATGCCAGCAAAATCCGCGGGGTATAACCCAGTATAGTCTCATAGGCCGTCTGCCCTTCCCAGAAGGGTGCACCCGGCAGTACCTGACCCAAAGCCACAAAGACCACAAAAATAAGGTTGCAGATAAAGCCCAGCCAGATAATCCGCCTTGCCCAGTGGAAACCGTAAACCTCGGTCAGGACATCCCCGAAGATATAGCTGAACGGAAAGACTATAACCGCCGCCGGCAGAAATATATCCCCCAGGGCAATAATTTTCACCGCTATAAGGTTAGCGGTGATAAGGCAGGTAATATACAAACCACTGACAACAAGCAGACGGCTGGAAACATTCATAATAACTTTTCTCCGGCAGAATTAAATAAGGCGTATCCGGCGGAACATATACAGCATAAAACCCACAATAATAGCCGTAATAACCGCCACAAAGTAAATGGCATTTTCCGAATTCTGGAAAGGTAAGGGAATATTCATGCCGAAGATGCTGGCTACCATAGTGAACGGGAGTAAAATGGTAGCCACAATGGTTAAAATCCGCATGGCACGGTTAGTCCGGTGGGAAGACATGGAGTCAAAAGTAGAGCTTAAACCCTCAATAACTTCTTTGGTTTCGTCCAGAGTATCCCATACTTTATCCATATGGTCTGTCATATCTCCGAAATAAACAGACATATCCTGATTGATAAATTTCCTGAGCTTATTTTCCAGACAGCCGATAACTGCCCTCATCGGCCAGATAATGCGGCGGTTGGCAATAATATCCCTGCGCAGCAGGGCAATATCTTTGACAATGTTAAGGTCACTGCCGGAGCCGGTAAAAATGGTATCTTCCACTTCTTCCAGGTTGTCCAGCAGCTTTACGGTAATAGGCAGACAGTAGTCTACCAGCCGGTCTACAATGCGGTACATCAAAAAGCCTGAACCGTGGCTGAAATATTCGGGGCGGGCATCCTCATCCAGCTCCATCTCCCGGTACAGCTTGACCAGCGGTTTCAGGTTACCTGAATGCAGGGTGATAATATAATTCTCCCCGATAAATACCGAAAGCTGAGCCGGCACGGTTGTCCGCAGTTCCTTATTGTAGAAGGGAAAGTGAAGCACAAAGAAAAGGTATTCTTTGTATTCGTCAATCTTGGGCCGCTGACGGCGTGAGAGCACATCATCAAGGTCCAGCGGGTGGAAAGGATAGTTCGCCGCCAGATACTCGGTGTCAGGCTCTTGGGGATTCTCAATATTTATCCAGGTAAGTTTGCCATAGGTAATGGATTCTATATTGGAAGTATTATTTTTAACTTGAGTCAGCGCCATGCTACGCCCCCAAAGTTTATTCGCAACGCTGCTATTTTAGCATAAAACGCTAAAACAACACCAAAATCTAACACTTTTCGGTACATTTTAAAAGCCCTATGCTTTTCCAGCTTACGTATTTGCCAGATTTTGACCGCAAATACCCTTAAACACCTTTGCCCGCTGCTTAGCCCTGCCTTATGCTTTACTTTGGGTTATTTGACAAATACTCCTTGCAGATTTTACAATACCTCTTTAGTGGCAGCGTAGCTCAGTGGCAGAGCAGGGGACTCATAAGCCCTTGGTCGGTAGTTCAAATCTACCCGCTGCCACCAATTATTTTCCCCCCAGGCTTATTTTCATTCTGCCATTTCATCACTTCACATTTCAGTCATACCCTGTTTACCCGGCATCTGGACTGCCCTTTTCATTTTGGCATATCCCTGCCGTCATAATACACAGCCGTTTTTGCGGCAGCATCTTCCAAACTTGTGTGTTTTTTCAAAAACCCGCCTGCAAGGGCCTGATTATGTCTAAATTTGACTTTTTTTATATTTTATAAGAAACTGTAAACATTATAAAATTTGCCCCGTTATTACAGCTGCCAGGCAGATACAGCAAGCACCCCAAGGAGGTCAGATGGTCTAAGGCGGGTACACTCCCCGGGGATTTTCCGGAATATACCAGACAGCATCAGGGTAATTATCGGAGGAAGATTTAATATGGCAATCAAGATTGTAACAGACAGCACAGCAGATATACCTCCCCAACTGGCAGAATCTCTGGGAATAACCATAGTCCCCCTGTATGTACGCTTCGGAGAAAAAGCCCTGAAAGACGGGGTGGAAATAACCCAGGACCAGTTCTTTGAAAAACTCCAGACCTCAACAGTCCACCCCAATACTTCACAACCCTCACCCCAGGACTTTATAGATGTATACCAGAAACTGGCACAGGACTGTGATGGAATTGTCTCTGTACATATCTCTTCCAAACTTTCCGGCACATATGACTCCGCTGTCCAGGCCAAAAAACTGCTGGGCAATGATGCCCCACCAATAGAAGTTATAGATTCCCGCTCGGTCTCCATGGGGCTGGGACTGCTGGGCCTGCTGGCAGCAGAAGAAGCTTCTTCCGGCAAAAGCCTGAACGAAGTAGCCGATACCGTACGCAGCGCCGTAGACAAAGTCCAGATGATGGGCTTTTTTGATACCCTCAAATACCTGGCTCTGGGCGGGCGTATAGGCAAATCCAAAGCCCTGCTGGGGGCGCTCCTTTCGGTAAAGCCGGTGCTGGTTGTGGGTGAAGGCGAACTTTTGCCTGCCGGACAGGTACGCAGCCGGAGTAAGGGTATGGACAAACTGGCTGAATTTACGGCCGGGGTAAAAAATCTGGCCGCCCTGTCAGTGGTTTATACTACTACCCCGGATGAAGCAGTTGCCTTGGCAGACCGTCTGGCAGAGTTTTTCCCGCGTAAACAGATAATAATATCCAGACTGGGAGCGGCCTTAGGTGTGCACGCCGGTCCGGGTACCCTCTTTGTGGCTACCCGTTCAAAATAAAGACCGTTAAAATTTAATCATAAATGCCCTCTGCCGGGCGGTTTTCAGATACAAATAATGCCCGGCCGGGCATTATTTTTTCAAATCAAACTCCAAAAACATGGACACACGGACATAAATATTGTAGACTTTGTTCGCAATCTTTTTAATCTGCGTTAATTGTAAAGCTCTAAATCAGGCTTTAATAAATCTAGGAGGAAAGATGAAGCGCTTAAGTACTATCCTTATGTCCCTTATCCTGTCGGGCGCATTGCTGTTTTCAGGTTGCCAAAGCTCCACTGACGACACCGATGACAATGATGACAGCACTGCCAAAATACAGGTTACGGTAGTAACCGATGCCACTTGGCCGCCTTTTGAGTATGTTAATGAACAAACTCACGCCATAGAAGGTTTTGACATAGACCTGATGAAAGCCATTGCCGAAAAGGGCAACCTGGAAGTTACTTTCCAGAACGTGGCTTGGGATGCTCTGCTGGCAGGTCTGGCTACCGGTCAGTACAAAGTAGCCATTTCTTCAATCACCATAAACGCCGAACGGGCTGAAAAATGGCTCTTTTCAGACCCCTATTTCAACGCCGGCCAGATGGTCTGCGTACAGAAAAACAATACCACTATTCTGAGCCATAACGACCTCACCGGTAAAAAGGTGGCAGCCCAGACCGGAACCACCGGGTTTATAGAAGCCCAGAAAATAGAGGGTGCCACCGTTAAATCGTACGATGAAATCGGCCTGGCTTTCCAGGACCTTATGAACGGCCAGATTGATGCCGTTATCTGTGATACCCCCGTTGCCATAGATTATGTAAATGCCAACATTGATAAAATCAAAAAAGTGGGCACGGCTTTCACTGACGAATTTTACGGAATCTCGGTAGCCAAAGGCCAAACAGAAATACTGGCCAGAATTAACCAGGGTCTGGCAGCCGTCATAGCTGACGGCACCTTTGACCAACTGGTAGCTAAGTGGAACCTAAATCCCTAAGCAGTAAAGAACACCGAGGGGGCTTTTAGAAAAGCCCCCTCTCTTGTATGGAGCAATGGCAGAAGACAAGCTTAAACAATCTGAAAAAATGAATTTGATACCGGGGGCTGAACCGTCCAGCCGGATGGACCCCTGGTGGTGGCTGGTAGCCGGTGTTTTTGTCCTGACCGGCGGCCTTATGCTGTTTCAGCCTGACCCTTTTCTGGATATTTTCAAATACGTATGGGTAGGTATCGGCATAACGGTCCTGGTGGCTGTTGTATCTTATTTCCTGATGCTTATCCTGGGTATGTTCGGCGCTTTAGGGCGTTTATCTAAAAACACCATTTTGCGCGGACTGGCTACATTTTATGTTGAAATAGTACGCGGCATTCCTTTGCTGGTGCAGCTTATCTGGTGGTATTTCGCCTTCCCGGTCATAATTCAAAGCATAGGGCAAGGCCTGAATTTCGGGCCTATGATGAATTATCAGGCTAACCCCATTGTGATGGCTATCTGGGGTATGACCTTCTGCTACGGGGCATACATGAGCGAAATCTACCGGGCGGGTATCCAGAGCATACCCAAAGGGCAAATGGAAGCTGCCCGCAGCCTTGGCATGAGCCATACCCAGGCCATGAGGTATGTGATACTGCCGCAGGCACTCAGGGTGGTGCTGCCCCCTATGGGCAACGAATTTATCGCCCTTCTCAAGGATACTTCTTTGGTATCCACGGTAGCCGTAGCTGACATGGTAAGGCTGGGGCGTGAATTTACCGCAACCAATTTCAATCCTATTGAAGTCTGGACTATGATTGGCCTGCTCTACCTGATACTGACACTCCTGTCCAGCCGTCTGATAAACTACATAGAAAAGAAAACTGCGTTTTCAAGATAATGAATAAAAAACAGACCGCAGCCGAACAACCTATTATCAAGATTGAAAACGTCCAGAAGCATTTTGGACGGGTAAAGGCCCTGCGCGGGGTCAGCCTTGATATCAAACGGGGCGAAGTAGTGGTGATTATCGGCCCTTCGGGTTCGGGTAAATCTACCCTGCTGAGGTGCATAAACCGGCTGGAAGAATATGACTCCGGCAAAATAACCGTAGACGGCATCCCCCTGGACAGCACCGAAAATATCAATCATGTCCGCCGTGAGGTAGGCATGGTTTTTCAGTCATTCAACCTCTTTTCCCACCTGAAGGTCATTGATAATATCACCCTTGCCCAGTGCCAGGTGCGCAAAC
Source organism: Dehalococcoides sp. THU4 (assembly GCF_043231265.1). Classification (NCBI taxonomy): domain Bacteria; kingdom Bacillati; phylum Chloroflexota; class Dehalococcoidia; order Dehalococcoidales; family Dehalococcoidaceae; genus Dehalococcoides; species Dehalococcoides sp. THU4. Next base: position 824,555 of record NZ_CP171266.1, on the reverse strand, counting down.
GCACTAAAGAGGAAGCGGCCGAGATTGCGGCAGATTTGCTTAAAAAAGTGGGCATACCGGACAAGGCCCATGCCTTCCCCGTTCAGCTTTCAGGCGGCCAGCAGCAGCGGGTCGCCATAGCCAGAGCCTTAGCCATGAATCCCCAGATAATGCTCTTTGACGAACCGACTTCCGCCCTTGACCCGGAGATGATAAAAGAAGTCCTGGACGTTATGACCACCCTGGCCAAAGAGGGTATGACTATGGTGGTGGTATCTCACGAAATGGGCTTTGCCAGAGCGGCGGCTGACAGGGTGATTTTCATGGACGAGGGCCTGATAGTGGAGAGTGCCGCACCGGACGAATTTTTCACCAACCCCAAGCACGAAAGAACCAAGCTCTTCCTGTCTAAAATCCTGCATAACTCCTAGATATAAAAAAACACAGACTCACACTTGTAAGAAACCCTTGCAAGCATGAGTCTGATTTAATTTTACCGGGATAAAAGGGAGACTATTTCGCTTTCTTTTGTTTTAGCGTAACAGTCTTTGCAATAAACCGGGCGGCCCTCAGTAGGCTCAAAAGGAACGGTTGTCTGAACGCCACACGCGGCACACACTACTTCATATGTCCTTCTTTCACCACCTTCACCCCTGTTTTCAGAGCGGCGGGCGGAACGACATGCGGGACAGCGTTTGGGTTCATTTTTCAGGCCGCGGGAAGCATAAAATTCCTGCTCACCGGCGGTAAAAATGAACTCATTGCCGCAATCACGACAGACCAAAGTTTTGTCCTGTGCCATGACTGCACCTCCTTGATATAAATTGCTTTGTTTCCAGCGCAGTCTATGGACACAGACTCCCAATTAACCGCCTCGGAACCAAGCTAGCTTTAATACGTATACAATAAATAGTAGCGCAGTGTCAAGTGCTTTTTTATGTTAACGCCAAAATAAATTTGCCGAAGTGCCTGTATTGTGTTAAATTCACTTAAAAAAATATACGGGAGAAACGCCAATGACGGCCTTAGCCAGAGAAGAAATACTCCGTCTTATAAAGTCAGCCAAACCCCTGCTGGAAAATTACCCTGATTTGGAAAACCAGCTGCAGCCGAACGGATTTGACCTGAGCCTGAAACAGGTACGCACTCTGGAAGGCGAAGGCGTTTTGCCCACAGACAATGCCCGCCGTAAACTGCCCTCAAATAATCCCCTTGAGTTTGACTGTAATAACCAGATAAAGCTGATGCCCGGCATCTACTCTGTGGTATACAACGAAGTAGTAAACATTCCCAAAGACGTTATGGCCCTGGCTACTCCCCGCTCATCACTTTTGCGCAGCGGCTGCACCGTCAATACAGCGGTATGGGATGCCGGTTATTCCGGCCGGAGTGAGTCTTTGCTGGTGGTTTATAATCCAGCCGGGCTGATACTGGAACGGAATACCCGCCTGATTCAGCTGGTATTTTTCAAGCTGAATGCCGAAACCGGCGGCTACTGCGGCATTTATCAGAACGAAAATAAAAGCTAGAATAAACCGAGAACAAGACAGATAGTCCCGGTTTTTAGTGAAAGAGAAAAACAGCAGGGGCGAATCTAGAAAACCATGGTAAGTGCCTGAGGCAAGACCTCAAAGGTTGCCGGGGTTTTACCTAAAAGCTCCCCGTCTGCCTGAAGATACAGCCCCTCTTCAGAACTAATACTCACAAAACGGGCGTGTTCGGTTTTTACCTTGGGATGGGTAATATGAGTACCCTTGTAGATTTTGGGGAAGGTTTGCAGGATTTCCAGCTTGTTTACGTCACCCAGGGTGATAACATCAAACCGGCTGTCAGTAATAAGGGCGGACGGGGCTACCTTCATGCCGCCGCCAAAATAACTGCCGTTGGCTACAATCACGCTTAAAACACGCCGGGTATAGTTATCTTCATCCAGCCCTATATCTACAGTTTTATTACGGTATCCAAGCAGGGTTTTTGCCAGAGCCATGACAAAGGGGATAGTGCCGCCCAGAGCTTTGGGCATATGTTCGGTCGTAGCTGCCACCTCGGCGTCAAAGCCCACCCCTGCCCCGTTTACAAAGAAGCGACTGACCTGACGGCCATCTTTTTGAAATGTTACCAGACCGGCATCCACCAAAGTGTGCTTGGGGCTGAGCAAATGCTGGCAGGAATGGAGATAATTACCGTCAAGGCCCAGCGAACGCACAAAATCATTGCCGGTGCCGGTATCCACCACCCCCATCAGGGTTTTTTGGTCATGGCTGGCGGTCAGAATACCGTTAACTACTTCGTTAATAGTGCCGTCACCGCCCACCGCTACCAGATAAGGATAACCGTTTAAGGCGGCATCACGGGCAATCTCAATAGCATGCCCCTGGCTTTCGGTGTACTGGAAATCATAAGAAAAGCCCATATCACGCATAAGCCTGCTGATATGCGGCCATTTTTGTTCAGTGGACTTTGCCCCCGCCACCGGGTTAACTATTACTTTCGCTACCAAATACTTTAACTCACATTGGTATGCACTAATTGTAACACTGCAATACCGTTTTGGCTATTCCGAATTTTTGACCATTTTTGATACTTCTTAGTCCAGATATTCTACTATGCCGGGGGGGCGGTCTTTTATAACTACCTCTATCCCTGCCTGTTTGAACATATCTATAAATGAATCATCTGCGTATTTGCCGTAGCTAACGTAGCGTTTGATACGGGCATTGGTCAGCATTTTAGCACACAGCACACAGGGGGTATGGGTGGCATACACTGTTGCCCCTTCCAGACTGGTGCCGTGCAAAGCCGCCTGGATAATAACATTCTGTTCGGCATGGACTGCCCGGCAAATCTCATGGCGGGTACCCGATGGTATGCCGTTCTGATTACGCAGGCAGCCCAGTTCCAGACAGTCTGTCAGACCGGCCGGTGCCCCGTTGTAACCGGTGGAGAGAATATGTTTATCCTTTACGGCTACCGCCCCGACATGATGGCGGACACAGGTAGAACGTTCGGCAACCACCGCCGCTATCTTCAGGAAATATTCGTCTGCATTCGGGCGGCTCATACGTCTGCCCGCAGTTCCAGGCTAAGCTTCTTTACCTGTTTTTCCATATCTTTTAAATCCAGTTCGTTAAGAAGGGTAATATCCGCCATGACAATCGGCCCGGCCTTGTTTATATTTTCTATCTCAGAGTAATCACGGGAAACGGCATTTTCATAATTCAAAGGGCGGTCTGCCCTTTCGCACAAACGGGAATAACGGGTGGCGGGTGAAGAAGAAATGGCAAGGACAATCAGCTGGTCTTTATAGTAGCTCTTTAAAAACTTGTACTCTTCCCATGAATACAGCCCGTCCACCACCACGTTGTCTTTCTTCAGGTTTTCATCAATACGGCTAAGGTTCAGCACCGCATAAGCCTCCATGCCGTACTGCTTGCGGAGTGATTCCCGCACCTTGCGTTCATTTTCCTCGTTCAGGGGCAACCCCAGTTCGCGAAGTTTCTCATCAGTGATATCTCCGAAGCGTATCCGTATAAAACCGTTTTTACTGAACATACGCGAGGCTTCGGTCTTACCCGCCCCCGGCATGCCCACCAGGGCAATTACCTTCATCTCCCGCTCCTTTGTATATTATCCAAAAACCCCAGACTATTTAAAGGGTTATTCCATAACCCGGCGTTTCATGCTGAACAGGGTAGCTATATAAAAGGCGGCTGACACCCCGATAACCGCCAGCAACGAGATTACCACATTTACCCCCGCAAAGTCACCACTGACCGCCCCCCGTATAAGGCTGACCGCCGGGGTAAGAGGCACAATATTTGAAATAACCTGAACCGTCTCCGGAAAGCTGGAAACCGGGAAAAAAGCCCCGCTGAAAAAGGTCATCGGGCCGATAAACAGGGTAAAATAATAATTAAAACTGTAAACAGAGGGGACTATGGAAGCAAAGAAAACACCCATACTGGCAAACATGATACCTTCCAGCACCGCAAAAACAGGCGCCAGCAGAGCCAGCGGCGAATGGATAATACCGAACAGGGCGGCCACCAGCAGGATAATACAGGCTGTTATGATGGAGCGGGTAGCTCCCCACAAAACTTCCCCGGTTACCACGTCACTTATATTCATTGGGGTAGCCAGTATGGAGTCATAGGTTTTTCGGAAGTCCATGCGGAAAAAGACGTTATAGGTACACTCAAAGGTGGCGCTGGTCATGGCGTAGCTGGCAATAACACCCGGTATTATAAACTCCATATACGGCTGGCCGTTTATATCCCCTATAAATGACCCGAAGCCGAAACCAAGTGCCACCAGCAGCACTACCGGCTCAATTATAAACCCCGGAGCTATAGACCAGAACAAACGGATAAAAACATCGTAATTCCGAAGCCACATATAAAAGGCACGGTAGGTAGGCCAGTTCATTCCACCAGCCCCTTCCCGGTCAGACGCAAAAATACGTCTTCCAGTGTGCCTATCCGCTGCCATACATTCCAGCCAAGGGCCTTAAGTTCGTCAAGCAGGTTATCCTCGCCGCAGCGGAACACCTGGATAATGAGGCCGGAATCTTCAAAATCCAGCCTCCGCCGCATACACTCAGCTATTATGGCCTCGTGTTCACCCGGGCGGACTTCTATCTCCATAAGGCAGTGACCTACGTGATTGTCCACCAGCCCCTTGGGGGTATCCATGTCCAGCACTCTGCCCTGATGCATTATGGCTATCCGGTCACACAGTACCGCCGCTTCATCCATATTCTGGGTGGTAAGGAGCTGGGTTATTCCGCCGGCTTTTAATTCCTTCAGCTTCTGCCAGACCAGATATTTGGACTGGGGGTCAAGACCAACCGAAGGTTCGTCCAGAATAATAATGCCGGGGTTATTCATAAGCCCTCTGGCCAGCAGCAAACGCCGCCGCATACCGCCCGAAAGGGCCTTTACCTCGGAATTAGCCTTTTGTTCCAATTTAAAAAGATGCAGTATCTCAGAGGCTCTTCGGCGGGCATCAGCTGCTTTTATATCAAAGAAACGGGCGAAGGTGACCAGATTTTCAGTTACCGAAAGCTCAGAATCCAGATTGTCCAGCTGGGGTATTACCCCGAACATGGCCTTTATCTGCCTTAGGTGGTCTGCCAGGTCAAGCCCCATCACCTCCACTTTACCCGAATCTGAGGGAGTAAGTGAAGTCAGTATGCGTACCAGAGTGGTTTTACCCGCTCCGTTCGGCCCTAAAAGGCCAAAGCACTCTCCCTGCTCTATCTCCAGGTTCAGCCCGTCCAGAGCAGTGCAGTCTTTGTACCTTTTGACCAGATTGGAAACCTTGATAGCAGGAGTACTCATAAAATTACTTAAAATGATACCAGTAACTGCCCATCTCGGCAATAAAATCAGGCAGGAAGCTGTGCTATAATTGGCTTTAAATGAACACTGAAAAACTGAGAAGTTTTTTAAAAAACCGCCTGCCGCCAGAAATAAACCGGCTTATTCTGGCGGCAGCTGAACTGGCCGCCAGCCAAAAGGCATCTCTTTATCTGGTGGGCGGGCTGGTACGGGACTGCCTGCTGGACACCCCCCCTAAAGATGCAGACCTGGTAATTACCGCAAACGCTATCCGGTTCGGACAAGACCTGCTTCAGGGCACTTCATACAAAACCACCCTGCACCACCGCTTTGGTAACCTTTCGGCAGATATAAACGGCTTTAAACTGGATATTACTACCGCCCGAAGCGAAGTTTACCCCGCCCCCGGCAAACTGCCGGAAGTAGGCGCAGGCGATATCAAGGCAGATTTGTTTCGCCGGGATTTCAAAATAAACGCCATGGCCATAAGCCTTAGCCAACAGGATTTCGGCTGCCTTGTAGACCCCTATGACGGGCTTACAGACCTGAAACAGGGCAAACTTAGCGTACTCCACCCGAAAAGCTTCCAGGATGACCCCAGCCGCATCTGGCGGGCTTTGCGTTACTCGGAGCGGCTCGGTTTTGATATTTCGGCTGAGACTCTTGTCCTGCTTAAGCGTGATATGCAGCTAATTCCGCTGATAGGTGCTGACAGATTGCGCTATGAGATAGAATGTGTTTTGGAAGAAGCCAAACCTGAAAATATCTTCCTGAAAGCAGAGGAAACAGGCGTCCTTAGGTACAGCCTGCCAGATGTAAAGGCTGATGGCTGGCTGGTGGAAAAATTTGTCGAAGCCAGAAAAATATACGGCACATGTATACCCAGGGTAATATATTACTGCCTGCTCTCTGCCCGTCTGAATAAACTTCAGGCAGAAAACCTGGTAACCGGGCTTAACCCCGGTAAATATATTACCGGCTGTCTGGGTGATTACCGGTATCTGGCTGAAAATCTACCCAAACTGGAAAAAACCGGCCTTAGACCCAGCCATTTGTACAAGATACTGGTAAAATGCCGGAAAGAGGCCCGGCAGAGTTTTTATATAGCGTCAGACAACCCTCTGGTCAGGCAAAATATATTACTTTTTGAGGAAGAACTTTCAAATATAAAGCCGCATTTAAAAGGAGCTGACCTGATTGCCCTCGGATTTGCACCCGGCCCGGCTATCCAAACTATACTAAGAGAACTGCTCTTTTTGAAGCTTGACGGCCAGCTAACCAGCCGGGCAGATGAAATAGATTATGTAAAACGGAGACAAGCAGATGACCAGTCATGATACTATGAAAAAGGTACACGACCTGCTGACCTTTGGCTTTGAAAGCCAGCCCCGCAAGTTTATCAGCTGGTTTATCATCAGCCTTATCTGTTTAAATGTTCTGGCGGTTATACTCGGTTCGGTAGATACCATTGCACGTGATTATCATACCCTGCTTCATAGTTTTGAAATATTTTCAGTGACGGTATTCAGCCTGGAATATATTTTGCGGGTGTGGAGCTGCACCGTTGAGCCAAAGTATTCGCACCCTTTTACCGGACGGATACGCTTTGCCTTATCCCCGCTGGTGCTGATGGATTTACTGGCTATCCTGCCCTTCTACCTGCCGTTCCTTATACGCGTAGACCTGCGTTTCTTGAGAACCCTGCGGCTCCTGCGGTTATTCCGCTTAAGCCATCTGAAGCGTTTCAACGAAACCTCCCACATGATTCTAAACGTACTCCGCGAACGCAGAGAAGCCCTGATAATATCTTTTTCCATTATTTTGCTGCTGGTTATTATTACTTCCAGCCTGATGTACTTCGTGGAAAACCCGGCTCAGCCGGAAGTGTTTAAAAATATACCTGATGCCATGTGGTGGTCTGTTATGACCATGACTACGGTAGGTTACGGTGATATTTACCCCATTACCGCACTGGGGAAATTTCTGGGGAGTGTTATCGCTGTACTGGGGCTGGCTGTCTTCGCTTTGCCGACCGCCATTTTATCCGCTGGGCTGCTGGAAGAATTCCGCAGGAAAAAGGAACTGAACGAACACATCTGCCCCGTCTGCGGGCAGGAAATACCAAAACACTAAAAACCCTTAGGCTAATTCCGGGGATACCCTAAATGTCTCTAGGAGTATATACTAAGTGAACAAACAAAGAGGGGAAACTATAATATGCAGATAAAAAAGGATTTGGCGCTAACCAACAAGCTTTTATCCCAGGGCCTGGTCTCCAGCCGCGACCCCGAAACCGGGTTCAGATATATACTCTGTGCCACCTGCCCCAAGGACGGCGGAGACGGAACAGTAGCCCGCATTGACCGCAAAGATAACGAAGTAGAGCGGGTGCTTTTCTGCTGCAGTATCTGCGGGCAGGAATTTGCAGCCAAACCGGAGGATATTTTCCTTACCTGACCTTAGCACAAAAGCAGTCCTGAAAATACAAAAGGGGGCAGATATCTGCCCCCTTGGTTTTGTAAAAAAATTCTCCTAGACAGCTTTGAAACTGGAGGCGGGTGCCCCGCAGATGGGACAGCGGGCAGGAGCCTCACCCAGCACGGTATTACCGCAAACCTGACATACATAGTATACCTGGTCCGGGGCTTTGACACCGGACTTTACTTCTTCCAGCGCTTTTTCAAAAAGCCCGTGATGAATTTTTTCTACCTTATTAGCGTGGTTAAAGCTAAGCAGGGCTGCTGAATTTCCTTCGGCCTCAGCTTCTTTGATAAAAGGCGGATACATACTGGTAAATTCATAACTCTCACCCTCAACCGCCGCTGAGAGATTAGCCGCAGTAGCACCCACCCCTTTCAGAGCATTAAGGTGGTTTCGGGCATGGACAGTTTCTGCCTCGGCTGCAGCCCTGAATAAACGGGCTACGTGGGCAAAACCCTCTTTCTCAGCTTTATCAGCAAAAAACAGATATTTACGGTTGGCCTGGCTTTCACCGGCAAAAGCAGCCGACAAATTTTCGGAACTGGACATTAAAACACCTCCCTGATATTTGAATGATATTTATATGATACCTCTATGCCACCCATCAATCCAGTGGCCCTAAAGTGGATACCAGATAAGCCTGATGCCCCTTCTGGCACAGATTATGGTATATCTTCTCAGCCATATTTTTATCTTTAAGCAGGGTAAAGAGGGTCGGGCCTGCTCCGGCTAAAAATATCTGGTAAGCCCCGGCTTCCAGAAACTGCCAGCGATATTTGGCCAAATCAGGGAAAAGGGTGAAGGCTATTTTTTCAAATACATTGAAACACGAACTGTAGCTTAGCTTACCCTGACATATATCTTCCAGCAGTTTATCGCTTATTTCCCCGCTGCTAAAGCTATCTGTATGCAGATTACGGTAGAGAGCGGCAGTTTTATCCGGCGGCATTTCTATTTCAGGAACCAGCAAAACCGCCCACATTTGATTGAGAGTGGGCAGGGGGGTTACGGTTTCTCCCCGTCCTTCCATCATAGCCGTACCGCCCATCATGAAAAACGGCACGTCAGAACCCAGCTCTGCCCCCAGTTCCATAAGCCGCCAGCGCGGATAACCGCACCCCCACAGCTTGTTAAGCCCTTTTAAAACAGCCGCCGCACAGGAACTGTCTCCCCCCAACCCCGAAACCAGGGGAATACGCTTGGCTATAGTCAGGTTTACCCCGCGTCCCTGCCCGCACCTTTCACTAAATAAGGCCACAGCTTTGGAAACCAGACTATGTTCAGCCTGCCAATCCGGGCTGTCTGAGCTTATTTGCACTGTTTTGGCCGGGCTGAAAGACAGGCGGTCACATAAGCTGAGTGACTGGATAATACTCCGCAGCTCATGGTACCCGTCATTCCGGCGGTAGAGGATTTCCAGACTCAGGTTGACTTTGGCCGGAGCCAGCAGTGTCAGCATGGGTTCTCCGTGTACACCAGGCATAACATTTTCCACTCCTCCATACTCAAGGTCTCTGCCCGGCGGGCGGGTTCTATACCTGCCCTGTTCAGCAGTGCCAGTACACTCTGCTTGGATACACCCAGTCCCTGTGCCAGAGCGTTAAGAAGGGTTTTACGGCGGGTGCCGAAACCGGCTCTGGCCAGTTTAAAAAAATCAGCCTCAGACACCCCCTGCATAATGGCTGCCTGGGGGATAGCTACCTTTACAATAGCCGAATCCACTTCCGGCGGAGGATAAAAAGCCCCGCCCGGCACTACTGATACCAGCGAAGGGTTGCCGTAAAACCGCACACTCAGGGTTAAAAGACCCATGTCCCCTGTTTGAGCGACCATATTTTTGGCCACCTCTTTTTGTACCATGACCACCATAAGTTCCGGCTTGGCCTTAGCTTCCAGAAACTGGCGAAGTACGGCTGAGGTTATGTAATACGGAAGATTGGCCACCAGCTTATAGGGAATATTTTGACCCAGTATTTCCGCCGGGCTGGTTTTAAGTATATCTGAATGGATAATCCTGAAATTAGGATAGGCTTTAAATTTTTCGGTCAAGGCAGTTACCAGCTTGTCATCCAGCTCTACCGCTATAACCTGCCCGGCCTTTTTAAGGAGTTCTTCGGTAAGTACTCCAAGCCCCGGCCCCACTTCAATAACCGTATCCGTGGGTTTCAAATCTGCAGCCAGTAGTATTTTATTAAGCACGCCCTGGCTTATCAGAAAATGCTGCCCCAACCCTTTGCGGGCCCTGAGGGTATAGCCCTCCATCATCTCTTTGGCCTGAGCCATAAGTGAAGGTGTACCAGTAGCTGCCAGAGGTGCGTCTTTCTCCATGTACCTCTATTATAGGGATTTAGCTCCCTTTGCTCAATCGTGCTGATAAAAACTGGGGCAATTTGGCTTTTTGCATCTTTTTCTGGGTAGCCGTTATGTTATAAGACACCCTGTACAGACAAAAAGTACGGGCTTCTTCGTTGTAAATACCGTAACTGGCCTGCGGGTTGCCGTCCCGCGGCTGGCCGACACTGCCGGGATTGATTATCAGACTGGTCTGGCGGAGCGGCTGCATACTGCCTGCCATAAGCGGCATACCCCGGCAAATACCCCTTTGGCCGGGAGTAAAGACATAAGGCATATGGGTATGCCCCACCAGACAATAAGGGGTACTCATAAGCCCGAAATTTTCAGCCGCAATCTGGGGGGTACTTATATACTCCCAGTCCGGGCGGCGCAGACTGCCATGCACCAGGGTAAAATCACCCTCAACTACAACCTCCGGCAAAGAGGCCAGATAATCAATCATAGTGCTGGACAGCTGGTTTCTGGTCCAAACCAGAGCCCGGGCGGCTTCCAGCGCAAACAGAGAATGGTTTATCTTACCGGCAACCGCCAGGTCATGATTACCGGCTACAGCCAGATGTTTGCGGCTTTTCAGTATTTCCAGACAGGCCACCGGGTCAGGGCCATAATTTACAATATCCCCCAAACACCATATCCCGGCAGCGCCCCTTTTATCGGCATCTTCCAGAACAGCATTTAATGCCTCCAGATTAGCATGTATGTCCGCCATAACAGCATAACGCATACCTAATGATACCATAAGGTACTATTTTGTTAAGTGCCCACTGTCCATTTTTAGCTATACCTGTTGCGGAAAAATAAAACAGGCCTTGGATAAGGCCTGTTTGTAATATATCTATAACTTTTTACTGTTTAAACAGGTTTACGGGCCCGCACAAATACAAATACCCCCCGCACAGCTTCCAGCTCCTCTACCTCAAAACCGGCTTCGGTCAAAAGCTTGCGCCATTCCTCCAGCGTATGCACCCACATAATATTATGCTCAACAGGATAACGGTATATAGTATTGACTATCAGGGAATAAAACTTGTTTTTGGGCTGGTAAATATCATAAACAGCCACTTTGCCGCCGGGCTTCAGGGTACGGAAGCATTCCGCCAGTACTTTACCGAAGAGTTTAAACTCGTGGCTGGCACTGGAGCAATAAATACGCTCAAACTCCCCGTCTTCAAACGGCAGATGGTAAGCATTTCCCCGTACCAGAGTTTTGTTGGGGCGTTTGGTGCGGTCATTAAGGGCCATCATCTGGACAGACTGGTCTAAACCCACAATCCGCTTTGCTTCTATTTTGTTGGCAATATACCCGGTACCGGTACACAGGTCAAGGACACTGAAAGCCGAGGTATCTTCATTCAGCATTCTGTCACGGGCACTTTCAAATGTACCCAGCATAAACATACGGGTTAAAAATTCGTATACCGGGGCAACTTTTTCAAAAAAACTGGGGGCTACCATTATGTCAACATCCCTATGGCCACCGTAGCAGTTGTGACCGAATATATTATGACCATCAATTTATTGGCCATGGCTACCTTTATGGGGTCATTATAATAGCGGTGGGCAATCCTGACAGCCATAACTGCCAGAGGGATACCGCCTAAGGATATGGCTGAAAGCGGGGGCATCACCCCGGTAAATACAAGTGCCAGTATATAGGTGTAAAGGCCTGCCAAAGAGAGACTGAAAAGATTTTTGGCATTTTTAGGCCCCAGGCGATAAGTCAGGTTACGTTTACCGGCTGCCCTGTCTTCCTGATAATCAGGTATCTCATTTATAAGTATCATTGCCCACATGCACAAGCCCGGTATAACACCTATCAGCAGCACATCCCGGTTAACCATACCGGTATGCACAAAATACCCCCAGGCTGTCAGCACCGGCCCGTAACCGATAAGCATCATCAGCTCACCCAGGCCATGGTAAGCCAGACGCATGGGTTTAGCAGAATAGAGTATGGAAATAGCCGCCCCGATAACGGCAATCCACATAACCCCCCAGCCCATATCCAGCGCCATATAAATGGCACACAGCAGGGCGAAGAAATACAGAGAGAAGATAACCAGGAGGGACTGGCGGGGCTTTATAACCCCGCAGGTAAAAACCCCGCTCCCGCCGGAAAAAGGGTTTTTGGCATCAGCATGTTTGCAATCAGTGCCATAAACATAATCAAGGGTGTCATTAAACATGGTAAGGCCAATCTGAACAGCGGCAGCGGCTGAAAAGGCCACTACAAAGTTGACTACGTCAAAGGTATCTTCAGAAAAAGCCAAAGCGCCGGCTATTACCACCGGCATTACACCCTGGGGCAGGAACTTGAGACGGGCGGCCTGTATCCAGTCCTGAAAATCCGGACGTTCGCTAGTAAGCGCTTTCAAGAACTTTCTTCAAAACCTCTTCAGAAACCTTGGTACCTATTTTACCATTTTCCTTGTGGAAACGGGTAAAATCCTCAAGCAAAAAGAAGTCTGTACGGGCAGTACGGCGTTTGTTATCATAGCGCAGGGCTTCCAGCACCCCTTCCAGAGGAACATCCGCCGGAATACGGGTGGGCAAACCCAGCTTCTTGAAAATACGCTCTATTTTAGCGGCCAGTTCGGGCTTCATATAGCCCATCTCACAGGAAAGGGCGGCCTCAGCCACCATGCCGATAGCAATGGACTCACCATGCAAAAGCTGGCCGTTTTTAATAATCTCTACCGCATGGCCTATGGTATGCCCAAGCTCCAGCTGGGGGTCAAGCTTGCCCTCAAAGGGGTCAATCTTAAGCAGCTCCAGCTTCAGCTCTATGGTATGGCGGGAGATATAATCTATAACTTCCGGCGAATAATCACCGGCGTGTTCTTCAATGTAGTCAAAAAAGGAGGATTCCTGGCACAAGCCGTGTTTTACAGATTCGGCCAAACCCGCCCGTATCTGGCGTTCGGGCAGAGTCCGCAGGAAATTAAAATCTATAAAGACAAACTCAGGGGCATAATACTGTCCGAACAGGTTTTTACCCATTTTGTAGTTAACAGCCTGTTTTTGTCCAATGGCACTGTCTATCTGGGCAACCATGGTGGTAGGAATATGGAAAAAGCGCAACCCCCTGAAAAGGAGTGCGGCGGTAAGGCCGCCCAGATTCCCTACTACTCCGCCCCCCAAGCAGACGATAACGCTTGATTTGGTAGCCCGGAGGTCAAGGATTTTTGAGCCTATGTCTTCCAGGGTAGACAGAGTTTTTGAAGCTTCACCGGCCGGGAAAGCCAGCAGGTGGGTTTCGGTCACCCCGGAAAGCAAATCTTTGATTTTATCTTTTAGAATATTTTCCAGATTGGAATCAGTTATTATAAAAAACTTGTCCGCATTTAGCTGTTTTGCATATTCGGGCAGACTACCCAGTATGTCACTGCCTATATATACGTGGCGGGTACGGTTATTCCCAATGTCATAAGCCAGTGTATCCACTTTACCCATTTTAATTCTCCGGCTTATAGGCCACGGTCAGTGTACCCATACCACCGCTCTGATAGCGGGATTTGATATTTATAAAACCCTGATTCTGGAGTATAGACATTATTTCCGCGTTACTGGGCATGGCCAGCACCGAGTTTGCCAGATACCGGGCTGATTTGCGTTCTGTGCCTATTATCCGGGCCATGATGGGCATCAGGTTTTTCAAGGCAAACAGGTAAATTCCGCGGAAGGGCTGTTTTTCGGGTTTGGTCATATCCTGCAAAACCAGCAGACCGCCCGGTTTAAGTGCTTTAAAAATATTAGAGGCCGCCAGATTTTTGTTGGCAAAATTGCGGAAGGCAAAGCAGGTGCCGATAACATCGTACTTGGCATCCCCGTAGGGTACCTCGGCATCACCCACCCAGAACTTCACATTGCGGTCAGGGTAGTTTTTCTTGAGCCGCCCCTTGGCTACTTCCACCATTTCAGGGGTAATATCAAAGGCGTCTATATCCACATTATTCATGTAATGCAGAGTGTTAAAGGTAACAAAACCGGTCCCGCAGGCCAAATCCAGCATTTTTACCTGGGGCATATTGCGGGTATAGGTCAGTATCTCTAAAACCATCTCTTTGCCCCAGCGGCGGTGAATACCCATACCTATAATATCATCGTGCAAATCATAGTGTTTGGCCTGAAAGCCAAACAGCTGGAGCATATAACGCTTGCGGGCCTGAGCCTCTTCAGACTCAAAACCGGGGTCTTTTACGCTTACATTCACACTGCTCATCTTATTCTGATTTCTCCGGCTTGAAACCCCAGATTACGCAGGCAATACCCAGTGACAGGCTCTTGTACTGGCATTTCTCAAAGCCTTTGCTTTCCATCAGTTTTACAATCTGCCCGTTAGTGGGCATCATCATGGCAGACTTGTAAAGCCAGCGGGCAGCGGATTTTTCGGTGCCCAGAATACCGGTAAGCACCGGCAGGATATACTTCATGTAGAATATATACAACCCGCGCATGGGGTGGCGTTCGGGTTTGGTAAGGTCCTGAATAATAAACAGACCGCCTGGCTTCAGGGCATTGAAAACGTTTTCGGTGGCAATGCCTTTGTTGGCAAAGTTGCGGTAAGCAAAACTGGTAGTTACCAGGTCATATTTCTCTTCGCCAAAGGGAACTTCGGCATCACCCCGCCAGAACTTGATATTCCGCCCTTTGAAATACTTTTCGTAGCGTTCTTTGGCAACGGCCAGCATATCCGGGCTGATATCAAAGGCCTCTATGTCAACATTGTCAAAGTTTCTGGCTGTATTGAAGGTAACAAAGCCGGTGCCGCAGGCCAAATCCAGCATATCAACATGTTTCCGGTCTTTCAGAAACCGCCCCATTATCTTAAGAACGGTCCGCATCCAGAAACGGTGGGCATAAAGCCCGAAAACATCATCATGGAAATCGTAGTTTTTTGCTTGGACTACGAACAAGTCAACCATGTACTGTTTACGTTTATGCGCCTCTTCAGAGTCAAATCCGGGGTCATGGATAGGCGCTTCGGCCAAACTACTCATCAGCTATCACCTTTTGAAGCATTTATTTAGACATATTCCATATCTGAAGTCATTGAAACGGGGAACCCACCAATGACAAAACTCAGCTTTTTTGAGTAAGTGCCAAACAAAAACGCCACACTAATGGCGATTTCAAAAATCAATAATATTCCTCAATGTACTAATTGTCAAGGTTAATTCCCATCGCAACCCATACGTAAGCCAAAGCTAAAAAATCCCCTCCTTGAATTTTAGAAAACGCTTGTTTTAGACCCTGCAGGCGATAGCTGAAAATGGTATAATCCTTGCATTATGAAGGTTTCTGACATAGGCGAATGCCAGCTGATAGACCAGCTGAACAAACTTCTGCACCAGGAAACAGATGAAACCACCCCTGCCCGTCAAAACCTGATACTGGATATTGGTGACGATGCGGCTGTTTTCCGGCCTCAGGGATACCAGCTGGTCACAGTGGACAGCCTTATTGAAAACGTACATTTCAACCGCCGTATGCTTAACTGGGCAGACTTAGGTTACAAAGCCCTGGCGATAAACCTAAGCGATATTGCCGCCATGGGGGGAGTCCCCCAATATGCTATTGTGAATATTGACCTGCCGCCGGATACGCTCGTTTCCAGCGTGACAGACTGCTATAACGCCATGCGAAGCCTGGCTGACAAATACCAGACGGCCATAATAGCCGGGGATACCAACCAATCCTCCTTAATAAATCTGGCGGTTACCCTGCTGGGTTCGGCAGAAAACCCGGACAAGCTGCTTACCCGGAACACGGCTTTGCCAGGACAAAAAATAGCTGTTACCGGTTATCTGGGCAATGCCGCCGCCGGGTTGGATATGCTTTTAAACCAAACTGAAGTTCCAGAAGAAAGCCGGGAGATATTTTACCGCTCTTTTTACCGCCCCGAACCGCGGATAAATGAAGCCCGGCTGCTGGTAAAAGAGGGGGGTCATTGCTGTATAGATATCAGTGACGGGCTGGTGGCTGACCTTTTGCATATACTAAGGCAGAGCCGGGTGAGTGCCCGAATTGAGCTTGAGAGGCTGCCTATCCACCCCAGCCTGCGTCTTTGCTGCCCTCTCCAAGCCCAAAACATGGCACTTTACGGGGGGGAAGATTACGAGCTGTTATTTACTGCCCCGGCCAAAGTGATAGAGCAGATATCAGCCCAAAGCCCTATACCGGTTACTATTATAGGTGAGATTATTCCGGGTAAACCGGATGAACTGAAATTAGTGGATAAAGATGGGAGGGCCCTTCAGCCGGAAAAGAACGGCTGGGAGCATTTTAAAAAACCGAAATGAACCAACTTGAACTGGTAAGTCACAGTACCCGGCAAACCCAAGACCTGGGCAAGATAATAGGCGGACTGGCATCAGCCGGGGATATTATCTTCCTGGTGGGGAACCTTGGAGCAGGCAAAACGAACCTGACCCAGGGAATAGCCAAGGGACTGGATGTTACCGAAAATGCCCTGAGCCCTTCGTTTGTACTGGTGCGTGAGATGTACGGGCGGGTACCTTTGTATCATATAGATTTATACCGTTTGGACCTGAGCGAAGAAATAGAGGAACTGGGACTGGATGACTATTTTTACGGCAGCGGAGTAACGGTGGTTGAGTGGGCTGACAAGGCCGATGAGCTGCTGCCTACGGAAAACCTGCGGATAGAAATAGCCTATCTGGATGAAAATAAGCGGAAACTGACCCTGTCTGCCTGGGGTATCCGCTATGAAGAGCTGCTAAATGAGATTGCACAGAGGGTAAAGGATGCCGGTTTTAATAGCCATTGATACCGCCACCCCGGACACCGGGCTGGCTATTCTTAAAGATAATGAAATAGTGGCCCAGTACAACTGGCTAAGCCATCAGAACCAGACGGTAGAGCTGCTGCCCCGTTTGGAGTGGCTGCTTGAGTCAGCCGGGCTAAGCCTTAAAGATGCCTCCGCCATTGCGGTTTCCATAGGGCCGGGCAGTTTTAACGGCTTAAGAGTAGGCCTGAGTACCGCCAAAAGCCTGGCTTTTGCTTTGGATATCCCCTTGTGCGGTATCGGCACACTGGAACTGGCCGCCTACCCCTATCTGGCAAGCGGCCTTAAGGTGTGGGCATTACTGCCCTCAGGGCAACAGGAATATGCCGCAGCGGTTTACCAAAAGGACGGCGAAGGCTTAAAAGAAGAGGTTAAACCCTATATCACCAATCTGGCTGATTTGGCCGCTGAAGTCAGTGAACCCTGTGTTATCTGCGGGCCGATAAGCCAAAGCACCCAAGACGAGCTTAAAGCCCTGCTTGGAGATAAAAAAGCAGTATTTGCCCCGGCTGATATACGCCCTTCAAGGGCAGCCTCGCTGGCACGGCTGGCTAAAAAGAGGATTGAAGACGGCCTGACTGACAGCCCTGCCGGTTTGCAGCCGCTTTACCTGCGCCGCCCCCAGATATCCCCCCGCAAACACCGCACCGGCCTGCCGCTTTCCCAAAACAAAGCCGTTATCTGGGACATGGACGGGGTAATTGCAGATTCCGCCCCCTTTCATATGCGGGCATGGCAGACTACTTTTGCGGAGATAGGTTATACTTTTTCCGAAGCAGATTTTTACCGTACCTTCGGCCTGCGGAATGACATGATAATTTACTCGGTGCTGGGTGAAAAGTCAGACGCGGATACTATCCACGCTCTGGCTGACCGCAAGGAACACCTTTTCCGTGAATACGCCGGGCAGGAGATAAAGCTGTTTCCCGGCGTGATAGAACTTTTAAAATCCCTGAAAACAGCCGGTTACCGCATGGCTATTGCATCTTCGGCACCGCTGGCCAATATTAAGCTGGTTATGACCAAACTGGGTATAGGGGACTACTTCCTGGCTACAGTCAGCGAAAAAGATGTCACCAAGGGCAAGCCCAACCCCCAGGTGTTTTTGCTCTCGGCCGCCAGACTGTGCGCCAGCCCGGAAGAGTGCCTGGTAATAGAAGACGCACCTGCCGGAGTGGAAGCCGCCAAGAAAGCCGGTATGAAATGCATAGCTGTTACCAACAGCCAGCAACCCCAAGCCCTGAGCGAAGCTGATATGATAGTTGACACCCTGGGCAAGATTAGTGTAGAAGATATAGCCGGTTTTATAGGTTTGGCCGGCGCTAAATAAAGGAGAAATATGGAAAGAACACTTTTACTGGTTAAGCCTGACGGCGTTAACCGCGGCCTGTCCGGCGAAATACTGGGCAGAATGGAAAAACTGGGGCTGAAAATGATTGGCCTGCGGATGCTCCAGATGGACGCCGTTTTAGCTGACAAGCACTATGCCCCCCACCGGGAACGCCCCTTTTTCAAGGATTTGGTCACTTACATTACCTCCGGCCCTATTGTAGCCGCTGTTTTTGAGGGCGAAAATGCCGTTGAGAAAATGCGCAAGGCTATGGGCGCCACTGACCCTGCCAAATCTGAAAAGGGTACGGTACGGGGAGATTTGGGTATAAATATAGAGCAGAATACTGTCCACGGCTCAGACTCGGCTGAAAACGCCAAACATGAAATAAGCCTGTTTTTCAGCGAAAGCGAACTGGTAAACTACGACCGCCGTTAGTTACTGGACAGAAACCAGTTTGGGGGCATTCTCCCAGAGACGGTCAAGCTTATAATAAGAGCGTATTTCGGGGGTGAATATGTGGGCAATCACCCCGCCGAAATCAAGCAGTATCCAGCCTGAATCCGCGTCACCTTCACGGTGGCGCGGCCCTATTTTAAGGGGTTTAAAGGTCTTTTCAACCGTATCCGCAATAGCCGAAAGCTGACGGCCGGAAGCGCCGCTCATCAGCACAAAATAATCACAGTAACTAACCAACTCCCTGACATCCAAAAGGATTATATCTTCAGCCTGTTTCTCACTGGCTATACTTACCATCTGCCGGGCAATATCTATTGATTCCAAGTGCACCCTCCCCAAAAATCTGTTTTTAGTATAGCATACAACCCGCTGCGGGCTGTAATAAGTCTAAAACAGGCCTTAGGTTTTTTAAATGCCGAACACATCTGATATACTTATACCCTATGGCAGGTTTACTTTTCGGCACCGCCGGCATTCCCTATTCCACCCCCAAACACACCACCCAGAACGGTATCCACCGGGTGGCAGAGCTGGGGCTGGATGGCATGGAAATAGAGTTTGTCCGCGGGGTATATATGAAAGCCCCGGATACCAATCCGGTACGCATACTTTCAGAACTTCTCCGCATAAAGCTGTCCGCCCATGCCCCGTACTACCTGAACTTTAATGCAGTGGAAGAAAACAAGGTTAAAATGAGCCAGCACCTTCTGTATCAGTCCGCCAAAACGGCATCTCTGTGCGGGGCGGGGTCACTGGTATTCCACCCCGGTTTTTACCTGACGGATTCGCCTTCTGCCGCCTACGAAGCTATACGGGATAACATCCGCCCTGTTGCCCAGCGTCTTCGGGAAGAGGGCTTTCCGATAAGCCTCCGCCCCGAAGTAAGCGGCAAAGTCACCCAGTTCGGAGACCTTAAGGAGACTATGGCACTTTGCAGCGAGATACCCGGCCTGCTGCCGACTATAGATTTTTCCCATTACCATGCCCGCACCGGCAAATTCAACTCTTATTCCGAGTTCAGTTTTATGCTAACCACTATGGCTGATTACCTGGGTGAAAGCGCCCTTAAAAATATGCATATACACATTTCCGGTATAGATTACTCACCCCGAGGCGAAAGACAGCACCTGAATCTGGCTGAGTCAGATTTCAATTATAAAGAACTGCTGCTTTGCCTTCGTGACAAAGGCTGTGCCGGGCTGGTAATATGCGAAAGCCCTAATCTGGAGGAAGATGCCCTGCTTCTTAAAGAGACCTACTTCTCTCTGGCCTGAAGACGACGCAATCCTTATATGCTATAATTTACTTAATATGTCCCATATTACATGAAATTTTGAGGTACCAAATGAATTCAAATTGGAAACGCAGCACCATTATTTATATCGTGATGCTGGTGGCTATCATAGCAATCTTTTCGTTTCTGGTGCCGAACTCCCAGAAACCGGAGGAAGTGCCTCTGAGCCAGATAATAACCCTGTCTCAGGAACACAAGATTGCCGAAATTACAGTTGACAGTGAAAATATAGAGGTAACTACCACTGACGGCACAAAACTGTCCACCGTAAAGGAATACATTGCCAGTATTTACGATATTGAAGGCCTGGACCTGACTGATGTCAAGGTAAATATCCAGCCGGCAGGCGGACTGGACTGGGGCACTATGATTCTTACCTATCTGCCCTTCCTGATATTCGGCGGCCTGCTCATCTTCATCTTTACCCAGGCCAGGGGCGCCAACAATCAGGCTGTCTCTTTCGGCCGCTCCAAGGCCAAGCTCTTTAATATGGACAAGCCCACCATTACCTTTGCCAACGTGGCCGGGGTAGACGAAGCCAAACAGGAAGTAGGCGAAGTAGTAGAGTTCCTGAAATCCCGTGAAAAGTTTCAGGCGCTGGGTGCCCGCATTCCCAAAGGTATTTTGCTGATAGGCCCCCCCGGTACGGGTAAAACTTTGCTGGCCAAGGCTATTGCCGGAGAAGCCGGAGTTCCCTTCTTCTCTATAAGCGGCTCCGAGTTTGTGGAAATGTTTGTGGGCGTGGGTGCTTCCAGAGTGCGTGATTTGTTTGACCAGGCTAAAAAGAATGCCCCCTGCATTATCTTTATAGACGAAATAGATGCTGTCGGACGCCAGCGCGGTGCCGGACTGGGCGGCGGGCATGACGAACGCGAACAGACCCTTAACCAGATACTGGTGGAAATGGACGGGTTTGATACCGATACCAGCGTAATAGTCATTGCGGCTACCAACCGCCCTGATATCCTTGACCCCGCCCTGCTCCGCCCCGGCCGTTTTGACCGCAGAGTGGTGCTGGACAAACCGGATATAACCGGGCGCGAAGCCATACTCAAAATACATGCCAAGGGCAAACCCCTGGCAGATACGGTTAATCTGGAAAATCTGGCTAAGCAAACGGTCGGCTTTTCGGGTGCGGACCTGGCTAACCTTCTTAACGAGGCCGCCATACTGGCTGCCCGCAAGAACCGCAAAGTGGTTGAGACCGAAGACCTTGAAGAGTCCATTGACCGGGTTATTGCCGGGCCGGAACGCAAGAGCCGCCGCATAAGCACCCAGGAAAAAGAGGTCACCGCCTACCACGAAACCGGACACGGGCTGGTGCTTCGGCTGGTACAGGGGGCTGACCCTGTTCACAAAATATCCATTGTGGCCAGAGGCATGACCCTGGGGCATACCCGCCAGCTACCCAACGAAGACCGCTACCTGATGACCCGCTCCCAGTTCAAGGCCATGATGGCCGGGCTGCTGGCCGGGTATGTAGCAGAGGAGCTGACCTTTAAAGAACTTTCCACCGGTGCTTCAGATGACCTGCGCCGGGCTACCGATATTGCCCACAAGATGGTCACCAGCTATGGCATGAGTGACAAACTGGGGCCGCGCACCTTTGGCAACAAAGAAGAAATGGTCTTTTTGGGGCGTGAGATATCCGAACAGAAAGACTACGGCGAAAAAGTAGCCGATATGATTGACGAAGAAGTCCGCGGGTTGATTGAAGAAGCCCATCAAAAGGCTAAAACTATACTCACCGAAAATAAAAACCGCCTGAAGTTCATTGCCGAGAAGCTGTTTGAAAAAGAAACCCTGGAAGGGGCTGAACTGGAAAACCTGTTTGTAGGTGAGTTTCCCGTATCAGAATCTGCCTGATATCCCGCCTGAATAATCAAAAAGCCACCCCTAAAAGGCGTCCTACCATAGGGATTTCTAATCTCTGAAAAATCCGGCATAGTCGTGAATTGCGGCTATGCCGTTTTTTCATGCTTTCTCGGAACTTCGATTGCTCCGATACTGTTGTAAATGATTTGAATGCGCTGGGTGCGGACACCATCGACCTTTTCGGCTTTGTAGACGATGATTTTCTCGATGAACTCGCGTATTATTTCACCGTCCAATTCCGTGATGTCAGTGTAGCCCTTGACCTGTTTGAGGAAGCGGTCGATGTTCAGATTCTGCTCCTTCGCGGCATCGAGCGTGGTTTTCAGCACTGAAGCCCGCTCCGTCAGGCTTTTCTGCTCGGCTTCATAATCGTCCGACATCTTGCGGAAACGCTCCTCCGAGATTTTCTCCATCACATGGTCTTCGTAAAGGCGCTGCATGATTTTGTCCAGTGCGGCAATCCGTGACTGCCCTTGCTCGTATTCCTTCTGCGCCAGACGCATTTCAGAGGCGTGTTTTTTCTCGGAATCCTTTTTGACAAGCTCAACGAACTCACGCTCATGTTCCTTTGCAAAGGATATAACCGTCCTCAAATCGTCCAGCACCAGCTCCTCGATGACCACATTGCGAATCTGGTGTGAACTGCACAAGCCCTTTTTCTTACGGTATGTAGCGCAGACAAAATATTCCTTGTCGTGCGTCCAGCCGTTGGCTCTGACCTGATACAGCTTCGCGCCGCAGTCGGCGCAGAA
Source organism: Dehalococcoides sp. THU4 (assembly GCF_043231265.1). NCBI lineage: Bacteria > Bacillati > Chloroflexota > Dehalococcoidia > Dehalococcoidales > Dehalococcoidaceae > Dehalococcoides > Dehalococcoides sp. THU4. The sequence continues at coordinate 801,883 of NZ_CP171266.1, read as the reverse complement.
CATCATGCCGGACAGGATGCCCATTTCACCCAGGCGTGACGGTCTGTGCTTGCCCTCACGGATTTTTTGAACGATGTCCCATGTAGCCTCGTCGATAATGGCTTCGTGAGTATTTTCGAAAACCTCCCAGTCCTCTGGATTGTTCCACACCTTGACCTTGCTCTTGTAGGACTTTTTGTAGGTCTTGAAATTGACCGTGTGTCCGAGATACTCCATTTTCGCGAGTATGTCCGCGACCGTCCGTGACTGCCATGCGTAGGGATTTTCTGGCTGTCTCGCCGGAGTATTGATACCCATTCCGTTCAGATGTACTGTCGGAACCTCGATACAACGTTGTTCCAGCTTTCTTGCAATCTGCGTAGGACCCAGCCCTGTCATGCACATCTTGAAAATGTCCTTGACCACATCGGCGGCCTCCGGGTCAACGACCCATTTTAGCTTGTCCTCGGCGCTCTTCACATACCCGTATGGCGGATTCGTGCAGAGCGGCTTGCCGGACTGTCCCTTGGATTTGAACACAGCGCGTATCTTCTTGCTGGTATCTTTGGCGTACCACTCGTTTATTATATTCAAAAAGGGAGTAAAATCGCTGTCCTGCTGGTTGGCGCTATCCACGCCATTGTTGATGGCGATAAAGCGAACATCGGCATTGGGGAATGCGACCTCGGTATAATAGCCGACCTTCAGATAATCACGACCAAGCCTCGACATATCCTTTACGATAATCGCGCCGATTCGCCCTTCGTCCATCTCGGCTATCATGCGCTGAAAATCCGGCCTTTCAAAATTCGTACCTGAGAATCCGTCATCAACAAAGAACAAGGTGTTGTGGAAGCCATTATCATCTGCATACTTTTTGAGGATAGCTTTCTGATTCACGATGCTGTTGCTGTCTCCCGCAAGCTCGTCGTCACGGGACAATCTGCAGTAGAGAGCCGTTATTTTCTCTGCTTCGGATACCGCAGCCGTTCTACGGCTGGTGCTTATTGCTGACTGTCTATACATATAATCCTCCGTTTCCGACAGTCTTCAAGCGGTTGGCATCGTGTATATTACCGTACTATTTTGAAGAAGTCGAGTAGTTTTTCGGATATAAATCTGAACTATCTGATATATTTTTGCGGCTTTTCGCGCCCGTCAATACGAGCCGTTTTAACTTGTCGTACACCGTTTCTCGCGCCGTATCGCTCACCATCGATTCCACAACATAGACGGTGCCGCCTATGGTTTTGCGGGTGATACGGCTATTCAATTTTTCGCTCATAAGCGACACCTCCTGTCTATGTTATGGATAACGGTGCTGAGCCTAAGTGTGAGATCAAGCGCCGCTGCAAGCTGTTATTCTGCCATCTGGAGAGCCTTGATTGCCTCGGAGCGAATCAGGCATCCGTCAAGACGCTCTATGCCCAAGTAACCGATTTTATTGGCAAACAGGTACTTTTCGTGCAAAGCCCTGACGGACAGCGGCTCGCGCTGAGCAATCCAGTAATACTTGAAATCACCGAATACTACAGGTTTTTTGCCGCTTGCCGCAGAGGGCATATGATTGGATATGACCACAGGCTTGCCGAGCAGCGTGTCCGCTGCACCGCGCCAGAGGAAATTATTGGTGCTGTCCTTGAGGTCGCGCAGTCCCAGAGCCGTCTCATCGTTCATGACCCATACCGCATTGGAGCGGTATTCCGGCTTCAGCGAGAAGTACAGCCTCTGAATTTCATCAAAGGCGATACCTGTAGGAGAAGCAGCTGTAACGCCAACATCAGCGCCCTCTGTTGCGTGCAGAACGCCCTTGGGTTTGTCTACACCGTCACCGTTGAGGAATGAGTCCTCCTCGGCTTTACCGAAGATACGGGCGAAGTCGAGGGTCAGATAATTGGATATGTCAAATCCGGTGTCCCTAACAAAATCACTGTCCAACATGGTGATGCAGGCGAGTTTATACTCATCGAGCATAAAGCGGGTGACCGCCAACTCCGCTTCTGGCACCGAACCGCCCTCGCCAATCCAAGCGGCGTCAATGGGTGTATCTGATGTGATAATGCGTCCACCGCTCGACGGGACATTGGCTACCGTAGCCAGTCTGCGGAACAGGTTCTCTTTTTCAAGAGCGGCCTTGTATTTTTCAGCAGACTGTGACGGCAGAAAATATGAGCCATTGGTTGTGTTCCTGCCCTCGTTGAGGGAGATATCGTCTATGCGGTTGCTTTTCATGCTGTTCCAAAATGCCTTGGAGTAGCTTTCAGTTGTATACATGGTAAAAATCCTCCTTAATGTTTGTTACAGGCCGGGCACTCATAGAGGCCGAGGTCGTGATAATTGAGCTGACGTCCGACTTGTTTGAGTCGACCGCTGCAATGCGGGCACTTGATGTCGTAGGCAAGTGCCATTTCAATGTTGTGAGGCTCTTTAGCGTGGAGGCGATAGAGCTGTTTGATGTTGTTGTGGTAGGCATCGCCCTCAAACTCATCTGAGAGATACAGGTCGCAGTGTGACTGTGCATATTCGTCTGAGTAGTACGAATGCTGCGGCAGAAGCAGAGTGCCTTCCTTGTTTAGCGAATTAAGTGGATAATTCATGATGTTTTCCTCCTGTTAATTGCATTTTTTGCAGGCGTAAATCGCCAGCGTGTATTGGTCGACGTGCGGGGCTATGGAATCCATGACCGCACCGCAGTGCGGGCAGTGGACCCTGTAGCCGAGATATTCCTTCATGCTCGTCGGCCTTTTTGCATGAAGGCGGTAACGGTGCGGGACAAATTCCTCCAGATACAGCGCACTGGTGGCGCTGACGCTGTCCTTCTGCGGCGAGGCGAACATCGGCACCTTGTCGATATCCTCCGTATCGCCGCCAATGAGCGGATGGTACTTGATGTAGTCCATAACGCTCACTCATCCCTTTCGGAGAGCGGCTTGCCGGAAAGGTCGAAGAAGCGGCCTTTGCAGTAAGCCATCGCCTCGTCATAGCTGCCGAACACCAAGCAGGAGCAGCCGTATTCGACCTTCCATACAGGGGAATCCGGGTCATTGTTCTGAGAGATGGCAACAGGCTCACCCCTGCGGTTTTGGAGCAGAACATGGCACTCATAGTTGCCGCGAGAGAACATATCCTTGTCTTTTGCTGTGAATTTCGGCTTTGTGCCGTAGCTGATTTTGCGATTCATAATGAAATCCTCCTATTATTTGTTTGGTTTCGGGCTATTCACCCGTTTGAATTCGCGTTTTTGTGTACGAAGCCCCACGCCGCTGTCCGAGATAAAAAGCTGTGGAGATTCGACCGCCCCCACCCGGTGGGAGAACGACACCGATACTTCTTTTCCGTCATATCTCGCTCCTTTCCCACGCTGGGGCAGGTATGTGGCAGGTTTTTATGTTCATTTCAAATGTTCCTATATAGAGAAGGACTGTTTTTGCCTGCCACAATCTGCCCCACGCATTATTTCAGGAATTCCATCCCTTCTCGCACCTTGTAGCCGAGCAGAAGTGTGGTCTTCTCCCCGCCGGTATTGGGACGCCGCCTGACCACAGTGCCAAACTTACGCAGTTCATGGTTGAAGTTCCGGCTGTTCTCGGTGTAGCAGCCGTTGTCACTGCACCACCGGCGGTATTCGTCATACACAGTGGCTGTGCGAGTCTCGGCATCGGTGTCCGGCTGCAGCCGTTCATCCGCGAACTGCGCGATTTTGTCGCTTTCGTGGGAGTACGCCTGTGTAGCCTCTGCAACAGCTTTCGGGACTGTGAAGCCCTCCTGCCGTAGTAACTCATAGCCTTTGAGCAGCCAGTTGAGAATGGCGCTTTTAGCTTCCGGCCTGGCAAACTCCGTTTTCAGCGTTTTGTCCTGCTCGTATTCCTCAAAATGCCTGTCAAACGGGATGATTAGGATACGTCCACTGGAGAACAGCGTCATATCGCTGATGACGGGCAGGTAGTTGGTGTTCACATACAACTTGAACTGAGGCTGGAAATCGAAGCTGTTTTCGTTGAGGAACCGGGCATTAAGGGTATCGTTGCCGGTCATGCTCTTGACCTGCGCCGCGTTGAGCACCAGCCCTCGGCTCGGCTCCGAGATATTTGCAAAGCGGATACCGGCAAGGCGGGCGATGTCCTCACTGGGATTCTGGCTGTTGACGCTCTGCTTTTGAGCAATCGTTTCCGGCCTGACGGCTCTGCCGTAGTCGCCCATGACGCGCAGGATGCTCTCCATCAGCGTACCCTTGCCGTTGCGTGTGGTTTCTCCGTAGAGGAAGAACATACACTCATGACGGGTGTCGCCGCTGACCGCATAACCCAGAGCCTTTTGCAGAAATCGCGCCCGCTCTGTATCACCGCTCATAATCTCGTCGATATAGCGCTCGAAGCGAATGCAGGTCGCCGCAGGGTCGTAGCTGACATGAGCCATTTTGGTGAGTCTGTCCTCCGGGTCGTGGTCGCGGAACTGCATCGTCCGCAGATCGAGAGTACCGTTCTCGCAGTTGAGCAGGTAGCGGTCGGCGTCAAATTCCTCCATCGACACCGGGTACACGCTCTGCGCTTCTTTGAGATAGATGTCCCGCAGTCTGCGCTGCTGCCATTTGCTGTAGTCCTCCAGATTGCGGATGCGGACGGACTCGTCTTTGAAGGTCAGCAGATACAGGAGTAACCCGTCCGCCAGATTCTTGCACAGCTCCATCGCCATCAGACCGCCGATGTCCGGCACCCAACGGGAACCGTCGTAGATATACCATTTCTTTCGCTCCGGCACATACCGGGCGACGTGCTTGTGGACATCTGCAAAGAGCCTTCCGAAGCCGATATCACCGTTGCGATACCTGTTGTTCTGCGCGGGATTGAGCCGGATGAGTGCCTGTGCTGTTTCATTGAAATCATCGGACGCGCTGTCGACGGCAATGGGTTTGTAGAACTCTGTTGTGAGCACCACGGCGTTTTCCAGCGTCATGCTGCTGTAGTCCTCGCGCTCCCACTTATCACGCATCAAGCCGGATTGCCGGAACAGCCTGTCCATCTGCGCCGTATCACCGCCGCACCAGAACGCCAGCATGGTGCAGAGCGCTTGATCCGCCTCGCTGTGGCTTTTGCCGTCGGGAATGTCGCCGCTCCAGAGCGCCTTGAACTTCTCGCTCTGCTTGGAGGACAGCGCCTTTGAGATGACGGACTCGTCGGAGAGGTAGCTGCCGGGGGCTTTGCTTTTCGCCTTCTGCGGTTTCTCCGGTTTGACCATGTACTTTTCGAGGATTTCCTTGACAGCCTCTGTACGCTCTTCTATTCCTTTATTATTGAGAGCGTTTCCTGTGACTGACATGGTGTGCGTAACGAATGGCGCAACATACACCTCCAGCCCGATTTTTCTGTTGTTGACGTAGTAGCGATTTTTGTCATATTGAATGCCTTTCACGCTACAGCTGATATGAACACCTGTTCCGGACGGGCTTATTTCGGCATACGAATCTACGGTGTTCACGATATGCTGTGCCATCTCGGTAAGCTTTCCGCCGAACACGCAGTCGTCGATATCGATATTGCAGATAGAATCGAAGGTTCCGACCGCTATACCGTCATAGCCGGAGAGATTTGCCACTACCGACTGGTAGTCGGAGAAAGTTTTCCTGTTTGTGTGGTCTGCGCGTATGCCGTTGACCTGATAGGGCACCTTTTGAATTTTCCCGTCGCGTTCTTCATACTTCCACAGGCAGAACAGCGCGTTTTCCTTGAGTTCACTTGGTAACTTGTCGTACATTTTGTTTCACCTTCTTACTTGAATGATTATTGAGGGGCGTCATCTGTCCTGTAGCCTTGGAGAACGGGCAAAAAGGACGTTTTCGGAAAACTTCATTGATTCTTTCCCTCCTTTCATTACCCACTGGAAAATTTGAGGCCGGTCGTACAAAACTTTTTGAAATTTCTTTTTCTCATTTCTCGCTGGACACGAGCAGCGCATTTTGACGAAGAAATCCGAAATTTTCTATCCTCACTTCCCACTGGAGATGAGCAGCGCGTTTTGACGAAGGTTTTTGAAATTTTCCTTCCCTCTACTGCCCAATGGAGGCCAAAGTGCGTTTTGGCCGAAACTTCTGAAGTTTTTTCTCTCTCACTATCCAATGGAGGTCAAAGTGCGTTTTGAACGAAGATTTCGGATATTTTTCTACCCTTCAAATCTCACTGGAACGAAAAGGCCGCTTTGGACGAAAACTTTTGAAATTTTCCTATCCTCATTTCGTACAGGACAAGTAGCGGTAAAATCCGTACCAGAACGAACAAAAAAATAGGCCATTCGATTAATTTCATCGAATGGCCATAGACATTTTCACTTTTTCGTGATATAATAAATGCAATACTCTTGGAGGTGCAATATGGCAGTCAGCTATAAAAAGTTATTCCATATGCTCATAGACAGGGATATATCCAATGCCCAGCTACAGAAGATGGCTGGGTACAGTGCGAATATAACCACACGGCTCAAGAATAACACCTATGTGTCTCTGGAGTCCGTGGAAAAAATATGCCGGGTGCTCAATTGTAAGGTTGATGATATCGTGGAGTTTATCCCGGACGAGGATCAGGTGAAAAAATGACACAGCAGGTAAAATCCAAACAACGCGTGGCGGAGCATGGCGAGGTATTCACCGCAGAGCGCGAGGTCAAAGCCATGTGCGACCTTGTAAAGCAGGAGACGGAGCGCATTGATTCCCGATTTTTGGAACCGGCCTGCGGCGACGGAAACTTTCTCTCCGAGATACTCTCGCGCAAGCTCACTATCGTTAAGAAGAAATATAAGCGTCTGCCGCTTGATTATGAGAAAAACGCGATTCTGGCGCTGTCCAGCATATATGGTGTGGACATCATGCTCGATAATGCCATCGCCTGCCGTGAGCGGCTGTTTGCAATCTGGGATAAGGAATACAGAGCCATCTGCAAAAAGGAATGCCGCGAAGATACCCGCGAGGCTGCAAGGTTTATCCTTTCCCGCAATATCGTATGCGGAAACGCGCTGACATTGATGTGCGTAGACGAAAACGGCAACGACACCGCCGAGCCTATCGTTTTTTCAGAATGGGCGTTCATCACCAGCACACAGTTGCAGCGTAAGGACTACACCTTTGACGAGCTGCTGAACGGTGACGATGCTTCTAAAAAAAAGAGACAAAAAAAAGAGCAGCTCACCTTGTTTGATGAGCCGCAGGCCGATGAAGAGGGCAAATTCTTAAAGCAATATATTTCTGATTATAGGAGGGTGCAGGACAATGGCTGATAATCTGTTTAACACTGTATATAATCCCGACGTGCTGTCGTGTCTGGCGAATCTCTCGAATGATGAAGTGTTCACGCCGCCGGATGTCGTGAACAAAATGCTGGATATGCTGCCGCAGGAATTATTTCACAACCCTGACACCACCTTTCTTGATCCCGCCTGCAAGACGGGAGTATTCCTGCGTGAAATTGCGAAAAGACTGATTACCGGGCTGGAGCCACAGATACCGGATTTGCAGGAGCGTATTGACCACATCTTCCACAAGCAGCTTTTCGCCATCGCCATTACGGAGCTGACGAGCCTGCTCTCCCGGCGCGGCGTGTACTGCTCCAAATACCCGCAAAGCGAGTTTTCCGTCACGCAGTTTGATGATGCCGAGGGAAACATCAGGTATCGGAATATCAAGCACAGTTGGGCGAACGGGAAATGCAAGTATTGCGGAATATCCAAGGACAACACTGTTCTTGGTGGAGGCGAGAGGGGTCAAACCCTCGAATCCCACGCATATGAGTGGATACATACCTTGAAACCAGAGGAGATATTTAATATGAGATTTGATGTGATAATTGGAAATCCCCCGTATCAACTTGATGATGGAGGAAATGGTATAAGTGCAAGTCCTATATATCAGTTGTTTATACAGCAAGCAAAAAAATTAAATCCGCGTTATTTATCAATGATTATCCCCTCGCGCTGGTTTACGGGAGGAAAAGGACTCGATGGTTTTCGGCAAGATATGCTTAATGATCATCATATAACAAAAATTGTTGATTATATAAACTCAAAAGAGTGTTTTCCTGGAATGAGTGTTGGAGGAGGCGTATGCTATTTTCTTAGAGAGAGAGATAAGGAAACCGAATGTGAATTTACAAGCATTAACGGTTCTAAAACAAGTACAGCATTAAGAAAACTAAATGAGTTTGATGTTTTTATTAGATATAACGAGGGGCTTTCGATTGTTCATAAAGCTATGCACGAACCATCAATTTCAAGTTTAATTAGTACACGAAACCCATTTGGAATACCGTCAAATGGTCGTGGTTTAAAAGAGGCAACACAAAATTCTTATAAATTGTTTTCCAGAGATGATATAACATATATTAAAAAGAGTGAACTTGAAAAGAACGAAGAACTGGCCAATAATTACAAAGTAATGATAAGTCGTTTTTCTGCAGAACACGCCGGAGAGCCTGACAAAGATGGTATGGTAAAAGTACTCTCAAGAACTATGGTTATGGAGCCTGGTGAAATATGTACTGATACCTATATTGTCGGTGGCAATTTTAAATCTCGAATGGAAGCTGAAAATTTCGTTTCTTACTTAAAAACAAAATTCGTTCGTTTCTTACTTTTACAGGGTATCGCATCAATTAGCATTACAAAGGAAAAATTCTGTTTTATTCCTACACAGGATTTCTCACTAACTTGGACAGATGAAGAACTTTATACTAAATATGGATTAACGGATGATGAAATCTCTTTTATAGAGTCAATGATAAAGCCCATGGATTTGAGCGGAGGTGACACGGATGCCAACTGAATTCTTTGTGCAGCGTCCGTCGGTCACGCCTACCATCTACGCCTATTCGCTGCCTGATGTGGAATCCCACAAGGGATACATCAAGGTTGGCTATACCGAGCGGGATGTGGAAAAACGTATCGCCGAGCAGATGCACACCAGCGGCGTTTCGTATAAAATCCTCCTAAAAGAATCGGCCATGTGTCAGGACGGCACCTGTTTTTCCGACCATGATGTTCATGCCATTCTGCGCCGCAAGGGGTTTTCACAGCTCAAAGAGGGCGCTGACCGCAACGAATGGTTCAAATGCTCCATAGGCGATGTCCGCGCTGCCCTTACGGAGCTGCACACCGGCCTCCGGCTGGACGGCAACAGAACGCTGACCTTCAAAATGCGCCCGGAGCAACAACTCGCCGTTAAGCGCACGATGGAGTATTATGCCTCGGCTAAAAAGGATGAGCCTACCCGCGCTCCGAAATTTCTCTGGAATGCAAAGATGCGCTTTGGTAAGACTTTCGCCTCCTATGAGCTTGCCAAGAAGATGGGCTTCAAGCGGATTCTGGTGCTGACCTTCAAGCCCGCCGTGGAATCCGCGTGGTCTGAAGACCTCATGACCCATGTGGATTTTGAGGGTTGGCAGTTCGTCTCCAACAAGGATGCTCACGCTGGCAGCATTAACATCGACCAGCAGTTTGCACAGGCGGACAAGTCCCGCCCCATCGTGGTTTTCGGCTCGTTCCAAGACCTGCTCGGTACAAATGAAAACGGCGGCATTAAGGCGAAAAACGAATTCATCCATTCCGGCAACTGGGATTTGGTCATATTCGACGAGTACCACTTCGGCGCGTGGCGTGAGAACGCAAAGAAGCTGTTCGACAATCCCGACGAAGAAGCCGATACGGAATTCGACCCGGAGCAGTACAAGCAGGACGAGGCGGATAACGCCTACAACGAAACCTTCCTGCCCATCACCACAGGCCACTATTTGTTCCTATCCGGCACACCTTTCCGGGCGCTCAACTCCGGCGAGTTCATCGAGGATCAGATTTACAACTGGACATATTCCGACGAGCAGCGGGCAAAGGAAAACTGGATAGGATCCGGCAATCCCTATTTGTCGTTGCCGCGAATGGTCATGCTGACCTATCGAATCCCGGACAGCATCCGCCAGATCGCCATGCAGGGCGAGTTTGACGAATTCGACCTCAATGTGTTTTTCTCTGCCAAGGGCAAGGGCGCGGAGGCGCGGTTTACATATGAGAACGAGGTGCAGAAGTGGCTCGACCTCATTCGAGGCTCCTATCTTCCCGCCAGCGTCGACGATTTGAAGCTGGGACAGGACAAGCGTCCGCCGATGCCGTATTCCGATACACGCCTTCTAAACGTGCTGTCGCATACGATGTGGTTTTTGCCGAATGTCGCCTCCTGTCAGGCAATGGCAAACCTTCTCGCCCAGAAACAGAACAGCTATTACAACCAGAAATACAAGGTCATTGTCTGCGCTGGTACGAAAGCCGGTATCGGACTTGATGCGCTTGCCCCTGTTCAAGCCGCAATGGGTGACCCGCTTGTCACGAATACCATCACACTCTCCTGCGGTAAGCTGACCACCGGCGTGACCATTCGCCCGTGGACGGGTATCTTCATGCTGCGCAATCTAAAAAGCCCGGAGACCTATTTCCAAGCGGCGTTCCGTGTGCAGTCGCCGTGGGAAATCAAGGACGACAGCGGCGAACGCATTATCATGAAGCAGGAATGCTATGTTTTTGACTTTGCTCTTGACCGCGCATTGCGGCAGATTTCCGACTATAGCTGTCGCCTCGATGTGAACGAGGGTAATCCCGAAAAGAAGGTAGCGGAGTTTATCAATTTTCTACCTGTCCTCGCCTACGACGGCAGCACCATGCGGCAAATCAACGCGCAGGACGTCCTCGATATCGCAATGGCCGGCACCTCCGCCACGCTGCTTGCCAAGCGCTGGGAGTCCGCGCTACTCGTCAACGTGGATAACGACACCCTCACTCGCCTCATGAATAACAAGGATGCGCTTGAGGCGTTGATGAATATTGAGGGATTCCGCAGTCTCAATTCCGACATTGAAACGATCATCAACAAGTCCGAAGCCGTCAAGAAGGCGAAAAAAGACGGCGACGACAAGCTGACACCCAAGGAGAAAAAAGAGCTTTCCGACGAAGAAAAAGAATACAAGTCCATGCGCAAGCAGATACAGGAAAAGCTCATCAAGTTTGCTACCCGTGTGCCTGTGTTCATGTATCTGACCGATTACCGTGAGCGGTCTCTTAAGGATGTTATTACACAGCTTGAACCGGGTCTGTTCAAAAAGGTCACAGGTCTCGGCGTGAAGGATTTTGAGCTGCTATGCTCCATCGGCGTGTTCAACGCCAGCCTGATGAATGACGCTATATTTAAATTCAAGCGCTACGAGGATTCCAGTTTGTCCTATACCGGCATCGACAAGCATGAGGGCAAGGACATCGGCGGATGGGATACCGTCATCAAGCGTGAGGAATACGAGCGGTTGTTTTATAATCAGCAGTCCACAATGGATAGACCCGGCATCGTAGAGGAGCCAGAGGTAGAGAACGAACCGGTGCCGGAGGTCAAAAAGCCTACAGCGCCCGTTACGCCCGTCGCGTCCAAGCCGTCACTTGTTACGGAAGCCTATGGCATTAAGAAGCCGGATGCTCCGAAAGCACCCGTGGCTGCGTCAGTGCAGAAGCCGCAGGAGCTGGAGCTTGACCTTTCCGGCGTGGAAGTCGGCTCTGCCGTTACGCATAAAGCCTTTGGCGCGGGTACGGTCACATGGATAGACAAGGCACAGAAGCATATCCGTGTCACCTTCAGCGCCGGTGAAAAGACCTTCATTTTTCCGGATGCCTTTAAACAGGGATTCTTGAAGTTATAACGCAAGTACATAGCGGTATATGCTGATCTCAGCAATCAAGGTACACAGACCACACGGGAGATTTTTCTCGGTGTGGTCTTTTTTTGCGAAGTACACCGGAAAGGGGGTGATGCCCATGATATGCACATTCTGTATAGAGAGGAGGGTGTTCATCTTGGAAACGCATATCAACATGAATGCGGAGGATGGCTAAATGGCGAAAAAATTAGATGCGGAGCGCATCGAACAGGCCCGCCAGAAAAGCCAGACCACAGACCATCGTGAGGAAGAAAAGCGCCGCATTCAGGACACCATCGCAAAAAACCGCAGTGGTGAGCGCAAGGGTCATGTCATCATGCCGGAGCGAAAAATGTATGCGTATCAAGAAGCACCCAAAGTGCGTGTCGCCGCGTACTGCCGCGTCAGCACAGCGGAGGAAGCGCAGGTCGGAAGTTTTGAGATGCAGGTGCAGCACTTCAAGTCCGTTATAGAGAATAACCCGACATACGAGCTGGTGAAAATCTATACAGATGAGGGTATTTCCGGCACTTCTCTGAATAAGCGTAAGGGCTTTCAGGCGATGATTGACGACGCCATGAGCGGCAGAATCGACCTGATCCTGACGAAAAGCATCAGCCGTTTCGGGCGAAACATCGTGGATATTTTGACCACGCTACGCAGTCTTAGTGATTTGGACCCGCCGGTGGCTGTGAACTTTGAGTCGGAGGGCATCTTCTCCAGCGACGGCAAAAACAAGCTGGTGATATCCATCTTGTCGGCGCTGGCAGAGCTGGAGAGTCAACAGAAAAGCATCGCTATCAAAGAGGGCATCCGCTATCGTATGCAGGAGGGCCTCTACAAATTCCCGGTGAAAAACCTCATCGGGTACTATCGAGATTACAGCGGTATGGTGAAAATCGAGCCTGCTGAAGCAGAAATTGTAAGGTACATCTTCGATAGTTTTCTCGAGGGAGCGTCTCCGCAGGAGATAGCAGCGTCCCTCACCCAGCAAAGCATACGCTCGCCAATGGGTATGGAAGCATGGCGTCAGGCAACGATTCGAAGTATTCTCGCAAACGAGAAGTATTGCGGCGATGTCCTATACCAGAAGACATATTCTAAGGATTATCTGTCACACAAAACCGTGAAAAACAAGGATGTTCTCCCGCAATGGTTCTGGGAAAATAACCACCCAGCCATCATCAAACGTGAGAACTGGACGAAGGCGCAGGAGCTACTTGCGTCCGGTAAATGGAGCAAACGCGCCACTACGCTTCAAGCGATGAAGCGGCAGTTCACTGTTGCAAAGGTGAAATCCGGCGTTTTACGCGGTTATTTCCTTATAGATATGAATTGGACAAGTGACGAACGTGAGCAGTTCATCAACATCATAAAAAGTATAAGAGAGCTTGACGATGGTCAAGCAGAAAAGGAGTAAAATTATGGCTATCAAGTTTTCTAACATCAATCTGGAGGTGCTCGACCTTTCTACCAATGCGACACCGGATATCTTCATCAATCAGAACGGTATCACGTTTAGTAAGCGCGTTCTTGAGGATTTGAACTATCCGCAAAATGTGCAGTACTGCACTGCCCCAGCAAACAAGGTCTTCGCCATTCGCGTCTGCAAAAGCAACGAGGCAAAAGCTGTATCATTCGCCAAGCCCCGCGCCGAGCAGACGAATACGCTCGGCTGCAACAACAAAAATCTCCACGATGTGATTGCCGCGCTCATTCCCGATTATCAGCCGAAAAAGCGATATAAGGTCACCGGCGAGTTCGATGCCGAAAACCGCGTAATGTATTATGACATGACCACAGCGGAGGTTTCTGAGTTCCGCGCAGTCAAGGACTAAGACAAACGACGCCGCGTCGGTGGCGTAGAGCAATCTGTTCGGGTAACTAAGGGATTCTATAAAAACGCAAAAAAGCGACCATGCAGGAGCGTAATGTCCTTACATGGTCGCTTTCCGTTTGCCCCGTTTGAAGCTGTCACTCAAGTTTTTTGTTAAATCCCTGTGTGAACGCTCCAAAAGGTGGCTTTTTTGTTTGCGGTAAAAAACCTGCCTGCCTTATCAGGCAAAAATACCTTCCAGCCAAGACCATATTTCGCTCAAATGGGTAAGGACAAAGACAATCACAATAAGAGCCAGAATACTTCCCAGACAACCCATCAGTTTCATCTTCTATCTCCTTGTCAGATTTTGCGCTTAAAAATACCTTCCAGCCAGTGCCAGACTTCACGCAAATGGGTAAGGACAAAAATAACCAGAATAATGCCGATAATATTTATAAAAAGTTTCACGTTGAACCTCCTTGTCAGTTCTTGCGTTCAACTATAAATTCAGCCAGCTGGTAGAGAGATTCGCGGGCAGCCGTTTTGGGGAGCTTTGACAAATCTTTGCAGGCCAAATCAGCATAGCGTTTAGCCTCTTTGTAGCTAAGGTCTATGATGTCTGACGAATTTATCATCTCCACCGCTCTGGCCACATGAGCGGAACGGTCTGTTGCCCCCAGCATGTCTTTGATAGGGTTATTTTCCGGATAACGGTCCATCAGGAGAAGCGCCGGCAGGGTAACTGTGCCGTTATTCAGGTCTGAACCTACCGGTTTGCCCATATCTTTGGCGTTGCCCACAAAATCCAGTATATCATCTACTATCTGGAAACTTAAACCCAGATTATAGCCGTAAGAACGCATTATTTCCTCATCAGAGGGCGAAGCGTCTGCCAGTATAGCCCCGCCCTTGGTAGCCATTACAAAAAGGGCGGCCGTCTTGCCGGATATCCTCTCAAGATAGTTCTCGTAGCTCTGGTCAGGGTTGAAACTGGCATAAGCCTGTTTCAGCTCCCCGGAGGCAATTATCTGCAGAGTCTGGGCAAACAGGGTAACTATACGCATATTGCCGGTCTCTGCCGCTACTTCGGCGGCATGGGCAAACAGGAAATCACCCAGGAGTATAGCCTTTTCCAGCCCCCATACGGAATTGACAGTGCGGCGGCTGCGGCGGGTATCAGCCTTATCAATGGCATCATCATGCACCAGGGTTGCTATGTGCAGCATTTCGGAAGAAGTGGCCAAAGGCAACACTTTTTTTATACCCGTACCGAAACACATGGCAGACAACATGGAAAGGGCCGGTCTGAGTACCTTGCCCCCCACCAGAATATAATCCAGCATTTCCGCCATTTCGGGAAAGGACTGTTTCCGGCTTTCGGATACCAGCTTAAACTCGTCCTCAACCCCTTTGAGGCCCTCATTTATAGGTGCGTAGATAGAGCTAAGTTTCAACAAGACCTTGCCTCCTGGTAAATACTAAAGCCCCATGCGGGCGGTTTCTTCTTCTACAACCGAATCTTCCAGTTTCTTAAAAAGCGGCTCCGGCGGTATCATTTCCTGCCCGGCTACCGGCATTTTAAGCACCCAGCCGTCTTTTTCTATTTCAGAGCCGAAACCCAGGTAAGTACTGAGCCTGCTTGAACTTTCCGGCAAAAACGGGTAAAAAGCCACCCGAAGTCCGGAAAGAGCCGCCATGGCCACGTATAAACTGCGGGCAGCGGCAGCTTTGTCCACCTTTATTTCTTTCCAGGGGGCTTTTTCATCCAGATAGCGGTTTGCCTCCTGGGCCAGTGACATAGCCAGTTTAATAGCCTCACGGAAATTACAGCCGTGCAAGGCCTTGTCTGTTTCAGACAGCATGGCGCTGGTTTTCTCAATAAGGTTCAGGGAACGTTCGTCCAGCTCACCGTATTCGGGTACTTTGTTGTCAAAATTACGGCAGACCATAGTCAAAACCCGCTGGGCCAGATTGCCGTAAGTGGCTACCAATTCGTCATTATTGCGGCGGACAAATTCCCTCCAGGAGAAATCCATATCAGAACTTTCAGGCATATTGGCCGAAAGAAGGTAACGCAGGGTATCCACACTGTAGCGTGAAAGAACATCATCCACCCAAATAGCCTTATTACGGCTCTTGGAAAACTTCTGGGCTTCTATGGTAAGGTATTCGTTTGAGGGTACATCATACGGCAAATCAAGCCCGCCCCTACCCATCAGCATAGCCGGCCAGATAATGGTATGGAACGGTATATTGTCCTTGCCTATAAAATAATAGCTTTTGGTATCTCCGCCCCAGTATTTCTGCCATTCATCCGGCTGGCCTTTAGATGCCGCCCACTCTATACTGGCAGACAGATAACCTATTACCGCTTCAAACCAGACATACAGCCGTTTGCCCTCATAACCCGGCAGCGGCAGCGGCACGCCCCAGTCCAAATCACGGGTAATAGCCCGGTCTTTAAGCCCCTCTTTTAAATAACGCAGGGTGAAATTCAGCACATTGGTACGCCAGTAGGTTTTAGTTTCCACCCAGCGGGTAAGTTCTTCTTCAAATGCCGAAAGTTTCAGGAAAAAATGCTCGGTCTCACGGAATTCGGGAGGATTGCCGCAGTTTTTACAGCGGAAATTTAACAGTTCGGCCGCATTTAAGGGTTTGCCGCAGTTGTCACACTGGTCACCGCGGGCGCCTTCATATTTGCAGTGGGGGCAAGTCCCCTCCACATAACGGTCAGGCAAAAAGCGGTTGCAGTGGGGGCAAAACGGCTGGCAAACCGTATCTTTATAAATATAACCCTTTTCATACAGGCTGAGGAACATCTGCTGAGCGGTGCGGGCGTGGTTGGCAGTGGCGGTAGAGGTATAGCAATCCCAGCTTATACCCAGCTTCGGCCACGAGGCCATAAACAGCCGGTGATAACGCTCTGCCACCTCGGCAGCCGTAATGCCCTCCTGCTCCGCCCTTATGGTAATGGGAGTGCCATGCATATCCGAACCGGATACCATAAGCACTTCATCCCCGCGGGTGCGGTGGTAACGGGCAAAAATATCTGCCGGCAGATAAGCGCCGGCAACATGCCCCAGATGCAACTGGCTGTTGGCGTAAGGCCAGGCCACACCTATAAATATTCGTTCGCTCATTTATATCCTCAGGGCAGAAAGGTTAGAATTCTCTCGCCTTTTTCTTCTTTGTAGCTGGCATACCCTTTCTTCAGGGCGCATTCCACACAGTAATGAACGGTAGTGCCTTTGTCTACTTCTTTGCCGTCTTCTTCGTCTACAGCCAAATAACGCTCAGGATAGGGAATATTATTGTTGCAGCCAGTGCAAACCACATCCCCCAGTGAAATACATCCTCTCCTCATGAAACACCTCGCAAATTTTACCTATTATAAGGTTTTGTTAATTTTAAGCCAAGCCCGGTAGATTTCTTTTTTGGGCAGACCGCTTTTTTGGCTTACCAGAGCCACCGCTTCTTTAGCCGGTTTGCCCTGTTTTTTGAGCATGCCCAGTTCCTTTATTATATCATCCGTCAGCTCCGGCTGAGACACGGGCACTTTACAGCCCTCCACCACCAGCACAAATTCACCCCGCGGCTGGTCAAAATGGCTGATAGCCTGGCTGATACTGCCCCGGAATATTTCTTCATATATTTTGGTAAGCTCACGGCAGACGGCTATCTCACGGTCTCCCAGCACATCTTTTATGTCAAGCAAGCAGCCCTGCAAACGGTGGGGCGCTTCCAGTATAACAATACTTGCACCAAGTGATGCCACTTCCGAAAGGGCTTTCCGGCGTTCAGTTTTCTGGCGGGGCAGAAACCCCAGATAGCTGAAACTGGCACAGTCCAGCCCGGATACCGCCACCGCTGTTATCACGGCCGAAGCCCCCGGCACCGGCACAACCTTTATGCCATGCTCATGAGCGGCCTTTATAAGCTCGTAGCCGGGGTCTGAAATACCGGGCATACCGGCATCTGAAACCAAAGCCACATCCCCCTCCCCCAGCACCTCCAGAATATAATCCAGCTTTGACAGGCGGTTATGCTCAAAGTAACTGGTCAGGGGAGTCTTTATATTATGGGCGGAAAGCAGTTTACGGGTATGGCGGGTATCCTCCGCTGCAATCAGCTTTACCTCTGAAAGCACACGCAGTGCCCGGAGGGTTATATCCTCCAAATTACCTATAGGCGTTGCCACCACATATAAAGCCATAACCTTATTATTGTAGCAGAATAAGCCTGAAGGCTAAACTGGCTAAGAAAAAAACCGAATCCCGAAATACTGTATAATAAAAGGGTGATAACACCCCGCCCTGACTGCCATGGTATTTCGGGCCGGAAACTATCCCCATCTTTATATATTTTTTGGCCTTATGCAAGGTTATAATAGAGCTAAATAACTTGCCTTGACTTGACTTTGCCGGCTCTGATATAGTTCATGTTTAATAGTAAGGAGAGCTGAGATGACAGTACCAGAATTTAAAACCCTCAGGCGTACCTACGGCTTTGACGAGGTAGCCATTGTCCCCGGCGGGTTAACCGTTAACCCCGAACAGGTAGAAATTGATTTCAAAATCGGCAATATTAACTTCTCCATCCCCTTTATTGCCTCGGCCATGGACGCCGTAACCAACGTGGATACTGCGGTTGCCATGAGCAAAATGGGTGGTTTGTCCGTTTTGCATCTGGAGGGTATTTATACCCGTTATGAAAACCCCCAGGAAATTCTTGACCAGATTATATCCAAACCCATTGACGAAGTAACTGCTTTCATGCAGAAGGTTTATACCGCCGAACCTATTAAAGAACATTTGATTGCCAAACGGGTAAGCGAAATAAAGGCCAAAGGCGGCATCTGTGCCGTCTCCATTATGCCTGCCAATGCCAAAAAACTGGCTCCCGTAGCAGTAGAAGCCGGAGCGGATATTATCTCCGTTGCTTCCACCGTCACTTCAGCCCGCCACGTCTCCAAGAGCAGCCACGGGCTTATTTTTGAAGAATTTGTAAAAATGATTAAAGTACCGGTGCTGGTTGGCAACTGCGTCAGCTATCAGGCCTGCCTTGAGCTTATGCGCACCGGTGTTCACGGTGTAATAATAGGCGTAGGCCCGGGTGCCGCCTGCACCTCACGCGAGGTTTTGGGTATCGGCGTTCCCCAGATAACCGCCAGCATGGATTGTGCCGCTGCCCGTGAAACTTATTATAAAGAAACCGGCCGCTATGTACCCATCATTACCGACGGCGGCTTTAAAAAGGGCGGCGATGTCTGCAAGGCTATCTGTGCCGGTGCTGATGCCGTCATGCTGGGGTCACCGTTTGCCAAGGCTGCCGAAGCTCCCGGACGAGGTTATCACTGGGGTATGTCTCATCCCCACCCCTCCCTGCCCAGAGGTACCCGCATCAAAGTGGGCACTACCGGCAGTCTGGAGCAAATACTGTTCGGCCCCACTTCCGTTACTGACGGCACCCAAAATATGGTGGGCGCACTTAAGACATCCATGGGTGTTTGCGGTGCTTCCAACATCCGCGAAATGCAGCAGGTTGAAATGGTTATTGCCCCGGCTATTACCACCGAAGGCAAAAGCTACCAGCTCTCCAAGTGCCAATAAAGTATTTGGTCTAAACTATAAAACAAAAAGCCGGTTTAAACCGGCTTTTTTATTGGCTGAAATTCAAATCCGAAAAGAAGCGCCTACTCCTCGTCGCCTTCGTCAGGTTCTTCCGGCTCTTCAGGGGCAACTGATTCGGACGCAGGCATTTTCAGAGACGGCACAATGGCACTCATGTGCCCGCGTTTGCGTTTAGGAGTCCACTCCGCCCCGTCTATCAGCGTGTGCAGTTCTTTCAAACCTGCGCCCCCGCTTACCAGTACCCCGTCTATACCCAAAGCCCAGAGTGACTGAAGCTCTGAAAGCGTGATATTTGAACTTACCCTTACCAGAAAGGGTTTTGACAATATATCCGCAAAACGCTGGTAGAGCATAATCTTCCGCCAGCTAAGAGTAGCCGTATCTGCCTGCTCACCCACGATAACCGCCCCTACGGACAAACAGTCCGCCGCCCTTATCATAAAATCAGTCAGATTAGTTTCAAGAATTATTATTTTGCCGGTCTTTTCAAGAGCGGTCAGGGGTGATACCTCGGCATCCGGGCTGAAGACCACAAAATCTGCCCCGGCCTTGGCCATTTTTGCGGCATCGGCTGCTTTATCACCCAGCATAACACCCCAAACAGTCTCTCCCAGCAAATCAGCCGCTTCTTTCAGCTTCTTGGCACTGGCTTTACTGGCAGAGACAAGCACCACGTCTGCCCCGCCAAATGCTTCTTTATCCGTCAGGTTTTCAATATCCAGCTCAGCTGCCAGCAGCATTTTGGGCGGGGGAGCAGAGGCAACCGCGTTAAAGCCCATGGGACGCACATAGCCCTTGGAAACATTTTTAAGCCTGTCTACAAATTTACTCATTTAGTCTTATACCTCGTCATAAATAAATGGAGCCAGCGAGAGGATTCGAACCTCCGACCGGCGGTTTACGAAACCGCTGCTCTACCTCTGAGCCACGCTGGCGCAGGCAACAGTATAGCATAACGGATATTTCCGTCACTACCGAAGCAGTTCCGCAGAGTTTTTTAAACCCGATATTAAAGGCTAATAAGGAGTTTCCCGTCAGCCTGGCTAGTCAGCAAACGCCTTAGTTCATGCTTATGCTGGGCAGGCCCGGAAAGAACCTTGCCGTTATAATCAAAAGTAGAGTGGTTTACACTGCAGCAGCGGAGTCTGGCTTCGCCCTGTACGGGGTCAATTTTGCGTCCGCCATGGGGGCAGGCATTTTCATAAGCATAAAGGTTGTTATCCTGCCCGCGTACCACCAGCACCGGCTTGGCAAGGCCTTTGCCCGCCATATAACCCGCCCCGCCCTTTAAAGCCAGCCCCGGCAGCTTTTCCAAATCAAGGGTAATCTGGCTGTCCATCACACTCCAGACATCGTCAGCTAAGGGTGCGGTATCACATTTACCCATGATAGCTTTAAAAATATTCACCAAAGCCTCCCTGTTTTTACTTTAAAAACTTCCCGTTTGACTACAAAAGTATAGCACAAAGACCAGGCCTGATTAACAGATACCTGCCGTAATAATATACAATTATGTTTGCCCCGAAGGGGCATAAATAGTAGAATATAGCCGAATAGGACAGGAGGGAGAACCCTCAGGGGAGATTAGATATGGAAACCGGTACTTTCAAAGTAAAATCTGGCCTGGCTCAAATGCTCAAAGGCGGGGTGATTATGGATGTGACCACCCCCGAACAGGCTAAAATAGCGGAAGAAGCAGGCGCCTGTGCCGTTATGGCGCTGGAGCGCGTACCTTCGGATATAAGGGCGGCCGGCGGCGTTGCCCGCATGGCAGACCCCACTATTATTGAAAAGATTATGAAAGTAGTCAGCATACCCGTTATGGCCAAGTGCCGCATAGGTCACTTTGTAGAAGCCCAGATACTGGAATCCATGGGGGTTGATTACATTGATGAGTCCGAGGTGCTTACCCCGGCGGACGAAAGTTTTCACGTCTGGAAACATGATTTTAAAGTCCCCTTCGTTTGCGGCTGCCGTGATTTGGGTGAAGCCTTAAGGCGGATTGGCGAAGGTGCGGCTATGATACGCACCAAGGGTGAGGCCGGTACCGGCAACATTGTGGAAGCGGTACGCCATATGCGTTCCGTTATGGGCTCTGTCAGACGGGTACAGTCTATGTCCGCTGACGAACTTTCCGCTTATGCCAAAGAGATAAATGCACCTTTGGAACTGGTGCTTGAACTTCACAAGACCGGTAAACTGCCGGTAGTAAACTTTGCCGCCGGCGGGGTGGCTACCCCGGCTGATGCAGCCCTGATGATGCAGCTTGGGGCGGACGGGGTATTTGTAGGTTCAGGTATATTTAAATCATCTGACCCCGCCGCCATGGCCAAAGCCGTAGTAAAGGCGGTAACCCACTATAAAGATGCCAAAGTACTGGCCGAAATATCCAAGGGGCTGGGTGATGCCATGCCCGGTCTGGATATAAAACAAATAGAACCCGATAAACTGATTTCCCGGAGGGGCTGGTAAAAAGTGCACAGGATAGAAGTCTCCCTGAAACCGGAGTGGCCAGACCCGAAAGGCAACAGCATTTGCCGTGATATACAAGACCTTGGCATTACCTCAGTTAGCGAAGTGCGGGTAATAGACGTTTTCTGGCTGGAAGGACAGCTTTCAGACAGTGAAGTCCTGACCATTTCCGGGGAGCTTCTTTCAGACAAGATAATCCAGACCTTTAAATATGACGCCAACTGCCCGCAGGCGGAAGCTGACGGCTTTTCAGCTATAGAAGTCACCTATAACGCCGGGGTAACCGACCCGGTTCAGGAAACTATACTCAAAGCCATTTCTGATTTGGGCATAAACGGCGTAACTGCCGCCAAAACGGCCAAACGCTATCTGCTTAAGGGGGAAATTTCGGCTGACGAACTGGATACCATCGGCAGCAAGCTTCTTATAAACCCCATTGTCCAGCATGTGGTTAAGAGCGGTTCAAACCCCTTCCCCCCCAACCCCCAGTATACTTTTAAACTGAGGAAGATTGACCTTTTGGCCGAAAAGCTGAAGGACAACATGGCCTCGCTGGGCAAGGAGTTCAGCCTGAGCCACCAGGAACTTTCGGCTATTTATGAACATTACCTGAAACTGGGGCGAGCACCCACTGATGCCGAACTGGAAACCCTGGCCCAGACCTGGAGCGAACACTGCTGCCATAAAACATTTAAGGCTATGCTGGATTATGACGGCCAGATTATAAATAACCTGCTGAAGCAGACTATAGCCAAAGCCACTGCTGAACTTAACAAACCCTGGTGCTTATCTGTTTTTGTAGATAACTCCGGCGTAATAGAGTTTGATGATAAATGGGGGGTCTGCTTTAAGGCTGAAACCCATAATCACCCGTCAGCGGTTGAGCCATACGGCGGGGCGGCTACCGGCATTGGCGGGGTAATCCGTGACATACTGGGCACGGGACTTGCCGCCAAACCCATTGCCAACACAGATGTATTCTGTTTCGGCCAGCCTGACCTGCCAGAAAATAAACTCCCCCCGGGAGTGCTTCACCCCCGCCGCGTTTTCAAAGGTGTGCGCTCCGGCGTGGCAGATTACGGCAACCGTATGGGCATACCCACAGTTAACGGGGCAGTCCTTTTTGATGAACGCTATACCGCCAACCCGCTGGTTTACTGCGGTACTATAGGCCTGATACCAAAAAAATACGCCCTGCCGGGCAAGCAGTCTGCCGGTGATTTGGTGGTGCTGATTGGCGGGCGTACCGGGCGTGACGGCATACACGGGGTGACCTTTGCCTCCGGCGAACTGAATGACCGCTCTACCGAGCTGTCTTTTACCGCCGTCCAGATAGGCAACCCCATTGTAGAAAAGCGGATGCTGGATACTTTGCTTGCCGCCCGTGACCGTGAGCTGTTTGTACGCATTACAGACTGCGGCGGCGGGGGTTTAAGCTCCGCCATAGGTGAAATGGCCGAGTCTACCGGGGTAAAAGTCTATCTGGATAAAGTACCCTTGAAATACTCCGGCCTGACCTACTCTGAAATATGGATATCCGAAAGCCAGGAACGGATGCTGCTGGCAGTTAAAAAAGAAAAACTGGGTGAGATTATGGCACTCTTTGAAAGCGAAGGGGTAGAAGCGTCCGTCATAGGCGAATTCAGCAATGACCGCCACCTCAAGCTTTTTTATGAGGACAATCCGGTAGCTGATTTGCAGATGGATTTTCTGCATAACGGGCGGCCTCAGCTGGAATTAAGTGCCACCCGCCACAAACACCGCCACCCCGAAGCTGACTTTGACTGCCCGGAAGATTTGGAAACCGAGCTTAAAAATATACTTTCCCACTGGAATGTGTGCAGCCGGGAGTGGATAATCCGCCAGTATGACCATGAAGTACAGGGCGGGAGCGTCCTCAAACCCATGGCGGGGGCTGAAAATGACGGGCCGGGTGATGCCGCCGTTATCCGCCCGGTGCTTGGCTCAAAGAAAGCGGTAGTAATATCAAACGGCATTAACCCCAGCTACGCTGACGTAGATGCCTACAATATGGCCGCATCGGCTATAGACGAAGCCCTGCGGCAGATTATTGCGGTAGGCGGCAATCTGGACAGGGTAGCCCTGCTGGATAACTTCAGCTGGGGCAATGCCAGCCGCCCCGAAAGCCTGGGGGATTTGGTGCGTGCCTGTCAGGCCTGCCATGACCTTTCCCTGGTCTTTGAAACCCCCTTTATTTCGGGCAAAGACAGCCTGAATAACGAGTTCCGTTATAATGACAAGCTGATTACCATTCCCCACACCCTGCTTATTTCCGCCATAGGGGTAATGGAAGACGGTGATAAGGCCGTCAGTATGGATTTTAAAAAAGCCGGAAACCTTATTTATATTGTGGGCAAAACCGCCGAAGAACTGGGCGGTTCCCATTACTTCAAAAACCACAGCTTTATAGGCAACCGGGCACCCGCCGTAAATGCCGGGCGCGCCAAAGAAAACATGCAGGCCCTTTCTTCCGCTACCGCCAAAGGGCTGGTGGCTGCCTGCCATGACCTGTCCGAAGGCGGGCTGGGAGTTGCGGCGGCCGAAATGGCCTTCAGCGGCAAACTGGGGGCAAACATACGTCTGGCAGATGTACCCTTGTCTGAAAAGATAGAACGGGAAGATTACATACTCTTCTCAGAGTCCAACAGCCGTTTTCTGGTAGAAGTATCACCCGAACATAAGGCCGAATTTGAAAAGCTGATGCAGGCGGGTGACCTCGGGCTTATAGGTGAGGTCACCGCCGAACCCCGTCTGAAAATAAGCGGACTGGGCGGCAGGGAGATTATTATAAACACCCCGGTTAGCGAACTGAAAGAGGCCTGGCAAAGGCCGATGCGCTGGTAGGTAAAGATGAGCAAAGTAAAAACCCTGATACTCCGCACACCCGGTACTAACTGTGATATTGAAACGTCTTATGCCTTTGAGCTGGCCGGCTCCGAAACAGAGATGGTGCATATAAACGAACTCCTGGCCAAGCCTTCGCGCTTAGCCGAATTTCAGATAATGGCTTTCCCCGGCGGCTTCGGCTACGGTGATGACCTGGGGGCGGGACGGGTACTGGCTAATGAAGTACGCCTGAAACTGGGTGAAAAAATAAACCGTTTTCACGAAAGCGGCGGGCTTATTATAGGTATCTGCAACGGCTTTCAGGCACTGGTCAAAACCTGCATACTACCCGGCCCTATGAAAGACGGGCAGAAAATAACCCTGACAGAAAACAACTCCGGCCGTTTTGAATGCCGCTGGACATACCTTGTGGTAAACCCCTTTTCCACCTGCGTGTTCACCCAGGGTATAGACCGCCTGTATCTGCCGGTAGCCCACGGCGAAGGCAAACTGCTGGGCAGCCCTGAAGTGATAAACAAGCTGAATTCGGTGGTTTATTATACCGACCAGGACGGCAAACGCAACGCCCCCTACCCGGCTAATCCGGCCGGCACCCTGATGGATATTGCCGGTATTGCAGACGAAAGCGGGCGGATATTTGCCCTTATGCCCCACCCGGAGCGGTTTGTCCGGGGCAGCCAGCACCCGCGCTGGCCGGCGGAAGGCCTTAAAGAAGAAGGTGACGGGCTGAAAATATTTACCAATGCCGTAAAATGGGCACGCCAGGTCTGAGACCCGAAAATATAGCTGGTGCGCTCCATTTTTGTAATAAATACATGACATCAGCCGCAGCTTTTAGCCGCTTCGGCACCGGAAGCGGTGTTGCTGGCTAATTGGGCTTGTGTTATACTTCTGTGTTATCATCATGCAAATATTGCTATTAAACGGTTTTTAACTAACTAGGAGGGGATAGAGCTTGCCAACTACAAACATCAAAGAGCTTCTGGAAGCCGGGGCGCATTTTGGTCACCAGACCAGCCGCTGGCATCCGCGGATGAAGAAATATATCTTCACCAAACGCAACGGTATTCACATTATTGACCTTGAAAAGACCGTAGTCATGCTGGACAAAGCCTGCAATTACATTAATCAGGTTGTCAGTGAAGGCGGTAAGGTTCTTTTTGTCGGTACCAAAAAACAGGCCCAGGAAATTTTGGCTGAAGAAGCCAAGAGATGTGGCATGTATTTTATCAATCAGCGCTGGACCGGTGGCATTTTAACCAATTTCCACTCCATCCAGTCACGGATTGATTATCTGGTACGGCTGGAAGACCAGCAGGCCAGGGGTGATTTTAACCGTCTGCCCAAGAAAGAAGCTCAGAAACTGGCAGAAGAGATTGCCCGTCTGAACCGCACTATGGGCGGCTTCAAAGAGATGACCCGCCTGCCGGATGTAATCTTTGTGGTAGACCCCACTAAAGAAAAGATTGCTATGGCCGAAGCCAAACGGATGGGTGTCCCGCTGGTGGCTATGGTTGATACCAACTGCAACCCTGACGAAGTTGACTATCCTATTCCTTCTAACGATGACGCTATGCGGGCTATCAAACTCATCTGCTCCAAAATGGCTGATTCCGTTATCGAAGCCCAGAACGCCCTGAAGGTTACCGAAGTTGAAACCACCGGCGAAGCTCAGGCTGAAACTGCCGGTTAAATAATAAACACTGGAGTTAATAAATTGGCTATCAATGCTGAACAGATAAAGGAACTCCGCGAGAAATGCGGCGCAGGCGTTATGGAATGCCGCAACGCTCTGATGGATTCAAATGGCAATGTTGAAAAAGCCCAGGAGATTCTCCGGGAGAAAGGCCTGGTAAAAGCCGCCAAGAAGGCTGAACGTGAAACTGTCCAGGGTATTGTGGAATCCTATATTCATACCCAGGGACGGATTGGTGCGCTGGTTGAGCTTAACTGCGAAACTGACTTTGTTGCCCGCACTGATGCCTTTAAGGAACTGGCCCACAATCTGGCCATGCAGGTTGCGGCCATGTGTCCGCTTTACCTGTCTGAAGAAGACCGCCCGGCTGAATGTGAAGTTGAAGCCGAAAACGCCTGCCTGCTGCTTCAGCCTTACATCAAAGACCCCTCCAAAACCATCAACGGTCTCATTATTGAAACTGTTGCCAAGGTTGGAGAGAATATCCGCCTGAAGCGGTTTGCCCGATTTGAGCTTGGAGGCTAGTACCGGTATTTTTTATGGCTGAAATAAAATATAAACGTATCCTGTTAAAACTCAGTGGAGAGGCTTTCAAAGGAGCCACCGGATACGGTATTGATATCCCTACCGTAAGAAGTATTGCCCACGAGATTAAGCATATCTGCCTTATGGGCGTGGAAGTGGCCATTGTGGTAGGGGGAGGCAATATTTGGCGGGGGGCAACCGCCGCCAAAGAGGGAATTGACCGGGTTTCAGCCGATTATGCGGGCATGCTGGCCACTATTATAAACGCCCTTACCCTGCAGGATGCCCTGGAACGTGAGGGCATCGTAACCCGCACCCAATCCGCTCTGGCAGTACAGCAGGTAGCCGAGCCGTATATCCGCAGACGGGCTATCCGCCACCTGGAAAAAGGGCGGGTAGTGATATTTGCCGGAGGCACCGGCAACCCCTATATGACCACCGACACTGCCGCCGCTTTACGGGCCATAGAGATAGAAGCCGATGTGCTTCTTATGGCCAAAAATAAGGTGGACGGCGTTTATACCGCTGACCCCAAAAAACACCCCGAAGCTACCCTTTTCCAGCACCTTACTCATATGGAAGCTATAAATAAGCGCCTCCAGGTTATGGATGCAACGGCCCTTTCACTTTGTCTGGATAATAAATTGCCGATTATTGTGTTTGACCTCCAATCCTCCGAAAGCCTGGTGAGCGCCATTTCCGGTCAGCCGATAGGTACATTAATATCCAGCGAGAGTTAAAATGATAAACGAAATTTTACAAAAATCTGAAAAAAAGATGGCTGCTTCGCTTGATGTGCTTTCGCAGGAACTCTCCGGCATACGCACCGGGCGTTCGTCCCCGGCCCTGGTTGAACATATCAAAGTGGAATATGCCGGCGTACCCACCCCTATTAACCATCTGGCCAGCATTGCCGCTCCTGACCCGCGTTATATTACTATTCAGCCCTGGGACAGAAGCTGCCTTTCCGCTATTGAGAAGGCCATTATGAAATCTGATTTGGGTCTTATGCCCAATAATGACGGCAATATTATCCGCCTGAATATACCCCCCCTATCTGAAGAACGCCGCCAGGAAATGATTAAAATGGTCAGCAAACGGCTGGAAGAAGACAAAATAGCCATGAGAAATGTCCGCCGTGACGCAATGGACGAAATGAAAAAACTGGAAAAGTCCAAGGAAATCTCCCAGGACGACCTGAAACGCGGCTCTGACCAGCTTCAGAAGATAACAGACAGCTTTATTGCCAAGGCTGACAAGCTGGGGGCAGATAAAGAAACTGAACTAAAGCAAGTTTAACCCCCTATTCTCCGTCAAACTCAAAGGATAGTCCGGCAACCCCCTGTTGCGATAGAGGTTTTTATCTTGGACACAACAGTTAGAATAAATAATACCCCCCCGAACCACATCGCAATAATAATGGATGGAAATGGCCGCTGGGCGGAACGCCGCGGCCTTAGCCGTTTAGACGGGCATAAAGCCGGTCTTGAAAACGCCAGACAAATTATCCGCCACTTAAATTCACTGGGGGTCAAATATGTTACCCTCTACAGCTTTTCCACTGAGAACTGGAAACGCCCTGATACCGAGATAAAAGGGCTTTTCGGGCTGATAAATGACATTATGTCATCTTATATCCCGGAGCTGGTGGAAAACAACGTCCGTTTAAAACATCTGGGGCATCTGGATAAACTGCCATCTGTACTCAAGGATAAACTGGCAGACCTGTTGTCCCGTACCAGCCATAATACCGGCCTGACCCTGTGTCTGGCCTTTGATTACGGCGGGCGGGATGAAATTATTCAGGCGGTAAAAAAGCTGGTTAAAGACGGGGTAGCTACTGATAAAATAACCGAAAATGTATTTGACGGCTATTTGTATACCGCAGGCATACCGGAAGCTGATTTAGTAATCCGCACCGGCGGCGAAATGCGGCTTTCCAATTTTCTCCTGTGGCAGTCAGCCTACAGCGAGCTGTATTTTTCGGAAGTAATGTGGCCGGATTTCGGCGAAAAAGAAATTGATAAAGCTATCTCTGCCTTTAATCAGCGGCAGAGACGTTTCGGTGGTTTGTAAATTATGCTTAAAAAACGCGTTTTAAGCGGCTGCCTGCTGGCCATTATTGCTCTGGCAGTTATCTGGATTGACCAGCCCATAGCCTGGCTTACCCTAGCTATGGCAGTGGTAGTAGCCCTGGCCCTAAATGAATTTTACAATGCCGTTACCGTTTACCTTAAATCCCAGCCCTTCAAGGCGCTGGGTATTTTCTGGGGTATGCTTATCGTAATTAGCCCCCATCTGCAAATAGAAAGCGTCTTGCCGTTCTTACTGGGGTCTTTCAGCCTGACCTCACTCATATATCTGCTGACCCTGAAAGACCGCACAGATGCCTTTCCCCGCTGGGCCTGGACACTCTCCGGGGTAATTTATATCGGTCTGCTCTCCAGTTTCTGGGTGGCCCTGCGCGAACTGCCCATGGGACGCGAATGGGTGCTCTGGACGCTGATACTTACCGCCGCTACCGATACAATGGCTTTTTTCATAGGCAGCCGTTTCGGCAAACAGAAAATGGCACCCTCCATCAGCCCCAACAAAAGCTGGCAGGGGGCTATAGGCGGGGCGGTATTCAGTATTATAGTCGCCCCCATTTTTGCTGACTTGCTGGGACTGCCTATAAATGTATTTGTGGCCATGCTGATAGGCCTTTTGGTCAGCGTAGCCGGACAAACCGGGGATATCGCCGAATCTCTGTTTAAACGCAATATGCACTGTAAAGATTCCGGGAATCTGATACCCGGACACGGCGGAATTATGGACCGCCTGGACAGCCTGCTTTTTACCGGCATAGTGGTATACTACTACGTGATATGGTTCATTCAATAAAAAACATTGTCATACTGGGGTCTACCGGTTCTATTGGCCGCCAGACTCTGGAGGTTATCCATTCACTGCCAGACCGGTTCAAGGTACTGGGACTGGCTGGCGGAACGAATGCAAATCTGCTTAAAGAACAAACCGAGCAGTTCCACCCCAAATACATCTACTGCCAAAACTGCCATGATACTAACGCCTGTACCGCCCGTTTTATCCCCATGGAGGAAATGGCCGCCCTGCCCGAAGCCGACATAGTGGTAGTGGCCACCCCCGGCAGTGCCGGTTTGCAGCCGGTGCTTGACGCTGCCAGAGCCGGCAAGGTAATAGCTTTGGCCAACAAGGAATCCCTGGTTTCAGCCGGGGAGATAGTAACCGCCACCGCACAGGAAAACAAAGCTAAAATACTGCCGGTGGACAGTGAACACAGTGCCATCTGGCAGTGTTTGTCAGGTGAGGTCACACCCCCCGCCCGGATTATCCTGACCGCCTCAGGCGGACCTTTCCGTTCCTTAACTAAAGACGAAATAGCCAAAGTCACCCCGGAACAGGCACTTAAGCACCCCTCCTGGAAAATGGGAACCAAGGTTACCATAGACTCAGCCAGTCTCATGAATAAAGGGCTGGAGATAATAGAAGCCCGCTGGCTGTTTGATATGCCGGTACGGAATATTCAAGTGGTTATCCATCCCCAGAGCATTATCCACTCCATGGTGGAGTTTGCAGACGGCAGCCTTAAAGCCCAGCTGTCACGGCCGGATATGCGTTTCCCCATTCAGTGTGCTCTCACCTACCCCGAAAGGTTGACCAACCTAACCCTGCCCCGCCTAAACTGGGCGGAAATAGGCAAGCTGGACTTTGAAATGCCGGACATGGACAGATTTCCCTGCCTGAAGTTAGCCATATCCGCCGGAGAAGAAGGCAAAACCTTTCCGGCAGCACTGTGCGCCGCAGACGAAGTGGCAGTTGAGATGTTCCTGAAGGGTGAGATAGGCTTCGGGCAGATACCCGAACTGATAGCCAAAGTACTGGATGCCCATCAGGCTGTTGCCAGCCCGTCTCTGGATGATATTCTGGCCGCAGATGCCTGGGCACGCCGCAAAGTAACCGAACTGGCAGGTAAATTATAAATGCTGTTAACCATTGTTTCTTTTCTGATTATATTTTCCATAGTAGTTATCTCCCATGAGCTTGGCCATTTCTTTTCCGCCAAAGCTATAGGGGTAAAGGTGGAGGAATTCGGGTTTGGCTATCCGCCTAAAATATTCGGCCGCAAATTCGGACAGACTGAGTATAGCCTTAACTGGCTGCCGCTGGGCGGTTTTGTAAAAGTAGAGGACGACCCCGTAAATAATAAAGGCCTTTCCTCAAAAAGTGCCGGTAAGCGTCTGCTCTTTTTCAGTGCTGGAGCTTTGGTAAACGCTGTTTTACCCATTGTCCTGTTTGCCTTTGCCCTGATGGTGCCGCATGACGTGCTGGTGGGTAGGGTAAACGTGGAAGAAGTAGTGCCGGATTCACCTGCCGCTTTAGCCGGGCTGGTAGCGGGTGATACTATTTTAAGTGTAGACGGCACTGAAATACGGAATACCTCCGAATTTTCCCGTATTTCCCAGCTGAATCTGGGACAAACCATAGAAATAACCGTACTCCATGCTGACCAGACCCAAAGTACCGTCAGTTTGTCTCCCCGCTGGCAGCCGCCGGCCGGTGAAGGCCCGGTGGGTATTTCACTGCAAACTCTGGACTACCGGATAATAAGCGAAAGCGAGTCTGTTCTGGATTCCATTCCCCTGTCTATACAGCAAAATTTTGAAACCCTGGTGCTTTTTAAAAACTCCATACTGGGCCTTATTATGGGCAGTGTACCCTTTGACGTAGTCGGGCCGGTGGGGCTTGCCCAGATGACCGGGGATGTGGCACGTGCCGGGATTGGCCCTCTGCTGGAGTTTACCGCGTTTCTCAGCCTGAATCTGGCTATTATAAACTTGCTGCCTCTACCCGCCCTTGACGGCGGACGGATATTGTTTGTATTTATTGAGTGGATACGGGGCGGCAGACGCATCTCTCCCAGAGTGGAAAACCTTATCCATATGACCGGGTTTTTCCTGCTGATAGGGCTTATGCTGGCGGTAACCTTTCAGGATATTATACGCATTGCCCAAGGCTAGTTTCTGATATACTCTCTACGAAGAGGCTTTTAAAATATGATTATGCGGCGTAAAAGTACTGAAATCCGGCTGGGGAATATGACTATCGGGGGGAATGCCCCGGTATCAGTCCAGTCCATGACCAAAACAGATACCCGCAATATCCCAGCTACCATCTCCCAGATAAAAGAGCTGGAAGAATGCGGCTGTGAAATAATCCGGCTGGCTATACCGGATATGGAAGCTGCCACTGCCCTGAAATCTATCCGCAAAGAAGTCAGAATACCTATTGTGGCGGATATTCATTTTGATTACCGCCTGGCACTGGCAGCACTCTCAGCCGGGGCAGACGGCCTCAGGCTCAATCCCGGCAATATCGGTGACCCGGAACGGGTTAAAGCGGTGGTCAGGGCGGCAAAAGAACGGGAAATCCCAATCCGTATCGGGGTAAATGCCGGCAGCCTGCCCAAAGACCTGCCCCCAGAGCTCACCACTGCCCAAAAGATGGTCAAAGCCGCCATGGGTCATATAAAGATACTGGAAGCCCTGGATTTCAGCCTGATTAAGGTTTCACTGAAGGCTTTTGACGTGCCTACCACTGTTG
This sequence comes from Dehalococcoides sp. THU4, assembly GCF_043231265.1. Classification (NCBI taxonomy): domain Bacteria; kingdom Bacillati; phylum Chloroflexota; class Dehalococcoidia; order Dehalococcoidales; family Dehalococcoidaceae; genus Dehalococcoides; species Dehalococcoides sp. THU4. The sequence continues at coordinate 769,567 of NZ_CP171266.1, read as the reverse complement.
AAGCCTACCGCCAGATAGCTTCCCTTATACCCTACCCGCTTCATGTGGGCATTACCGAAACAGGCACCCCCAAAACCGGTCTGGTGCGAAGCGCGGTGGGCATAGGCAATCTGCTGTATATGGGTATCGGGGATACTATCCGGGTTTCCCTGACCTCCCCGCCCCAGGAAGAAGTATTTGCCGCTTATGAAATACTGAAAAGCCTGAACTTAAGGCAGCGCGGCCCGGTGCTGGTCAGCTGCCCCACCTGCTCCCGGACCGAAGTGGATATTGTGGGTATTGCCGCCAGGGTGCAGGAAGCCCTGAACAAAATAGATAAACCTATCAGGGTGGCCGTAATGGGCTGTGCCGTAAACGGTCCCGGCGAAGCCAAAGAGGCTGATTTGGGCATAGCCTGCGGCAAAGGACAGGGACTGCTATTCCGCAAGGGTGAAAAGATAGCCTCATTTCCCGAAGATGAGCTGGTAAATGCCCTGCTGCGGGAAATAGCTTCTCTGTAGTTTATACGCCCCCGCTTTCAGGCTTCTTTGGCAGATGATTTTAGGGTATAATCCTTCTTGGCAAGCCGTTATTTACAAGGAGCTTTTAATATGCGTTATTCCAGGTTATTTGGCAAGACCCAGCGTGAAATCCCGTCAGATGCCGAAACTATAAGCCACCAGCTGCTGCTGCGTTCGGGTATGATAGCCCAGCTGACCGCCGGAGTGTATTCGTTTATGCCTCTGGCCTGGCGTTCTATCCAGAAAATTGAAAACATTATCCGGCAGGAAATGAATAAATCAGGCTGCCAGGAACTGGCCATGCCGGTACTCCAGCCGGTGGAAATATGGCAGCAAAGCGGACGCGAAGCCCCCTTCGGGCAGACCCTTTTCCATTTGAAAGACCGCAAAGACCGTAATCTGGTGCTTGGCCCTACCCACGAGGAGGTTATAACCGACCTTGCCAGCCGCTATATCCAGAGTTACCGTGACCTGCCCCAGCGGCTTTACCAGATACAGACCAAATTCCGTGATGAGCCCCGCCCCCGCGGCGGGCTGATACGGGTACGCGAATTTATTATGAAAGATATGTACAGCTTTGATGCCAGCCCCGAAGGGCTGGATGAAAGCTACCAGACTATGAAACAGGCCTATGAAAACGTATACCGCCGCTGCGGCCTGGAATCTATGGTAATAGATGCGGACAGCGGGGCAATAGGCGGAAAGGCCTCACACGAATTTATGATTGTGGCCGAAAGCGGCGAAGACAGTATTATCTACTGCCCGAAGTGCAATTATGCCGCCAATGCCGAAAAAGCAGTGTTCAAAAAGAAAACCCTGCCCAAAGAACCCCCGAAAGACTTAGAGGAAGTAGCCACCCCCGGCCAGAAAACCATTTCAGAGGTAGCCGCTTTTCTTTCGCTCAAACCGGAAAATACCCTCAAAGCAGTCTTTTACATGGCAGACGGAAAGTTTGTGATGGCGGTCATACGGGGAGATTTGGATATAAACGAAATAAAGCTGAAAAATCTGCTGAAGTGCAATGATTTGCGTCTTGCGGAAGACAGCGAAGTAAAAGCCGCCGGGATAGCAGCCGGATTTGCATCACCCGTAGGGCTGAAAAATAGACTGATAGTGGCTGATGACTCTGTTGAAAACGGCTCTAACTTTGTAGCCGGGGCTAACAAAGACGGCTTTCACCTGAAAAACGTCAACTTCGGGCGGGATTTCAAGGCAGATAAAATGGCGGATATTGCCCTGGCGGCCGAAGGGGCTGCCTGCCCCTTCTGTGACGGCACTTTTGCCTCCAAGCGGGGGGTGGAAGTGGGGCATATTTTTAAACTGGGAACATTCCTTTCAGAACGTTTCGAGGCAAACTTCACAGATGCCGAGGGTATCAGCCACCCTATAATAATGGGGTGCTACGGCATGGGGGTAGGACGGCTGCTGGCTGCCGCCATAGAGCAAAACCATGACGAAAAAGGCATTATCTGGCCTATGCCTATTGCCCCTTATCAGGTATATATCTGCGGGCTTTTCCTGGATAACCCGGCAGTCAGCCAGGCGGCTGAAAAGATATATACCGAACTGGAAGCCCAAGGGGTGGAAGTGCTGTTTGACGACCGCGAACTTACAGCCGGGGTCAAATTTAACGATGCAGACCTCTTAGGTATCCCCCTGAGGCTGACGATAAGCCCCCGCAATCTGGATAAAGGCGGGGTGGAACTCAAGCTCCGCCGGAACAAGGAATCCGAGCTTGTTCCGCTTGAAAGCGTAATGGAAAGGGTAATCACCTGCATCAAGAGCGAGAGTGATTTATAACTGCCTGTTTTGCCCAAGAGCTGTCTAAAGGTAGAAAAATCAGGGGGGCTGACAGCCCCCCTGATTTTTTATTTCTGTTCCGGCTTGTTTTTAAGTGAATCCAGATATCTCTGGTGAGATTCCCAATAAGTCTTAATGGCTGACTCACGGTCTTCCCAGCCTTCAACACCGGTTTTCTTGGCTTCCAGTTCTTTATAGATGTTAAAGAAATGGAATATTTCTTTAAGCAGGTGGGGAGGCACGTCCGAAAGGTCACGGATAAAGTTAAAGTGGGGGTCACCAATGGGCACGCACAGCAGCTTGGCATCCGGGCCTTTTTCATCGTACATTTTGAAAAGACCTACCGGCTTGGTCTCTATCAGACAGCCGGGGAAGGTGGGCTCCCAAACCAAAACCAAAGCATCAAGCGGGTCACCGTCTTCGGCCAGAGTATCCTCAATAAAACCGTAGTCACTGGGATAATGAACAGCCGAGAAAAGCATACGGTCAAACTTGATTACCTTGCGTTCTTTATCATATTCGTATTTATTTTGGCTACCCTTAGGTATTTCTATCATAACCTTAAGGATAATATCCGGGGTACTTGCCAGTTTCAGTCTTTTAAGTTTGGGGCATTTTGACTCACCGCAACCCACTATTGTCTTAAAATCTGAATTGATGGCTTCAACTTCTTTTTTAATCTGCTTTGAACTATCGCTTAACATTTTTCCTCCGCATTTATAATACCTCATTCGGGCTTAAAAACCAAAAGGGGCTTCTACCCAAAAGCCCCTTTTGCAATAACCGGATAAATACGCTCAGGAACGCAGAACCGCCCCCGTTTCAGTATTAAGCCGTTTAAGTATCTGGTTCATTACACTGTCTACATCCGCATCTTTCAGGGTATGGGTATCAGACTGAAACAGCAGATGATAAGCCAGTGATTTTTTGTCCCCGGCTACCTGCTTGCCCTGATACATATCAAACAGCTCTACATTTTTAACCAAATCAAACTCGGAAATAATATCGGTAACCTGACGGTTGGTAATACTGCGGTCAAGCACCAAAGCCAAATCACGTTCCACTGAGGGGAAGCGGTTAATCTGGGTAAATTTGCGCCTAACCGTAGCCCGGGTAATGAGCTTGGAAAGATTGATTTCAAACATATATACCGGCTCTGTTATGCCGAATTTATCTGCAGTCTGGGGGCTTAGCTGGCCCAAAACACCCACCGGCATGTCTCCCACCAGTATACCGGCCTGATATCCCGGGGTCAGCCCCGGTTCATCAGATACCGCAAAATCAGCTGCAATACCTAACCGGCTGACCAAAGATTCCACAATGCCTTTGGCATCAAAGAAGTCAAAACCAGCGGTATTTCTCTGCCACCAGGCTTCAGAGGCACTGCCCGCTATAAGGGCGCACAGCATTTCGGGCTCATCTTGCTTATTATTCTCTTTCGGCAGATATACACGCCCAAGCTCATACAGCCTGAGGCCGTTTTTTTCAAAGCGGCGGTTTGCCGCTAAAGATGCATACAGAGCCGGACGCAAGCTGGTACGCATAACTTCCTGCTCACTGCTCATGGGGTTGCTGATAGCCAGACATTCTGGCTCAGCCCCTGAAAAAACACGGGAAAGCATTTCGCGGCTGGTGAATGAATATGATATAAGTTCCTGAAAACCATACCCTGATAGTATCTGCCGTAAGAAACGCTTCATGCCCGGCAGAGGGGGTGTTTCTATTTTAGGAATAGCTTTATCCAGAGGCAGACAGGGTATAGTATCGTAGCCGGCTATCCTGGCCACCTCTTCAATCATATCAATATCACTTTCAATATCCATCCGCCAGTAACCGGGGAAAAACCGCATTTTATCATCAACTGAACCGTAGCCGAATTCTTCCATACCGGGTACATATTCGGGCATCCAGGCAAAACCCAGCCTTTTGGCTATTTTACAGCTGTCAAATTTCTCTCCCTCAAGCCCTAATACCCGGTTGACCTTTGAAAGAGATAATACAACGCTGTTTCTGTCTTTTTTAACCGGCATAACATCCATTAAGCCCGAAGCCGCCTGCCCGCCGGCTATTTCCAGTATCAGCTGGGTGGCGCGTTTCAGGGCAATAGGCGCAAGCTCAAAGCTAAGCCCTTTTTCAAAACGGGCTGAAGCCTCACTCTGGAGTTTCAAAGCTTTAGCAGTCCTGCGGATGCTGTGCTTGTCAAAGGTAGCCGACTCTAGCAGTACGCTGGTAGTTTTCTCAGTAACCTCGGTATTTTCACCGCCCATTACCCCGGCCAGGGCAATTATTTTGTCCGGTTCGGTAATAAGGAGCATATCCGGGCTGAGTTTGCGTTCAACCCCGTCCAGAGTGGTTAAAACCTCACCCTCCGCTGCGGGGCGGACGATAATATGTTTTGACTTAATCTGATCATAATCAAAGGAGTGCAGAGGCTGGCCGAATTCCAGCATAACGTAATTGGTAGCATCTACCACGTTGTTTATCGGGCGCATACCGCAGGCAATCAGCCGCTCTTTAAGCCAGTCCGGTGATTCGCCGATTTTTATTCCCTCTATCAGGCTGGCGGTATAACGGGTGCAGAGTTTAGTGTTTTTTATCTCTATATTTATTTTGTCCTTGATATCCTTACCGGTGGCCTTGAAATCCGGCGTGCTGATAGAAGGCAAATGGTCTATTAAGGCGCCCAGTTCTCTGGCCACACCGGTTACACACATCAAATCACCCCGGTTAGGTGTAAGCTCAAGGTCAAGTATTATCTCACCCAGATATTCACTGGCCAGCATACCCACCGGAGCATCAGCCGGCAGTATCAAAATACCCTCATGTTCGTCAGACAGTCCCAATTCCCTTTCGGAACAAACCATTCCGCAGGATTCCACCCCCCGCAAAACAGCCGGCTTAAGTACCATTTCTTTGCCGTTGTGGCCATCTATCAGAACTGCACCGGTACGGGCAAAAACAACCTTGTCACCGGCTTTGCAGTTAGGTGCGCCGGTAACCACTGTCTCCTGCCCCTGCCCCCAATCCACCTTAACCAGTACCAGACGGTCAGCATTGGGGTGACGGTTTACTTCCATTATCTGGCCTACATATACGTTCGGCCATTTATCTTTGTGGGAATTCAGTACTGTCACCTCAGTACCGGCCATAGTCATCCGTTCGGCCAGTTCGGCCGGCGGCATATCTGTGGGAAGATATTCTTTAAGCCACTTCAAAGGTATTTTCATATTAAAACTGCCTCAAGAATCTAGTATCGTTAGAGTAGAACAGACGAATATCATCAATCCCGTATCTCAGCATGGGCAATCTTTCCAGCCCCATGCCAAAGGCAAAACCGGTATATTTTTCCGAATCTATACCTACCCTCTCCAGCACCCTGGGGTGTACCATGCCCGCCCCCAGTATTTCCAGCCAGCCGGAGCCATGGCAGACGCTGCATTCTTTTTTGCCCCCGCAGGTACAGCTTACCGCTACCTCCACACCCGGCTCTACAAAGGGGAAGTAGTCACAGCGGAAACGCACCTTGCGGTTAGCCCCGAAAAAGCGGCGGCAAAACTCCATCAAAGTGCCTTTTAGGTGAGCCATAGAAATGCCTTCGTCCACCACCAGCCCTTCCACCTGGGTAAACATGGGAATATGGGTGGCATCGGTAGCTTCATACCTGTAAACCTTGCCCGGAACTACTATCCGTATGGGAGGTTTGTTTTTCTCCATATAGCGCACCTGCATGGGAGAGGTATGGGTGCGAAGCAAAGTATCCAGCCTGCCGTCTTTATTAGGCCGGTCTATCCAGAAGGTCTGCATATTTTCTCTGGCAGGGTGGTCTTCCGGAATATTAAGAGCCTCAAAATTATGATAGTCATCTTCTATTTCCGGCCCTTCCAGTACGGAAAAACCCAGAGTGGAGAAGATAGCAGTCACTTCATTGGTAACCTGAGTCAAGGGGTGTATCCGGCCGATAGGCCAGGGTCTGCCAGGCAAAGTAATATCCAGCCCCTCACTGCGGCTGGCAAACTGTTTTTCTTTAGACAGCTGCTCTTTCTCTAAAAAAGCCGCTTCAAGTGCGGCTTTAGCCTCGTTGGCTGCCGCTCCGGCCGCTTTGCGTTCTTCTATAGGCAAACTGGCCAGATTCCGGAGTGCCCCGGTCAGCAGGCTTTTCTTGCCCAGATACCGGACACGCCACGCTTCAAGGTCTTTAAGTTCCGTTATGGCTTCCAGTTCGGCAAGGGCACTTTGGGTAATTTCGGTGATATTCTTAATTTCTTCCATAGCCCAGCTTCACATCAAAATTTTTATAAAAATTATATGCTATTAGCTTTGAATGGTCAACACAAACTAACATTATGTCAGGTATATCCGCCTTAATCAGCTTTCCAGAATAATTCAGGTGTCCCCATGCAGGAAACCTAAGGCCCAGCTGACTGCCTCATCCCCGGTCAGCTCCAGCTCTATATCCGGGGTAATACCCTGCCCTTCTATCATCCGCCCGTTGGGTGTATACCAGCGGCCTATAGTCAGGTAGATACCCGTATCCGGCGTTACATTGAAGGTGCGGTTTACACTGCCTTTGCCATAAGTGGTTTTTCCCGCAATAGTTGCCCGTCCGTAGTCCTGCAAAGCACCGGAAAGGGCTTCCGAGCCGCTGGCGCTGTACTGGTCTACCAAAACTATCATGGGCAAACTGGTAGTTACCGTTTTAGGCACTACACTATACTCAGAGGAGTTTCCTTCATTGTCCACCGTAGTCAAAACCACCCCACTGCTTACAAAGCGGCTGGTTACGTCTATAACCGAGCTTACCAGACCGCCGGGATTACCCCGCAAATCCAGCACAATACCTTCCGCACTGCCCAGGTTTTTAAGCACCTGCTCCAGTTCCTCATCTGTTCTTTCGCTGAAACGGCTGATACGTATATATGCGATATCACCCATCATTTCGGAGGTAACGCTGGAAATCAGTATTTCATCACGGGTGACTTCAAACAGCAGCGGCTGGTCAGAGGAGCTTCTTTCCACCAGCAGGGTTAACGAAGTCCCCTTTTCTCCCCTTACCAGCGGGGACAGGTCTGCCAAACTGAACCCGGCCACTGACTGCCCGTCCACTTCCAGCAAAATATCACCGGCCTGTATACCGGCCAGAGCTGCCGGAGAGCCATCATAAGGAACCAGGACAATAGCCTCATCTTCTATCTGGACAGTAGCACCTATGCCCACATACTTTCCGTCATCATATTCCAGACTGGACTGGTAGTCTTCGGCATTCAGATAAACGGAATGAGGGTCATCCAGTTCATCCATCATGCCCTTTATGGCAGCTTCAGCCAGAGCCGCCTGGTCAATACTATCCGGCTCTACGTATTCGGTAGTGATAATCTGCCAGGCATTTACAATGCTGGACAGGTTTTCATCGCTATTTAAGGCGGCTATCCCGCCGCTTAGATAACCCACCCCGAAAGAAACCAGCAAACCCACCATAGCCAGAATAGTACCCAGCAATACTTTTATTCTCAAAGTCATAGACATCTCCCTGTAAAATATCCTGTCCTAATCATAAAACAAAAGGCACGGAAGTACTACTTTCGTGCCTGCGGATAACGCTTGATATAAAGTGCCGCTAAGAGCACTTCTGATTTGATTTATACTGGTCCACCAGAGCCAGCGTACTGTCCAGATTAGTCAGGTCCAGCGGAATACCCAAGTTATTCAGTTCGTAATAACCCATTCCCCGGTAGAGCCGTCTCCCGGCTACCCGGCACATTTCATCATACAGTTCAGGCCATTCCTGCCCGCAGCGGCGGTGGCAGAAACTGACAAAATCCAGAGCAGAAACATTCAGGTCTTCCATAACTGCACCCATTATAACCCAGCGCCACCTAGAAAGCGGCAAACCGCCTGAGGAGGGTTGCCGGGGATAATTTATAACCAGTCAAACCCCTTGGCTAACCTCAATAATGGCTTATATCTTTGTATTTTGAGCCTCTTAAGCCTTGAAAACAGGCCTGTTTGAAGCCTTAAGAGCAGCTGATTTTATTACTAAAGAAAACCATTTAGCGGCAGCCAAAATCTGGATAAACTGATATTGATTGCTATATTTGTCTTTTTATTATACATTTATATATATGTTTCCAACTAAACAGGCACTGACTTGCTGAATACCGGCCAACATAAAAAACTTACCCGGCTAAAAATACTGGGCTGGCTCTTGCCGGTGCTGCTGGGGTTATGTGTATTAAGCAGCATATATCTGGCAGCCCAGCAAGCAAACTTAAGCAGCTATCTGGACGATATCAGCCGGACTGGTTTTGTTATTCCGTCTTATGTGCATCTCTGTGAGGGGGCAATAGACCAAGCTATTATAAGCTTAGATATACTGCTGGCCGCCAGCTTTGTATACGGTATGTTTTACCTGCATCTGAGCCACGCCTATTATGTAAACCTGTACCTTATCACCCCCCGATACAGATCCAGCCGCGCATTTTCAGGATTTTTGATACCCGTGGTAAATGTGGTATTTCCGCTGCTGTTTACTGCCGAGACATGGCAGCTAAGCAAACTGACGCCCGAAGCCCAAAACGCCCTGCCTGAATATAAAATAAATTTGCTGCTTAAAATCTGGTGGATACTCTGCCTGCTGGCAGTTACCTTCTTTATTTTACCCCAGGTATTATCTCTTGTACTGCCTGACTCCGCTCCGGCCAGAGAATACGTAGCCAACCTGTTTACGGCAATGACGGTAATGGCCGCAAGCGGAAGCAGCCTTTTGCTGTTTTCCTATCTAAACACCCGTCTTAAATATACCAGCTGAATCCGGCCTGGATAGTTTTTAAATAACAAAACCACCCCTTAAAAAGGAGTGGTTTACTAATAAAATTTAAGCCAAGCAGACCTGTAAGCCGAGTTCTGTACCCTTGCCCGAAGGCAAAGGCGATGACCATCTATCTAGACCAGCTGTTACCAGCTGGTTCATGCGGCCAACCCGGGAACAGGCCAGACTGCCTTAGGTTCCCCTATTTGGCCTTGCTCCGGACGGGGTTTACCCGGCCAGCCGGTCACCCGGACTGCCGGTGAGCTCTTACCTCACCATTTCGCCCTTACCTGTTTGCACAGGCGGTATGTTTCTGTTGCACTTTCCGTAGGGTCGCCCCCCCTGGGTGTTACCCAGCATCCTGTCTGGAGGAGCTCGGACTTTCCTCCCGCCATAAAAGCGGGCAGCCATCCGGTCTGCTTGGCAAGCTTAGTATAGCAGAGATGTACCCCGGCCGCATAAAACATATACCCCAAAAAAGGGTGGCAACGCCCCCCTTAACTGAAGCTGATTCTTAACTCCCGCCGTCCAGAGCCTTGTTTGCCAGAGCATCTGCCTCGGAGTTTTGGGCGCGGGGTATGTACTTTATGTGGTAGCTCTCAAACCGCCCCAGCAATGACACCGCCTTACTGAACAGGGGTTTAAGCCCCTCGTTCTTCATGCGGTATTCACCTTTTATCTGTTTTACCAGAAGCTCGGAATCAGACCGTATTTCCAGTTCCTTTGCGCCCAGTGAAGCCGCCTTTTCCAGCCCGGCCAGCAGGGCCTGATATTCGGCCTGATTGTTGGTGGTATGGCCGATAGCCCTGGATATACAGGCAACCAGATTATATTTTTCGTCTTTAAGGGTTACGCCAATGGAAGCCGGGCCGGGATTACCCCTTGATGCCCCGTCTGTGTTTATAATGATTTTGCTAATCTTTCAGATACCTTTCTTTCAGTCCAGATATAGTATGCGCTGGCAGCCGCTGCACTGCACCAGAGTCCCGGCTCTGGCACGCTGTATCCAGGCTGGCGTAAGCTTCAAGCCGCAGCCGCGGCAATTACCCTGCTCTACCCTTGAAACGGCTTTGCCCTTACTCTTCCGCAGAGTCTGAAAAAGCTCTAAATCCGAAGGGTTAAAGCGGGATATAAATTCCTGCCGCTCACTTTTAAGTTTTTCTATCTCCGAAAGGATAGCGTTTAAGGCTTGAGTATTTTGAGTCTGGTTTTGCTGCCAGAGAGCGCGGACAGATTCCAGGTTTTCCATCATCTGGTCACATCTTGCCTGCAATTCCTCCAGATTATCCATCCCCTGCAGTGCCTGGTCATCTATCTGGGCACGCTTGGCCTCAAGGAGTTCCTGCTCCTTACTCAGATTGGAAAGCTCCTTGGGATTACCGATACGCCCGGAATAAAGGCTTTTTTTGACCTCATTTACCTTGGCATCCAAATCAGCAGATTGGTCTTCAAGCGCGCGAAGCGAAGCCTGCTGGTCTTTCAAGTGCAAAGCGGCTTCTGCCAGACTATTTTCCGCCTGCCGGAGAGCAGAATCATCCTTAAGGGTTGCCTGTAATTTGGAGGCCTGTATCAGGTGAAACTCCAAATCCAGTTCCAGTTCTTGCAGTTGATAAAGCTCTTTCGCTAGTTGCATACTTGCCCACTATTGTAAGTCCTTAGTAACACTTTGGCAATAACTACCTGAAGGAGTGACAGATAGTCATAGCTAATATTAGAACATTTGTGCTATTATTTTGCCACTATGACACAAGAATTTGTTGAACGGAAAAAAGGCGCTCCCTACGGCAACCAGAATGCCCGCAAACATGGCTTCTATTCACGTGTGCTGGATACTGCTGAACTGGAAGACTATGAGCAGGCCACCCTGGCGGAAGGCATTGACGAAGAAATTGCCCTGCTGCGGGTAAAAATAAAATCTGTCCTCCGCCATGACCCGGATAACTTAAAATTGCTCATGCAGGCCATAACCACCCTCTCACGCCTGCTTTCAGCCCGCTATAATATCAGCCGTCAGGACAAGGGCGGGTTAAAGGAAGCTATTTTCAATGTCCTGCGGGACGTGGCAGTACCGCTGGGCATTATAAAGGCTACCTTTGATAAATAAACTGCGCCCCTACCAGCAGGATATTGCCAAAGCGGTATTGCAGAGTATATTTAACCGGCAGGGACAAACCTTCAGCGTGGAAATAGCCCGGCAGGGAGGGAAAAATGAGCTTTCGTCTCAGCTGGAGCTTCTGCTGCTGACCCTTTTCATGTTTGAGCCCAAAAATCTGGTTAAATGCGCCCCTACCTTCAAACCCCAGCTGAATATCTCCATGATGAGACTGAAAGACCGCCTGAACGAGGCCGGTTTTGGAGACATATACCAGACCGAAGGCGGGTATATCATCAGGCTTAATCAGGCCAGAGCGGTTTTTCTTTCCGCCGAACCCAGTGCCAATGTGGTGGGCAATACCGCCCACCTGCTGCTTGAGGTAGACGAAGCCCAGGACGTAAACCGGGAAAAGTACAGCAAGGAATTTAAACCTATGGGTGCCACCACCAATGTAACCACCGTACTGTACGGCACTACTTGGGATAACTCCAGCCTGCTGGAAGAGATAAAAAGACAGAATATAGAAAAAGAACACCAAGACGGTCTGAAACGGCATTTCCGTTATGACTGGGAAGAAGTTGCCGCCCACAACCCGGCTTATCTGGCTTATGCCCTGTCTGAAAAAGACCGGCTGGGAGAAAATCACCCCCTGTTCCTTACCCAGTACCGTCTGCTTCCGGTAAGCGGCGGCGGGGGCATGTTCAGCAACGCACAGCTTGGCTTGCTTAAGGGCAGCCACCCCTGCCAGTTATACCCGGAAAATGGCAAGGTATATGTAGCCGGGCTGGACCTGGCAGGTGAGGACGTACAATCAGCCGCTGATTTGCCCACAGCCGTAAACCTGCGGCGGGACTCAAGCGTGCTTACCATTGCAGAGCTGGACTATACATTTGCCAAAGCACCCTTTAACCTGCCTCAGGTCAGGCTGGTCTGCCACTATAGCTGGCAGGGAGCGCGCCATGCCTTGCTTTATGAAAAACTGGTGGAACTGCTGGGCAAGGTCTGGAAATGCCGCAAAGTGGCCGTGGATGCCACCGGTTTAGGGCAGCCGGTAGCCTCATTCCTGAGGGAATCACTGGGCAGCCGTATTCTGTCGTTTGTTTTCCAGCCGTCTTCAAAATCACGGCTGGGCTTTAATTTGCTTTCGGCTGTAAATTCAGGCAGATTGAAGATGTATGCGGCCAACGGCAGTGCCGAATATGCCCTGTTCTGGCAGGAAATGGAGCTGGCACGGGCAGACTACCGCCAAAGCCAGCAGATGAATTTTTATGTGGAAACCACCCGCGGGCATGATGACTACCTGATGAGTCTGGCACTCTGCCTGGAGGCAGCCGAAGCTTATCACCCCAGAAGCGCCAAAGGCTCAAGCTGAGATAAAGCACACCCCTAAAACCCTTTTGTCCTGATAATAAAGAGGTGCAAGCCAAAAACCAGCCTGCACCTCTTAAAAAACGGATTCAATCAACCCGTGCCTGCCCCATTTTAAGAATAAACTGCAATTACCAGCGTATCTTTGGTATTGTGGTCATCAAAAAACCAGACCCCCAGATTCCGCCCGGCCAGCATTTCGGCGGCAGGGATATTCCGGGCCACTTTTACTTCTTCCAGCATAGATTTATAATCACCCGCCAGCTGGATAGAGGCGGTATAAGTTGCAGAATTAAAAACCTTCAGGACTGCCCGTTTTATCTCCATCGTATAGTTAATTACACCTTTCCCAAACTTAATTCCTGGCGGTATATCCCTTTGCCCGGCTCGTAAACCACACGGATGCCGTTAATGCGCCGTACCAGCCCTTCCAAACCGCTTTCCGGCTGGCCGATACGGACCACATCAAAAAGCTGCTGCCCGCAATTTACGGGCGTCACTATCCGCCCCGTTTGCTGTTTCAATGCCGCTTTTCTGAAATAGCTATCCAGCCTTTCTCTTGCATGAGCAAGTGTGTTTATATTGCGGTCATAAATCCTTAGAGTACGGTCATGGTTCTGGTAAATCTCATCCCAGAGGAAGCCCTGAACCATAAAGATACGGGAAGAAGAATCCACCCCTTCCAGCACCACCCGGTTTACTTCGGAAAATGTATCCGCATAAACTCCGCTGAATACAGGGTGATTAAGCCCGTAACTGTACACCGGGCTGTCTGTTTCCCGGGGATAAACACAGTAAATATAGTGACCCTGCAAAAAGACCAAATCAGGCACAAAACTAAGCAGCTTCTCCAGCAGCTCATACCCGTCATCACCTACGTGTATAGTAAAATCCGGGTAAAAACTGTCCAGCTGGGCGGATGCGCTCAGCACTTCCATGCGGATACCCGCTTTGCTTAAGACATACCCCATTATCCCTCTGACCGAAAGCTGGGAAGAGCTGCGGTTCCAGCGCATCTGGTTGGTTGCCCGCCACCTTTTCAAGCGGCAAAAAGTATCCTCCGCCCGTATCAGCAGGCTTGATTTACCGCCCGAAATACGCTTTTCCAAACTTTGGATAACATATAACTGCCCCGGCCCGTATTCGTCACCGTTGTCTGTCTCGCAGCCGGGGGAAAACTGGATTTCACTGCCCGGGGTAAGCATATCCAGCTCACCGCTGCCCGCCCGGTTATAACGGCCGCCTGAGTTATCCAGCTCTACTGTCAAACTGCCGTTCAGGCTGCCGCAGTCAGTTTCAAGTTTAAGTATATCTGCCCCTATTTCCAAACTGCTCTGGGCAATTTTGGCACGGTAAATACGGTTCACCCCGGCCAGATATACATACTGTCCGTCATGTTCCATAGCAAAGCCAAATTCACTGCTCATACTGGTAGGCACGCTTTCGCACCAGATGTTATCACTAAAACTGTTATCCGCTACCAGATGGCTCAGGAATGCCCGTTTATCTGCCACACTGCCGGTATAGCTTTCCAGATAACACACCCGGAATACATCCGGGCAGTCCATAGAAACCGCACTGTAGCTGTAAAGCCCTCCGGCCGGAGCGGAGGCAAATTCGTACAGGGGAGACCAAACCCCCACTCCAAAATCAGCCCCGTCACCCAGGCTTACACTCCACACCTTAGAGCAACCCGTACCATCAGACCCCGAAACTACCAGCCGCCAGTCACCATCATATACCGCACTCACTCCTGAGAGAGCACCGCTGGATTTATCCCAAATCTGGCGTGACTGCCAGTTTCCGTTGATTCTTTTTCTGTAGCACAGAGTATTAAACTCTATATAAAATACAGCCATATCTCCGTTTGGCTTAAAGGCTAAGGACAGTCCGTTTATCTGGGTATTATTACTGCGGCCTATACTCACAGGGGCTGGCCAGGTCTGGCCATTATCAAGGCTTTCAAAAATAAACATATTCCGGTAATAGTCTATAGCTATTACATAAACCCGGTTACCGAAACTGGCCACATCTGCCCGGCTGAAAAAATATGAACCGCTGTATGTCCACTGCCCGAAATCAGCCCCCGGCCCCGGTTGGGCAACCCGCTGAAAATAGAGCCGGTAGTCATCCGGGTTATCCCCCAGCCGGATACGTATCATTGCCCCGTCTCCGGCTATAGCCATGGCATGATAGCCATCAGCCTGGGTACCGGCATATATTTCCTCCCATCTTAGTTTGGAAGCCCCGTCCAAACAGTTTCTGACCGCAAGCTTTACCTTCGGGCAGGCATAGCCGGACTGCTGGGCAGCTAAAAGTGACGGGCTTAGCGGGTACATTTAGTCTCCCTTCTGGTCAGGTATATAGTCTTTCCCCCAGAAAAGATGCCCGGCAATATACCCGAAAGTAAAATTCAGTAAATACCACAAAACACTGTGCCACAGCCAATGCCCCAGAAAAGCCCCTCCGGCCACCAGCGCCAGGATACAAAGCCCTTCGTATTTGTGCCATAAGTCCCTTAAAATATAAGTCCAGGGGCGTCCGCCGATACGGCTCCATAGTTCACGGTATAAATTCATATCTATCTTCCTCCTTCGTCCTGTTCGTCCCATACAACCTGCCCGCCTAAACAGCGGGTGTAAAAAAAGTGTTTACCCTGACTTTGTTCCGGCTGCAAAGCCGCTTAAGTTCATTTCTGAAATACGCCAGCCTTTCCCGGCCTATAGCTTCAAAGACCTTGGGCGTATCTGTACCACCGCTGTTTACCCTGTTTACGCAGAAAACCGCCCATTCCAGGCTGGCAAACCCTTCCGCCCCGATAGCTACCAAATCCTCCAGATAAGACGGCAAACTGGTATTTTCTTCGGTCATGGTATGGGCAGCGGAGTAATACAGCCGGATATAGCCCGCTTCGGGCAAAATATCATCCAGCAGTTTCAGCTTGTCCGCCCGGCAGTCAAAACGGTGGAAAACCGGCGGGTAGCTGTATATGGGATACTCCACCGCCTGCAAGCGGATAAATCCCTCAAGGGTACTTAAGGTGAATTCCCTGTCCCCGTCCGTTACCGGTATCAGGCACTCGGTTTCAAAGGGGATACTCCGCGAAAGTTCCTCCAGGGCATGCTTTATATGGCGGTCCAGTTCGGCATCCGTCCAGCGCCGGTTAGCCTCATCTTCATCGTGCAAATCACGGCGTACCAAAGTACGCATTTCAACCAGGTTCATATCTACCTCCATAATAAAAGCGGGGGAAGGCCAAAATTAACCCCTCCCCCCGCTCTAATAAAAACTATTAGTCCGTTACCCCGATAAGGGCAGCCGCCTTGACCGCGCTGAAAAGGGCCAGCGAGCAATACCATTTAACCCGGGTACGGCTGGCATCCTTGTCTTCCAGTGAACCCAAAGCCTCCACCTGAATGAAGCCGGGGCTGCTCAGGCCGCAAAGACCGCCTTCGCCAAACTGCACGGCATAAACGGCGGAACAGCCGCCGCCTGAAGTAGCCGTTTCCAGCCCTTCGGCAACTACATGGGTATCCAAAATCCAGTCACTTACCCCTATAGGTATACCGTCCCAAAACTGGATAAAGTTGCCCCATTTATCCCGGTCGGTCTCCAGCATACCGCCGCCGGCCCGCAAAAGGGCATTCAGCTTACGGCGGCTGCGGCGGCTCATCAGGAGCATATCCGGCTTGCCGCCCTTTACCGCATCCACCAGTTCGTCCAGTTTAGCCAGGGTCAGGCTGGCACCCGAAGCCCCGGCGGCCACCACCTGAGCACTGGCCGAAGCAGGATTAATCAGCTTCCTTAAGCCGTCAAACTGCTTTGAGCTTAGTGCCGAATCACCGTAAATAAACACCTCTTCAAACTTATCCTTAAGGGCTTTGGCCTTCAGCTCAATAATGGCCGTTTCCAAATCCTGCACATTGCTTCTGGTAGTCTTCAGGAAATTGTCCACATCCGCATCACCGCCCATAATCTTCAGCTGGGCAGTTTTCTGCTCAAAGGTGGGGGTAGATTCATCCCAGGTGTCACCGGTATCGTAAAAGCTGATATCCGGCAGGGTTTTCTCCTGGTTATAGGTCAGCCCGTTACCCATCACCTCTACAAAGGGCATAGCCGCCAAAACAGGAGACTCCCTGACGATAGTCTCTATAACCCCCTGTTTGAGAATATCATTTGAAAGCTTGGAAGCCTCGGTTAATGAAATTGCCATATTTAATTAGTTCCTCCTACTGCGTATTTTATTTTTTCCCGGGCAGAAAGTGACGAAAAATCCGGTTTCTGCCGGGATGCCTGACCCAGCGGCACTCTGGCAAGCACCGCCTCTTTTTCAAGGCTTTGCTTGACCCTGGCCACCAGTTTGCGGGAAAGCTCTAAAGAGCGGTTTATCTCCTCTACCGTTTGCCCGCTGATAAGCTCAGGTATCACCTCCGGGTTTTGTTCAACCATCAGCCTGCGGTAGCTTTCCACCGCCAGCCTCAGTTCGGTCTCCAGCTGGGTTACCCGCTCACAGGCTTCACGGCTGCTCTTTAAAAGTTCTTCCGCCCGGCTCTGGCTTAGGGCCAGCCGTTCCCTAAGGCTATCCATGCTTTCGGCCGAATCCTCCGGGGTAACTGCCTCTGTTTCAGAAGCTAAGCCTTCCGTTGCTTTTTCAGTTGTCTTCACCTGCGCTCCTTTCTTTTTCATTCTTATTCTTCAAGCGCATCTCTCTCACTCTGGCGCTGTTTTCCATTTTTCAGGCTGCTGTCACGGTTCATCTCCAGTATCTGGCGGCGTTCCTGGCACCAGCGCTCAAACTCCGCCTCCGGGTCTTTTACCCCCAGTTCATTCATAGCCTTGCGGCGGGAATGAATACCGCTTTGAACCATAGTTTGTTCATTACCCACCACCACCGAAAGGTCTCTGGGCAGTACCGGGCTGAAACTGACACTGGGGTCTACTTTGCCAAAATCCTGCCCTCGGTATTTTTCAAGCAGCCGGAGTATCATGGCACTCCGTTTGCGGTAAGCCACACTTCTTATCAGGCGTTTCCGCCAAACCCTCTGAAGCAAGGGCTGAAGCTCTATCTCCAGGGCTATACCCGAAAGGTCACGCCCGCTGCCCCCGAAAGCGGCTCTGGGTGCTTCGGCAATATCATGCAAAGTGCGGTAAAGCAAATCCACATAGTTAATATGAAGCCCCACACCCCCGCCCTGAAGCAGGTCTAAAAGGTAAGCACGGGTATCTTCGGGCAGATTCCAGACCGCCCCCGGCCGCACCGCAATATCCTCAGACTGTTCCACATTTTCCAGCACCGCAATCGGGTTACCCGAAAGCTCCAGAATACGGGAAAGCTGGCTTAAGGCGCGGTTAAGCTCACGCTGGGGTTCCATAATCTCATCCAGATCAGACACCCCCCAGAAACGCTTGGGTTCACGCAGATTAGGGTAAATAACAAACGGGATAAAGCCGTAAGGATTAGGTTTACTCTCAAGCAGCTTTTCATCCTGCCAGAGTTCAAAGGTTTCTTCTGTCCAGACCTCTGTCAGGAATGACTGCCTGGACGGAAGCTCCAGCCCGTAGCTCACCTCCGCTTCTTCACTGTTTAAGGCATAACGGGAAGCCACCCGGTAGATGCGGGACATATCATCCGGTGACCACCAGGCGTAAATACCCTGTATATCAGGCGCACTTACCCTCACCCTGCCCGAAGATGCATCCCAGATAACCTTGAAACAGCCGTCTCCCAGCACCGCGCAGTCTATCTCAGTCTCAAGGTCCAGCTGTTCCAGATTATTCTGCTGGTAAACTTCGTTAAGCATAGAGCGGGCAGTCACCGCTTTCTCAATATCTTCTTCATTCAAAGCTTCCGCCCCGAAGTTAACCCCGCTCATCAGGTATGAACACAGCTTGTCCACTATCACTCTGGCATAGTTGAAGGTAAGCTGTTTTTCATTTCGGGACTGGCGGCCATCCCACTGTTTACCCTGATAAAAATCCAGCAGATTTACATACCTTTTTAACCTGTCCAAATCACGGCTTTTCAGTTCATCCGGGTTAAAAATCTGTACCATTACTATTTTCTAAAACCTCCGTTTTTCTATTTATATTTACCCCGGCCAGACTCTTCTTAAGCACCCGCTGGATAGTACGGATACTCAGCCGAAATCTGTCTGCCAGTTCCCTCTCGTCCTGCCCGCCCTGAAACAGGCTTACTATTTCCTTATCCCTTTGCCTTTTCAGCCACCTCTGGCGGCCGCGCGGCTGGTCAAAGACACACACCGGCAGAGGACAGTCCAAACAGGTTTTTGAAAACTCACAGCCCTGGTCAGGGTATGAGGTAAGTTCAGGCAGCAAATCTGTTTCTTCCGTTTTCAAATCATGGTCTGATAGCGTCATCTCTCCAATCCTTTTTAGCAAAATCTGCGCTTAGCGTGGTTAAATTTAGCACATATGTTCTAATATCTTCAAGACCTTTTTGTCGTTTTAGTAAATAGATATAATCAGCTTGCAAATTGTTTGAATAGGAGGGCTTCTGTGGTATAATTGCCCCAAGTTTAGAGGGTATGTTATTTTCAAATAAGGAGGCTTGAAAGAACTCAGATAATGAAACACAAATTTTTACTTCGCGTATTAGGGGTGTTTTCCACCCTGGCCTTGTTGATTGCGGCCTTACCGCTTGCCCCGGTTTCGGCAGCCACTCTCACTCTCTCCCCCAATTCCGGCCCGGCCGGTTCAATGGTAAACATTACAGGTCGTTCCTCAACCCTTACATCAGGTAATGTGATGATTCTCTTTAATTCTGTGAGCGTTGGGACAGCCACTATAGACAGCAGTGGCAATATCTATGGCACATTCACAGTTCCGACTAATCTCACTCGTGGTAACTACACCGTAAGCTTCTATTTCCCTGTGGGGGACAGTGCCGCATCTCAAACATTTACCATTACCCCCAGCATAACTCTGGCTAGCGGCACCGGTTATGTGGGTGACAGTGTGGCCGTAACCGGCAGCGGGTTTACCCCCAGCACCACCGTGAGTTTCTACCTGGCCGGCAGCACCGCTCCCTTTGCCACCACCTCTTCAAGCAGCACCGGCACAATCTCCACCACCATCACCATCCCGGCTGCCAAAAAGGGCACTCTGAGCATAACTGCCAATGACGGCGGGACCCCAGGTACTGCACCGGTTAACTTCATTATCAACCCCAAGATAACCCTTTCGTCCAGCAGTCCCGGTGTAGGTGACAGTATAACCATAACCGGCACCGGTTTTTACGACGGAGCTGTTCAGATAGCTATAGATTCAGGTGCGGCTGTTAATGCCGGCGTATCCGTAGGTTCAAACGGAAGTTTCACCGCAACTTACGAAATACCCGCACTCACCCGCGGTTCACACACCCTGAAAGTTAATGATGCCTGGAACAACAACGCTCAGGTCACTTTTGATATAGCCCAGAAAATCACTTTAACCCCCAACACCGGCAATGTGGGTACCAGTGTTACCGTAAGGGGCAGCGGTTTTAACACCACCGGCACCATTACCCTGACCTACTTCGGCCAGAGTGTTACCGTCACCCTGTCTAACGGCACTTTTACCACCACCTTTGTAATACCCGGTGTTCAGGCTGGCGCTTACACTATCTCCGCCACTGACGGCAGTGTTACTTCCACCGCCACCCTGACAGTAACTACCAATATCACCATGTCCCCCACCAACAATGCCTCCACCCCCGGAAACGTGGGACAGGAAATAACCATAAACGGCTCGGGGCTTAAGGCCAATGATACCGTACTGGTCACCTTTGACAGTGCCCAGGTCACCATAACCCCCAGCCCCATAGTTGATTCTAACGGGGATTTCAGCCTGAAATTCAATGTCCCCGCCACCACTGCCGGACCTCACACCATTACCGTTATCTCCGGCACTACCAGCAAGACCTTTACCTTCTTTGTTGAAGGCACTGCTCCGGCCACCCCCGCCCCCCTTACCCCCGAAATGGGGCTTAAGGCTAAGCAACCGGTGGTCTTTGACTGGGATGACGTAACTGACCCCAGCGGTGTTACCTATGTACTGGAAATTGCCGCTGACCAGAACTTTACCAACATGCTCTACCAGATAAAGGACCTCACCGAATCCGGCTACACCATGACTGACGCCCAAAAACTGGAGAGCGTATCTTCAGACAGCCCTTACTGGTGGAGAGTCAAGGCGGTTGACGGTGCCGGAAATGCAAGTGCATATACCGGTGCCGGCAGTTTCACCGTTGGCTTCAGCCTGGACCTGCCCACCTGGGCTACCTACGTCTTGATTGGTATCGGTGGTCTCTTACTGCTGGCTCTGGGCTTCTGGCTCGGCCGCCGCAATGCTGACTACTAAAAAACCACTGTTTTAAAAGTATTCTTAAGAAGCCCTCTCCCTGAAAAGAGAGGGCTTCTTCTTTGTTTTCCTATTCTCCAAAGCCGCTTCAGATTGCACATCTTGACTTAGACACTCTATCCAAGTAGAATAATCCTCCAGGTCATTTTTTCAAAGTAAGGGGGTGATATACAAATGGCAGACGTTAGACCCGAAAATAACGAGAGCTTTGAGAGTATGCTCAAACGCTTTAACCGCAAGGTACAGCAGGACGGCATTCTTTCTGAAGCGCGTCGCCGCACCCGCTTTGAACGCCCCCCGACCCGCCGCAAGCGTAAGGATGCCGCAAAAAGGCGTTTGGCAATAAAAGCCGCCAGAAAGGCTACCTAAAAATGCCCAATTTGAAAGAAAAGCTTGGCGAAGAGGTCAAGCTTTCTCTGCGACAAGGTGAAAAACTGAAGTGCTCTGTCCTCCGGATGCTGGTTTCAGCCATCAGCTATGCTGAAATAGCCAAGCAGAAGACCTTTACAGATGAGGAAATCTTCGGGGTAATAGCCAAGGAGATAAAGCAGCGGCGTGAAAGCATAGAAGCATATAAGCAGGCAAACCGGCCTGAGCTGGTTGAAAAAGAACAGCAGGAAATGGAAATCCTCCAGTCCTATATGCCGGAACAGATGGGCGAAGCCGAACTGACCATGATTATTAAAAAAGTAATCTCGGAGACGGGTGCCAGCACCCCTCAGGATAAGGGGAAAGTAATGGGCAAGCTGATGCCGCTGGTAAAAGGCAAAGCGGACGGGCAAATGGTGAATAACCTGGTCACTGCACTTCTGAATAATTAAACTTAATACCCTCTAAACTAAAAAGGGAGACTTTTAAAAGTCTCCCTTTTATATTTCCTTAGCAGCCGCTTTATACTCGGCTTCCAGTCTTTGTCTCTGTTTCGGGTTTTCCAGCATATGCCAGGGCAGTTTATCTGCCAAATCAAACCTTGTTTTAGCCAAAGATGAGCTGTCCACCTCAAGTGACTTAGCTGCCCGCTTCCAGCAGGCCAGAGAGTCACCCCCCGCAGCCGCCAGCAGTTTTGAAAGACTAACATCACCCCGGGAAAGCACCGCCTGTATCTGGGACATCTCCGGGCTTTCAGCCCTGACCTCTATCCCCTGCCCCTCCAGACGCAGGCGTATTATATCCAGCCGCCTTTTTACCAACACTGCATCTTCCATACCCAGCCACTGAAACGGGGTGGAGGGCTTGGGCACAAACGGGGCAATATTCAGGCTTAATCTTAGTCCCCGCCCCGCAGCAGACATAACCTGCTGGGCTTTTTCGGCCAGTTTTATCATCTCTTCTATGTCTTCATCAGTCTCACCCGGCAGCCCCAGCATGAAATAAAACTTCAGCTGACGGAAGCCTTTTTCCGCCACCAAAGCCGCTGCCCGTATTATGTCATCTTCGGTTATCCCCTTGCGGATAATCCGCCGCAACCTCTCAGAACCGGCTTCAGGTGCCATAGCCAGACTGGAAACACCCGAAAGTGCCAGTTCGCCAAGCATTTTTTCAGGCAACGGCTTTATCCGAAGTGAACTTATGCTTAAACCTACACCCATGCCCCGCAAACGGGAAATCAGTTCCGTCACCTGAGGGTGATCACTCACTACCGGCCCTACCAAACCTATCCTCTTTCGCTCAAGCATGCCCTCTTCTGCCTGCTTCAAAAGAAGTTCCAAAGGGTGGTAACGCAGAGGGCAAAACACCCCGGCCACCAGACAGAACCGGCACTGGTGTCCGCAGCCGCGTTCCACCTCCATCAGGTACATCTCCCCCAGTTCGGTTGCCTTGCTGAAAACCGCTGTCCCCGCCCCTTGAGTAAGTTCTGCCGGAAATACCCTTTCCACCGGTTTCTCCGGGGGCAAAGACGGTACATATAAACCGGGAATTTTGGCCAGACGTTCCAGAACCAGCCCTTTGGGTTCGCCTGCTGTTTCGGCAAGCACAGGCAGCAGCTCCGGCAAAATAGCCTCGGCCTCACCTATACAAAACAGGTCAAAAAAATCAGCTGCCGGTGCGGGGTTAGACATTATGCAGGCCCCCCCGCCGATAACCAGCGGAAAAGTCTCGTCCCTTTCACGGGCATAGAGCGGCATACCGCAATCTGCCAGCATAGAGGGGATATTTAAAAAATCCAGTTCGTAGGAAAGGGTAAACAAAATAGCTACATAGTCAGTAAAAGGGCGGCGTGACTCCACACTCAGGGTCGGGCGGCCTTTGGCGGCGCCGCCTTCCCAGAAAAACCTCTCCGCCAGATATTGCGGATAGTTATTTATCAAACGGTAAAGGGTATGAAGCCCCAGGTTTGACATCCCCACGTAATAAGAGTTGGGATAAGCAACTGCCAGCGGCAGTCTGCCCCCCCAGTCCTTAATAATAACCCCGCTTTCACCGGCTACCCTCTCCGAGGAGGCATAAGAAACCCGGGTGCGTGAAAGCTCTTTACGATTCTTGAGACGGTCTTTGCGTGCCATAATTGTTTCTTTGCTGTTTCCAGCAGTTACGCAGCAGACGCCCGTCTATAGTAATAGTTTTATCTGCTACTTTACGAAGTTCCATGGAGGTTGTTTCCTTGCCGAAAAGGGCTACCTCCACATTTTTACCGTTATCCTTGACAGCCTGCAGGGCACTTACAAAATCACTGTCACCTGCCACCAGTATAGCCGTATCAAAGTTGTTCTTGAAGCCGTGGCTCAGCATATCGGTAGACAGCAGTACATCCACCCCTTTTTCATACGGCGGGGTGGATGGCCAACCCGAATATACCAGCCTGCCCAGCCGAAGCTCCATATAGGATATCTTTTCCAGACTGCTAAAAAACTTCTTCTGGTCATTAAAGCGTTCCGGTTCTTCCTTACGGCCTACCTCGGCATTGTAATAGTAAATACGCACCAAACGCCTGCGTCCGGCAATCTTAGAGCAAAAACAGCCAAAATCTATATCAGTCCTTTGAAAATGGGACTTCAGATAATGGTACATATTGCTGCCATCTATAAATATCATCACTCTTTCAAGTGTATCTGTCATCAATCACCACCCATGTGCAATCTTAGTTCTATAATATATTATTTGAGATAAAAAAACACCTATCCTGTTTGTTGGGCAGGAGAGGTGTTTTAATACCAGAACTAATTAAACTAAAGTTAGGCCAGCAGACCGGCTACCATGACTATCATAAGATACATAAAACCAGCAGCCACCAGTACCAGAGCCAGCATATCCTTAACGTTTTCCATTTTATATTCCTCCATTATTTTTTAGCATTTAGTATAACCGCAACCGGGACAAATAAAACACCCTTCCTGATACACCAGAATACTGCCGCATTCCGGACATTGCCCGGCTATATTCCGAACCAGAGCATTAGCGCTTACGGTCTTTGCCGAACCTGCCACCGGCTGGGTATAACCATCCACATGTTTTTCCAGCACACTGGCAATAGCATCAGCACAGCTTAACACAGCTTTGCTGTCATCCCAGGCAATGGATGGGCAGCGGATACCTCTAAGCTGTTTAACCACCGAAGCCACTTCCATACCGGAACGCAAAGCCAGCGAAATAAGCCGGCAGGTAGATTCCAGCTGGGCAGAGGCACAGCCTCCCGCTTTGCCCAGTGAGGAAAATACCTCACAAATTCCATGCTCGTCAGAGTTTACAGTAACGTAAATATATCCGCAACCCGTCGTGACCCTTTCGGTAATACCCTGGGTTACTTTGGAACGTTTGCGCGGTGCCAAATTGGGGTTAACAACCGCCGCCGGGGTCTCAATTTTATTTTCAGCCTTGCCGGTAGACATAGGCTGGTCTTCACGGCTGCCGTCACGGTAGATGGTAATGCCTTTAAGGTTACTGTCATGAGCCATCTTGTAAACCTCGGCTACGTCACCCTCAACCGCCTCACGTGAGAAGTTTACTGTCTTGGACACAGCGTTATCAGTGCACTTCTGAAAGGCCGCCTGAATACGCACATGCCACTCCGGCACAATCTGGTGGGCAGTTACAAACAATTCTTTGGCTTCGGCCGGCACATCAGCTTCGTCCAGATGAGCCCCTTCCGCCAAAGATTTAATGAGCTCCTCGGAATAATACCCGCCTTCTTTAGCCGCCCGCTCAAAATACGGGTTAACCTCTATCATCTTGGTACCGTCCAGTATATTGCGGGTGAAGCACAGGGCAAAATGGGGTTCAATACCCGAAGAACAGCCGGCTATAATAGACAAAGTACCGGTGGGTGCAATGGTTGTGCAGGAAGCATTCCGCATGGGGCGGCCGCTCTTTTCATAAATACTCCCGCGGTAAGCCGGGAACACCCCCCTCTCCACCGCCAGCTCCGAAGAGAACTTGTGGGCTTCCTCATTTACAAAGCACATTATCTCCTCTGCCAGCTTGATAGAGTTTTCCGAATTGTAAGGTATGCCCAGTTCCAAAAGCATATCCGCAAAACCCATTACCCCCAGACCAATCTTGCGGTTTTTCTTGGTCATCTCCTCAATCTGGGGCAGGGGAAATTTATTAACATCAATAACATTATCCAGGAAACGGACAGCACTCTTTACAACCCGGCTGAGCTTTTTATAATCAACCACCGCTTGGCCGCCGCTTACGGTCACCATGCGGGACAGGTTTATAGACCCCAGATTGCATGACTCATAAGGCAGCAGAGGCTGTTCACCGCAGGGATTGGTGCTTTCAATCCGCCCCAGCTGGGGAGTGGGATTATAAGCATTTATGCGGTCTATAAACACAATACCGGGGTCACCCGTCTTCCAGGCCATGTGGACAATCTTGTTAAACACCTCGGTAGCATTCAGCCGGGAAACCACCTCGCCGTTGTGGGGATTAAGCAAATCATAATCAACCCCGTCTTTAACCGCCTGCATAAATTTATCAGTAATAGCCACCGACAAATTAAAGTTAGTCAGCACCCCGGCCTTATCTTTGGCATGGATAAATTTCATGATGTCCGGGTGGTCAATACTCAAGATAGCCATATTGGCGCCCCGTCTGGTGCCGCCCTGCTTGATAACATCAGTTGCCACGTCAAAGGCACGCATGAAGGATACAGGCCCGCTGGCCACCCCTCCGGTAGTGCCCACCCGGTCCTGTTCGGGACGCAGGCGGGAAAACGAAAAGCCGGTGCCGCCGCCGCTTTTATGTATCATGGCGGTATGCTTTACGGCATCAAAAATAGACTCTATGGAATCATCTACCGGCAGCACGAAACAGGCCGAAAGCTGACCCAATTCACGCCCGGCATTCATAAGGGTGGGGGAATTGGGCAAAAACTCCAGCCGGGTCATAATATTATAAAACTCATCCTCGCGGCTTCTTACGTCTGCCTTGGGGTTATAAATAAGCTCCCCCATGGCAATAGTGCGGGCAACCCTGCGGAACATATCTTCCACTGTTTCAGAGGGTTTCCCCTGCTTGTCTTTTTTCAGATAGCGGCGTTCCAGCACGCACATGGCATTATCTGTAAGCTTCAGCCCCTCAGTTTTGGCATCAGCCTTAATTTCAGATTTAACTTGTACTTTTACCGGCATTGGTTCTTCCTCCTTGGCTTGGGTATTATTTTGGGCTTGCCTGTCCTTGTTGCCTTCCTCCAGCACCTCTTTGACCATTAAATCTATTTCGTCATCGGTGGCCAGTACCGCAGGGGCTTTTAAATCACTGGGCAGCAAATCTTCCATACCAGGTAAACCTACCGGTTTTTCCAGCTTCTTTATAAGCTGGCTGATAAGTGTTTCTATCTGGGTTCTGTCGGAAATACCCATTGAGGCCGCGGCTGCAAACATAGCTCTGGCCACGCGGTTACGATTAACCGGAGTTGGTTTCTTACCGCTTATGTGATTTACCATGTCATCTCCTCTGATATCTGGTCTTGGGGGAGACCCTGTCTTCAGGCAGCAGGCTCAGCTGCCCTTTATGTATGCCCTCATCCTGCCCGCTTACCAGATTGTCCACCACTTTTTTAAGCTGGGTAATATCAGTAAACTCGCGGTAGACACTGGCAAAGCGCACATAGGCAATATTATCCAGTGCCTTAAGCTTTTCCATAACCATATCCCCCAAAAGGGTACTGGGTATTTCAGCCTTACCCATATTGTAAAGTTCGGCCTCTATATCTCCGGCTATCTTATCCACCGCTCCGGCCGGCAAAGGGCGTTTTTCACAGGCACGCCTGAGACCGCTCAGCAATTTTTCTTTATTAAACTCCTCACGCCGCTGGTCTTTTTTAACTACAAAGAGACCGGCCGGCTGAAACCGCTCATAGGTGGTAAAGCGCTGCCCGCAAACTACACATTCGCGTCTTCGGCGTACCCCGTCATCAACATCTCTTGAGTCTATAACCTTGGTATCAGGATGGCTGCAATAAGGACAATTCACTACGCCCTCCAACACTGTATATTGTGTTGCGCAGATAGATTAACACAAGGGATAGTGGTAGTCAATACGTAAATAGTCCTATTTTTTACAAAGAAACAGGGCTGCGGTCATTGACCGCAGCCCTGCAGCAATAACTATGCCTTATTTACCAGGAAATCCTGGATGAAGGCTTGTTAGAATGGGAATCCACCGGAGGAGCAACCGGGCGGGCACGGTTGAAAAGCGGTCTCCTCAGGAAGGACGGAACGTCCAGCTCGTCTTCGGTTTTTATGCCCTTCAGCTGGCGGGTAATGGCATCATCGCCCTCTTCTTCGGCCATGCCCATCTTGGAGACAAAACCGGTAGCAATCAGGGTGATTTTTACATTGGAACCCATGGAAGCATCAGAGGCCACACCAAAGATAATGTTGGCATCAGGGTCAACGGCCTGTTTAATTACATCCGCCGCTTCGTTAACTTCCATAAGGCTCAGGTCAGGGCCGCCCACTATGTTAAAGAGAACACCCTTGGAACCGGTGATGGAAACATCCAGCAAGGGGCTGGCCAGAGCACTCTTGGCGGCATCTGAAGCCCTGTTTTTACCGGAACCATAACCTATAGACATCCAGGCCGGGCCGGCATCCTTCATAACGGCACGCACATCAGCAAAGTCCAGGTTAATCAAACCGGGTACGGTGATTACCTCGGAGATAGCCTGTACGCCATGGCGGAGTACATCATCAGCCATCTTAAAGGCGGCATCAACGCCGGTCTTCTGGTCACAAAGGTCCAGTAAGCGGTCATTGGGGATAATAATCAGGGTATCTACCTTACCCAGCAGGCGGTTAATGCCTTCTTTGGCGGTAGAAGCCCGGTGAGCGCCTTCAAAAGTGAAGGGCTTGGTAACAACGGCAATGGTCAAAGCGCCGCTTTTCTTGGACTCTTCAGCTACAATGGGAGCAGAACCGGTACCGGTACCGCCGCCCATGCCGGCAGTTACGAAAACCATATCCGCCCCGTTGACTATCTCGCGGATTTCATCACGGCTCTCTTCGGCCGCCTTCTGCCCCATGTTATGGTCGCCACCGGCGCCCAAACCGCGGGTAACTCTTTCGCCTATCTGAAGGCGGATAGGGGCTTCGGTGATAGCCAAAGCCTGAGCATCAGTGTTGATAGCAATGAACTCAACACCCTGTATTTCTTCACGGACCATGCGGGTAACAGCATTGCAACCGCCGCCGCCACAGCCGAATACTTTAATTCTGGCGGGATTGGGAACGAAACTTGTTTTAGCCATTTTTATATTCTCCTTATATCACTCTAAATATTTACTTTACTTAGTTAGACCCGAACAAACCGGCAAAACCCTTGAGCAAGTTACGCATTCGGCCAAAGAAGCCGATATTATCCAGCCAGGATTTTTTGACCGGCTGGTGTTTGGCACCCCAGATGAGCAGACCCACACCGGTGGCATAAGCCGGGTCATGAAGTGAATCTACAATGCCGTAAACCTTGTCAGGGTTTCCTACCCTTACCGGTATGCGCAGGATATCCCGTCCCAGAGTTTCCATACCCGCCAGATTAGAGCTGCCGCCGGTCAGTACCAGCCCTGCCGGTACCAGGCTGTCATAATCAGAGTTCGGTATCTCCAGCATGATAAGGCGGAGAACTTCCTCAACCCGGGCGCGGATAATGTCACAAAGGTCCTGATAAGAAACGCCATGGCCATCTTCGCAGATAGGGCTGGGAGATTCCATCTTAGTTTCATATACGGGCAGGACGCTGCCGTAGCGTTTCTTCATTTCCTCGGCAACGTCAAAGGGAAGGCCCAGGCCAATAGCCACATCCCGTGTCAGCTGGTAACCAGCCACCGGGATAATAGCCGTGTGCCAGATACTACCGTCTTTGAAGATGCAGATATCAGTGGTGCCGCCGCCAATATCGGCCAGGATAACACCCACCTGCTTTTCGTCTTCAGTCAGCACAGCTTCACTGGAGGCAATAGGTTCAAGCACCAGGTCATCAATATCAATGCCCAGCCCCCGAATGCACTTTACCAGATTCTGTACCGAGGTAGCGGCCGCAGTAATAATATGTGTTTCCACATCCAGCCTGAAACCATGCATACCTACCGGGTTTTTCACCCCGGATTGGCCGTCTACTGCATAAGTTCTGGGGATAACGTGGAGCAGTTTGCGGTCATTGGGGACGCTGATGTTCTGAGCGGTAGCCATAACCCGCTTCAGGTCATCACTTCTTACCAGACGGTCATTCCTGGTAATAGCCACCACACCCCTGTTGTTCATAGAGGCCACGTGGCGTCCGGTTACGCCTACATAGGCGGACTCAACCTTGTATCCGGAAGCCTGCTCCGCCTTACGGATAGACTCCCTGATAGACTCCCGTGCGTCATTGATGTTTACTACCAAGCCTTTATGTAAACCCTGCGAAGGGCCTATGCCAACACCCACTACGTTGACACCGCCCACAGGATTTACTTCGGCAATTATGGTACAGATCTTGGTAGTGCCGACATCAATCGCTGTAACGATTCTGTTTTTCATATATCTCCCTCCATTTGCAAAACCGTGTATCTAAAAATCCCTTACGGGAACGTTATTCCTTTGCGCACATCAGCTGCCTCCCCTCTGGACCACCCCCTTATGTTTAGCCTGTCCGTACCGAACAGAGCCAGTTTCGCTGACATGATTAACTAATCCCTTAGCCCGGCTGTGAAAAAAACGCCCCTCGCCGGGTTGTATAATCCGTTCCGCCACCCGCATCTTGGCACTCCGGCTGCGCGGGTTTCGGGATATTTCCTCATCCGAAGGGGTAATTACCCTGCGGTTTATCAGCCTAAGTGAAGGCTGGTGGTTGCAAACACACTGGGGTATATCATCAGGGCAGATACAGCCCTTGGCTTCTTTCTGAAAATACTGTTTTACAATGCGGTCTTCAAGCGAATGGTAGCTTATCACTACCAGCCGCCCGCCATGTCCCAAAAGGCTCTGAGCCTGTGCAAGGGCGCTCTCAAGGTGCGGAAGCTCTTCGTTTACCGCTATCCGCAAAGCCTGGAAAGTCCGGGTAGCAGGATGAATCCGCCCGTGACGCCCCCCAACCGCTTTTTCAATAACAGACGCCAATTCGGTAGTTGTTTTAAACGGTCTTTTCTCTAAAATAGCCCTGGCAATCCGCCGGCTGAAAGGCTCTTCACCGTATTTCCAGATTAAATCTGACAGCCCGGCAAGGTCATAAGTATTAACAATATCCGCCGCCGAAAGCTCCTGGCCGGGTGAAAAACGCATATCCAGCGGGGCTTCGGTCTGAAAACTGAACCCGGATTCCTCCCTGTCAAGCTGCATGGAAGAAAGCCCCAAATCAAATAAAATGCCATGCACCGGCATATATTCATAACGCTGGCATATATCTTTCAGATTGGCAAAGTTATCATTTACCAGTAAAACCGAACTGCCGAAACACTTAAGCCGTTCGGCAGCCAAAGCAATAGCCTTGGGGTCTGCATCTATAGATAAAAGCTGTCCGCCGGGGTAACTGTGCTCCAAAATAGCCTCTGAGTGACCGCCAGCCCCCAAAGTGCAGTCCACATAACGGCCGCCGGGTATAACCCCCAGCCCCTGTATGGACTCCTCCAGCATAACCGGTATGTGAGGATACTCAGTCACTTCCGCCTAGTTCCCCTCAAGCGTTTCTATTATCTGCCAGGCCTGCTCCTGGCTGGCCTTCTTTTCAGACTCCCAGGTCTCTTTATCCCATATCTCTATATAATTGTTGACACCCGCCACAATAACCTCTATATTAACCCCAGCATAGCTTTTTAAGGGTGCAGGCAGGGTCAGGCGGCCTTGGGCATCCAGATTAACATCAAAAGCCAAAGCGAAAAGAGCCCTGTTTAGGCGGCGCATCTTGCTGGGAGCAACTGTAGTACTCTTCAGGCTTTCAGACAGTTTTTTCCATTCACACAGGGGGTAAGCGTAAATGCATTTCTCACCGGTGCCGGGGGCAAGTATCAAACCGTCCTTCATGCTGGGCCTGATGCCCGGAGGCAAAGGGAAACGCCCCTTTTCGTCCAGCTTGTACTCAAATTCCCCAAAAAACATTCTCTTAAGTACTCTCTCCCCGACTTACCACATTACCCCACTTTTTCCCATTCTATAAGCCAACACCCCCATTGTCAAGCCTTTGAAAATATATTTTTATATACCTTTTTGGCTTTTGGGTCTGGCCAAAAGGGTATGCTAAAATAGAACAGCGTCAAGGGGTAAAAATAGGAGAGAAAAGCTTGAAAATAGACGTGTTAACCCTTTTTCCGGAGATGTTTCAGTCCCCTTTTGAAGAAAGCATTTTCAAGCGGGCGGCGGACAAAAATCTGGTAAGGTTAGAAATACATAACTTCAGGGATTTCAGCCATGACAAGCACCATGCGGTAGATGATACCCCTTACGGCGGCGGTGCCGGCATGCTGCTTAAGCCCGAACCATTGTTTGAGGCAGTAGAGGCGGTCATGGAAAAAGACCCCACCCCTGCCCCGGTAATTCTACTTTCCCCGCAGGGACGCACCTTTAACCAGTCTGTCGCCCGCGAACTGGCAAACCACCAGCGGCTGATTATAATCTGCGGCCATTATGAGGGCTTTGACGAACGGGTTAGGGAACACCTGGCCACCGACGAAATAAGCATAGGTGATTTTGTACTGACCGGCGGGGAACTGGCCGCCATGGTAGTTATAGATGCGGTTTCACGCCTGATACCCGGCGTACTTGGTTCAGACGACTCCTCCGAATCAGACTCGCACTCAAAAGGTCTTTTGGAACACCCCCATTACACCCGTCCCCCGGTATTCAGGGGCTGGGATATCCCGGAAGTGCTTCTTTCCGGCAATCACGCCCGGATAGACCGCTGGCGGCGTAAAGAATCTCTGCGGCGTACCTTGAAAAGACGCCCGGATATGCTTGAAAAAATAACCCTTTCTAAAGCAGACCGCAAGCTGATAGACGAAATACTGGCCGAAGAAAACCCCGAAGATTAAAACCCTGCATTATATATAAGGTATGCAACCACCCCGCATCCCCCCTGCAAACCCGCGCACTTGATTATGAAATGGGTTTGTGTTTTAATATTCCGTTGATATTTAAAGGAGTTTTTACCGCCATGGAAGAGACTGTTAATAATCAGGAAACCCCTGAAACCAGTGAAGAAGAAACCGCAGCTGAAGAAACAGTTGCTGTAGAAAATACCGCCGCCGGAAAAGTTCTGCCGAGCTTCGGCCCCGGTGATACCATAAAAGTACACGCCCGCATTAAAGAAGGCGACAAAGAGCGCATTCAGATGTTTCAGGGCGTAGTCCTCAAGGTCAAGCAGGCCGCTGACGGCGGCAATTTTACCGTCCGCCGCATCAGCTACGGCGTAGGCGTTGAGCGCACCTTCCCCTTCCTCTCACCCAATGTTACCAAGGTGGAGGTTATTAAAAGAGGCAGAGTACGCCGTGCCCGCCTGTTCTACCTGCGCAAGCTTTCCGGAAAAGCCGCCCGCATTAAAGAAGTTAAACAAACACCCTCTTAAGCTCTCTTAGGGGGTATAAAATTGGCTTTTGCCGAACTGGCCGTAAACACTCCGGTACTTAGACCGGGCAGTTTCTCCTACTCTATACCAGCGGGGTTAGAAATAAAACCCGGTCAGGCAGTCTGGGCTCCTTTCGGGCCTAAAATAGTTCAGGGCATCGTCCTTGAAGTAACTGAAGAGCCGGCATTCGGGCAAACACGTGAAATCTGCGGCGTTATCTCTGATACGCCGCTTCTTTCTTTTCACCAGCTGAACCTGGCCAAGTGGATAAGCCAAACCTATTTATCCAGTATTTACGAAGCAGTAGCCCTCATGCTGCCGCCGTCTTTTGAACGCCAAAGCCTGGCCTATATCAGCCTGGAGTCCAGCCCGCCGGCTACAGCAAAAAATCCGTCTGCAACCCTAAGCCCAAACATGCAAAAAATACTTGACCGGCTAAAGGCCAAAGACATCACCCCCCAAAACGAACTGGGAAAAATATTCGGCAAGAAAACCGCTCAAAGCGCCATACTTAAACTTATAAATCAGGGGCTAGTCAAACGCACCTACCGGATAAGCCCGGTCAGGGCAAAGACCAAATTTGAAAAACATTTCCGCCTCAGCGTGCAGGCACTGGCATTTATTAAAAACCAGACCCTGCCAAAGTTATCCCCCCGCCAGACCCAGGTTTTTGATTACCTTCAGGAAAACCCCGGGGGCATTTCCAAAAGCGGGTTAAATCTGCTGGTGAAAAATAATTCGGCCGTCTTAAAGGCTCTTGAGCAAAAGGGTCTGGTAAGTACTGAAGAACGCCAGGTATTCCGCCAGCCCGTAGATTACAGCCGGATACCTCCACTGCCGCACCTTGAGCTAAGCCCCCCCCAGAAAAAGTGCCTTGAGTTCATCACCCGTTCACTGAATACCCCGCCCGAAGATGACCAAAACCCCCGTACCTTTTTACTGCATGGCATAACCGGCAGCGGCAAAACCGAAATATACCTGCAGGCACTGGCTGAAAACCTGTGTCTGGGCAAAAAGGCTATAGTACTGGTACCTGAAATCTCCCTTACCCCTCAGACTATCGCCCGTTTTGCGGGGCGTTTCCCCGGCCAAATAGCCGTTCTTCACAGCCGCCTCAGTCCCGGTGAACAGTTTGACGAATGGCAAAGGATAAAAAACGGCCAGGCAGACATTGTAATCGGACCCAGAAGCGCCCTGTTTGCCCCGCTGGACAAACCGGGCATTATTATCATAGACGAAGAGCACGAATGGACCTATAAACAGCAGGACCCCCAACCCCGTTATCATACCCGTACGGTGGCTAATAAAATGGCTGAAGAGTACGGTGCCGTACTGGTACTGGGCAGTGCCACCCCGGATATTGACAGCTATTTCAAAGCCCGAAAAGGCATCTATCAGTTACTGGAACTGCCCGAACGCCTGACCCCCTACCGGGGTGCTTCCCTGCCTAAAACAGAGCTGGTAGATATGCGCACCGAACTCTCCGAAGGCAACCGCAGCATCTTCTCCCGTAACCTGCAGGCCTCTATTGAAAAAGTACTGACAAACCATGAGCAGGCCATTTTATTCATAAACCGCCGGGGCGGTGCCAGTTTTATCCAGTGCCGTGACTGCGGCTATGTAGCCATGTGCAAAAGCTGTGATGCCCCGCTTACATACCACCCCGACCAGGAAAATCTGGTCTGCCACCAGTGCGGCAGGCACTACCCAAATCCTCTCACCTGCCCGGTTTGCGGCAGCCGCCGGATTAAATACCTGGGCATGGGTACCCAGAAACTGGAGGAAGAAACAAGACTGGCTTTTCCCCAGGCAAAACTGCTCCGCTGGGATAGTGATGTCATAAAAGGCAAAAACACCCACCAGCAAATAATGGATAAATTCAGCTGCCATCAGGCAGATATACTTATCGGCACCCAGATGGTAGCCAAAGGGCTTGACCTGCCGGATGTTACTTTAGTAGGGGTAATAAATGCAGATATCAGCCTGAACCTGCCTGATTTCAGGGCAGGCGAACGCACTTTTCAGCTGCTGGCCCAGGTAGCCGGGCGGGCAGGCCGGGGTATATCAGGAGGGAAAGTAGTTATCCAGACCTACAGCCCTGAAAACTATGCCATCCGGTCAGCTGTCTGCCATGACTATCCGGGTTTTTATGCCAAAGAAATAGTCTACCGCCAGGCACTGAATAACCCTCCCTTCCGGAAACTGGCCTGTCTGGTATTCAGCCATTTGAACCATGACTTTTGTCAGCAGCAGGCCAAACTTATGGCTAAAACCCTTCGGGAAAAAGCGGAGGCCGTTGGGCTAGGCAATCTGGAAATTTTAGGACCGGCACCTGCCTTTATCCAGCGTCTGCGGGGACGTTATAGATATCAGCTAATCCTGCGTGCGCCCAACCCGGCAGAGTTCCTCAGAGAGATAAATCCGGGACAGGGCTGGAGTATTGATATTGACCCGTATGGTTTATGTTAAATATTTTAAAGCCCTTTAAAAAAGACAGGGAGGTCTTTTTTGCCATGAAATAAGCCTTAAATCCCCTCAAACGGTATGCAATTTGTATAAATATGCAGGTAAAGAATACATATTTTGACACTTGCCTTTCAGTGGTATACATTGTACAAAGCTCATATATTGACATCTGGCATATAAGCTGCCGTTATCGTATAATACTATTGTATCTTTATCATATTCAGTCCTTACCCGAATTATATCTAAGGCAGGAAGATCATGAGTAAAGCCACATCACCAAATGGCTGGGCAGACCTTGGAGAGATAATCCGCCAGCAAAGGGTAAAAATACCGCTTACCCTGCAAGAACTGGCTTCTAAAACCAGCGTCTCCCCCTCGCATCTGGGGCGCATTGAGCGCGGCGAGCGTTTTCCGTCTGCCAGAATACTCAAACGAATTGCCCGTCCGTTGGGTTTTGAAGAGGACGAGTTATTCACTCTGGCCGGATATCTTACCCCCCAGAAGGACAGCATCTCGGAAATGGAAGCGGAATATATCTCTACCCCCAGACAGCTTGACCCTTACGTAGCCAAAGTACTGGCCCAGGAGCCTATTGAACTGCAAAGGGCGGTTATTGCCATTCTGGCCATGCTGAAAAGTATCTCCAAATCCATGACCTAGCCGGATAAATTTGTCCCGCAAAATACAGGTCTGCTGCTATCAGCCAGTAAAGGCTCTTCCCGGCGGCTACCCAAAGCTATCCAAACGTAATTTTCTTGATATTGAAGATACGTTCGGAGTATAGTTTAGTAGATTTTTGGGTGAAGGCCGTGACGAATAAAAACCTGCTGCTCCGTATTGATAAAAAAACCGCCGCCCTGCTTGAAGACCTCCGCCGTTTATTTTCAGAAGAAGCTAGCGAAGTCTATCTGGTAGGCGGTTTTTTGCGTAATCTGGTACTTAAAAAACCCACTGCCGATATTGACCTGTGCATCACCGGCAGCGGACAAGCCGCTTCTGCCAAAATCTCCGGTTATTTCAAAGCCCCTCAGGTGGTGCTGGATGCCGGAAATGACGTCTTTAGAGTAATCCTGCCCGCTTTTCAGCTGGATATCTCCGGCACGGCAGATATTACTGCCAACCTCACCCGGCGTGATTTCAAACTTAACGCCATGGCCGCACCCTTGTCGGCGGTACATCAGGGCAGCCTGCCGGTACAGGCCATAATTGACCCCATGCAGGGGCTGCCGGATATTGAAAACCGGGTTATACGGGTAACCTCAGCAGATGTATTCAGTGCTGACCCCATCAGGCTGCTAAGGGCTATCCGCTTATCAGCCGAACTTGGCTTTGCACTTGAAGGGCAAACCCAAAGCCTTATCACCACCCATGCCGCCCTGATATCAACCGTTGCCGGTGAGAGAATTCGGGAAGAACTGCTGAAACTACTTGAAACCAGCCAGCCCGGCATCTGGGAAAAGTGCCTTGAGCTGGGGCTGCTGCTAAACATATTCCCTGAGCTTACTCCCTGCTGCCGCCACCCCCAGCCCTATGAACACACCTGGGATGTGCTGGAACACTCCATAAAAACCATTTATGCACTTGATGCCATACTGGGCAGGTCTGTCTGGCCTTACCAGAACCCTGAAATCATCACCGAAATCTACCGCGAAAGCGGCTTTGAAAAATATTTTGCAGGGAAAATAAGCGGCACTTCCAGTATCCGCACCTTAACCAAACTGGCCGCCCTGCTGCACGATATCGCCAAACCCCAGACCCGCAGCACCGACCCTGACGGGCGGATACGTTTTACCGGACACCCGCTGGAAGGCAGCCGCTTAAGCAGCCAGATACTCACCCGCCTGCGTTTCTCAAAAAAAGAAATTTTAATGGTAGAAAAAATGGTTTGCTACCATCTGCGCCCGGTTCAAATGAACCCTGACAGCCAGTTACCCTCCGCAAAAGCTATTTACCGCTATTTCCGTGACCTGGGGGAAGCCGCCGAATCTACCCTTTATCTGAGTCTGGCAGACCATTTGGCAACAGACGGGCCGAATTTGATGGTGGCAAATTGGCAAGAACATGTTAATATAGTAGCGCATATTTTATCGGAGCAGAAAAAACAGCTTACCAGGCTTGTTCCGAAACGTCTGGTGACCGGCACCGACCTGATAGAGCGTTTTAACCTCAGGCCGGGACCCCGGATAAGAACCCTGCTGGGTGAAATTACCGAGGCCCAGGCGGCCGGTGAAATAAAAAACCGCCAGGAGGCCTTTAAATTTATCAGCCAAAGGCTTGAAGGGCAAGCCTGAAAATAATCTAAATTAGCTTGGGGAGAATTATGCGAAGGAAAAACGGGCTCGTGTTTTTGGCCATACTGGCCGCCATGATCCTTGCCTTTACCATAGTGCTGCCAACAGACAAAGGCGCACTTCTGGGCAAGGGAATCCTGTTTGGTCTGGACTTAAAGGGAGGCCTGCACATGGTATATCAGGCTGACTTGTCCAATGTAGATGAAAGCAATATTGACAGCGTAATGGATGGCGTGGTGGAGGTTATCTCCAACCGCATCAACCCTCTTGGTGTCACCGAAGCCTCAATCCAGCGTCAGGGAGATGACCGGATAGTGGTTGAACTGCCGGGGCTGGATATTACAGATGAACAAAAAGCCCGCATCGGCCGTACCGCCCTACTGGAATTCGGCGAACTGGCGGCTGAAGGCGAAGATTATAAATGGGAAAACAGTCTGGGCAAATGGAAACCGGCCACCGCCACTATTGACGGGGTTGAGTATGCCCTGACCAGTGCCTATTTCAAAGATAGTACTTATGTAAACCGGGACCAGTACGGCAATATTTTACTGGTATTTGAATGGGATGACATCGGGGCCCAGTTATCCAAAGAAATCACCACCCGCCTTTTAAGCCAGCAGCTGGGTATCTTTGAAGGTGATGAAGCCCTGGCCGGTGATGATGGCGTACCGATTGCCCCCTACATAAACAATGTTATTGAAACCAGCGGCGTGATAGAAGGCTTAAGCTACAACGAAGCAGAAATGCTTTCCAACCAGCTGAATGCCGGACGCCTGCCGGTACCGCTTGAGCCCATATACGAGCAGACCGTTTCACCTACCTTGGGTCAAAACTTTGTTGACCTGGCCGTAAAAGCCGGTCTGGCAGGCATAATCCTGGTTATGATATTTATGATAGCCTTTTACCGCCTGCCCGGTCTGCTGGCCAGTATAGCTCTGGTATTTTACGGAGTAATTGTACTGGCTCTCTTTAAACTGGTACCGGTTACCCTTACTTTGGCGGGTATCGGCGGTTTCATTGTATCAGCAGGTATGGCGGTAGATGCCAATATCCTGATATTTGCCCGTTTGAAAGAGGAACTGCTGGCTGGCAAGACACTGGGAGCGGCGGTGGAAGCCGGCTTTTCCCGTGCCTGGTCTGCCATCTGGGACTCCAACGTTACCACCTTTATAGCCTGCGGAATCCTGTTCTGGGTGGGCGGTACTATTGCGGCCGGGGCACCGGTCAAAGGTTTTGCCGTAACCCTGTTCCTGGGTGTGGCGGTCAGCATGTTCACCGCTATCTTTGTCACCCGCACCTTGCTCAGGCTTTTTGTAGGTACTAAAACCGCTAAAAAGCTTGCCCTATTCACCACCCAGACAAGAGGCAAAAATGAATAAGATAATCCAGCACCGACCCCTGTTTATATTTATATCAGCCCTGATTATACTTGCCGGGCTGGCTTCGCTGCTGATATTCGGGCTGAAACCCGGCATAGACTTTTCCAGCGGCTCCATTCTGACCATCAAATTTGACCAGACAGTCAGCGTGGATGAGCTTACCCAGGAGCTTAGAAGCCTGGGGCAGAGCGAAGCTATTGTTCAGATAACCGGTGACGGAGACTTTCTTATCCGCACCAGCGAGCTTGATGTCAGCCAGAAGGTCACTCTGGAAACCGCTCTGGAAGAAGCCTTCGGCAGCCTAACTGAACGCGGCTTTGAAAATGTAGACCCCCTGATTGCCAAGCAGACCACCCAAATGGCCCTGATAGCTATCGGAGCGGCTCTGGTAGGTATTCTGCTGTATGTTACCTGGGCTTTCCGCCGCATGCCCAAGCCGTTCCACTACGGCACCTGCGCGGTCATAGCCCTGTTCCATGACGCACTGGTAGTGCTGGGCATTTTCGCCCTGCTGGCCGGCATATTTGGCTGGGAAATTAACCTCATGTTTGTTATCGGCATCATGGCGGTTATCGGCTACAGTATAAATAACACCGTTGTGGTCTTTGACCGCATACGGGAAAACCAGCTTAAAGGCATTCACCCCAGCTTTGATGTAGTAGTAAACCAGAGTATTATGGAAACGATAGTCCGTTCTATCAACTCCAGCTTTACGGTTATCATTACCGTAGTAGCCCTTATGCTTTTCCTGGGGGCATCTATCCAGAACCTGAGCGTAGTCCTGCTTATCGGTCTTATTGCCGGTACTTATGACTCACTCTTTGTCGCCCCTTCCCTGCTGGTCACCTGGGAAAACGGTGACTGGGGCAAACTACTTAAGCCCTTTAAGAGGGCTTAACAGATAACAAGGATAAACTATGGCTACCAGAAAAACCAGGGCGGCTTCATTTTCGATAGCTTCTAACTCAACGCTTATAGTCATGAAGGCGGCGGTCGGTTTTGTTACCGGCAGCGTGAGTATACTGGCAGAAGCTATCCACAGCACTCTGGATCTGGTAGCCGCAGTTATCGCCTTTTTCGGCGTCAAAGCCTCTGACAAACCGGCAGATGCTACCCACCCTTACGGGCATGGCAAATGGGAAAACGTAAGCGGCACAGTAGAAGCAGTCCTTATCTTCGTAGCCGCTATCTGGATTATCTACGAAGCAATAAACAGGCTTATAGAGGGCTCTGCCCCGGAGATGCTGGAATGGGGCGTGGTAATTATGGGCGTATCCGTAGTTGCCAATACCTTAGTCTCCCGCTACCTGAAAAAGATAGCCCGCGAGACTGATTCAGTGGCCCTGGAGGCAGACGCCTCACACCTCACCACAGATGTAATAACCTCAGCCGGAGTACTGCTGGGTCTGCTACTGGTAAAACTGACCGGCTGGAGCGTACTTGACCCCATCGTAGCCTTGCTGGTAGCCCTGCTTATCATAAAAGCCGCC
Organism: Dehalococcoides sp. THU4; assembly: GCF_043231265.1. Lineage (NCBI taxonomy): Bacteria > Bacillati > Chloroflexota > Dehalococcoidia > Dehalococcoidales > Dehalococcoidaceae > Dehalococcoides > Dehalococcoides sp. THU4. The sequence continues at coordinate 729,039 of NZ_CP171266.1, read as the reverse complement.
TGGGATATACTCAACAAGTCTTTCGGGGCACTGGTAGATGCCCGTTTGCCCAAAGAAGAAGTAGATGCCATCAGCAGTTTGATAAATGAACATACCTCAAAACTGGTGGAGTTTCACAACCTGCGCACCCGCAAAGCCGGCAGTTACCGGTATGTAGACCTGCATCTGGTTATGCCCAAAACGCTTTCGGTGGAAAAAGCCCACTCCATATGTGACCATCTGGAAAAAGACCTCAAAGATAAACTGAAAATAGACTACGTGACTATCCACGTAGAACCCTGCACCGAGGAAAACTGCCCCGAATGCCAGATAAGCTGTAAGAAACGCCCTTCGGACTTAGCTAATCCCGAAAATACCCCGTAACTCCAGAATCAGCCCGTTGATATCAGGCGTATCCGCAGTCTCTTCGGGGGCTTTGGTATTAGGGGGAGGCAAAGCTTCATTTAATAAAACCGCAAGGCTAGCCCCCACGCTCTCTGCCAGACCCAAATAATGGTAGCCGCCCTCCAGACTGAAGACCATTTTTCCCCCGCAGACCTCATCCGCCGTCTTTTTCAGGGCACGGGTTATACCGGCAAAACCCTGCTGTGAAAGGCACATCTCACCCATATCATCAGCAAAATGGGCATCATAACCGGCACATACCAGTATCAGCTCAGGTGATATTTTCCGAAGATACGGGCAAATCAGCTGGTCAAATACTTTCTGGTAATGGCTGTCCCCGCAGCAGGCAGGCAGGGGGATATTTAAAATATTCTGGAAAGGGCCGTCTTCACGGCTGTCCCCCGTAAAGGGGAAATGGTGAATCTGGTGAGTGGAAATATAGGTCACCCGCGGGTCATTCAGGCAGACATGCTGAATGCCATTGCCATGGTGAACATCAAAATCCACCACCGCCACCCGCTTGAGTTTATGTTTATTAAGGGCATGCAAAGCCCCTAAAGCCACATTATTAAAAATACAGAAACCCATGGAAGCCTCCGGCAGGGCATGGTGACCCGGTGGGCGGCACATTACAAAAGCACTCTCCAGCTCACCTGAAAGCACCTTGTCCACCCCCTCAAGCACCCCGCCCACCGCGTACAGGGCTGTTTCGTAACTATCCACCGAAATCACCGTGTCCTGGTCCAGCCAGCCGCCGCCGCTGAAACCCACTTCTTCCACCCGGCTGATATACTTGCGGGTATGAAAACCCTCCAGTTCACCCAAACCCACCCGTTTCGGCTCAACATGTACTAAACGGTCTTTCAGCCCATGCGTATTTATGTATTCCATAATCGCCAGCAGGCGGTCAGGGTTTTCCACATGGGTACCCGTTTCGTGGTTCAAATATATATGGTTATAAACCAGCCCCACTGCCATTAAAATACCTTCTCCATATTAAGATACTGCTAAAGCCACAGCTTCAGCCCGGAAACAATGAAATAAACCCCGAAAGCCGCAAGCAACAACCCGCAGCCTATAAAAACTATCTCCCGCACCCTGCTCCCCCACAGGCGGTGGGTGCGGTAAACAATAAATGAAACCAGACAAAGCCAGGCTAAATCCACCAGCCAGTGAGTAGCCGCCAAAGCCCCCAGCCCCCCAAGCCCGTAGTCCGATACCTTCATAACCAGCATCGCCCCTACAGTTGCCCACCAGACCAGAAAAAACGGATTGAGGGCGCTCATGGCCGCACCTGACACCACTGTATTATATTTAAAATTAGCCTTATCCTGAGCGGCTTCACGGCGGGCTTTTATCATACCCAGCCCCATGTAAATAATCATAATTCCGCCTGCCAGACTGAGCAGTATCTGCACCCAGACAAGCTCAAAAAAACCGGCAAAACCGAAATAAATAAGCAGAATAATGGGCAGTTCCACCAGCACATGCCCCAGCACAATCTGGGCACCTGCCCAGGGGGTATGGTAACTCCGTGAAAGAGTCAGAGCGAACATGGGGCCAGGCATCAGCACACCTGAAAAAGATATAACCGTAACACTAAGCAGAGTGGCTAACATAAAATCCATTATAACACTTCTCCCGTTAGGGGCAAAAACCCGAACGCACCCCGGCATAAATGCCATTTGTTGCTTGTGGGAATACATATCTTGTTTTATACTGAAGCAAATGCAAAAACAAGGAGACAAACGGTATTGTCTTTAAACCTGGACAAAACCGCCCTTCAGATACAGAGCATGGTCTCAGACTTAAAAGGCCGTGACCTGGAACACCAAAAACACCTTGAGGCCGGTCTGAACGGCATGAAACGCACTCCGGCTGAATACCAGCATTTACTGGATAAGGCAGCACGCAGCAAGACCACTTTTCTTTTGGCACACCCGGAAGAAATACCGGATGCCACCCACCCGACGCCTGCCTTGCCCCAAAATTACCGCATACTGGCCACAGACGGCTCACAAATAGACGTAGACCGCCACCAGCTTAGCCGCTGTTACCTGATAAATATCGGCAGGGTGCTGCTGGAATACGGCCAATCCCCGTCTGCCGCTCTGGAAAGCCTGCCCGCTCTGTATGCCCGCCCCGAAGATATGGTAATCTCCTGCGGCAGCAAAGAAGTAGCCGTGGAAGGCACTCTGCTGGGAATAAAAAGAAGCGTAGAAGAAACCCGCCATCTGGCTGAAATGGCAGATGCCGCCTCCCCCAATCTGCCCACTTTGGCTTTGGCAGACGGCACTTTGATACTCTGGTCACTCCTTTCCAAAGAGTTTCCCGAATACGTGGTTGAAAACCTGCTGGTAAACGGTTACCTGAAATATTTAGGCAAAATACAAAACCTGAACACCAAAGACAGACAGGTGGCTTTAGCCAGCTATATCAGCTACCCCGGAAGCACAGACGTAGTCAATACCCTCCGCCTGCTTTACTGCCCGTACGAACCGGCAGACTGCACCAGCCGGTGTGACCAGCTGCCAAACGGCAAACGCCCTTGTGACATACTCTCCGGCGTCACGGACAGCATGCTGTTTGAGCGCATACTGAAACCGGGTGAACGTTCTGCCCTGTTTGCCAGCTCATCTTCCATACTGGAAAAATATTACGGGGAACACAGGGTCTATTTTTACTACTTGAAAACCAGTGAAGAAATAGCCCGGGTGGAACTGCCCGGCTGGACTGCCCGCTCTGAAGAGCTGTTAAGCTTAAGCCATAGCCTGATACTGGAACAATGCCGCTTGGGGCATGGCTATCCCGTCTCCCTTTCCGAAGCCCACGAACAGGCAGTAGTCAGCGGTCAGGACAGGCGTATTTTCAACCAGCTGGTAGAAGAAATGCTGACCTCAAGCAAAATAAACCCCAGCAGTTCGGCCAAAAGCCTAAGCAAGAAAACCCGCTGGGTATAGTTTATGTAAACTAACACCGCCAGTCTGTTTAACAGGTTTAAATACACCATTAACCGCAGGGGGTAAAAAAATTGGACAACCTAAATATAAGCCGCATCGGCGAGGTTATAGATACCAGCACCACTGACTTTACCGCCCAGTCTTACCAGCTTTATAACACACCCGCTCTGGGGGCACTGGTAAAAACCGGCGAAGGCGAAAATACCATTTATGCCGCCGTCTATCATGCCACCACCTCATCCATAGAGCCAGGCAGGAAGCCCATTGCCCGCGGACAGGACGCCGCAAGCGAAGAAGATATATATGCCCAAAGCCCCCAGCTAAGCAAACTCCTGCGGAGCGAATTTTCCTGCCTGATACTGGGTTACCGGGGACAGGGGCAAATCTGCCACTGCCTGCCACCCCGCCCTGCCCATATCCACAGTTTTGCCGAAACCTGCACCCCTGAAGAAACCGCCGAATTCAGCCGCTCGTTCGGCTTTTTAAACATACTGGTAAACTCCGAACTGCCCGTACCGGCAGACGAAGTCACCGCCGCCTGCCTGCGTCAACTTGCTGCCGCCGCACCTGACAAACAGGTATTTTTAGTAAAAGCAGGCAAAGAACTGGCCAGAATCCTGCCCGGCCAGTACCAGCGGCTTAAAGTAATCCTGGAGAGGATACAGCTATGACAAGCGAAAACAAACTGGGTATTGTAATAGGGGGTTCACTCTCCGGCGGAATAGATGTCCGCCTGGACGGCGAAGCTCTGGTGGAGGACATGGCGGTTGGCCGTTATGTAACCATACAGGGTAAAACCAAGCGTTTTCTGGGCATGATAACCGATGTTTCTCTGGGGGTAACCGACCAGCGTCTTACCCTTACACCCCCGGCCGCAGACGAAAAATTTCTGGCGGAAATACTCAGCGGCACAGCCGCTTACGGAGACCTCAAGGTGATACCCTATCTGGTACTGGGAAATGACGAAAAAAGCCTTCTGGACGGCCCTCAGCCGGTCAAGACCATACCCAGCCACTATGCCCCGGTAGATATTGCCTCCAACGAAGATATAGAAATGGTCTTCGGCAAGGAAGACGCCTCCCATTTTTACGTGGGCAACCCGCTGGATATGGAAACCCGCCTCTGCCTGAACCTGCCCGAACTGGTCAAACGTTCAAACGGCATCTTCGGTAAAAGCGGCACCGGCAAAACCTTCCTCACCCGCACCCTGCTGGTGGGTATGCTCCAGAAAGGGTCTTGCGTAAATCTGGTGTTTGATATGCACTCCGAATACGGCTGGGAGGGTACCAGTGAGAAAAAACACAAAGTCAAAGCCTTAAAACAGCTCTTTCCGGACAGGGTAGCCGTATTTACTTTGGACGGAGAAAGCTCCCGCAAACGCAAAGTCAGCGTGGACTTTGAGGTAAAGATAGGCTATGACGAAATAGAACCGGAAGATATCAGCCTGCTCCGCCAGACCCTGAACCTGACCGAACAGGCAGTAGAAGCCGTTTACCAGTTACGCAAACACTTCAAGAAAAACTGGATAAAAGAAGCCAATAATATCGGTGACGAAGAAGATGATAAAAAACTGCTGGACAGTTTAAGTATCCATGAAAGCACCTTCCAGAACCTGAAACGGGGCTTAAATACCCTCACCCGCCTGCCCTTTATCGTGGAAAACGCCCCGGTCAAAGCGGTAGACCGGGTGCTTGAGTACTTAAACCGGAATATAAATGTAGTACTGGAATTCGGGCGGTATACAGATATCACCGCCTACATACTGGTAGCTAATCTGCTCACCCGCCGCATATATACCAGCTATCGTGACCGCATGGAACAGGCCATGGCCGAAGACGCCGCCAAACCCACCCCGCTGGTTATCACCATAGAGGAAGCCCACAAATTTTTAAACCCCGAGGTCGCTTCCCGCACCATCTTCGGCACTATCGCCCGTGAAATGCGCAAATACAATGTCACCCTGCTTATTATAGACCAGCGGCCTTCGGGCATAGATACAGAGGTTATGTCTCAGCTGGGCACTAAAATAACCGCCCTGCTGGACAATGAAAAAGACATAGACGCCGTACTCTCAGGAATCTCCGGCAAAAACGAACTCAAAGGCGTACTGGCCAAACTGGCTTCACGCCAGCAGGCACTTATATTCGGTGCGGCCGTACCCATGCCGGTAGCCTTTGTCCCCCGTGAGTATGACCAATCTATTTACAACGAAGTCAGCCGTAAAAAAATCAGCACCGAAGAGATAGAGGAACTTTTCTAAATGTATATGGGAAGAAAACCCGGGGCATACCGCCCCGCAAGCAGAGGAGGTTATTCATGCCCGCATCCAAACCGCCTAAAATAGGTATCGCTCTGGGCGGAGGCGCCGCCAGGGGTATTATTCATATCGGGGTGCTGGAAGTACTGGAAAAAGAAGGCATACCGCTGGATTTAGTCACCGGCACCAGCATGGGTGCTATTATAGGTGCTTTATATGCCAGCGGCCATACACCGCCGGAAATGAAAGAAATAGTAAGCAACCTGAGCTGGAAACAGCTTATGCCCCTGCTGGACCTGGCTGCCCCCAGAGCAGGCTTCCTGTCATCCCGCAAGATAAAAGACTATCTCAAAGGACTTATCGGGGATGTTACTTTTTCCGAACTTAAGAAGCCCTTTGCCTGCGTAGCCGCAGACGTTAAAACCGGACAGGAAGTGCTTTTCAGGGAAGGTCCGGTTATTGACGGGGTAATTGCCAGTATGTCCCTGCCCATCATCTTCCGTCCAGTAAAAAACAAAAACCGTTTCCTGGTGGACGGCGGTCTTATTACCCCCATTCCGGCCCAGATTGTACGGGATATGGGCGCAGATTTTGTAATTGCGGTAAACGCCATTTACCACCATGATTATATAAAACCGGACAAAGATTCCGCCCCATCTATTTTTGATACCGCTTTCCAGATAGTAAACATTATGTCAATACATATGGCTAAGGAAAATCTCCAGGCCGCAGATATTGCTATAGAACCAGACCTTTCCGGCATAGGACCGGGTGATTTCCTGAAAGCACCGGAAATAGTCCTCCGGGGGGAACTGAGCGCAACCGACGCCATACCTAACTTGAAACACCTGCTGCTTCAAAAATACAGCTATACCCCCACTATTTAACACTTTAACTCAAACTTGGTATAATGGTGCTCCGTGGGGCTGTAGCTTAGTCGGGAGAGCGCCTCCTTTGCAAGGAGGAGGTCAGGGGTTCGAATCCCCTCAGCTCCACCATCCAATGTCCTGTCTCAAATACAAAAGCCCGATTTTCCAAACGTGATGGAAATTCTGGAGGCCTTATTGGACGAGAAGACAAAACGCCGACTTTCGCATAAAAAATTAACCACTGATGAACTCTTCACCGGCTACTATGACCTACTAAAAATCCGGATAACGCCAAATCAATATCTCCAGTACAAAGCCTTACTTGATAAATTCCAGGCTTTCTTAGGCGGCGTGCCACCATCTCAAGCATTAGCCCTGAAGTTTTTAGGCCTGTACTACCATAGAGCCCAGGCTACCATTTTCCGTTATACCGGTATAATCCGCGGGTTCATGGAATGGTATGGCGAAGGGTTGGATGTTAAAGTGAAAAAACCCAAGCACCTGCCGGAATATGTTGAGCCTGCTGATATTGAAAAACTTGTTGATGCCATTACTTGCAAACACAATCATAAAGATACCATTGCCCGGGATGAGATGTTAATACGCTTCGCCCAAATGACCGGTTTGAGACGAAGTGAATTAGCCAACCTTAAAGTAAGCGATATACACCTAGACAAAAGAACTGTGTTTGTTCGTCAAGGTAAAGGGATGAAAGACAGGGCTGTGCCTATACCTCTAAGTCTAATCTCAAAACTTACCAGCTTTATGGCAAATAAACAGCCTTCTGATAACTTATTTAATCTTACCAGCAGATCTATTACTGACAAACTTTCCACTTGGAGCAAGAAAGCCGGAGTTAAAATTCACCCTCACCAGTTACGCCATTCATATGCTGAGCAATTATTAGAAAAAGGCGCCGCCCTTACTTCTGTACAAGCATTATTAGGACACGAAAGCCTCCAAACAACTTCTGTGTATCTGGGTATAAGACCTAACGCACTCAGAGAAGCTGTGGATAAGTTGGATATGGTAAAGCCAATGCCCGAACAAACATATCTAAAAATTAAAATATATGGTGCTATCCTGACCGAGTACCGGATAATCTTTATCCCACCATTCTTCCCATTTCTCCGGAGGCACCAGCCCATAACCAAACGCTTTATCCGCATTCCAGAGAAAACCGTTAAAGAGACCGGTGGTACCCACAGTAGCCCGAACCACGTCATGCACCATGGCTTTCATATTGGTATTAAACACACAAGTACCCATACACCGGGCACAACCATGCAGGCCGATCCATCTTGAATAACAGGCAGGGGAATCTGTGTGGAATACTTTCTTACCTGGAGTAGAGTATTTAGTTTCCTTAGCCGGGTCTACAGAAGACGGGGGTATTTCCCAACTAGGCTCACTATCAAAAGAGATAGCCTGAGAGGGACAGGCTTCCGCGCATTTACGGCAGGTATGACAAAAACGGAAATAGCCCGCATCTATAGGTTTATCTGGAGCCAGCGGCAGGTCAGTAAGAATACTGTAGTAGCCAACCACCGTTCCGAATTCCGGGCTTATGCAATAGTTGTTATTCCGGGCCATTTCGGCAAAACCGGTGAGAATAGCATCCGCCTGAGATGGCATCATACCATGGAAAAGTGATTCGGAAGGATAGCCAATACCCTGATAACCGATACCCTTCAAAAACGACTGGGTAGCCACCTGTACCACATTGTTAAGACGATAACGCATATTATTGGCGGCAAAACGGATGCCGGCATTACCCTGGCGGTACATTTCTTTGCTCATTTGAATGGCAACGCTGATTATATAGAGCGGTTTATCTGGCAGGACAAATTTCTGACCGGCAACTTCGTATGCCCGGTCCACATCTTCAAATACGATAGGCGTATTATGAACATGGTGGGTGAAAATAAGCTTCTTGGTTTTCTCATTCAGCTCGGCAAACCGCACTTCGGAAGCCCCAAAGAAACGCATGGCCGAACGCAGCATACGGGAATTTTCTTCAGGTGTACCCTGCCACTTTGATACTCCCCAAAAGTCCGGCGGGGCAGAAGCTACCCAGAAAGACGAGGCATTAGGCCAAGCGGCGGCGGTAAAACCAAACTGGGCCAGCACCTCATTCTGGTCTATTTCAGGCAAAACAAAATTAACGACCTTGTTTAAGCCCATAAGTAACGGAGATGCGCCGCCCTCAAGTGCCATATCCCGAAGGGTAAGGCCAGGTTCATTATTCTTCACCCCGTTAAAAGCCAGGTCAGAACCTTCTTTCTGCCAGTCAAGGTATTTCTGGCCGGCAAAAAGATAGCCGCCTTTTACCCCGTTCCTTACACCGTGCATAGTCCACGAATTATCAGACCGCTCTATCTGATTCCAATCTACTTCACAGGTAGGATCTTCATATTCGCGTTCCTTAACCCACCACGGGCGTCTAAAACCGCCGGCTACAGGTGCAGAGGCCGCTTCATCCAAATCATGGAAAACCGGCGCTGCCGCCGCTGCTGCTCCCAACCCCGCCCCGGCTAAACCTAGTCCTTTCATGAAATCACGCCGGCTTACAATTGAATGGAATTTATTCATTTTTCCTCTCCTTATATTCAGACAACAAATACCAGTGAAATGCCAGTCAGATAAAGTTTTTTTACTCTGTTCTCACCTCCACTTTATTTACTTGAAAGGCTGCCTGGGAATCAGGGCAATAGATAATGCAGGCAGCCAAAAAAGTACGGTTTAGTGGAGTTTACCAACCAGGCAGTGACAGGAGAATTTAATTATGGTTATAAATAATGAAGTTGCGGTAAAAAATTGTAACAGTCATTGTCCTTCGAAAATAAGGGGTATAAAATTAAATTCAAGGAGCACCGGATGAAAATGCCTTCTTCAGAACGGATCGGGACAGCTGACTATTGCAGCCAGATTGTCAAGATAATGCAGCGCAACACTCTGGTCGGAATGGCTATTGTCGATCAGAAGATGCACCAGATAATCCACGTTAATCAAGCTTTATGTAAAATGCTTGGTTACCGTAAAAAAGAACTCATTGGTAAAACCATGTTCGATCTTACTCACCCGGATGATTTGGAAATCAGCTATCAGCACGCCATGAGAATCTGGGATGACGAACACTGCTATTCAAAGATTGTTAAACGTTATTCTAAAAAGGATGGCGGGTTCATTTGGGCAGAATCAGAGGGTTTCCTTTTGAAGGACAACTCCGATAACGGAATATTGAGTATCACTTTTATAAAAGATGTAACCAGAGAAATCTCCTTCTCGGCTGCAGCACCTGTCAACATTTCCGGCAACCCGGCCTTATCCGGCCAGGAAAACCTCGCCATTGACGTAAAAAAGCTACTATCAGACGAAATCAATAAACGCAAACTGGTCTATAACCAACTACTGGCATCTTATGAGAATGAGAAGAAACTCCGGAAGTGCATACAAACAGAAATGAAAAGCCGGCTGGAATTTACCCGAATAGTAGTCCATGATTTGAAAACACCCCTGACTTCCATAATCTCATCCAGCGGAGTACTCTCCAATATAGCGGCTGATGGTAAATATAAAGCGCTGGCTGCAAACATTTACGAGAGCACCATGAATTTAAATACCCGCCTTGACGAACTACTGGATATGGCCCAGTGTGAAGTCAGAGACCCCAAACTGAACCGAAGCCGCTTTAATATTAAAGAAATGCTTGACCATATCATCTCCATACAGCATGGTATGTACAATACCAACCATATTGATTTCAAGATAATTATCGCCCCGGAAGTAAGTTTTATAATTGCCGATGAGGACCGTTTAAGGCAAATCCTGGACAATCTGATAGATAACGCTATAAAGTACTCCCCAGATTCCGGACTGATATCCATTAATATCAGCCGTGACCAGAATAACGTTCTTTTCTCTGTTTCAGACAGCGGCATTGGGATAGAACCGGGAGAGATTAAAAATATATTCAAACCTTATTACCGGGTGGAGAGCAGACAGAAAAAGCTGCAAGGGCTGGGACTGGGGCTCAGCATTGTACGAACATACGTCAAACTGCATGGCGGACGTATCTGGGTAGAAAGCGAATACGGGAAAGGCACTACCTTCCTGTTTACCATACCTCAACCGCCTTTAAAGGTATCTTCGACATGAAACTTCTATTTATAGAAGATGATAAAAAGATAGTTGAATCCGTTTTCTTACTCTTCAAGTCTTTTTGGCCGGATATGGAAACCAAGGCTGTACATCTGGGTAAAACAGGCATTGAGGCTGTCTATAAAGACGATTTTGACATTGCTATTATAGATTTGGGTCTGCCGGATATTGATGGCATAAACGTCCTTAAGCAAATACGGGCATTTTCCAGTCTGCCCATACTTATTCTAACTGCCAGAAACAACGAACAGGAAATTTTTACGGCTTTTGAACTAGGTGCAGATGATTACATTACCAAACCCTTTCAGCCGCTGGAACTGATAGCCAGAGTAAAATCTCTACTGAAACGGCTCAATAAAACCAGTCAGGACCTGGGAATCAAGTACGGACATTGGAGATTTGGTAACAGTCTGAAGGAGATATCCTACAAAAACAACCACGTAAATTTAACCGTTACGGAGGGACAGCTACTGCATATACTACTGAGCAAAACCGGAAGTACTGTAAGTTACGCTGATATATCCAAATCAATTTGGGGACGCAATGAATATTATGCCAAAGAAACTATCAAAACCCATATTATGCGAATAAGACAAAAATTAAGCAGGATTGACGGTGCGAAAGAATTCATCATTAACATACCCGGAGTAGGCTATCAGATTACCGAATAAACCGCTACATAGTTATAACAAATAACCTGAAGCGCCTCTTCCCCCTGAAAGATGCATTAAACACTTACTGCTAAGACACTTATTCGCCGGGTTTCGGGAAACACTTGCAGGCGCTTGAATCTTTTCTGATAAATTTGGGCATTTCATCAGAAAAATCATTCAGAAACCACTGGCTGACCACCAGCTTATGGTCAATATCATCTTTAATTATGCCGGATTTTTTCAGGGATTTTATAACATTCGTTACCATCACCCGGGATGCCCCCACTAAAGAACCAAGGTCATCATGGGTTAAACGGAAATTTAGGCGTCTGCCATCGCCCACATCTTCGCCGTGTTCTTTAGCCAGCCTGGCCAGAGTGCGCGCCAGCCGGTTTTGGATATCGTAAATAGCCATATCTGCCAGAGTTTCGGTAATGTTATTTATTTTTTCACTGAGGGTGCGGATAACTTTAACCGCTATCTGCGAATTTTGAGAAAGCAAATTTTCAAAGTCACTTTTATAACAGGCACACAGCCGGGTATCTTCCATGGCTACGGCGGTAATAGTCCGGATAGCATCATTAAACAAAATCTCTTCCCCGAAGAGCTGGTTCTGAGTCAAATAAGCCAGAACAATCTCCCGCCCATTTTCAGCCGTTTTAAAGAGCTTCACCCGGCCTTTGGCCACCACAAAAACAGCACTGGCCGGTTCGCCTTCGCTGAAAAGATACTCATTCTTTAAATATTCCGGACGCCTGAAAAGGCGGCTTATCTCGGTCTTCTCCTGCTGGTTAAGGGAGTCAAACAGCCACAAATCCATCATGCAGTTCAAATATTTCACCTGAGTCCTCCCCGTTTTCGGTTTATACCTAGATTATACAAAAAACCGGACGCTGAATATGTAATAAATTTTACAGACTAAGCCGCCCTGAGTATGCAAATATTAAGCTGCACAAAAACTAAAAGGAGGCTATTTTATGTCTACCTGGGCACTTATCTTCATTCTGGCAACCGGGATTTGCGGCTTTACCCTGAAAACCCCCCATAACCCGCTTAAGGGCTTTATTACCATAAAGCTGTTCTGGGTGCACCTGCTGCTGGGTATAACCGCCATCGTGCTGGCTGTTCTGGCCCTGTTAAGTTAAGACAGCACACAGGAACCTTACCGGGAATTTAATACCTTTAGCCACCAGTTTTTAACCCTGTGTCACCAAAATAGACACCGCCACTTGGTATTATTAATAGGAGGAGTATATACGGACTAAATATTTTCAGACGTAATCTTCTTAGAAATTTATTTTTATTCAAAAAGGACGGAAATCTAACATGGGCAAAATGTCACAAGAAGTAATCAACCTTTTTCAGGACCCCAGTGTCCCCAAAATGGTAGCCACTATAGATAAAAAGGGTGAACTGAACGTTACCCCCAAAACCAGCATGACCGCAGTGGACGCAGAAACACTGGCCTTTGCTGATTTATACGGCCGCACCACCCGCACTTTTAAGAACCTTGAAGAAACCAAGAAAGTGGCTATTGTAGCCGTGAAAGTACCGGTTGCCCCTCCCTTCACCACTTATCAGGTAAAAGGCACTTTCCTCAAATACCACACCTCCGGCCCCCTCTTTGACCAGTTCGCCAAGGCACTCAAAGAAGCCATGGGGGTGGATATCACCGGGGTAGGCACAGTCAAAGTAGATGCGGTCTATTCCCAGGCACCCCAGGACAAAGGTAAACTCATTTCCTGATTAAGCAGCCACAGGTACTAGCTAAAGGCCGGCTTTGACCGGCCTTTATTATTTTAGTCAGGTTTATTAAAAACAACCATCACTGAAAACCAGCCAAATCTCTGAGAGCTTACATCAGCAAGTGAACAGCTGGTGATTTTTTCGTCAGGGCAGGCCGGGTTTTCAATAACCATTACTCTGGAATCCGGCGCTATACCCCTGTCCAGCAGGTAGCGGGCAGTAGCATTGGGCAGCTGGCGAACCCCGGTTAGGACTATTAAATGCAAGCCCCAGCTTAGAGCATCAAGCATCCGGCGGCGTTTTTTCCGCAGGTCTTTGCCCCCGTCATGCGGCAAAGGGTGGTAGGTAATAATAGCGGCATCATACAAAGATATGCCGGCTTTGGCTGCTGCCAGCTGAACTGAGCTTATACCCGGAATAATCTCCACCTCAAAGCCGTTAAAAGTGCTTGTTATCCCATCCAAACCAGCCGGGGCTACCAGAGGGTCACCGGTTTTAAGCACCACTACGGTATCACCGTTTTTTTGAGCTTCCAGAGCAGCCAGTTTGGGCACTTCAAGGTAATTGCCGGGCTCCTGTAAGAATATCCGCTGGTTTTTAATCAGACTCTTTACAGGTTTCAAGTCCTGTTCCCAACCCACCAGTATATCCGCCTCGGCCACCAGCTCTTTCACTCTGGGGGAAACCCACTTAGCCAAACCCGGCCCTACCCCGGCTATATAGACCCGGCCGCAGCAAACGGCAGGTTTGGCCGGAAATAACTCCGGGTGGATAAGGTGAGCCAGACACTCCAGCCCGTCCACCATCCGGGGGCCTGCCCGGCTGACCAGGTCACTGTGGATACCAAAGACCCACCCGGTCCGGCGGGCGGTTACCTCTGCCAGAACAGGCTCGCCAAGGGCGATATTAAGCGGTTCCCGGGGGTTATCCCCGTAACCGGTTTCGGCAATGATAATATCCGGGTTTTTGAGTTTAATATCCTCTTTGGCAGGATACGGATAATAACGGCCGAAATCCCGCCCGATATTATACCCCCCGGCCATCTCAATCAGGGTATCCCCGATAGTATCCGAACCAAAGGTTTTCCAGGTCTGGCATTCATGCAAAACATAAACCGAGGGGCAGTTTTCCGGTGACAGGGAAGCGATTTTGGCGGTTATAAAGTCTGTCCGCCTGCCCAGTGACTCCGCCAGCAGTTCAGCGGCCTTAGCCCGCCCGGTACACTTGCCCACTATCCGGATAGTTTCCAGCAAACCTTCTATGGTGCTTGGTTCAAGCACCAGCACCGGATAACTCAGCGCCTCCAGCCGGGGGACAATATCTTTTAAGTGTATCTGCCCGGCCAGTATCAGATCCGGCTGTATTTTGCCAATCTGGTCAACGTCAACCGTACTGTAACCGCCAGCCCGAGGCTTGTTTTTGGCTTCGGGAGGATAATCACAGTAGTCAGTCACGCCCTTTAAAAGATCTTCCGCTCCCAGGGCATATACTATTTCGGTCAGGCTGGGGGCAAGGGATATAATCCGCTGGGGCAAGCAGCCGAAATGAACCTGGCGTCCGGCCTGGTCAGTTATCTGGCGGGTGGCGTATTTAGCAGCTGTACTCATTTTTTACCCCCGGAGTGATAGTTGGGGTCTTTGGCCAGCTGGATACTGAGGGCTTTCCGGCAGGCGGAGGTAACCGCTCTGGCCGTCATTTCCCCCAGCCGGGTATGCCCGCCGACATAGCGGCAGCCAAAATCCCAGCCGGAAACCGCTACTATCTGGTCAGTACCAGTGCCGGTTGCCTGCAAAGCCGGATTAAATGAACTGTGGATATTAAGGTCCTGCAGGGCCACCACCTTGGCTTCGGTAACAGTCACAAAGCTGGAAGCCAGAGCGGCAGAGTCCAGCCGGGCATTAGTGGCGGTAATGATATTTATAGTCCCGCAGGGCTGGCATTCCCCTTCAACCTCCAGTCCTGCACCTTTATCCACCCCTATCCGCATGGCATTATGCTTAAAACCGGCCGTAACCCAGGCGCAGACCCAGAGCTTATCCCCGGATTCAAGAGTATAACAAACTTCGTCCATGCTGACCCCGGTGGACAGCATGAAAATTTCCTGGGTTTCAAGACTGTAAAATGAGGCCATCTCTTGCTTCAGGTCTTTTAAATAATCATCGTAATCTTTGTGGTTGAAATGAAGGTAATCACACAAATCTTTTGGCAGGTAGCAGTTGCAGACCAGCCGGATGCTGCCGTAGCCGTCTGTACCTGAAAGGGCGGCATGGTCTTCATCAAAAAAGACCGCCAGCAGATTAGCCGGGGCATCCCAGACACGAGTGGAAAACACTTCGGCTTTTATGCCCGGCAAAGAACAGACCTCCCTTTCCAAAGTTACCGGTGAATACCCTGTATTTTTCAGTTGCATAAGCTTTTTCCTCCTACCAGACCGGGGTTTGCCGGCGGATTTGGCTGACTACCGCACTCAAAGTATCTGCGGTTTTTTGAATATGCTCAGGGGTGGTCATTTTACCCAGAGAAAGGCGGATAGAGCAGTTGGCCAGGTCACGCTCAAGGCCGGTCGCCAGAAGCACATAAGGGGCTTCGTGGCTTGCCGAACTGCAAGCCGAACCGGTAGATACGCAGATACCCTGCTTGGACAGTTCCTTGCTCAGGTATTCTCCCTCCACTCCTTCAAAACTGATATTCAGATTACCGGGCAGACGCTTTTGGGGGTGGCCGTTAAGGCGGCTGCCGGGGATAGACCCCAGTATGGCTTCGGCCAGTTTTTTACGAAGAGAGGAAACCCTGCCCGCCTCTTCTTGCATTTCCAGTGCGGCTATCCCGGCTGCCAGCCCCAGTCCCGCAATACCGGGCACATTTTCCGTACCCGAACGCAGGCCGCTTTCCTGCCCCCCGCCCAGAATAAGCGGGGCTAAAGGCACATCGCCCTTGGCATAGAGTATTCCCACCCCTTTGGGGCCGTTAAACTTGTGGGCAGACAGGGATAAAAGGTCTATGTTATCCCGCTTTACATCCAGCGGCAGGTGACCGGCCATCTGGACGGCATCAGTATGGAAAATAACTCCCTGACGGCGGCAGACAGCCCCTATTTCAGCTACAGGCTGAAGCGTGCCGATTACATTATTGGCCGCCATAATGCTTACCAAAGCCGTTTGGGGAGTAATGGACGCCTCTACATCCTTAGGAGAAATCTGCCCGAAGGAGTCCACCGGCAGATAGGTAACCTCAAAGCCCTTCTTTTCCAGGGCATGACAGGCTAAGAGCACGGCATGGTGCTCAATCTCCGAGGTAATAATATGTCTGCCCCGGCCAGCCATAGCCGCACCGCTGATAGCCAGATTGTCTGATTCGGTGCCACCGCTGGTAAAAATAACCTCTTCCGGCTGGCAGTTAATCAGGGCGGCCACCTGCTCCCGGGCAGTTTCCAGAGCCTCGTCCGCCCTGCGCCCCATAGGGTGAATAGCCGAGGGGTTTCCGTAGTGCCGGGTAAAGTAAGGCAGCATAACCGTAACTACCCTCGGGTCAACCGGGGTACTGGCGGCATTATCCAGGTAAATCAGCTCATCCATAGTACTTCCCCCTATATCCTGCAGGACTGCCCGGCAGGGCGGGCGGTTTTACCCCGGGAGTAAGCCACAATAGAGGCATCCAGTTCCGCCCCCAGCTTATCCAGCTCAGCCAGTTCCTCAGCGGATAACCTGGCATATTCGTCACTGCGGGCACTGAAAGCTATCAAGGGCAGACCCAGCTTCTGCTCCAGCTTGCGCAGTTTTTCCATAGCAGTATCATCCAGCGGTTTAACCGGTATTTTAACGTAACAATGTGTCATTTCTCTGGCCATAAAAGCCACCTCCCATCAGTTCAAGCTTAGTAAATATACCGCCAGCAGTATGCCCGTACTGCCGGCAATGCTGATAGCGGACATCACCCCGAACAGTCTTACGGCCTGACCTATATGACCGGGGCTGAGGGGTTTTGCCGCATCCCCCAGCGCATAGTGACCAGCCCGCTCCAGCCTTACCCCCAGTGCTCCGGCAACAGATGCCATCGGCCAGCCGGCATTGGGGCTTTCGGTTTTGGACTGGTCTCTGCGGGCAATCCTCCAGGCATTTTTGCCATCCATCCCCGAAACAAAAGCCGCCAGTACAAACATCAGCCCGGTAAGTCTGGATGGCAGATAGTTAATGATATCATCCAGACAGGCGGCAAACTTACCCAGGTATTCGTACTCACCACGGTGTCCCAGCATACCGTCAAGGGTGTTGCAAACCCGGTAGGCCACCGCCCCCGGCACACCCAGAATCAGAAAATAGAACAGCGGGGCTACCAGAAAATCCGAAGCGTTTTCCGCCAGCGAACGGATAGTGGAGGATATCATGGGCGGAGCAAATCCGTCCTCCTTGTCACGTTCAACCGTTGTCAGAAGATAGCGGATTTCCGGGGCGGCACTCTCTATCCGGTAGTCCCCGCCTTTCAGGTATTTCTCTACCAGTAAAGACATGCGGGCGTTAAAGCGTAAACAGAACGTGGTCTTCAGGATTAAAAAGGCGGCTATCAGGTATAAGGCAAAGCTTAGGCCGCCCAGATAATCAAGCAGCAGATAAGTCAGCCAGCCGAACAAAGCTATCAGGAACAAAGAGGCCGCCATGCCGAAGATATACTGCAGGGCGTGACTGCGTATCTTAAGCCCTGCCTTCTCCACCAGCGAAATCACCCGCCCTATCCAGACAGTCAGGTGAATAGCCGCCGGAGGCTCAGCCAGAGCCAAATCCCAAAGGACAGCCAGAATAAGTATCAGAATATATTCGTTCATTGTGTTTTATTCACCTAATAGTCTATACCCGCCCGGGCTAAAATACCCCGGTCATACGGGTGCTTCAGTTTGCGGAATTCAGCCACCAGGTCTGCTTTTGCCGCTACCTCTTTGTCCGCCGTTTTGCCGGTGAGCACAAGTGAGGTACAGGCCGGTTTGACGGAAAGCAGTTTTAAAATATCCTCTGTTTCTATAACGCCGTAGTAACGGGCATTGTTTATTTCGTCCAGCACTACCAAATCCCATTTACCCAAACTTATCTGCCCTTCGGCAAACGTGAGAGCCTGACGGCAAAGTCTGGCATCTTCTGCCCGGGCGTCTGCACCGCTTAAAAAACCGCTCCGGCCAAAAACAGCGTATTCCACCCCCAGATCTTTTAAGGAACTATATTCGGCATTCCGGCGTTCGCCTTTCATAAAGAACACTACCGTAACCCTGAGCCCGGCAGAAACAGCCCGCACAATCTCACCCATAGCGGCCGAGGTCTTGCCCCGCCCGTCACCGTAAAAGACCTGTACAAGACCGGGCAGGGGCTTCCCAGATACCTTAAACACAGCAATCCTCAAAATACTTTCTGGCTATATCCCGGCAGTCCCCACCGGTGCAAAGCACCTGCAATTCCCGGCTGCTGTCACGGTAAGCCGTAACCCCTTTAAGACCCAGTTCGTGGGCTTTAAGGAATAAATCTGCGATATCCTCAACCGAGGCATCAGCAGGGAAATTGACCGTTTGGGAAATAGCATTGTCAGTATATTTCTGGAAAGCTGCCTGCACCCTGATACACCATTCCGGCTGAATATCCCGGGCGGTAACCAGCAACCGGCGGTAATCCTCCGGTATCTCCGGGCAGTTACAGGGGCTTTCCCCCGTAAGCAGTTTTTCTATAAGCGCCGGGCTGAAAAAGCCCCTCTCTCTGGCGGTTTCTTCAAAAGCATGGTTTATATCCAGCAGCCGCTGCCCGTCCAGTATGTTGCGAACCATAACCAGCGAATATATGGGGTGAATACCGACCGAGGTATCGGCAATAATGCTGGTAGTGCCGGTATTGGTAAAGGTAAGGCAGGTGGCATTCCGTCTGGGTTTGGCACCCTTTTGGGCATATATACTGCCTGCAAAAGCCGGAAAAGCCCCCCGTTCCAGAGCCAGTTCTTCGGTGGCCTGGCAGGCAGCTTCTTTTACAAAAGCCATAAGCTCATCTGCTGCGGATACCGCTTCCGCTGAATCATAACGGATACCCAGCTTTATCAGCATCTCGGCAAAGCCCATAAACCCCAGGCCTATTTTGCGGGTGGCCTTAGCCGCTTTTTCAACCTCGGCTGACGGATAGCGGTTTACCTCCAGCACGTCATCCAGAAAGCGGACAGCTTTGGCAATCAGCCCGCCAAGCCGCGGGTAATCCACCCGGCAGCAGTTGTCTTCTTTTAAGAGCATACCGGACAGGTTTATTGTCCCCAAAGTAGCTGATTCGTACGGGAGCAAAGGCTGGCCGCCGCAGGGGTCGGTAGTTATAAATTCTCCAAGCCGGGGGGTGGGGTTATCTTTATTTATGCGGTCAATAAACATTATCCCCGGGTCACCTGTTTCCCATGCGCTTCGGGCTATGCGGTAAAAGACTTCGGCGGCGGATAAACTGCCGCTGACCCTTCCGGTGCGCGGGTTAACCAGCTCATAATCTTCTCCGCGCCGGACTTTCCAGATAAAATCATCCGTCAGGGCAATATTGATGCCAAAGTTGGCGGAGTGACTGCCTTCATCTTTAGCCCGGATAAATTTTAAAATATCAGGGTGATTTACCGGCAGACTGGCCGAATTACAGCCGCAGCGCACCCCGGCCTGTTTTATGTAGTTGGCCGCTTCCGAAAATACCCCCACCAGCCTGACCGGCCCGCCAGCCACCTTATGGCCGCTTTTTACCGGGTCATCTTCCGGCCGTATGGCATCAAAGGCAAAGCCGGTACCGCCCCCGTACTGGTGGATAACCATGGCTTCGCCGATAGCTTTAGCTACCCCCGCAACCGAATCTGCCACTGGCAATACAAAACAGGAGGATAAAAGCCCCAGTTCCCGCCCGGCATTCAGAAGGGTGGGCGAATTGGGCAGGAACTCAAACCCGGTCATCATGCCGTAAAACTCATCTGCCATACAGGCAGCCTTACCAGACGGGTTATAGGCATTTTCAGCCGCCGCCACCGTGTCCGCTACCCTGCGGAACATATCCTCAGGGGATTCGGCAATATTCCCGTCACCGTCCCGTTTGAGGTAGCGTTTTTCAAGCACAATCCTGGCATTTTGGCTTAGTTTCATATTTATTCCTAAAAAATTACTTCCGGCTTCCAGCCGTTATCCCGGCTGTCAGAGGCCATAGTAACCACGTTATCAAGGTATCTGCGGGCAACTGAAGCGGCATCTTCCACCTGCTCCCGGCAGGCCGAAGGCCACGGAGCTCCCGGTACAGCAAAATAAGCCGTAACCCGGAAAAGAAGCCGGCGGTCTATTTCAGAAATAGCCTTAGCCAGCATCCCAATCTCTTCCTCCTCCACCAGGTCGGGAATGAAAGCTATTTCAGCCTGAACCTTTTTACCGCTCTGGTAAACCTTCTTGAAATTAGCCAGTATGCCCGTATTGGACAGCCCGGTATATTCCCGGTGGACAGATTCGCTGGCAGATTTAAAGCCGAAAACCGCTTCGTCTATATCTGAAAGGTCGGTAAGTTTACGCCCGTTGGTCAGCAGGGTATGGAAGCTCTTGTGCCGGGCATGAAGCCGGGCTGCCAGCAGAGGCAGTTCGGGGTCAAGCGAGGCTTCCTTGCCCATAAAGAATATATCTCTGGGGGTCAGGCCTTCAGTCTTTTCCAGCACTTCCCCAAGGGTTAAAAATCTGGCAGGATTTTTGGCTCTGGGGGCATCTTTAAGCTGTTCTACCGAACTGCCCGGCAGACTAAGGTCATCAATCCGGTAGTTTTTATAACAGCCGCGGCAAAAAAGGTTGCAGCCCCAGAAGTGAAGCCCCAGCACCCGGTAATTCGGCTCGTAGGTAATCTGGTAAATATTCATCTTGGCTAGTCAGGCTGTCCGGCCGTATCCCGGATACAGTTAGCCACCGCTTCTTTGGTAGATTTTATAACCGCATCAGCCATCATCTTACCTATTACAGTGTGCCCCTGAACATACTTGCACTTCTCTCCAAAGCCGGAGGCTACAATCACCTGGTCTGTACCGGTGCCGGTAGCCAGCCAGTCAGGGTTATGGGAACTGCGTATATCCATTTCCTGCAGGGCTACATTCTTGGCCTCGGTAACGGTTATGATTGATGAAACCAGTGCCCCGTGGTCAAAAGAGGCATTGGTCACCACCACATGGCAGATAGTGCCGAAACCCTTGAATTCCCCGTTACGCTCTATACCCACTGCCGCATCTTTGCCTATACGCACCGCATTGTGGCGGACGCCGGCAGTGGTAAAGCAGACTACCCAGAGTTCTTCATACCTTTCCACCGCAAAGGCCAGATTACGCATCTGGACGCCGGTGGAGAGAAAAGCGGTGTTTTCAATTTCAACGTCATATTCTTTAAGAACATCTGCCAGAAGCTGCCCGTAATAATAGAAATGGCTCTTGCTCTGGTCATGCATATAAAGGCCCAGCTCATCCGGTATATGGCAGATAGTTAAAAAGTCTGACTTCATAATACCGTGACGGCTGCTTATGACATCCCGCATTTCATTAAAACGCAGGGCAAAAACATTATTGGGATAGCCGATAGCCGTATAATAAACCGTATCAGCCGTAAAACCTTCAAACGAACCCAGGGATATCTTTTTAAGTTCACTCTTAGTAGTCAATTTTCTAGCCTCCTTAATCTATCCGGCTGTCTAATACAGCCGCACCACTTCGTACAGCAGGTCTGCTTTGCTTAAGTTTTGCTTGGTCTGCTGGGTGCAGTAAACATTCTTCAGATGCTTGCGGGCCACTTCCAGTGCCGTCTGCATCTCCTCAGGCGTAGGCGGCCGCCAGGGATTATCCCCGGATTCAAAATAAGCATCCATCCGGTAGGGTATATTTTCGTCTACCGAAGCAATAAACTGGGCTATTTTTTCGGTTTCTTCAAGGTCAATATAGCCCGGTATAAACACGCTTTCGGCCTTCAGGTTAACCCCGGCCTGATAGTATTTCTTAAAATTTTCAAGCAGACTTGAGTTGGAACGGCAGGTGTAGCCGGCATATATTTCAGGGGTA
The DNA here is from genome assembly GCF_043231265.1 of Dehalococcoides sp. THU4. NCBI lineage: Bacteria > Bacillati > Chloroflexota > Dehalococcoidia > Dehalococcoidales > Dehalococcoidaceae > Dehalococcoides > Dehalococcoides sp. THU4. The sequence continues at coordinate 706,958 of NZ_CP171266.1, read as the reverse complement.
ATAGCCTTCAGGCTGACAATAACGTCATCTATATGGCTGGCATCCGACATAGCTACCCCGTTGGTATGCAGGATTACCTTGCAGCCCCGCTCCTTCAGCCAGCGGCAGATATCCGGCAGCATCGGGTCAAGCGAGGCTTCCTGCCCTTCAAAGGCCACCTCGGTAAGTTCTATATCCTGAAGCAGGGCAATGAGCTTACCGAAGGAAAGCGGGGCAGACGGGGTCTGGGGGGGACAGAAACGGGGGTCACGGAAGACCACGTCCAGATTCTCCTCCAGCGCCATGCAGTTTATTTCCTTCTTGCACAAACAGCCCCTGCATTCTAAGTTGCATCCCCAGTGGAAAAGGTAAGCCTTTTTGATAGCCGGGGCATAGGCAACATGATAAACATTGGTCTGCCTGTCCATTTTATCTGCCCAAAGCTCCGGGTTATTCTGATATTCAAGGTTGGAGATAGTCATAAATTCCCTCGCAATTTACTTCTTTAAAATTTTGCCCTGTCTGACCGCCATGCAGGACATCCAGTGGCTGGTATCCCGGGAAACTTTCAGGATGCTTTTTTCGGTTATTTTCTGGCTGTCAGTGCCCATCTGCTCACCCACTATTACCCCGGTCTCAACAGCCAGCCCTTTCTCAATCAGAAAACAGGCGGTCTGGGCAAGTGTCTGTTCCAGGTCACTAAGTACCAGTACATGATAGCCAGCCTTCAGGGCTTTGAGCATCCGCTCCCGTTTTAAGGCTAAATCAGATTGGTCAATATTGCCGGAGGCATCCGGTTTATAGACCACCTGCAGACAGTCTTCCAGTGAAAGCCGGGCGGAAGCAGCCAGTAACTGCAGGCTGGAAACAGCCGGTATAAATTCAATCCGGAAGTCTTTAAAGATGTCACTATAGCCGCCAAGTCCGGCTGAATATACCAGCGGGTCATCCATAACCAAAAGGGCAACGTCTTCCAGTTTAGCCCTGGCCAAACCGGCCGCCTCAGCCAGTAACTGCTGGTAATTAAGGCAGTTCTGCTCTAAAACCAGCTTGTTTTCCAGCCCGAATCCCAGGTTTTTTATAACTTCCGGCCAGCCCACAATAATGCCGCAGCTTTTTACAGTCTCTTCGGCTGCCGGCGTCAGGAAAGCCCGGCCGCCGGTACCGACTCCGGTAACAAACACTCTGGGATAATATATTCTGGAAGCAGTCCCGGCCATAGCCTTAGACTACCCGTTCCACTTCGTGGAGTATTTCCTGCTCAACTCCCTGACAGCCGGATACATTCGTCAGGTAACGGCTTACCCTTTTCACCGCTTCGGCCACCTCATAAGGGCTGGTTTTACGCCAGCTATTATTGCCGGCCGGGAAATACGGCAGCACAAAGTATGGTATATCCGGATTGATTACGGCTATGAAACGGGCAATCCGCTCAATTTCCTCTATTTCCACCAGCCCGGGTATAAGTATGGAAGCGGCAGTCAGCTTTACCTCCGAATGGGCATAACGGATAAAGTTTTGCTTTATCGGCTCAACCGAGCGTTCGGTGTACCACTGGTGCAGTTCCTCGGAAATAGCCTTTATACCCACCTCAACCGCATCGGTGTCTCCCAGGGCAGGCATTTTAAACCCGTTGGTATATAAAACATTTTCACAGCCATACCGATCATGAAAAGCCTGGGTAATGGCGGCGTAATTCGGGTCAAGAGAGGCTTCTTCTCCGGTCAGGAACACCTTTTGGGGTTTCAGTTCATCAAGTCTGGCCAGTACTTCATCCAGTTCCAGCAGACGCCTGGGTTTAAAGGCATTTTCAGTTTGAGGCGGGTTACCAAGTCTGTTTTCTTTCAGCAGATGGTCATAGATACCCTCTTTGCACAGACACCCGTGACAGCTCATATTACAGCCCCAAAAACGCAGCGAGACACTCCCGGTAGTAGGGGTATAAGTAATATGGTATATATTTGTTTTCATCACTATTCCAACCCCGCGGCACTCTCCGCAATCAGCACCGGTTTGTCCACCAGAAAACAGTCTTCCAGTTCCAGATACCAGAAGGGGGCTACAGCCGGTTTGCCGTCATACAGACCGCATTCTTTATAGATTATCTTCTTGTCAGCTATTTCCAGTTTCTTCCTGAAAATAGGCCCGTCAACTGTAAGCGTATGGTAAAGGCCTACTTTACCGTCAGGCGAACTGGCATTAAGCAGCTTTAATTCCTCAAAGAGCTCATTATCCAGCTTCCGCCCCAGCCAGCCTTTGCCCAGATTGGTATTGTCGGCGGCCACAATCAGGGTTTCAAAACCGGAATCTATAAGGTCACCGATAATGGATTCACGGTCTTCATCCCAGAGAGGCAGCACTACCCTCATACCGGCAGCCTGGCAGACCCTTTCCACCCACATCCGGTGCTCAAGGGCATCCGGGTTGCCCACGCTTACGTCCCCGAATACCGCTACCGTTATGCCCTCTTCGCAGAAACCTTTAAGCATCTTGATATAGTTATTTGTATATTCCTGGCCGCTAGTCCAGGTAACTTCCAGAGGAATACCGATAGCTTCCGCCTGACTAATAAGCAATTCCGGAGTGAAATGGTGGGGATAAAGGCGACCTGTGCCTTCGGTAAACATACTGGCCAGATAGCGCACATCATAGCCGCCCTTTAGGGCCCGGTATAAAGACAGTGAGCAGTCTTTACCCCCGCTCCATGAAACAAATGCTTTTTCCATATTTTCATCCTTCTAAAAGTAATAGGTGCATTAGGCAACTAAGCCGTTAGGCATACAGCTCAATCCCGGCCACCTTCATGAATATAACCGCTATGGCAAGCAGGGTTATCACTGACACCATGACTACCACCGTTATGTTTTGTCCCCGGCCAATTTCTTTTCCGCCGGATTTCTTAGTCTGTTCCAAAGGCTTATCCCTCCTTTACGGATTTTGAGTAAAACATCCATAAACGCCCCTACCGGGCACAAATAAAAGCACCACGGGCTAAAGATAAAGAAACCAAAGGTGATAGTTACAATCAGCAGCAACCACTGGTCATAGGTGCCCACCTGACTGAACAGAGTGCCCCAGGGCTCAAAAACAGACAGAGAAGGATTGGTAAACCAGAAGACCATCACCAGGGTTGCCCATAGCAGCAGGTAACGGATATTCCGTAAGAATCTGTAGACTTTGGGTTTAGGACGCAGGCCTATCTGGCCGCCAATCCGGTGGGTTACCTCTTGCACGGCGGCAAACGGGCACAGCCAGAAGCAGTAGAAATTCTTGCCGGTCAGCAGGGCTAACCCGACCACCCCAAGAACCAGTATATAGAGGAATAGATTATTAGCCATATTGGGCGGTGAGCCGATAAGCCAGGCGGCAATATTGGTTAGACTAAGGGGGCGGGATAACCAGAAACCCAGAACCACCAGCCCTAATCCCAGCGTAATATAGCGCAACCATTTCCGCTTCTGAAAAACGACCATAGTCCGGAACACCACCGCCATCAGCAAGCCGGTCACCAGAAGTATCTCACCCAAACCGAATTTAACAGTCTCTACCGGAGCGGGATAGGGCTCCCCCAGTTCAGCCGCTACCAGAGCCCTGCCCTCATATACACCCAAAGCCACCCCGTTGCTGGAAATGGTGGCCCCGGAAACTGCATCTATGTCTTCTCCCAGCAGCAGGCCGGTATTAAACTGCCGCCCCACATACTGTTCAAAAAACTCGTGCGTTTTAAGCTTATCCCACCAGGCATCACCTTCTTGCTGCTGGGGAACAGAAATGGCCAGAATGGTACCGTCCGGCGTCCACTCTATCTCAACCAAAAGTATTCCCCCGTAGCCTTTGCCTTCGGTAAGGGTAACATAACCGGTTACATTACCCTCAGCGTCTACAGATTTAAAAATATAATCCTGAGGCGGAATATACTTTACCAGGTCATAGGTGCAACCGGTGCCATTATCCGGCAGATATGATTCAATCCGGGTTTCCTTGGGCAACTGCCCGACAATAAAAGCCCCTACCAGGGTTACTACAGCCAAAGATATTACAACTTGCTTGATTCCGATTTTAGTTTTCATATATTCCATTCACAAAGCACGGCAGCCGGAGAAAACTGCCGGAGATAATAAATTACCTGGAAGCCTGAGCTTAATTTTCAGTCCCATTACGCCCTTAGCCGTTTAAACCGCTAAACACACCTGAAAAGGGAGGCATTGCCGCCCCCCTTTTCAGGGTATCTAAGAGCAAATAAAAGCACCCTGTATTAAGACCGGCCGCTACCCCGTCTGAAAGTACCTATGGCGGGTATGGCAAGCAAGATAATGGAAGGAATGCCGGTTACCAGCACAAACATCAGAGCGGCTTTAGGCACATTCTCCTGAAAACTACCCTGAATATTTTCCAGAGTGAAAATAAACAAGGCTATACCGGCAATAAAAAGCAGCCATTCATACATTTTGAATGATAGCCCCTTATTTTTGCCCCACATCAGCAGAGCCCCGACAACGATTGTCAAAATGACCATAACTATAGGCCAAAACATATTAGTTATTATCCTTTCTAATTAGTATCGCAAAAAGCCTAAATACCATGTATAGGCATCTTCTCGCCCAGCGTCCACCAGTCTTCCCATTGATCTTCAGGCAGACAGCCATAGCCAAAGGCTTTATCCATATTAAAGAAGAAGCCGTCCAGCAAAGTGGTATTAGCAATAACGGGTTTAACAACCTCGTGGATACTGGAATCAGCCAGTTTGTTAAATACGCACTCTCCCATACAAATACCACAGAAAGTATCAGTCAAACACCAGTTGGAGAAGCAACCGGCCTGGTTCAGATACCAGGTCTTACGGCCGGGGTTATTGAAATTCTGGGGTTTAAGGTACGGGTTAGAGGGGTCAGTAGCCAATTCCCAGCTGGGCTCCGAATCCATCTTGATAGCGCTGACAGGGCAGAATTCGGCACATTTCTTGCAGGCAGTGGTGCAGAAGGAAACTACACCAAAATCAATAGGATTATCCGCCGGCAGAGGAAGATTAGTTACCATCAGGCGGGTGCAGCGCATCCACTTGTCCCAGCCAACTGCATGACCAATACGGCCAATTTCGCCAAAACCGGACAGCGCACCTGCGCCTGGATAACTGGCTATACCGGGGAAATCGTCACCGCCTACCAGCCAGTAGCCAAGGCCTTTCAGGAAGCGCTGGAGGTAAAGCTGAATAGAATCACCTGAAAGACACTGATTAAAAGCAACGCCGTTGGATATCCAGGAGGGGCTGCGTACGGTACCGTCATATGAACCATTGTAGCTGAACACTAAAATATGGGCGTCTTTAGTAGGAATTGCCCGTTTGGTCATGGTTTCATAAGGCCAAGATATTCCATCCTCCCAGACATATGGCTGGTCAGGATGCTGATTTTCACCAACGTTCAATACCCTCTTAGTCTTGTCATCAACTGGTAAGCACCGAATATCTGTACCACCCAAAAAGCGAATAGCGCTTTTTAGCATCAGAGCATTATATTCAGGAGTACCTTCATACTTGGACAAACCAATCTGTTCCGGGGTCATTACTTCATCCATCATTTTCTTGTCACCCAAGAACATGGACCGACTCTGACCAAATTCGTTATAGCACATGGAAGAAGTTACATTTTTAGCGCCCTGACAAAAGGCCCAGTCCTGCATGGAGAACCCAGGCTTGCCCAAACGAGAAGTTATACGTTCGTGCCTCTTTGCTACACTCTCATTGAGTACCGAAGGGACACCGATTTGAGCTAAATACTCTTCAGAATACTGCCCGCCGATGTAGTCATAATGAGTAGCGTCAAATGCTTTCCATACATCCCAGTCAATAGGAGTCGTGGGGTCACAATAATTGCGCTCTTTGACCCACCACGGATTTTTCTTATAAGTATTAGCGGCTATGGAAGCACCTTCATCCAAATCACGGAATACCGGAGCTGTAGCAGCAGCAGCACCAAAGCCAGCACCAGCTAACCCAATCCCCTTCATAAAGTCACGTCTTGATAAAGTAGAATGGAAATTTTGCATACATCCAACCTCACAATTTATATTTTGTATAATCCCGGTCTTTCCCGGTGCCAAAGCGCATAGTACCCCCCTTTTAGCTATAGATTTAGCTCATACCCCAATTACTTGAACTAAATATACCAAGTCAAAGTTTCATCTCAGGTAACAATAGGTGGTGATTTCCAAGGCAACGGTATCAATTTGATTTGGAAGATACGCTAAGATTTAAAGCGTTTATTTAGCTACGGCGGCACACGCTCTGGCTGCAAGCAGAATAAGCCTGAGTTATCTGGTAACAAATCTGTACCCGGGCAACCCAAACTGTAGCTAGGTTTATGCAAAGCAAGCTGAAGTAACAAAATAACCTGAAGAAAAGTTACTAAATAGTTACCGAATATAACCATTAATAACGCAAAGATATGCTATGATTAAAAGTATCAGAATTATATGAGGGCTAAACTCATGCCAGCTATGTGTAAAAATTCGCTACCTCTATATGCAAATCTGCTTGAGGCTGATTACACCCAAATGCCGGCTTTGTCGTTGGATGAGCTCCGGAATTTCACATATAGCACCATTGAGAAATGGGAAGAAGGCAACTGCCTCAGTGCCGCAGACCTGACGGCTGCCTTAGAGTTTATTAAATACAATATCCCGCTTGCGGGCATAAAATACCTGGATAATCAGGCAATCCCCATCTGTTATTTCTCCAAGGTTATACCCAAATCAGCCGAAGTGCTCCAATCCCTGCTGCAAATTGAGGGTATCAAAAGTTATCAAATGCCTATTTTGCAAAAACCTGACGGTTCGCTGGATTTGGAACTTGATGACCGCCATAAGATTTTAATAGTCACTATTCCCCAGTATAATCACCTGAACTCTTTTAAAAATTTCCTCCAGATTATGCAGCCTAAAAAATTAACTATACTGGCCGGCGGTAACGTTTTTTACTTAAAACCGAGCCTGAAACTTAATTTTGGCAGCTGCATATTCCCTGAAAACATAAAGGATATTATCTGGCTGATAAATAAAATAAATCCGTCAGCCAGTGAAGAGAAGGTTTAATATGAAAATAGGTTTAGTTACCTGCGCCTCCATGTTAGATCAAGTCAGGCAAATTGTCCCGCTTATACCTCAAGACCAGTTCGTTATTTACCCGGTACTACCCTGCTGTCTGTTCGCCATAAGCGGAGACACCATTCGCAACCAGGTGGACAAATCCGTATTGGCAAACGAGGCTACCGTTATCATATATGGGTCTTGCCACCCGGAATTGAATAGCCTGCTGGATATGTACTGTGACAGCAATATCCGTAAAATTGAGGGGAATAACTGCTGGGAAATGTTACTTGGGCCCGAACGGGTGGAGAAATATCTCAGTCAGAACTCATGGCTGGGAAACAATTCATTTCTGACCAAGTGGAACAGGGAAGTTTCAAAGAGTTTTGGTTCAGAAACCCGAAATGGCCAAGTTGCCTCAAGCTGCGGTATTGAAGAACTAACAGCTTTCCGGTTTGAAAGCAACCAGCCAGATGAAGAAATTGTAAAAAGGGAAGCCCAAAAAGCCGGACTGCCCTACAGCATACATAATGAAAGCCTTGACTATCTAAAAAACCTGATTCAATCTGCGATTGATAAAGCCCATATTGAAAACGAAGCCCGGATTAACTCCGGTTTATCCCCCAAAGCAGAACTGATTCCCCTCTCCCTGCTGGAAACTATGAAGGAGATTATCTATATCATAGATAATTCGGGTAGCACAGTCACCTTTATCAGCCCGATAATTGAAAAATTACTGAGCATAACCACCAAAGAATTCAAGATGACATTCCTGTCTACCCAGAATAAAGGCGGGTATTTATACAAAAAACGCAGCCAGATAATCTCAAAACGCTCTGCTTTTATTACTGACTGCCTGGGAAGGGGTTTTGAAGACCCCCTGAAGATTGAATACCAGATAATAAATGGCAAAGGCGAATGCCGCTGGATTAGAGAAACTCTGAACCCCCAGTTTAAAGCTGACGGGAGCATAGGTGCCTTTGCCGGCAGAATAGAAGATATAACCGAATGGAAGACTACCGAACAGCAATTAACAGACCTGTATCAGAATGAAGCCTCACTGCGCCACGAACTGGAAACTCAAATCCAAAACCGGATTGAATTTACCAGAGCCTTAGTCCATGAACTAAAGACTCCCCTGACGCCAATAATGGCGGCCAGTGACACCCTTTCTTCGGGGTTAAAGCAAGAACCCTGGCTTAACTTAGCCCAGAATATCAATAAAGGGGCTTTCAACCTGAATAAACGGATTGATGAGCTTTTGGATTTGGCCAGAGGTGAAATAGGTGTTCTTCAGATTAAAAAAATACCGATTGAGTGTATTGAATTATCTGCCGATATTATCCAGTATATTGATGCCAAACTCAGGAAGGCTAATCTAAGGCTGGTATTCGAACATGACGAAAATACTATATTTATAGAAGCCGACCCTGATAGATTAAGGCAAGTCCTGCTTAACCTTTTAAGCAATGCTATCAAATATACTCCGGGGTCAGGGCTGATAAAAATCAAGTGCTTTAGAACCTCAACTGATGTGGTCTTCCAGATTATTGATTCGGGTATAGGCATATCTTCATCAGACATGGCTTATTTATTTGAACCCTACCACAGATTGGAAAGAGACAGAGAAAGATTTGACGGCATGGGCTTGGGCTTAGCCCTGTCAAAGAGATTTGTAGAGCTTCACGGCGGCAGAATATGGGTGGAAAATGCGAACGAACATGGCAGCATCTTCACGTTTACTATACCCACATTGACTCCGGTCAAGCCAGAGCATCTAAAACTGGGGTATAAGAACAAAAGGAAATCATATGAAGCTGCTGTTAATTGAAGACGATGCCGAAATAGTTGATGTCATATCTACCATATTTCAGATAAGCTGTCCAAATTCACGGGTAATTTCTGCGTCAAGCGGCCGGAAAGGGATAGAATCTGTTGAATCAGTAAACCCTGATATTATTTTGCTGGATTTGGGGTTACCTGATATGAACGGTTTTGATGTCCTGAAGCAAATCCGCAACTTTTCAGATGTACCCATTATTATTCTGACGGTACGCGGAGATGAAAGTGATGTTGTCCGGGGTTTAACTTTGGGTGCCAATGATTATATTACCAAGCCATTCCGCCAGATGGAGCTGCTGGCCAGAGTCCGGCGCTTATTGACTAAAAAACAGATAAACGGTGAAGACCTGTCCGTCACTTGCGGCAAAATGCATTTCGGTTCGTCAATCAGGGAATTATGGATAGGCGATACCCTCATAAATCTGACTGTCAGCGAAGGCCGCATTATGTATATGCTGATGAAAAACCATGATAAAACAGTGAGCTACGAAGAGCTATCTGAATTACTCTGGGGGGATTATTACCCGGAAGCCCGCAGCAATCTTAAAACCCATATCTTAAGGTTACGCAATAAGATAGAGGAGAACGCATCTAATCCCAAACTTTTAATTAACAGCCCGAATCGCGGATATATTTTAAAGACTACTGATTAACAGAGACATATTCACACCCCTGCATATATAAGAACGGCAATACGTCTCTCTGATCAGCGTTTTTGAATGTTTTTTTGGCTCAGGCGGGCAGCCTGATATCCCTAAGGTATTTATACTGATACAATCCCGGCTTATTTATTATCTTTTGCGGACTTGTTAATACATATTTTCAAAGCTATAATGTTTAAAACAACAATATAGAGGCAAAACAATATGTATTGTTCCAAATGCGGCAAACAAGTAGCTGAAAATGCATCCTTCTGCCCTGCCTGCGGCAGCCAAATCCGCCAAAGCAGCCTGACTGCTGAAGAATACCAAGAACGCAAATCCAGAATAGCGGCCGGTCTGCTGGGGATATTTTTAGGAAGCATCGGCGTGCACAGGTTTTACCTTGGCTATGTAGGCATAGGTATAGCCCAGATTATAGTGACTATTGTTACGCTGGGTATCGGTTCTATCTGGGGGTTTATTGAGGGTATCCTGATACTTACCGGCTCATTCCAGTATGACGCCAAAGGCATACCCCTGAGGGATTAATAAAAGGATACAATCCTTACTGCTATATACCTTATAGAGATACTCCTAGCGTACAGCCGGTATTACACGGGAAAGGAAGTGCCATGCCCAGAATTGGTCCGATGGAATTACTGATACTCATTGTAGTAATAATGATACCTGTAGCCCTTATCTGGGGTTTAATCCACCTGTTTAGAAAGCTGGATAAAAAACCGGTCAGAAATCAACCGCTGGATACAGAGGAACTCAACAGAGGAGTGCAGTATTGCACCCGGTGCGGGCAGAAACTGGAGGCAGAGGCAGAGTTTTGCCCGGTTTGCGGTACAAAAAAACTATGCACCCCGGAAAAACAATAAGGAGTAAGCAATATGGTCAGGCTGATTATAGGCATACTGCTGGGTCTGTGGGGATTGCCTCTTCTTGTTTTTTCAGCCCAAAACCTCATCGGCTCTCTTAATGAAAGCGAGTCAAATGCGGCTCTGATGTTTTTCTTTGTTACCGGATTTCCGGCTTTGATTATGCTTTTAGGGTCATTTTTCCTTATAAGAAGCTATCTGAAAAACCCGCCTAAACCCGCTAAGGCGGAAAAACCCGGCTTAGCTGCTGATAATACCCCCAGCACACCCGGCAGGTACTGCCCCAAATGCGGCAACGGGCTATCAGCGGATGCATCCTTCTGCCCTGCCTGCGGCCAAAAAGTAACACCCTAGCCCTTAGCAAAATTTATCCCGCCTTTAACTGGGGAAAAACTAAAAAATATCTCTCTGCCCCCTTCCCCACCATTTACAAAACTGCCCTTTAACCAACAGCTTATTCGCAGCCTGGTGTATAATAACTTCTGGCGTTTAACGCCTGCATGACAAATTTCCCAGAGAGGCCTTTTAGAAATGCCCCAGACAACAACCCTGATTATTGGCGGGGGTGCTGCCGGCATGACAGCCGCCATCAGCAAAGCCCGCCGCGGTGAGCCGGTGATTATCCTTGAGAAAACTGCCCAGTTAGGCAAAAAAATACTTGCCAGCGGCAACGGGCGCTGCAATCTGCTTAACGAACAGCTGGATTCCAGCTTTTATAACCCCGAAGCCAGACCTTTGGTAAATTCCGTTTTCAGCCGCTTCGGGCGGAACGAGATACTAAATTTCTTTTCTGAACTGGGGCTTCACTATTATTCACAGGACGGCCGCATCTTTCCGTTTACCAACCAGGCTGCTTCGGTCCTGAAAGTACTGGAAATGGAAATACAGCGTCTGGGGGTAAAAGTGGAGTACGGCTTTGACTGCCTGTCTATCCGCAAAACTCAAAACGGGTTCAGCCTGCAAGCGGCAGATGGCAGACAGCAGACAGGGCAAAGCCTTATCCTGACCGGGGGAGGCTGCACCTACCCGTCTTTCGGCTCTGACGGCAGCGGCTACAAACTGGCCGCTTCACTGGGGCACCGCATTATAAAGCCAATACCCAGCACCGTACCCTTAGTGGTCAAAGACCCCCTCTGCCACCTGCTGCAGGGGCAGCGAATTACCGCCCGGGCTCAAAGCCGTATCAGGGACAAAGCGGGCACCCCGGTTGACGGTGAACTGCTTTTTACCAAATACGGCCTGTCAGGCAGCCTGATACTGGACATAAGCCAGGAGATTTCACTGGCCATAAACCGTTTAAACATAAAAGATGTCTCCCTTGAAATAGACCTGATACCATTTATAGAGCCAAAACAGCTGGAAACAGAGCTTTTAAAGCGCCGGAAAATGGGCTTAAGCCCGGAGGAAATGCTGACCGGCATACTGCCCAACAAGCTCTGTATGGCGTTTAAACAGTTGTTTGAAAAAGACAACCCCGCCAAAGCCGCTGCCAAACTAAAAAACTGGCGGTTTGAGGTTTCGGGTACCCGCGGCTGGAATGAGGCCGAATTTACCGCCGGGGGGATAGACACCGGGGAGATAGACATCCAGACACTGGAATCAAAGCTGGTCAAAGGGCTGTATCTGGCGGGTGAGATGCTGGACGTAAACGGGGTACGCGGCGGCTATAATCTGGGCTGGGCCTGGGCTTCAGGCTACATAGCCGGTTTAAACTAAAAATGTATTGACTTATTTATTACCTGGATTTATCATTATGTCCTATATAGTCATATAGTTTACTATGAGGGTAAACGCGAAAGGCGGAAACAGATGAAATCCGGCAAATTTTTGGCTACCCTACTCAGCCTGCTCATGCTGCTCTCACTGGCTTTGGGCGGCTGTTCAAGCGCTACTGATGACACTGACTCACCAGACACCAATAACAATAACAATAATCCCCCTGCATCTGAAACTCCCACCACCCCTACCGGCTCACAGCTGATTGCGTCCATACTGGCAGCTTCTCCCAATATAACCAGCTTTAATACAACCAGTGTTATTGAAATGACCATACAGGTTTCCGGCATGAGCGTCAGAACAGTTATGACCACAAACGGCCAAGAAGACCTCAGCAATCAAAAAGCCCATTTGACAACCAGCACCATCATGACTGGAGAAATAGAAAGCACACTGGAAATGGAAATGTACCTGATTGACAGTATCCAGTATTTCAAGATTACCAACAGTGACCAGTACACCGGCATACAGCTTAATACCTGGTACAAAATGCTGATGGATGCCCAGACGCAAAACCAAAACTGGGATTCCCAAACCCAGCAAAATGACTATCTGTTCTCCAAATCAACCCTTACCGTAGACGGGTCTGAAACAATAAACGGAGTAAGCTGCTGGAAAGTGACCATCACCCCTGACATGGAAGAACTGATACAATACCTGAATGAACAGCAAGCTGTAGATGACCCGTCAAGCATAACCAACCCCTCTGACAACCTGAAAAATATCAAAATGACTGCCTGGATTGCCAAAGATACTTCTTTTGTAGTAAAAATGGATATGTCCATGGATATAGTAACAGAAGGCCAAACTCTATCTCTTGTTATGTCAATCTCTATAGACAATATTAACCAGCCGGTCACTATTACCCTGCCACCTGATGCAGTTAACGCCATTCAGTTAGGCTAAATTTTCTGAAACTTTCCGGCAGGAAAAACCAAGGGGGAGGCTTTAAAACCCTCCCCCTATCTTTTTGTCAGGAGACGCCCCTTTTGGCGGCGGGGGTTTCTTACTGTATAATGGCGCTGATACAAAACTAAAATGCTAAATATCCAAAATCTTTCCAAATCCTTCGGGGTGCGCAGCCTTTACACCGGCGTAAACCTGAATATAGGTGCAAGAGACCGGCTGGCTCTGCTTGGTCCAAACGGCAGCGGCAAGACCACCCTTTTTGAAATGATTGCCGGCAGGCTGGAAGCTGACGAAGGTAAAATTATCCTCCGCCGCGGCACTACGGTGGGTTATCTGGAACAGGATATCAAGCCCAGCTCCAAACAGCCCCTGCTTAAAGCTGTCTCAAGTGCCTCTGACCGCCTTAGCTCACTTTCACACAAAATTTCCCTGCTTCAGGGGGAACTGGCCGAGGAAAAAGACGGCTCTGAAAATAACCGTCTGATGAGCGAACTGGGGGAGCTTCAGCACTCATTTGAGGCTCTGGGTGGTTATAATGCAGAACAGGAAGCCAAGCTGATACTGGCCGGGCTGGGTTTCAAACCGGCAGATTTTGACCGCCCCCTGCATGAGTTTTCCGGCGGCTGGCTGATGCGGGCTGAACTGGCCAAACTCCTTTTCCTCAGCCCGGATATACTCATACTGGACGAACCTACCAATCACCTTGACTTAGAGTCCACCCGCTGGTTTGAAAGCTATCTAAAGCAATACAGCGGCTCGGTGCTCTTTACCAGCCATGATCGGGCATTTTTAAACTCCATCGCTACCAAGATACTGTCACTGGAAGACCAAAAAGCCCGCCTTTATTCCGGCAATTATGACAGCTACCTGCGGGAACGCGAACTCCGCCTGAACCAACTGGAAAGCCAGGCCCGCCGCCAGCAGGAACTTATTGATAAAGAAACCAAGTTTATAGAGCGCTTCCGTTACAAAGCCACCAAAGCCAGCCAGGTGCAAAGCCGGATAAAAAAGCTGGATAAGCTGTCTGCGGTAGCTATCCCCCGCCAGACTAAAAAAATACACTTTAATTTCCCCGAACCCGAACGCAGCGGGCATGATGTTATAAAACTAAGAAACCTCACCAAGTCTTACGGTGACCTGGTTATCTACCAGGGGCTGGAACTGGTGCTTACCCGGGGTGACAAGGCCGCTCTGGTAGGCCCTAACGGTGCCGGCAAAACCACCCTCCTCAAGATACTGGCCGGGGTTATGCCGTTTGATTCGGGTTACCGTAATTTGGGAGCAAACGTAAATACCGCCTATTTTGCCCAGTATTATGTAGAGTCTCTAAGCCCTGCCAATAACCTGATAGAGGAGTTGGAAACTATTTTACCGGATGCCCCCGAACAGCAGCTGCGGGGTATGCTGGGGGCATTTCTCTTCAGCGGAGATGATGTAAAAAAGAGGATATCGGTACTGTCCGGGGGTGAAAAAACCCGCTTGGCCATTGCCAAAATGCTGCTTAAGCCCGCCAATCTGGTACTAATGGATGAACCCACCAATCATCTGGACATACCCGCCCGCGAAATACTGGCGGACGCTCTTCAGGCATACAAAGGCACTCTGTGTTTTATCACCCATGACCGCACCCTTATCCGCGAAGTAGCTAACAAGATTATTGAAGTACGTAACGGCAAAATCAGGGTTTTTGAAGGCGATTATGATGCCTATCTGGAATTTGCCGCCGCCAACCCTTTTGAAGGGGAAGTGTCTAAAAACCCTGCACCGGTTATTTCTCACCGCCCTGCCCCCGTTCCGGCCGCATTCTCCCAGAAACAGCGCAAAACTCTGGAAGGGCAGATAAGAAACCAGCATTATAAAGAAACCGGGGCTTTGAAGAAGGAAATATCCGACACAGAGGCTGAAATAACAAACTTGGAACAACGCAAACAGGAACTGGAAACCCTGCTTGCCGACCCTGATTTATACCGCAACGGCCAAAAAGCGGCCGATACATCAGCGGAATATAAAAACTGCAAGGAGCAGCTGGTCACTCTGGGTGATAAATGGCTAAGGCTCTGCCAGCAGAACGATACCCTCAAACAGAAACTGGAAGATGCCCTGAAGGCACTGGATAATTAGCCTAAGTAGCCAGTATAACCGCCGCCAGATGAAACGCCCAGCCCAAGAGTATAAGGGCATGGAATATCTCATGGAAGCCGAATACTCCCGGCACCGGGTTTGGCTTTTTAATACCGTAAATAACCGCCCCTATGCTGTAGGCCAAACCGCCGCAAGCAATCAGCCAGAACACCAGAGACGGCATATTCAGCCAAAACTCTCTTAAAGGGAAAACCGCCATCCAGCCCATACCCAGATAGGTTACCGGTGAGAGCCAGCGGGGGGCATTCAAGAAAAATACCTTCTGGAATACACCTATAAGCACAAAAGCCCAGGTGGCAATAAGCATACCCAGCCGCCAGCCCCCGTCCAGATAGATATAAGCCATGGGGGTATAAGTACCGGCTATCATTATAAATATGGCTATATGGTCAAGCTTGCGCCAGACATTTATTTCATTTTCCTGTTTTTTCAGGGCGTGGTAAATGGTACTGAAAGAAAACAGGCTGATAACAGCCAGCGCATAAATGACTGAGACCGCCATGATATCCCAGTTCCCCCAGCTAAGTATGACCAGCACTATCAGTGCCAGCACACCCCCCACCGCCCCTGCCAGATGAGAAAATGAAGAAAAGCGCTCCGCTTTGCGTATATTTATATCGGTCCTCCTGAAAGAAACTACAATTATAAACCTTTGGGCTGGAATGGTCTACGGGCATTTTTATCCTATGCTATCCTTTTTAACCCCTGTGCGTTTTAATATTTGCAGACAAAACAAGGAGATATGAGCATGAAAACCAAACTTGCGCTTTCGCTGCTGGCCGTAGTCAGTTTATTCACCTTTACCGCCTGTGCGGGCGGTGTTTCGGCTGAAGAACTGAAATCTGACAAAGACCGGATCTTAAGTCCGAATGTCAGCCAGCAAAGTTTAAACACCCAAGTCCAAGCCAATAATGATTTAGCCTTTAAACTGTACCGCTACCTGAAAGGCACCGAGGAAGGCAACTTCTTTTACTCCCCGTTCAGCATTTCCATTGCTCTGGCCATGACCTATGCCGGGGCAGATACCGCCACCAAAACCGAAATGCAAAACACCCTTAATTACCTGCTGCCGGATGCTGATTTGCATGCCTTTTTTAACTTTATTGACCAGGAACTGAATAAAAGAGAGGCTCAGGCCAAGGAAGCAGATGAAGGCACTTTTGAACTCAAGCTGGTAAATGCCATCTGGGGGCAGAAAGACTACACCTTCCTGTCAGATTTTCTGGATACACTGGCCCAGAATTACGGGGCAGGTCTTAGGGTGCTGGACTTTGCCGCTAATTCCGAAGAAGCCCGCAAGGTCATAAATGACTGGGTATCAGACGCAACCAAAGACAAAATCAAAGACCTTATCCCGGCTGACGGCATAGATGCAACCACCCGTCTGGTGCTGACCAATGCTATCTACTTTAATGCCGCCTGGGCAGCACCCTTTGATGAAGAAAATACTCAAAGCGGCCTTTTCTACCTGCAAAACGGTACCAGCGTAAATGTGCAGATGCTGCGCCAGATTGAAAACCACGGCTATTACAGCGGAGATGATTTTCAGGCTGTAGAGCTGGCTTATGCCGGAAACGGGCTCTCAATGGTGATTATTCTGCCGGATGAAGGCAAATTTGCCCAGGTGGAAAATGCCCTTTCCGGGCAGATGCTGGCAAAGATACTTTCTTCTATCAAATCCAACCAGATAAACCTGTCCCTGCCCAAGTTCAGCTTTGAATCAAAGTTTACCCTTAAAGACGCTTTGTCTTCCCTGGGTATGCCCACTGCCTTTGGCAGCCAGGCAGATTTCTCCAAGATGGACGGCGGATATAACCTTATGATAGGTGATGTATTCCACAAGTCATTTATATCTGTCAGCGAAGGCGGCACTGAAGCGGCCGCGGCAACAGCCGTAAGTATAAACCTGACTTCCGCCCCAACCGAACTTGTTACCCTGTCTATTGACAGGGCTTTTATCTTCTGTATAGTAGATATGGCTACCGGCACTACCCTCTTTACCGGACGGGTAATAGACCCCACCGCCTGAAATAATACACGTCTGTAAGAAAAAGAGCGGACACCTCTCAGAGGTGTCCGCTTTCTTATATAACACCATAAAAATCCGGCTTATTCAGTCTGTTTCTTCAGGCATTTGTACCAGATATTCATGCTTTTCAGGCCGCCGTTTATCTGGGTATTATTCTTAAGCCTGCCGGCAAACTCATACCCCTGTCTGGCAAAGCTTATATTCATACCGTAAGACTCTGCCACCGCAGACGTATAGCTTACCCCGAAACCTTTTTGTTTCATTTCGGTTTCCATAGTATGCAGCAAGATACCCGCCAGCTTGCGGCGGCGGTAATCCGGCAGGGTAGCAAAATCTGTCAGTTCCACATGACCTTCCAGAGGATATTGCTCAGCCGAAGCCAGCGCCGCCAGTTTCTGCCCGTGCCAGATACCATAATAGGTTATACTCTCGGTCATGGTGCGGCTGATATATTCCGGTTCGTAAATAGGGAACGGATATGAGGCAAATACAGTGGAAAACACCTCGGCCATGGCCGCAGTATCATCAGCAGTGCATTTGCGAAGGGTGTATCCCTTAGGCAGTTTAAACGAAAGTGCCTTACCGGCTTTGGAATGGGCCACCTTCAGCACATCTTCCAGCAATTCTGCATTTTCCTCTGTTTTCCTGCCCTCATCTATAAATTTGCCCATAAAATAACCGGCTTTAGTCCCGCCGTAAAAACAGGGAATAACCGCTTCGGTTTCAAAACCGTCTGCCTCAAACAGGGTTTTAACATCACCGGGCACTTTGGCAAACAGCTTGGTATAGCCGTTTTCAGCGGCCAGTGATTGCATTTCAGGCAGCAGGGTAGCGGTTTCCTCGGCAGCCAGCCGCATCAGGTAAATACGGTCACTGTTTTTGCCGTGCTGAATCAAAGACGTACCCAGAGTGACTATCTGGTCATAACCGCTCTTGCGGCGGTCCATCCGGTCACATTCGGTGGGGACTAAATAATCTGTGTCTTCATGGTTTGAAAGCAAACGGGCAATGCCCACCAGTGACCCTTCGGCCGCACCGTTTAAATCAAGCTCAAGGTTACAGGCCGAACAGTCCTGGCCGCACTTGGGCGGGTGATAGTCTTCCGGCTGGTAATAGGCGGTTATAATCCCTTCGTAATTACGCAGGATAACCTTGCTGGAAGACTGGGATATCAGGTAATTCGGCATAATGGGTATCTTGCCGCCGCCGTTGGGGGCGTCTATTACATATGTAGGCACAGCGAAACCGCTGGTATGCCCGATAAGATTTTCAATAATCTCTATTCCCTTGCCTATGGAAGTGCGGAAATGGGAAAGCCCCTGCGCCGGGTCACACTGATACAGGTAGTAAGGCCTTACCCTGTTTTCCACCAGCTTGTGCACCAGAGCCTTCATAACCCGCGGGCAGTCATTTACTTTGGCCAGCAGGACTGTCTGATTACCCAGCGGGATACCGGCATCCGCCAGCAGGCGAAGCGCCCGGATAGAGGTAGCAGTAATCTCGCGGGGGTGGTTGAAGTGGGTATTTACCCAGACAGGGTGGTATTTTTTAATGATTTTTACCAGATGGGGGGTAATCCGTTGGGGCAGTACCACCGGCACCCGCGTGCCAATGCGTATTACCTGCACATGGGGTATAGCCTTCAGCTCAGACAGCAGCCACTCAAGCATGCTGTCTGAAAGCAGCAGGGGGTCACCCCCGGATAGCAGCACATCCCGCACCTGGGGGGTATTTTTAATATATTCCAAGCCCTTTACCAGGTCATCACGGGACAGGGTCTTATCAACATCCCCCACTTTACGTTTGCGGGTACAGTGGCGGCAGTACATGGCACAGCGGTTTGAAACATGAAACAGCACCCGGTCAGGATAGCGGTGGGTAATGCCGGGGGCGGGGCTGTCCACATCTTCAGCCAGTGGGTCTTCCTTGTCATGGCAGCTGAAATTAAGCTCGGCGGCACTGGGTACAGACTGAATAAAAACCGGGTCATTTTCAAAATTTTTGGGGTCAATCAGGGAAAAATAATACGGGGTAATACTCATGGGGAAATTGCGGATAGTATCTTCCAGACTGCGGCGTTTTTCAGCTGAAAATTTCACCCCCAGCAGTTTTTCAACGGTAGCCAAGTCCTTAATAGTATGGGAGACATGCCATTTCCAGTTCCCCCACTCTTCCTCACTGTAGTCAGAGCTTATCTTGTGGGCCATCAGGCGGTAATCATGCTCCGGCAAAGAGGTCTGGGGCATCTTTTCTTCAATATGTGTTAAAACCATGTTAATCCTTCCTTTGTGCGGGATACACCCCAACCCAAAAGCTGAATTAAGAGAACACGGCTGGACAAGCGGACAGCTTGAATAAAGAGGTTTGAAACTACGCTAAGACTAGCAGAATGACACAAAACAACTGAGAAGAAAACAACCGGAAGATTAAAAACAGCGGAAAGGGCCGGGGATAAAACCCGTTTTATAACGGGTCACCAAGACTATATTTAAGTATATTTTCTCACTTTGGAGTGACAAATACCTCCTCGTGTCCTTGATACCAAGTGTATTGTACCTCTATTATACCCCCGCAGTCAAGCTACAGAGGTATAATAGAGAGATACTGATTTGTTTTAAGTAAATACAGCTTATTTTTTGACCATAAATTGCCATAAATTACTGCGGTTTAGTTTAGTTACTTCTAAATGCTTCTATTTAGTTCTGCCCGAAAGTCCGCCCCTAAAGTTTCAGCTTTAGAAGTGCTTCCTCAGCGGCTACCGGCACAGCAGACCGGGGGGAATTGCTCTCCAAAGCACTTATAACCCCGGACAAATCATCTTTCAGCGCTTTATCCCGCAGACTGGTAAGCACGTGGTGGGCTTCCTCCCTGAGGAAGGGGGAACGCGCATCTGACAAACTAAGAGCCCTAAGCACCGGCCCCACCGCTTCTCTGCCTATCTTTATTAAACCCAAAGAAGCCAGCCAGCGTATATCGGATACCTCGTGAGAGAGAAGTTTGACCAGAGCCGGGGCGGATGCAGCGTCACCGATACGGCTAAGAGCCTTGACACTTTCCCACAACGCTTCACCCTGATATTCGTCCAGTTTAGCTACTAAATACGGCACACTGGCGCTGCCTAAATCTTCAAGCTCCAGCCGGGCAGACTGGCGTTTCAGCCCATCCGGATCTTTCAAAAGTTCTAACTGCTGATTTATAAAATTGGTATCTGCCATCTGTTTTGCCCTCCTTTTCTGAATTTAATCTAATAAAGACATCTGGTCAATTAGTAATAATACGTAAATACAGTCCGGAGCAAAATATTGACACAAATAAAAGCAAAAGCTATTCTGATTCCAAGTGCCAAAGAAACTGAAAGGTAAACACCATGCCCCGACCATACAAATGCCGCCGCATAAGTGAGATACCCAAAGTAGCCTATTATAAGCCTGCCGGCATACCTCTTAGCCTGCTTGAGGAGAACCAGCTGTCTACCGAGGAAGCCGAGGCCCTGCGTTTAAAAGACCTGCTGGGGCTGGAACAGGCCGAGGCTGCCCGGCAAATGAATATCTCCAGACCTACTTTCCAGCGAATGCTTTATTCCGCCAGATACAAAGTAGCAGACGCCCTCTTAAAAGGTAAAGCCCTGCGGATAGAGGGGGGAGTTTTCGAACTGGACGCCCGTCCCTGCTGCCAGCGGCAAATACCTCCTTCCCAAACAGACCCTCCCGGACAAACCTAAAACCCGGAAACACTGTTTAATTCAGCTATCTCAGCGGCGGTCAGTTTTATATCCAGGGCTTTCAGGTTTTCACTTGCCTGCACCGGGGTACTGGCACCGGCTAAAGCGAAAACAGTGTCCCCCTGCCCGTAAATTACCCATGCCAAAGCTACCTGAGCTATATCCGCATTGTAGCTAGCAGATATTTCAGAGAGCTTAGCTATAACCGGCATACTCTTTTCCAGCGCGCGGCGGATAGTTTTACGGCGGATAAAAGGCACCATCTCCAGATACTCCGGATTACGCTGGTATTTACCTGAAAGAACACCCATAGCCAGCGGAGAATAAGCAATCAGGCTGATACCCAGTTCGCGGGCAGTCTCTAGCACCCCGTTTGTCTCAATCTGCCGGTCCAGCAGATTATACTTGACCTGATTTGAAGCCAGTGACAGCCCGTGTTTGTTTAAACGTTTCTGGGCAATACGCATCTGGGAAGCATTAAAGTTGCTGACGCCTATAGCCCGTATCCGGCCTTCTTTATACAAAGCGGCCATGTTATCCATCTGGGCATCAATGGAGGCAAAAAGCCCCGGGAAATGCACCTGATACAAATCTACCTTATACGGGCTTAGAAAGCCCTCACGTATGGGCAAAAGGGTCTTCAGAGAAGAGGCCGAGCGCATGGTAGGCTGCCATTTTGTAGCTATAAAACACTCACCCGGCCGGATACCCGCCTGCTTCAAAGCTTCGGCCAGAGACTCTTCGCTTTGCCCCATGCCATAAGCTTCGGCGGTATCAAACCAGTTTATGCCGCCCGCAAGCGAATTAAGCACAATCTCATTTACTTTGGTCTGGTTCAGCATACCCCAAACACCGATAG
The DNA here is from genome assembly GCF_043231265.1 of Dehalococcoides sp. THU4. NCBI lineage: Bacteria > Bacillati > Chloroflexota > Dehalococcoidia > Dehalococcoidales > Dehalococcoidaceae > Dehalococcoides > Dehalococcoides sp. THU4. Next base: position 685,093 of record NZ_CP171266.1, on the reverse strand, counting down.
CCGCCCCCTTGCCGCGGGAAAACTGCCAGCTGCCCAAACCCAAAGGACTAAGCCCTATGCCCGTTTGACCAAGTTCACGGTAAGCCCATTTCTTATCTAAAATATTATCCATATCCGGCCGCTCCCGATAATCTTTATATACTTAACAGACCGCGTCTAAATGTTAGCCGCTGGGGCCGCCAAAGGCAAGCCCGAAGCCGCCAGCAAAACTGTAATCTCCGGCTCAGGGCATCTAATTTATCCCTGTTAATCCTCACTCTGCCGGACTAAAATCTGTAAAAAACCTAGCCAATCTAATTCGGCAGGCAAACCAGCTCATTCTGGCGGATAAAACTCTGGATAAGAGGCTTAAGGAATGGATTTTTCAGCTGGCTCTCATAAGCTTCCAAGGCCCGCGTTTTCTGCTCCAATACTCCTTCAGAAAGGTCAAACCGAAGCCAGTTCTGGTCTTCATTTACCAGCGTAAGCGGGGGCAACAGATACAGATTAGAATTATAAACCCGCGGCTGGGGGAAGAAAATCCGGTAATGCACCAGATATTCGTAACACCGGATGCCGGGACTCACTTTCAAAGACTGCCCCACTGCCCTGCTTATGGCCGCGTGGTCATCATGGGCATCTTTGTGATGGGGATAAAATACAATATCCGGTGCAAATTCATTTATCAAAAGATTAAATGAGTCTACCAGGCGGGTAAGCGGCACTGACTGGAGGCTGCCGTCTTTAAAGCCTAAAAACACCAGATTATCCGCCGGTACCCCCAGCAGACGGCAGGCATTCTCAAACTCCTGGTAGCGGATATCTTTATTTACGAACTTGCTGCCATCGGTAACCAGCACAATTTCCACCTCGGCACCGGCCTGACAGGCACTGGCAATATATCCACCCAAAGCAATAGTCTCATCATCCGGGTGGGGTGAAAATATAAGTATCTTTTCGCCTGCCTGGGGTGAAGGCAAGTAATCCAGCTGTTTAATATACTGCTGGCCAAGCACATCCGGCACCGCCCAGAAGAAAAAAGTAACACCTGCCAGACAGATAAACATCAGGCCGAAAAGCAGTCCTGACCGTTTCTTTTTAAAATAATTCATCTTTATCAGTTTAGAAAATATAGCCGCCAAGTACAAGTGACAAAACCCGCATCCCTAAGATACCTGACACGGTTACGCCAGATAATATATAGCCTTTTGTCGTTATTTTTGCTATTATATGTTTGTCAGGCTATAGCTTGAACTTGGCTTGGAGACTTTGTGGCACATATGTTTAACAAGATCCACCCTGATGCGGCTGCCGATACCCGTCCCGCTAACCTGCAGCCATACCGGTTCTTTGATAAAATCCGCTCTCCTCTTTATATAAATGCCATTTTTCTGATGATAGCCGGGGGGGCAGGCGCCGCCCTCAGCTTTGTTTTCTGGATACTGGCCGCCCGTTTTTTTCCCCCGGCGGCGGTGGGGCTGGCCGGAGCTGCCATATCTGCCATGTCTTTGCTGGGTACTATTTCACATTTGGGGCTGGGGTTTGGGATTATCCGCTTCCTGCCCCAGAAGGCTTACCCGACTAAAAGCATTATAAACTCATCTATCAGCCTTACATTTATAGTCTCCATACTGGCTGGGGTTATCTTTTTACTGGGCTTGGGTTTATGGTCACCGGAACTTGTCTTTCTGCGTCAAAACCTGCTGCTGGCGGTTGCCTTTACCGCTTTTACCGCCGCCACCGCCCTTAATTCCATTGCAGATGACAGCCTGATTGCCCAGCGGCACTCAGGGTATTCCACCCTAAGGGTAATAACAGCCAGCGGACTGCGGCTGATACTGGTGGTTATTCTGGCAAGCCTTTTCCCGGAAAACGGGATTATTCTGGCCTGGGGTGTAGCCCTGATAGCCGCTTTGCTGGTGGCAATATTCGGCTTTATACCCAGAGTTTCAAAAGGCTTCCGCCCCGGTTTTGAACTCTGCACACCTTATATAAAATCAAGTTTCGGGTTCTCACTGGGCAACAATCTATCCCAATTTTTGGGCTCGGCACCAGCCTTGCTCCTGCCCCTGCTGGTACTGGGTATACTGGGGGCGGAATCCAATGCCTATTTTTATATAGGCTGGAGTACTGCTGCCGCCCTTACCACCATCCCCGCCTCTGTTTCCACTTCCCTGTTCAGTGAGGGTTCGCATGATGAAAACGGCTTATCTACCCATATCAAAAAGAGCCTGAAGCTAAGCCTGGGGCTTATACTGCCGCTGGTTATAATATTTTTTCTGCTGGCGGATAAAATACTGCTCTTTTTCGGGCAGGAATATGCGTTGTCATCGGCCGGTTTGCTCAGGATAATGATAATAGGCCTGCTGCCCCAAACCCTGAACGTAATCTATATGGGCAGCCTGAAAGTAAAAAAACGCCTGAAAGGGCTTATCGCCCTGAACTGCCTGATTGCCGGATTAAGTTTAATACTAAGTTTCGGGCTTATACCGTCCATGGGTATCAACGGAGCGGGTCTGGCCTGGGTGATTGCCCAATCTGTCTGCGCTGTATATGTCAGCAGCAGACTATTTGCCAACAGGAGTGCCCCGCTTAATGGCTAACCTAAAAGCGCCAAAGAGTATACTTGTAACCCTGCGGCAGAAACTTTGCTGCGGCTGCGGTATCTGTCAGGCGGTCTGCCCTGCCGGTGCTATAAAAATGCAGATTGACCCCCAGAAAGGCATTTACCTGCCGAAGCTGAACGAAGCCCTCTGCCAGAACTGCGGCAAATGCCTGAAAGTTTGCCCCGGCACAGGAATAAATCTGGATGAATACACCGAAGCCCTTTTCGGCGGTAAATCACCCTTTTTAATTGAAAACAGCTGTTATACTGCTTTCAGCAGTGACAGTTTGCAGCGTCACCTTTCCACTTCGGGCGGAATAGCTACCACGCTGCTAGCTTATGCTTTGGAAACAGGCTTAATAGACGGGGCATTAGTCAGCATTGCCCCCCCCTTTTCACCCCTTACTCCCACAGGTTTTATTGCCCGTACGGCAGAGGAATTAAAACAGGCCGCCGGGTCTAAATACTGCCCGGTTGCCGCCAACACAGCCATGTCAGAGATAGCCGCCAAACCGGGGCGTTATGCAGTGGCAGGCCTGCCCTGCCATATTCAGGCTATCCGCAAGGCAGAGCGCCAAAACCCGGTACTGAAAGAACGGATAGTGCTGCATCTGGGTATAGTCTGCTCAAGCACCATGAGTTTCAAAGGGACAGAATATATACTTAAAAGGCAGGGCATAAATAAAGATTCGGTAACAGGCCTTAGTTACCGTACTGACGGCTGGCCGGGGAATATGCGGCTGGAAACATGCGGCGGGACTACTCTCAGCCTGCCTTTAAAGGCTTACCACCCTTATCACGGACACGGTTTTTTCACCCCGCGCCGCTGCCTGATGTGCAATGACCAGCTGAACGAACTGGCAGACATCTCTCTGGGAGATGCCTGGCTGAAAGAACTGGAAAATGACCATGAGGGGACCTCAGCGGTGATTGTGCGGGGCGGCACCGGACAGAATTTATACCAAAGCGCCGTCAAAAACGGGTGTATCAAATCCCGGCCTCTGGCCGCCAAGCGGGTAATGGAGTGGCGAAACAAGCGGCAGGATTATGCCGCCAAAAAAGCTGTTCTGCCCCTGCTGGGCTGGAAACTGCCCGAATACCCCGCCCCCCATCCGCCCGCCCGCAGGATAGCTTACCTGTATACTATTGAACAGGTTATAAACTACCATTTGGGCAGGACTAACTCCAGTCTGATTATAGAACCGGCCAAACATTTCTGGACAGGGCTTAGCGGCCTGGCCGAAAGGCTTATCGGGAAACGGGCTTCCCGCGGCTGATTATTTCTGCAACTTTCTGCCCGTACAAAGATGCCCTTTGGTTTATTACTTCCAGCCGCTCTTTTATTTTTAAACTGATTTCAGGGCGGTTGGCTGCCATATAGGCCAGTTTCTGCCTGAGAGTATCCTGAATATCCTCTGCCTTTGGCATTTTGATATCTACCAGATAGTCAGACTGCCCCAAGTAATTCCCCAGCAGCTTCCAGTATTTTTCCTGATAGCCTAAAGTCAGGGTGGGTATAGCCTGAGACAAAGCGGCAATACTGGCGTGCATGCGGCAGCTTACAAAAATATGGCACTCCCCTATCAGCCCCTTTATGATTTCAGACGGATAATCACCGTTAAATACCTGCGCACTATCTTTGCGGTGCATCCGGCTATATACCTCACGGCAGACCCGGCTGTCATCAGGGTGGACATGGGGGATAAGATAAATACGGGCATCCAGCGTATCAGCCGCAAAATCAGCCAGAGAGGCTATCAGCCCAAGGTATATTTCGGGTTTGTCAGCTGCCGAACCGCCAAATATATTCCCCAGTTCCATCTGAAACAAACTGGGTGAAATACCTATAATTAGCCGTTTATCCTTAACCGTCTTTTCAGCGGTAAGCACCTCTTTCATCACCCGGGGCGGTGCGGGCGGCATCAGAAAGGCCATATCCGCCCCCAGATACAGGTTTTCAGGCTTAAGCCCAAGCTTAATCAGATAATCATAGCTGAGCCCATCCCGCAAAGCTACCAGCTTTGCTTTTGAGAGTATATACCTGCCCAGAAAGCGGCTGACAGGGGTATTGAAAGGCCCGATATCCACCGGGGCAGTCAGCAGCGGGCAGCCAAAAGCCCGCAAACCCGCCCAGCTTTTAAGCAGGTTCAGGCAGACGCAGCTGAAGCCGTAATCTGTCTCATTCAGACAATCCACATTTATATGCAAAAGGGCAGCATAACGGCGGTAAGGGTTTTTAGCCGGGCGGAGTTTATAATAAACAGCCTTAAGCAGGCTTTTTGGCATAAGCACCATGTAGCTGAATATATTCAGCGTTTCAGAGCTGCCTTTTGCCCAGGGGTGGGGAATCAGCTTTAAATTATTGCTTTCCAGATAGTTATATCTTTTAGGGGCAAAGCTAAAATAATCAAAGGTAAGCCCCGGCAGGCTTTTACCCAGACAGTTTTCCAGACCGCGTACAATAGCCTGAAAGCCCCGGCTTTCAAAATCAGCGTTGGAAAGCACCAGTATAGACGGCGGACTGCCCGCTTTATTTTCCTTCACAACCAACCTCTTTGAGGCACACCATACCCGAAGCTACCTGGTCGGGGAAAAAATATGCCAGCGGACTGAAAATTACCCCTGTCACCAGCCAGAAAGCCCAGTGTACCGAGGCCAGTGCCGGCGAATGTTTTAAAAGATACGGCCACCATGCCCTTTCCAAACGCAGACGGTTACCCCGAACCAGATAGCCCCTTTCTCTGAGTTCAGCCGGCAAATACCCGCACTGGTGGGCAGAGCCGTCCTCATCATGATTGCCCTCTACTTCGGAAAAGCCTACCGGCGTACTTAAAATAACCCGCCTCCGGGCTATTTTCTCCAGCCGCAAAATAAGTGCTAACCCCTCATCTTTGGGCAAATGCTCAATAAGCTCCAGACAGATAACCGTATCAAAACTTTTATCAGCCAGATTCAGGCTGAGGATATCCTGACAGAAATATTGCTGATGGCTCTTTTTGCTTTTGGCATCTGCAATAAGCGCCGGGTTTATATCTACTCCGCAGGCACTGAATGACTTCCGGCGGTTTAGAAAAAGCATGGCAGACCCGCCCCCGCAGCCTATATCCAGCACTTCCCCCTTTTCATTTCCAAGCCAGCGGCTGACCGTATTCAGGCGGGACAGAGGTATATACCCCCCATAGCGGTGGCTCAGGCTCAGCAGTTTTCTGATAAAAATTTTATTCATACTGACTCCCTGTAAATCCCCTCCAGCCGGCCGCAGAGGACTTCCCAACTGAACTGCTCCTTAACCAAAGCTATTCCGTTAGCACCCATAGCAAACCGCCTGCCTGGGGATTGCAAAAATTCCAAAATCTGTTTGGCAAGTTCGGCTTCGTCAGCCGCTTTTACCAAAACGCCGTTTACCCCATCTATAACCTGCTCACGTATGCCGGATATATTGGAAGCAATAACCCCGCAGCCGGAGGCCAGCGCCTGAAGCACCACCGCCGGTGATGATTCCGCCAAAGACGGCAGCACAAAAATATCTGCCGAAGCAAAGGCGGTTTGCAATTCGTCCTGGGGAAGGCTGCCGGTTAAAAAAACAAAGTCCTCCAGCTTATATTCCTTTATCAATCCTTTGACTTTGCCGGGGTATCCGGCATGTTCCAGCGCATCCAGACCGTGTTCAGCTATCGGCCCGGCCAGTAAAAAAGCACACTCACGGAAACCGGCCTTGTTTACCACCAGATTAGCCGCCCTCACCAGGTATTCCACCCCTTTGTAAGGCACTATCCGCCCTACAAACAAAACTAACAGCCGTTCACCTATGCCATATTTAGAGCGGATAAGATTGCTCCGATGAGCAGGGTTGAAAGCCTCGGTGTCCACCCCGCAGGGAAGCAGCCTTATTTTGGAGGATTTCACCCGTTCCATCTCCAGTATGGCCTTAATCTGGGCTGACTGTACCAGAACCCTTTTGATATGCCTTATAACAAATATATCCAGTTTGCGGCTCAGACGGTCTTTGAAGCTGCCCTTCTCCATCACCCAAACCGGCGAATGCAGGGTATAAATCATTTTCTGCCTTTGGGAGGGCAAAACCAGCACCAGTATCAGCCCCACCAGAGTACGGTGTATATGAATAATCTCAAAACGGTTACGTTTTATATAACTGCGGGCTCTCAGACTGAAAACCAGCAAATTCAATACCGAATAAATATTGGCAAGCCACAAACTGGAAGACCGGTTTGTGGACATGCGGTGAATCCGGACTATCTCTACCCCTTCAATCCGCTCACTTTTAGCATCCGCCTTATCCGGGCGTATATCAAATATGACTACCTTATTGCCTCTGGCCACCAGACAGCGGGCAGATTCAAATACATATTTTTCAATGCCGCCGTAACCCTCCGGGGGTATTTTCAGGCTGCCGCTGCCCAGATGGAGTATATTCATCAGATACCCCACTTCCAGCAAGGCCGGGGCGGCCGGTCCGGCGGGGGGTTGAAAACCAGCTCAGCCAGTCCACACACCATACCCCAGCTTTGAAATACCAGTGCCAAAAGATGGAGGGATAGCGGACGGAACTTGAAATGCCCCAGCGAATAAACCAGACCATACACAGCCGGGAAAGGCGGCCAAAAACGCAGGATAAGCAAGCCGTTTTTCCAGGCCAGGCGTGAACGCCCCTTGCCGTACCAGATATACTGGCGGACCACATTTTGAAAAGTAGTGCGGTGGTGATGTTTGACCTGTACTGCCGAAACACCAAATACGCAGCCGCCGCTTAGGGCACGGCGGTTAAAATCCACGTCATCACCTGGGCTTATAAATGAATCAAAGCCATACTTGAGGACTATCTCACGCTTAACCAGCCCTGCCCCGAACCAGATTCCGGCCGGACTGGGGCGGCAGGAAAGAAAGTCCGATGCCGCTTTCTCCCAGAAATTTCCCCGCCCTGCCCCTTCGGTCTGGGCATATATGCCCTCAAGTCCGGATTTTTTCAGTTCGGCAAACATCCGGCTGAAAGCTTCAGGCGGCAGTTCCACATCAGCATCTACAAACATTATGTAATCCTGACTGGCTATTTCCGAGCCTATCTGGTGGGCAAAGCTGGTTCCCCTGCCCTGGTCACTTAAGATATTCCGGGTAAAACCGGCCGCCAGCGCAACTGTTTTATCAGTGGAATTTCCGTCCACCAGTATTATCTCCCAAGGGTTATTTATACGAATGCTCTCCAGGCAGAGGCTGATAGTCTTTTCAGCATTTCTGGCACAAACTATGACAGACAAAGGCAGGCTGTCTTTCAATTCAGTTGGCCCCCTGATTAAAGTAAATATTCATCTCCCGGTTCTGGTAGATAAGCCCGTACCCAGGCGAATCTTCAAGCACAGTTTCCAGAGCAGGCACATACTGGCTGTCCCCATAGTAATAAACCCAGTCCACATCGGTACTCCTGCCTATTTGCAGGTACTGGGGATAACGGCCTGTATAGTCCTGCCCAACCAGCAAACCATCCTGCCAGCTTAGTTTTTTCAGCGAAAGATTCAGATAGTCCGGTTTTATATAGCTGATACCACCGCTTATATAGCCCCGCTGAGTATAGTTTTCCAGGTATTGCCAGGCAGATACATCAAAACGGCTGACCATATCAGATACTGCCCCGTAGTGAGCCAGCAGATGCCCCGGAATAGCCACCAATAAAACGGCCACCATTATAAGGGTAGTCAGGCGGTTACGCAGCAGTTTAACCGTAAAATAAGCAATGGGCACCAGCGAAAACAGAAATGCCCGCGTCCAGAATTCCGAACCGTAAAGCATACTGCATAAAATCACCGCTGCCACCCCTTCCAGAGCCAGCAGGGGAAAATCAAAACGGTGACGGTATTTGAGGGATAAAAGCACCCCCAAAACCGCCAGACCGGCAAATAAGCCTGAAAAGATAAACCTTACCTGAGATATTTGCAGGAATGCCGCTCCCGCTTCCCCACCGCTGCCTGCGGAGCTGAACTGGAACAGGTTTTCAAGCTCAAAAGCCCGGTTAACAAACTCCGGCAATTGGGAATCAAACTGGGTGGCCGCCCCGTAAATAGTCCAGCAGCCCACCATTACCACTGCCAGAATACCCAGATTAAACCCCTTTACCAGACGGCTTAGGATTAAAGCCGCCACACACAGCAAAGCTGCCACCGAGGTCAGCAAATGGGTTACCGTCAGTGCCGCCAGCACCAGAATAACCACTACCCGGTGGGAAACGGCATTTCCCTGGGCAAGGGAAAAACCGGGGCTGGTGATAAGGGCCAAAAGGCAAATCAAAAAGAAAACCCCTACTCCCTGAGGCACAAAATAAATCTGGGCTACCCAGTTTGCCAGATAAAACACCCAGATAGCCGCAAAACGGTGATTGGGATTGGGGATAATATTCTTAAATAAACAGTACAGCGGAACAAACACTAGTATCTGCATAAGGAGAGGCCCGTAAAAAGCCATAAAATCCAGACAGGAAGTACCAGATACCGCAGACAAACTATAATCCAGTATAAAAAACCCCGGCCAGTTGTGAAAGGTATAGGCGGCCGGGTCTATACCGCCGGTCTGGCTGATAAACTGGGTATTGGGGTAATAAATGCCATATGTCCACTGGGCAGAGACCGGGCTGGACTGCAGAATAACCGGGCTGAGCCAGAGCATAATCAACATTATAAAGGTATATAAACACAATAAACGGGTTTGCGGGGTGCGCATTTTCCAGAGAAATGCCGACCCCATACATAAAGATGCCACCGCCAAGACAAAAAGAAGCAGCGGCGGCTTAAGTATGTTTTCTGTGTCCGGGCTGAAAGTGCTTCCCGCCAGGCTACAACCCCACAGAACCAGTGCCAAAATGCCAAACAGCTTTGAAAACGAAAGCAAAAGGGCTTCGTTTTTCATCTTTTCAGCCTGAAATTAAAATAGCCGCCCAGCCAGGCCAGCTGAGCCAGCGGCAAATACCACAAATGAACCGGGTTGCGGTACCTGAAAGCCAGATACAAAGCCATAAAGGGAGAACCCAGACGTGACAGCACGCACGTAGCCCTTTTGGTAAAACCGGTACGGCATATCTTTAGATAAGCCGCATCACCCCGCCCCCAATTGACCCGCTGACGCCATAATTCCAAGGCGTTTGCCGGAGGGTAATGCCCAACCCGCCCGCAGTTTGCCCAAACCGCCTTGTACCCGGCATTAACAGCCCGTTTTGAAAGCATAATATCACCGGGATAGGCCAGTTTCGGGTGCAGATAATACAGGTATAATTCGGGGGCAAAGCCGCCGGTTGCTTCCAGACACTGGCGGCTGGCTATAAAACACGGGCCGCTGGTATAGACCGCACCAAAACCCACCACCCGGTGATAAAGGCGCCCGAATAGTGAAGAGCTGGAATGGGCTAAAAGACGCATACGGTGGTAGTCCCACCACTGCCCGGCACACCTGCCCAGGCGGCTTTTGTCCGGGCTGAAGGAATATACACCCACCAAGCCTACTTCCGGGTCGGTAAATGTATTAAGAACGCTGGTCAGGCTGGTATTATCCAGATAGGCATCACTGTCCAGAAAGAGCACGTATTCCCCCGAAGCTATGCCCAGGGCGTACTGGTAACCGAAATAAACCCCTTTGCCGGGTTCAAAATATATCCTTACCGGATAATCCCCGGCTATACGGCAGGTTGCATCCGTGCTTTGGGCGTCCACTATGATAATTTCGCGGATAAGACTGCTGCGGTAAGCAGGCATAAGCGAATCCAGACAGTCTTTTATAGTAGAAGCACTGTTTCGGGTACAAATTACTACCGAAAGGCTCATTATATTTTCCAAGGCTAATCCCCGAACTAGACAGTTTCTTTTGCTATGCGGGCCTTTACCATACAGGAAAAGATATGCCCAAGGCTCAGGTGCACATCTTCCACCTGACCGTAATCACAGCTGGAAAGGACTATGCAGCGGTCACAAAGCTCCAGCAGCTTTCCCCCGCCGAAACCGGTCAGCCCCACCGTAGAGGCACCGCATTCATTGGCGTATTCCACCGCCCGTACTACATTGGCCGAATTGCCCGAACAGCTGATAGCTATCAGCACGTCTCCCGGCTCTATCTGGCCGATAAGCTGCTCCGTAAAGATAGACTCATAATTAACATCATTAGCCAGAGAAGTGATAAAAGCCACATTGTCAGCCAGACTGCAGGTGCGCAGGCGGGGTTTACCCCGGAGGGCTGTGCCTATACGCAAATCACGGGCCATATGCGAAGCAGTAGAGGCGCTTCCCCCGTTGCCCACAATAAATATCTGGCGGCGGCGGCTGTAAGCTTGATAAATCAGCTCCGCTACCCCGCTGATATCCTGGGCAGCCAGCTCTTCCAGACAATGGCTTAGACCCCCCAGGTACTCACGGAACAAACAGTCCATATCGCTTACAAGACTGGTTTCCGGTAATTCGGGCTTGTGCCCTTTGCCGTTGGCAACATCCGGCTTGCTGATAATCATAATTTACCTCCATTTGCATTCTGAAATTTACAAAACATAAATTATCTTGCTGCCCTCAGGTTCAAACTCAAAATCCACCTGCGGCAAATCTGAAAGCGCCCGGCGTACGGAATCATGGCTCTTGGGCGGGGCACAGACCAGCAAAAAGCCGCCGCCACCCGCCCCCAAAAGCTTGCCCCCGTAAGCACCGGCACTTAATGCAGACTGGTAACACTGGTCTATATACGGGTTTGAAATACCGCTGCTTAGATTCTTCTTGGCCAGCCAGCCTTTATGTAAAATATTCCCCATGTCCTCCGGCAAAGCATGGTCAAGAAGGCACTCCCGGCAAGAAGCGGCCAGTCCGGTAAGGCAGGTTAAATTCTTAAAATTAGACGGGCGGGTGGTATTAGACTGCTGTTCAGCCAGAATACTGCCTGCCTGACGGCAAGAACCGGTATAGAAAAGGAGCAGGCTTTTATTTAAGTTTGCTTTAAGCTCCGCCTTAAGCGGCAGGGGTGAAACCCCCACGTATTCGTCAGCTTCAAACCGGAAATAGCATATGCCCCCGTAAGCGGCAATATACTGGTCCTGCTTGCCGATAGGCTCTTTCAGGCAGTCTATCTCTATCCGGCAAGCCTGTCTGGCCAGTTCTTCAGCCGAAAGGAGTTTCCCCTGATAAGCATAAAGGGCATTTAACAGACCGACCGTAAAAGTGCTGGACGAACCCAGCCCGGTACCGGCAGGTATATCCGCTATAGAGACAATCTCTATCCCCCCGCTTATACCGGTAAGTTTCAAAGCCTCCCTGACAATGGGATGGCATATTTCATCAACCGTATTTACTATTTCGGTGGACGAGTAACTGACCCGGATAGTGCTGTCAAAACGTTTGTTGACCGTAATATACATGTATTTATTGATGGCGGTGCTTACCACCTCACCGGCTTTAAGGGAATAAAAAGCCTTGAGGTCTGTGCCGCCCCCCGCAAAGCTTATCCGGAATGGTGTACGGCTGATAATCATACCGGCTGGTTCTCCAGATAGTTGCAAAAGGTATATATGCCCTCTACCGTACCCACATCATAGAAACATTCCTTTACCGGATAGGCCAGCATCCGATGGTTGTGGGCCAGCACCGGCAAAATAGCCCTCTCCAGCGAATAAGGTTTGTCCTTTTCCAGGGTGGCAAACAGGCTCTTCCGGAGAATAAGCACCCCGGCATTTACAAACTTCAGCTCCGGCAGGTGGCTGTCTTTTTCATAACAGCTGACCAGCATATTTTCATCCAGTGCCACGTCATTGCGGGCATTTATACGCCCATGCCTGTTATCATAAACTGTCATAAGGGCATCACAATTATTTTGAGAATAGGTCTGCCAGGCCTGCCGGTAATCCATATCCAGATAGGTATCCCCGTTTATTACAAAAAACTCTTCTTCCAGGTAATCTTCGGCATTTTTCAAAGCCCCGGCTGTACCCAGCAGTTTTTCGGTTTCCTGACTGTAGGCCAGCTTAAGGCCGTATTCATCTCCCGGCCCGAAACAATCTTTGACCATTTCACCCAGATGGCCTATGCACAAAACCACCCGGTCAAAGCCCTGTGATTTCAGCAAGCGAAACTGGTGGTGCAGGAAAGGACGCCCGGCCATGGGCAAAAGACACTTGGGAATGTTTTCAGTTATGGGTCTTAGTCTGGTAGCCAAACCGCCGCAAAGTATTACCGCCTGCATAGTCAAATCTCCTTCAGAGTTTCTTTGATTGCCAGTTTGACGGCTTGAAGTGAAGTAAACTTAGGTTTAAAGCCCAAAGTGCGGATACGGCTGATATCAAAGCGTACCTGAGGGGCATCCCCCTGCCAGCCGCGTTCCCCGCCGCTATAGCTGTAGCAAACATTCTTAAGCCCCATTTCCGAGGCGACCAGACAGGCAATATCCCTGACTGCCACCGAATCAGGCGTGCCCAGATTATATAAACCCAAATTTTTGGTTGATTTTTCAAACCCCAGCAATATACCGGCAACACAGTCACTGACGTGCAGGTAAGGCTTGCTCTGGCTTCCGTCACCCAGCACCAACAGACTGGACGGGTTCTGACGGAGACGGCTGACAAAATCATATATCACCCCGCTGTGCCGTCTGCTACCCACAATATTGGCAAAGCGGAACATGGTGGCTTTCAGCCCGTAGAGATGGCTGTAAGCACTTATCAGCCCTTCGCCTGCCAGTTTGCTGGCACCATACAGGGAAATGGGCAAAAGTGGCCCGTAATCCTCATCCAGTACCGTCAGACCGCTCTCCCCGTATACTGCCGCACTGGAAGCAAATACCAGCCTGTCCACCCGGTTTCGGCGCATGGCTTCCAGCAGGTTATGGGTAGCCAGAGTATTATTCTCAAGGTCTATGCCGGTATCTTTGGCGCTATTCTGGACATTGGCATGGGCAGCCAGGTGAAATACCGTTTCGCAGCCTTTTACGGCTGAATCCAGCAGAAATTTGTCCGTAAGGTTTCCGTTTATTATTTCCAGTTTATCCCTTTGGCCGCACTTAAGGTTTTCAAGTGAACCGTTTGAAAGGTTGTCAATTACCCTTACCTTAAATCCCTGTGACAGCAGGGCATCTACCAGATGACTGCCGATAAAACCGCACCCGCCGGTGACTAACACTTCAGGCATTTACCGCCTCCTTAACTGATATAAATCTGGCTGAGGCCATTCCGCGTATATAACCCCAGCCGGTAGAACCCAGAATATTTAAGGTGGTCAGAATAGTTAAAGCAGACCGGCGGGGTTTGAGAGGCAGATTTAGCAAGCTGAGGGGAAGCAGACGGAGAAAAATCCGCCTAAGCAAACCCAGTTCTTCAGATAAAACCCCTGCCCCGCTTGTTTCTTTGCCCAGCCTGTATTTAAAAACCGCCTTGGTATACCCTTCCCAATAAGCCCTTTTGGCAATAAAACCCGGCTTCAGACGGTAACGGTATACCCGGTGCATAACTTTTACTTCGGGTGCGTAAAGGATATTCAGGCCGCTTTGCCGGCAGATACGCAGGCAAAATTCGGTATCCTCACCCACCAGTTCTGACTTGCCCTTTTTGCCCCCGCCCTTAGCGCCCAGTTCGGTATCAAAGCCCTGCCCGTTACTGAAAGCCTGCCGCCGAAAAGCCATATTGGTTCCCCAGGCATTTCTGATATAGCCGCGGCTGCGGGGAAGGCAGGGCATGGTGCTTATAACCCAGCTGAACTCAGCCGGGAACCAGCTGAGTCCGGGGTGTTCCCACCAGGGCAAGGCCGGGCCGGTAAGCCCTATGATTTTTTTATCCTCCCTAAAACAGCAGGCGATACAGCCAAGCCACTCCGGTGAAGCGGCCGCATCATCATCTATAAAAGCTATTATTTCCCCCTGTGACTTCTCCACCCCCAGGTTGCGGGCACTGGCCAGCCCCGGCAGACCGTCATTGAAAAAGAGCTTGAAATTACGGCTGTAAGGGTGCTGCGAAAGACAGCGGTTCAGGTTGGAAAAAAGCTGGCTGGATTTTTCAATAACCAGTATTACTTCAAAATTGGTATAAGCCTGGGATTTAAGGCTGTCTATGAGGGATAACAGGTCGGTATAACGCTCCATGCTGTATGCTGAAACCACTACCGAAATAAACGGGTCAGCCATTAACACTCTCCCGCAGTATAGTTTTCAAAATGCGGGCGCCGTCATGGAAACTGCGGAGTTTACCCGCCCCTTCCAGTCTTTTTGCTTCATAGCTGGGCACTTCCTTTACTTTCAGACCCTTGCGGGTAGCCCGGATATACATTTCGGTATCTATCTCAAACCCGTCACTTTTCAGACACAGGCTTCCCAGTATCTGGCGGCGGAAGGCATGGTAACCGTAAACCAGGTCTGTATAACGGCAGCCGCACACCAGATTAGCCATTTTGGTAAAGACAAAATTGCCAAAACGGCGGAAGAGCGGCATATCCGAAGTGCCACCGCCCCGGCAGAAGCGCGAACCTTTGACCATCTGATACCCGTCAAACAGAGGCCCTACATAGCGGGGAATCTCCTCCGGAGCCAGTGACCCGTCTGCATCCAGAGTAACCACTATATCCCCGCTAGCAGCTTCAAAACCCGCCCGCATAGCATCACCCTTACCCCGGCCAGGCTGATTTATGACCTTTATTTCCGGCCATAGCCGCAGGGCATTTTCAACAGTCTTATCAGTAGACCTGCCGTCCACCAAAATAACTTCGGCAATACCCGGCACACACCTTAAGCGGGGCAGAACACTGCAGATATTTTTTTCTTCATTCAGGGTAGGTATAACTACCGAAACAGCCGCCTTGCCCAGCGTATCCGCCAGCACCCAATCCACCGCGGCTGAAATATCACCTGCCAGAAAAGAGGGGCGGCTGTCAACAGAAATTTCCAGCTCAAAATAATCTGTTTCGGGGGAGGTATACGGCACCAGTACCGCCTGGCAGCCTGAACGGTTGGCCGCCTGAATATCTATCAGCCGGTCACCTATAAAGTATGAACCGCTGATATCCAGGCCGTATTTTGCAACTGCCTGGTCAATAAGGCCGGTGGCCGGTTTACGGCAGACGCAACTCTGGGCAGGGTGATGCGGACAGTAAAAAATATCATCCAAATGAGCACCGAAATAGCCCAAATCTTCTTTGAGCTTGTTGTGGATTTCGCCTAAAGTCTCTTCCGAAAAATAGCCTCTGGCAACCCCGGACTGGTTTGTAATCAAAATGACCAGGAAGCCCTGGTCATTCAATCGTCTAATAGCTTTGCCCGCCCCTTCCAGCAAGCGTATCTTTCTAGGGGAATTGCAATACGGCACGTCTTCTACAATTGTGCCGTCACGGTCAATAAATACAGCCTTTTGGTTCATTTGTACCCTGTTTTTCGCTTATTGTCACTATAATAAGACCATCAGATGCCATTTGTCAATAGTTTTTGCCTAAATATTACGCTTTGTCATGGTCATTTGGCATATCTGGCAATTACCCAAACTTCTCTCAGCTTCGCAATCAAAAATGCTTTGACGAACAGCCAAAAGTGGCTTACACTAAGCTCCGGATATTTAAGAGAGCCTAATATGATAAAAATCTGCCTGATAGGTGACTTTAAAACCTGCCCTGACCGCAGCATCTACAAGATGGCGGCCCAGCTGGCTGATTTTCTCTCCAAAGAAAAGGGGATATCCCTGCTGCCCTGTCCCAGGGAACACTTTACCCGCCCCCGCAGTTTAAACCGCATCCGCCGTTTCCAGCCGGATATAATCCATTTGCTGGGAAAGCCGGATTCCGCCGAACTTTTCCGCCTGAAAATGGCCAAACTGTCTGCCCCCCGTGCCAAAACGGTTATTTCCGCCCAACAGCCTGTCAAAACCCGCACTGTCAGGAATATGCTTTCTTATGTAAAGCCGGACCTGGCCATCTGTTTATCCCCAAAAAGTGCCGGTTTTTTCGGGGAGTGCGGGGTAAAAACCGTTATCTTGCCGAATGGGGTGGATATGACTAATTTCAGGCCGGTTTCCCCTGAAACCAAGGCCGAACTCCGCCGGCGGTATTGCCTGCCCCCAAATAAGCTCCTGCTGCTTCACGTAGGGCCTGTACGGGCCGGGCGGGGAGTGGACTTGCTGAGGCGGCTGCAAAACCCGGATACCCAGGTAATCATGGCCGTTTCAAATCCGGGTATTTTCAACCGGACACTGCTGGAAAGCCTGAGGAAAAGCGGCTGCATGATTCTGACCAGTTTCCGCCCCAATATTGCAGATTTATATGCTCTGGCAGATTGTTATATCTACCCCATGCTGCCGGAAGAAGATGCCAATTACCAGATTTTTTCCAGCGAAATGCCTCTGTCGGTGCTGGAAGCCATGTCGGCCAATCTGCCGGTGATAACCACCCCCTTCGGGGCGCTGCCGGAAATGTTTCCTGAGGGAGACGGACTATACTATGCCCAAGATGATTTTGAATTCTTGAAGGCCTTTCAGGCCTATACTCAGGGGATACCGGTAAAGACCCGCACCAAGGCGGAAATGTGCAGCTGGCCGGAAGTAATTAACCGCCTGAAAGAAGTTTACACAAAGCTCTTAAATGAAAAGATTTAGCCTAAGCCGTACTGAACACCAGCTTTAGCGGCTGAGGGAAAACAGCTTCTTCACCCGCATAAAGCCAGATTTCCAGTATCTGGCTATCTCCGGCTTCGGGCGGGGCAAAATAAAGCTCAAGTGATTCGGCCGCACCCGCCGCCACATCCACCAAACCATCAAATTCCCCGCCGTCTGCCAGGGAAAATATATACAGTTGCCCGTTAATAAAGGCCTCTACCCGGTAGAGTGTACCTGACTGGCCATTATTGGAGATGACCAGTTTAAGGCGGGCTAAGTCAGCTTCTACAGCAGGCTGATTGCCATACCGGACAGCGGATACCTGCCCGTTACTTAGAATAAACAGCTCCGGGAAATTTTCGGCGGTATTATCTATTCCCAGCAGATAAAACTGGGTAAACTCAGCCGGTGAATAAGCCTGCACCAGACGCTGAACGGCAAAGCCCCCCGCCCCCAGCAGGCAAACCGCCAGAAGCACATTTAAAAAGACCTGGGCAGTGCTTTTCGGCGTTTGTTTTTTGGTATCAGGCGGAACCAGTATCAGGCCGGGCTTTTCATCTGGCGGCAGGTGCTGCCTTCGGGCAATAGCCGCCAGACAGAAAACAAGGCTGAAGCCGCCAAGCGTATAGAAAACACTTTCCTGATTTAGCCCGGCCGTATAGTTTAAAACCAGCCCGGCCAGCATGGAGACTGACAGACTGAGTGCCAAACTCACCATAAGCCGTGATGAGCGGCTGAGGCTAAGCTTAGAGGGGTACAGGACTGATGCCAGGGCATAACCCGGCACTATCAGAACCAGCGGCAGGCCAAATAACAGCCGCAAAGGCAGTACCCAGCCACCGTTAAAAGCCAGCACACCTAACCCTATAAACAGTATCAGCAGATAAAAATCATACCGGCGTAAAAAATTCATCCCGAAAGGCCCGCCCCATAAGCACAGTAATTGACACTATAATAGACTAAGCGGCACATAGAGGCAAGCCTTTTGGACTTTTGGGTTTTATTGCATAAAAAGCTCAAAGCGCTCTTTGTCTGCTTTGCAGATAGGGCACTGGTCAGGGGCTTCATCACGCCCGCACAGATACCCGCAGACCCGGCAGCGCCAGACAGGATATGCAAGCTTAGCAGGTGCCTGGGCAGTTTTTGCTTTTGGCAGGGCCTTGGGTGCAGTGCGGCGTTCCGGCACCGGCTGAGGCTTTTTTTCACCTTTGGCAATTTGACTGTCAACGTAGAGCGCGCAGTAGCAGCTGCCAAATTCGTTTATATCTGCATCACGGTAATCACACGGGCAAATAATATCTAAATCAGCTTTCCGGTTACCCTCTGCCAGACGGCAGGGGCAGGACTGATAACCATAACGCTGGCGGTTAGCCAGCAAGCCCTCTGCCAGCATTTTGACAAAAGCGTTATCCGGGTTCAGGTGATAACCCGAAGCCTCGGCTTCACTTCTTAGGCGCAGCTGGAACAGGGCTAAATCTTCGGCTGGTCCGGGAAGCTGCTGACTCATGCTTTCAGAGCCTCCCGTATTTCGGCTTCCTTATAGCCTATTATCACTTTGCTTCCCCCTATCAGCATAGTGGGAAAAGATTTGGACGGGTTAAGGGCGCTAAGCTCTGTTACCGCTTTATCCCGCTCAGACCCGGTAAGCAAATCAACATATTCAAATTCATAAGCCACTCCCAGTTCAGCCAGAAGCTGGCGGGTTAGGCGGCACCAGCCGCAGGTGCTGAGAGCATAAAGTTTAATCTCCCCGGCATTTTTTCCCGTAACTTTTTCCATATCCCTAAATCCCTCCTATCCGGACTAATAAAGCACTCAGTGTGCAAACAGACTGCTTAAAACGGCGGCAAATCTTTTATCTGTAAGACATACGCCTGTATAAGAAATATATTACTACTAAATGAAACCCGGTGAAATAGCATAAGCGGCAGGCGGAGACATATAAAAAAGCCTGTATTTGATTATCTTAAGCAGACTTGCCCTCAATACAGTAGAAGCCGCCCGGTTCAGCTTCGGACAGCTGGTGTTTGGCATATATTTCGCAGCTGCCGCAGATACACGGTTTGCTGCGGTCAATTCCTTTGCAGACAGACTTCCCGTTAAGGCAATATGCCTTGGGTATTTTATGGGGATTGAGGGGTATTTCCCTAAGGCTGGTTTTCAGCCCGGCCATTTGGGTGCGGACACATTCACTCTGGTTCTGAACGGGGCATTTATGGCAGACGCATTTATTTATGATATCCAGATTAAAAGATATTTGCATGCTCACTTTCATTCCTCCCGGTATGGCAGGACATACCATATGCTGAAAAACCCTGGCAACCGCACCGGATATTCATTATGCGTTTTACAGGCTTTATACGGTATTAGTAATTGTACGTATTTATTTCAAGCAGATGTCTATTACCCCGCCCGGCCATTCCCGCTAAGCTCCCGCCGCTGATTCACCTGCCAGATAGCCGGTGGAAAAAGCCGCCTGAAGGTTATAACCGCCGGTATCCGCATCTATATCCATAACCTCCCCGCAGAAATAAAGCCCTTTTACCAGTTTAGACTCCATAGTCCGCGGGTTTATCTCCTTCAGGTCTACCCCGCCGGCAGTCACCACCGCCGCACTTAAAGGCAGAGTGGAAGTAATATTGAACCGCAGGCATTTCAGGTTTGCCAAGATAACTTCGCGTTCAGCCGCCGTTATCTGGCCGCCGCATTTGAACGGGTCTATGCCGGTCAGGTCTACAAACGGCCTTATCATCTTCTGGGGCAAAAGCTCTGAGAGCAGGTTTTGAAAACTGCGTTTGCCGAAAGTGTCAAAGTCCCGCTGTAGGCGAAGACGCAGTTTATCCAGCGAAAGTGCCGGTTTTAAATCTATGGCCACACTCACCGCCCCTTGCTCCAGTGCCTCGGCAACCGGCAGACCCATCAGCATGGTCAAAGGCCCGCCCAGCCCGAAGTGGGTAATCATCAGCTCACCCATGCGGCTTTCAATCACCGCTTTGGGCGGTTTTTTGCCCGCAATACCCCGCCCCCAGTCCTGCAAGGTCAAATCCGCAGGTATTTTATCCGCTTCACAGCGGTAGGCCGTCAGGCGGATATTTTTCAGGGCCACCCCCTGCATGCTCTTTGCCAAATCTATCTCTTTCACCACCAGAGGCACCAGAGCCGGACGTAGTTTCACAATAGTATGCCCCAGCGCTTCCGCCAAACGGAAACCGTCTCCCGAAGAGCCGGTACCGGGATAGGACGCACCCCCAGTGGCAATCACCGCCGCATCCGCCCTGAAGGTCTCCTTTTCGGTTTTGACCCCCACTACCCGCCCCTCGCTTACCAGTATCTGGCTGACCTTCTGCCCGCTTACCAAAGCCGCGCCGGAGGCATATTCAGTTAAGGCCGCCACCACGTCATGAGCTTTGTCTGAAACAGGGAAAAGCCGCCCGCCCCGTTCGGTTTTGGTTTCCACCCCGTAACGTGCCAGCAAATCCACCAGCTCCTGCCGGAAAAAACGGCTGAAAGCGCTGTATAAAAACCGCCCGTTAGGGCCGAAAGCGGTGATAAATTCGGCAATATCCCGGCTGTTGGAAATATTGCACCTGCCCTGCCCCGAAATAAGCATTTTCTTACCCGGCTGTTCGGTCTTTTCCAGCAGGATTACTTTACCGCCGCACTCAGCCGCCCGTCCTGCCGCCATAAGCCCGCCAGCCCCCGCACCTATTACCACAATCTCTTTAACTGTCATTAAAAAACCACCGGCCACTTACGGCCAGCCTTTCTATTTATATATAGCACATTTTCAGGTCTGCTTCATTTTACCCAATTCCTGCCCAATATAGAAATAGCCCCGAAAAGCCGCCCCAAACTTGAAAGCACCGGCAGTACGGGGTAATATAATCTGATATCTCAGATAGGAAAACAGAAATGGCCGAAAAATATAATCCGCAGGAAACAGAAAAAAAGTGGCAGGATAAATGGGCGGCAGACCGCCTTTACCACGCCGGTGAAGACAGCCCCAAACCCAAATGGTACTCCCTTACCATGTTCCCTTATACTTCTGGCAACCTTCATATAGGCCACTGGTATGCCGAAGTCCCGGCGGACTGTTTTGCCAGATACAAACGCTTAAACGGCTTTAACGTAATGCGCCCGGTGGGTTTTGACTCTTTCGGTCTGCCGGCTGAAAACGCCGCCATCAAGCACCATATCCACCCCCGTATCTGGACGCTTAATAACGTGGAAAATATGCGCCGCCAGCTTAAAACTATCGGCGCTATGTTTGACTGGGACAGAGAGGTTATAACCTGCCTGCCCGAATACTACAAGTGGACTCAGTGGTTCTTCTTAAAGCTGTATGAAGCCGGGCTGGCTTACCGCGCCAAAGCCCCGGTAAACTGGTGCCCCAGCTGTCAGGCGGTGCTGGCCAACGAACAGGTGGTAGACGGCACCTGCTGGAGATGTGAAACCCCCACCACCCGCCGTGACCTTGAACAGTGGTTTTTCCGCATTACCAACTATGCTGATGAACTCAAAGACCATGACGGCCTGGACTGGCCGGAAAAAATAACCGCCATGCAGAGAAACTGGGTAGGCAAAAGCTACGGGGCGGAAGTATCCTTTGCCCTGGACTGCCCGGCTGTGCCAGAACATGAGATAAAGGTCTTTACCACCCGCCCTGATACTATTTACGGGGTGACCTTTATGGTGCTGGCACCCGAACACCCTCTGGTTGAAAAGATTACCACCCCCGAAAACAAAGCGGCGGTGGATGAATATATAAAGAAATCCCGCGCCTGCACTGAGATTGAGCGCCTTTCCACCGAAAGGGAAAAGGACGGCGTTTTTACCGGTGCATACGTGACCAACCGGGTAAACGGCCATAAAGTACCTGTCTGGATTGGTGATTATGTTCTCCAGAGTTACGGCACTGGGGCGGTTATGGGCGTGCCCGCCCATGACGAGCGTGATTTTGTCTTTGCCCAAAAATACCACTTGCCGGTTATAACTGTAATTGCCCCGCCGGATTATGACGGCCAGCCCCTTGAAGCCGCCTATATAAATGAAGGGGTTATGCAAAATTCCGGCCCGTTTAACGGCCTGCCCAATACCGAAGGCAAAGAAAAGGTATGTGACTATCTGGCGGAACACGGCTGGGGCAAAAAAACCGTAAACTACAAACTGCGTGACTGGCTTATTTCCCGCCAGCGTTACTGGGGCGCCCCCATACCCATGGTCTACTGTGAAAAGTGCAGCATTGTACCCGTACCCGAAAAAGACCTGCCGGTACTTCTGCCGGAAGACGTAGAATTCCGCAGCGGGGGCGAATCCCCCCTGAAATATAATGAAGGCTTTGTAAATACCACCTGCCCGGTCTGCGGGGGTAAGGCTAAACGCGAAACAGATACCATGGATACCTTCATGTGTTCTTCGTGGTATTTCCTGCGTTATACCAGCCCCGGTTATGACAAAGGGCCGTTTGACCCGGAAAAACTGCGGTACTGGATGCCGGTAGACCTTTATACCGGCGGTGCCGAACACGCCGTTATGCACCTTTTTTATTCCCGTTTCTTCACCAAAGCCCTGCGGGATATGGGCATAA
The DNA here is from genome assembly GCF_043231265.1 of Dehalococcoides sp. THU4. Taxonomy (NCBI): domain Bacteria; kingdom Bacillati; phylum Chloroflexota; class Dehalococcoidia; order Dehalococcoidales; family Dehalococcoidaceae; genus Dehalococcoides; species Dehalococcoides sp. THU4. The sequence goes on along the minus strand of NZ_CP171266.1, from coordinate 662,335 downwards.
TAGACTTCGGCGAACCCTTTAAAAAGCTTTTTAATCAGGGCATTATCGTCAGCAACCACCAGAAAATGAGCAAATCAAAGGGCAATGTAGTTACCCCGGATAATCTGGTGGCAGAGGTAGGCACAGACGCCGTCAGGGCTTACCTGATGTTTGTGGGCCCGTGGGATCAGGGCGGCGAATGGAATGATTCCGGCCTTTCGGGCATGAGCCGCTGGCTGAACCGGGTCTGGAACTTGTTTACAGAAGAATACACCCCCCAAACCGCCTCGGCTGAAGCGGAACGCGAACTTAAGCGCACCCTCCACCAGACTATCAAAAAGATAACTATGGATATTGAACGGCTGCGTTTCAATACGGTAGTGGCCGCCCTGATGGAGCTTTCAAACAGCCTGGCCAAGTTTAAAGAGGCTGCCGCCGTCTCGGCAGAAAGCTGGCAAAACAGCCTTAAAACTTTTGCCCTTATGCTTGCCCCGGTTGCCCCCCATATTGCCGAGGAACTCTGGGCAAATCTGGGCATGGAATATTCCATTCACAACCAGAGCTGGCCTAAGTGGGACGAAGAACTGGCCAAAGACGAAGTAATTACCCTGATTATCCAGGTAAACGGCAAACTCCGCGAAAGGCTGGAAATGCCGGCCGGTATCTCGGAGGACGAAGCTAAGGAAACTGCCTTAAACAGCGCCAGAGTCAAACCCCACCTTCAGGGCAAAACCCCGTCATCTGTCATATATGTACCCGGCAAATTAGTAAATATTGTGGTGAAATAATATGAAAATAGCATTTATCGGTGGGGGGAATATGGGTGAGGCCATTTTGGGCGCCCTTATCAAGCAAAAAATCTGCCCGCCTAAGGATATTACCGTAAGTGAGATTAAAGCCGAACGCCGCGTTTTCCTTGAAAATACCTATGGCATAAAGACCACCCCTTCAAACCCGGAGGCTATAAAAAACGCCGAAGTAGTCCTGCTGGCTATAAAACCCCAGAACCTGGCTGAACTGAGCGCCGGACTTAAGGGCAAACTGGCAGAGACACAGCTGGTGATATCCATTATTGCCGGGGCAACTCTAAGTAAACTGTCCGGCGGGCTTGGACACAAAGCCGTAGTAAGGGTTATGCCCAACACCCCGGCTATGATAGGCATGGGCATGAGCGTCTGGACTGCCCTGCCGGCGGTAAGCCCCGCCCAGAAAGAACAAACCCAAAGCATACTTTCCGCCATGGGCAAAGAAATATATACCGGCAAAGAAACCATGCTGGATGCGGCTACCGCCATCTCAGGTTCAGGCCCGGCTTATTTCTTCCTGTTTATGGAAAGTCTGGAAAAAGCGGCTCAGGAAATGGGCTTTACCCCTGAGGAAGCAACGGTACTGGTATCCCAGACAGCCGCCGGTTCGGCTGTTTATGCGGAAAAATCCGGCCTGCCGCTTGCCCAGCTCCGCAAAAATGTAACCTCGCCCGGCGGCACTACCGCCGAAGCTATAAAGGTATTTGAGCAAGCCGGACTGGAAACAACCGTAATTAAGGCTGCCAAAGCGGCTTTTGACCGTTCGGTAGAGCTGGGAAAGGGCTAATCTCCCTTTAGCCCAAGACCTGCTTAAATACGGCTGACAAATCCAGACCAATCCGGCTATTGCGTTTACCCATGCAGATATGCTTTAATCAAAGCTATGAACTGGCTAGATATAGTTTTACTGATAGTACTGGGCATTCAGACCGTAAGCGGCTTTTTTACCGGACTGATACGCAACTTTCTGCATCTGGTGGGGCTGATTATCGGCATTATACTGGCAGGGCGTTTTTACCCCACAGTGGCCGAATGGCTCAGTTTTATATCCAGCCCGGAGTGGGCCAATATAGTGGCTTTCCTGCTGGTACTCATGGTCATCTGGGCAGCCACCACTATCATTGCCAAGCTGCTTGATGCCATAATAAAGCCGACTTTCCTTAACTGGATAAATCGGCTGGGGGGCGCAATATTCGGTTTGCTGGTTTCCGGCATTTTTACTGCCGCCCTGCTGGCCATCTGGGTCAAGTTCTTTGGCTCCGCTTCGGTCATTACTGACTCTGCCATTGCCCAGATACTTCTTGACAAGTTCCCGCTGATTTTGTCGCTTTTACCTGATGAATTCGGTGTTATCCGGGACTTCTTCAACTAAAGCCAATCCAAAACCAGCACACTAAACCGCCGTAACCCAGATGGCCCTAGGGCATTTACTGTTTTATTTAAAACAATCTATCCAGATCGCCTTAAAATTTCCGGTTTGTTACTTGGGGCTTTCGCCGGGGTGCAGCTTCTGCCATTTGGCCAGCAACTCTTCGTGAGATTCATTGCAGCATTTCACACATGAGTCTACCGGGCAGATTTCAACGCACTGAGGGGTTTCAAAAGCACCCACACACTCAGAGCACCTTTCAGGGTCAATAATGTAAATAGTCTCGCCCTCCGAAATAGCTTTATTGGGGCATTCCGGTTCGCAAGCTCCGCAACTGATACAGTCATCTGTTATCTTGAACGACATAAATTCCTTCTACCTCCAAAATCTGTCTTAAGCAAAACTTCTTCTGGCGATACACCCTCCTGTAAAATAATTAATTGATTATACCACACTAGGCAGACGCCAACTTGTTTTTTAAAGCATCTGCCACATGTTCCGAGATTAACCCGTTTGAATCCCCCCCCAGCATTACCACTTCTTTGATAAGCGAAGCACTGAGATACTGGTACTGAGGCTCTGAGAAAAGACAGCAAAGCTCAATCCCCTCGTCCAGACGGCGGTTCATGACGTACATTTCCATTTCACGCTCAAAATCAGCCCCTACCCTGAGACCGCGGATTATAAGTGAAACACCCATCCTGCGGGCAAAATTAACCATAAGCCCGCTGAAAGAATGCACCTCTACATTAGGAAGGTCTTTGACGGATTGTTTAATAAGGTCTACCCTTTCGGCAGCCGTAAAAAGACCCGGTTTGGCAGGATTATCAAAGACAGCAATAATCAGCCGGTCACAAAAGCCAGAAGCGCGTCTGGCGACGCTGAGATGGCCTAGGGTTACCGGGTCAAACCGGCCCGGGTAAATGGCTATCAAAACTGCTGTCCTTTCTATATATAGCAATCAGGCTATCCCCGTGACGATGTTCTTTTAACATCGTAAGCCGCCCGTAACGCTCCGCCAGGGTCAGATGGGCGGAATGGGTAACCGCCATAACTGTGTTTTCGCCTATAAGGCTGGAATTCCCCAGCTTTTCCAGTACCTCGCCAATCTGCTGGTTACGGTACGGAGGGTCTGCCAGTATTACGTCATATTGCTTGCCTAGCAAGGACATAGCCTTGGGTACATCCAAACAATAAACGTGAGCCTGGCCTGCACAGCCAATGGTTTCCAAATTTTGTTTTATTATATCACAACAGGCGCGTTCATGTTCAACAAAATCTACATGACCGGCCCCGCGGGAAAGGGCTTCCAAACCTAAAGAGCCGCTGCCGGAATAAATATCCAGCACCTCACTCCAGTCTTCGGCTATTGCCTCCAGCATGGACATCATGGCTCCCCTGACCAGTTCGGTAGCCGGGCGGGTGGCTTTACGCTGGGGTACAATTATGTTTTTGCCTTTGGCATCTCCGGCAATAATTCTCATACCTTAAAAAATAGCGGAATGCAGACTCCAAATCAAGTTTAAACATAGCCGAAACCAGTTTTACCCGAATACCCGGCTGCAAAAATACGTTTCAGAATCTCAAAGCCAGGCAGGCGGGAACTATGCCTGTTGTCCGGGAAGAGCCTAAGATATTTTGGAATATTTTACGGCATTTTCAGTTTAAAGACCGCCTGGTTTACCGGGTTTTCCCAGCCAAAGAATATTTTTGAAAAGATTTATTCCTGATTAAACCCCAGCACTAGTACTTTGGATATAATTTATTCGTGATTTTAACTTGCGTTTAAACAACTACTTGGTATATCATATTAACAAATTGTGTCTCCAGAGCCTTTAGTAAGGAGGTAGTGATGAGGTCTCAGTTTAGTAGGCGAGATTTCCTCAAGATCAGCGGAGGGACCGCGGGTCTCTTTGCCACAGCTGGTCTTTTCCGTGGACCCATCAAGGGTGTTGAGCCCACGATGGTTGACACGCGCCCCCGGTGGGTAAAAGAAACCACCACCATCTGTCCCTTTGACGCCAGCGGTTGCGGATTTATCTGCTATACCGATTCGGCCGGCAACCTCACCAATATGGAAGGTGATCCTGATAATCCAGTAAATCGGGGGAGTGCCTGTTCCAAGGGTGCTTCACTGATTCAGCTTCACAATAACAAACACCGTCTAGAAAAGGTGCTTTACCGTGCCGCCGGTGCAAGTGATTGGGAAGAGAAAAGCTGGGATTGGGCCCTTGGTGAAATTGCCAACAAGGTAAAAGCCAGCCGTGACAGCGGGTTTGTAGCTACAAATGCTGCCGGCAAGACTGTCAACCGCACCGAGGCTATTGCCTCACTGGGCGGGGCTACACTGGACAACGAAGAATGTTATCTGCTGTCCAAGATGCTTCGCGCCCTGGGTATTGTCTACCTGGACAGCCAGGCCAGACTGAGTACCGCTTCCAGCCTGGAAGCCCTGGCGGCTTCATTCGGGCATCATGCCATGAACAACAGCTGGACGGATATCAGCAACGCCAATGTCATTTTGGACATGGGCGGTAACCCGGCTGAAAACTACCCTGCCTGTTTCTCCCATCTGGGTGAAGCCATGGGCAAAGGGGCAGAGCTTATCAGCGTTGACTGCCGCCTGACCCGGACTGCGGCCAAGGCCGGCACATTCGTTGCCGCCCGCTCCGGTTCGGAGATTGCCTTTACCGGCGGTCTTATCAAGTATGTCATTGCTGACATTGAAGCCCACCCCGCAAATTACAACCTGACTTATATTACCGAGTACACCACTGCCGGCATGGTAGTAAATTCCAACTTCAAGGGCCCGGCTGATTTGGACGGTATGTTTACCGGTTACAACTCCGCCAGCCATTCTTACGACCAGTCAAACTGGAGTTTTGCCAAAGCCAGCAACGGCGACCCGATAATAGACAAAACCCTGACCAACCCCAACTGTGTCTTCCAGCTTTTGAAGAAGCAATATGCCCGTTACACCCCGGAAATGGTAGCCGCAACCTGTGGCTGCTCTCAGGCTGATTTTGCAAAGATCTGTGCCTCTTTTGCCGCAACCGGCAAAGCTGACAAGGCCGGCGCTATTATCTACGCCATGAGCTCCACCCAGCACACTTCCGGCGCTCAGACAGTCCGGGCTTATGCCATACTTCAGATGCTGCTGGGCAATATCGGCGTATCCGGCGGCGGTTTATTCGCCTTGGGCGGCGAATCTAACGTACAGGGTGCAGCCGACAATGGTGTTGCCTGGAACAAACTGCCCGGTTATTTATCTGCCCCCACCGAAGATGACACCAATTTTGCTGCTTTTGCCGCTAAATCCAGCGAGCAGAACGCAGCCAGCCTTTTGAAGGCCTGGTACGGCTCTAATGCCTCCAGCTCAAATGGCTTTGGTTTCAGCTTCCTGCCCAAGACAGATACAAATACCGATTACTCTTATGTAAATGCTATCAAGCAGATGGCTGCCGGCATTATCAAAGGTGCTTTCGCCTGGGGTGCAAACCCGGTGGTTGAAAGTGCCGCTGCCGGTCAAGCCACTCAAGCCCTGGCTAAACTGGACTGGCTGGTAGTGACAGATATGTTTGAATCTGAAACTGCCGCTTTCTGGAAGAAAGAAGGCATCAGTTCCCAGACCGAAGTCTTCCTGCTGCCCGCCGCCTGTTCTTATGAAAAGGAAGGCAGCGTAACCAATGCCGACCGCTGGGTACAGTGGCGGAACCAGGCCGTAAGTGCTCCGGGTGAAGCCAAATCCGAGCTGGAGGTTATCAGCTCCCTGCTTAGCCGCATCCAGTCCCTTTATCAGGGCGAAAGCGCTCTTAATGCAGAAGCTATCACCAAGCTCAGCTGGACTTACAGCACCAACCCCTCTGCGGCTGACGTAGCCAAAGAGATGAACGGCTATAAAGTATCTTCCCTGCAGCAGCTTGAAAGCCCTGAAGAGCTGAGGACGGACGGAACGGTTGCCTGCGGCAACAATCTTTATGTCGGCAGCTTTACAGATGCCGGCAACCAGATGGCGCGCCGCGAACAGACCGGTGTCTTCCATGCCGGTTGGGCCTGGAGCTGGCCGGTGAATATCCGTATCCTGAACAACCGGGCTTCAGTTGACCTGAGCGGCCAGCCCTTCAATGCGGCTAAACCCGTTGTCAGCTGGAACGGTATGGGTTGGAGCGGTGACATTGTTGACGGCAATAACCCCCCGGTTAATCAGAGCGGCGGACTGCCCTTCAAAGGCACAAGCGGCAATCAAGGACAACTCTTTGCCGCTATGGCTGACGGCCCCATGCCCGAACATTACGAACCCTGGGAAAGCCCGGTGGACAATGCTCTGTCCGGCACCCAGAATAATCCGGCCGCTATGGTCTTTGAGGGCGACACTAATGGCAGTGCCGGTGAATATCCGGTTATCTGCACTACTGTACGCACCGTTGAGCATAGTCTGGGCGGAGAACTAACCCGCAATATGCCTTTCCTGGTAGAACTTGCCCCGGCCGCTTATGTGGAAATATCCGAACAGCTGGCCAGCGAAAAGGGTATCAAAGCCGGTGATATTGTCAAACTGACCTCGGCCAGAGGCAGTGTGTCAGTGGCTGCGGCCGTTACCAAGCGGCTTAAACCATTCAGTATTGGCGGCAAGACTGTTCATCAGGTAGCTATACCCTATCACTGGGGCTTTATGGGGATTGCACAGGGTGACAGTGCCAACACACTTGCCCCGAACACCGCAGACTCCAACTCCTCCACTCCTGAGTTCAAGGCGTTCCTGGTCAAGGTGGAAAAAGAAGCCGACGGTACCGTACCGACCATTACCGGACGCTACAAGGTACTTGAGGACTAAGCCATGAAGTATCTAAATGCTAAATTAAACGGCGAACTCGCATATACGGAAGGGAATTCTCCTTCCAGGAAGGGAGGGCTTTAGAGCATGTTCAGTGCCATCAAGGGCTGGGTAAACAAGCTCGAACAGACCGGCAACCCCAACGTGCCTTTATTCGGCAAATGGGGACTCCTCCAGATTATCCTTGCTCTGGGCGCCTTAACCGTAGCCGGATTAAAACTGGCTTACGGTCTGGGTCCCATTACCAACCTTTCAGATAACTGGCCCTGGGGTCTTTGGGTTGCCTTTGACGTAGGCGCATATATCGCCTCGGCGGCTGGTGGTTTTACCATGGCTGCCATTGTATACATATTCGGTTTTGAGAAATTCCGCCCCCTGGTACGGCCGGCTATTCTCATTGGTGCATTGTGTTACACCATCGGCGCTATCGGCATCATGATTGACCTTGCCCGCTCCATACGGATTGTTCATCCTATCTGGATGTGGAACCATGAGTCCATCATGTTTGAAGTAGGCTGGTGCGTTATGATGTACCTGACCGTACTCTACCTTGAATTCTCCAACAATATTTTTGAACGTATTGGCTGGAAGAAGCTGGGTAACCTGCAGCACGCCTTTATTATCCCGCTGGTTATCTTCGGCATTATGCTCTCCTTCCTCCACCAGTCTTCACTGGGTGCCCTGTTCCTGATTAACCCGGCTCAGCAGCCCCTCTGGCACGGCCCGCTGATGGGTCACCTCTTCCTGGTATCCGCCATGGCTCTGGGTCTGGCAGTACTCACTTACTTCTCCATTATCCTGTCCCGCTCATGGAAGATGACCCTGCGTATGGATATACTTTCCAAACTGGGGCTGGTTATCGCCTGGATTCTGCTGGTTTATCTGGCAGCCCGCGGCGTTGACTACGCTATCACCGGAAACCTGGCCGCCGGCCTTAACGGTGACTGGTATACCGTACTCTGGGTAGCTGAAGTAGGTATCGGCATGTTACTGCCCATGATACTGCTCTTTATAAAGAAGGTCCGCACTTCGCGCACCGGCCTTCTCTGGTCAACCGGTTTGATAATTATGGGTGTGGTCTTAAACCGCATAAACACCCTGGTTATCTCTCAGGCTCCCAACCGCGAAGGCAGCTACTTCCCGCACATACTGGAATTTGTCTTCACCTTCGGCCTTATTGCCGGGGCGATGTATGTATTCCGTCTGTGTGCCAAATACCTGCCGCTTTATTCTGACCACATGAAGGGGCTTACCCCCGAACAGGTCAAGAAAGCACCTGAGGTTATACCGGCAAGCTAAATGAATACTAATCGGCTGGAGCGTATCAATTCGGAAATTGAAAGATACAGGGCCGCTCAGCCGGAACTGGAAACCATACTTGCCCTGTACCAGAAGGTTTTTGCAATTCAGGAGTCGGCTTCCTCGCAAGAGGAGCCGGCTCCCCTTATTTCAGAGGAAGATGCCATAGCCAAACTGGCATCCGGGGAATATATACTGAAAGGTATTCCGCTTAGCCCCCCGGCCGAACTTTTTCACCAGACAGGCCTTAAACTGGGACGCACCTTTACCCAAACCGCCGGAGAGAAATTCCCCGCTCCAGCCCTGCTTAAGCTGATAGAAAGCCATCCTGAAGGATTATCCGGCTTTATTTCCGCCCTGCTGGCAGACAATCTGGACTATCTGGCTGAGTTTACCCAAAAAACCAGCTTCAATCCTGAAACCCTGCTGTTTTTTGTGACCAATCTGGTTTCGCCATTCCTGGTTGCCCAGGCTAAATATTACCAGCCGCAGGTAGACCTGCTGGGCTGGGATAAAAATACCTGCCCCATTTGCGGTTCCAGCCCCCGCTACTCACGGCTGGACAAAGACACCGGTGCCCGCCGCCTTTTCTGCTCACTCTGCCATACCCAGTGGAATTACCGGCGGATAAAATGCGCCTACTGCACTAATGCCAACACTGAAAAACTCCGCCACTTTTACTCTGCGGTATTCCCCTACCAGCGGGCAGATGTCTGCGAAAAGTGCAAATCATACATCAAGACCACTGACGAACGGCGGCTGGGACGTGAATGCCTGCCTGAAGTGGAAGACGCTGTTTCCATTCATCTGGATAACATCGCCCAGAACGAGGGCTACCAGCCAGGCTAGAACCCCTTTTAAGCCCTGTTTCCTGCCCTGACCATATAATTTCACCTGAATCCCCCAAAGCGCATAGCTATGCCATTTTAGTCAGGCAAAATTCACGGGGAAAGCACACCAGGCCAGATAATACCGGGAAAAAGGAAGGGGGCTTTCGCCCCCCTGTTGTTTACTTATCACCCTCATCTACCGGACACTCCGGGTGAGGTACTTCAACCGGCTTTATTTCCTTAGGCGGCTTAAGAAGTGACGCCGCAACCGATACCGCCAGTATAACCGCCACCACACTTAAGGAAAGCGCCACCGGCAGGTGGACAAATTCACTGATAAGCATCTTGATACCCAGAAAAGACAAGATAGCAGCCAAACCATAATGCAGATAATGCAGCTTTTGGATAATCCCCGAAAGAGCCATATACATAGCCCTAAGGCCCATCACCGCAAAGATATTGGACGTAAAGACAATAAACGGGTCTAAAGTAATAGCCATAACCGCCGGTATGGAATCTATGGCAAAAACCAAATCCATAGCCTCTATGGTAACCAGCACCAGAATCAGGGGGGTAGCCAGTTTTCTGCCGTTTTCTTTTATAAAGAAATGGTCTCCGTGCAGTTTGTTGGTCATGGGCAAAATACGGCAGACAAAATTCACCAGCGGGTTTTTATCAGGGTGTATTTCCTGATTTTGGTCTTTGACCATGCGGATACCGGTATAGATAAGGAAAGCCCCGAATATATACAGTACCCAGCTGAGGTTTTCTATAAGGGTAATGCCGGCCGCTATAAAAACCGCCCGCATAATAATAGCCCCCAGAATACCCCAGAACAAAACCTTGTGCTGATACTCCCGCTTAATACAAAAGTACGAGAATATCATGATAAACACAAACAGGTTATCTACCGAAAGGGACAGCTCAATAATATACCCGCTCAGGTAATTAAGCCCGACTTCACTGCCCATACTGAAATATATAAGCCCGCCGAATATCAGGGCCAGCAAAATCCAGACGCCGCTCCAGATAAGGGCTTCTTTGGTTTTTACTTCATGGGCACGGCGGTGAAAGACGCCCAGGTCCAGTGCCAGCATACACAGCACCATTACGGCAAATATTATCCACAAAACAGTCAGCGACAAGGCTATGCTCCTTTAAACCAGATACAGTTTATCCCAAAGCAAAATACCAAAATAAACAGCTTTTGTTTATGCACCGTATTAATCAGGCTAATATAACACCCGCCATAGAGTCCGTCAAATAACCTTTTGAAAACTAAGGGGAGTGATTTTGGCACTCCCCTTTTATTCCTAATAAGTTGGGTTATTCTCTGAAACAGGCGGTTTTGAGCGCCTGAAGAAGGGCGGTTTTCCCACTTTATTCCCCGGCCGGGCCGGGCGGTTTGCAAAAGAAGCTTTGCCGTTAAAGCGGGCCGGACGGCGGCTTGAAAACTGCTCCTGGTTTTCAGAAACGGACCGGGTATTTTCAGCCGAAGTCACTCCGGTTTCCCTGCCAAATGAAGGGTAGGCTTTAGCCGCAGCTTGAGCGTCATCCTCTTTCCTGAAAGCAGGACGGGCATTAAACCTGGCTGCAGGCTTAGCCGCCGTTATAGGGGCATCCTCAAACGAAGGGCGTCCCCCAAAGCGGGGGGCAGAGTACCCTTCCCGGCGGAAACGGGGGGCGGAATCAGCCGGACGTCCGGAACGGACAGCCTGACTAAACGGCCTGACATTGCCTGCGGGCATTTCAGCCGTAAGACTATTTGGTGAAGTTTCAGCTGCAGGCATTTCAGAGCGGTTATAACCCTCAGCCGAATAACCCCGGCGGGGAGCAAAACCCCGGCGCTGCGAATGGTTCTGCCCGTCATTACGGGTGGTGGCATAATCAAACCCGTCAACCCGGAGGCGCTGGATTGGGCTGTTTATAAGTTTTTGAATATCCCTTACCATATCACCATCACGCCCGGTCACCAGGCTGAGGGCCTGCCCGGTGCGGTCAAAACGCCCGGTCCGTCCGATACGGTGAGTATAATCTTCAGGGGTATCCGGCATATCATAATTTATCACGTGGGAAATATGGTCAATATCCAGACCCCTGGCGGCAATATCGGTAGCCACCAGAATTTTAAAATTCCCCCGGCGGAAGCCTTCCATAACGGCATGGCGGCGGTTTTGAGAAAGATTGCCCTGAAGCGAAGCAGTAGTAAAACCGGCTCTGGATATTTCATCAGCCAGGTTTTCCGCCCCGTACTTGGTGCGGGCAAATATCAAAACAGACTTGGTCTCCGTTGTTTTCAGAATTTCAATCAGCAAAGGGGTTTTCTGGTGGTTTTTCACCGGATAAACACTGTGGCTGACACTGCTTGCCGGAGCCTGAGTACCAATCTGGATAGTTACCGGATTAGTCTGGGTTTCCAGGGTAAGCTTGCGGACTTCCGGCGGCATGGTGGCTGAAAATAAAAGGGTCTGATGCGGCTGAACCAGGCATTTCAAAATACTCTGGATATCCGGCTGGAAACCCATATCAAACATGCGGTCAGCCTCGTCTATAATCAGGGTCTCCACCCCGCAAATATCAATAGTTCCCCGCCAGATATGGTCTAAAAGCCTGCCGGGGCAAGCCACTACCACATCTACCCCGCTCCGTAAGCGGCGGATTTGCTGGTCCATATTAACCCCGCCGTAGATAGAGCACTCCCGGATGCGGGCGCGCTGACCCAGTGAGCGGAAACTCTCAGCAATCTGGCAAGCCAGCTCTCTGGTAGGCGCCAGCACCAAAGTACGTACCCGCCCCCTGGGGGTAGAAAGCATTTTCTGGATAACGGGTAAAGCATAAGCCGCGGTTTTGCCAGTACCTGTTTGGGCCAGACCAATAACATCATGCCCCTCTAAAATAGGGGGGATAGCCTGGGCCTGAATGGGGGTGGGCTCTTTATAACCGCAAGCCCTGACCCCGGCCATAACAGCCGGAGCAAAATTGAAAGATTCGAAAGGCATACAACTCCTGTTGAGTGCTTGGCACTCATATTTTTCTTCTGCCGGCAGTCAGACAACCGCTAATTTCTCACTGTTGTCCAGATAGGAAATCTTATATCCCATCATTATCCTGCCCTGTTCTAAAAAGGATGCAGAAGATAGGAGTGCAAGTAATTACCTTGGGGGTAGATGAGCCGGTCCTTCAATGAGGACGGTTGAAAAGCTACCCAGCCCTGGGATTTTTCCCTGCCCGGGCCAGGCCATGTGAAACCGGGGCCAAACCCGAATTACTATATTTTCTTATCTGTGTTGCCCTGCTTGTGCAGTTAACTAAGGATATAACAATCTGGTTTTTATGTCAAATTTACCCCAACTAACACTCAAATAGGATTAGCCTTTACCTGCCAAATACAAAAAGAAAGGCAGAAGGCCATACAGCCCCCTGCCTTTCTTCTTAGTACTAACTAAGTGGTTTAAATGCCTGATTTGCGGTTACGCCGCCAGATAAGCTGCCAGGTTATACCCAGCACCAGCAAAGCCAGCAAGCCGAATATCAGACCGGAACTGCGGGCGGCACTGGCCACCGATTCTTCGTTAAATGTATTAACAAAGACGATACCGCTGCCAGCCAGCAAAACAAACAAAGCCATCATCAGGTAATCTACCCAGATAAGTTTTATATTATGTTCCTTGGCGGCATGCCACAGCCAGCTGCCAAATATACCGACAAGCAAGCCGAACAAAAAGATAATTGCTGTCATATCTCCAACTCCTTTTTAAAATACCTTGATATTCAGAGAGACCCCGTGTCTATCTCCAGGGAGCCCATTCACCGGTTGCATGCCCTTCGGGATAGCGGTTATAGAAGAAGTCATCCAGCTTAACCAGGAACGGGGCAAAGGCCGGGTTCTGGCCTACCATACGCCCTATTTCGTGAATCAGGGTGTCAGGTTTAGACCAGGGGCAGACGCTCTGGCATTTGGAACAGCCATAAGCCAACCTTTGGGACAAACATTTTTTGCCATCCTGGAACCAGCGGATAGATTTGACTACCGTATCCACTTCGCTGGGTTCGTCATCCATGGAAATAGCACTGGCAGGACAATTGTCAGCACACTTCTTGCAGACCTTGCAGAATTCCTGAAGGCCAAAATCTATGGGCTTATCCGGAACCAGCGGCAAGTTGGTAAAGACTTCCATGATTCTCATCTGGGCGCCCCAGGGTGAAATCACCAGGCCGCTCCTGCCCAGTTCACCCAGGCCGGCTTTGACCGCAAAGGGGGTATCCATGATATCAGTATCGCTAAAGATATTGGCCTTAGCATCATGTCCCAGTGAGCGGATTATGGATTCCAGATAATGGGGAGCAAAGTCCGATTGGGAACAGGCTATTTTAGCACTGGCCTCAACCAGAGGTCCGGTCATGGCACTTAGAGTATCGGTATCACATTTGTCAGCCATGACAATGCAGTATTTGTAGGGATACGGCCAGGGTATTTCACGGCCTTCATCTACATAATTTGCATGTCCGGTGGTATAAGTACCCTTGGTTCTGCCAACGCTGTAGAAGAAAGGTTTCATATCTTCAGTTACTTCGCAGATACCCACCTGCTCACAGCCAAACCAGCGGCAGATTTTCTTTATGCGGGCTGTCATTTCTTCGGGAGAAAGCTCAACCTTAGTGGCGGCTATAGGTGCCTGCTGATACCGGCCCGGCTCAAGGGTAATATGCCACCTGTCCATAGCAATCTGGAAAGCATTACTCCAGGTATAATCAGCCGCTTCCAAAGGGGTAATTTCAGCTGCGTGTTTCTTTTTTTCCTGAACAGCCGCAAACAGCACCGGTCCCCAGTCTCCGGGTTCACCTGACCAGTCACCGGTTGAGCCGCGCCTGACTATCTGGGAAAAACCATGTTCGCGGGCATCAAGTCTTTGAGTAGGGGCAATAACCCTGGTAGTACCTATATAGCCGTCCTTGTTTTCAATCCTTTTGTAAAAACTTTCCGGCAGGTCCCGGGTAAGGGAGGCACTTCCCATTTCATCCATAGCTTTGATACTCGGATTAACCAGTTCCTCAGCGGATACAGTTGAAGCTGTTGCCATGATAGTGGCAACGGTGGCAGCAGATGCAATACCCGCACCTTTTACAAAATCACGGCGGTTTATTTTTCCATCCATGTCCTGACCCTTTTGTTTACCTTTCTATGTAAGATTTAATTGCAGAATAGGCCCCAGGCAGATTGCGCGCGTCGCCCTTGTCCTAAAGTGGTGTTAAATGCATGGTATTACATCACGTATCTAACACTCAATAACTAGTGGATACTAATCAGTAATACCCTGTATCAGTTCTGTTACACCCTACCTAAACGTGCGGGGGTGCATTGTATTACCAGATTAATAGATATAAAATGGAAATATGGCATATCAGAATTTACTGTCAGAAAGCAGTATGATTACCAGAACCCAATCCGCTGAACTTGAAAAAGCCATTCACGCTGTTCTCCCTTCGGAAACTGCGAAGCTGATTGATCTGGCTGAACAGATGTTTGACGACTACAAACAGGGCTTGATTCAGCATAACGAGGCCAGGAATCTTATCGGCATAATCCAAAATAAAGCCGACAACGCTCAGATAATAGACCGTGATTGCGCTCCTGTAGCCATATTCAGCCCTGCATCCTATATCCCGCCGGGTATTACCCTGCTGAAAGCCTATCTTAAACTGAACGGATTCAGGCCGCTGGTACTGGAGCTTGACGAACAAAGCATACGGCAGATGGCCGGGCAGATTTATCCAAAGGCTGTTGTCAGCCTGACCCTGTTTCACCATATTGATAAACTGGCGAAACTGCAATCCTGTTTCAAAGACGCCGGGCTGAGTGTCATAGCGGGGGGCGTACCCTTTATCTACCAGCACCAGAACAAAGACAGGCTCTCTTTTTGTTATTTCCCGGAATCACTCCGGGAGCTTATCTGCAAACTTAGCGAGGATTTACCAAATGAAGACTGAAAATAACAAGGTTGGAATAGTCACCTGCGTGAGCATGAGTAACTTCGTGAAAAACTGGGCTCAGCACAGGAATCTGGACGTGCGTATTTACCCCATAACCAATTCCTGCTTTTACAGTGTAAAAATAGAGATGCTCTCTTATTATATTGAAAGGGCAATTCTGGAAAACGGCTACTGCATTTTAAACTATGGTATGTGCAACGAATCTATCAGCCAGCTTAAAGACCATTATGCCGGCAGGTTATCCGTAGTAGAGCTGGACAATTGTTACGAAGCAGCCATAGGCACAGCTATCTACCAGGAACGGATAGAACAGGGGCATATCTTCCGCAATCCTACCACTATGACCTGCTGGCAGAATATGCCCACCCTGGAGGTTATGCAACCGGTTGAAACGGGTCTCTACCCTGCCCCCATAACCTTTATTCTGGAAAATGGCGAAGAAGAAAAAGCCACCAGTTATGTAAACAAACTTAAAAGTGTCACCGCTCTTGACTACTCGGTGGAGGTACTTAACCCCCAGCCCCACTTTTTAGAAGATAAACTTGACCAGGCTTATGCCAAGATACAGCTTGCCAGTTATGAAGAAGACGAAACCCGCCGGCTGATTTTCCCGTTCTCTTTCCACAATTCAGATGAATATCTGTACATTCTGGATAAACATGACAATCTGGTGTTCAGCCCGTATGTTGCCCCCACCACCCCCAACCAGATATGCGAAAAGCTATTGGAATTTATCCTGGGACATCAGACTGACAGCAGTTTTAAGGTAATAGACTTTGACTGCCTGCTGAAACAACGGGGGCTGTATCTGGACAAATGCAAACGCTTTGCCAACCGCTCTTCTTTGACTACTGAGTACGAGATTATTCAGGACGGCCAATCCACCTGGATAAAAGAGATACTCTGGGTATCTTATGATGATAGCTGCTCTATATCCAGCATTTGCGGGCGGATGGAAGATATTACCAAGGTAAAGACCTCCGAAAAATCTATAGCCGAAAGCTATACCAAAGAATGCCTGCTCAGACAGGCTTTACAGGACGAAACCAAGAAACGGCAAGCCCACCTTAAGGCACTGGTGCATGAAATCAGAACCCCCCTGACCCCGCTGCTGGCCGCCAGTGACGCTCTGGTAAATGTATCTGAAAAAGGCACCGAACTGTATAATCTGGCCAGCAGTATCCGCGAAGGGGCAGAGACTTTAAACAACCGTATCCACGATTTGATTGAACTTGAACGCGGCAAAATAGGCATGCTGAAACTGAAAATGGCACAGTATTCCGTTGAGGATATCCTGGACGAACTGCAAATGCGTTATACGCCCATCTTTCAAAAACAGCATAAACACCTTACCTTTTGTGATGAAACACCTGAGGCTTATATATATTGTGACAAGGAACGTCTGCTGCAGATACTGACCAACCTGATAGACAACGCCTTAAAGTATACCAAGGCAGAGGACAGCGTTTCAGTTGCCGCCCGGGTAGAAAAAGGATTTTTACGTTTCAGGGTAACTGACAGCGGTGCGGGCGTATCCGCCTGCATGATTCCCGACCTTTTTACCGAATACGGCAAACTCAGCGGCGGGAATAACCTCAGCGGTCTGGGACTAGGGCTGCCCATTGCCAAACTCTATGTTGAAGCCCATGGCGGCCAGATTACTTATAACCCAGCAGAACCTAAAGGCAGCGAATTTGCTTTTACCATACCTCTTAAAACCATATCCGAAAACGAACTTTCTGACCTCAGGATAGTAAATGAACATTCTAATAGTTGAAGATAATGACGCGGCTGCCTCAACCATAAGCTCTATCTTAAGACTATCTTACCATGACGCCAAAATTACTGTTTGCCGTACCGGTTATGAGGCGGTAGAAAGCGTAAACTCCGACAAGGCTGACCTGGTTCTGCTGGACCTGGGGCTGCCAGATATGAACGGCCTGAAGGTTCTGGACGAAATACGCCCGATTACCGGTGCCCCTATTATTGTGGTCACCGCCTGTGAAGACGAGGAAAATGTTTTAAAAGCTCTGGAACAAGGAGCAGACGAATATATTACCAAACCATTCCGCCATCTTGAATTTCTGGCCAGAGTGAAAAAAGCCTTATCTAAAAATATCAGCCAAAATACGGCCATAATAAAATCCGGGGATATTACCATTGACTGTGCCAAGCATGAGCTTTCGTTCCGGAATGACCGGGTATTCCTGACCAGAGTAGAAACCATGATTATGAGCCTGCTGCTGCAAAGGAACGGGCAGATAGTGGACTACCGGGATATATCTGATGCCCTCTGGGGGCACGCCTACCCCGGTTCAGATGAAAGCATACGGGTTTACGTATCCCGGCTGCGCCTGAAGATAGAAAAAAACCTGAAGGCCGGGTGCATAATCAAAAACGAGGCCGGCATAGGATACCGGCTGTCTCTGGCCGAATAAACCCCCGCCTGTTTTAGCCACCCCGGATACAAGCTTTAAACTCGCTTCTTAGCCGGTTCTCTAAGTACCCTAAACCGCCCGCAAAACAAACAGTCCTGTTTCACGGTAATACCAAAGGGGAGGGGGTTAACCCCCTCCCCTTCCAGATACATAGATAACCCCAGTGTTAAGCTTTTTTGGTTCTTCTAGCCGCCAGCTGCCAGGCCAAAGCCAGCAGTATCAGCGAAGGCAAACCGGTAACCAGCAGGAACATAGAAGCGGCCTTGGATTCCAGCTCGGCAAAGCTGCCAATGAAATTCTGGATTGTAAAAAGGAGCAATGCCAGGCCAGCTAAACCGATTACCCATTCATACCAGGAAAGGCTGGCGTTATTGCGTTTTAACATCCAGACTACTCCCAGTATCAAAGCCCCAACTATCAAGCCAATTATAAACCACATATTTTGATTTTCCTCCTACCAACCATCAGAGATTGGTCTCAACATTTATTCACCCGCAACCACATGAATCAGTCGGCAATGGGTCTTGAACAGGCAGGTAAGGAACATTCGGGTCTTTAGCCGGATATCCATGCTCCATAGGAATATCTCCCTGCGTATCCTCTGCCTCAACGTTACTTGCACAGGAAGCCAATAAAGATAAGCAGCCTACTATCAACAGACCTGTTATCAGCACCATTAACCTTTTCATACAATTTTCCTGAAAAATTAAATTTTAGTAACCGCCCACCGTTGAGCCGACTGTAGTATCAAAGCCGTAAGCAGGCAGACCAATCTCCCAGAACTTCTCTTTCTCGTCACCCTCAACCAAACCGTAGCCGAAAGCTTTATCAGCATTCCAGAGGAAGCCGTTGAGCAGAGATGTCTTGGCCAAAGTAGCCTTGACTACATCATGTATCATGGAAGCGCCGTTGGTATTGAAGGTACAGGTAGCCATACAGACACCGCAAGCACCAGCCACCGAGTTTGAATACATCTGGCAGGCGATGGGGTCATTCCAGAACAAACGCTTGCCGGGGGCATGGTAATCTACCGGCATTTCGGGTTTGTACATGCTGGCCGGGAAATCCCAGGTCGGCTCTGAACCCTGGTCAATACATTTGGCAGGGCATTCATCAGCGCATTTGTGGCAGGTATGGCAGAAACGGAATATACCGGCATCTATGGGGTGAGTGGGTGCCATAGGCAAGTCCGTTATGATATCAAAATAGCCGTGAACACTGCCGTATTCGGGGCTGATGCAGACGTTTGAGTTGCGTCCCATTTCAGCCAGACCGTCCAGTACAGCACCGGCCTGTGACGGGAAGCAAGGATACGGCTCTTCCAGACCCTGATAACCCAAAGCAGTCAGGAAACCTTTGGTACAGGTATCAATGGCTGCCCGCAGGCGGTAGCGGCTGATATTGGCCGCTGAGCGCAGCTGGGAACCGGGGCCAGTCCTGAAGAGGTCTTTTGACATGGGTACAGTATAGGTTATGCAGTAGAGGGGTTTATTGGGAATGACATATTTGGTGTCAGTGGAATAACCCTGGTCAACATCTTCAAAGACAATCTTCTTGATGTAGGTATCCGGAGGCGGCCAGTTATCCAGATATTTGACGTCACCGCCCTGGGGATAGGTGGAAACAAATTTCTTGGTCCGTTCATTCAGTTCACCTACGGATACGTCGGTAGCACCGAAGAAACGCATGGCAGCCCGTACCATCTGGGTATTTTCTTCAGGCGTACCAGACCACTTAGGTACACCCATGCTTTCCGGGGTAGCAACACCTTTCTGTCCGGTCCAATATACGGAGAAAGAACCGCAGCAAGTCCCGGCGGCCGGGAAAACGTAATCAGTTTTATAACCGCTCATATACTGACCGGTACCGGCTCCGATATTTAAAGCATTATCCCGCAGGGTTGAACCGGGCTTATTATCAAGCATATCCTGCTTGGCGTTAGATAAGGCTCTCACCCTGTTATACTCATCCAATCCTACAAAGCGGCATACTTCAGCTGGTGAGTGGGCTGAGTAGCGGGCATCAAATCTCTCAACCATATCCCAGTCTATTTCAGTGGTAGGCTCTTCCAGTTCGAGTTCCTTTACCCACCAGGGACGTTTCCACTGGGCGGTTTTCGAACCGATCATTTCATCTAGATCACGATACAAGGGGGACACGGCAGCCGCAGTACCAATACCCGCTCCGGCTAAACCAAGCCCTTTCATAAAGTCACGACGAGTTACTGCACTGTGAAATTTACTCATTAATTTCCTTCCTTTTCGTTTTGGTCTTTCCCAAAGTCACCCGGTCTCTTCCGGAAGTCTCTCTTAAGCCGTCACCTCCTCTAAAACAGATAGTAACACCACTAAAAATAATAATGCTGATATTCATTATTTATCTGTTAATTGGTGTTAAAATTATTAACACCGCCACGAATGGCTGGGCAGGGCAAAAGGAAATTGGTAGTGTATTTTTAGATTTTTACAGCTATAATCTGGTACAGAGATTTGATACATATGTTATTAAGGATAATTAACTATTGATGTTCAATTCTGTAGGCAAGCTAGCACTGGATAGCGCTCCGGTGGCCGTTTACTGGTTAAACAACCGGGGGGAAGTGGTGTATTCAAATAAAGCCTTCACCAAAATGACCGGTTACAGTGCCAAAGAACTGGCCCAGTTGGATATCTGCCAGATTTCTTCGGATTTCAGCCGCCCGCAGTGGGAAAGTTACTGGAACAGGCTGAAAAAATCAGGCGCTAATATCAGGTCAGCCACTTTATTGTCAAAATCAGGCCATAAAATCCCGGTAAACATAAATGATTCATATTTAAGATATTCCGATACAGACTATGACTGTGCCTTTTTAAACAAGGCAGACAGTGAGCAGATTACTCAAGTTAATCCCGTAACACCCCAACCCCATCTCAAAGAGATTGCCAGACAAAAAACAGATGAGGCGGTTACCTTTAATAAACTTATACAGACCCTGATTGAAAGGCAAACCCTTACCGAAAAAGCTCTCTATGAGAGCGAGAAAAAATTCCGCACCATATTTAATAAAGCCCGTGATGCCATAATCCTCTGGGAATGGGATGCCCATAAAGAAGGCTTTAAGATAATTGAAGTAAACGACATGGCCTGCCAGCGGTTTGAGTACACCCGGCAGGAAATGTTCGGTAAATATGCTGATTTTTTCCAGCCCAACTCCAAGGAGAGCAAAGCCAAGTTTCTGGCCGGAACCAAAGCCACTGTCAACAAGGAAGATGGAGCGACTTATGAACTCCTGCATCAGTCAAAGTCCGGCAAGATTATGCAGAACGAAGTAAGCGGCCTGCGCTTTGAGTTAAATGGCAAACCGGTAATATTATCTGTTATCCGTGATATATCTTTACGCAAAGAATATGAAATAAAACTGAAAAATATGTACGAGCGGGAAAAGTTGCTCAATACCCGGCTGGAAAACGAATCTCAGAAACGGGCAGAATTCACCCGCATTCTGGTACATGAATTAAAAACTCCCCTTACTCCCATAATAGCCGCCAGTGATATGCTGATAAAAATGCCGCCGCCTGATATTTCGCACGAATTGGCCAGCCAGATAAATAAAGGGGCTGAAGAGCTTAACAACAGGATGAATGACCTGTTTGACCTGGTCAGGGGGGAGCTGGGCATACTTTCGCTGAATACTGAAAGCATTGACTGCACCAGGTTATTAGGGGATATCATAGAATTCATACGCCCCCAGGCACAGGCTAAAAATCAAACTCTTGAAGCAGGTTTCCAACCGAACCTGCCGTTAATTGAGGTTGACCCGGTCAGGTTTAAACAAATTGTGATGAATATTTTGGGAAACGCCCTGAAATTTACTCCCCAGGGCGGCTTTATCAAAATGAGCGTATTCCAAAAAGGCCGCTGCCTGGTTATTTGTATAAAAGATAATGGCCGGGGAATTTCAAAAGTAAAACAGAGGCGCTTGCTGACCTCATATGACGACCGGCTAATTTCCAGGGAAAGTTCTGGGGGGCTTGGTTTGGGGCTGGCTCTATCTAAAACATTTGTAGACCTCCACCAGGGGCAGATTACTATACACAGCAAGGAAGGCCACGGTACCACCTGTGATATTATTTTACCCATAAAACAAAATGGCGGAAGTTGAGAAGAGCATGAAGATACTAATAATTGAGGATGATGCCCAAACAACCGAAATTGTGAAGCTGTCTTTTAAACTCGGCTGGCCGGATGTGCGTTTGCTGGAAGCCAGTTCCGGTGAAAGCGGCCTGGCCATGGTGGAAACAGCCAAGCCCGATGCCATTATTCTTGATATCGGCTTGCCGGATATCAGCGGCTATGAAGTGCTAAGGCAAATCCGGCTCTTTTCTGAGCTACCGGTGATTATTCTGACTATCCGGAATGAGGAGAGCGACATTGTGAAGGCACTTTCCCTGGGGGCGGATGATTACCTGGTCAAACCATTCCGCCAGATGGAGCTACTCGCCCGTATCAAAGCTATAAGCAGGCGTTTGCATTCACCCGAAGTTGATTTGGAATTTGAATGCGGCCCATTCCATTTCGGCCAGTCAGTAACCAAACTCTATAAAAATGACAAACCCATACGCCTGACAAATATAGAGGGGCAGATACTGTATTACCTGATGCGTTCCAACGGACGTTATATTTATAATGAAACGATAGCTCAAAAAATCTGGGGGGAAAATGCTTACGAGAGAATAAGGGTAAATATAAGACATTTGCGGGAAAAAATTGAAGACAACCCTTCCAACCCCAAGTTTCTTATAAATATCCCCGGCAAAGGGTATATGTTTATCTGCCAGGATTCGCCCAAAGCGGAATCTTCTTCCTAACAGGATACAGCCCTTGAGACTATCAGCCGTAATAAGTAAACGGGGTGGGGAAACAAGCTCTGCTCATGGAACAGAATGGTGAGCGGTAGTGGATTTGAACCACTGACCCCCTGCGTGTGAATTATATCCCTAACCTGCTTTTTAGTAGTGCTAAAGCTAAACTCTTGGCTGGTGGTAACACTGATTTTAGCTTTACAAGCTTATTTTCAGAAATCAATTTGCTAAACATTAGTGCCAAATTAGTGCCACCAATATTTATATGTGAAAATCAATGATAGTTACTTGCCTTATTTATTAGGTTCTAAATCTGCGGTCTGCTTGCTTCTTTCCACACATTCATATACCAGTAAACAGGAAAGATAATTACATTTACCAGTATGAGCAGAACTATCCACAGCCCCTTTTGATTCGAAGCAACCAAGCTGTTTCTGGTAGCATCTATTATATATAGAACTAGGATTGCTATCCCCACAGCATAGCTGGCAATCCCAAATGTATAAAACAATCCCTCATTATTTAAGAAAACGCGGGCTATACCGCCTATAACACCTAACACTAAAGGTAATAATCCGCCCACCAACAGCATTATTTTGAAACCCTCAGATTTGCCTTCAAAAAGACCTCGCTGCGCCTTGACTGGTTCTTCCGTAACAACCGTAGCAGACTCTTTGGAATTTTTATATATGTGGAAATACCAATAAAAAGGGAAAACCCCAAAATGGCCGGCAATCAATAACAACACCCAGAAAGCCCTTTGGTTCTTTGCTACCGTCTTATTATGGAACACATCTATGATAAGGATCACCCAGGCCAAGAGAAACATAATGATCGGGAAAAACAATAACGCTTGGGATAGTATTTCAGATATATTTTCCTGCGCATCTCTAGTTTCGCTAACAATGATCAGAATTGGAATATAGAAAAAACTCAAGAAAAATGTCATTATTTTATAAATAGGTAATTTTCTTCTAGTTTTCATATCGAATCCCGTTCTTTTTCTGAAGTTCTTTATTTTATTCCAACTATTTGCATCCTCAGACGGCTGATATCCTGATATATAACAAATTATAAATCTAACGGCAAAGATGTCAACATAATGGTTATATTAAACTAATATTATACGCCATTACTCTAGTTGCCTCATCCTATCCTCTAAATCTCCGCACCCATCTTAAAGGCAGTTTCCAAAAGATAATTACTGGGCGCTCGCCTATGTTGAAAACCAGTCCTTGCCCCTTGACCACATCGTCCTTGAATACTTTGAAAGGAAGTATCTCATACAGGTCTTGTTTGAGCTTTACCATTCCAATAACTAATCCCATGTCAAAGTTTAAAGAAGCTACCGCAGAAACCATACAACCCCTTACTTGTCAGATAAAATGGGCATACCTTACCTGCTGGGCCTTCATCCAGATTACCCTGGATACTTACAGCCATGTAGCCCCTGGCCAGCAACAAGCCGCTACCAGTAAGTTTAGTGCCAAATTAGTGCCACCAATAAAAACAGCCCCCATGACACTAACATCATGAGGGCTGTTTACGTTTAAAGAATGGTGGGCGGTAGTGGATTTGAACCACTGACCCCCTGCGTGTGAAGCAGGTGCTCTAACCACTGAGCTAACCACCCAAAGAACTCAGGCCGATTATATCTTATAGAAAATCTAAATTCAACGTACTTACGGCTGGCGGTTAAGCCCCATTTTGCCAAAGGTGAGATAGTACAGAAATTTATCAGCCGTATTGCCGCTAAGATTTCCTATGCGTATCATACGCAGATACAGGTGGATAAAACCTGCTTTTTCAGCCCCGTAATCTGCCTCAAGTTTGCTTTGCATTTCTGTGGAGGGTTTGGCGGCAGTATCCGCCCAGTGCTGGGCATACAGAACTGCATTTAATTCGCCCGAAGGGCAGTTGCCGAAATCACCGTCAAGCAGGGCTTTTACTTCCGGCTGGGAAATGCCGCTCTCCAAAGCCATTTTGGTATGGGCATAAGTGCAAAAGCGGCATTCATTAACCCCGGTTACCGCCAGCATCAGCCGTTCCCGAAAAGCCGGACTGGGAAATCCGCTTAAGCGGGATTCCTTTAGTTTACGGCGGTTTTTCAGGATAAAACCTATGTCTGAGAGAAACTGGGCGGGATTTGAATATGTACGTTTGGGGAACTTCTTCATATCAGCTAATTTTAACTTAACAGCTGTTTTTTCACAAATAAAACCAGCTACCGCCATCAGGTTGCCTCTCAAGAGGCGTTTCACTCATAAATCGCCGCACACCAGAGGCGGCCTAAACTGGTATTTTTCAATGAATTAGGGTATGCTAAGTCCTTCACATGAAAGCGAAAATGTATCTCCTGTTGCTTCTTGGGGTATTTGGCATTGCTGCAGCTTCGGTCTTCACCCGTTTGGCAGACGCTCCGCCTATTATAATCACCAGCTTGCGTATGCTTGCGGCCACTTGTCTACTCCTGCCGTTTGCCGCAAAGCCGGTATATCTGGCTATAAAACGCCTTTCCCGGCGAAACCTGCTGCTTATAATCCTGGCCGGTTTTCTGGTGGGGATTGACCAGCTGTTCTGGGTGAGTTCGCTGGAATACACCTCTATTGCCAGCTCGGTTATTCTGGTGACCGCCCACCCGGTGCTGGTAGCCATTATGTCCTATGTGATGTGGAGAGAGAAACTCAGCCTGAAGGCTATCGGAGGGGTACTGTCGGCCTTCGGCGGCATGGCCCTGATAAATCTGGCTACTACCCAGGTGGGTGAACAGGCATTTTTGGGCAATATGCTGGCTCTGGCAGCCACCATACCCACCACCGGTTATCTGATTATAGGCCGCCAAATGCGCAGCCATATAGATTTTCTGCCCTATATAACCCTGCTTTACGGCAGTGCCGCAATTACCCTGCTGGCGGGGGCATTTCTAAGCGGGGAAAGTTTCAGCGGATATACCAGCACTACCTACCTGATGATTTTCCTGCTGGCAGTAGTTTCCCAGCTGGTAGGCCATTCTTGCCTGAATATGGCACTCAGGCTGGTATCCGCACTGGTAGTTTCGGTAGCCATACTGGGTGAGCCGGTGGGCGCTATTATACTGGGATATATTTTCCTGGGTGAAGGCCTTACTCTTAATGAATTTCTGGGGGGCATGCTGGTACTGGCCGGCATATTTATTGTTATGTTAAATCAGCCCCGCACCAAAAAAATGGAGGCTGAGACACCGCGTTGAGTCCACGCAATATTTATTCCCGCCCTGAGGTTATCGGTAAGAAAAGCATAGTCCTGGAAGGTAAAGAAGTCCACTATACCCTGCGGAAAAGCCGTTTTTCAGACCTTATCCGCCTGGCAATACGTTCCACCACCGGACTGGTAGTTACCGTCCCCCATCACTATAACATGAGCGGTCTGGACGATATCCTGCTGAAACGCTCAAGTTGGATTTTAAAACACCAGACCAAAATGAACGCCAACCGCTTTATACTTGAGGACGGGCTGCATGACGGACAGCAAGTCCCCTATCTGGGCAAGCTCTATACCCTGCGGATAAGGGAAGGCGGGGAAAGAGGCCACGTAAGTTTGGAGGGAAGCAATCTTCACCTGCTTAGCGGCGGCAAAGGTGCGGCTGAAGTGATGGAAAAGTGGTATCGCCACCAGGCTGCCGAGGCAGTTAAAGCCAGCCTGGAAAAAAATGCCGCTCAAATGGGGTTAAGCTTTGGCAAGCTGTCCATACGCGCCCAAAAAACCCGCTGGGGCAGCTGCACCTCACGGGGTGACCTTAGTTTTAACTGGAAGCTGGTAACCATGCCGCCATCCCTTATGGACTATGTCATAATTCACGAACTTGCCCACCGGCTGGAAATGAACCACACGGATAGATTCTGGGCAGTAGTGGAAAAGTATTGTCCCAACTGGAAAACCCTGCGCAAACAGCTGAAAACCTACGAATAAAATACCCCCGGCCACCCACCCGGCAAAGATTATTTCTGCCCCGCTGAGCCTTTGCCATTTTAGGTGGTGAAACAGGTTGACATATTTTCAGTTTACCTTCAGAATAGCTTTAAGATTATGCAGGGGAGGAAACTGGAAAATGTCTAAAAAAAGTTTTTCAAGCGATGAAGCCGAAGCAGTGGCCGAAATACTGGGCATCACCTTTGAGAAGTTTGATATAGAACAGTTCCGCATGGGCATGGACGTAGAGCTGGAACATGGCACCAGAGACCCCAAGACCAATGTCACCAATGATGACCCGGTAATGACCGGTAAAATAGCCCTGGCTCACCTGAATGAAATAGAAGATTATTATACCCGTCTGGCCAAAATGGAAGCTGAAGCAGGAGTGGAAGACTAAAGCAAGATGAGGTTTACAGAAGGGCATTTTAAAGGCTGTCAGGACTACAATTGCTACTATCAGGCCTTACTGCCAAACGGCAGCCCCAAGGCCATTGTACTGGTGGTACACGGCCTGGGAGAACATTCCGGCCGTTACAGTGAGCTGGCCCATTATCTGGCAGACCGCAGTTATGCCGTTTATGCTTATGACCATTTCGGTCACGGCAAAACAGACGGCAAAGCCGGTTATGTATCCAGTTACGATGTATATATTTATGACCTTATCAGCGCTTTTAGCATGGTGCAGGCCAAACATCCCACTTCCAAAATATTCATCTTCGGCCACAGCATGGGCGGCCTGGTTACCGCAGCCTATGCCAGCAAGCACCAGTATGACGCCAGCGGCCTTATTTTTTCCAGCATAGCCCTCAAGCCTTATACCGGCATGCCGGGCATTTTAAACCAGCTGGTTAAACCCATTTCCAAAATAGCCCCCATGCTGGGAATACGTAAAATTGACGCCGCTACTATCAGCCATAATAAGGAAATAGTCAAGGCTTATGATGAAGACCCGCTGGTGCTTCACCAGCGGATGAGCGCCCAAATGGCCGCCGAATTTCTGCGTATCTGCCAGGATTTGCCTGATTTTCTGAAGAATATCAGCCTGCCCAGTTTGATTATCCACGGTGAAGAAGACCACCTGGTAAACATAAGCGGCAGCCGTGAGCTGGTCCAGAAAATAAGCTCCAAAGATAAGACCCTGATAACCTACCCCGGTATGTACCACGAGGTATTTAATGAGCCTGACTGCCCTCAGGTCTGGAATGACCTGTTTTTCTGGCTTGAAAACCATCTCTAAGCTCTGGCTGAGCCAAACGCCAAGCCGGATACACCAGTTAACTATTATAAATACAAAAAGGGGGCTTTTTAGCCCCCTTTAGTTTTTGCACCCGATATTTCCTGAAAGCTATATCTTCTTGCCCAGACGCAGCGCGCCGTAAGCAATAACCGCACCCATCAAGGCGGTAAAGAGCTGGGTCAAACCCATCATTCCGGCAATCTTGTCTGCCACATTCTGCTCAATAAAGAGATTGAGAACAAGATTGGAAGTAGCCCAGAGGAAAGCAAACTTCAAAAAGGCAGCCACACCTGCACCCAGCCAGAAGCCCTTGCTGCGGAGTGCGTGAAAGCTGACCACCAGCAAAGCGTTACCGGCTATGATAAAGGGTACCATGGGAGCCATGACTATGGGCAAAAGACCGGTAGCCAAAGCAATGCTGCTGGAAATAAGGCCGATAGCCACTGCATTTTTCCAGCCCAGTATTACGGCGCTGATAAACAGAACCGCATTTACCAGCGAACCGGTCAGGTACTGATTACCTATCAGGGGAGCGGCGGTGGCCAGCCCCAGCATAACTAAAAAAGCAATAACAAGCTCTTTCCTAAGGCTGATACTCTGGATATTGAACATCTATTTTGTTCCTCCCGCGTATTGTTTTTATTACTTGCCCTTAAACTACCGGGCGACTGGTATATTCGGTATGCAGCAGTTTGTGAGAACGCTTGCCCAGCGGCTTCTCCAGATAGTCTTTATATATCTTCTCTACAGACGGGTTGTGGTGGGAACACCTCTTGGCCATGTTCCTGTCTTCTTCGTAAAGGGCTTCGCCGCGCTTTTTCTTGAGACTGGAATCAAAGCGTATTGGCTGGCCGCCGCCGCCGACACAACCGCCGGGGCAGGCCATGATTTCTATAAAGTGATAGGGCGAAACACCCTCTTTTATCTCATCAAGCAGGTGACGGGCATTCCCCAGCCCGTGAGCCACCGCTACTTTAACCTCTAACCCGTCAATATTAACGCTGGCGGTCTTAATGCCTTCCAGACCGCGCACCGGTTCTATGTCCAGGTTTTCCAGTTCACGCCCGGTTATCAGGGTGTAGGCACTGCGGATAGCCGCTTCCATAACACCGCCGGTAGCCCCGAAGATAGTGGCAGCACCGGTATAAAGACCCAGCAAGTCTTCGGCAGGCTCTTCGTCAAGCGACGCAAAATCCAGTCCGGCTTCTTTTATCATCCGGGCCAGCTCACGGGTAGTTAAGACATAATCCACGTCTTTAAAGCCGCTGTCATTCATTTCGGGCCGCTGGCACTCAAACTTCTTGGCCGTACAGGGCATGACCGAAACATTGATAATATCCTTGGGGTCTATGCCGGATTTTTCGGCATAATAGGTCTTGCAGACCGCCCCGAACATTTGCTGAGGGGACTTGGCGGAGGAAACGTTGGGCGCAAGTTCAGGATAATAGTGTTCCATAAACTTGACCCAGCCGGGGCAGCAGGAGGTTATCTGGGGAAGCACCCCGCCGTCCTTAACCCGTTCCACCAGTTCCGAGCCCTCTTCCATAATGGTCAGGTCAGCGGTAAAGTTGGTATCAAATACAGCGTCAAAACCCAGACGCCTTAAAGCGGCATACATCTTTTTGGCAACCAGCGTACCTGCCGGCAAGCCCAGCTCTTCACCCAGAGAAACCCTGACCGAAGGGGCTTCCTGAACAACTACGTGTTTAGTGGGGTCTGCTATGGCCGCCCAGACAGCATCCACCGCCGAGCGTTCCTTAATAGCACCCACCGGGCAGACCAGTATGCACTGGCCGCAGTTGGCACAGGCAACATTGCCCATACCCCTATCCATGGAGGTTGCCACCATGGTATCCGGGCCTTTATTTATAAAACCAATGGCATTTACTGTTTGTATATCGTGGCAGACGCGGACACACCGGCCGCAGGCAATACATTTATTGGGGTCACGGATAATACTGGGGCTGGTACTGTCTATAGGCAGCACCCGCTTTTCGCTTTCTTCAAAGCGCAGCTTTTTCACGCCGCATTCAAACGCCAGACGCAGCAAATCACAGTTCTGGTTACGCTCACAGTTAAAACAGTCCTGCGGGTGATTGGCCAGCAGGATTTCAAGTATGGTGCGGCGGGCGCGGCGTACTCTGGCGGAGTGGGTATTAACCTTCATGCCTTCGGCTACTTTGCGTGAGCATGACGTAGCCAGACGGGGTTCACCCTCTATTTCCACCACACATACCCGGCAGCCGCTGTAACTTTTCAGGCCTTCAAAATAACACAGGTGGGGGATATTGATATTGGCCTGCTTGGCGGCCTGCATAATAGTCGTACCTTCAGGTACGCTTATCTGCTTGTTGTCAATATTTAGCGTAACCATACGCCTTCCTCCTTACGCACCTGCGCCAAGAATTCACCCTTGAAGTTGCGAATGGCACTGGCAGCCACATTTAAGGCTACCTGTCCCAGACCGCAGGAAGCGGTATCTTTCATTACTTCATGCAGTTCCAGCAGCCACTCCAGTTCGTTGCGGTTGCCCTGCCCGCGGGAAAAGCGGCTAAGGATTTCAGCCGCCCGGCGGGTGCCTTCGCGGCAGATAGAGCACTTGCCGCAACCCTCTTCGTCAAAGAAGTGGGCTACGTTGGAAGCTACATTTACCATGCTGGTATCGGAGTTTATCACAATAACCGCACCTGACCCCAGCATAGTACCGGCCTTGGCCAGCGTCTTAAAGTCCAGATTGACATCCATTTCGGTAAGCAGGCTGGAAGATATGCCCCCCGGTAAAACCGCCTTGAACTTGCCGTCTACGCCTCCCCCGGCCTCAAGCAAGTCCTTAAGGTTGGTTCCCAGCGGCATTTCAAAAACACCCGGCTCTTTCACGTTACCCGAAAGGCAGAAGAGCTTGGTGCCGGGATAGTCCGGATGGCCGATTGCAGCAAACCAGTCTGCCCCGTTATTTATAATGGCAGGCACATTGCAGAGAGTTTCTACATTATTAACAGTGGTGGGTTTATCCATAAGCCCCACCTGCACCGGATACGGCGGACGGGCGGCGGGAATACCTCTGTGCCCTTCAAGGGATTCAAAAAGGGCGGTTTCCTCACCGCAGATATAAGCACCGGCGCTCTTGTAAAATTGGATATCCAGCGAGAAATTGCTCCCCATGATATTCTGCCCCAGAAAACCGCGTTCGGTTGCCTGGTCTATGGCTTTCTGGAAAAGCTCTATTTCTTCGGTATAAACCTCACGGGCATGGATAAAGCCCTGGGAAGTACCCACCGCATAAGCGGCAATAATAAAACCTTCCAGCACCATGTGGGGGTCGTTTTTAAGTATCAGCCGGTCTTTAAAAGTGCCCGGTTCGCCCTCGCTGGCATTACAGACGATATATTTCGGATTAGCCTTTTCCTTGCGGGTAAGCTCCCACTTGAGCCCGGTAGGAAAGGCCGCTCCACCCCGGCCTACCAGCTTTGAGCGTTTGACTTCGGCAATTACTTCGTCCGGAGTCATGGACAGGGCTTTTTTAAGGGCCTGGTAGCCGCCGTCAGCCATATATACATCAATATCAGCTGAGCTGGCGGTATTCAGATGACGGGTAATAATCTTAATGTCTTGCATTTTAGTAAGTCCTCAATTCGTCCAGGACTTCGGTTACCAGCTGAGCAGTCAGCTTTCCGTAAACCACCCCGTTTATTACCATAGCCGGTGACTGGTCACATAATCCCAAACAGGGGACCAGCTCCAGGGTAAAACGTTGGTCCAGAGTGGTTTGACCGGGTTCGATACCCAGATTGTCCACCAGGGTATCCAGGATGTTTTC
Source organism: Dehalococcoides sp. THU4 (assembly GCF_043231265.1). NCBI lineage: Bacteria > Bacillati > Chloroflexota > Dehalococcoidia > Dehalococcoidales > Dehalococcoidaceae > Dehalococcoides > Dehalococcoides sp. THU4. The sequence continues at coordinate 630,943 of NZ_CP171266.1, read as the reverse complement.
TGTACCGTTCAGGTAACAGGGCAGCGAATTACACAGGCGAATCACGTACTTTCCCTTTTGGTTGGTTGAGAGCAGGCTATAAAAGGTAATCATGCCGTAAATATCAATAGAGGGAATGCTTAAGCATTCCCTCAAATAATTTACAGCTTCATGGGGTATATAGCCACATTCTTCCTGAACCGCTTCCAAACATGGAAGGAGAGAGAGCCGAGAGCTTCCGCTCTGGGTAATGACGCCGTCTACTTTTTCTTTCCAGATACTTTCCATATTGAAGTAACTCCGGTTATTTTAATAGGGGGCGTAAAAGACCTTTAAATACTAGCATATAACGGCAAAAGATATCAAATTAGCAAATCAGAATAATAATTCCAGCTATAAACTAATAAAACAATAGGCAAGGGCTTGCCAATAAGCACCGTTTTCCCTTCGTAAGCAAGTTACCAAATGTACAGGTTATTGCCGTATAGAGTAAAGAAAGGTACTAATACTTTTTATATAATACCATAAAATTTAAGGCTTGGCTATCCCTAAATAACAATACCCCTGATATAATACAAAAAAATATTTCGGAATAATGACATGGTTCTTTACAAAACTACACTCAGCACACCCCGCCTGGTACTGAGGCCTTTTAGCCGGGCAGATGCGGATATGGTTGCCGAACTGGCAGGCGATGCCCTGATAGCTGACACTACCCTGAATATTCCCCACCCCTACCTGCCGGAAATGGCCGTAAAATGGATAAACAGCCAGCCCAAAAAACTGGCTGCCAATACCGAGCAGCACTTTGCCGTAACTGAAAAAGACAGCGGATATCTGCTGGGTGCCTGCGGGCTGGTGTTCTGCTTTCCCCACCGGCGGGCTGAACTGGGCTACTGGATTGGCAGACCCTACTGGAACCAGGGCTATGCCACCGAAGCACTGCAAGCCCTGGTAAGATATGCCTTTTTAGATTTGAACCTGCACCGGCTGCAGGCTTATTATCTCACAAGAAACCCCGCTTCCGGCCGGGTAATGGCCAAAGCGGGGTTTAAACATGAAGGCAGCTTTCCCAAGCACCTGCTGAAAAACGGTGTTTTTGAAGACGTGGAATACTGCGGGCTGCTGCGCAATGATTACCTGCTATCTAGATAAACCACTTAATATCCGGAAGATACGGCAACTGCCGCCGCCAATACCCGGACTGCTAAACTTGGTATTTTATACCAAGCTCATCCAGCAATTTTTCCACCTTTTGGCGGATACTTCCCACTATCAGGCGGACTTCTGCCAGATTTTTACCCCGCGGGTCGGTTATGCCCCAATCTTCCTTGCCGTACAGGTGCCCCGGGCAGGACAGGGTAACATCACACCCCATACTGATAACCCGGCTGGCACTGTCCAGCATATCCTGACTTAGCATTTTGGGTTTGAGACCACCTGCATTTATACCGTAGTCTTCTTTAAGCACCGTCACCACTTCCGGGTTGAGAGCGGCCGCAGGTTCGGTACCAGCCGAAACCGCCAGAGCCTTACCCCCGGCCAGATGATTAAAGATAACTTCGGCGGCCTGAGAACGGCCGGCATTATGCAAACACACGAACAATATCTGTTTTTTATTTTCCATATTAGTACTTTGACGAACCAAACTCTTCAGATTTACCGGTAATCACAAAGAGCACCCTTTCGCAAATATTGGTAACCCGGTCCGCACTCCTTTCCAGATTATGGGCTGCCCAGATAAGGCGGGTTGCCCGGGAGATAGTATGGGGGTCTTCGGCCATAAAAACCAGCAGTTCCCGGAAAATCTGGTTATACAGGCCGTCTACTTCGTCATCTTCGTCTATTACCCGCAAAGCTTCGGCGGAATCACGCCGGACAAAAGCCCCCAGCGCCCGGTTTAGCATTTCCTCTGTTTTGGAAGCCATGCGGGGCAGGTCAATGAGCGGCTTTAAGGGCGGCTCTTCACCCAGCATCAGGGCTATTTTAGCATTACCTTCGGCATGGTCGCCAATTCTCTCAAGGTCAACTATTATGTTAAGTACGGCTACTATTATCCTTAAGTCTCGGGCCATCGGCTGCTGGGTAGCCATAAGCTCTATGCTTTTTTCTTCTATCTCAAAGCGTTTTTGGTTAATAAGTTTGTCTTCTTCTATAACCTGTTTGGCCAGCTCCAAATCCCGCTCTTTCATAGACTGCATAGAGCGGTCAACAGCCTTGCCTACCATGCTACCCAAAAGAAGCATATCATCTTCAAGTTCCCTAAGGTGGCGGTCAAATCCCATTCGCGGCATAATAACTCTCCTCTAACCGAACCGGCCGGTAATATAGTCTTCGGTGCGTTTGTCCTTGGGACGGGAAAAAATCTCACCGGTACGCCCGTATTCAACCAGGTCACCCGTCAGCAGAAAGCCTGTCCAGTCTGAAGCACGGGCGGCTTGCTGCATATTGTGGGTGACTATAGCTATAGTATAGTTCTGTTTCAGTTCCTGCATCAATTCTTCAATCCGCATAGTGCTTACAGGGTCAAGGGCGGAACAGGGCTCATCCATCAGGATAACTTCCGGCTCTACCGCCAGCACTCTGGCAATACACAGCCTTTGCTGCTGGCCGCCCGAAAGGGCCATGCCTGATTTATGCAGGTTATCCTTAACCTCATCCCAGAGTGCCGCCTGATGCAGGCTTTTTTCCACTATCTCATTCAGACGGGACTGGGCAGTAATACCCAGCATCCGCGGACCGAAAGCCACATTATCAAAAATGCTTTTGGGAAAGGGATTGGGCTGCTGAAAGACCATACCTACCCTCTTGCGGAGATTGACCACGTCCAGGTTGGGGGAATAAACATTTTCATTATCCAGCAGTACCTCACCCTCCAGCCTGGCCCCGCTGACCAGGTCATTCATCCGGTTAAGGGCGCGTAAAAGGGTACTTTTGCCGCATCCCGAAGGGCCGATAATGGCGGTTATCTGGCGGTCAGGGAAATCCATATTTATATTTTTAAGTACCTGGTGGCGGTGATAGAAAAAATTGACACCGCGGATTTTGATTTTAGGTTCCATTTAAACTCCTCCGCAGATGCGTTTCTGGAAACGCCGGGAAATAAAATTGGTCAGTCCGTTTAAGCCTACAATAATCACTATTAAAACTGCGGCTGTCGCCATAGCTTTATCCATAGCGTTGGTTTCTGTAGCCAGATAAAAGACATGCAGTGCCAGTGAGCGCCCTCCTGAAAGAAGTGACTCCGGCATAGCGGCACTCCCGCCCATAGTCACGTACAGACAGGCGGTCTCACCCAATGCCCGTCCGGCACACAGAATTACCCCGGTTGCAATACCCGGCAAAGCCGCCGGCAGTATCACGTGAGTCACCGCCTGCCACTTGGTAGCCCCCAGAGCCATAGCCCCTGCCCGGTAAGAGCGGGGGACAGCCTTTAAGGCTTCTTCGGTAGCGGTAATAAGCACCGGCAGCAGCAGACAGGCCAGGGTAAGCGCGCCCGAAAGTATAGAGAAACGGAAATGAAGGGCGGTCACAAACAGAGCAAACCCGAACAAACCAAACAGGATAGAAGGCACACCCGCCAGAGTTTGAACTCCATAACGTATAAAACGGGTCAGGCGGTTGTCCGGTGCATATTCCACCAGGTATATAGCCGCCCCGATACCCACCGGTACCAGTATCAGCAGGGTCAGCCCGACCAGATAAAGAGTAGTCACAATTGTAGAGGAAATACCCCCCTCTCCTGCCAGACCGCCAGCCGGCGGGGTAATCAGGAAATCCCAGGAGAAACCGGGCAGCCCACGTACAATAATATAACCTATGATAAGCAGCAGAACCAGCAAAGTAATAATGCCTGCCGCCCATAATATTGTAAATGCCACTTTCTGGGTACTGCGGGAGGAAAATTTAAGCATGTTGTTCACCCCGCTTCAGCGCCAAAGTGGCCAAACTATTTAGTATAAGTATCAAGATAAGGAGCACCAAACCGGTGGCAAAAAGGGCATTTTCATGCAGGCCTGCCGCATAATTTATCTCTACCGCAATATTGCCGGTCAGCGTTCTGGCCGGGTCAAGGGGAGAAGTAGGAATAATAACCGCATTTCCTATGACCATAATCATAGCCATAGTTTCGCCGATGGCTCTGCCCATACCCAGCACTATGCTTGCCCCTACCCCTGAGCGGGCAGCCGGCAGCAGCACATGCCAGATAGTCTGCCATTGGCTGGCACCCAGTGCCAAAGACCCATCCCGGTAAGTGCGGGGCACAGCCCGGAGGCTGTCTTCGGAGATGCTGATAATAGTGGGTAAGACCATGATTGAAAGTACCAGCACTGCCGCCAGTACGGAATAGCCCGTACCCCCCAGATTCCTGATGGCCGGTACAATTACCATTATACCTACCAGACCATAAACCACAGAGGGAATACCCACCAGCAGCTCAACTGCCGGACGAAGCAGATTACGCACCCTTTGGGGGGCAACCTCTGCCAGCAAAATAGCACAGGCAATACCCAGCGGCACTGCAATCACCATTGACCCCAGAGTAACCAGCAGAGAACCCACTATCATGGATAATATGCCGTATTCGTCATAGGTGGGGCTCCAGCTCTGTCCGAACAGGAAATCAAAGGGGTTTACTGCGCTGAATAAGGGCAGCCCCCCCTGAATGATAAATACCGCAATAGCCAGCAGTACCAGTATGGAGACAAGGGCGGTAATAAGAACCCCGTATTTGGCTAATTTATCAGTAAAATATCTCGGCAACATTTCCCTTTAAACCAGTCCGGGCAGAGATTTTTGGTCTCTGCCCATTGTGATTACCTGATTTACCCGACCCGGGCTTAGTTTACAGATAAGTAACCTTCTTCAGTTATTATCTGCTGGACTGCATCACTCATACAGTAGTCCAGGAAGGCCTGTACCAGTTCGCTGGGAGTGCCTTTGGTCAGGAAGTAGAGCGGGCGGATAATGGGGTAAGTACCGTTTTTACCATTCTCGGAGGTAGCAGCTATACCGTTTATGCTCAGGGCTTTTACGCTTGAATCTATATAGCCGAAGGAGATAAAGCCTATGGCATCTTTGTCACCGGCCAGAGCGGTCTTAAGAGCGCCGTTGGAGTTCTGAAGGACTGCATTGGCTACAATCCGTACACCCTCACCCATTACCAGTTCTTCAAAGGCAGTCCGGGTGCCGGAGCCTTCTTCACGGGCCATTACATGGATTGCTTTGTCAGGGCCGCCTACCTGGCTCCAGTTGGTTATAACACCGGAGAAGATATCCCGTACCTGGTCTACGGTCAGATTAGCCACCGCAGTATTGTCAGGGTGAACTACGATGGCAATGCCGTCTTTGGCCAGGAGGTATTTGGTCAGGCCGGTCTCGGTGTCTTTGAGTTCGCGTGAGACAGCACCAATTTCTACCGTGCCGTCAGTTGCTGATTTAACACCTACTGAAGAACCGCCGCCGCCTATTACCACGTTAACATTCGGGTACAGAACTTTGAAAGCGGCTGCCAGTTTTTCAGCCAGAGGCTGAACGGTGGTGGAACCGGCTTCGTTGATAGTTCCTGAGAGAGTGGGGGTGTTGTCATTATTATCATCGTTGTTGTCGGCTTCGTCATCATTGCTGCATCCTGCCACGCCCAGTGCCAGCAGCATTACGGCGGTAACAGGCAGCATAATCTTTTTCTTGGTTACTAACTTGTTCAATTTTCCTTCCTTCTATGGTTATTTATTCTGTAAACCTGTATCAGCTGTTTAAACTATTTAAAAGCTGGCTCTTCAGCCTGTGCTCCTTAAGTTCCTCCGGATGCTCGAATATAAGGTGCAAAACAGCTTCAGCGGTAGATACGTTGGTAGCTAAGGGTACGTTATGTACGTCACACACGCGCATCAGGGCGGAAATATCAGGTTCATGGGGCTGGGCGGTCAGGGGGTCACGAAGGAATATGATAGCCGTTACTACCCCGCTGGCTACCATGGCACCAATCTGCTGGTCACCTCCCAGAGGGCCGCTTTGGAGTAAATTTACATTCAGATCAGTGCTGGCCTGAATGAGCTTACCGGTGGTGCGGGTGGCTACCAGATTAAGACCTGCCAAGTCGGTTTCGTGCTTCTTTACCAGGTCTACTATTTCCTGCTTCTTGTTATCATGGGCTACCAGAGCCAAAGTTATTCTTTCCATTATATTCACCTCCTTTCTTGTTTCTTTTCCTCTTTCCTTATTCACATTATCAGTTTAAATCTCCAAGGTTAAGGCTATATAAAGGATTTGTTAAGGTTATGTAAAAATCTTAAAATACCGGAATAATAAAAAAACCAGCCCTGATAGAGCTGGTTTATAGACTAACGGGTGTAAGAAAATACTCAGCCAAGCGGCAGGCTGAAACTGAAGGTTGCCCCCTTGCCGTAGCGGCTCTCAGCCCAGATATCCCCGCCGTGTGCCTGCACTATATGCTTGGAAATAGCCAAACCCAAGCCGGTACCGCCGCCGGAACGGGCTTTATCCACTTTGTAAAAACGCTCAAATACTCTGGTCAAATCATCTTCGGGTATGCCTATGCCGCTGTCAGATACATATACTACCAGTATCTGCCCCTGGGTGCGGGCACCAATCTTTATCCGGCCGCCCTTGGGGGTAAACTTGATGGCATTATGCACCAGATTTACCAGCACCTGTTCAATCCGGTTTTCGTCCAGCTTTACCTGCGGCAGGGTTTCGGGCAGCTCTACCCCAAGGCTTATACCTGCCCGTTCCGCCTGGGGGCTCAGCCTGGCAGCCGCCAGATTTATAGCTGTGGAAATATCTCCCGGCTGGAGGTTTAAAACCGCCTGGCCGCTTTCTATAGCGGAAAGATCACTCAGTTCGGTAACCAGCTGGGCCAGTTTATCCACCTCAAGGTGGATTTTTTCAATAAACCCGGCCGCAACCGCAGCATCAGATGCCGCCCCTTCCTGCAAGGTTTCAGTCAGCAGTTTCAGGGAACTGATAGGGGTGCGTAATTCGTGGGAAATATTGGCTACAAAATCCCGTCTTACCTTCTCCAGCCGCCGAAGCTCTGAAAGGTCCTGCACCAGCACCAGATAACCTGACTGGCTGACCAGCGGGGTAGCAATAATACCCAGAAAACGCCTGCCGGAGGCAAGCTCTACAAAACCCATCTCCTGCTTACCGGAGGATTTGGAATGCTCAAAAATAGAGTGGATTTCATGGTCACGTATTGCTTCCACAAAGCTGTGGCCTATTACGCGTTCGGCTTCCAGTTTAAATATCCGCTCGGCAGCCGGGTTTAAAAGGCTTATAGTGCCTTCGCAGTCCAGCAGGAAAATGCCGTCACCCATGCGTTCCAGTACCGCTGACAGGCGGTCACGCTCGGAGCTGACTGCATTTATGCTGTCACGCAGGCGTTCCGTCATCAGGCGGAAGGCATGGGCCAGTTCTTCCATTTCGCCTTTGCCGCTTACCTCTATCTGAACGGCATCCATCTGCCCCCGGGCAATACGCCGGGCAATAGCGGTGAGTTCCTTAATCGGGCGGGTCAGGCTGGCCGCTACCCAAACTGCTAAAAGCCCGGCCGCCAGTATGCTTATTAAGGCACTCAGCAAAATAGTCCGGTCTACATCCCCCACCGCCGCGTATACTTCTTCTACCGGCAAGGCCACCCGCACTACCGCCAGTACCTCTGCCCCGCTTTTAACCGGGATAGCCACGTACAGCATTTCATATCCCAAACTGGCAGACTGATGAACACTGGTGCCAAGGCCGTTTTTTAAAGCGTCAATAAACTCAACTCTGGTAGAGTGATTCTCCATGTCCGAGGGTGACTGGAGTGAATCTGCCAGCACCTGACCGCCGGGGTCTATAACAGTCAGCCGTATATCCAGCGAAGCTCCCAGTTCCTTAATATAAGCATCAAAACTGTCCGGGTCTTCAGAAATATGCTCCGGCACTATCTCTGAAAGCAGCGTGGCTTCCTGAACAAGGCGGGACTGCAAATTGTCCAGATAAGAGTTTTCCAGATGATTGGACAGGAAAATGCTAAGCAGACCCACGCTAGCGGCAATAAGCAGGCAAAACAGGCTTATTAAACGCCATTTAAGGCTTCTGGCCATATTTACTCCTCAAACTTATAGCCGGTTCCCCGCACTGTTATCAGGTGGCGGGGACGGGACGGGTCAGTCTCTATTTTCTGGCGCAGCCAGCTGATATGTACATCAACCGTGCGGGTACCGCCCGGATAATCATAACCCCAAACCTTTTCCAGCAGCTGTTCGCGGCTGAAAACCCGGCACCGGTTCTGAACCATAAAACTCAGCAGGTCAAACTCCTTCGGGGAAAAGTCTAAAGCCTCCCCGTCCCGCATGACCAGATGACGTTCAAAAAATATTTCCAGATTATCTATTTTCAGGCCGCTCACAGGCTCTGGCTGGGAGTTCTGCATCTGACTGCGGCGGAGGAGTGCCCTCATTCTGGCCAGCAGTTCCTTCATGCCAAAGGGTTTGGACAGATAATCATCCGCCCCCACTTCCAGCCCGTTTACTTTATCTGTTTCGCTTGAACGGGCGGTCAGCATAAGTATGGGCACGCTGCTCTCAGCGCGGATAAGGCGGCAAAGTTCAAAGCCGTCCATGCCCGGCAGCATTACGTCCAGTATAACCAAAGACGGCTTAAACCGGCGGTACATACCAAGCGCCTTAAGCCCGTCTTCAGCACATTCCAGCTGGTATCCCTCCTTGGCAAGGTTGTAACACAAAAGCTCACGCAAGGTGGCATCATCTTCAACTACCAGTATTTTATGCTCAGGCATGGCTAAAGTATAAAGCCAGAGACTATTTTCAGCAAGACAGGCATTTCATCAGACAGGTATTGAAAATGTTTACCAGGTTTTAGTACTATTGGCTATATAAATGTGCACAGTTGCCGTCATAAGGGGGAATCTATGAAAATGCCCGGGAATATTTTTAAACGTGAACACGGATTTACCCTGATTGAAATACTGGTAGTTGTGGCTATACTGGGGGTGCTGGCCGGAGTGGTAATACCCAATATAGTAAAATTTATGCACGAGGGTAAGGTAGAATCTGCCAATACCGAACTGGCAAATGTCCGTCTGGCTGTCCTGTCAGCTATGGTGGATGCGGAAATAAACACCCTGAATGACGGCGGGACAGTCGGCTCCGGCCATACCTCAAATGTCAGCTACGGCTCACCTTCGGTAAGCCTGGCAGTTCATAATTTTGTTATGGGTGAAGTAATAGGTATTTATACCCTGAATGAAAAAGGCCTGATAGTAAGCGCCCTGATGCCTGAAGGCAGTGACTGGGCAAACCTTACCTTTGTAAACGGTGCCTGGCAGTAAAACCGGCTTCTTTCAAAAGAGTATCTACAAAATAGTTGACAGCTTATACCTACCTTAATGGTAATATAATAGTATGCAGATACCAGAGGCAAGATGTACCAGGTGCGGGGGGCATTATCATGGTTGGGCACTTTTAAATGCCCGCCATCAAACCTGTGCCCAGTGCGGCGGCAAACTGGAAATAATTACCGAAGGTGAAATAATACAGGGTTATTCACCTTTCTCCGCCGAAGAAGTAAACTTAAAAGCCCCCAAACAGACACCCTCTAAAAAAACCACTTCCTGAAGCCCGGATATGCTGCCTCAGGGCTATGGAAAGTATTAGTTTTGTCTGCCCGCTGATAAGGGCATTTTAGCTAGTGCCATATTTGCTTAACAGCGGCATCCGGCTCACCCAAGAGGCCTTAGCGTAATTTCAGCTGATAAATACCTTCCGGCCAAACTTTCGTTTCAGCTCTCCGTCTATTGCCAAAAATTTGACACGCCTTGGATAAAACTGTCAGAATGACTCCATATGAGATATTCCAACTACCGCAACCAGCCGGATATCATACTCCTGATAATAATAACCTGTGTGGTGGTATTCTTCGGGGTTAATTTTGCTCCCCAAATCGGGCCGTACCTGGCACTTCAGCCGGCAACCGCCCTAAGCCACCCCTGGACTATTTTAACCAGCCTGTTTGTCCATGCAAACCTGTGGCATCTTTTCGCCAACATGCTTACCCTGTATTTCTTCGGCAATGCCCTGCTCCAGATGGTAAGTCAGCGCAGCTGGCTCATCATATTCTTCGGGGGCGGTCTGGCGGGCAGTTTGCTGTTCATACTACTCAACGCCGGCTCCTACGGGTATGTCATAGGTGCTTCCGGGGCGGTTTTTGCACTTGGCGGCGCTCTGGCCGTACTCCGCCCGAACTCCAAGGTTATGGTTTTCCCCCTGCCCATACCTATCCCCCTCTGGATTGCAGTTTTGGGCAGTTTTGCTATCCTGTCATTCCTGCCGTCAGTTGCCTGGCAGGGTCATTTGGGAGGGTTACTGGTGGGGCTTGCCTGCGGTTACCTTATCCAGCGCGGCAAGTTTAGATTCTAATCATTTTGACCTCATTTTTGCCTCATTAACACTTTTCTGTACCCCGCTATTGACAGCTGTCAACACTGTGATACAATATACCATTAGTATAAATAAATTACCCATTATAGCAATCCAAACTCACCTCCCGATAAGCAGGACTCTATGACTGATAAAAAATACCGGGTACTGGTAGTTGAAGACGAACCATCCATATGTCAGGTATGCCTTCGCACTTTGGAGAGTATGGGGCTTGATGTTACTATTGCCATAAACGGGCAGATAGGTCAGTCACTTATCCAGCAGGAAAAGTTTGACCTCTGCCTGGTAGATATCCGCACCCCTATTATAAACGGCAAAAACCTGTACACCTATGCGCTGAACTATTACCCGGAAACCGCTAAACGGATGGTATTCACTACCGGTGACCTCATGGACGAAAGCACCCAGGGTTTTCTGGATGCCACCGGCCAGCCGTTTTTACCCAAACCCTTCACCCCAAGTGACCTTAAGAAGATAGTCAGCGAAACTTTAGAAAAACTTAATGCCCAAAACTAAGGTTTTTAAAACTTTACCTGTTTTCACCTACCATTGAATGTTATACTATTATTTATTATTACCTATGGTATCCTAGGGAGGCAGCCATGCCCAAAATGAAAATACTGATAGCTGATGATGAAGAGCATGTGCGGCAGCTTGTTTGCGGCATACTGGACAAAGACTATCAGATAGTTCAAGCCAAAAACGGCGAAGAGGCGGTAAAAGAATCCCGAGAGCAGGGCTTTGACCTGATACTGATGGATATCATGATGCCCAAACTGGACGGGCTGGCCGCCTGCTGTATGCTCAAAGGTGATAAACAGACCAGTGCCATTCCTATTGTCATGCTGACCGGAGTGGGCTATGAACTGAACAAGAAACTCAGCCAGCAGTTGGGTGCTGACGGCTATATTACCAAGCCCTTCAGCCCGCGGGAACTGCGAACCAAGATAAATGAGTTTATCAAGCATGCCTGACTCCCTGCCCCTGTACCGCCTTGAAATACCCAGCCGCAGCCAGACCGAATTTATAGATATTACCAGCCGGATTAGTTCGCTTATAAGCCAGAGCGGTGTTACCTCCGGCCTGTGTCAGGTATTTGTCCCCCACACAACCGCCGGGCTGACCATAAATGAAAATGCCGACCCTGATGTCATAACCGATATCAAAGCCCAGCTGGAACGGATAGTCCCGGCTGTTACTCCCTTCCTCCATGCGGAAGGCAACTCCGCCGCTCATGTAAAAACCAGCCTTATGGGCAACAGCCTGAACCTGATTATAGAAGAAGGCAGACTTCTGCTGGGGACTTGGCAGGGTATTTACCTTGCAGAATTTGACGGCCCGCGCAGACGGACTGTATACATAAAAATTCTCAAAGAAAACTAATCTTTACGCAAATCAATCCTGAGTGATATACTCTGCTGTATGAATTTTCCACGTATTGTCATAGCCGGTATTTCTTCAAGCAGCGGCAAGACTACCATAAGCAGCGGCATTACCGCTGCCCTTACAAAGCGCGGACATAAAGTAGCCGCCTACAAGTGCGGCCCTGACTATATAGACCCCGGATACCTGACTTTGGCTGCCAATAACCCCTGCCACAACCTTGACTCCTGGATGCTGGGTAAAGATGCCATGACCGAGGTATTTTTCCACGGGCTGAAAGACAGGGAGATTGCCCTGGTGGAAGGCGTGATGGGGCTTTATGACGGATACAGCGGCGAACGCCCCGGGGGCTCTACCGCCGAAATTGCCAGATTACTCTCAGCCCCGGTTATACTGCTGCTTAATATCTCCCACATGGCGGAAAGCGCCGCCGCCATAGTGCTGGGCTATAAAAACCTGGACCCCAGGATAAATATTGCCGGGGTTATACTTAATCAGGCCGGCAGTCTGCGCCATTATGAAATCTGCCGCAAGGCAATTGAAAAATATACCTCTACCCCGGTGGTAGGCTATCTGCTGCGCAATAAAGAGCTGGCTATACCGGAACGCCACCTGGGGCTGAAGACCACCTCTGAAGGCGGCGAACTGGCAAGCTTTATCCAAAACTTAGCTGCCCATATTGAAAGTACCATAGATATTGACCGTATTCTGGAAATTGCCCGGAATGCACCGCCCCTGCCCGAAAAACCCTGCCCATATCTATTCCCCGAAACCCCCACCCGGCCGGTTACCCGTATAGCCATAGCCAGGGACGAAGCCTTTAGTTTTTATTATCAGGCTAATCTGGATATGCTTTCATACTGGGGGGCTGAACTCTGTTATTTTAGCCCGGTGCATGATACCTGTCTGCCTGAGAATATCGGCGGCATATATATAGGCGGCGGCTTTCCGGAAATAATGGCATCAGAGCTTAGCGCCAACCAGGCCATGAAAGACGCCCTGACCAAAGCAGCCGAAGGCGGTATGCCCATTTATGCCGAATGCGGCGGGCTGATGTATTTATCCGAAGCGATAGAAGACTTTGATAATAACAAATACTTGATGCTGGGGCTTCTGCCGGGCGTATCCGTCATGCAGAAAAAACTGCACCGTCTGGGCTATACCAGAGCCGCCGTCCAGAACGATAATATTCTTTCCGGCAAGGGAACTGAACTAAGGGGGCACATTTTCCACTGGTCAAAACTGCCCTCCCCCCAAACCAAACCAGCCTATACCCTGCTGGAGCCGGCTGAATATGCCGGACAGAATGAGGGTTTTATTATAGGAAGTAGTACTAATGTACTGGCCAGTTACCTGCATCTCCATTTCGGCACAAACCCGGACCTGGCTAAGAATTTTATTCGTGTTTCCAAAGGTTTTTATGCTATTTGACTCACACCTGATTTGTTTTGAATAATCCAAAAAGTTTTGTTTTAATATAATCCAGCAAACAGGAGGGGGAAAACAGGACAATGAAAAACCAGCAATCCCCCCCTCTTTTCAAAGATAAATATTTTACATACGTCACCGGCTTATCCGTACTGGTAATCATCTTAGGATTATACTCAGTCTTATCCCCGCAGGACTTCGTTCAAAATGCCAACTGGAAGCTTTTTGCCACTATGGTGGAGGCATCCACTACCATTATTATTATTGCCATTGCCACCTGGCGCTGGGGATTAAAAGTTTCCATAATCTGGGTCAGCAGCATCCTAATACCGGGTATGCTGCTGATGGTTGGAATGGACTTGTTTGAGCCGGTTATTTTCTTCGTTATGCTGCTAACTTTGGGTGCCGGCAGTCTGGTGGGGCTGATAATCAACAACCACCGGCGGGTAATAAGCCACGAAGAAGAACTCAACCAGATACTCTCCATGATACGGGATATAAACCACCATATCACCCATATAGACAACGAAGAAGAGCTGATGGAAAGGGTGTGCGAAAGACTGGTCTATGCCGGGCGGTATCAGGTAGCCTGGATAGGTTATGCAACCCCTAACCAGCAGACAGTTGAACCCCGCTATCACGCTGCCAGCGGGCAGCCGTCCCAGCTTCCCGCCGGGGAGTGCCCGGCACCGCATTGCCTCTACCTGCCCGGAGAACCTATCCAGCAGGCTATAAAAAGCCGCAGCCTGATAGTAGTTCCAGACATCCAAACCTGCCCCGGTGATGATATCTGCTGTCAGCATTGCTGCAGCCTGCTTTGTTCGCCTATTGATTTCGGGGATGAACTGCTGGGGGTATTATGCGTTTATTCAAATAACCCGGACGTATTCGGCAGAGAAGAAATTTCCCTGCTGCGAGAGGTCTCCCAGGATATATCTCTGGGGGTGGAAAAAATACGCCACCGTCAAGAACTGGCCAGAACTGAAATCCGGCTGAAAGAAGAACGGGACAAAGCCCAGTTGTATTTGGATATTGCCGGGGTAATTATAGTTGTCTTAAGTGAAGATGAGATTGTTTTACAGATTAACAAGCGGGGCTGCGAAATACTGGGTTATGAATACCAGGAAATTGTGGGGCGTAACTGGTTTGATAGTTTTGTGCCCGGTTACCGCCGTCTTATCAAACACTCCATGTACAAACAAATTATCTCAGGCAAAGCCGACCTGCCGGAACGCTATATGGATGTAGTCCTGACTAAAGACGGCCAGGAAAAGGTGATTTTGTGGCATTCTACGGCTATCCGCAGCCAGGACGGAAAATTTAATTCAATACTGTATTCAGGCGAAGACGTCACCGAGCTTAAACATATTGAAGAAGCTTTGCGTATGTCAGAGGAAAAGTATCACACCCTGTTTGAAACTATGGCCCAGGGGGCTATTTATATTGATGATAAGGGCATCATAATTGAAACCAACCCGGCCGCCAATACTATTTTCGGCAGGCATGAAAGCGAACTGCTGGGAACAAATATTGCCGACCCGGTCTGGACTTATGTGCAGGAAAACGGCTCAATAATGCCGCCGGAGGAAAACCCGGTAATAACTGCCCTGAAGACCGGCAAAGCGGTGCGGAATGTCTTTATGGGCATAAAGAATAACCTTTCCGGTGAGGTCCGCTGGGTCAACCTGTTTGCCCTGCCGCTGTTCCGCCTCAACCAGGAAAACTCGTACATGGTTTATACCACCTTCACAGATATAAGCCGTCTGAAAAATGCCCGTGATGCCCTTACCCGCAGTGAAAACCGCTACCGCTCTATATTTGAAACAGCCGCCAGCATTATTATTTCGTTTGACCAGAACGGTATTATAAATGACTGCAATATGCGTGTTCAGGAAATACTGGGCTATACTCCGGCCGAACTGGTGGGGATGAGCTTTCTGGAAATTGTGGAAGAACCCTTCCGCCATGAAGTCCGC
Source organism: Dehalococcoides sp. THU4 (assembly GCF_043231265.1). Lineage (NCBI taxonomy): Bacteria > Bacillati > Chloroflexota > Dehalococcoidia > Dehalococcoidales > Dehalococcoidaceae > Dehalococcoides > Dehalococcoides sp. THU4. Next base: position 615,711 of record NZ_CP171266.1, on the reverse strand, counting down.
AGGCATATTGCCAGCCTAAACCGCGGGGAAATTATTTATAACAAGGATTGCCGTATGCTCCACAAAGACGGCAAGTACCGGGATGTGATGGTAAACTGCTCTACCCTGCTTGATGAAAACGGCAGCGTAACGAATGCTATCTGCATTATCTCTGATATTACCGAACAGAAACAGACCCATAATGCCTTGATAGCCTCGGAAGAAAAAATCCGGGGAATGTTCAACGGGGTTAACGAAGGCATAATTGTCATGGATACCCAAGGCTATATTACCGAAGTCAACCAGACTATACTGAAAATGAATAACTACACCAGCAAAGACCAGATGATAGGCAGACACGGGCTGGAATTTATTGCCCCCAAAGACCGTGAAGAAGCCAGAGCCTATCTGGCCCAGGCAGACAGCCTGAATGAAGTACGCAATCTGGAACTTCTGTGTGTACGCCCGGACGGAACGGAATATTTCTGCCAGATAAGCGGAGCGGTACTGCGTGATTACTCAGGTGAAATCCAGGGCATAATAATACTCAGTGCGGATATTACCGAACACAAGAAACTGGAACAGCAGCTTATCATGACTGACCGTATGGCCTCGGTAGGTGAGCTGGCTTCCGGTCTGGCCCACGAGATAAACAACCCCCTTACCGGCATTGTCGGCTTCAGTGAACTTTTGCTGATGAATGAACTGGAAGAATCAGTCAAAGAAGATGTCCAGACTATTCACCGCGAAGCCCTGCGGGCGGCTGAAGTAGTCCGCAATCTGCTCACTTTTGCCCGTCAGCAAACCCCTACCCGCGAAGCCGGTGATATAAACCTGAGCATTCAGAAGGTGCTTGAACTGCGCAAACATGACCACCGGATAAATAATATCCGCTGCATAACCGAACTGGACCCCGACCTGCCGCGGGTAATGCTGGACGTCTTCCAGATACAGCAGGTACTGATAAATATTATTATCAACGCAGAGTTCTTCCTGCGCCTTAAGGAGCACCCCCAGATAACCATAAAAACCAGCCGCCGCAAAGGTTATGCGGTAATCAGTATTTCAGATAACGGCCCCGGCATCAGCCCTGAAAATATCAAACGTATTTTTGACCCTTTCTTTACCACCAAAGAGGTAGGTAAGGGTACCGGACTGGGGCTTTCCATCTGCCATGGCATTATTGAAGAACACCATGGCAGAATATCAGCGGAAAGCACCCCCGGCAACGGGGCTACTTTCCGTATAGAACTGCCGTTTGCAGATATTAAACCGGCCTCAACCGCTGACAGCATCAGCCCAAGCACCGGTTAATCTTCTAATACGTATTAAACACGTATATTAAGGCATCCCGGGTTAAATCTCTACCGCAAGCCAAGCGGGCTTGCCAAAAAACAGCGCCGTGATTTGCGCTTGGCTGACTTTTACCCCCCAAATAAATACCCTTAGCTGACCTTTGTTCCGTCCAGTTCAGCCAGCAGGCTGTCCAGCCGGGCAAGACCGGCTTGGGGGTTGGAATTCTGGGTCTGCACCCACTGCCGGAGCTTGGCAATAGCCGCACCGGAACGGATTATCTCCGCCGCTTTAGCATAACCCTGCTGAAGGCTGTCAGCCTCACCGGCTATATAAAAAACAGGAGCAGCATTCAGACAAACCGCGTCAAAGGCAGCCCCGTTTTCACCGCCAGAAAGAATACGGAGAAGCCGCAGGGTTTCGCGTTGTTTATCCCCTGAAGTAAGAATATCCTCCATCCGGCCGGGTTTTAAACCAAAATCTGCCGGGGACAAGCTGTAGTTAATAATCTGCCCGTCTTCGCCAAGCTCGGCAATGAGGCTTTCGCCCAAAACGGAAAGTTCATCCATTCCCCGGCCGCCGGGGGCAGAGCCGTAGATAACCAGGGCTTTTTTATAACCTATCTCACGCATCACCTCGGCCACCGGCTGCAATAGTTCGGCCGAATATACCCCCCTGACCGCATAACGGGGCAAAGCCGGGTTTGCCAGCGAACCGGCAATATTAAGGGTAGTCCCGAAACGTATCTGGGAAAGAATACGGAAAAGAGCCTGGGGGTGAACCTGGGCGCTCATGCCGTTAAAAATGCCTATACCCGCCGTTTCAATACTCCGCCTGACGGTCTCCACGTCTGTTTCCACGTCAACACCCAGTGATTCCAGCATATCAATAGTCCCTAAGCTGCCGGAAAGGGCTCTGGCACCGTGTTTTGCCAGTACCACCCCGCCCGCCGCCGCCACAATGGAAGCAGCCGTGCTGATGTTAAAGGTCTTCAGGCTGTCCATGCCCGTACCGCAGTTATCCACCAAAGGTTTATTGACCAAAGGCTTAACCCTTACCGTATCCTGCTCATATATAGCTTCCCAGACACCGGCTATCTCCGGTGCTGTTTCACCCTTGGCGGTTAGGGCGGCCATAAAGGCACCCTGCTGGAGGTCAGGCTGTTCATTCCGCATTATCTGGCAGAAACAGTCTTTTACTTCCTCACGGTTAAGATTTTCCTTGGAAATAAGGCGGCTTATGACAGCCCCGAAATTTTTTACCCTGTTTTCGTCCACTTTTGTTTCCCCCTTTTTTATTAAAATTTGATAATTGTTTTAAGGCCTTTTAGCTTTTCCACCCCCAGAAAAGCCTCCTCTATATCTGAAATACCCGTTACCCGGCTGATAAGCCTTTTTACAGGTATAATCCCATCCGTTATCAGGCTAAGTGCCCGGGCATTATCCGCTGGAGTAGAGCCGTAAGAGCCGCTCAAGGCCAGCTCCCGGTAATGGATAGTGTTGGCGTCAAGGCTGAATTCAGAGCGGTCTTTAGGCAGGCCGGAAAAGAAATTTATCCGCCCGCCGGGGCTCAAAACAGAGGGCAGCTCTCCCACTTCTACCCCCGAACTGGCAATCAGAATCACATCTACCCCCGCCCCCCCGGTCTGCTCATAAACCCCCTGTTTAAGGCTGGTCTTTGCCAAATCTATCACCCCGTCAGGGCAGGCCAGTTCCGCCCCACACACCCTGTCAGGCAGGACTTCGGCCATAAGCACCTTTTCCGCCCCGTTATGCCGGGCGAGCATGGCCTGTAAAAGACCTAAAGGCCCAGCCCCCAGCACCAGCACCCGATCTCCGTCCCCCACCCGGCTAACAGACTGACTGTGGATACAGCTGGCAAGCGGCTCTGCCAGAGAGGCTTCTTCGTCTGAAACATTCCCAGGTATTATGTTAAGCCCGCCAGGCAGGCTTTCAGGGGGAAGTGCCATATATTCGGCCAAGCCCCCGTCATAATTAAAACCTATTATTTTCACCTGCCCGCACAAATTCTCCCTGCCCTGCAGGCAAAGCGGGCAAACCCCGCAGGCAATACCCGGATAAACCTGCACCCTGTCACCCGCCTTGAAATCAGGGTGTTCAGAGCAGGCTACCACAGCGGCTATTTCATGCCCCAGTATCCGGGGATACTTAAGGTCACGGTGTCCCCGCCGGAACATCTTTACGTCTGTGCCGCAGATTGCACAGCAGGCTACCTCCAAGAGCACACCACCCTTGGGGCAGGACGGAGTGTCCACCTCCGCCAGGCTAAGTTTAGCCGGTTCTTCCAGCAAGACCGCTTTCATATTTCCCCCCATAATAAAAAATCCCCAAACCACCAAGGTTTGAGGATTAAAAAAAATAAAACCCCAAACCTTTCGGCTCAGGGATTTACCATTTCCCACGGCCATTTTCCGCGAAACTCTATACCGGCAGATATTCTGGCTTACGGCTCAACCTACTCACCGGGCCTTCCCGCTTCATTTTAATGAAACAGTGGCGTATTCCAGTTTTCGTCCCCGTATACAGCGGCGGGACCGCACCTGATTCTAACAGGCTTCCCTTTTAAGCTTTTGTTACAAAGCACCGGCAGACCATATTCAATTAGACTTGATTTTAATTAGTTATTTCTGTTTTGTCAATACTTATTTTAGCCGCATTTTGCCCAAAAAACAGCTGCTTTAAAAGCCGGGTGGATAAAGAATTAAATGGGTGGTAGAATAGAGCAGTTTGGCTCACAGGTGAGCTTGCAGATTGACAATGTACTATATGTTGCAAGTATAATATCAGGAACTAGGTCTTTTAAATATCGGCTTAAATATTTTGTAGAAGAGACATATATGGCCAAAACAAAAGCACCTGCAGACAAAATGGAACCGGCTGAAGAAATCAAACAGGACGGCAAGGTAGTTTCTACCAAGCGTACCGCCGGCAGTGAGTTTTTCTGGACACAGAGCCGCTGCACCGGATGTAACCGCTGTGCCAGCATCTGCCCGGTAGATGCTATCAAACTGGATAGGGATAAGACACCCACCAAACGGGTCGGCACCGCTCCCTGCACCCGCGCCTGCCCCGCCGGATTGGATATCCCCCGCTATGTCCGCTTTGTAGCTGAGGGCAACGCCCCGGCTGCCACTGCTGTTATGAGAGAGAAAATACCCTTCCCTTCAGTGTGCGGTTATGTCTGTTTCCACCCCTGTGAACTGGAGTGCCAGCGCCAGAAATTTGACGAGCCTATTGCTATTCGGGCTTTAAAGAGATATGCCGCTGAAAATGACGACGGCAGTTGGAAAAATAACCTTAAAATTGCCCCTTCCACCGGCAAAAAGGTAGCTATTATCGGTTCCGGCCCGGCCGGACTTACCTCAGCCTACTTTTTGACCCTGCTGGGGCACGAAGCAACTATATTTGAATCCATGGAATACGCCGGCGGCAAGATGTTTTACAGTATACCAGAGCATCAGCTGCCCAAAGATATACTCAATAAAGAAATTAAGGCCATCACCGACCTGGGCGTAACTATCCATACCTCCTGCCAGGTGCAGTCCGTACAGACCCTGTTCAAACAGGGATACGATTCGGTCCTCCTTTCCACCGGCGTACTCGGTCTGGACGAAGGGCTGCTCCTTCCCTGTGATGAAACCGTTGAATCAGACCTGATGCAGGGCAGTGATTTCCTTAAGAATATAAAATCATCCACCAAAGAAAGTCTGGGTGACAAAGTAGTAATAATAGGCGGCGGCATTGAAGCTTACAACAGTGCCTTTGCCGCTAAGAGCCTGGGGGTCTCAGAGGTGCATCTGGTTTGCAGCCGCCACGCCGGCAGCAAGGAAGCCTCCCCGGAGGAAGTAGACCGGGCTATAGATGCAGGTGTGACTGTTCATCCATCACTGGATTTTGCAAAGCTGGTCAGGCTGGACGGCAAAATTGAGGGAGTGGAACTTTTCCGTATCCGCTCTTACGGATATGACAAAGAAAATAAACTCCATTATGAGATAATAAATGATACACACCGCTTTATAGCGGCAGATACAGTTATCACTACGGTTACTTCCAATGAAAAACCGGGGGCGGATTATCTTTCCGTAGTCCAGCCCGGCGTATTTGCCGCCGGTGACGGCATCAGCGGTGCCCGCTCGGTCATTGAGGCTATGGCCGCCGGACGTTCGGTAGCCGGTCTGATTGACAAATATCTGGGGGGCGAAGGCAATCTGGATGAGACTCTGGCCCCGCCTGAAAAAAATATCAAACCCCTTAACGAACCTAAGGGTCAAAACCGCTCTCAGGTAGAGCTTAGTCTGGTAAAACAGGCCGGCGGTGACAAAGTGGAGATTGAAAAAACTCTGTCTCCCGAAGCTGCCAAGAAGGAAGCCCAGAGATGTCTGCGGTGTGATATTGTTCATCAGGTACATGACTATAGTCTGGATACCTCCAGCTGCACCTACTGCGGACGGTGCGTAGACGCCTGCTACTGGGATGCCATTACCAGCGGTTACGGTTATGAAGCCGCCGCCAAGAAACGCAAGGCAGAGATAACCGCTCTGGAGGAAAAGAATGGCGTTTACAACTACGCTATCCGGATTCTGCCTGTTGCCATAGGCCTTATGATAATAGCTGCCGCTGTGGCTAAACTTTTCTAATAGCAGATAATTCATAGCATTTGCAGACTGCCGGCTTTAAAACCCGGCAGTTTTTTTGTACCCGGATTTAGCTCTAAAGGCTTGATAACCCCGGTGAAATAAAGCATAATTCTGGGTGAAGGAAGGCAGATAACATGAAACAGCTGACTGATGACGAAATCTACCGTATTGCCCAGAAAAGGGTCAAGGAAAAGAAGGATTTTTACAATCACCTGTCGGTTTATATAGTGATAAACCTGATGCTTATAGGTATCTGGGCATTTACCGGCAGTTCATACCCCTGGTTTATTTTTCCCCTGGGGGGCTGGGGTATCGGGCTGATTTTTCACTTCCTGAGTGTTTTCGGCTTCATGCGTGACGAAAGTGACTGGGAAAACAAGGAAATCCAGAAAGAGATTGGGCGTTTAAAGAAAAACCTTTAAACGCCGGTTATCTCATCTTCATCAATTTCAGCCGGAAGCTGGGTCAGAGCGGCAACCGCCGCAATAGCGGCAATCCTCCGGGTATCGTCAAATATTTCGGACAGCTTCTCTTCCAGCGGCTGTTCTTCACTCATGATACGCTTCATCTCATCAAGCAGGGTGGTTTCTTTTTCAATGAAATGGGTATGCAAATTCCCGGCCACAAAATTGGGATTAACCAGAACCGCCTTATGGAAGGGGATATTGGTCTTAACCCCTACTATAATGTATTCGTAAAGGGCGCGCCGCATACGGGCTATGGCTTCTTCGCGGGTGCGTCCCCAGACAATCAGCTTGGATATCATGGGGTCATACAGGTAAGGTATGTTATAGCGGGTATGAACGCCGCTGTCCACCCGCACTCCGATACCGCCGGGTGAACGGTAACCCTTCAGTTTGGCCGCCGAGGGGGCAAACTCATTCAAGGGGTCTTCGGCGTTTATGCGGCACTCTATAGCCCAACCCCGCATATGAACGTCTTCCTGTTTGAAAGAAAGCTCATCTCCGGAGGCTACCATTATCTGTTCTTTGACTATATCTATGCCGGTAACCATTTCGGTAACAGGGTGTTCCACCTGCACCCGGGTATTGGCTTCAAGGAAGTAAAACTGGCCGTTTGAAAAGATAAATTCAATAGTACCGGCACCCTCATAGTTAACCCACTTGCCGGCCTTGATAGCCACTTCACCCATTTTCTTGCGGAGTTCGGGGGTAATAACCGGTGAAGGGGCTTCTTCAATAAGTTTCTGATAACGCCGCTGGATAGAACATTCCCTCTCACCCAGATAAACCACATTCCCCTGTGAATCACCCATTATCTGTATCTCTATATGGCGGGGATTGGATATGTATTTTTCAATATAGACTTCGGCCAGACCAAAGGTATTTCCGGCTACTTTCTGGGAGGATTCTATGGCATCTTTAAGTTCGTCCGGGCCGTTTGCCACCCGCATACCGATACCGCCGCCGCCGCCGCTGGGTTTGATAATAACCGGGTAACCGATAGCCGCGGCCGCTTCGGTGGCCTGCTCAATACCGGAAACACAGCCTTCGGTGCCGGGCAGTACCGGCACACCCGCCTTTTTCATTTCACGTCTGGCGGCAATCTTGTTGCCCATCAGCTCTATAACCCGGCTGCTGGGGCCTATAAACTTGATGCCGGCCTTTTCCAGAGCCAGTGCAAAACCGGGGTTTTCAGATAAAAAACCGTATCCGGGGTGAACCCCGTCTACCCCCGCTTTTTTGGCAGCCGAGACTATCTTTTTTATATTCAGATAGCTCTCAGACAGCTGGGAAGGGCCGATATGATAAGCTTCGTCTGCATACTTTACAAAAAGAGCGCCTTTGTCAGCATCCGAATAAACGGCAACAGTCTTTATGCCCAGCTCACGGCAGGCACGCATAATGCGTATGGCTATCTCACCCCTGTTGGCAACCAGTATTTTATTTAGCATCTGGCTCAATCACCATAATTACGTCTTTGCTGCCCACCACTTCGCCCTCGTAAGCATATATCTCTGAAACTACCCCGCTGACAGCGGCGGTAACATCATTTTCCATCTTCATAGCCTCAATGGTGGCCACCACTTCACCTTCGCTAACCTTGTCCCCTTCCTTCACCTTCAGTGAAAGAAGCATACCCTGCATGGGGGAGACAACCGCCCCGGGATGTGAGGCCGTAGGCTTGGCAGCTTTGGGGGCTTCGCCAACCGCACCGGCCTTAGCGGAAACCTTGACCGTAAAGACTTCTCCGTCTACCTCAACGCTGTATTCAGCCGAACCATTAAAGACCGGAGCGGATTTAGCTTCGGTTTTGGCTTCAGCTTTGGCTGCTTCAGGGGTGGACGGCAAAAGGCACTCTTCCTTGCACTCACCCTTGAGGAACTTGGCCGCTACCTCAGGGTACATGGCATAAGTCAAAAGGTCTTCTTCGGTTTTGAGTATACCCAGCTTTTCACCTTCGGCCTTCATCTTGGGCAATTCCGGCTCAAGTAAAGCCCCCGGCCTGACACTGATGGGTTTTTCATCACCGATAATAGCTTTGCGTATTTCTTCATTTACCGCACCGGGTATTTTGCCGTAATACCCCAGCAGGTAATTTTTAGTTTCTTTGGTAACCTGTTTGTAGCGAGCGCCGCTCAGCACGTTCAAAATAGCCTGCGTGCCTACAATCTGGCTTGACGGGGTAACCAGCGGGGGGTAGCCCAAATCCGCCCTTACTTTGGGTACTTCGGCCAGTACCTGCGGCAGTTTGTCAAAGGCATTCTGCTGGCGAAGCTGGCTGACCAGGTTTGAAATCATACCGCCGGGTATCTGGTGGAGAAGCACCCCGATACTCGGCTGGGTGGCTTCGCAGGTATAAAGGCAGCGGTAAGTAGAGCTTATTTTATTAAACTCCTCACCTATTTCGCTCATCAGTTCCAGATTAAGCCCGGTATCCAGTTTCGTACCCTGAAAAGCGGCCACGAAACTTTCGGTAGTGGGCTGGGAAGTACCCCAGGCAAAGGCGGAGAAGGCGGTGTCTATTATATCCACCCCGGCTTCGGCCGCGGCATAATAAGCCAGAGGTGCCATGCCGCTGGTGCAGTGGGAGTGGAGGTCTACCGGCAGCTTGACCTTAGCTTTTATAGATTTTACCAGCTGGGCGGCAGCGGTGGGGGTAATAAGCCCGGCCATGTCTTTAATACAGATAGAATCACAGCCCATCTTTTCCAGTTCCACTGCCATCTCAGCCAGATTTTCTACGGTGTGAATGGGGCTGGTAGTATAGCAGATAGTACCCTGAACGTGAGCCTTAAGTTCTTTGGCCGCCTGAACGGAAACTTCCATATTGCGGGTATCATTCAGGGCATCAAAAACCCGGAAAATATCTATGCCGTTTTTAACGGACAAACGGACAAACTCCCGCACTACATCATCTGCATAGTGGCGGTATCCCACCAGATTCTGCCCGCGGAGAAGCATCTGGAGGGGGGTATTGGGAGCTTTCTGGCGTATAAGGCGCAGGCGTTCCCAGGGGTCTTCGTTCAGGAAGCGGATGCAGGAATCAAAGGTAGCGCCGCCCCAGACCTCCAGTGAATAAAAGCCGACCTTATCCAGCTTGGCGGCAATATCAATCATGTCACGGGTACGCATCCGGGTAGCTATCAGTGACTGGTGCGCATCCCGCAGAGTGGTATCTGTTATCTTTATACCCATATTATTAACCTACCGTCTATATTAGTAATCCGGTTGCTATTAGCTCAGAAAGGACATCTGAAAATACTGAGGCAAAAAAGCTGGAAGTGAAGTTAATTCTATCTTAGCCCCATTGGACTGTCAAGAAACGGCAAGCATTAGCCGTTCATTAACAAGGCTTGAAAGGCTACGCCTTTATAGCTGAAACGGCAGATTTCACTTCGGCGTGTTTCTGGAATATAATGTTAACCCTCCAAAGGTATTACCCGACCGCATGCGGGCATAACTATTTTTATTTGTTTTCGGAGGAAAATATGAGCCGTTTTGCCGTTTTGTTAGCCGAAGGTTTTGAAGAAATAGAGTTTTGCACCATTACGGATATTCTCCGGCGGGCAGACCTTGAGGTAAAAATAGTGGGGCTTAAAAACGGTCTTACCGGCGGCTCAAGGGGAATCCGCATCATGCCGGATTTGGGTATAGATGAGCTGAAAAGCAGCGACTACGAAGTGCTGGTTCTGCCCGGCGGCAATCCCGGCTTTATAAATATGGGCAAAGACCAGCGGGTGCTTGAGCTTATCCGCAGCGCCCACGCCGAAGGCAAATACCTGGCAGCTATCTGCGCCGGGCCGGCCGTCCTTTCCCGGGCCGGGGTGATAAACGGCAAAGAGGTTGCCATATATCCGGGGGTTAAGCACCTGCTGAAAAACTGTACGGCCTGTGACCTGCGGGTAAAGGTGGAAGGCAAACTTATTACCGGGCGAAGCCCTCAGGCCGCCATGGATTTTGCCCTGACCCTGATGGATATGTTTGCCAAACCCCAGGCCGCTAAGGTGGTACGTGACGAGATGCTGGTTTAGACACCGCACCATCTGAAATAAAACGGGGGGCTTTTGCCCCCCTTTTGTATTTAAACCACTTGACTATTCCCTATGGCAGCACCTGTTTGTAAAAAATATTTCCCGGGAGATATTGACTTAATTGTAGTAAAGTTATAGCATTACTACAGTATTATATTCCAAAGGGGGAGCAAATTCCCTTGACCAGAACCAAACAGAGCACTGCCAGCCGTGACAAAATAATCTCGGCCGCTACCCACCTTTTTTTGAACTCACATGATGCCGGCAAAGTAAGTATTGAAGATATTGCCCGCAAGGCCAGAGTTTCCCCCACTACCATTTACAACAATTTCGGGGGCAGAAAAGCTTTGGTACAGGGGGTAGTAAAAAAAATAATAGATAACAACATTGCTCAGGCAAAAAACATTATGGACGGCTCCCTACCCTTCCCTGACAAAATACAGCTGATACTCTCCAACAAAAACGATATGGCCGGAAAAATGCCGGAAGAGATACTGAAAAAACTGGTGCACATGGACGATGATGTGGCCGCTCTGATACAGGAAATCTACCAGAAAGAAATCCAGCCCATGTGGCAGAAACTGATAGCGGACGGCAAAGCCGAAGGATACGTAGACCCGTCCATTTCCGAAGAGACCGCCTTTATTTACCTTAAAATAATGCGTGACGGCTTTAATGCCAACGCCGCCTTGTTTGAACCCTCCAAAGACAAAATAAACCTGATGATGGGGCTTTCCCGGATAATGATGTACGGCTTTTTCAAAAACGATGCCTGCCCTATTCCAACCCGCCAAAATATTCAGGCAAAAACCGGCTGAAGGAGTAACTGATGAGTCAAATATCAATTTCAGTAGAAAAGCTGAGCTACTGGTACGGAGACCTCAAAGCGGTAAACGGGATAAGTTTTGAGGTTGGACAGGGTGAAATTCTGGGTTTTCTGGGTCCCAACGGGGCAGGTAAAACCACCACTCAGAAAATGCTGACCGGCCAGCTCAAACCGAAGGACGGCCGGGCTACCCTGCTGGGATTTGATGTGGCCAAGGATACCGAGGAAATCCACCGGCGGATAGGCATCTGCTTTGAACAGACCAATCTGTACGAACAAATGACCGCTCTGGAAAACCTCCAGCTTTTTGCTGACCTTTTCGGGGTGAAAAATTTTGACGGTTATGCCCTTTTAAAAAGGGTGGGGCTGGCCGGACGGGAAAAAGACAAGGTGGCCGGTTACTCCAAGGGCATGAAACAGCGCCTTATGATAGCCCGCTCCCTGGTAAACACCCCCAGCATACTCTTTATGGACGAACCCACTTCCGGGCTTGACCCCGTATCTTCGGAATCTATCCGGGATATCATACTGGAAGAACGCAAACGGGGGGCAACCATATTTTTAACCACCCATGACATGTGGGAAGCAGACAAACTATGTGACCGGGTAGCCTTTATCAACGAAGGCTCTATTGCCGCATTGGATACCCCGGTTAACCTAAAACAGCAGTACGGCAAACGTTCCCTGGTGGCCAAAATAAAAACCCCGGACGGAAAACTGGAAACCAGAGAGATTGCCCTGGATACCGGCAAAACCTCCGCAGAGGTCAGCAAGCTCCTTGATAGCGAACAGGTGCTGACCCTGCACAGCGAAGAAGCCACTCTGGAAGATATCTTTATAAAGATAACCGGACGGAGGCTGACCGAATGAACTTTCGCATTATAAAAGCCCTGCTGAAAAAGGATTTTTCCCTTTTCCTTCAAAACCGCTTTTATATGCTGATGACTATTGTCGGGCTGGTATTTTATATTATTATCTTCTTCATCATGCCCAACAAAGTAGACGAGCAGCTTAAAGCGGGTATATACGCCCCGGTCATGCCGCCGGCATTTTCAGTACTGGTGGCAGACCCGGCAAACAGCCTCTCCAGCTATGACTCGCTGGAGGATGCCAAAACCGCAGTGGAAAACGGGGATACCCAGGCAGTTATTGCCCTGCCCGAAGATATCATGCAGGTTTGGGCTTCAGGCGGCAAACCTGAAATAGATATCTATTATTCCTCATCTGCCCCGCTGGAGCTGCGGGATGCCATAATCAGCCTGGTAAAAGAGCTGTCCTACGCTCAGACCGGCCAGTCTCTTACCTTTGATACCAACGAACAGGTAATGGGACAGGATATGCTGGGTGAACAGATACCCATGCGCAACCGAATGGTGCCCCTGCTGGCCATATTTATACTTATGATGGAAATACTCAGCCTGGCCAGCCTGATAGCCGAAGAAAACGAACAGGGTACGGCCAGAGCCCTGCTGGTAACCCCTATGAGCGTACCCGAACTCTTTGCCGCCAAAGGTATAATAGGGGTTGGCATGGCGCTGGGGCAGGTGGTGCTCTTTATGCTGCTGGTCGGCGGGTTCAGTTCCCAGCCGCTTATAACCTTAAGCGTGCTTATTTTGGGCAGCCTTATGGTAACCGGGCTGGGCTTCCTGCTGGCCTCTCTTACCAAGAGCCTTATGTCAGTGACCGCCTGGGGTATGCTGCTGTTTATCATTCTGGCTATACCCGGCATGGGCATAATGTTCCCCGGCCTGATAAGCAGCTGGGCTAAGGTAATACCCTCGTACTACCTGACAGATACCGTAAACCGGGTGGTTAACTACGGGGCAGACCTAAGCGCAGTGGGCGGAAACCTGCTTATCCTGCTGGGCTTTACCGCCGTAATAGTAGCAGCCGGTATTGTTGTCCTGCGGAGGCGTTACCAATGAGCATAAAGCACATCATCACCCTTTTTAACCGCGAAGTAATCCACGGCCCTAAGGACGTTACCTTTATAATGGTAGTGGTAACCCCCATACTTATTTCCCTGTTTATATCTCTGGCTTTCGGCAATATTTTTTCGGAAAAACCCAAGCTGGGGCTGACTGATTTGGGCAACTCCCAGCTTGTAAGCCTGCTGAAAGAAAACAGCACCCTGCTTATAAAGGAATACCCTGACGAAGCCGCCCTTAAAGAGGCGGCCACAAGCGGTGCGGTAGACATGGGGCTGGTGCTGCCGGCAGATTTTGATACTGCCCTTATCCAGACCAATACCCTCAAGGCTAGTGCCTATGTCTGGGGGGAAAGCCTGGCTAAAAACCGCATGATTATCCCGGCGGTGCTGGCTGATACCGCCAGACAGATTACCGGGGCGAATGTGCCGGTGGAGATAAACTCCATTTCACTGGGAGATGAGCAGAACGTACCCTGGTCTGACCGTTTGTTTCCCTTCGTGGTACTCATGGCCATGTTCTTCAGCGGGCTGATGCTGCCGGCCAGTTCCCTTATAGATGAAAAACAAAAACGCACTCTGGAAGCAGTCAATATCACCCCGGCCACTCTGGGCGAAATATTTACCGCCAAGGGGGCAATAGGCACTCTGCTGGGCTTAATTATGGGGCTTATTATACTCGGTATGAACTCAGCTTTCGGCAATGCCCCTCTGCCGCTGGTACTGATGCTAATACTGGGTTCGCTCATGGCCTCTTTGCTGGGGCTTCTGGCAGGTGCCTTTATAAAGGATATGAACACCCTTTTTGCCGTCTGGAAGTTCGGCGGGCTGCTCCTTTTCGGGCCGGCTTTCATTTACCTCTTCCCCCAGATACCCCAGTGGATAGGTTACTTCTTCCCCACCTATTACATCTTAAAACCGGTAGTAGACCTGAGTATTTATGATGCCGGCTGGTCTGACATAGCCCTGAACGCAGGGATAACCGTGATACTGGTGGCTATACTGCTGGCAGTGGTTTCCAACGTAGTCAAACGCATGTCAAACTCTGCCCTGCGCCTTTATACCTGACAAAGCTCTTTGGGTTAAAACATAAAGCCGCTCTGTCCAGAACCAGGCGGCTTTTTTATGATTGCTGGCGGTGTACGGCTCTAGAAAGCCCGCTTCTTGGTAACCTGAACCAGATTTATCCGGCTAATAACTGTTTTTTAAAACCCCAGAGTACGCATGATAGTTATCTGACCAGAGGCGTACCCTCCCGTTTATCCCGCAAATTTCCCCTGACTTGCCCTGATACTTTCACCTTTGTAGTCAATTCATCTTTATATTTTCTGCCTACCGCATAGCTCACGAAGCAAACACCTGTTTGACACTCAGTATTACGGGTGTTAAAATTCTTCGCTTAGCAGGCAATCTGAAGGAGTGTACGAAGCTGCCTGTTAATATATAAACCCGGCACCTCTACTTCCTTATAATCTTTTATAAAATAATAGGTAATATTTTTCGGCCTTACGATTAAGACCTAGTATCAAAGTACTAATACCCCTTTGACGATGTAAAAACCTGTGTGTTACAATACATCAGTTAAAAACTGAAATTCTGCCTGCCTCTGGCAGAAAAAAAGGCTTAGTGCTAACGGCGGACAACCGAAAGAAAGTATTAGAACTTTGCAGGTTGCACGCAGATGGTGTTTAGAGGTATTCTAGACAATATGGGTTTTATACCTTTTTTGTAAAATACCTGCACAGTATCATTTGGTTTATGCAATACAGGGCGAGGCCCTTTAGAGATTAAAGCACAAGGGGGGCAACAGGAATGCCTAATGGAATGCTGATTGATACCACTAGATGTACTGGTTGTCGAGGCTGTCAGGTAGCCTGTAAACAGTGGAACGAAAACCCTGCTGTCAAGACAACTTTCAGTCCTGAAGTGACCAATCCCCTGGAACAGAACGCATTCAACTACAACCTGCTGGAGTGCAGGGAGATTGAAGAAGACGGAAAACTTAACTGGATTTTCGCTCACAAGAGATGTTTGCACTGCTATGAACCGGCTTGCGTTTCGGTATGTCCGGTCGGTGCCCTCCACAAACGGCCTACCGGTGCAGTAGTCTGGGATCAGGACAAATGCTTCGGCTGCCGTTACTGCCAGAACGCCTGCCCCTTCCAAATCCCCAAATTTGAGTGGGATGACAACTGGGCTAAAATCACCAAATGCACCATGTGCTGGAACAGAGTGGAAAACGGTGTAGAACCGGCTTGTGCAGCTACCTGCCCCACCGGTGCTATCAAATTCGGCGAACGGGCTGACCTGCTGGCCGAAGCCTATGAAAGACTTGCAAATGACCCTGACAGATATTACCCCTATGTTTACGGCGAAAAAGAAGCCGGCGGTACTCATGTTTTGTACTTAAGCAGTGTTGAACCCGAAAAAATCGGCTTTGACATGCATGAAAATGAGTTCTTCCCCAGCTTCACCAGAGAATTCCTGGGCAACATACCCTTGGAAATCTCTATAGTAGCTTCGCTGATGGTTGGCATATGGTATTTCCGCGGCCGCAGAATTCAGGCGCAGGCACATGATGCCGAGCATGCTGAAAACAAGGCTGGCAAGCACTAGACCGGCGTAAGCGGGTTTAGACAAAAGAACCACTTTGGAATGGAGTAGGAAAAATGTTTAATACTAAACTTACTAGACGGGATTTTGTACAGCTAGCCGCCGGCTCTACCGCCGCCCTCAGTCTGGGTGCTTTGAAGCTCCCCGAATTTGAAAAAATGTTTGCCGAGGCTTTGAAAGAAATCCCGGTTATATGGCTCCAGGGTGCGGGCTGCAACGGATGCACTATCTCTACTATCAACGTTGTTTCACCCACCATCCAGGATTTGCTGCTTACTTCGGTAGTCCCCGGTACTCATGTCTCCATGCAGTACCACCCCACTATCATGGCCGCTCAGGGTGATTTGGCTATGAGCACTATCACCGATACTGTGGCCAAAGGGCCGTTTGTACTGGTACTTGAAGGCTCTGTACCCCTCAAAGATAACGGGATTTATGCTGAGGTAGGCGAAGAGAACGGCGAAGGCATCACCATACTGGAGCATGTACTGAATCTGGCTCCCAAGGCACTGGCCATTGTGGCTGCCGGTACTTGTGCCGCCTTTGGAGGCATCACCGCTGCCGCCCCCAACCCCACCGGTGCCAAGGCTCTTGAAGAAATTCTTAAAGACCATAATATAACTACCCCGGTTGTAAACCTGCCCGGCTGCCCCCCTCATCCGGATTGGGTAGTGGGCACTCTGGCTACCATACTTATGAGCGGACTTGACGCACTTGACCTTGATAAGATGGGCCGCCCCAAGGCTTATTACGGCAAACTCCTTCATGACCAGTGCCCGCGCCGCGGTCACTACGAAAAGGGTTTGTTTGCCACCAAACTGTCCGAGCCTTACTGTCTGTTCCTGGTAGGCTGCAAAGGTCCGGTGACCTATGCTGACTGTTCTGACAGGCTCTGGAACAATAAGACCCGCTGGTGCGTAGAAGCTGATTCTCCGTGTATCGGCTGTGCCCACCCCGGCTTCCCGGATGCGGTTTCTCCCATGTTTGAAGCGCCGCCTGTTATCAATAGTACTGACAAACTGGCTATCGGTATTGCCGGTACTGCCGTGGTACTGACTGCCGGTGTAGCAGCCGTAGAACTTGCTAAAAAAGCCAAGCGGAATGCCGCAAAAAAGGGTTAGTAGACCGTAATCTTACCTTTGGAGAAGAAAATGCAGAAGATAGTAATTGACCCCATAACGAGGATTGAAGGTCATCTAAAAATCGAAGCCACCGTAGACGGCGGCGAGGTCAAGGATGCCAAGTGTGTCGGCACTCTGTTCCGCGGCTTTGAAATATTTATGAAGGACCGTGACCCGCGTGATGCTGTTCACATTACCCAGCGCATCTGCGGCGTCTGCCCCACCTCCCACGGCACTACCGCCGCTTTAAACCTGGACTCTGCCTTTGGTGTAGCTGACAAGATACCGAATAACGGGCGGATACTCCGCAACCTTATTCAGGGTGCCAACTACATTGCTTCTCACATAGTCCATTTCTACCATCTGGCCGCTCTGGACTATGTAGACGTAACCGAAGTAGCAGATTATGACGGCACTGACCCTGAACTTTTGAAGGTTAAAGATTTCATTGCCCGGGCTCTGGCTGCCGGTGATATGTCCATGCTGGCGCCTTTCTACCCCAGATACGAAGGTGATTACCGCCTGCCCAAAAAGGTAGCCCAGGCCGCAGTTGCCCATTATGTTGAGGGCCTGAATATGCGCCGCCTGGCTCATGAAATGTCCGCCATTTACAGCGGCCGTCTGCCCCACAGCGTGGCAGTGGTAGCCGGCGGTGTTACTTCACACCCCAGCATAGACAGCATTTCAAACTTTATGAGCAAGCTGAATACCCTGCGCAACTTTATTGATAATGTATACATACCTGACGTTATTGCAGTAGCTGAGTCCTATCCTGATTACTTCGGTATCGGTGTGGGCTGCGGCAACCTGCTCAGCTATGGTGTGTTTGACCTTGAGGCCAGCGGCACTAATCTGGCTACCCGCCAGAGGCTGTTCACTCAGGGTGTGGTTTCCGCATCTGACCTGGCTCACCGCACCTTTGACCCCAGCAAGATTACCGAATCCATCAAATACAGCTGGTTCAAGGGTGATACTACTGAATATCCCCTGAACGAGGTAACCGAACCTGAATTTACCAAGGCTGACGGCTATTCCTGGCTTAAAGCCCCCCGCTACGATGGCACTCCCTACGAAGTAGGCCCTCTGGCCCGTATGGTAGTCAACTACGTATCCGGTGACCCCCTGGTTCAGCAGATGGTGAATGATACCCTTTCCCATTTCGGTGCCGGTCCGGCTGCCCTCTTCAGCACCCTCGGCAGACATGCCGCCCGTGCTCTGGAATGCAAGATTGTGGCTGACGAAATGGTCAAGTGGCTGATGGAACTCAAGATTGGCGAGCCGGTTATTGCTGATTATGAAATACCCGAAACTGCCGAAGGTATGGGCCTCTGGGAAGCCCCCCGCGGCGCTCTCGGCCACTGGATAAAGATTGAAAACCACAAAATAAGCAACTACCAGTGCGTAGTGCCCACCACCTGGAACTGTTCGCCCAAGGATAATCAGGGTGTTTACGGTCCGGTGGAGCAGGCGCTTATCGGTACTAAGGTACGTGATAATGACAATCCCTTTGAGCTGGTTCGTATTGTCCGCTCGTTTGACCCGTGTCTGGCTTGTGCCGTTCACCTGGTCTCTCCCACCGGCAACGAAATCAGCCGCTTCCGCGTATACTAAGTATGTTTTTTAATCCGGGGAGTGAATCTCCCAAACCTATATTGGTCCTGGGTACAGGCAATATACTCTTGAGTGATGAAGGTGCCGGGGTACGCTGCATAGAGCGGCTATCCCGGTTTCCTGTTCCTGAAGATGTGGAGCTGTATGACGGCGGCACCGCCGCCATGGATTTGCTGGACGTGATATCCAGGCGTGAAAGAATATTTATACTGGATGCGGTTCACGGCGGAGACGAACCCGGTATGATATACCGCTTCCGCCCCGAAGATATCAAAACCGAGCAGAAAATAGATATCTCTTTCCACCAGATGGGGCTGATGGAAATACTTAATCTGGCCAAATACCATGACGCCCTGCCAAAGGATATTATAATATACGGTATCCAGCCCGGCAGTATGGCACCGGGGTTTGAGCTTACCCCGGCAGTAGACAAGGCTGTAAACCGGGTGGTGGAAATGATGAAGGCAGAGCTGGACATCAAGTAACCCCGGCTATAAATACCGGACTTAAAAGGGCGGGCTTTTACCGCCCTTTTTTATTACCCAGATATGCTCAGGAAAGCCGTATATCGGCAATAATAGCCAGATGGTCTGAGGCCAGACTAAATACAGTATAAGAATCCAGATACTCTATATCAGGCGAAGCCCAGATATAATCTATTCTCTGGTATAAATCTGCCGCATGGTAAGTAAGAACCGAAGTCTGCCCCTCCAGGCTATCAGAAAAGCCTGCCTGCCGCAGTATAGCTATCTCCGCTGAATCCGGTTCGGCATTGAAATCACCCATTATTACCGTAGAGGGGGCATGGTGCCAAAAATCTGCCAGCTCCTCTGCCTGAATAACCCTCACCTCCCCTTCTTCGGGCACGTGGTGCAGATGGGTAGCCGCCAGGTACAGATACCTGACACCCAAATCCAGTACAGCGTTCAGATAGCCCCGTTTGATAGGCAGCCCTTCACTTTCCAGACTGACATTGTGGGTATCCAGTATGGGATATTTGGATAATATGGCATTCCCCCAGTATTCACCGACAGTAGCCCCAAAAGCGAAGTGCATATTCAGCCGCTGGGCAAGCCACTCCAGCATATCCACCCGCCCGCTTATCACCCAGCCGCGGGAAATTTCCTGTAAGGCCACCACATCCGCCCCGCTGTCTTCAATAACCCTGGCCAGAGCTTCCAAATCCAGCTTACCCTGGGTATTGAACCCGTTATGTAAATTATAAGTCATAATACGCAGAGTTCCGCTAAACTGAGGTGCAGCCGGAGGCGTTTTATAGGTAAGCAAACCTAAAAGGGGCAGCGTCAGGAGCAGTATGGACATAGCCGGCAAAATAAAGCGTTCACCCTTAAAATCCAGCAGAGGCAGACACTCCCGCCCCGAATACAAGCCCAAAACCACCACCATAAGCCCGGCCACAAGCTCTAAAACCGTATTATCATATGGCACAGCCACCTGATACACCGCATAATACCCCAGCAGGAGTATAACGAATAAAATCATACCCAGCCCGTTAGGCAAGTTCAGGCTTTCAGGCTGCCCCTCAGCCATTCTGCCGCCAATATAGCGGAGAATCACTCCGAACAGGAGTATCAATGCCAGCTGCCCCAGAAAATGCTGGGCAAGACTTATAGCCGCCACTCCGCCTGAAATACCGGTCAGGGAAAGTATCAAAAACAGGCTGGCAATCATGGACAGCAGCCTGATATGCCTTTGGTTGAGTGAAAACACCCAGAGTATGCCCACTAAACCCAGTGATAAAGCCCCCAGCACAAATAAAGAAGCAACCGGGCTGGAAAAACCGCTGAGGACAGACAGCCGGGCAATATTGCCGAAAATTACCAGTTCCAGAAACAAAAATGGGCCTATTACCAGCCAGCCCAAGCCATTGTTACTGGCAGCCGGCCCCTCTGACAGAGGCATATGCACACTAAGCAAAAATAGTATAAACGCCGCTATCACAGCACTAATCAGCAAGGGGAAAACCGAAGGCTGGTTTACCAGGTCATAAGTGCCAAATCCGGCAGACAAAGCGGCATTCAGCAGTAAGCCGAAGACAACCCCCGCCCCGAAATGCCCCACTGAAGATGCCCCCCGCACCCGGGCACTATCCAGATAAACCGCCAAAAAAACAGCAAAGAGAGACAGACCCAAAGCAGAGCAGATGAAGTTTATAAGAGGCTCGGCAAAGCCTATCTGGGCCAGCAGGCTAAGTATGGCCACTCCACCGGCACTGAAAATAATGGCTTTATAACTGCATAACAAACCGCGCAGGGGCTTAGCCAGAAAGGACAGACCGAAAATGACAAGGGCAATTAGTCCCAGCACCCCTGCCCCCTGTCCGAAGCGGTCACCCAGTATCCAGGTCATACCTGAACTGAATAGCGGAAACAGACTCACCGCCAGGGTAAAAACCATTGCCGGCAACAAAAATTCCACTGCACCCGGCTTTTCCTGAAAAAATCTCCTCATGCCTGCCGTACCTCACTTTCTAACCATGCCTGTCCGCCAACAAATATTTCCCAGAACTTTTTTTATTCTGCCAGTTTTACCTCAGGGGCTATCCGCTCAAGGTCACTGGCATTTATAAGCACCCGCTCTTTAAAGCCAAAAATCCCGGCCAGCAGACGGTCAGGGAATATCTCGCGGCGGGTATTATAAAAAGTAGCTATAGAGTTATAGTAGTCACGAGCCAAAGCTATCCGAGACTCGGTAGCCGCCAGTTCCTCCTGGAGTTTCAGAAAGAGCGTATCTGCCTTGAGTTCAGGGTATTTTTCCATATTAAAAACCAGTATGGCAGAGGCACTCCGGATATCCGTAGTATCCTGCCCGTTTACCCTGGAGATAGTGCGTACTTCCGCCAGCATCTCCTGCAGCTCATGCTCATGCTTAGAAAAACCCGCTACACTCTTTGCAAGGTTGGGTATCAGGTCAAAACGGCGTTTCAGCTGTATATCTACCTGGGCATATCCCTGGCAAACCCTGTTCCGAAGCCCCACCAGACTGTTATAACCCGCCCAAAGCCAGCCCAGCAGCCAGCCAAAGAGATAAAACCCCAGCCACCAAACCGCACCCCAGCCCGGATTAAAACCCTCAGTGCCCTGCTGAGACAAAAGTAACCCGCTGCCTGAAGATACCAGCAAACCCAGGATTATCCAGAACCAGAACCAGCCGCTGTAACTGCGGCTTATCTGCTTCTCAGTCCGGGTGGAAATCACATACATAGGGGCAGATTTGTCTTTGGCTATTTCAGGGGCAACTATATCCCCCCGTTCCCGGGATTGCCCCATTATGTAAAGCTCTGCATGCAGCGGGATAGCTTCCTCGGTAAAACGGCGCCGGTGGTCAGAATTAGCTATACTCCCCTGCGGGCCTTTGGCATAGTACAGCGGGTCACTCCGGCCGCAGGTCTGGTCAAACAGGGTTTGGGGCTGGATATCCGCCCCCTCCGGCTGTATAAGGATAATCCCCGTTTCGTCCTTAAGGTAAAACGGCTGCATCTCTTTGCCGGAGGCCACCTGTGTCCAGCCGCTCTCCTGCCGGGTACGGACACCCACATGCCCCTTAGCATCGGTATAAGTTTCAGTCACCAGACGTGACCAGTGTTCCTCTACTTTATAATGATAGTAAACGCACTTTTTAGCCGAAAGAAAGCCGGTAAAAGGATTTTCACTTTCGGCCCTGCCTTTAAGCTCAACCAGACCGATAAATACCCCTTGGGTACGCGAAGTGGGTATATCATCTACCAGCCGCTTGCGCCGCATCACCCGGAATGCCAGCACCAAAGCCACCAGACTAAGTGCAAAAACCAGATAACCCCAAATCTGAAACTCCATTCGCCCACTCCCCGGTAAAGCTTAGTTGGTATTTATCATAACATACCCGCCTTCCAGACGGATAAAAGCTATCCGTAATGAGCATGCAAAATATTACCATTTGTCTAATTATATTAATAAAATTTTAC
Source organism: Dehalococcoides sp. THU4 (assembly GCF_043231265.1). NCBI lineage: Bacteria > Bacillati > Chloroflexota > Dehalococcoidia > Dehalococcoidales > Dehalococcoidaceae > Dehalococcoides > Dehalococcoides sp. THU4. The sequence continues at coordinate 593,225 of NZ_CP171266.1, read as the reverse complement.
ACAAAAGTGTTATACCAGTATACTGTGGGAACTGCCCATAAATTTCAACAAGGAGTTAGTAAATTCCACATGACCATCAAAATAGTCACTGACAGCACCGCTGATTTACCGGCTGACCTGGTAAAAAATCTGGGGATTACGGTTGTACCTCTTTACGTCCATTTTGGCACTGAAGTATTCCGTGACGGTGTGGATATAAATAAGGAAACCTTTTTTCACAGGCTGATACATGGCGGCATCCACCCCAAAACCTCCCAGCCCAGCCCCGAAGATTTTGCCAATGTCTACCGTGAGCTGGCTAAAGACAATACCACCGGCATTGTATCCATCCACATTTCCTCTAAATTCAGCGGCACTTACCAGTCCGCCATAGAGGGCGCCAAACTTTCGGGCGTAAGCTGCCCCATAGAGGTTATAGATTCCCGTCTGCTCTCCATGGGCATGGGGCTTATCATCAAGGCTGCTGCCATAGCCTCCCGTTCAGGCAAAAAGCTGGGGGAGATTGTGGAAGACTGCAAAAACAGCATACCCAAGATAAAGCTGATGGGCTTTTTTGATACCCTGCGGTATGTTCAGGTGGGCGGGCGGCTTGGCAAAGCCAAAATACTTATGGGCTCTCTGCTGGGGGTAAAACCCGTACTGACAGTGGCAGACGGCGAATACCAGCCCTGCGGCAGGGTACGCAATACCGCCAAAGGTTTGGAGCGGCTGGTGGAGTTTGCCAAAACAGGTAAAAACATAGCTGATTTCAGCGTAATCCATTCTACTACCCCGGAAACCGCCCATAAACTGGCGGATATGCTTAGTGATATTTTCCCCAAAGACCAGACTATACTTGCCCAGCTGGGAGCTGTTCTGGGGACTCACGGCGGCCCCGGCACCCTCTGGGTGGCCTACAGGGAATCTTGATAATCATATATAAGATACTGTATTTAATTGAGCGGGGGGAGTATTCCCCCCTTTTTATATTATCCCCGGCCTTTTACATGCTATACTTTAAATATAGGGGGCTATTTAGCACCCCACTTGAGCTTACTCTACCCGGCAGGCAGGGAGGATTAAATGAGCTTTGCAGCAATATTTTCAATAGTTATCGGTGTGCTTGTTATTTTCCAGTGGAGAGAAAACCTTAACCGGCGGGCGCTCCAGGACCCCAACAAAGGCTATAAATCCAGGTGGGGTACGTATGAGCTCATACTCCGCTCAGCTGCCGAATTTGCCACCGCCCTCATGCTTATTCTGGCAGGTACAGGCTTGCTGTCTGAACAGAGCTGGGGGGAAAGCTTGTATCTGCTGGCAACCGGTATGTTTATTTATTCAGCCATAAACAGCCCCGGTTACTTTGTCCAGCAGAAAAACTGGTCAGTAGTGGCCGCTTATGCCATAGCTTTGGAGCTGGCCATACTGGGGGTAATACTCTTCCTCTAGGCCAAAAACCTGGTTAAAACAGATTTAGCTTCAGTTTTAAACGAATATAAAAAAAGGGCAGACCTTCTTAGGTCTGCCCTTTATCTTGACTATGACTTTGTTATGAGCGGGAAATAGCCTTTTCCAGCTCATCCAGCAGGGGGTGCTGGTACTTTTCAATATCCCCGTTATCGCACAAGGCCGCCAGAGCAGGGTCCAAGGGCATTTGGCCTATAAAAGGCACGCCTATTGATTTGGCCAGCTCTTCACCGTGTCCGGCACCGAAAACCTCAATCTTTTTATCCAGTTCGGGGACTTTCAGATAAGCCATATTCTCCACCAAACCGATAATGGGTTTTTCCATTTTCTTGGCCATGCTCACCGCTTTTCTGGCCACCATCTCCACCAGACCCTGAGGGGTGAAAACAACCAGAATACCCGAAATAGGCAGCGCCTGTAAGACCGTAAGTGCGGCATCACTGGTACCGGGCGGCAAATCCACCACCATGTAATCCAGCTCTCCCCAGAGTACATCATCCCAGAACTGGTTAATCATCTTGGAAATAAGCGGCCCGCGCCAGATAACGGCATCATCCTGATTAGTCAATAATAAGCTGGTGGATACCAAAGAAATACCCCCGCGGGATTGAACCGGCAAAATAGCCTCTTCGTTACCTATAATCTTCTGGTTGGCACCAAACATTTTGGGTATACTTGAGCCGGTTATATCGGCATCCAGTATGCCCACCCTGTACCCCTGCCGGTTTAAGGCCACCGCACACAAACCTGTTATAAGAGATTTCCCTACCCCGCCCTTGCCGCTCATAACAGCCACTACTTTTTTAACCCGGTTGAGATCTTTCAGAGGGACTGTAATATACTCAATCTCAAGGGTTTGTTTTTTAAGTACCGGCTTTAGAGCCAGCTCTATTTCCTGCCGCAAAATCTGCCGGCTGTCTTCGGATAAACCGGCACTGGCTACTCTGACTGCTATTTTATCCGGCTGAACCGTAACCTCCTGTAACAGATTAAGCTCGGCCAGGGTAGTTCCAGCCGCTGCGACCTTTACTTTCCCCAGTATTTCCCGTATTTCAGCTTCAGTAGACATAATCCAGATATTCTCCCGTGTATTTTATTTAAAACCTACACCTGCCAGCCCCGCCGTCAGGTTCGCTTAGCATAACTGCACCACATCAATAAATACCAGTTTGCAGTCCGGAATTTACTCTGTTATTATGAGCATATGCCCGTTAGTAATATTATACCAATACCCTAAAAGCGTCAACGCGCGTAAAGCAGAGTAATACCGGATATATTTCATGAGCAAATCTGGCCAAATGCACCCCCCCAAACTGTGCTATAGTAATTATAAGGCCAAAGGCGAATCAGAGTAAATTGACAGCGAGGTGTTGTATTCATTATACTCTACCAAGTGGTACTAGTACCTAAGAACTAATACTACTTGGTACCCTAAGATAATACCCCAGCCTCGCAATATCTATCACCCCTAATCTCCGGAACAGCCAAACTAAACAAGGCAGCTTGTTAGATAAGTATCAAGTATGGCAGGAGTGAGCGATGACAGATAAACGTAAACAGGGAAATTCCCGGTCAACTCCCCCTCCAACCCGCAGGGATTTTATAAAAAACTCCGGAGGTGTGCTGGGTCTGGCGGCTATAATAAAGCTGGACGAAGGCACTCAGAATTTCAAAGCGGCTGTTGCACCCCCCTCTGCGGCCAGCTTTCCGCCGGAAGAAACCACTTTCCTTCCCAGCCCTGTTAAGGAAGACCCCCTTATCCGGATGCAGGAAGATTTGCGCCGGGCTATGCAAAAACCAGCCGCCGAACGCCACTGGGCTATGGTAATAAACCTTAGGAAATGTGTCGGCTGTCATGCCTGCACCGAAGCCTGCATCTCGGAAAACAAACTCCCTCCGGGGGTGATATACCGCTTTGTTATGGACGAAGAGATGGGTCAGTACCCTAATGTCTCCCGGCGTTTCACTCCCCGCCCCTGCATGCACTGTGACAATCCCCCCTGCACCAAAGTCTGCCCGGTGGGTGCCACCTTTAAACAGCCTGACGGGATAGTGGTAATTGACTATCACCGCTGTATAGGCTGCCGTTTTTGTATAGTGGCCTGCCCTTATGTTGCCCGGACTATGGACTACGGCGATAACTATCTGGAAGACGAACCTGAGGACTCTGGCCTGGTGCTGGGTTATGAGCAAGGCGGGGTCTGGCAAAGTGCCCCCAGTTTTGAATACGGCTACCAACATTCACGCACCCCCAAACGGGACTCACCCATCGGCAATGCCAGAAAATGCCATTTCTGTCTGCACCGCTTGGAAAAGGGCATGCTGCCGGCTTGTGTCACCACCTGCATCGGCCGGGTAAACTACTTCGGTGATGCCAATGACCCTGACAGCCTGGTTTCGGAACTGATAGCCAACCCGGGCATTATCCAGCTTAAATCAGAGCTGGGCACTGACCCTTCAGTTTATTATTTATTTTAAGGGGAGGAGTACCGCAAACCATGAATTGGAAAAGGATAGCCCTGGGTATATTAATCCTTTCCCTGGCGGCCGGAGTCTGGGGATTCCTGATGCTCCTCAACAACGGTCAGCAGATGCTCGGACTGGGCAGTTTCGTAGTCTGGGGCTTGTGGATGGCACTCTACGTCTTTTTTGCCAGTACCGCAGCCGGTATGTTTTTTATAGCCTCGCTGGACCTGCTTTTTAAGGTTAAAACCTTTGCCGGCACGGGCAAGATATTTATGCTGGCTTCGCTGACCAGCCTGGGTGCCGGTCTGGTGCACATCCTTATCAACGAAGGCCGCCCCGAACGGGTAATGAACGTATTTCTGCACCCTAACTTTGATTCGGTGCTGGCCTGGTCTGTCTGGATTTATACCCTGATTGCCCTGGCTACGGCCGCAATTTTATTCGTTCTGTTTATGCCCCAAAAACGCCTGCCTTTCCCCAAAGAACCGGTAGTAAAATGGCTGATGATTTTGGGTTTCCCGGTAGCGGTTATTGCCAGCGGGGCGGTGGGATTTACCCTTAGCACCCAGTCTTCACATTCATTCTGGAGCGTGGGTCTTTTTCCGGTACTCTTCCCTATCTTCGGTATGTCTGCCGGGTTCGCCCTGTCACGCATCATAGTTGCCCTGTACGGAGATAAAAAAAGCCCCGGTTACCCCCGCCTGGCCAGGACTATGGTAATTTCCACCATGATTTTACTGCTTGCCATTACCTACATAATAGGCTCGGTGCTGTTTGTGGGCATATATGACGCCACCCCGCCCACTATCGAAGCCGCCAACTATATAATGTTCGGACAGTACTGGTACGGCTTCTGGATAGTCCAGATGGGTCTGGGTATTGTGGTAGCCATGGCAGCTCTAATCACCATTCTGGTTAAACCCGGCTTATCCAAAAAACCGGCCTGGGGGCTGAGCGTAGGTGTGCTGGTGCTTCTGGGGGCGGCTGTTGCCCGTTTGAATTTTATCATTCCGGCTCAGGTAGTTGCCGGGGCAGACTTTTTATCCAGCCCCATTATAGACAGCAGATATATAGACAGCTACATACCCACCCTGCCCGAATGGGCGCTTTCAGCGGGTGTGACTGCCGCAGCCATTTTGGTATTTTACATGGTGGCCAGGATGATGAAACTGATACCTGTCAGAATTGGAAATGAGGAAACCGGCAATGAATAAAGAAAGGCAAGCCAAAAACCCCTCCGGGGGCATAACCCGGGCTAATTTTATAAAGGTTTCCGCTTTGCTGGGGGGTACTGCCCTGCTGTCCGGCTGCGAGCTGGTGACCCACCCCAGAAAGATACTGGGCGACAATGATTATTCTTTATCCAGGCCCGAAGATATTATCTACAGCACCTGCCAGCAGTGTGCCACCCAGTGCAGTATAAAAGTAAAGCTGGTTGACGGGGTTATTGCCAAGGTGGACGGAAACCCGTTCAGCCCCTGGAATATGATGCCCCAGCTGGATTATAAAACACCGGTAACCACCTCTGCCCTGACAGACGCCAGCATCTGCCCCAAAGGGCATTCGGGTGCCCAAACTTCTTATGACCCATTCCGTCTGGTCAAGGTAATAAAGCGTGACGGCCCCCGCGGCTCAAACAAATGGAAGAGCATCCCCTTTGACCAGGCAGTAGAAGAAATAGCCAGCGGCGGCAAAATCTTTTCAAACGTACCCGGTGAAGAAAACCGGAACGTGGAAGGCTTAAAAGATATCTGGGCCTTGCGCTCACCCGAAGTAACAAAAGCCATTAACACTGATATAAAGGCTATCTGGGCTGAAAAAGATGAAACTGAAAAAACAGCTCTGGTAGAGGCCTTTAAGGAAAAATACAGGGATTATCTGGATAAATTTATAGACCCCAATCACCCTGACCTTGGGCTGAAAAACAACGGCTTTTGCTATATGTTCGGGCGGACCCAGGGCGGCCGGGTGGATTTTATAAAACGCTTTACCCATGACGCCATGGGTTCTATAAACGCCCACGGGCATACCACAGTCTGCCAGGGCAGTTTATTTCAGTCAGCCAAGGCCTTAAGTGCCAAGTTTGATTCCACAACCGGCGAATTTATGGAAGGTGATAAATTTTACTGGATGGCCGATATAGGCAAAAGCGAATTTGTCATCTTCACCGGCGCATCCCCCTTTGAGGCCAGCTTTGGCCCAACCAGCCGCGCCATGCGGATAGCAGACGGGCTGGACAGCGGCCGGATGAAATATGCGGTGGCAGACCCGCGTTTCTCCAAGGCCGCTTCAAAGGCCTGGAAATGGCTTCCGGCTAAACCCGGTACCGAAGGGGCTTTGGCACTGGCCTTAATCCGCTGGATATTTAATAACAGCCGCTACAACGCCAAATATCTGGCCAATGCCAACAAAGCCGCCGCTGATGCAGACGGAGAGCCCACCTGGAGCGGCTCCACCTGGCTGGTAAAGATAGATGCCGAAGGCAAGGCCGAAAGGTTTCTACGGGCTTCGGATATCGGCCTGGAACAGGGCAGCTTCGGCTTTGATACCCCGCTGATTATGAAAAATGGAGAGCCTACCCGGTTTGACCCGAATGATACTGTAAATGCGGCTGAAGGTGAGCTGTTCATTGACACCGTTATAAATGGTTTGCGGATGAAAAGCAGTTTGCAGATACTCCGGGACGAAGCCTCCAGCCACACTCTGGAAGAATGGGCCGAAATCTGCGGGGTAAAGGCGGATGACCTTGCCGAAACGGCCAGCGAATTTACCAGCCACGGCAAAAAAGCGGCAGCGGATGTCCACCGGGGAGTCAGCCAGCATACCAACGGCTTTTATAACGCCCTTGCCTGGTGGAACCTGAATATGCTTATAGGCAACTATGACTGGCAGGGCGGCATGCTCAAAGGCTCTGCTTATGATATCAGCGGCAGCAAAGCCGGCGGCCCTTTTAATCTGGGCAAGATGAAGCCCGGCGCACTTACTCCCTCCGGCATAAATATAGTAAGGTACGGGCATATATACGAAGATACCACCCTGTTTAAGAGTCAGGGTTATCCGGCCAAGCGGAACTGGTATCCCCTTTCGGAGGATATTTATCAGGAGGTTATCCCCTCGGCCGGAGATGCCTATCCCTACCCTATCAAGGCTCTTTTCCTGCATATGGGTTCACCTGTTTACGTAGTCCCGGCCGGGCATACCGCTCTGGAGTTTCTGTCAGACCCGGAAAAACTGCCCCTGCTGGTTGTTACCGATATAGTGGTAGGTGAAACCTCCATGTATGCTGATTATATCTTCCCGGACCTGACCAACATGGAACGCTGGGAGTTTGCCGGCAGCCAGAATACTATCCCCTTTAAATCCCAGCCGGTCAGACAGCCTGCTATTGCCCCGCTGGTGGAAATAGTGAAAGTATTCGGTCAGGATATGCCCCTTTCCATGGAGACCATGCTGCTGGGGCTGGCCGAAAAAATGGGCTTGCCGGGCTTCGGGCCGGACGGGCTGGGTAACGGCATACCCCTTAACCACTTTGATGACCTCTACCTTAGAATGGCGGCTAATCTGGCTTTCGGCGAAAAAGCTGACGGCTCTGATGCCGTTCCTGATGCAGACGAAGAAGAAATACGCATATTTACCCAGGCCAGACGCCATCTGCCGGATAATATTTACAACCTTGAACGCTGGAGCAGTCTGGCGGGTGAAAACTGGCCAAAGGTTGTTTATATGCTAAACCGGGGCGGCCGCTTTCAGGACTATGAGGGTGGCTACCCGGCCAACCAGCAGCTGGGCAACAAATACGGCCGCCTGTTCAACGTGTTTTTGGAAAAAACTACCGAAGTCAAAAACTCGCAGACGGGTGAACCCATCCCCGGCCATGCCTGCTATATTACCGCCGGGCGGGATTGCTACGGGCAGGAACTGAATGACGAGAAAAACGGCTATGACTTAAACCTGATTACCTACAGGGAGATTGCCCGCACCCCTACCACCGCCGGCAATTATTATCTGAACCCCCTGCTGCCGGAGAACACAATACTGATTAACCAAGCTGATGCAGACAGGCTTGGCTTGGGCGAAACAGATATAGTCAGGGTGGTATCCGAGAGCAATCCCAGGGGCGTCTGGAATCTGCGGAACGGTCAGGAATGGCCTATGAACGCCAAGCTAAATATTATGCAGGGTATCCGCCCCGGAGTAGTAGCCTTCTCACTGGGATACGGCCATTTCGCCTACGGCGGGCTGGATATCACCATTGACGGTGAGCTTATTCCAGGTGAGGCCAAACGCACCAAGGGGGTAAACGCCAACGCCGCCATGAGGGTAGACCCCCACCTGAAAAATACCTGTCTGGTTGATACCATCGGGGGCAGTGCCGTTTTTTATGATACCAAGGTCAGACTGGAAAAAGTTAATACCTAACCAAAGTACAAGGAGACTAACTATGAGCATATATTTAAACCCTGAGAAAAACCGTATCCCCGCCCTTCTGACCCTGGCCGTCATCGGCTCTGTCTGGGGGCTTCTGGAAATGGCACTGGGGGGTTTCCTGCACGCAATCCACTTTACCTATCAAGGGGCGGTTATGGGAGGCTTAGCTATATCCCTTATGGCTATATTTATGAGCATTACCAAAAAACCCGCCCTTATCCCCCTGCTGGGCGTTATTGCAGCCGCTTTTAAACCCTTCTCCGCCCTGATATTCGGCGAGCCGGTCTTTTCGGCTTATGTAATCAACCCGGCAGTCGCCATCATAATGGAAGCGGTTGCCTTTGGATCGGTGGCCTTTATCTTCAAAAAAGCTATGGAAAAGCACCTCCTTGCCCAGATAACTACCGGCTTTCTGTCAGGTGCTTTGGGTATAGTATTATATGCGGTTATCGCCTCTGTATTCGGTATGGGCAAATGGCCTATGCTGGATATGGCCGGCAAGATAGACACCATAATAAGCACCGGCTGGCCGGTGGCATTGGCCGGCAGCATTACCCTGGCCATAGGCTACTATCTGGGTAAATTCGGTATGCCCAAACTGGCTAATTTCAAAACCAGCTATCCCCGCGCGTACTACATAACCTCAGCCGTGACAGTGGTATCGTGCTGGGTTATTCCGGCAGTATTTCATCTGGGAGGTTAGGTGAACCTTATTATCACCGGAGAAGTGGGCAGCGGAAAAAGCTCACATTGCCAGAGATATGCCCGGTACCTGCGGGAGTACGGTTTTAAAACCGGCGGTATTATCTGCCGCCCTGTGTTTCAGGAAGACACCAAAACAGGTTACACGGTTACCGATATCCGCACTTCGGCAGAGGCTGTTTTCAGCCTGACTAACCCTCCGGCTGATTTTCAGGGTGAAAGGGTTGGCAGGTATTCTATCCTCCAAAGCGGGCTTGATTTCGCCTGTAACGCCATCAAGGAAGCTCTCCGGACTGGCTATGAGGTTATTTTCCTTGATGAAATGGGACACCTGGAGATAGCCGGCAAGGGGCTGGCCGGACAAGCCCGTCTGGCTTACCAGAAAGCACCTTATACTGTCTCCGTAGTCCGCAAATCCCTGCTTCAAAAGTTTCTGGCCGCCTTCGCCCCGGAGGAGTCCGAAAATATTTTTGTCATACAGGATATAGAGGCCGACCCGGATATACACCCCGCCTTTTTTAAAACCCCGCCTGACAAAACCGATATAAGCTGCATTATACTGGCAGGCGGCAAAAGCAAGCGCATGGGCAGGGATAAAATTAGCGCCACCTTAGATTCGCAAACCCTGCTGGAAAGGGCGGTGGCTAACCTTAACGGTTACGGGCGGGAAATTCTGGTGGTTACCGCTTACGGCCAGGCAGATACAAAAATAAAGCCGCTACCCGGCATAAAAATAGTGCGGGATATCCTGCCGGAAAAAGGGCCTCTGGCCGGTATTTACAGCGGCCTTAAGGCCTCAAAATCCCAGTTTAATCTGGTGGTAGGCTGCGATATGCCCTTCCTCAACCGGGCTCTGCTGGAGTATATGAAAGACCAGGTGGCAGGCTTTGAGGCTGTCGTACCCAGACTTGGGCACAGGCCTGAACCCCTGCATGCCATTTACTCTAAATCAGCCGGTGAAAAAGCCCTTAGCCTGTTAGACCAGGGCAAATTGGCCGTCAGTGATTTACTTGCCCGCCTGCACACAAGATATATAGAAGAACCTGAGATTGACCGATTTGACCCCGAACACCGCAGTTTTTTCAATATCAACCGCCCCGAAGACCTGGACACAGCCAGAGACATAGCCGCAAACAAAAAAGCTGTTTCCGGCTAATACCATTCCCCCGGTCACTTTTCCCAAAACAGTGCCTCCAGAGCCGCAAAAGTGTATTATAATTAAAGGGTCATAACAATATTTTGAGCAGGAGGATACAATGCCAGAGTTTGGAACACCGTTTTCAGGATTGGCCAAAAGCCAGCCCCTAAACAATGAAGAACTTATCCGGGCAATAAGGTTTATGGTAGCGGCCGAATACGAAGCCATTCAGTTATACCTGCAATTGGCCGAATCCACTACCAACAGGCTTGCCATAGAAGTACTCAGGGATATTGCCAATGAAGAAAAAGTACACGCAGGTGAATTCCTTAGACTTCTCAAAGAACTTGCACCTGACGAAGAATCCTTTTACGCCGACGGAGCTAAAGAAGTAGAAGAAGAGATAGAAAAACACAAGAAATAAACCGGTTACACGGGGGGCGGTCTGTACCGCCCCTCTTAAACTTCTGTTTAACAAAAAAGCCGCAACCCTCAGTTTGCCTGCTTATCAGTCTTACGGTAAAGCTGCTTTCCTTAATACAAAACATTCCCAATCCAGTTGTCTTTATTTCCCTCATCAGCCGCCAGCATTACTTAAAAAAACACTTGCACGAAAAAAAAGAACCTGTTATATTATAAATGTTAGGCAAGCCTAACTATTAGGGAGGTGCTTGAATGACTGACATAAGCGCAATTACTCCGGCCATGCAGGACTACCTTGAGACAATGCTGTCCCTGTCTGAGTCTGTAAATGAAATCCGGGTGACGGATATTGCCGCCAAACTTAGCATAGCCAAAGCCACCGTAACCCAGGGGATAGAATACCTGAAAAAACACGGGCTGGTGCTTCAGGAAAAATATGGTCCGGTAGAGCTTACCGCCAGCGGCAAAGCTATGGCCGTGGAAGTGCGCTGGAGACACCGCAAGCTAAAACAGTTCCTGACCGAAGTGCTCAGCGTTGATGCCAAAATAGCCGAAAAGGATGCCTGCCTCATGGAGCACGTTGTCAGTAAGCACACCATGAACCGCCTGATGCATTTTCTGGAATCAACCGATTGCATGAACTGTGCTAAAAATATCAGTCAAAAAGATACCCCCGCTATAAATAATTTGAGCCAAGTGCAAAGTAACAAGGAGACTAACCCTATGGAAACTAAACCAATCAGAGCTCTAAATGAGCTCAAGGTCGGAGAACGGGGGCGGGTAATCCGCATTGCCTCTGACAAGGCGCTGAAAAGCCGTGTCCTTGACATGGGCGTTACCCCCGGTGCAGAGATTAAAATGGAAGGTCACGCCCCTATGGGTGACCCGGTAGAAGTAGATGTAAAAGGCTATCACCTGACCCTGAGAAAAGACGAGGCTGCTCAAATCTATGTGGAGGTGGGCGCCTGATGGAAAGATTGCCGCTTGGTCTGGTCAAGTCCGGTTTGACGGCTGTCATCAGGGATATCCGCGGTAGCGAGCACCTGAAACAGGAGCTGCTTGAGCAGGGACTGGTAGACGGCTGCCGGGTAAAAGTAGTGAAGAACGATACGGGCGGGCCGCTCATTATATCTGTTAATGACACCCGTTTAGCCCTGGGACGCGGGGTTGCCCTGCAGGTATTGGTTGAAGAGGCTGACAGTCTAAAAAAATTTAGCCATGAGTTAGGTATTACTAACTTATGCGGCACAGCCCTCTGCAAAGAGGTGGGGAAATGATTAACAGCAAATCAATTGTGGTTGCGCTGGCGGGCAATCCCAACTGCGGAAAGACAACTGTATTCAACAACCTTACCGGTGCCCGCCAGCACGTGGGCAACTGGCCCGGTAAGACAGTTGAAAAGAAAGAAGGACGCTTTAGCTTCGGCGGCCGGGAAATACAGGTCGTAGACCTGCCGGGCGCTTACAGCCTGGGAGCTTATTCCGAAGACGAAATTATCGCCCGGGATTTTGTCCTGCTGGAGAAGCCGGATATTGTGGTAAATGTGCTTGATTCAACCAATCTGGAACGTAACTTGTACCTGAGCGTCCAGATGATGGAGATGGGAGCCCGGGTAGTGCTGGCCCTGAATATGTACGACGAAGTCAGCGCCAAACAGATAAAAATAGACACCGCTGAGCTTTCCAAGCGGCTGGACATACCGGTAATACCCACTACGGCTTGCCGCAAAGAAGGTATGAAGGAACTTGTAACAGCCGCTCTTAATCAGTCCGGGGCTAATAACCGCGAGCCGCTAAAAATAGACTACGGCAGGGAGGTTGAGGCGGAGCTTAGCGCTCTGGCCCAGACCATTAAGACTATTCCGGGTCTGGCAGATAAGTTTATTCCCCGCTGGCTGGCAATCAAAATCCTGGAAGGCGACCAGAATATCTGGAAGGTTATCGGTAAGTACGGCCAGACCGGACAGCTGGTGGCACAGCGGGATGCCACCGTCAAACGCTTGGAAGATAAACTGGGTGAAGACATGGCTTCCCTGATTGCCGCACGCCGTTACCAGTTCATCAGCCAGGTTCTGACGGGAATTGTAGTTAAACCGTCCAGCCAGAAGCAGTCTTTCTCAGATAAACTTGACCGGATACTGACCCACCGCCTGCTGGGTATTCCCATTTTCTTCCTGGCAATGTTTGCGGTTTTTCAGCTGACCTTTGCCCTGGGTTCTCCGCTGGCAGATTTGGTTGACCAGCTTTTCGGCTGGCTCGGGGGGGTGGTCAGCACAGGCCTGACAGCTATTTCCGCCCCGGATTTTGTTACCTCGCTGGCGGTAGACGGTATTATCGGCGGGGTGGGTTCAGTGATTGTCTTCCTGCCGAATATTATCCTGCTTTTCCTGGCCCTATCACTGCTGGAAGACAGCGGCTATATGGCCCGGGCAGCTTATGTCATGGACCGCTTTATGCACAAACTGGGCTTGCATGGGAAATCATTTATGCCCCTTATTCTGGGATTCGGCTGCAACGTACCGGCCATTATGGCCACCCGGACACTAGGCAACAGAAATGACCGCTTGATTACTATCTTGATTAACCCCCTGATGTCCTGTACCGCCCGGCTGCCGGTCTATGTCCTCTTTGCCGGAGCGTTTTTCAGCGCCAATCAGGGCATAATCATTTTCTCCCTGTACTTGCTGGGTATTATTCTGGCAATCATCATGGGTATGATCTTTAAGAAATTCCTTTTCAAAGGTGAATCATCTCATTTTGTCATGGAGCTGCCGCCTTACCGCATACCTACACTCAGGAGCACCCTTACCAATATGTGGGACCGGAGTTACACCTTCCTGCGCAAAATGGGAACTATTATTCTGGCGGTTGTAGTTCTGGTCTGGGTGCTGTCCAACCTGCCCTTCGGGGTAGAATATGCCAGCCAGGAAAGCATTCTGGGCAGGATAGGCAGCTTTATCGCACCGGTTTTTGCCCCTGCCGGCTTCGGTTTCTGGGAAGCGGGTATCGCCCTGCTCTTCGGTATTCTGGCCAAAGAGGTAGTGGTGGGTACACTGGGTGTAGTCTATGGAGTTGAGGAAGCGGGACTGACCGCCGCCATCGCCGGCTCCTGGACAGCACTCTCCGCCTATTCTTTCATGACCATGACCCTGCTGTATATCCCCTGCATTGCGGCTATTGCGGCAATAAAGAGGGAGACAAATTCGTGGAAATGGACATCTTTTGCTATCGGCTACAGCATTATATTAGGCTGGGTAGTAGCAGTACTGATATACCAGGTCGGGCGGCTGCTCGGGCTGGGTTAAACCGGGAGGTATAACATGGAAACAGTGGTAATTGTAATAATAGGCCTGCTGGTAACCGGGATAATTATCCGTCAGGTCACCAGCTCCGCTAAAAGCGGCGGCTGTACCGGCTGCGAACTGGGGGGAAAGGATAAGACCTGTTCACAATGCGGGGCAACAAAACAGCCGGACAGCTTCACAAAAAAGTAAGGCGACGGGGGTTAACATAGGCACATATTAAAAGGTAAACCCCAGAAAAAATTACTTGCAATCTGCCCCTAGAAAGGTTGCTGTCTATCAGGATTTTTGATACTGGCAGACATACGTAAATCCCTGCCCACCTTAAGGAATAAGTTCCCAAAGCTTTGGGAACTTATTCCTTCGCCAATTTAAACTTAGCATAATTATCTGCATTCCCAGGCCTTAGTAGTATCATTTATCCCGTCCGATAACTTATTTATGGCTTTATGATATGCTTCAAAGGCACATCTGCCTTTAGCCGTAAGCCCAAACCGGACTGATTGTATAAATTTATTTTACTCCGGTACTGTTAGCTATAAGAGCCAATTGCGTGCGGTTGGAAACCCCGAATTTTTTCATACAGGTGTACACATATTTTTTGACTGTACTGGCAGTATATTTTAACGTACTTTCAATGTCTTTATTTGAATACCCCCGCGCCAGAAGATTGAAGACCAACCGTTCTTTATCATTAAGGTCTATATCAGCCTTAATATTGCCTAAATTATCAATAGTATCCCCGGTATGCGCTTTCAGCCGGTTTACAAGTGCCCGGTGCAAAATCCGTGTATCCCAAGCGCCTACACCCGCATATGCCATCTTAATTGCGCCGGCTATTATAGCGCCGGATTGCTCCTTTAGAACGAACCCATCCAGTACTAATAGTCCTAAATGCCTTTCTTTCCGGCAGTCATATCGCAAAACTGCCCATTTATTTTCAGCATACAGCTGAAAAACTTCTATTAGGAGACTATCACCTTAGTGATAATTTAAACTAAGATAACACTGTTAAACTTCCCTGACATCGTACTTAAAGCCTATGCAATATCAGTGATAGGTTACTAATGAGGTATCAAACAGGTATTCTGAATTAGCGGCCAAAGTTATCTAAATACAAGTGGTTAGGCTATCTAAAACGGAGGAAAGAAGGGCATCGGCTTTATGAAATTTTGTACAGTTATTGTGCCGGTCCAGTATTATATATAAGCCGAATTGGTCTCTTGGAGTTCCTGAATAAATAAACATACTATCAGCTGGGTTATCTGAGGGGGTTTAGTAACGCCATTTCGTGAGCAAAAGGCAATAAATCTGCCTACCATGTAGCTGTAATTGTGGATTGTTGCCGGGCTTAACTGCCCCACCTTGCAGACTAAAAGGAATGACGCAAGGCTCTTTTCGAGATTATTTTCAGCAGTTAACAGGTAGCTCGCTATATTGGGGCAATCGTGGGATTTTTGAGTAGACAAACGGTAGCTCATACTTCTTTTTTGGCTACCGGACTGTTTTTAGCTTTATGGTGGAGCTGAGGTTGCAGTAGGTAGAACTCTTAAGGAATTTAATTTAACTTTTAGCATAAATCTGCAGCGTCATTAGCCAAGTAAAAGCGAATTTATTAATAGAATAAGCTTGTTACGAGACTAGATTTTTGAAGAAACATTTTCAAGGCAATAACCTTTGCCGAGTTTCGTGACAATAACAACAGGATTTTGATGGTCTGTTTCGATCTTTGAGCGTAAACGATTAATATATACCCTCAATGCTTCAATTGCACCATCGTATTCTTCTCCCCAAATTGCCTCTGAAAGCTCTGAAAAAGTGGCTAGCTCTGGTGAATTCTTAAGGAGAATTCCTATAATGATACTTTCCGTTTTAGTTAAAATAATCCTTCTTGATTTATTAAATAATTCACCAGATATCGGATTGAAAGAGAGTGTCCCCTTTACGATCGGAGACCTAAGATTATGTGAGTTTCTGCGTATCAGTGCCTTAATTCGAGCAATAAGTTCGAGCTGACCGAACGGTTTTACAACATATTCATCTGCTCCAAGCTGAATGCCTTTCACAATATCCTGCTCACTGTCTCGCACAGATGTTATGAGAATGGGGACATCGGAAAATTGCCTGATTTCTTTTATAACATCGAACCCAGAAATGTCTGGTAGCCCTATGTCCAATATTACAATATCAGGAGTTTCTTGTTCTGTTAATTCTATTGGTACACAAGAGCAATCAACTATTGCCAATCCATCAACGCAATGATCAAAAAAGTATCGGAAGGGATCCTTTTGCTTATCTTTACAATTTTCAATTTTCACCACAAACACACTCGCAACGATTTTAAGTTTATTCTTATATGAACTAACTAAGGCACAGCCTTTGTGACAAATATTCTTAAGGTATGGACCTAACAAAAAGTTATCCCTGAAAATTATTGGGTTTTTGCAGTTATTTTTATTCAGTGCTTATATTTGATTGGTGGGCATAAAATATTTGCAAGTATAACTAAAAGATAAGTGTAATACTTGATGGTATGCGGAGATAACCGGGCAACTTTACATGTGAGAACAAAGGCTTTCAGCCTTCCAGAAAGGTTTTTGAAATCAGTTAAATGGTAGGTTTCAGCTTTGGGCTGTTCGTGAGAACCGGAACTAGTTAAATGGTCTAAAAGCATTCATTTTTGGCTACCGGCGGTGCTTTTAGCTTTATGGCAAAGGTACTACCTATTGATAAAATGCACCGCTCCAAAGCAAATCGTTAAAACTTGCACCGCTCTTGCACACCCCTTATTTTAGCCGTTTTAGCAGGGATCACCAGCCCACCCGAACCACAACAGTAGTCAGTTAAAGTTCATTCCATGCTTTCTCGTATCAAAGACACCTTTCCAGTAGTTCTCCCGCTCGATGATGGTCTCGACCTTAGTCTTAGTGTCAAAAATCTCTAAAATGGAATACTTGAAGTTTTTTATAATGTAGTCGTTATCCTTAGATTCGAGGATTTCAACAAAACCTTTGTTCCCGCCAGTCAAATTCCTTTTGTCGGCGTATGCGCTCCACCGTTGCCATATTCCCTCGTTGTTGCCGGAAGCCGAGCCGATATACAGCTTTCCGTTGCTCGTATCGGTGATGACATAAATGCCCTTTACATTCGATAGGGCTTGTTTCCAACTCGGCTCGTTTTGAGATATTATTTGTCTAAGGTCACTATGCTTTAAACTGACGCTCTGGTAGCCGGGAAAGTGTCCGAGTTTTGTGCTTGGTGCAAGTTCATATATTTCAGGATTTAACTGTTCTTGCAAGTTCTCGTATTTCCGATTATAAAGGTCACGTCCGATAGGCTTGTCAATTTTTATTATAAGCCGCTTGATGTACTCTTTATAATCATCCATAGGATAAAGATTGTATCCAGAACCATTAAATACTTCTGGCATAATTTTTTCGACTTTAAAGAGACCGCCAAAGACAAAATACTCAGCTCCGTATGGGTAATATTGTGCAAGTGCAATGAGATAATCGGCATAGTTTAAATTATTGTTTGATTGCTTTGTTTTCCATCTATTCATGCCAATCCATTCAGGGTCATCTTCTAAAAGCAAATCCCAAGCACGCTTGTCCCAGTCTCCTGCATTCATGTTAAATTTCACCTTGGTTCGTTTTGGGTCAGGTGTGGAAATAAAATCTACAAATTTAATCACATCAGCACCTCCTATCAAATATTATTGGTCTGTGTCGCTATTGCTTTGTAGCATTAGCGACTAATCTATAACCAGACTGTCAATTTTTACAAGCCGTTCTGGGAGGTTCTTCTTTTTCAATTCAAATTCCCAAATCTTTTTAACGCATATCTAAATGCGGCATCGCCTGAATAATTTTGCCGTCAAGCGCCTTGCCGTTAGCTTTCTTATTACGCTTAACTCCGTCCGAACCCCAAGTTCCCCACTGTTTGAAGAAGAATGCCGCACCTTGCTCATCAGCTTGTTGTAATATTGAGCGAACCCATTCTGGTTTCATCGGGCGTGCTTGTACACCGCTTTCTCCGCCTACAATAACCCAATCGATATCAGTAAGGTCGAGTTCACCCACATCTTCCACCAACGGCTCACACGAAAGGAATCGAACAGAGGCTTGCAATGGACGGAGTGATTCGATGCGATGTTTAACCGACGGCGATTCTACTGTTACTCCGAGCCACACATTTTTGGGGATATCAGTCTGAGAGAAATATCCAGCCATTCGTTCTGCACGTTTTGTAAGAATTTGATAACGATGCTGGGGAGTCTGCCTTATCGTATTCATAACGCTATCAATAAAACCGAACGGCACTTCATCGTGGAATAGGTCGGCCATTGAACAAACAAATATGGTATGAGATTTCTTCCATTTAATAGGTTCGCATAACGAAGCCTCATGCATTGTCGGCGTAAATCCATTGGCATACTTTGCAACGCCCATAGCACGAAGCCTGTTTGCCATTGTCTCCGCATAACAATGAGCGCACCCAGTTGACTGCTTTGTGCAGCCCGTTACCGGATTCCACGTCCTGTCAGTCCATTCTATCTTAGTAGTTCTCATACAGCACCTCCAAAAGTTATACGCATTTCATCTGAAAACGACCCTTTTCGTGGAGGATTGTTGGTTTTTGGATTTACGGCACTAATCAAGCCCGTGTCAAACATCGTGCGTAAGACTTCTTTATAGTTTTTCTTGATATATGGGCGGTCAACGCTATGCTCTTCATAAAGTTCCAGAAAATCAATTGTCCGTCCAGCATATTGCTCTATCAGCATACCCTGCAGTTCATCAAGCGGACGTGAAAGCAGATCGAACAATGTGCCTTGCCTATAATACATATCGCGTGGGTTGTATTCAAAATTTGCAACTCCGTCTTTTGTGTCAGAACTTTCTTTCGCCATTATTTCTTTCATTATCTCATAACCACGAAAGTTTTTGCTCAGAAAGATAAGATGATGGCTTGTTCTTGCCCCGTTGTTGTTCTTAAAACGGAAAGGCAGAACAAATCTGCTGCCATTTTGTCGCAGAGCATCACATAATTCTTGAACAACAATCACTTCTCGCTCGTCGGTAGTAAGAGTATCCAACAATTGATTTCGCAGCTCGTCAAGACGTTCCCCGCCGAACAATGAAGCCATATGCTGTTTTATAGCGTCATTATTTACACCCATATTCACACGATTATAGTTGAAAAAGAATACACAGTCACAACCCCAATCTTTGATGATTGAGGATACCAAATTTAGCGACAGGCCCTTATAACCCCAAGGGTCAACAAAGAAGAATGTCGGCACAATACTCTTGCTACTGAACATTTTTGCTATTTCGTCGCCGACCTCCTCATTATAAAAGCTCGGCGCATACTTAAGTTTTTTAATTCCGGGCACTTGTGCAATTGCTGTTTTCAGACTTTCGATGTTTGCTGCATCTTTGTCATTAAACAACGTAACCATTCGGCTCGTCAAATCAGGATTGGAAAGTATCGTTTCTAAAACCAATAGCGGCGTAGATTTACTTTGGTCATCATACCTACCAGGTCCAGCGAATAAGTCTATGTATGCCATTCGCTGGGCATGCTGAGGGTATCTCTTCTGTGTCGCAAGTATAATGCTCGCCCACGTCGAGAAGTATTTTGATACAATCCGCGCTTTGATTATTGACTGCTCGCGTTGTTCTTGAAAAAACTCATTGTTCATAATCCGCCCCCCTGATTAACCAATCCACACGAAGTCAGTTCTTCAGTCAATGTCTTATTGTTTTCGGTTTTACCTTTCCGGTAAAACATAATTATCTCCTAACCTACCTGTATTTCAGCTTTGCTACCACCTGTACGCTCTTTCGTAACGGTAATTTTACGGTCTATTTTTTCAGCAAGCCCGGGCACATGAGATATGATACCGATGAGTCGGCTGGTCTTCGATAGGCTCATTAACGTCTGCATAGCTTGGGTTAACCTTGTGTCGTCTAATGTATCGAATCCTTCATCCACGAACATTGAATCAAATCTTATGCCACCAGCGTTGTTTTGTATTTCGTCAGAAAGACCAAGTGCAAGTGACAAAGCAGCAATAAACGACTCACCACCTGAGAGAGTTTTGGCATCACGTTCAGAACCGTTATAGTGGTCTATAACATTTAAGTCCAAGCCACTTTGTCCTTGCTTACCGCTAACATCACGCCGCTTCAATTCATACTGGTTACTTGACATTTGTAACAGCCGAATATTTGCCCGTGCAATTATTCTATCGAAGTATGCTGCTTGGATATACGTTTCCAGTTTAACTTTTTCCTTTCCACTAATATCCCCATTTACCGTGTCAGAGATCTCTTTCATCCATTTGTAGTGAGTTTCGAGCTCACGGATGGTATCTGATGTTTTTGTGATAGCTCTCAAAGTGGTTTGATTGGTAGAATTTCGAGTGCTAATAATACGGTTGCTTTCTCCCAATACACGCTGCGAGTTTTCGATAGATTCCTTTTCTTGTTTTAGTGCATCTAAATCCAGGGGCTTTGAATCACCAAGCTGTGCTTGTAATGTCTGAATCTCTGTTGCTGTGCCATCAGCTTTTGTTTTTGCCGCATCAAATATGGTTTGGGCAGTTTGAAGCGTATCTTCATATTTTTTCTTTTTAATAGTGAGGATAGATATTTCCGCTTTTGCATCAGCTTCACTCTTGAATTTGAGTTCTGCAGCCTGTTTATCTCGCATTTTAGAATCAGCTTCAATCTGAGTGGTCAGCGTAGCTACTTGTTCTTTTGCTTTACCAAGAGCCTCGCCGACTTTCACAAGATTTTCTTCAGAAAGCGGTATCGCTTCATCAAGTTCCTTTTTGCGATCCATTCTTTTTTCCTGTTCTCCAAGTTGCTCACCTATGCCTACCAGTTGAGCTTCTAACTCAGCCAATGTATTTTTTAAGACTATTGGGATATTATCGAACGGTGTTTCACCAAGTAGCGATGCTGCTGTTACTTTGATCTCATCTCGCTTGGTATCGACTTGCCCTCCTAAATTATTTGCTAAGCCACTGGCAGTTGCCATTTCCGTATCAGCGGTTTCAGCAAATTTCTTTGTTTTATCAAGCACCTCTTTTGTAGGAGCCTTGGGCGACAAAACAGCAGGCTCAGGATGTTCGATTGATCCACAAACAGGACATGGCCGCCCAACTTCCAGTTCCGCCGCCAATATACCTGCTTGCTCGTCAAGGTAAGCCTTGTTGAAGGCTTCATATTCATCTCTTTTTGTCTTTGCTACTGTAGACTTTGCTGTGTAGTCCTCTTGTGCCGTTTTAAAGCTAACGAGTAGTGAGCCATAATCATCCAGCGAGGTTGCCAATACCTTGAGTCTGCTTTGCCTTGTCGTTATCGCGTCCTGTTGACCGCGTAATGCTTCGGCTTTGGCTGCGGCATCCGATAACGAGTCCCGTTCTACTTTGGCAGTTTCAAGAGCAGCTGCGTCAGTACCTTGTTGTTTTAGTTGGTTTTCGACGTTTTTACTTTCAACAGAAAGCTTTTCTTCGTTCGCCGTTATAGTATCAATAAGAGTCTGCAATTCTTGGTACTTGGGTAAAGACCTCTCTATTTCAGTTATTTGAGTTTTTACACCTTCGTACTCAGGCTGCTTTTCTTTCTCCGCCTTTAAAGCCGACTCAGCTTCGGCCTGAGCGGTTGTTTCAGATGGTAGACGGTCTTGCGCCGCTTTCAAAGTGTATCGCGCTTTTTTGTCCTGCTCTGCTTGTCCGACTTTTTGGTTTATCTCAGCCAGTTTAGTGCCGACTTCTGTAAGCAGTTTTTCGTTCGCGGAAAAAACTTCATTATCAGCAACAATAACCTGGTTGAGCCATTCAATGACATCATCTTCCAATATAAGACCTGACTTAGCATCTGAGAGTTTCTGTTTGTTTTCATCATCATTAGAATCAACTTGAATATTGCCGAGGTTATATTCGTAGTTACGCCGTTGCTCTTTAAGCTCTTGAGCGAGTCCGCTTGTATCTTTCTTGACTCTGTCTTGATAGGTTTTGTAAGCATCTGTGTAGAAAACTTTACGAAATATCTCAATGCGGTCTTCGGTGCTGGCGTGAAGGACTTTTAGGAACTCGCCTTGTGCTATCATCGCAATCTGGACAAACTGCTCGCGGTTAATGCCAAGTATTTCCTCAACCTTTGAATTGACTTCCCTCAGTTTCGTAACAATTCGACCGTCTGGCATAAACCCGCCGCCGCCTTGCCATTCTACAGTTTTTGATATACCGCCTTGCTCACCATCAACTACAGACCTTAAGCGTGGCAAGCAATGAGTGTAGCAATGCTCACCCAATTCTATACCAATGTATTTGCGTCCCATTTTATGAGCAACAGCAGCAGTTGTGCCGGAACCAAGGAAGGAGTCGATAATGAGGTCGTCTGGGTCTGTAGCTATTGTAAGAATATGCGAAACAAGTGGCTCTGGCTTGGGGTATGGAAATTTACTCTTGCCGAATAACGCTTGCGATTCCTCTGTACCACGTCTCGTGGAAAAATCGGTCTCTATCCAAATGGTGCGTGGTATCTTTTCTTTGACCCGCATTTTTTGAGCAATTCTAAATTCACCGTTTCGCATCAATTGCCCAACAATTTCTTGATTCATATATTGTGCAGATTTTTCTTTTCCCCATCGCCAAACGAACTGTGTTCCGTCTGTTTGCGATAATGGCGGATATAATTCTATGCTGTCTACCGTTGGAGTTAATGATAAGTCATAGTATCCATCTTCATTTTGCGTATTTGAAACATAAAACGGATAGTACAAATTCGGACGGTTACCTTTGTGAAAGTTACTATTGCTATTAAATAGAGGATGTAAATAATACGCACCAAACTCATCCTCTTTGTTATACTTTTTTGTGTCGGTGTTAGCCAGTTTATTCATCTTTAAAGTGCGAATATCCTTGGCGTATATATGAATAAAGTCGTGCGTTTGAGCAAACGAACCGTAGTCTCTGCCATTTGGCGTTGATTGATTTGATATAGTTTGCACAAAGTTTCCTCTACCAAAAATCTCGTCACACATCACTTTCAAGTACGCTTGTTCGGTGTCGTCAATACTTATCCAAATACTCCCATCAGCGCTCAATAAACGTCGTAAAATTTCAATTCTTGGCTTCATCAAAGAAAGCCAAATAGAATGCTCTAAATTATCGTCATAAAATTCAAATGCTGCCCCAGTGTTATATGGAGGGTCAATATATATACACTTCACCTTTCCTGTAAATTCCTGCTCTAATGCTTTTAGTGCAAGCAGGTTATCCCCATGTATGAGCATATTCTCGGCGGTAGGATCACCGTAATCTTTTGATGAGTCATGCAAAAGTATACGCGGCTCAACAGCCGGTTCTTCTCCTTTGCCAATCCATGTTAACTCCAGTTTCTGCATATCGTATTCCTCCAGTTATACAATCTCAAACGAGAATGTCATTATCGTTTCAGTTTCAATCTCACCGTTTAGGCGGCTGCGGATATCTTCCAAGAAAGCATCACGCTCACGCTCTAACCTATCTTCTTCATCGTAGAGTTCACGTTGCTTCTTCTTCAGTGCTGTTTCGAGTTTGTTTATTTCAGCCGATTTATCCAACATTTCTTCAAGAGTTCCTACATCTTTTAATGCTCGGCGCTCTTTTTTCTTTTCGGCGATTTCTTTTCTGGCCGCCCTTAGATATTTCTGCAAGCCATCTTTTAGATCTTCGGTATAAGCCTCCATCTGGGCTTCCTGCTCCAAGAAGAACCTCATATTACGCTCGGCAATCTCAGCCTTTTGGTTTGCAATCCGCTCTTGCCGCTGGGTAATAAGGTCTGCAGTTTCAGGGGAACATTCACCGACCACAGTGGCTTTCAGTCTCATAATACGTTCGAGCATATCATCATCAATATAAGTTCCATCATTTGTTATGACTGAAAAGAGAAGATGCTCCTCGTTTTCGATACCCTTGTGCGTCATTTTATCAATGGATATTATTCCATTCTTCAAATTTGGATGGCTGTCTAAAAAGCTTATGCGCTCTGCGGTTGGTAGAATCGAGTGCATGAATTGAATCTCTACTTCCGGTAACTTGCCGGGTTTCATAACCCCTTTAATCCAATCGCTTACTAATTCACCGTCTCGACGCAGAAACTCATCATGCTGTACCTCTGCATCACGCCAACGCAGATTATAGGTCTTGGTTTCACCGTTGCTTTTATATGTAAAACGCCATTGATTGAGGGGTTCAACACGTTCTGCGCCCTGCATCACAAAAAAGCTGAAAAGCCACTGCGAAAACCGATCAAGCTCCATTATTGTATTGGTATGGCAATCCTTCAACCGTACAGATACTTCTTCATCAAAGTTATCTAAAATTGATTGCCGAGCCTCTGTCATCCTCTCGTCTATTTGATCGGATAGTTCCGACTGCAAAGCATCAAAAGCAGCTTTTATTTCATCAGGTTTTCGGCAGGTTTGATAAATATCAAGAATGCGCTTTTCAAAGTCCACTCCATCTTCGATTGCGCCTAAAACCTCATCAGATGAACCGAAGGTGCCTTCGAACAGCCTGAATTTTTGTGAAAGAAGTTGATACACCCTTTCATCTGCGGCATTGCCGTTGTTTAGGAAGTTTATAACGATAACATCATTTTTTTGCCCATAGCGGTGACAACGCCCTATGCGTTGCTCTATACGTTGCGGATTCCACGGCAAATCATAGTTAACGACTATATTGCAGAACTGCAGGTTTATACCTTCGGCGGCCGCTTCTGTGCCGATAAGTATTGAAGCGTTATTTCGGAACTCTTCAATAATTGCAGATTTCTTGTCTGCTGCCATTGAGCCGGAAATCATTCCATCATCCTTATGACGCACTTTCCATTCACTATAAACACGGTTAGATACGGGGTCAGAGTTTGAACCGTCTAAAAACACAATCTGCCCGTCATAGCCGTTTTGAGTAAGAAGATTCATTAAATATCGTTGAGTACGTTTGGATTCGGTAAAAATGACGGCTTTCCTTGCGCCTCCAAGCTCCTCATTTCTCTTAAACCCTTCTTGAAGAGCTAAGAGCAAGTTATCACCTTTGGCGTTTGTCTTAATACTATCAGCGAGTTCTGCATACTGCTTCAAATCCTCAATTTCCTTTTTAATGCCTTCGTAATCCGCCGTAAGCTCATCAGTTGCACCACAGTCTCCATCGCTGTTTTCACCATCGATAAGTTCCTCAATGCCATCGTAATCATCGAGGTCGGTAAGGTTTAACTGGGCTTCATAATCGGTCAATTTCAAATTCAACCGCTCAATGATTGTAGACAGCGTACCGTGGATTGCCATTGAGGATGACGCCAGAAGTTTTCGAGCTACTAACATCAAAAGTTGGCGTTGCCCTTGCGGGAACGCATGAAGTCTCTCTCGTTGTAAATAATTAGACACGTTATTGTACAGCTTCTCTTCGTCAGGACTTGGTGTATAACTCGATAAAATGACTGTTCTGTCCGTGTAAGGAACATATTCTCGTACTTGATGACGCAATGTTCTCTTGCAAAAATTATGTAAGCGTGTTTTTAAGTTCCTGTTCCTGAGTTCGATGTTCGACACATTAACGTATGCCTCACGAAAAATATCAGGGTCACCAAAAACCCTCTCATCAATAATGCTGACAAGACCGTAAAGTTCCATCAAATTATTTTGGAGTGGGGTTGCGGTAAGGAGTAGTTTCTTTTTACCTTTGAGAGCCAGCTTTAGGTTGTTCCCCATGACATTGTTACGCTTGTAGACGTTGCGTAGTTTATGCGCCTCGTCCATTATCACCAAATCCCAGTTGGCTAACTGAATGTCACGCATCTTTGCCGATGCAAAATTATATGAGCATATTACCACCGCATCTTGAACCAGAAACGGATTGCATGACGGGTCGTTCTTTTTTGCCTTGTTATAATTTTTGGATTCTAATATTTCTGAACGTATAAAAAACTTTTCTTCAAGTTCCGTTCTCCATTGGGTCCGCAAGGATGCCGTTACTATTAATAGTATTTTTCGTTTGCGTTCTGACCAACATTGTGCAAGTACAAGCCCGGCCTCAATCGTCTTTCCAAGACCAACTTCATCTGCCAGCAATGCGCCGCTTGATAGAGGTGATTTTAACGCAAATAAAGCCGCATCTACTTGGTGTGGATTTAAGTCAACCTTTACTCCTGACATAGATGAAGCAAGCCCGTCAATTTTGTCTTGCGGGCGTCTTAGCATAAGTTGTTCGGCAAAAAACCGGATTTGATGCTCTGTATACGACATTGCGTGCTATCCCCCTCACTCGTCTTCAGACATTTCCATAATGTCCGAAATATCACAATTCAACGCTCGGCATATTTTTTCGAGAGTTTCCGTATTGACGTTTTCATTTTTCCCCAGTTTCGTAACGGATGCAGAACTGATTCCCGCCAAGGATGGGAGGTCTTTTTTCTTAAGGTCGCGGTCAATTAGAAGTTTCCATAGTTTTTTATAGCTTATTGCCATTTCAATACCTCGCCTTCAGGTTCTCTGACTGTGCTATTTTGATTATTATATAACCTTTGATGTGTTATTGCAAGATAAATTAGTGCGATAGCATGATTTTTTGATTCTAATGCTTTAAATCTCTTTCCGTGGAAAAGTTACACTTTCCTCATAATTCCGGTATTGACAAGCCTCATAATAAAATGCTATAATTCGCTTATAAGCGATGTAGCTAATTAGCTGCATAGAAATATGTTATGCGTCAAATGAAAGGAGTTCGAAAATGGCTGGAGAATTTGGCAAATTTATTGACAGTAAAAGGAAAGGGCGCGGTTCGGGCGGTGATGATATAAAATTAAAAGACATCGCTGATGCAATGGGGATGACCGCTTCCTATCTCTCAGACATCGTCAAAGGTAGGCGCAATCCGCCTGAGATTCATATTCTCGAAAAAATAGCCGCTGTGCTTCAATTAACATCGGACGAAAAAGAAGAAATGCTTGATCTTGCCGGAAGGGATAGGGATTCTGCTGCTCCCGATTTGCCGGAATACCTAATGTCAACGCAGTTACCTCATGTCAGAAAAGCATTACGCCGAGCAACCGAGAAGAATCTTGGCGATGCTTTTTGGAAGAAGGTATGTGAGGAAATCAATAAACAGGATGAGGAACAGTAAATGGGAGGAATGTAGATGGCAGTATTACTTGATTCAAATGCTCCGCATATTTCCAGAAATGATTTTGATAAAGAGGCTATAGAATTTTTAGAGAGGTACTATCCAGAGGCACTGCAGAGTCCAATGGCAGTACCTATCTTGGAAATTGCCCGCAAGCGCATGGGCTTGCGAGTAGTTGAAAGACGTTTATCTGAGGATTTTAGTGTATTGGGTCAAATGTGCTTTACCAGTGGTATTGAAGAAATTTATGTAAAGGAAACAGATGAGTATCAAAGCGTGAAGGTGCGCTACGGTACTATGATTATCGACCCTGATACAATCGAAAAGCGCAATGAAGGCTGCAAGAATAATACCATCGCTCACGAAGCGTTCCACTGGCATAAACATCGAGATTACTATATCGCCGCTTCGGTGGTCGATCCCAAAAAAGCTATTAAAGTTCGTAGCGGCTTCGACAAATACGATGAATCCAGTAAGGCGGACTGGTTGGACGAAGATTGGATGGAGTGGCAAGCGCGAGGCATCGCTCCTCGTATCCTTATGCCTCCAGTACAATTTGACGATATGGCAAAGCAATTTATTGAGGACTTTTCTACTACAAAATTCCCAAGTATTCATTGGCAATCTAAGTATCATTGGCTTGTTAATGAGTTAGCCAGTTTTTTCAAAGTATCAAAACAATCCACTGAAATCCGTCTTATTGAGAGAGGTTACTATTTGCGTGAGTAATTGCATAAATATGGCTA
The DNA here is from genome assembly GCF_043231265.1 of Dehalococcoides sp. THU4. Taxonomy (NCBI): domain Bacteria; kingdom Bacillati; phylum Chloroflexota; class Dehalococcoidia; order Dehalococcoidales; family Dehalococcoidaceae; genus Dehalococcoides; species Dehalococcoides sp. THU4. The sequence goes on along the minus strand of NZ_CP171266.1, from coordinate 565,395 downwards.
TTTTTTTACTTAAATACTTCGCAACATAGCTGATTTGCTTGTTTGTGGGAAAGGAGGTTTTATGCAAGAAACAGTTAAATGCCCGAAGTGCCACAAAAGGATATTTGACCTTGAATGGCGTGAACGAACAGTTGTAAAAACCAAATGCATTCATTGCCGCAACATAGTAGCAATCGAACGTGAGCCAGTAGGTCTGGCAAAGCAAACTTCAGAACCCAGACGACTACAGAAAGCCCTTTAACCTTATCTGAGTCGTAATTAAATTAATCAACTCATACCGAGCAACGGAGCCGAGTGCGAGCTACCAAATGGCCGGATGATTTACGAAACGCAAATTCGTAATCATCCGGTCTTTTGTGTTTTGTAAGCATTCGGCTCTTCATATATCTCTCGCTTGGCTCCTTGCATATTCGAAAGGAGTCAACCATGAGCCAAAACAACACTTTCAGAACCACCCCCATTCCGCATCGCACGAAATTTGGTGAGCCAATGATTTACTATACACTTTCGGACGATGGGAAAATCCATACCGAAACGTCAAGGGCAGCTTGCCTTGCCCGTTCCGAAGAACCCGAAAACTCATTCCCACAACGCTGGTATGTCGATGAAGAATCCGGCCTTGTTGTCCGTCTGCCCCGTAACCAGATGGGTGAAGACCTCGCACGGGAGAATATGCGCTCTATATGGCGGGAACAAAAATATCAAGAGCGGAAATTCCAATGCGTATGGAAAGGCACAAACAAATGTGATCAGAAATGTGAGACTTGTAAGTCCCGCACGAGCCGCACAGTTGAACTTGATAAGCCATTGGGTAGCGATTCTGACGGCTCGGATACATTTTACGAACCTGCCGATCCCACTGATATCACAGAATTTTTAGAACAAAAGGCTGTATTAGACACTCTCTATGCCGCACTTGCTACGCTCACTCAAAAAGACCGTGAGCTTATAACAGACCGCATTATCCTTGAAAAAACCGTGCGTGAATTAGCGCCCAAGTACGATTTTAAATCATCGCGGAGCATTACCGTTCATGTACGCCGTATCCTTGACATCCTGCGAAATGACGAAGCCCTGAAGAAGTTTTTCGAGTAACCACTCTCCGTGGTACGCAACCGCCCCTCTTCTGTCTGTAGACGGTAGAGGGGCGGCAATGCTTCTCGGAAACGGAGGTAAGAAAATGCAAACAGAAGCAAATGAAAGGAACGCGGAAATGCGTGATGCCGAGCTGGACGAAGAACTTGCAGGCATCCTCACGGCAATAAGCGTCGTGTCTAAACGTCTTGCCAAGAAGCTGATCGCACTTCAAAAGCAGAAAGAATCCACCAGAGAAGGAGGTGTACCAGATGAGCAAGATGAGTGAACTCGACCTCTGTGTCGGCGAACTTCGTAGTGCTGCACAGTCCCTGAACACAGTAGCTGATAGCTTGACTTCTCTTTTCAGCGGCAGCCAACCCAGAACATCGGTACAGCCAGAATCAAAGCCAACTTCAAAACCTCTAACGCTGGAAGATGTCAGAGCAGTACTTGCGGAAAAATCTCGTAACGGTCACACCGCTAAAATTCGGGAACTGCTTGAAAAGCATGGCGCTGCGAAGCTATCAGAGATCGACCCCAAAAAGTACGCAGCCCTGCTCGCAGAAGCGGAGGTACTGGGCAATGGGTAAGCATGCACTTCTCTCTGCTTCTTCAAGCCACCGATGGTTGAACTGCCCTCCCTCGGCCAGGCTTGGTGAGCAGTACGAAGATAAAGGCAGCAGTTATGCCGCCGAAGGCACGGAGGCACACACCCTTTGTGAGTACAAGTTAAAAACAGCGCTCGGCATCCGCACCAAAGATCCAACCACCAGCCTGACCTACTACTCCGAAGAGATGGAGGAATACGCCAACGGATATGCCGCTTACATCATGGAACTGGTGGAAACGGCAAAGCAAAATTGCTCCGACCCTGTGGTGCTGATTGAGCAGCGTCTCGACTTTTCTAAGTATGTCGAGGGTGGCTTTGGCACCGGCGACTGCGTGATCATCGCTGACGGCACGCTCCACATCGTGGATTACAAGCACGGACAAGGTGTACTGATCGAATCTGACGACAACCCGCAAATGAAACTATACGCCTTGGGTGCTCTGGAGTTGTTTGACGGAATCTATGACATCGACACAGTCAGCATGACCATTTACCAGCCAAGGCGGGATAACATCAGTACCCACACGGTTTTCAAAGAATCACTTTATCAGTGGGCAGCAGAAACCTTAAAACCTATCGCAGACCTTGCCTACGACGGCAAGGGCGAATTCCGGTGTGGCGATTGGTGCCAATTCTGCAAGGCGAAGCATGACTGCCGCAAACGGGCAGAGCAAAACCTTGAACTCGCAAAATACGAATTCAAGCTGCCGCCCCTTCTGGAAGATGATGAAATCGAACCCATTCTTGGCAAGATAGACGATCTTGTTTCGTGGGCTTCTGACATCAAGGACTACGCTCTTCAAAGTGCACTCAGTGGCAAGCATTGGTCAGGTTGGAAACTGGTTGAAGGTCGTTCTAACCGCAGGTACACAAACGATGAGGCAGTCGCTAATGCCGTCAGCGCGGCAGGCTACGACCCATATGAACACAAGGTGATGGGCATCACCGCAATGGAAAAGGCTCTCGGCAAGGTAAAGTTCTCCGAACTGCTCGGCAGTCTGGTCGAGAAGCCACAAGGCAAACCAACGCTCGTACCGGAGGGCGACAAACGTCCGGCAATCCATACAGCAAAACACGATTTTAATGATTATGAGGAGGAGAATTCCAATGGCTAACACGACAAACAATGTAAACGCACAGGCTCAAAACCCTATGAAGGTCATCACAGGACCCGATACCCGCTGGTCTTACGCTAATGTGTGGGAAGCGAAATCTATCAACGGCGGCACGCCGAAGTTCTCGGTATCACTAATTATCCCCAAATCAGATACCAAGACCATCGCCAAAATCAAGGCAGCGATTGAAGCGGCTTACCGCGAAGGTGAGGCGAAACTAAAAGGCAACGGCAAAACCGTACCGCCCCTTGCCGCCCTCAAGACCCCGCTCCGTGATGGCGACACCGAAAGACCCGATGATCCCGCTTACAACAATGCCTATTTTATCAACGCCAACAGTGCAACCGCACCGGGCGTGGTAGATGCAGACCGTCAGGAAATTATAAACCGCTCGGAAGTTTACAGCGGTGTATATGGCAGAGCAAGTATCAATTTCTACGCTTTCAACAGTAACGGCAATAAAGGCATTGCCTGTGGCCTGAACAACCTGCAGAAAATCCGCGATGGCGAACCCCTCGGCGGTAAATCCCGTGCGGAGGATGATTTTGCCACCTACGATGACGAGGATTTCCTCGGCTAACTACATTCGCGAGACTACGGAGGGCGGCAGGGCAACTTGCCGCCTTCTTCGATTATGGAGGTCTTATGAGAACATTATCCATAGATATTGAAACCTATAGCAGCTACGACCTTTCCAAATGCGGCGTGTACAAGTATACCGAGTCGCCCGACTTCGAGATTCTTCTGTTCGGTTATTCCGTAGATGACGGCGAGGTTCAGGTCATCGACCTTGCGACGGGCGAACATCTACCGCCAGAAATCCTCAATGCGCTAACAGACGATAATGTTCAAAAATGGGCGTTCAACGCCAATTTTGAGAGAGTCTGTCTCTCTCGATACCTTTCGGATATGGATATCAGTCTTGACCCCTTCGCCGATAACCACCACTCTGCTGAAATTCTCGGCAAGGCGAAATACCTGAACCCCGCATCGTGGCGGTGTGCGATGATATGGTCAGCATACATGGGGTTGCCCCTCTCCCTCGAAGGCGCGGGAGCGGTATTGGGACTTGAGAAGCAAAAACTGACCGAGGGCAAGGATCTCATCAGATATTTCTGCTCACCCTGTAAACCCACCGCCACAAACGGGCAAAGAACACGGAATTTGCCGGAACACGCCCCCGACAAATGGGAAGCATTCAAAGCATACAATCGCCGCGACGTTGAGACGGAACTCTCTATCCACGAGCGGCTCGCCAAGTTTCCCGTGCCTGAAAATGTATGGGAAGAATACGCCCATGACCAAGAGATTAACGATCGTGGCGTAGCTTTGGACATGGCGCTCGTCCGCAATGCCATTAAAGCAGATGCCCGCTCCCGTACCAAGTTGACCCGCTTGATGAAGGAACTCACCGATCTGGATAATCCAAATTCACTACAACAAATGAAACAGTGGCTCGCCGATAACGGTATGGAAACTGATTCTCTCGGGAAAAAAGTGGTAACGGAGCTGCTTAAGGATGCACCTGAGCCACTTGGAAAAGTCCTGTCGCTCCGACAGCAATTAGCAAAATCCTCGATCAAGAAATATCAGACGATGGAGAACGCCGTCTGCGCTGACGGTCGCGCCCGTGGAATGTTTCAGTTTTACGGCGCTAACAGAACCGGCAGATGGGCTGGGCGGCTCATTCAAATGCAAAATCTGCCACAAAATCATCTGATCGACCTTGAAGATGCACGATGGCTTGTTCATGATGGAGACTTCGCCGCTTTGGAACTTCTCTATGACAACATTCCCGACGTTCTCTCCCAGTTGATCCGCACAGCCTTCGTGCCGAAGGATGGCTACAAGCTAATTGTCGCTGACTTTTCGGCGATTGAAGCCCGCGTCATCGCTTGGCTTGCCGGAGAGCGGTGGCGAAACGATGTGTTTGCCACCCACGGCAAGATTTACGAAGCTTCGGCAAGTCAGATGTTCCATGTTCCGATCGAGGAAGTCACCAAAGGTAGCCCGCTCAGGCAAAAAGGAAAGATTGCCGAACTTGCCCTCGGCTACGGCGGCTCGGTCGGTGCACTCAAAGCGATGGGCGCCTTGGAGATGGGTTTGTCGGAAGAAGAACTCCGTCCACTCGTTTCAGCATGGCGGTCGGCGAACCCGAATATCGTGAGGTTTTGGTGGGATGTTGATCGCGCGGCTATGAAAGCAGTCAGGGACAGGACGATGACCGAAACTCACGGCATTCACTTCGGCTATCAAAGCGGGATGCTGTTTATCACGCTTCCCTCCGGCAGGAGGCTTTCCTATGTCAAGCCACGTATCGGAACAAACCAATTCGGCTCAGACTGTGTGACCTACGAGGGCGTCGGTGGCACAAAGAAATGGGAGCGTATTGAAAGCTACGGTCCCAAGTTTGTAGAAAATATTGTGCAGGCGATCAGCCGGGATATTTTATCCTACGCCATGCAGACGCTCCGTCATTGCTCCATCGTGATGCACATCCACGACGAAGTCGTCATTGAAGCCGGTCCAGAGATGTCTGCCGAAATTTTATGTCAGCAAATGAGCCGTACACCGCCTTGGGCTGAGGGACTTTTACTCATTGCCGATGGGTTCGATTGCTCATTTTATAAAAAAGATTAAATGCCAGTACGCAAAACAACCCCTCCTGTCTGTATGCAGTAGAGGGGTTGTTGCCTCTCGAAAATAAATTTTCAGGAGGTTCAATATGTACGGATTACAAGTGTTCTCCTATGAGGGGAACGAAGTCAGGACTGTTCAAAAGGGTAGCGAAATTTTCTGGGTGCTTAAGGATGTGTGCGGCATTCTCGGGATTGAGAAATATCGCGACGCAGCAGCACGATTAGACGACGATGAAAGGGAGCCGTTATTAGTGGACACCCTTGGTGGCCGACAGGAAATGATCGCAGTTACTGAAAGCGGGCTTTACAGCATTGTTTTGTTATCCCGTAAGCCCGAAGCCAAAAAGTTCAAACGCTGGGTCACCCATGAAGTGCTTCCTACCATCCGCAAGCACGGCGCGTATGTCACTCCCGCCAAATTAGAAGAGTTGATGAATGATCCCGACTCATGGATTAAAGTTCTGACCGCCCTTAAGGAAGAGCGCGCTGCCAAGGAACGGCTACAACTGGAAGCCACCGAGAATAAACCAAAGGTTATCTTCGCCGATGCGGTGTCTGTCTCCGAAGGCGCCATCCTTATTGGTGAACTGGCGAAAATCCTCAAAGGCAACGGTATCGAAATCGGCCAGAACCGTCTGTTTGAAAAACTTCGTCAGGACGGCTACCTCATCAAGCGCAAAGGAACAGATTATAACGCACCAACCCAAAGGGCGATGGAGCTGGGGCTTTTCCGGGTCAAGGAAACCGCCATCACTCATTCAGACGGTCATGTCACTATCAGCAAGACTACAAAAGTCACGGGCAAGGGGCAGCAATATTTCATCAATCTGTTCCTTGGGAAAGGGGTAAACGAAAATGAATATTGAGAAGAAGCAAGCTATCAAGACGGCTCTGAAGAAGGTTGGGAAGGCAATATGGTCATCGCTCCCGTGGGTATTGATGTGGATCGGGCTGACATGCTTCTTCTCACTCCTGTTTATCAGTGCGGACAAAAGTGCAGAACGGTCAAAACAGCTTGCTGCGCTTGAAGCTGAGAACGCTATGTACGAATCGGTAAACGCCCGCCTTGATGAAGAAATCGACTGGCTGCGTTCGCTTGTTGAGCAGTATTACCAAGGGGAGGTGCCCGATGGACAAGTACAATAGCGAGGGTTATCCCGACCCGACCGCCTATGAAGCATTGACGGCGGTTACCAAATCGGAAGCCCCGGAGAAAACTTATCGTCCGCTTGTTTACCTCGCTTCACCTTTTGCAGGAGACACGGAAAGAAACATAGAACGGGCAAGAGGCTATTGTCGCTTTGCTGTTTCCAAGGGATGCATCCCGATTGCTCCCCACCTCCACTACCCGCAGTTCATAGATGAAGATGACAGAGAGCAGCGCGAATTGGGGATGTTCTTTGCTCTTGTCCTGCTTGGCAAATGCGATGAACTATGGGTTTTCGGCAAACCTTCAGAGGGTATGTCCCGCGAGATCGCTAAGGCAAAAAAGCGCGGTATTCCTATCAAATACTACAACCACAAATGTGAGGTGCTGGAATATGGAACTTAAAATCGCATATGGCGACAGCCGTCTTTCAAAACGGTGGATCAATAAAAAGACCACATTTGATGAATTGTGCGAGCGGTTCAAAGTCACCCGCCGCACAACTGAAACTGTCGCAGAATACAAGAGATTCACCAAAGACCGTCGCGATGCTGCAAAAGATGTAGGTGGCTATGTTCTCGGGCATCTAAAGGGCGGCAGACGTAAAAAGGATACGGTAGAAAGTCGCTCAGGGATAACCCTCGATGCCGATCACGCCGGTAGTAATTTTATTGACACGGTGGAGATGTTGTTTCCTCACAAGTACGTGATCTATTCTACCCACAGCCATACACCCGAAGAACCCCGGCTTCGTATGGTTATTCCGCTTGCCCGCGAGGTTTCGCCGGACGAATACGCTGCTGTTTCCCGACTGGTAGCGGAAGTCATCGGCATGGACTTCTTTGACGACAGCACCTATGAACCGGAACGCCTGATGTACTGGCCGTCCACACCTTCCGACGGTAGATACATTTTTAAAGAAATCGATGGCGATGTCCTCGATCCAGACGCATACCTCTCCAAGCTCTCCGATTGGCACGACTGCTCACTCTGGCCTACATCAAGCCGCCAGTCCGAAGTAATACAGCGCAACATCCGCCAGCAGCAAGATCCGCTCGAAAAAGAAGGCGTAGTCGGCGCTTTCTGTCGTGCTTATTCGATTGAAGCTGTGATTGCAACATTTCTATCTGATGTATACGAGGCGTCGGCAATGAGCGGCCGTTATGACTATATCCCTGCCGATAGTTCGGCGGGTGTGGTGCTGTATGAAAGCAAATGGTCGTATTCCCATCACGCCACCGACCCCGCCTGTGGCAGGCTGTTAAACGCCTTTGACCTCGTCCGCATCCATAAGTTCACCGATCTTGACGAAAAGGCAGGCTTTAAGGCGATGAGCGCACTGGCAGTACAGGATGAAAATGTAAAACTACTGCTCGCCGAGGAGCGCATTGCCAAGGCTGAAAGCGACTTTGATGAAGATGCTGATTGGAAATCCCAGCTTCAGCGTGAGAAAAGCGGCATCCTCTCCAACACCCTCGGCAACCTGCTCCTTATCCTGAACAACGACGAAACCTTAACGGGTATCCGACATAATCGCCTCGCCAACCAGATATACGGTGACGAACTGCCCTGGGAACGTCCACATAAGCCTTGGCGGGATGTCGATACAGCCCAGCTTGTGGCTTTTGTCGATAAACGCTATGGTACGTTCTCGGCTCGAAACTATGAACTTGCGCTGGCTAAGGTTGCCGACGACCGTGCTTATCATCCGATTCGGGAATACCTCGAAGGCTTGCCAGAATGGGACAGAGTTCCTCGAATCGACACACTGCTTATTGATTACCTCGGCGCGGAAGATTCGCCTTATACCAGAGCCGTCACCCGTAAAACCCTCGTAGCAGCGGTGGCTCGGATTATTAGCCCCGGCACAAAGCATGACTCCATCCTTGTCCTCAATGGTAAGCAGGGTATCGGCAAATCCACACTCTTCTCCAAACTGGGCCAGCAATGGTATTCCGACAGCCTTTCTATATCTGATATGAAAGATAAAACCGCCCCGGAGAAGCTTCAAGGCTACTGGATACTCGAGCTCGGGGAACTTGCGGGCATTAAGAAAATGGATGTCGAGACAGTAAAATCGTTTATCACCCGCACAGATGATAAGTATCGTCCCTCGTACGGTCGGGCGGTTGAGAGCCACCCGCGCCAGTGCATTATCGTAGGTACGACCAACTCAGACGGCGGATTTCTGCGGGACATCACGGGCAACCGACGCTTCTGGCCTGTTTGGGTATCTGGCGAAGGAAAATACCGTGCATGGGAACTTACAGACATAGACCAGATTTGGGCGGAAGCCCTCGTAAAATACCAAGGCGGCGAAGAATTGTTCTTAAAAGGCGATGTTGCTATGGCGGCGTTTGCCGAACAGCGCAACGCTATGGAAAACGACGAGCGCGAGGGCATGGTTGTAGATTACCTTGAAACCCTGCTACCTGAAAGCTGGGATGCAATGGACCTTTATCGCAGGATCGAATACATCCGTTCTCCTGACGACCCCACGAGAGCGAGCGGAAGCGTCCGCAGGAATCAAGTCTGCGTGATGGAGATATGGTGTGAGTGCTTCGGTAAGTCCCGCGAGTCCATAAAGAAAGCTGATTCTTACGAAATCCAAGGTATCTTGAACCGTATCGGCGGCTGGTCTCTATTCGACGGAAATAAGACCGGCAAAAAATCCTTGCCCATCTATGGCGTTCAAAGGGTCTTCGTTAGAACGGAATGAAGCATTTTTATTGCCTGTCTGCTCGTTTTGGGGCTTCGGCAACCAAGCTCGGCAAAGTCGCAAGCCCCTACTAAATCAGTGTTCTACGGTTGCCCTTTCCCTTATTGCCCTTTTTATTCTATTAATTTATATAGGTAAGGATAAGAGTAATAGGCACACGGGAAACGCACGCGTAGTAATTATAGGAAAAATCGGGCAATCGGCAAATGAGAAATTGGAGGTTATCGTGAGAGAGAAAACCATAGAACAGAAACTCGTCCAAGCAGTCAAAGCAATGGGTGGTATCGCACTTAAATTTACAAGTCCCGGTTTTGATGGGATGCCCGACCGCCTTATTCTCCTGCAGCGCGGCAAAATCGCCTTTGTTGAAGTGAAGCGGCATGGGGAGAAACCTCGACCTTTGCAGGAAGCGCGGCATGGGATGCTTCGGCGGTTGGGTTTTGCGGTCTACGTTCTGGACGATGGAGCGCAAATTGGAGAAATTTTAGAGCAGATAGGAGGTGGTGCCGGATGAAGTTCATACCACACGATTACCAGCGATATGCGACCGAATATATCAAGAAAAACCCTGTCGCAGCTGTGTTCCTCGATATGGGCTTGGGTTAGGCAAGACGGTGTTAACACTAACCGCCATCGCCGACCTGCTGTTTGACAGCTTTGAAGCCCACAGGATCTTAGTAATTGCTCCGCTTCGAGTCGCCCGTGACACATGGCCGGATGAACTTCACAAATGGGAGCATCTCTCCGATCTGCGGTTATCCGTGGCTGTCGGCACGGAGACGGAGCGCAAAGCGGCGCTTCAGGCTAAAGCAGATATTTACATCATCAACCGCGAAAACGTAGGGTGGCTGATCGAGGACAGCGGCATCCCTTTCGATTTCGACACCCTGGTGGTTGATGAACTATCCAGCTTCAAGAACCACCAGACAAAGCGATTCAGGTCATTGATGAAGGTTCGCCCCAAGGTAGTACGCATCATCGGTCTGACAGGAACTCCGAGCAGTAACGGTTTGATGGATTTATGGGCTGAGTACCGGCTTCTCGACATGGGTCAGCGGCTCGGACGGTTCATCGGGCAGTATCGCAGCACATACTTTACGCCCGACAAAAGAAACGGTCAGGTCATATTCAGCTACAAGCCTCTGCCTTTTGCTGAAAAAGAAATATACGCCAAAATCGCCGACATTACCATATCGATGAAATCTACTGACCTCTTGATCATGCCGGAACTGGTAACCGCTGGGTATCCTGTGAAGCTATCAGACAAAGAGCGTGAGCGATATGACGAACTGCGGCAGGATTTGGTATTAAAACTGGCTGGTGGCGATGTCACTGCCGCCAATGCCGCCGCCCTATCAGGAAAGCTCTGCCAGATGGCGAATGGTGCGGTCTATGGCGACGACGGCACAGTCCACTACATCCACAACCGCAAACTGGATGCCCTTGAGGACTTAATCGAAGCCGCCAACGGCAAGCCCGTTCTCGTGGCCTACTGGTTCAAGCACGATTTGGAGCGAATATCAGCAAGGCTGAAAGACCGGCATATATCATTTACAAAATTAGATACATCGGATAGTATTGCAAGCTGGAACGAGGGTAAATGGCCTGTCGCCTTAATCCACCCCGCTTCTGCCGGACACGGCCTGAATCTTCAGTCGGGCGGCTCCACGATTATTTGGTTCGGGATGACGTGGAGTTTAGAGCTTTACCAGCAGGCCAATGCCCGTCTTTGGCGGCAGGGTCAGAAAGCTGAAACGGTGGTTCTCCACCACATTATCGCCAAGGACACCATTGACGAACGGGTGATGAAAGCCCTGTCCGCCAAGGACAAAACACAAACCGCCTTAATTGACGCGGTAAAAGCAAATCTATGACAATCTATGGAGTCAAAAGCTGCCAATCCGAGTGGACCAAATTATCGGAGGTAGCCTATGAACAAACCAAAACTATCGGCAAAGGATTATTTGTCCCAAGCCTATCGCATAGACCAGCGTATCAATAGCAAGATTGAGCAGGTGCAGTCATTGCGAGAACTCGCCGGAAAAGCAAGTGCCACTCTGTCCGATGTGCCGCCAAGCAAGGGAAACCGCAATGTTCACCGCATGGAAGATGTTATCGCCAAGATGGTAGACCTGGAGTCTGAAATCAACGCTGACCTGACTCGCCTGATAAATCTGAAGCATGAAATCGTCACGGTGATTAAGTGCGTGGAAAGCCCCGAACTCCAGACGCTTCTGGAATTAAGATATTTGTGTTTCAAGACATGGGAACAGATAGCGGTCGAGCTGCATTTCGACCTTCGCTGGGTTTACCGGCTTCATGGCCGGGCTTTGGACGAGATCGATGCCATACGCCACTGTTGACCACTATAATTCCGCTTAGAAGCCTGTTATTATTAAAATGGCAAAATTGAATGCACACACGAGCCTCGCGGGAGCAACCCCACGGGGCTTTTCTTATGCGCAGAACAGGAGGTGCAACGTGCCATATAAAGCAAAGAAACCCTGCGCCTACCCCGGCTGCGCCAAGCTGACCACGGGTAGGTACTGTGAGGAACATCAGAAACAGGAAGCCAAACGATATAACAGACACGACCGCAACCCCGACAGCAATAAACGCTACGGCAGAACGTGGAAACAAATCCGTGCAGCGTTCCTGTCGGCGAACCCGCTGTGTGTTATGTGTAAACGTGACGGACGGCTCACTCCCGCAACGCTTGCCCACCATAAGATCAAGCTGACCGACGGCGGCACAAACGACTGGGAGAATATGATGGCGCTTTGTCAGGAATGCCACTCAAGACTTCACGCTGGGCAAGGCGACTACTTTTAAGTTCAGACCGAGGGGCGGTCTCAATCCCTGTGACTTCTAAGGCGGACAGCGCGCTCGGCCTTTCGTGTGAGTTTTTCAATAATCAAAAATCAAAAAATCAAAAAATCAAAATCAAACTTAGAATCAAACCGAGGAGGTGACACTCATGCCCAGCGGAGGCTATCGTCCGGGGGCAGGCCGCCCTCGGAAAAATCCAATCGATAAAAAGCTTGAAGGCAAAACTTCTGGCGCAAATGCTGCAACTCAGCCAAAACCAAAAAAGGTCAATTCCAAAAATGTGATGGCAGACTACTTCTCCATTGCGATGAAGGAATGTGAAAAAGAAGTGCCGTCGGCAGATGTGCTGCGAAATGAAATTGAGGAATACATCGTGGCTCGCGGCTGTGATGGTTATGTCGCGCCGCAGACGATTACAGATTATGTGCTGAACAGGCAGGGCTTTCTTGCCTGCGAAGCCATGAACCGTAAAATCGGGCGCATGACCAAGGAACTGAAGCTCTCGCCCTATGTCACGGCAGGCGCTCAGTATTATAAGGCGATGCAAGGCGACTTTAACCTGATTATGCAAATCATCAATCGCCACAGCAACACGCAGGGCGAAGAAAAGAACGCCTTTCTCGAATTGCTAACAAACAGGGGGTTTTAGTATATGAAATCGACAGAACGATTTGAAAAAGTGAATATAGACCGTCTCGTCCCATATGCAAGGAACGCCCGCACCCATAGCAAGGAGCAGATTTTACAGCTTCGTTCCTCCCTGCGTGAGTTCGGTTTCGTCAACCCGGTCATCGTGGATAAAGACCTGAATATTATCGCAGGGCATGGACGCATTATGGCAGCACGGGAAGAAGGTTTGACCGAAATCCCCTGCGTGTTTGTGGAGCATCTGACCGAAGCGCAGAAGCGGGCGTATATTCTTGCTGATAACAGACTGGCACTCAATGCCGGATGGGACGAGGAACTTTTAGCTCTGGAATTTGCCGACCTCAAGGAGCTCGGCTTCGACCTCGAAATTACGGGCTTTGACGCCGACGAGATTGAAAAGCTCTTCACCGACTCCGGCGGGGACGTAGCTGACGATGATTTCGACATGACAGCCGCTCTTGAACAGGCGGCTTTTGTTTTGCCCGGAGATGTTTGGACGCTGGGGCGGCACCGACTCATTTGCGGCGATGCCACGGTATCGGAAACTGTCAGGAAGCTGATGGATGGCCGCAAAGCCAACCTTGTCCTGACCGATCCCCCTTACAACGTCAGCTTTGAATCTGTGAGCGGACTAAAAATCAAGAACGATAGCATGAAAGCAGAACAGTTCTACATCTTTTTGCTGTCGGCATTTAAGAACCTTTATGAGAACCTCGCCGATGGCGGGGCTTTTTACTGCTTCCATTCGGATTCGGAGAAGGTGAACTTCTTTCGTGCCTGTGTGGACGCGGGGTTTCATTACTCCACGACTTGCATCTGGGTGAAAAACGCCCTCGTGCTTGGGCGGGGTGATTACCAGCAAATGCACGAGCCGGTGCTGTATGCCTTTAAGAATACCTCCAAACACAAGTGGTATTCCGACCGCAAGCAGACCACCATTTGGAACTTCGATAAACCAAAGAAAAACGCCGATCACCCGACAAGCAAACCCCTCGACCTGCTGGCATACCCGATTACCAACAGCAGTCAGGCAAACGCCATCGTGCTGGACACTTTCGGAGGCTCCGGCTCAACGCTCATTGCCTGCGAGCAGCTTGATCGCAACTGCTACATGCTCGAATTGGACGAAAAGTATGCTTCGGTTATTTTACGTAGGTATGCCGAGTACAAGCAAAACGGCGGCGAGGATATCACCTGTGAGCGTGACGGCAAGGTATTCCAATATGCCGATCTCGTGAAAGAGGTGGCTTTAATATAGTCAAAAACAATATGTGGCTCTTCCAAGTATGATTTTATTCTCAGCGGCATTGTGTCATACACATAATAACAGAGGGCTGTATTTCCTTGATATTCGGTGCATTTATTATCACATAAAAGCTTGCTAATAAAGGCTTTTAGAGTGATATATGTAGTGCGCGGAGGATAAAAAAACCCTGCAAAATCAAGGAAAATGGAGGAAACGAGCATGAGACTTTCTTACAACGTAACAGGCCCTGAACGCAAATCACTGGTCGCAGCCATCAGCCATGAACTAAACGCTCCGACCAATTACCTCGGAGCGCCGACATTCGCCTACGAGATTGGCGGCTACCACATCGACAAGACTGGCACGGTCATGGGCGAGGACAACCGGGAGCTGGTCGCTAGCCTTTGCGGTTTGCACAGCTTCAAGGCAGTCACCGAAGAATACGATGAGCTGGCGACTGGACCCGAAAGCAGCACATACCAAGCAGATCTCAGCGACCGCCTGACCATCGAAATACCCCTTGACGGCTTTACACCTGAAAAACTCGACAACCTCTCCAAACTGGTGAATGCCAAAGCCCCGCTTCTCAAGGCGTCGATCGGAACGGATGACCTGCCGATTAAGCAGACCACCGACACACTGCAGTTCCCCTGGTTTAAAGGAACGATTGATGCAGAACACACAGAAGCCTACGCCACGCTGATCAGCCTGCTTTGCAAAACCGCAATTGAAAAGAAGCGTATCACGGCAAGAGAAAAAGACATCGACGGCAACCCGAAATACGCCATGCGGTGTTTCCTGCTCTCCCTTGGCTTCATCGGCGACGAGTACAAAGCAGCTCGAAAGATATTACTTTCAAGACTTGAGGGCAATTCAAGCTGGAAAGGCGGCAAGAAAATGGAGGTGGCAGACAGTGAATAGTTTCATTTCAAAAGCAGCCCTCGAAGCACGGAGGGCAAGGTACAAGAAAGGCGCTCGTGTTGAACTGATTTTCATGACTGACCCCTACACCAAGCTGAAACCCGGCGACACGGGAACGGTAGACTTCGTAGACGACACAGGCACGGTTTTCATTATCTGGGACAGCGGCTCACATCTCGGAGCGGTTTTTGGTGAGGATGAAATCAGACTGCTTTCCAAAGCCGAGGTTGTCAAAGCACAATGTCGTAAGGTGGCGTCCACGGGGCGCACGAATATGTTCGATACTAAAGCAGTGTTCAAAATTGCGATGGAGATGGGATTCAACGAGTTAGCGAACTTCATTTCCACGGACACCAAGCGATATGCAAATCTGATATTGACGGGGGAACTCGAAAATGTGGAGTGAAGGAATTATCTACTGCCCATCGACAGGCAGCAATTACAAATACTGGGTCAAGCATTATGAGGAAAGCTCTCCGTTCGGTATCGACGGCGGCAAAATCAGCAAGCTGACACTACGCAAGTTCGGCGAGACCCGCGACCTTTGCAGCTATGACAGGGGCTGGGATATCGAACCGGGTGACGAAGTCAAGGCGGTCTACACCATCATCCTCAGCAAGTACAACTAAACACGAAACAACCGAAAGACAGACACCCCGACAAGGGGCTGTCTCTCGTACAGATAGATTTTGATGACTTCTTCGGAGGTCTTTTATTTTGCGCGAAAGGAGGACGACGGTGCCTGATTTCAAATACAAACCAACACCACTCATGCTGCCGACCAGCCGATACGATGTACGTCGAGCGGATTTTGCGGTTAATTTTATATCCATGCTCAAGCACACCACCGGCGAATGGTA
The DNA here is from genome assembly GCF_043231265.1 of Dehalococcoides sp. THU4. Taxonomy (NCBI): domain Bacteria; kingdom Bacillati; phylum Chloroflexota; class Dehalococcoidia; order Dehalococcoidales; family Dehalococcoidaceae; genus Dehalococcoides; species Dehalococcoides sp. THU4. The sequence goes on along the minus strand of NZ_CP171266.1, from coordinate 549,584 downwards.
TGGAAAACCTTTTCAGTTGATGCCGTGGCAGGAGCAAATTATCCGTGATATTTTTGGTATCGTCGGAGAGGACGGTTATCGGCAGTTTCGCACGGCGTATGTTGAGGTCGGCAAGAAAAACGGCAAGTCCGAACTGGCGGCGGCAATCGCCCTCTACCTCCTGTTCGCCGATGGCGAAGCGGGTGCCGAGGTCTACTCCTGTGCTGCAGACATCAATCAGGCGAGTATTGTTTTCAATACTGCAAAAGCGATGGTCGAGCAATGCGGCGATCTGGCAAAACTGTCAAAACTCGTGCCGTCAACCAAGCGAATTATATTCCCGCACACCAACAGCTTTTATAGAGTGCTGTCCTCGGAAACAAAGTCCAAACAAGGCTTCAATGTTTCCGGTCTTATATTTGATGAACTCTTCGCCCAGCAGACCCGCGAACTGTTCGATACCATGACCAAGTACACAGGTGACGCCAGACGGCAGCCCCTCTACTTTCTCATCACCACAGCAGGCAGGGATAAGACGAGCATCTGCTATGAAATCCACCAAAAAGCTAAAGCGGTTATGGACGGCTCAAAAATTGATTCGTCCTTCTATCCTGCCGTATTCGGCATTGAAGAAGATGACGATTGGAACGACGAAGCCGTCTGGCGGCGCGTGAACCCCTCCATCGGTGTGACCATTCCCTTCGAGACAGTGCAAGCCGCCTACGAGCAGGCAAAGCAAAACCCTGCTGAGGAGATGCACTTTCGGCAGTTCCGCCTGAACGAATGGTGCAACGCCGATATCAGGTGGATGCCTATGGACAAATGGGACGCCTGCGGCGAAGACATAGACTTTGAAGAATACGAGGGTCGGGATTGCTATTGCGGTCTCGACCTTTCCAGTACCGGAGACCTTACAGCTCTGGTTCTGGTATTCCCACCTGTTGAAGTTGATACCAAATACACAGTGATGCCTTTTTACTGGCTGCCGGAAGATGTGATTGACCTGCGTACAAGGCGCGACCACGTTCCTTATGCCGTATGGAAAAAGACAGGAGTGTTCAACACCACCGAGGGCAATGTGGTGGACTATGACTACATAGTGGCTTTCATCGCCAAGCTGTCGGAGCGTTTTAAAATTCGTGAAATCGCCTACGACCGCTACGGTGCGGAGAAGATTCGCCGCGACCTTGAAGAACTGGGTGCGGAGCATGGGTTTACGGTGTTTCCGTTCGGTCAGGGTTTCATTTCCATGTCCCCACCTTCAAAGGACTTCTATCAGTTTGTGATGGAGGGCAAAATACGCCACGGCAAACATCCTGTCCTCGACTGGAATATGGGTAATGTAATCGTCGACCAAGACGCTGCAGGCAACATCAAACCCAATAAAAAGAAATCAACAGAGAAAATAGATGGTGTGGTCGCGCTGATCATGGGACTTGCGAGGGCAACCCTCGGCGGTGGTATCAACAACAGTGTCTATGACGAAAGGGGGTTGTTATTTATATGAGCATATTTTCAGGGTTGTTCCGCTCACGGGATAAGCCTAAAAACCGTGTAGGCGGCGGCTGGAATTTTCTTTTCGGTGGCACAACCAGCGGTAAGGCGGTCAATGAGCGGACGGCGATGCAGACCTCGGCGGTCTACGCTTGCGTCCGTATCCTTGCCGAATCGGTGGCGGGACTTCCGCTCCATGTATATGAGCGAACCGCCAACGGAAGTAAATCCACAAAACCGTCGCACCCCCTCTACCGGCTGCTTCATGATGAGCCTAACCGCGAGATGACTTCATTTGTGTTCAGAGAAACACTGATGAGTCATCTTTTACTTTGGGGCAACGCCTACGCACAGATTATCAGAGACGGCAGGGGTTTTCCCATTGCGCTCTATCCACTCCTGCCCGACCGAATGGCTGTGGATAGAAACGAAAGCGGCGAACTGGTCTACACCTACCAAAGTGACAAGGGTCAGGTCAAGTTACGTCGCGAGAATATCCTGCATATCCCCGGCTTGGGCTTTGACGGCCTTATAGGTTACTCGCCGATTGCGATGGCAAAGAACGCCGTGGGGCTTGCCCTTGCAACGGAGGACTACGGCGCTGCTTTTTTCGCCAACGGTGCGAATCCTGGCGGCGTACTGGAACACCCCGGTGTCATCAAGCCGGAACAGGCCGACAGGCTCAGAGAAAGCTGGCAGTCGCAATTCGGAGGCGCAAATGCACACAGAGTAGCGGTTTTGGAGGAAGGTCTTAAATTCCATCAGATGTCCATACCGCCGGAACAGGCGCAGTTTTTGGAAACACGTAAGTTTCAAATAAATGAAATTGCCCGTATTTTCAGAGTGCCTCCTCATATGGTCGGCGACCTTGAAAAGAGCAGCTTCTCCAACATCGAACAGCAGTCTTTAGAGTTCGTCAAGTATACCCTCGACCCGTGGGTGGTCAGGTGGGAGCAGTCTTTACAGCAGGCTCTCATTTTGCCATCGGAAAAAGCGACGATCTTTATCAAGTTTAATCTCGACGGATTACTTCGCGGCGACTACCAAAGCCGTATGCAAGGCTATTCAACAGGCATTCAAAACGGATTTATGTCGGTCAACGATGTACGTGGCTTGGAGGATATGAATCTGCTGACTGCCGAGGAAGGCGGCGATCTGCACTTCGTCAACGGCAACATGGTCAAGCTGGCCGATGTTGGAGCAGCATACAAACCAAATGAAACGGAGGATACAAGCTAATGGCAAAAAACAAGAAGTTTTGGAACTGGGCGCGTGATGCTGACGAAAGTGGCGAGCGCGTCCTTTACTTTGACGGAGAGATCTCGGATGAGACTTGGTGGGGTGATGAAATCACTCCGGCAATGTTCAAATCGGAACTCTTCTCAGACAAGGGTGACATCACCATCTGGCTAAATTCGCCCGGCGGAGACTGCATCGCTGCAAGTCAAATCTACGCCATGTTGATGGATTATCCGCACAACGTCACGGTCAAGATTGACGGCATCGCCGCTTCTGCGGCAAGTGTCATCGCTATGGCTGGCACGAAAGTCCTCATGGCTCCCACCGCACTGATGATGGTGCACAATCCACTGACCATCGCCATTGGTGACACGGACGAAATGCAAAAAGCCATCTCCATGCTGGACGAGGTCAAGGAATCCATCATCAACGCCTACCAAGTCAAGACCAATCAGTCGAGAGCAAAAATCTCCCACTGGATGGACGCAGAAACGTGGATGAACGCAAACAAGGCGATTGAACTGGGTTTCGCTGACGGTGTGCTGGAAGACAGCAAAAGACATCAAGCCACTCCGACCTATGCGTTCAGTCGCAGGGCAGTCACCAATTCCTTGCTTGATAAGGTAAAGACCAAAGAACAACCGCAACCGAAATCTGAACCGCAAGGCGTACTCGCTGAGTCGCTTCAAAAGCGGCTCAATTTGATTATCCACTAAATTTATGGAGGTAATGACTATGAATAAAATCCTTGAACTGCGCGAGAAGCGCAACAAAATCTGGAACACCGCAAAGGAGTTCCTCGACCAGAAGCGCGGCGCTGACGGGTTTGTTCCCGCTGAAGCTGCCGCAGAGTACGACAAGATGGAAGCCGACATGGTCGCTCTCGGCAAGGAAATTGAGCGTCTGGAACGCCAGGCTGCCTATGACCTTGAGATGAGTAAGCCTACATCCGCTCCTATTTTGGGTGCGCCAAACAAGTCCGCTGAGGACAAGACTGGCCGTGCGTCCGCCGAATACAGAAAAGCCTTCTGGAATGCCATGCGCACTCGTGGCAACGAGGGTCTTGATATGAGCGTAAAGAACGCCCTGCAAATCGGCACCGACTCCGAAGGTGGCTACCTCGTGCCCGACGAATTTGAGCGCACGCTTGTGGAAGCCCTCGACGAGGAGAATGTCTTCCGCAGGTTGGCAAACGTCATCACCACCTCTTCCGGTGATCGTAAAATTCCTGTCGTAGCATCCAAGGGTACCGCATCGTGGATCGACGAAGAAGGTACCATCCCCGACAGCGATGATGCTTTCGGTCAGGTGTCCATCGGCGCTTACAAGCTGGGTACGCTCATCAAGGTATCCGAGGAACTCCTAAACGACAGCGTGTTCAATCTCGAAGCCTACATTTCCAGAGAGTTTGCAAGGCGCATCGGTAATAAAGAGGAGGACGCCTTCTTTACTGGCGACGGCTCCGGCAAGCCCACCGGCATCCTTGCTGCGACTGGCGGTGCACAGCTTGGCGTAACCACGGCAGGAGCTACCGCCGTCACGATGGATGAGGTGCTTGATTTGTTCTACTCGCTTAAGGCGCCTTACCGCAACAAGGCTGTATTTGTTATGAACGATGCTACTGTAAAGGCCATCCGCAAGTTAAAGGATGGGCAGGGCCAGTATCTGTGGCAGCCCTCCCTGCAAGCGGGTACGCCTGACACCATTTTGAACCGTCCTGTTTACACCTCCGCATATGTACCCACCATCGCTGCGGCCGCCAAGACCATTGTGTTTGGAGACTTCAGTTATTACTGGGTAGCCGACCGTCAGGGGCGTGTGTTTAAGCGACTGAATGAACTCTTCGCTGTCACCGGGCAGGTGGGCTTCGTTGCCACCCAACGTGTGGACGGCAAATTGATTCTGCCGGAGGCTATCAAGGTTCTCCAGCAAAAAGCTTAACGGAGGTGCAATATGAGCTATAACACAAAGAACTATACCGAACAGGGCGGCGAAAAAACCGTTATCGGCGGCACGCTGGAAATCAAGGAGGGAGCCTCGGTAACGGGGCTCTCCGCCGACCCTCTCCTTGTGGCAACTGGGGATACTCTCGGCGGTGTAAAAGCCGCTGCTGCTGGTGAGGATGACACCGTCGAAGTTAAAATCGGCGATGACCATAAGCTGTATGTCCCGACATATCCTACCGATGCTACGGAGTCAATCTCCGGACTTGTGAAAGCTGCTGCGAATCAAGCTGACAGCATAGCTGAGGACACAGCCACTCTTGTCACGGATTTCAATGCCCTGCTCGCAAAGCTGAAAGCTGCGGGATTGATGGCAGACCAAGAATAATGGAGGTGAGCGGCGATGACGCCAACGGAATTGTTGCCAAAAGTCAAAGAAAACCTAATACTGACACACGCTGATGACGACGATCTGCTCCTGCGCCTCATCGCCGCCGCTGTCAATTATGCCGAGAGCTACCAGCATATTGCGGAGGGCTATTACACCGAAAATTCTATACCCGCCGCAACTGAACAGGCCGTAATCATGCTTGTATCGAGTTGGTACGAATCCCGCGATGGCTCGACTGCCGGTTTCTTTGCCGACAGCGTTCAGGCTTCTCAACAAGTCTGGAATACGGTCAACATGCTTTTGCGTCTTGACAGATTGTGGGGTGTGTAAGCATGGGATACGGAAAAATGAGTACGCCAATCAACATCATCTCAACCGATCCCATCAAAGATGCAGAGGGTTTCGTCACTAAAGGCGACAACATCATCGCTTCAGTTAAGGCATATAAGGAAGTTCGCAACACCTCCGCAAAATGGGAACGGATTATTGGGAACGCAGCGTTTTCAAGCGTAACAGCGATATTTCGCTTCCGCAAAATTCCGGGCTTAACAGTCACGACTTCACACTTTATCTCCGAAGCTGATGGCCGCTATAACATTATTAACGCGGAAGATGTACGTGGACGCGGGATGTATATCGAAGTGTTGGTGGAGAAATTGGAAGGGACGGTGAGGTAATGCCAAAAATCGAAATGAAAATGCCGGAGGAATTCCTCTTAAAACTCTCTCGCCTTGGCAATAAAACGGATGAAATTATCCCGAAAGTGCTGGAAGCAGGCGGTGAAGTCGTTCTTTCTAAGGCAAAAAGCAACCTCTCCTCTGTAGTCGGGCATGGCACGAAAACAAAGAGTCGTTCCACAGGTGAGTTGGAAGACTCTCTCGGTTTGTCGCCTGCGAAGCAGAAACGGGACGGCTCAGGCTGGGATATCAAAATTGGTTTTGACGAGCCAAGAAGTGACGGCGACAGTAACGCCAAAATCGCTAATATTCTCGAATACGGTAAGCATGGTCAGCCGCCGAAACCCTTCATGAGACCAGCCCGCAGACAATCGAGGAATGCGGCTATTGAAGCGATGAAGGAAAAATTCGACCAGGAGGTGGAGCGCATATGAGCATTTTGCAGGAACTGAACGCGCTGCTCTCTCCTCTACTACCGGTGGAAACGGGCATATTCAGCGGTGTTGCACCCAACGAGTATCTTGTTCTCACACCGATGACGGATGAGTTTGCCTTGTTCGGGGATAATACACCGCTTATTGATGTGTCCGAGGTGAGGATATCCCTGTTTTCAGAAGGCAATTACATCAACCGGAAAAATCAGATTACCGCCGTCCTGCTTGGTGCGGCGTTTACGATAACAGATCGCCGCTACATCGGCTATGAGAACGATAGCGGCTATTATCATTACGCCATCGATGTGGCGAAAGAATACGAAACGGAGGAAATATAACATGGCTACAATTGGTCTTGATAAACTCTACTACGCAACAGTCACCGAAGCGCCTATTACGGGTCACGAGACCTACGACACTCCGGTAATGCTGGCCAAGGCAATCTCAGCTGAATTATCTGTCGAACTTGCGGAAGCGACACTCTGGGCGGACGATGGTGCCGCTGAAATCATCAAGGAATTCAAAAACGGTAAACTGACCCTTGGTGTGGATGACATCGGAAAAACCGTCGCCGCAAAGCTGACAGGAGCGACCACGGATGAAAACGGCGTTCTTATTTCGGCTTCAGAGGACGGTGGTGACCCTGTTGCTATTGGATTCCGGGCAAAAAAGGCGAATGGTAAGTACCGCTACTTCTGGCTTTACCGCGTGAAGTTCGGCGTTCCGTCCACCAATCTCGCCACCAAGGGCGATAGCATCACCTTTTCCACACCGAGTATTGAAGGTACTGTTTCCCGCCGCAATAAACCGGACGGCAACGATCGTCATCCTTGGAAAGCGGAAGTTAACGAAGATGATGCAGATGTGCTACCGGGTGTGATCAGCGGCTGGTATACGGAAGTGTACGAACCTGACTTTGACACAGGTTTGGAGGGCTAACTCATGGATAACGAACGAAGTGCAGTCATCAAAATCGGCGATGAAGATTATCAGTTGATTTTGTCCACCCGTGCTACAAAGGAAATCGCCAAACGCTACGGAGGGCTGGATAACTTGGGTGAGAAGTTAATGAAGTCAGAAAACTTCGAGATGGCGCTCGACGAGATTATTTGGCTGATTACGCTCCTTGCTAACCAGCCCATACTCATCCACAACCTACGGAACAAGGAAAATCCGAAAGATCTGCTGACCGAGGAAGAAGTGGAATTGCTCACCTCACCACTTGAACTGGCGGCGTATAAGTCGGCAATTACCGAGGCGATGTTCAAAGGGACGGCTCGTAACATCGAAAGCGAGGATGGCGAACCAAAAAACGCCGAGGTCGGGTAAGCGACGATGAGTTGTTTACCCGACTTTTATATTACGGTACGGTTCATCTGAATCGCTCCGAAGAGGAAACGTGGCTCACCCCGATTGGGCAATTGCTGGACTTGTGGGAATGCCATCGCCAGTTCCTCGGAATGACCAAACCAAAGCGCGAACTGTTTATTGAAGATGTCATCCCTGATGGCATCTAATTTTTTGAGGGAGGAGGTGTTCTAAGTGGCTGACAACTTCGGGTTGAAAATAGGCGTCGAGGGCGAAAAGGAGTTTAAAAGTGCACTGCGTGATATAAACCAGTCGTTCAAAGTACTGGGTAGCGAAATGAAGCTGGTAACGAGCGAATTCGACAAACAGGACAAATCCATAGCGGCTACTGCTGCCCGTAACGAAGTCCTCAATAAAGCGATAGACGCCCAGAAGGACAAAATCTCCACCCTTGAAGCCGCTCTTCGAAACGCCTCCGAAAGCTTTGGTGAAAATGATCGCCGCACTCAAAACTGGCAGATCGCTCTCAATAACGCCAACGCGGAACTCAACAACATGGAGCGTGAATTAGAAGAATCAGCGGAAGAAGCCGACGACCTTGGCGAGGAACTGGAGGACGCTGGCGACAGCGCCGAAAAATCCGGTGGAAAGTTCGAGAAGCTGGGCGGCATCCTCAAAGGCATCGGTGTGGCACTGGGCGCGGTGGCTGTTGCCGCCGGAGCCGCTGCCATCAAACTTGGCAAAGAGGTTATATCCGCCTATGCGGACTACGAACAACTGGTCGGCGGCGTGGATACGCTATTCGGCGAGGCGTCACAGTCTGTACAGGGGTATGCCGAAAATGCCTTCAAGACCGCCGGTATGTCCGCCAACGAATATATGGAAACCGTCACGGGCTTTTCGGCAAGTCTTATCCAGTCCCTCGGCGGCGATACCGCAAAAGCGGCGCAGGTTGCGGACATGGCGATTACGGATATGGCCGATAACGCCAATAAAATGGGTACGGACATCGCATCTATCCAAAATGCCTATCAGGGTTTCGCCAAGCAGAACTACACGATGCTCGACAACCTGAAACTGGGCTATGGCGGCACAAAGTCTGAAATGGAGAGGCTCTTGGCTGATGCCGAAAAAATCTCCGGTATTAAATACGACCTCTCTTCATTTTCCGATTTGACCGAAGCAATCCATGTCATTCAGACCGAAATGGGGATCACAGGAACGACCGCCTTGGAAGCCACGGAAACAATAACTGGCTCTATGGCGGGAATGCAATCGGCTATCGGCAACTTGATGGCGGGTTTGGGTAATGCCAATGCTGATGTAGGACTTTTGATTGGTAATGTGGTCGAAGCGTTCCAGAACGTCGTGAAAAACATTGTTCCAGTTATTGAGAATATCGTAAGAGCACTGCCGCCTGCCCTTGACGGGATACTACAGGCAATCGGTGATTTGCTTCCGACTCTGCTCGCTACGGTAGTCGACCTTTTCACACAGGTGCTGACAACGATTTTAACGCTTTTGCCCGAACTCATCCCCGCCGCCGTGGATGCTGTTATGACCATTGTGGGTGCGCTGATTGATAATCTTCCATTACTTATTGATGCAGCGGTTCAATTAGTGGCCACTCTCGTTACAGGCATCGCCGATGCACTTCCACAGTTGATACCGGCGGCGGTGAACGCTGTGATCACAATTGTTCAAGGCTTAATGGAAAGCCTGCCTATGATACTTGATGCCGCCCTTCAACTGATTCTCGGACTGGCACAGGGCATCCTGGATGCACTACCCCAATTGATTGCTGCTCTGCCCGCTATCATCCTCGGCATTGTAGATTTTATCATCGGGGCTATTCCGCAAATTATTGATGCAGGGATTCAGCTTCTGATGTCCTTAGTAGACGCTTTGCCGGAAATCATCACAGCAATTGTGGCGGCAATACCGCAAATTATCGAGGGTTTAATTACGGCGATCCTCGGCTCTATTCCCCAGCTTATTGACGCCGGGATTCAGCTGTTAATATCGTTGGTTCAAAACCTACCGCAAATTATAACTGCCATCGTAGCGGCGATACCACAGATCATCTCATCGCTTATTACGGCGATTATCGGGAGCATCCCACAGCTTGTGGGTGCGGGCATTCAGCTGTTCGTGGCGTTGATAAAGAACCTGCCAACCATCATCGTGGAAATCGTAAAAGCGATACCTCAGATTATTACGGCTATCGTGAAAGGCTTTACCGGTAACATCGGTAAAATCGTGCAAGTCGGCAGCGACCTTATCAAGGGGCTGTGGCAGGGTATTTCAAACGTCACCGATTGGATTTGGGGTAAAATCTCCGGCTTCTTCGGAGGGATCGTCGACGGCATTAAAAACTTCTTCGGTATCCGTTCTCCCTCCACCTTATTTGCCGGACTTGGCGAAAACATGGGTCAGGGCATCGGTGTGGGCTTCGAACGGGCGATGGATGAAGTCGCAGACGATATGCAGAACGCTATCCCCACCGCTTTTGATACGCCCGGCATAAACATGGGTGATGTGACAGGAAGTCATGGCGGCTTGGCGGTATCAGGCATGCCTTCTCTCATCAACATACAGCAGATGATTGTCCGCAGCGAGGACGACATCCGCAGAATATCACAGGAACTGTACAACCTGATGCAAACCGGCTCGCGGGCGCAGGGGCGGTTTAGCCCGGCATAAGGAGGTGTTGGCGTGGGCTTTATTTTCAACGGAATCTCATCACAAAGCATGAACGTCAAGGCTCGGCTGACCTCTTGGCAGGCTTCGCCACCCTTGCGCAACTCCTTTGTTTCCATACCCGGCAAACCCGGTGTGGCAGACTTTGGCAGTGATAGCGCAGAGCGGGTCATAACCGTGCGCTGTAATATCGCACCAAAGCACAACCTCGCTTCATTGGTTGGAGTTCTGGATGGTCTGGCAGAATGGCTTGACCCGGATAAGGGGCTGAAACAGCTTGTGCTTGACGATGTACCTGACCGCTATTTCACGGCGCGACTTCAGACGGAAGTGAATTGTGAACGGCTTATTCGCTCGGCGGGTGCATTTGACTTGAACTTCGTCTGTCCCGACCCACATGCTTACGCTTTGACGGATGAGGGTTTTACGCTAACCCAAGCAGGCGCGAATGCGGTCACGAGGAGTAAAGGCAATACAGACTCATTGCCTGTCTTCCTTTTGAAAGGCATCATTCCATCAGGGGCATCAACCTATGTGTCGTTGAAAACAAATGACGAAGAACTTCGCGTTATCGGTGTGCTGGCTGCCGGGGAAACCCTTGTCATCGACAGCGGTTTGGTTACTGCCAAGGTGGTAGACGGCACGGGCGAAACGCTCCGAAATGGTCTGCCGCTGCTTCAAGAGTTGAATTTTCCAATTCTTCGCAAAGGAGCGAACAGCGTAACCATTACGGCAATCGGTGTGACCTTTACAGAACTGCAAATACAGGCGAAGAGCCGTTGGAGGTGAGGACATGGCGGTAAAATCCATATTGACTTCTCAAACAGACTTTACAGGCGAGATCCCTGTAACCGAAAAAACATCCGCACTCTGGCGTTTCAACGAATCCACGCCGGACAGCGATACCCGCCTTACAGACTCCTCCGGCAACGGACGACATTTTACTGTCTCCGGCTGGAGCGGCACAACAGCCTCTTTACTAAACGGCAGGTTTGGGCGGTATTTTCGCATAAACATCAACAACCCAACCACAGAAAAGACGCACCTTGTCGCCACCAACGACGGTACATTCTTTTCTTATCTCGGTGATAAAATTGCCGTCGGCGGTTGGGTAAATCCGACCACCTATTCTGTCGGGCAGAACTTCATTCCGCTTTTCAATACAAGGCAAGGACCCGGTCAGCCAATTTTATATATTTCCCTCTATCAAGGGCGGCCGCGAATGATGCTCTATAATTCGGCGGGCACGCTTATCCTTGACCAAACCGAAACACCTGGATTCAACATGGTCAATGGTGGTTGGTATTTCCTCTCTGCCATCATAAATGCGACGGACAAAACATCTCAGATAGTTCTGTGCAACCGTGCCGACGGTGTAGTGTGGACAGCCCCCTTGCGGACATTTACTGGTACATTGAATCCATCCTGTACGGCGGATATCGTCATGGGAATGCACGCAAACCAGTATTACTACGCAGGTGGCTTGGACGAGTGGTTCTTTGAAACAGACAGCGACTTAACTATTGATGATTTGATTCACTATTTCCGTCAGGCGATGCTTGCCAATGGCGGAGATACTTCGGGTAACGTGGATGCGCTAACTGAGCCGGGAGCTGTTACCCTACGGAAAGGCATTGATAATCTCTACCCCGAAAGCGGCCAACTGACGACGATTGCTGCCGAATGCAACCTTGCCGGGAGCGGTCGGGTATCGGCAACAAGCGAATACACGGCGGGCGTCACGTCCATTTCACTGATAGAAACATCAACCTCAGATGATTTGCAGGACTGGTCGGCATGGCAGACAGTTGGCACGAACGGCGAACTGTCCTCACCGAATCGCTCATATATCCGTTACAGGGTAACGCTCACCACCAGCGATACGACGGTCACGCCGAAGCTGCTCGATATAACACTTCATGATATCCCCAAATCTCCGTATGAGAAACTGGGTTTTGCCCGCCCCGTTGTTTTGGACGGGAACGGAGCGTGGGAAACAGTTCTGGAGAATGCTTACGACATCATTGTTACGGGCGAGATCAACGGAGCGGACACCTTGGAATTCAAGCTGCCCTACAGTGACCCGAAGCGGGCGACGCTTGACAACGAGAAGCAGGTGCAGATTGCTGAGGATGTTTACCGCATACGGACAATGACGGATGAAAAAGGTTCGGATGGCAACAGCATACTCACAACGGTCTATGCTGAAGCGGCATTCTATGACCTGACTTTTTCTGCAGAAAAACAACCGATTGAATTCAACGCCGACCTGCCCGCTGCCCCGATGGCGTTTGCGCTTGCGGGCACAGGCTGGGAAGTCGGCACGGTAAGTGTAACCACCCTGAGAACATGGACCTGCCAAGAAAAAAACGCACTCTCCATCCTGCGGATGGTGCAGAACATCCATGGTGGCGATTTGGTATTCCACAGCCGGGACAGGCGAGTGGACTTACTGACATTCAGCGGGACAGACAGCGGTGCGCTCTTTGCCTACCGCAAAAACTTGACGGGGATTAAGCGTGTAGTCGATACTCGATCCCTTGTCACGAGGCTCTATGCTATTGGTAAGGACGGCATGACGTTCGCTGCAATCAATGGTGGCAAGGACTACGTGGAAGACTTCAGCTATTCAAGCGAGGTGCGGGTAGCGACACTCGACTGCTCCAATTTTACAAACCCCTATCAGATGCTTGAATTTACCAATATGCGGCTTGCCGAATATGCAAAGCCCCGCGTATCCTATGTCCTATCGGCGATGGATTTGTCCGTACTGACGGGCTATGAGCATGAGCGATGGGATTTAGGTGACATTGTAACCGTTGATGACAGGGATTTGAATCTGACCATTAAAACACGAATTGTACGCCGCCAGTATAACCTTCAAGAGCCATGGAAAACCGTACTGGAACTCTCCACGAAACTTAGAGAACTGGGCGACTCTTCATCCTCGACGATTGCAGACCAGTTCGACCAAAGCAATCTCATTGGGCAGGAAATTAAAGATATGGTGCCCTTTAACCATTTGCGAAACTCCCGAGCCGACGACGGCTTTGCCTATTGGCAAAATAGCGGTTTTGAAGTGGATACTGAAAACGGTGTATCCGGTACAGCCTCCTTTAAGGCAGTTGGCGTGGCGGATATGACCAAAAGTATGGCACAAACAGTTTATCCGGCATCAAGACGCAATTACACCATATCGGCGCAAATAGGATCGAATAACCTAAGCAAGGGAACGAACGGACAGGTCGGTATCGAGTTAGTATTTGAATACGAGGATGGGACAACCGAAACACGATTTATTGATTTGTATTGAGAGGGCGGTGATTTCACATGGTATCTTTTCAACAAGTGGCGCGAGACGCTTCACCCAAAGGCTACGGCAGGCTGCGCTCCATCACCATCCGTCTTGTTATACAGAACTGTACTGGAGAGGTGTTCTTCACTGATCTAATGTTGCAAGCAGGTATCGTCGCCACAGGCTGGGTCGGCCACGTCTGTGAAATTAGGTGGACACTGGATGGGTGATTCAGTCTTTGCGAAGTACATGCTTGTAGTAGCATCGGAAAAGGCAGAGCCATTGCACATAAAGCATTTCCCCAGAGGCGTAACCATGTATGCCAGCTTCTCGAAATGCTCTGGACAACTGCTTTTTTGTAAACATGCGTCGTAATTCGGCACCATTGCTTCGTAGGCCGGCTGAGACAAAGCGCTCGTAAGCAAGCCATTGGACTGGCGATACATCTGGTTGTGCCTTTTTATTCAGATGGAGCAATACCACGTCTACGCCGGGCTTCGGATGAAAATCCTCCCGGCGAAAATGGTAGACGATTTCAAGATCGAATACTGGCTTTATCATGAGTGACCGCAGGCTTTCACGCGAGGTTCCCATGAAACGCTTGGCCGCACCCTTTTCCATCGTTAACCATGCTTCTGTTGGTGGGTTTTTGCTTTCCGTCAGCTTGCGCAATATGCTGGTGGTATGGAAAAAAGGAATGTTTGCAAAAACCTTATAGTCCACAGAAGCAGGAAGCCGCCATTGCAGGAAGTCCTGATGATAAAGGTCGAGGTTTTCGTCATCACTGAATTTTTCAAGAAGCCTTCCATAAAGCTTTTTGTCAACTTCAATAGCGCTTACTTTCTGGCAGTTTTCAAGGAGTAAACCAGTAATATGGCCTTTACCGGGGCCTATTTCAATCACATGATCACCTGCGGTGATACTGGTTTTATGAAGCAATTTTTTTATTGTTTTGTAGCTGGTCAGGTAATTTTGGGATACACAAATGGGCGGATTTTGCCCTTGGTTTCTATTTTTGGACATAAAAAATACACCTCTTTCGATTCTATTCGGGTCGAAAAAAATTGCACAAAACTAAAGGAAGAGTATTTTACGCTTCCGTTTGTTTAGTGCACCTTATTGACGAGTCCGAAAGATTCCACTCATAGGTGTATTCAAGCCTCCAAATATAGATTGGTTTTCATTATAAAATAAATAGGCTATGTTGTCAAATTCAGCATTTGTACACACTCGCATTTGAGCTATGCACCGTTTTCGGAGGAGGTGGCAAAGATAATCAACAACTTCATCCGCTTTGCGGAAGTACTAAAACTCAAAGAGGAAAAGCGAATTGTAAGCGTAACCCTCCGTCCCCTCATCGCCGATTGCACGGGCGAGATTTACTTCACCGACCTTCAGCTTCAGGAGGGCGACAAACTGACAGGCTATACACCGCACACCTCGACCATGCTTCAAGGTAGCGGGAATGCTCCTCGCTACCAAAATGCCGTGGTGCGTGGCGGCGCGACCCTCGTCCTCTTCAATACCGGGGAAACCTCGACGGGTCTTGACTTATATATCTATCCTAAACAGCCAATGGCGGCGGGAAGCATTGAAATTTCACAAGGTATGGGTTCGCATAAGTGCAAATTTACATCGGCGGTAAATGCGGGTGATGAATTTGCGTTGAAAGCTGTGTCAAGGGAATGTCTGCGAAATGGCAATCCCACGCCAAAGGATGGATTTTACCAATATACCGCCGCTTACGACAGCAAGCACCACGTGAAGCTGGAAAGCGGCAAATCAGCGAGGGTCTACCTCGAATATGTAGAAATGATGGAAGGAGATCCGCGTCTATGAGCAGGGATTATCTTAAGGGCAAGAAGTGCATGATATGGTCTTTCATGGGCAACACCCGAATGCATCAAGCCTTGAACAATTATGGCGACCGCTTTGAAGCCGTCGGCATCTTCACCTTCGAGGTGGACATAACAGGAACGATAACCGAAACAGGGACGCCGATATCCGGCATGATGCCGTACATCAATAAATGGCCTAAAGTGCGGTGGTTTCTCACTGTAATGAACCACGGCGCAGCTTCTATCTTCACTGCTCTACGGAATAACGAAAGTGGCGCAAAGACGAAGTTTCTCTCCGAATTGATGCGTATCATGCAGAAATATCCGTGGTGTGCCGGTGTGGATATCGACTTGGAACGCGGCGGTGGATATGAGAACAAGGAAGCGGCAAATATTCTCTTCAGCGACATTTACCAAACTGTCAAAGCGTACAATCCCGCCAAGCTGGTCAATATCTGTTTGCCCGGTATGACGGGCGTCCAAGGCTCAGTCGGCGGCGAGAATTGGTGTGTCTATGCCGATCTCGATGCTTACTGTGACACGGCAGCAATTATGTCATACGGTATGGCCTGGGCAGGCAGCGCACCGGGTCCTGTCTCTCCACGGGACTGGCTTGTCGGTGTTTATGATTATGCCGCCAGAGTAATGAATCCGCAAAAGATCTATATGGGTTTACCGGGTTACGGTTGGGAGTGGCAGATATACACAAACCCTGCCGACCTCGGCCAGACGTATCGTGGCGTGTCGCTTACCTATTACGCCGCCAAAATATGGGCGGAGGGCGGCTATAACTTCACGGGTAATGCTCCTCCGCAGCCGATGATACCGTGGCTTGCCTACTGGGACGATTACGATCAAGTACCGTATATGCTCCCTCAAGTCTACGATTATGCTGAGGGTGGCGATGCAACCAGCCGAGAAGTTCCAATAATCGAGGAAACATACAACCGCCGTCGATACTTAACTTGCTACGGCAAAACACAAAAGGCAGAGTTTGGCACAATCTATATTGACCGTGACGGAGAGCCGGATAGTTACACAGAGGGCGTGGTGATCAGCAACGGCATGATTACGCTCTCATCCGAAACGGGTACAGCGACCTACAATATCACCGTTCCGCAATCGGGAATTTATGATGTCGCAGTCCGTATCTGCTATCCGTATTGGGACAAGAACGGTATCAACATCTCCCTTGACGGTTCCTCGGTCGGCTTTTACGAAAACCGCCTATGGTGGCCGTATTGGAGAAGCACCTTCTGGGCGATTCTTGCCAAAGGACGCAGCATGTCGGCAGGCGAACATACCATCACAGTTGATGGCGGTGTGGTGGGCGCGCAGTTATATGGCTTTCGTCTTTGCTCATCGTTTTCTGAACAGCCCTCGGCAGGTTCGGCTACCTTTGAACTCTCTCCTCGTAGCTTCAAGGACGTGAACGGGAATATGGCTGTGCCGGACAAAGGCTTCAAGCTGACCACCGAGATTCTACGGCGAAAACCCGACTCGGCTCTGGTGTGGTATGAGGACTTCCGAGATCCCATCACGCTGCAAAGCACTTACTGGACTACACTTTCAGGCAGTTGGGCAGTCTGGCGAAGCGATGAATATGCGTCCGGCAGGGTTTATTCACAGCTCGAAGGTAGTGGCCAGCTTGCCTGGAGATATGACGGTTTCTCCGACGTTCACCTTCGAGCACGGCTTGCTTTCCCTCATAACGGAAGCGGGCGCGCCGGGGTATTTATCGGCGACATCTTCTGTTGTATCAACATCGACACTGAGCGAGTGGAACTCTATCAAGACTCTATTTTGCTCGGCAGTTATGGTGCAGCTTACTCTAAAACACCTGCCACCGACATCCGCACAAACCCCAATATGTATCTCATTGAAATGAGGAAACGCGGCAACCGTGTGAGGGTCTATTCCGGTAACAGTAACACCCTCCGCTTCACTGCCACGGTATCACCGACAAGCGGTTATTGCGGCATTCGCTCGGATAATGAAATCAAGTGTGAACTGCTTCGTTTAGGCGATGCCTGGACTTACGAGCCGTATGAAGCCTTTGATGTGACAATGCCAAACGGTACTACCGAAAACTACGGCAGGATCGCCCGGAGTAGCGTGACATGGGACAGTGAATTCGAGGTATTCACGCTTACCTCAGATGTGGAGGAATCCGCTACCCGAAGCGAGGATATCTCTATGGACTATGACTTCGTGCATTCAGCAATGCTATACATTCCATGCAACGCTGACTACACGGCAAAATTTACGCCACGTGACATCAACGTCTGGTGTTCGAGGGTATTCCTCGGTGATGGGGATGGTTTTGGAATTGTCTACTACCAAGACGTGGACTCGATTGTCTACTGGGCAAATGAAGCGGGATACCGATGGCGGTTGCGTGGTTTTGCCCTATGGTCACTCGGTCAGGAAGACTTGCGGCTTTGGGAGGCACTCCCGAAACAGAGTTAAAGAATAATCATTCATATTAGCATTCGCGTCTGCATATTCAGCAGGCGTTTTTTATGCGAAAAAACAGGAGGTAAAACGAAAATGAAAGAGATTTGGAACTGGATTCAGGTTGCATTTGCAGCCATCGGAGGTACGCTTGGCTGGTTTTTGGGCGGATTGGACGGCTTCCTTTATGCGCTCATCGCCTTCGTGGTCGTCGACTACATCACGGGCGTGCTTCGGGCAATTGTGGAGAAGAAACTGTCCAGCAGAATCGGAGCGCAGGGTATCGCCAAGAAGGTAGCGCTATTCCTTGTGGTCGGCATTGGTCATCTCATCGACACCTATCTGCTCGGCGGCACGGGAGCACCACTTCGGACGGCGATTATCTTCTTCTACATTGCTAATGAGGGAATTTCTCTCGTTGAGAATGCCACGGCTATTGGGTTACCCGTGCCTGCCAAGTTAAAAGATGTGCTGGCACAGCTTCATGGAAAGGATGAACAGAAATGAATCTACGGAAATTGATATTCACAAACAACGCCTGCTACAAGGCTGGCAGGACTATTACTGTCAAAGGCATTATGGTTCACTCCACCGGTGCGAACAATCCGAATCTGCGCCGTTATGTGGGTCCGGACGATGGATTGCTTGGCAAGAATCAATATAACAACCACTGGAATCAAGACAAACCGGACGGTCGGCAGGTCTGCGTACATGGCTTTATAGGTAAACTGGCTGATGGGAGTATCGCTACCTATCAGACACTGCCGTGGAATCACCGCGGTTGGCATGGGGCTTCCGGCTCAAAAGGATCGGTCAATGACAGTCACACAAGTTTTGAAATCTGCGAGGATGGCCTAACCGATAAAGCCTATTTCAACGCAATCTACAAGGAAGCCACCGAACTGTGTGCCTATCTTTGCAAGGAGTATAATCTCGACCCGATGGCAGATGGCGTTATTATCGGTCATTACGAGGGGCATAAACGCGGCATCGCCAGTAACCATGCCGATCCAGGTCACTGGTTTCCGAAGCACGGCAAGTCAATGGATACATTTAGAGCAGAGGTCAAAAGGCTACTCACGGCAACAGAACCGTCAAAGCCTCCCACCCCAACTGAACCGAAAAAGCTGTACCGTGTACAAGTCGGTGCTTACGCCGTCAAAGCCAATGCTGATGCCATGCTAAAAAGAGTCAAGGCGGCGGGATTTACGGATGCTTTCATCAAAACCGAATAACCAGCATATGCTGGTACGCAAGTGCCCCTCTTCTGTCTGTAGACGGTAGAGGGGCGCTTTTTATTTCCCCTCCGAACGGAGGAAAGCATATGACTACTGCTCAAAAAGAGCGAGTTGAATACTTACGTAGTAAAGGTAACAGCTATGCCGCTATCGCTGCCGATCTCGGTATGTCCGAAAACACCGTCAAGTCCTACTGCCGCCGAAATAACATCAGCGTTTCGATAAACCAAGAACTACCCGTAGATACTGATGCCTGTGCCAACTGCGGCATTCCACTTCAGCACATGCGGGGTTCTAAGCAGAAACGGTTCTGTTCGGACAAGTGCCGTATGGCTTGGTGGAAGGCACACCCTGAGGCCGTGAACCGCAGAGCCTTATATCATTTCGTATGCCCGATCTGTGGCACGGAGTTTGAAAGCTATGGTAACGCACGTCGGCGATACTGTTCCCGCGCCTGTTTTGGGCAGTCACGGAGGGCTTGCCATGAGTAAAGACGAAGCAATCCTCCGCTACAAGTCAGCTATGGCGGTGTTTAAAAACTGGCACGCAAATGGCATCATTTCTGATGATGACCTGCAGTCAATAGATGCAATACTTGCCCAAAAGTATGGTTTATCCTCGTGCAGTATATTCCTCGAAAATGACTTGCTATGTAAGGAAAAAAGAGTGATATATGGTAATGCGAAAGGAGGCCATTATGGGCAGAAAGATAACAAAAGTTGAACAAACGGCGCCATTGCCGACCAGACAACGGGTCGCAGCCTACGCTCGTGTTTCCTGCGGTAAAGATGAAATGCTCCATTCCCTTGCCGCTCAGGTCAGCTACTACAGCAATCTGATACAGGGCAAACCTGAATGGGAGTATGTCGGCGTGTATACCGACGAAGCGGAAACCGGCACGAAGGATTCAAGACCTGAATACCAGCGACTGCTTGCCGACTGCCGTGCGAGACGCATCGATCTCATTCTCACGAAGTCTATCAGTCGCTTTGCGAGAAATACAGTCACATTGCTTGAAACTGTACGGGAACTTAAGAATCTCGGCGTCGGCGTATATTTTGAGGAGCAAAACCTGCACTCACTTTCAGGAGACGGAGAGTTAATGCTCACCATCCTTGCAAGCTACGCACAAGAGGAAAGCCGCTCTGTCAGCGAAAACCAAAAGTGGCGTATCAGAAAAGATTTCAAGGAGGGCAAGCCCTCCAACAACATCCGCATTTACGGATTTGACTATAAGGACTTCAAGTTAACCATTATTCCCGAAGAAGCCGAGGTCGTGCGAATGATATTCGCCGACTATTTATCGGGACTTGGTAAAAATGCGATTATGAAGAAGCTGATTCGGCTCGGAGTACCCACCAAGTGCGGTGGTCGCTGGTCAGAAAGCACCATAGGCTCTATTCTGGGGAACGAGAAATTCATCGGTGATACGTGCTTGCAAAAGGGCTTTATCACTGACCACCTTACAAAGCAATGGAAGTCAAACAGCGGTGAGCTGCCGAAATACTATGTCGAGGGTTCACATGAAGCTATTATCGACCGCGAGACCTTCGAGGCGGTTCAGATTGAGATGGCCCGGCGGGCAGCAAAAGCTAATCATCCCCGGAAGCTGACATTCAGCGAATTTTCGGGACTAATCACCTGTAAAAAGTGTGGAGCAAAATTCCGCAAAAAGGTAAGCGGCGTGGGCACAAAATATGCCAAGGTGGTTTGGGCTTGCGCTACCTACACTTACCGAGGAAAGCACGAATGTGCCGCCAAGCGAATACCCGAGGACATACTCAAAGAGAAATGCACCGAAGTGTTAGGGCTTGCTGTGTACGACCCCGATGTATTATCGGGGAAGATCATAGCGATAGCAGTCCCCGACGACGGCGTCCTGGTATTTACTTTTAAAGACGGCACAGAGCAAACATCTACATGGGAAAATCGCTCCCGACGAGAGAGCTGGACTGACGAGATGCGGCAAACCGCAAGAGAACGGGCGCTGGGAGGTACGGACAATGGCTAATATACGAGTTATCCCTGCCACCGCTCCAGCTTTGTCGGCGCAGTCAAAGTCGAACGCTGTCACGCGTCGCGTGGCGGCTTACGCAAGGGTTTCCACCGACAGCGACGAGCAGCTTACAAGCTATGAAGCGCAAGTTGATTACTACACAAAATTCATCCAGAGCCGAGAAGACTGGGAATTTGTGACCGTCTACACGGACGAAGGGATTTCTGCGGTCACCACCAAGAAACGCGATGGCTTCAATCAGATGGTAGCTGATGCTCTGGAGGGCGACATAGACCTCATCGTCACAAAATCAGTCAGCCGCTTTGCCAGAAACACAGTAGATAGTCTCACAACCGTCCGCAAACTCAAGGAAAAAGGCGTGGAAGTCTGGTTCGAGAAAGAGAACATCTATACGCTGGATTCCAAAGGCGAGTTACTTATTACGATTATGAGCAGTTTGGCGCAGGAAGAAAGCCGCTCCATTTCAGAGAATGTGACTTGGGGTCAGCGCAAGCGAATGGCGGACGGCAAGGTCAGCCTTCCGTACAAACAATTCCTCGGCTACGAGAAAGGTGAGGACGGCCTACCGCAAATAGTTCCTGCCGAAGCAAAAATTGTTCGCCTCATCTTTCGTCTCTACATGGAGGGCAAGACATTCTCGGCAATTGCCAAACACCTCGAACGTCATAACATTCCGTCACCTGCAGGTAAGAAAACGTGGCAAACGGCGGTGGTTCAATCAATCCTGACCAACGAGAAATATAAAGGCCATGCCCTACTGCAAAAGACTTTCTGTGCAGACTTCCTCACGAAGAAAATGGTCAAGAACGAAGGACAGGTTCAGCAGTATTACGTCGAGAACAGCCATCCCGCCATTATCGAACCTGATGAGTTCGACGCCGTTCAGCTTGAAATAGAGCGACGTAAGAACCTCGGCAGACCCACGAGCAGCACGAGTATATTTGCATCCCGACTTATCTGCGCGGATTGTGGCGGCCGCTTTGGCAAGAAGGTCTGGGGCAGTTATAAGGGCGACAAGACCTACCGCAAAGAAGTCTGGCAGTGTAATGATAAATACAAACGGCTCGGAAACCCCGGAAAGGGATGCCAGACGCCACATATCACCGAGGAAGTGATCAAGGAAAGGTTTTTAGCCGCATTCAATCAACTAATGCATAACCGCGATGAGCTGATTGAAGACTGCCGACTTGCTCAAAATGTCCTTTGTGACACCACGGCAATTGATACAGAACTTGCCGAATTGTTCCGTGAGATTGAGGTTGTTACCGAACTATCCAGAAAGGCAATTTATGAAAATGCGCGATCGGCAGTAGACCAGAAGGAATGGACGGCGCGTAACAACGCCTATCTCGAACGCCACCATAAAGCTTCAAAGCAAGTCGATGAGTTGGAAGCGATCAAGCGAGAGCGCCTTGGCAAGGGCAAAATCATCGAAGGCTTCATCAAAGACATTGAGAGCCGACCGCTTGCCATAGCTGAGTTTGACGAAAAACTGTGGCTTGCTGTAATCGACCAAGTGACGGTCAACCAAGATGGCGCAATGACATTCAGATTCAAAAACGGCTCGGAAGTCACAGCTTAACATTCAACTATTTACGGCTCGCCAATCGGCGGGCTGTTTTTTTTGCCTTAACAGTATCTTTTAACGATTACAAGGTAAATCGTTAAAAGATGCACACCCCCAGAGGTCTAATCGTTAAAAATAAGCACTTGGCAGCCACAAGTTCGTGTCAAGTATCCTCCGAAAACGGCAACTCTAATACACCAACTATTGCTACAAGGCGAAAAGCACAAAGCCCGAAAGCGGCTTAAATCAAGCACTTTTTGACAACAAAAAACCACCTGCTGACAAAATTCCTTTTATCAATAGATGGTATTTGATTTGGTGGAGCCGGAGGGATTCGAACCCTCTACCTTTTGACTGCCAGCGATTAAACCTAAAACCAAGCACCAGGTAGCCTTATTTGAACCTCTTTATTCTTTATTTTGAAATCTTATTCCCAAAAATGTGCAAATATCAGTATTGCGGCAAAACCAACAGGTATTGTTAAAAAAACTAAGAATATCCGGTTAGGATGATTTATCCACCAAGTTTTTCTCCTACAACATAGGAATATTATGGTGGAAAAAATTAATAAAAGTAGCCCAATACCTATAAATATAAAATCAGCCCATGAAGAGAGACTATTTGATGATTGATTGGAAGAAGAACAAATATTTAAAATCTTTTCAAGAAACTGATTAGTATTTACAAAGGCAATCTCTGATTGATGATGACAGCCATATGCGGAGTACGGAATACCATCTATATGTTTGCTGATTTGAGTAATAACTGTTTGTTCTATATTTAATAATGTCATCAATCCAGAAACAATTAAAAAACCCCAAGCAGTATTGTCTGGTATATATTCAACTCTGTTATTTGAAAGTAAACTACGTATTACAACATAAGCTATTGCTAAAATCGATACCAAAATAGAGATGTACGTCCAAATAGTGCCTATGTTAGAAAGGGAAATATTACTCCAAGTACTAACCCAAAGTGTTTGAAAAGCTGTTAGAAAACCAGCAATTGTAATAAAAGTTCTAGTCGACATTAAAGTCCCAATCCAGAATTATTTTGTGAAATCTATTTCCCCTGGCTCTATTTTCAGTGCTTGAGCAATTTTTTTAATTGAACTGAATGTCGGTTTACTAACGCCATTCTCGATACGGCTTATTGTTATTACTGAAAGCCCGGTTAAATCGGCAAGCTCTTTCTGAGTAATGAATTTATTTTCCCTTATCTGCTTTAATGTTTTCATATGCATATGATAATAAGATGATATGTTCAAAGTCAATAAGTATATTGACACATTGATAGGTACTTGCTATTATCTTGTTAAGTACTTGTTAATGCGAGGGTATATGAGGAATTCTAAGCATAACTCTGTCAATCAAAACAATATTTCGGATATCATAGCGGACATAGGTTTTGAATTTGAACAAGGTATTGATGAGGAAATCAAAGCCCTTGCTATTCGTAAGACTGAGGAATATTGCTTTGACTTCATAAAAACTGTGGATACTGACCCAGGGTTCTTGAAGTGCATCGCAAATGCCTTTTTCGATGGGTACATTGAAAGCACTCGCACTTCCCACTAACAATTTTCCCACCACTCCAAAAAAGACTTTCCCGGCTTTTACAAAAGTGGTATCATGCATGGTAAGTCAAGGTTGACAAAGGAAAGCCACTGGTTCGGCGAAGACGACCAGGGCGTGCCTTGACTACCATGCAAAACTCCTGCCGAAAAGCCGGAAAGTCCGGGCGGACGGTGGAAAGCGATAGCCGATTAAATCGCGCTTCGCTCGACACCGCCGCAGACCTCCCTCACCTACTAACAGGGAGGTCTCAAACGCCCAGCACTTCATTTCAAGCCTTATCTTACCTGTTTACTCATTGTTTAACAATGGCTTACGTTTGGTCTATTTTCTTGCATAGTGTCGGACAAAACCTTAAAATACATCAGAATAAGTCTTGAGATGGTTTTAATAAGTCCCAAAATTAAACCTGTATAGTGTCGGACAAAAGGGGGTTTTAATATGTCGCATGGACGGTCTACAACAAGGTTTTCAGTAAGAATAGACGATAAGATTTTAGAAAACTTCAAACTGAAGGCTAAAAAGAAGGGGCTACCCTTTACAGTATATGTTAGAACTCTTATGTATAAAGAGCTGGGGATTGCAATTAAAGATAAACCGGAAAAACTATTACTCCCTAAAAATTATGTGAGCAATGTTACTCCTCTCCAGAATATGAAAAAACATTAGAATTTATAATTTCATGTTCTCCACCGGACTAAACTTTTTGTGGGCTAAAACGGCATTCTGGCTATTTAAGCTAGCGGTATAACGTCTTGTCATGGTTAGGGTACTATGCCCCAGCAAGGATTGAAGTTCAAACTCACCTGCTCCATTAAGTAAAGACATAGTGGCAAAGGTATGCCGGAAAGTGTGCGGACTACAACGCAGGTTTTGTATACCGGCTTTCTTGCCCAAGTTTTCAATCATTCTCCTGATGCCGTCATTGGTGAGCTGGTGGCTCTGTTTCCTGGAATACCTGTTCTTTAGCCTGCTTACCCATACAAAGGGGCATTTATCATTCGGCATCAGCTTCATACGCTCAAATTGATATTCGAGTAAGGCTTTCTGGGTTCTCCGGCTTATTCTGACTACCCTTTCTTTTGCCCCTTTACCAAATACTTTTATAGTCTCGGTTTCAAAGTTCAAGTCTTCCAGTTTCATATTTGCCAGTTCCTGACACCTTACCCCGGTATCTATAAACACCATCAGAATAGCCTTGTTTCTTCGGGCTTCAAATGTGTCCATTGATACCAGGTCTAATAACACCTGGCATTGTTCTTTATTGAACGGCTGGATTATTTTTCTAGGCACTTTAGGCAAGCGGATATTCTTTAACGGGTAAGTGGTTATCTGGTCATTTTCTATTAACCAGTTTATAAACCTTCTCACCTGTTTGAAGTAGTCCAGGACTGATTGTGCCGAATTGGTCTCTTGGAGTTCCTGAATAAACAAACAGACTACCAGCTGGGTTATCTGAGGGGGTTTAGTAACGCCATTTCGTGAGCAAAAGGCAATAAATCTGCCTACCATGTAGCTGTAATTGTGGATTGTTGCCGGGCTTAACTGCCCCACCTTGCAGACCAAAAGGAATGAGGCAAGGCTCTTTTCGAGATTATTTTCAGCAGTTAACAGGTAGCTCGCTATATTGGAGCAATCGTGGGATTTTTGAGTAGACAAACGGTAGCTCATACTTCTTTTTTGGCTACCGGACTGTTTTTAGCTTTATGGTGGAGCCGGAGGGATTCGAACCCTCTACCTTTTGACTGCCAGTCAAACGTTCTCCCAAGTGAACTACGGCCCCAGCAACAGATAGATAATCTATCACAAATGGACACCAAGTGCAACTTTTTTTAGCTTTACAGCGAAACCGCAGAGTCAATAGTTATACTGAAATCTTCGGCGGTTATTTGGTTTTTGTTTTCCATATAGTGCCGCCGGCAGAATCTTCCAGAAGTATCCCGGCGGCATCCAGACTGGTACGGATTTTGTCTGCCAACTGGTATTGCTTTGCCAGACGCAGGTCTTTTCTGAGTTCTATCAGCACCTCTATAAAAGGTACGGCATCGGTCCCAGTCTCGGGTTCTGCTATTTTTAGACTCAGCCCGAGGATATCTGCAAGTTCTTTAAACAGTTCTTGCCCTTGTGTGCTTTTGCCGCCTTCTGCTTCAATGCGGTTTAGCTCCCTACTGAGGTCAAAGATAGTAGCCAGAGCGGCTGAGGTGTTAAAGTCATTGTCCATATACTGGGTAAACCGCTCACGGTATGTTTTAACATCTACATTTATTTCTTGTAACTGGGGATTATCCTGTCTGGCGGCTGTCTGGCGCAGGCGTTCCGCCCCTTTTTCGGCCGCTTCCAGAGCTTCTTCAGAGTAAGTAAGCGGGTTACGGTAGCTGGAGCTGAGTACAAAGATACGCAGGGCATCAGCCGAATAGCGGCTGAGGGCTTCTTTTATGGTGACCAGATTACCCAGCGACTTGCTCATTTTCTCTTCGCCAAGCTTGAGAAGACCGTTATGCAGCCAGTATTTGACAAAGGGTTTGACCCCGCTGAAACATTCGGACTGGGCTATTTCGTTTTCATGGTGGGGGAAAATAAGGTCCTGCCCGCCGCCGTGTATGTCTATCTGCTCTCCCAGATAACGCAGAGACATGGCCGAACACTCAATATGCCAGCCGGGGCGTCCCAATCCCCAGGGGCTTTCCCAAGAAGGCTCTCCCGGCTTGGTAGCCTTCCAAAGGGCAAAGTCCATGGGATACTCTTTTTCTTCGCCCGGCTCTATGCGGGCACCGGCCATCATCTGCTCCAGAGTGCGGTGGGACAGTTTGCCGTAGCCTTCCACCTGCTGCACCCGCAGGTAGACACTGCCGCCTGCCTCGTATGCATAGCCCTTTTCTATAAGGCCGGAGACCATTTCTATTATCTTGGGTACTTCCTGGGTGGCCCGCGGGTAGTAGTCCGCCGGGGTTATGTTGAGTGCGGCCATAGCATCCAGAAATACCCCGATATTTCTTTCGGCCAGGGTAGACGGCTCTATGCCCTGAGCGTTGGCTTTGGCTATTATTTTGTCATCTATATCCGTGAAGTTCTGGATATATTTTACCCGGTAGCCTTTGTAGCTGAGGTAACGGCGGATTACATCAAAATTTATATAGCTCATGGCATGGCCGATATGCGGCTCTGACTGCGGGGTTATGCCGCAGACATACATTTTTACCTTGCCGTCTTCCAGAGGGACAAATTCTTCCAGCTTGCCGGATAAAGTGTTATATATTTTCATAGTCTATTTTTCGTCTACGAGGGCCACTGCCCAGGCTGCCATGCCCTCCTCGCGGCCCACAAAGCCGAGTTGCTCCGAGGTGCTGGCTTTTATCCCTACCCGCCCCGGGTCTATCCCCATGGCCTTGGCAAGGTGTTTACGCATGGTATCTACATGGCCGCGTAGCTTTGGTTCCTCCGCTACTATAACTGAATCTACGTTTATTATCCCGAAACCTTTTTCAGCCAGCAAGGCTGTTACCTGCTCAAGGAGTTTAAGTGAAGATATGCCCTTGAACTTGGGGTCACCCGGCGGGAAGTAAAGCCCTATATCCCCCAGTGCCGCCGCCCCCAGAAGCGAATCCATAATGGCGTGGGTAAGCACGTCCGCATCACTCCAGCCTATAAGCCCGCACTCAAAGGGGATTTCCACCCCGCCCAGCACCAGCTTCTGCCCCGGTGCCAGACGATGTACATCATAACCGTTTCCAATACGCATTATGCTCACCGTCCTTTCTTCAGCAGTATTTCTGCCATAAGCAGGTCTTCGGGTGTGGTTATCTTTATATTAGCATATGCGCCGGAGAATATCTTGACCGGGAGCTTCAGCTTTTCTACCAGCTGGGCATCATCAGTGGCGGTTATACCCACCCTGCGGTAGGCTTTCTGGATAATGTCTGCCCTAAATACCTGGGGCGTCTGGACAGATATCAGTTTTTCCCTGGGCAGGGTCTTTTCCACCAGCCCTTCCGGGGATATTTCCTTGACAGTGTCTTTGAGCGGCACGGCCGCAACGGCCGAACCGCAGAGTTTGGCCGCTTCCAGCCCTTCGGGTATGGAGACAGGGTCAAGCAGGGGGCGCGCCCCGTCATGAATAAGCACCCAGCCGCAATCACACAAGGCGGTCAGCCCTGAAGAAACGGAGTCCTGGCGGAGTTCACCGCCGGGACATATAGCAATTACCTTGCTGAAATTATATTCTTTGACCAGTTCTTTAGCTTTTTTAAGGTTGTGTTCGGATACAACCAGGGCAATATCATCTATCTCCGGTGACTGCTGAAAAACCGAAAGGGTGTGAGCCAAAACAGGTTTACCCGAAAGCCGGGCAAATATCTTGTCCTGCCCGCCCATCCGGCGGCTCTGGCCGGCAGCTACAATAACTGCCCCGACTTTTTCATTCAAAAACATCTTCGGTCTCCGTTTTTACCCCGGTAAGTGCCAGCTTCACCGCCTCTTTGACAGTTGAAACCGGAATTATCTGGATATTATGTACAGTGTGGCAGTTAGCACCGGTCGGTACTAAAGCCCTCTTAAAACCCAGACGGCTGGCCTCGGAAAGACGCCTTTCCAGATGGGGAATAGTCCGCAGTTCCCCCGAAAGACCAATCTCCCCCAGAGCAATGGTTTCTGGGCAGACGCCGGTATCCCGGTAACTGGAAGCAATGGCCAGAGCTATAGCTAAATCTGCGGCCGGCTCATCCAGACGGATACCGCCGGTAGCGTTGACTATTATGTCCTGGGTACCTAAACGCATGGACAGGCGTTTGGAGAGGACAGCGGCTATCATAAGGGTGCGGTTAAAATCCACCCCGTTGGCGGTGCGGCGGGGCTGACCGAAACTGGTGGTATTGGTAAGTGCCTGCACCTCAACCAGCAGCGGGCGGCTGCCCTCCAGCACAGCGGTTACAGCCGAACCAACCGTATTTGCCTGGCGGTTTGATAAAAATATCTGGGAAGGGTTGGCCACTTCTACCAGACCCTCACTTTTCATTTCAAATATACCCACTTCGTTGGTAGAACCGAAGCGGTTTTTGACCGAACGCACCAAACGGTAAGCACTCTGGGACTCTCCCTCAAAGTACATGACCACATCTACTATATGTTCCAGTATGCGCGGCCCGGCTATGTTTCCCTCTTTGGTGACATGGGCGGTTATAAATACGCTGGCTCCGCTGCTTTTAGCCCACTGCATCAGGCGGAGGGCTGACTCACGCACTTGATTTATAGCACCGGGTGCGGCCTCAAGCTCCGGCAGAAATACAGTCTGGATAGAGTCAATAACGACCAGTGACGGGCAGAGGACTGAAAGCTGGGCTAAAATGGCATTAAGGTCAGTCTCAGCCATAAGGAAAAGCCCTTCGCCGCTGATGCCCAGGCGTTGGGCGCGCATTTTTATCTGGGCGGGGTTTTCTTCCCCGGATACATATACTACCTTGCCGCCGCTTTGGGCTACCGAAGCCGCCACCTGAAGAAGCAGAGTGGATTTGCCGATGCCCGGTTCCCCCCCTAAAAGCATAAGCGAACCCGGCACTATAC
Organism: Dehalococcoides sp. THU4; assembly: GCF_043231265.1. NCBI lineage: Bacteria > Bacillati > Chloroflexota > Dehalococcoidia > Dehalococcoidales > Dehalococcoidaceae > Dehalococcoides > Dehalococcoides sp. THU4. The sequence goes on along the minus strand of NZ_CP171266.1, from coordinate 519,880 downwards.
CGCCGCCTAAAACCCGGTTAAACTCCGAAATGGATAAACTCCGCCGGGTAGTTTCGGCTGCCTGCAAACTGGAAAGCTCTGCCGCCGGGCTGATAACCCGGGCAGGTTCACTTTTACGCCCTATGGGCGAAACAACCGTTTTTTCTTCAAAAGTATTCCACTCCTGACAGGCGGGGCAGCGGCCCAGCCATTTCAGGCTCTCACGCCCGCAGTTGGAACAAACATAAACTCTACGGCTTTTTTCCATATACCAAAGACTACACAATTTAATCCGCTAACGCAAGGATATACTGATGCCCAAAACGGCGTCAGATGTTGCGGCTAAGATATGATTCAAAGTACACGCCACCTTGCGTTTTCCCCTGCATCGTAAAGGCGTTTCCGCCCTGACCTCGTGTTCTGACCAAATAAAAAGGGGAGTTTTAAAAACTCCCCTTAAAACAACCAGTTATACCCTGCCCCGTCTTTACGAAGTGGCCTGGCTAAGTTCGGCTGGCTCTGCCAGACGGACAATTATTTCGTCTTCAGCAGTATCCACTATCACTTTATCCCCGGCTTTAAATTTAGCCCGCAGCAGGTCCTCGGACAGCCTGTCCTCCAGCATGGTCTGGATAGTACGACGCAGCGGCCTTGCACCATAAACCTCGTCATAACCCTTCTTGCCCAGCAAGTCTTTGGCAGAGTCAGTCACTTCAAGCCCGATACCCTTTTCAGACATCTGCTTGATAACACTCTTAAGCATCAGGTCAACAATACTGCGAATCTGCTCTTTATTAAGTGAGTGGAAGACCACCACACTGTCAATACGGTTCAGGAACTCCGGGCGGAAACTCTTCTTAAGCTCACCCAGCAGTTTGTCTTTCATATGCTCAAAGTTGGTCTGCTGAGCCTTTGATTCATCTGTCTGGGTAGCAAAACCGATAGTCCCGCTGCCCTTGCGGATAAGCTCCGCCCCGATGTTTGAGGTCATAATAATAATGGTATTCCGAAAGTCCACCCGTCTGCCCTTGGCATCTGTCAGGTGGCCGTCATCAAATATCTGCAGAAGAATATTGAAAACGTCAGGATGAGCTTTTTCTATTTCGTCCAGCAGTATCAGGCAATAAGACTTGCGGCGAACAGCTTCAGTCAGCTGGCCGCCCTCGTCATAGCCCACATATCCGGGGGGCGCACCCACCAGACGGGATACGGCAAACTTCTCCATAAATTCGGACATATCCAGCCGCACTAAAGCGTCTTCCGAACCGAACATAAACTGGGCAAGCGCCCGTGCCAGCTCGGTTTTACCTACGCCGGTGGGCCCCAGGAAGACAAAGTTGCCGATGGGATGGCGGGGGTCTTTAAGACCAGCCCGTGCCCGTCTGACAGCCTTGGATATGGTAACAATGGCCTCTTCCTGGCCGATAATCCGCTCATGCAGGGCTTCTTCCATATGTAAAAGACGTTCGGTTTCGTCACCGGTAAGCTGTACCAGCGGCACACCCGTCCACATGCTGACTACCTGGGCAATATCTTCTTCACCCACTACCGGCTTATCCATGGCCTGTTCGTTCTGCCATTCGTCTTCCATGCGGCGTATCTTTTCAGCTATCTGAAGCTCACGCTCACGCAATTCGGAGGCATAATCGTACTGCTGGGTAGCCAAAGCGGCTTCTTTATCCCGGCGGTAGCTGTCTTCTATGGCTTTCATCTCTTTCAAAGAGACCGGCTTGGTGCGTTTCTTTATCCGCACCCGTGAAGCGGCTTCGTCAACTAAATCTATAGCCTTATCCGGCAAAAAGCGGTCAGGTATATATCTGGCAGCCATATTGGCGGCAGCGACAATAGCTTCTTCGCTGATGATAAGCTTATGATGCTCTTCGTAGCGCTCTTTTATGCCCCGAAGTATACTCAGGGTATCTTCAATGGCCGGTTCTTCCACCAGCACCGGCTGGAAACGCCGCTCAAGTGCGGCATCCCGCTCAACATATTTGCGGAAGTCATCCAGGGTAGTTGCCCCTATTACCTGTACCTCACCTCTGGCCAGCGAAGGCTTTAGGATATTGGCGGCATCTACCGCACCCTCGGCGGCACCGGCACCCACCATGGTATGGAATTCGTCTATAAACAGGATTATATTGCCTGCGGTTTTAATCTCTTCAATAACTTTCTTAAGCCGTTCCTCAAATTCACCCCGGTATTTAGTACCGGCTACCAGTGAGGCCACGTCCAGAGAAATTATATGTTTTTGTTCCAGAGTTTCCGGCACGTCACCCGAAACAATCCGCTGGGCCAGCCCCTCCACAATGGAGGTTTTGCCGACACCGGGTTCGCCGATAAGGGCAGGGTTATTTTTGGTACGGCGGGAAAGAATCTGGACAACCCGCTCTATTTCTTTGGCACGCCCGATAACCGGGTCAAGTTTGCCGGTTCTGGCAGCTGCCGTCAGGTCAAAGCCCAGCTGGTCAAGCTGGGGAGTGCGGCTGGGAGTTGCCCGGCCGGCTTTAGGTTTATTTAAGCCCTGATTCAAAATACGCCCTACTTCGGTGCGTACCTTTTCAACAGTAACCCCGAAGCTCTCAAGGACACCGGCAGCCGCCCCTTCGCCTTCACGCAATAAACCTAAAAGCAGGTGTTCAGTGCCGATATAGTTGTGACCCAGATTCCGGGCTTCATCAATACCCAGTTCTATTACCTTTTTGGCTCTGGAGGTAAGACCGGTTTCAGAGGTGGCCGGGTGTTCGCCCCGCCCTAGTATAAACTCAACAGCCGAACGTACCTTGGCCAAGTTTACGTCCATATTCACCAGTACGCGGGCGGCCACGCCTTCTTCTTCCCTAACCAGCCCCAGCAGAATATGCTCAGTGCCGATATAGTTATGGTTAAGACTCTGGGCTTCCTCCTGTGCATAGGTAAGAACCCGGCGCGCTCTTTCAGAAAATTTATCAAATCTGCTAGACATAATTTTTTTACTTTCACTAGGTTAGTAATCTTATTATAGCTCAGCTAAAAAGAAAGTGTAAAGCAAACAGAGGGTATCAGCTTTGAAATAAAAAAAGGCCCTCGACAGGCCTTGTTTTTAATGGGTGCAGCGAGGGGGAAAATGGAGCCCGCTTTCAAGTGAATAAAAAAGCAAAGCTCCCCGGGCAGTGGCATATTTTCCACAAGGAGTTGCCTCCTAAGTATCGTCTGCGCTGGGGCGTTTCACGACCGTGTTCGGGACGGGAACGGGTGGTACCACCCCGCTCTAACCACCGGGGGAGCGGATGCACGCTATTAATTCACTTGTTAACTTTAATCCAAGCGATATTTGTTTACACTATATTAACTGAATACATGGGTTTATATCAATTCAGAAACAGGTCAAGCCCTCGACCATTAGTACTGCTCAGCTTAATACGTTACCGTACTTACACATGCAGCCTATCAAGCAGGTAGTCTACCTGCGGTCTTACCCCCGGTTGCCCGGGATGGGAGATCTAATCTTGAGGCCGGCTTCGCACTTAGATGCTTTCAGCGCTTATCCAAACCAGACTTGGCTACTCAGCAATGCCCTTGGCAGAACAACTGACACACCATTGGTCTGTCCTTCCAGGTCCTCTCGTACTATGGAAAGACCCTCTCAAATCTCCAGACGCCCACGACGGATAGAGACCGACCTGTCTCACGACGGTCTGAACCCAGCTCGCGTGCCGCTTTAACCGGCGAACAGCCGGACCCTTGGGACCTACTCCAGCCCCAGGATGCGACGAGCCGACATAGAGGTGCCAAACCTTGCCGTCGATGTGAACTCTTGGGCAAGATAAGCCTGTTATCCCCGGGGTAGCTTTTATCCGATAAGCCACGGCCCTTCCACTCAGTGCCGTAGGATCACTTTGCCCGACTTTCGTCCCTGCTCGACTTGTATGTCTCGCAGTCAAGCTCCCTTATGCCAATGCACTCTTAGGGTGATTTCCATCCACCCTGAGGGAACCTTTGGGCGCCTCCGTTACAATTTAGGAGGCGACCGCCCCAGTCAAACTATCCACCAGCCACTGTCCTCTAGCTTGTTCTAGAGTTAGAGGCTAGATCCATCAAGAGTGGTATTTCAACGTTGGCTCCACCAAGGCTAGCGCCCTGGCTTCTCAGCCTCCCACCTATCCTACACATGATGAACCCAGACTCAATGGCAAGTTATAGTAAAGCTCCACGGGGTCTTTTTGTCCAGTCGCGGGAAACCCGCATCTTCACGGGTAATTCAATTTCACCGAGTCCCTCGTTAAGACAGCGCTCAAGTTGTTATACCTTTCGTGCGGGTCGGAACTTACCCGACAAGGGATTTCGCTACCTTAGGACCGTTATAGTTACGGCCGCCGTTCACTGGGGCTTCGGTTCAGAGCTTTGGTTGCCCTAACTCCTCCCCTTAACCTTCCAGCACTGGGCAGGTGTCAGCCCCTATACTTCAGCTTTCGCTTTTGCAGAGACCTGTGTCTTTGTTAAACAGTCACTCGAGCCACTTTATTGTAACCCTCTCGCGAGGGCACCCCTTCTCCCGAAGTTACGGGGCTAGATTGCCGAGTTCCTTAACGAGGGTTATCTCGATCACCTTGGGACATTTACCCCCACCTACCAGTGTCGGTTTGCGGTACGGTCACCATTGCTTCAACAGTAACGAGGCTTTTCTCGACAGCTTGGACTCAACCAGATTGGCTTGGATCTCTCCGCACCTTCCACTGAACTTCAACTTAACTCCAGAACGGATTTGCCTATTCTGAAACGTCTAGGGTTCAGCGACACGCCATGTCCAATGGGCATGCCTGATCTATCCTCCTGTGTCCCCCCTTTACCTCCACAACGGTGGTGCAGGAATAATAACCTGCTGTCCATCGCTCTACGCCTTTCGGCCTCGGCTTAGGTCCGACTAACCCTACGCGGATTAACCTTGCGTAGGAAACCTTAGGTTTACGGTGGGCGTGTTTCTCACACGCCTTGCGCTACTCATTCCGACATTCTCACTTCCCTAAGCTCCACAGTTGTTTACACTCCTGCTTCACTGCCGAGGGAACGCTCCTCTACCATCTACCATATAGGTAGATCCATAGCTTCGGTGACAGGCTTAAGCCCCGTTGGATTGTCGGCGCAACACCACTCAACCAGTGAGCTATTACGCACTCTTTAAAGGGTGGCTGCTTCTAAGCCAACCTACTGGATGTCTAGGCAATGCTACTTCCTTTCCCACTTAGCCTGCGCTTAGGGACCTTAGCTGATGGTCTGGGCTGTTTCCCTTTTGACTACGGAGCTTAGCCCCCATAGTCTCACTCCCAGGCTTTGATTAATGGCATTCGATGTTTGGTTAGAGTTGACAGGATCTCTCCCACCTAGTCTATCCAGTGCACTACCTCCATTAATGAACGCCTGAGGCTGCACCTAAATGCATTTCGAGGAGAACCAGCTATCCCCGGGTTCGTTTGGCATATAACCGCTATCCACAGCTCATCCAACAACTTTGCCACGTTGACTGGTTCGGGCCTCCGCGAAGTATTACCTTCACTTCACCCTGGCCATGGATAGATCACCCGGCTTCGGGTCTACTCAGTACAACTAAAACGCCCTATTCAGACTCGCTTTCGCTTCGGCTGCGCAACTTAATTGCTTAACCAGCTGCACTGAGTAACTCGTCGGATAATTCTTCAATAGTCACGCCATCAGAGCTTACGCTCCTCTGACTGCTTGTAGGCACACGGTTTCAGTTCTATTTCACTCCCCTCTCGGGGTGCTTTTCACCTTTCCCTCACGGTACTAGTTCACTATCGGTCATCAAGAGTATTTAGCCTTGCCATGTGGTCACGGCGGATTCCCACGAGATTCCACGAGTCTCGTGGTACTCAAGAAAGAATCAGAAGCCTATACCCTTTAATTTACGGGACTCTCACCCTCTGTGGTTGCCCGTTCCAGGGACCTTCTAATAGGGTTAGGTTTGTAACTTCTCGGTTTGCTCTGCACAAACCAGATTCTTCTTTCAACCCCTTGTAAACATAGGTCACAGAACCACTAAGATTACAAGGTTTGGGCTCATCCCCGTTCGCTCGCCGCTACTAGGAGAATAATTTCTTTTCCTCGGGGTACTGAGATGTTTCACTTCCCCCACTTACCTCTACCCAGCCTATGTGTTGAGCTGGGAGTACCCAGGTTTTGCCTGAGCGGGTTGCCCCATTCGGAAATCCCCGGCTAAGCTTGTTAGACAGCTGACCGAGGCTTATCGCAGTCTTACCACGTCCTTCATCGGCTCTTGATACCAAGGCATCCACCATGTGCCCTTACCTGCTTGACCTGCTTCGGAATTGATATTAACCCGTAGTATTCAGTTTTTAAAGTGCGTAACAAATATAAAGCGGCTTGGTAACATTACCAAGCCGCGAGCTTGGATTCACCTTAAACTAATTTTTATGTAGCTATTTTTATCATTTATCTCTCTGCCTCATTCAGAGGCGAAGGGTATTATATCCCATTGCTTCAGCCGCTGTCAAGGGCGACCCCACGTTCAGCGGGAAAAACCTTGGAGATTTTTTCAGATTTTTAAGCTGTGTAAAAGGCGCTTAATTAAAAGCATCAGAGTATAGACTTGCAGCCACCCTCTTGTCAAGGAGCCCGGGGTGGTTTTTCACCCAGGGTGACATCACGATTGCCGCCGCCGCCATTTCATCAATTTTAGCTTCGGAAACCCCCAGCTCTTTCAGGCTGAAACCCATATTATTTTTTTTGAGCCAGTTTTCAACTGCTTCTATCCCGTCTGTCTGCCCGAATACTTTTTCCCCCAGCATTTCTATACGGTGCCGCCGCACCGGGTAAAGGTTTCTCATATAAGCCGGCAAAAGGGCAGCCAAACCGTCAGCGTGAGCAATATCATAGTAACCGCTTAAGGCATGCTCCAAGCCGTGCATGGTCATGCCGCCGCTTCTGCCGCCCAGTGACATAAACTGGGAACAGGCAATAGTTGAAAGCCAGCTAAGCTGGGTGCGGGCCTGAAGGTCATGCGGGGTCTTAACCGCTTTGGGTAAATATTCTGTTACCAACCGCATGGCCAGCTCAGCCATTCCGTCCCGCAGGGGAGCATCATCTGCGGCGGTCAGATAAGGTTCTGCCAGATGGCAGAATATATCTACTCCGCCCTGGGCTGTCTGGCGGGAAGGCAGGCTGAGGGTCAGCAGGGGGTCTACCAGAGATACTTTGGGCTGAAGACGGCTATCGGAAATAACCCTTTTTTCATGCTTTTCCCAGTTGGAAATAACCGCATTCCCGTTTGCCTCCGAGCCGCTGGCGGCAACGGTGGGTATCATAATAAGAGGCAGAAAATCACCCTCAGGGTACTCTCCCTGTTTTATGTAATCCCAAACAGGTCCTTCACAGGCCAGCCCGAAAGCAATGGCCTTAGCGGCATCCATAGCGCTTCCGCCGCCCAGAGCAATAATCAGGTCTATCCCTTTCTCTCTGGCTAAGGCAATAGCCTCATCTACCGTAGATGAACGGGGGTTGGGCTCTACCCTGTCAAACAGGGTGGTTTGAATACAGGCCTCTTTCAGTAAAAATAAAGCCCGTTCCAGTATGCCTAAACGGCGTACCGAATTTTTACCGGTGACCAGCAAAGCATGCCTGCCCAGCAGTGAAGCTTCGTGATTAAGGCTGCTTATGCTGCCCACCCCGAAGATAATGCGGGTGGATAGCTCAAATGTTGTTATCATAAAAATATAATAACAGAAAACAGCACTGTTAAAACAGCCCCCTGACCTCCCGTTTTTTATCCCTGCCGCAAGACAGCCGCCAGATAATATCTAGGAAGGGGTTTCACCGCTGCGGGCGGAGAGCCATTTCTGTTTCTGCTCAATACGGACAGATTCGTTGGTAGGCTGATAGCGGGCCAGGAAATCCCCTTTAAACTCTTCAAAACAGTCTTTTTCAATAGAAGTACGCACCTCCTGCATAAGGTTGCTCAGGAAGGCGATGTTATGTATAGTAGCCAGCCGGTAGGCCAGTATTTCTTCGCAGCGGAACAGGTGATGCAGGTAGGCCGCCGAATAATTGCGGCAGGTATAGCAGTTACACTCCGGGTCAACCGGCCCTTTTTGGGTGGCAAAAGAGGCATTGCGGATATTAAGCCTGCCCAGGCGGCTGAAAAAAGCCCCGTTGCGGGCCACTCTGGTAGGCAGTACACAGTCAAATATATCTACCCCGCAGCTTACCCCTTCCAGCAAATCTTCCGGCGCACCCACTCCCATCAGGTAGCGGGGCTTGTTTCCGGGCAGAAAACGCAGGGTATGGCGGACTGTTTCAAAGGTAATATCCTTAGGCTCACCCAAAGAAAGCCCGCCCAGGGCATAACCGGGGAAATCCAGCGAAGCCAGATATTCGGCAGACTGCTGCCTGAGTACGGGGGAAAGCCCCCCCTGAACAATGGCAAAAAGATGCTGGCTTTTCAGGGTATGGGCGGCAAGACAGCGTTTTGCCCACTGGTGAGTGCGTTCCATAGCCGCCAAAACCTCATTCTCGGAGGCTTCGGAATGGGGACATTCGTCCAGCACCATGGCAATATCCGAACCCAAGTCCTGCTGGAAGCTGACCGCATCTTCGGGGGTAATGTAACGGGTGCTGCCGTCTATATGGGAACGAAAACTGACCCCGCCCTCATCCAGCTTTCGCAGATTGGCCAGTGAAAATATCTGGTAGCCACCGCTATCAGTCAGAATAACCCCGTCCCAGTTCATAAATTTGTGCAAACCACCCATCTCTTTGACCACGGGTATGCCGGGGCGGAGATAGAGGTGATAGGTGTTAGAGAGTATCATGTTCACGTTTACAGATTTTAAGTCTTCGGGGGTAAGGGTCTTAACAGTGGCCTGGCTGCCTACCGGGCAGAAAACAGGCGTCTCCACCTGGCCGTGGGCTGTGAGCAGCCGGCCGCGGCGGGCAGAACTGCGGGGACTGGTTTTATTTAATATAAAGGATTTATCCAAAAGCGTATGCTCCTTGAATATTTAAGGCTGGAAGCAGGGCGGATTGGTCTCGTCCAAATAATCCTGCAAAATAACTGCGGCCGCAGCCGCATCATCCCGGACGGTTTTATTGTTTTTGCCGCTGTCATTCATTTTGCGGCGGGCTTCGTCTGTGGAGAAGCGTTCATCCCGGAAAACAATTTCGGTATTTAAACTCTGTGAGAGCAGCCCGCTAAAGGCTTTTACCTTTTCCGCCTGAGGCCCGATAGTCCCGTTCAGAGATACCGGCAAGCCGACAACAAGCAAATCCGGCTGGTGGGTTTTGACTAAAGCTTCAATGTTTTCCACTGTCTTTACATCATTGTCACGCCGGAGGATAACCAAAGGCGAAGCCAGTATCCGCAAGGGGTCGCTCAAAGCCACCCCTATCCACTTGTCACCCACGTCCAGAGCCAGTATACGGCCTATTTTAGCCCTCCGCAGCAGTTCTTTATAGCATTCCCTTTACAGCCTGCAGGGCTTCGTCCAGTTTGGCTTTGTCACGCCCGCCGCCCTGAGCCATATTCGGCTTGCCGCCGCCGCCGCCGCCGGCTATCTGGGAAAGTTTTTTGACTATATTGCCGGCATGATAACCTTTCTCAATAAGGTCCGGCGTTACCATACACAGGAAAAAAGGCTTGTCTTCGCTAACCGTACCCAGCACTATTACCCCACTGCCCAGCTTGTCCCGCAGGAAATCAGCTGTTTCACGCAGGGTATCCGTATTGACCGAAGTCATGCGGCTGACCAGCAGTTTAATCCCTTTATAATCTTCAACTTTGGAAAGCAGCTCTTCCGCCTCTCCGCGGGACATCTGGCGTTCCAGATTCTGGACTGTTTTCTTAAGCGTATCTATTTCTTCTTTAAGTTCAGCCAGTTTGCGGAGAGATTCCTCAGGCGCAGCTTCCAGCATACCCGAAAGCTCGGATAAGCTGTCCTGCTGAAGGTTAATATAAGCCTCGGCCTCACGCCCGGTTACGGCTTCAATCCGCCGAAGGCCTGCCCCCACACTGCTCTCACTGACTATTTTAAACAGGCTTATTTCGCCGCTGGCACTCACATGGGTACCGCCGCAGAGTTCGGCTGAAACAGCCGGACGCCCCACCCTAAGCACCCGCACCCTGTCACCATATTTTTCCCCGAAAAGGGCGGTTACCCCTTCTTCCAGGGCATGGCGGTAGGGCATTTCTTCGGCATAAACCGGCAGGTTGCGGCGGATTTTATCATTTACAAATTCCTCCGCCCGGCGGATTTCATCTTTGGTCATGGGTTTCAGATGGGAAAAATCAAAGCGGAGGCGCTCCGGCGTCACCACCGAACCCCTTTGCTGAACCTGCTCACCCAGCACCTGTCTGAGGGCTGTCTGGAGTATATGGGTGGCGGTATGATTACGGGCAATATCCCGCCTGCGTTCTTCGTCAATATGGGCAGCGGCGGTTTCAGATATTTTCAGGCAGCCGCTTATTACCCTACCCTGATGCAGGAAAACCCCGTTAGGCAGGTGAAGGGTATTTTTAACCTCAAAACGCCCGCCGCCGGTTATAATCTCACCGGTATCACCCACCTGTCCGCCCATCTCGGCATAAAAGGGGCTTTCATCCAGCACTATACTGGCCTCATCACCCTCTTCTATGCTGTCAACTGTGCCGCCTTCGGTCAGGATATCCATAATAGTTGATTTCTGGCGGGTAAGTTCATAACCCACAAAACAGGTCTTTTCCCCGTGGCGCATATTCTTGACTGCCTCGGCAATAGCCGCCGCATCAAAACTGAACTTGCGGCTGGAACGGGCTTTGGTACGCTGGACTTCCATTTCGGCTTCAAACCCGCCAAGGTCTACACTCAAGCCCCTCTCGGCGGCTATTTCGGTGGTCATCTCCACCGGGAAGCCGTAAGTGTCATATAGTTTAAAGGCATCCTGCCCGGAAATCTGCCCGCCCTTGGTCTGGCGGACTATTTCTTCCAGAAGCTCAAGCCCGGTAGCCAGCGTCTCCGAAAAACGGGCTTCCTCACTGGCTATCATCTCCAGCACATATGCCTGGCGTTTTTTGATTTCGGGGTAAATGCCGCTCATGCGGGCAATAACAGCCCCTGCCATGTCCACCAAAAAGGGTTTCTCCAGACCCAGCCTGCGCCCGAAAAGGACTGCCCGCCGAAGCAGGCGGCGAAGCACATACCCCCGCCCCGCCTTATCCGGGATAACCCCGTCTGCAATCAGGAAGGTAATGCCCCGGCTGTGTTCGGATACTATCCGCAAAGCCTTATCAGTTTCGGCATCAATCCCGTACTTCCTGCCCGAAAGCTGGCAGGCTTTTTCTATAACGGGGGCAAATATATCGGTTTCATATACGTTTTTTCTGGCCTGCATCAGGATAGTCAAGCGTTCCAGCCCCATCCCTGTGTCAATGCTGGGGGCAGGCAGATTCTGGCGTTTGCCGCTTTTATCCTGATTAAACTGGACAAATACCAGATTCCATATTTCACAAAAACGGCCGCACTTGCAGGAGGGATTGCAATCAGCCTTGCCGCAGCCCATTTCCTGCCCGAAATCATAGTGGATTTCACTGCACGGGCCGCAAGGGCCTGAATCCCCGGCCGGACCCCAGAAGTTATCAGCCGCACCCAGCCGGACTATCCGCCCTTCGTGTACTCCCTGTTCCTTCCAGAGGGCAATAGCCTCGTCATCATCCAGATAAACTGTCACCCAGAGTTTTTCGGCAGGTATGTTCAGCCTTTGGGTCACATATTCCCAAGCCCAGGCAATAGCCTCTTTTTTAAAGTAATTGCCGATACTGAAATTGCCCAGCATTTCAAACATGGTCAGGTGGCTGGCATCCCCCACGGATTCAATATCGGTAGTGCGGAAACACTTCTGGCAGGAAGTCATACGCGGGTTTTCCGGCTTGGCCACCCCCAGATAATAGGGCTTAAACTGCACCATGCCGGCGGTAGTTAAAAGAAGGGTGGGGTCATTGTGGGGTATCAGGGAAGAGCTGGCAATCCTTTTATGCCCCTTCTCCTCAAAAAATTTCAGATAATTTTCGCGTAATTCATCACTGCTAAACAAAGCCGCACCTGCCATTTCAAGATAGATAAGATAAATACGATTTTAGTTTAAGCCCGTTATACTGTCAATTTTAATAAAGAGACAGGGGGTCTTCTATATTATATATAACACCCGTTCAGCCCTAAGGGGTTTTATTTCCGTCCCCCAGACAGCCGTAGGCATAAAGTGCCGCCCCAGTCACCCCGGCATTATCCCCCAGAAACGAAGCAACCAGCCGGACATCATCCCCCGCCAGACGGAAAGCCCGTTTGAAAAGCATTTTGCGGGCAGGCTCAATAAAAATCTCCCCCAGTTTGGAAACCCCGCCCCCCAGTATAATAAGCTCAGGGTTAAATATATTGGCAATACCGGCCAGCCCTATTCCCAAATATTCGCCTGCCCGGCGGATAACCCCCTGGCACAGCCTGTCACCTTCGGAAGCCGCCCGGCCGATATCCTCAGCCGTCAAAGCCGAATAATCCGCCCTAAACCGCTCTGAAAGCAGAGAAAACTCACCCCCGGCAAGTTCAGCCTGAACCCTGCGGACAATAGCCGTACCCGAAGCCAGCGTTTCCAGACAGCCTGCATTGCCGCAGACATCTTCGGTGCCGTTTATATCCAGACACATATGACCTATTTCACCGGCACAGCCGCTCTGCCCCAGATAAAGCTCATCATTTATAATAATACCGCCCCCGATACCGGTAGAGACCGTCAGGTAAACCAGGTTTTTAACCCCCCGCCCCGCTCCCAGCCGGTGTTCGGCCAAAGCGGCGGCCGAGGCATCATTTATGAGGAAAGTTTCAAGATAACGCTCTGCCAGCATATCCCGAAGGGGTACATCCCGCCAGGCGGGCAGATGGGGAGACTGGGTAACCAGTCCGTTTGGCATATCTATACCCCCGGCTACCGCCGCAGTCAGGGCCTCAAACTGGGAAAGACAAAGGTTGTTACGCTCAAGCAGGCGGTCAAGCACCCGGCAGACAGACTCAAATACACCCTCCGCCCCGTTCCGGGCGCAGGTAGGCTCCTGTTCCCAGGCCACCACCCGTCCGTCATGGGTCACTACCGCCGAGCGGATTTTACTGCCGCCTATATCCAGGCACAAACAGGGCTTAAGTATGACCTCTAAATTACTCCGGTTCACAAAGATCCCTTACTTTTAAAGCTAAAATAAGCACCTAGCTCTTCAGGAAAGGCAGCCAGTCTATCAGGCCTATTCCGGCATACACCATCACGATATACTTGGGAAATTTACCCAGAAAAAGGGCTGGCAAAAACTTGTGAACGGGCATGCGTGCCAACCCGGCAATAAGCCCGCCCACATCGAAAGGCACTACCGGCTGGGCAGCCAGAAAGGCAATCGCCCAAGCCCCGTATTTTTGTATCCAGCTTTCCACCCGGCTGTAACCCACCAGCCCTTCGGGAATAGCCAGTTTCTTGCCCAGACGGCCGGCAAAATAACCGCTCATTTCACCCAGACTGCCGCCCAAAGCACCAAACAGGGCTACCATCACCGGGTTAAAATTGGTTGCGGCCGCAACCATTATGGAAATGGCAAAGGGCACCGGGGCTATTACGGTAGCGTTGGCCAGTATAGACATAACAAAAACCAAAAGGTAGGTCAGCCAGGCATATTCATCAAGGGGTACTTCCAGACTGTCCACCAGCGAATTCAGCCCCCAGGCCAGCAGAAAGCTGAGTGCGATAAGAGCCCCGAAGGTCAGCAGCAGACTGCCCCAGTTTACGGCTTTCAGCTGTTCTTTCAGTGACTGTTTTCGTTTTTCTTCCAAGCTATTTTCTCCCGCAAAGTTCGGCAACCAGCAAACCCATGGCCAGCTCCGGTTCAAAGCGGCCGGTTTTTATATTAAAATCTGTTTCCAGCAGTTTGGAATAAATAGCTTTCAGGCTGTCCATGTTCTGGCAGGCCGCCTGAGAGGCTGTTTTCCTAAGGGCGTACTCAGAGCCGCCCATAGCTTTAAAAATCTCGGTCTCCTTCAGCCCCCGTTTTTTAAGGGCAGTATAACGCACCATCAGCCGCAGCTGGCGTACCAGCATAAACAGCAAAAAACCGGGTGACCCGCCGCCGGCAGTAAAAGCCGCCAGAGACTGCTGGGCGTCTTTAACCTTGCGGTCCAGTACGGCATCCACCAAACCGAATATATTTACTTCCTGGGAATAACCCACCATATTCTCAACATCGGCTTCCTCCACCGCCCGCCCCTGGGCATACAAGCCCAGTTTATCAATCTCGGAGGAAAGCGCCCACAAATCAGCCCCCACAAAACGGGCCAGCAAACGGGCAGCCGGAACAGACATCTGGATGGAAGACTGTTTGGCACGCTGCATTACCCAGCCGGGCAGGTTCTGGGCAGAAAGGGGTGCAAAGTGCTTTACCTCAGCACCGGGGCTTACCAGCTTAAAAAGGGGGTTTGAGGCCAAAGCGGATACTTTTTCTTTTTCACGGTAATCACCGTCTTTGGCGGTGGTATAGTCCAGAAGCACCGCCAGGGTTGTGGGGGGCAGATTAGACAGCGCCCGGGCAAATTCATCCGGGCTGTTTTTGTCTGCCCTATCTTTGGCGGCAGCTTTACCTTTTGAGCCTTCAAACCTCTCCAGCAGGCCGTTTACTATAACCAGCCGGGCAGGGGCTAAAAAAGGAACCGTCTGCACATAGTTTTGAAGTTCGGCAGCCGTCAGGTTTTTGCCCTCCAGCATGGTGGTATTGGCAGAGGACAAAGACTCATCACCCAAAGCCAGTTTTATCTGCTTCAGGCGTTCTTTCAGGGAAAAATCATCACTGCCGGTAAAAATATACAGCAAATTTAACAGCCACCTTCGGCTGATATTGTAGCATAACGAAACGGGCGCGTAACCTTTGAAGTTTAGTGCAAAACTGCCTGGCAGTATGTTACAATCTGCCCGTAAGCTGCACTTGGAGGATTTGAAACAATGCCCGAAGAAGTTGTAATGCCCTACGAACTCCGCAAACATATTGCCATTGCCAATGATATGGAAATAGCCCCTGAAATAAGGGAACAGACCATTAAACATATTGCCCGCTTTGGTTCCTACGAGGCTCTCTGCGCCCTACTGGACATTGCCTGCAATACCAAGGCAAGCTACGGTGAACGTGACCTGGCCTTGAAAGTATCCCGGGACGTACTTAAAAACAGCCGCAAGAACGATATCTAGGAGCAAAAGCGAAAGTAATATATGGCAGTAACAATAGGTATAATAGGTCTGGCTAAAAGCGGCCGCACCACCATTTTCAACGCCGCCACCCGCAGTAACGCTGCCACCGGCTCTTATTCACAGAGCAGTTCGGCTAACGTAGGCATAGTGAAAGTGCCTGATGCCCGTTTGACCCCGCTGGAGGAGATGTTTCACCCCAAGAAACTCACCCCGGCTGAAATAAAATATTTTGACGTGGGCGCTTCCCTTAAGGGCGGCACCAAAGACAGCTCTTTTTCAGGTGAGCTTTTGACCCAGCTGCAAAACGTGGATGCCCTGCTGAATGTTATTAGGGCATTTGAAGATACCGCCATTCCCCTGCCCGCCGGCGGCCTGAACGCAGAACGTGACCTGACCACCATGAATGCCGAGCTTATTTTTTCAGACCTGACCATTATTGAAAAAAGGCTTAACCGCATTGGCAGCCAGATGAAGGGTGCCAAACCCCCGGAAAGAGCCGCTCTGGAGCGGGAAAAAGAGCTCATGGCCAGAATCAAAGAGGCCATGGAGAAAGATATCCCCGCCCGTGATATTGAACTGGACGAAGAAGAAGCCAAAATACTCTCCGGATACCAGTTTCTGAGCAGCAAACCGGTGCTTATGGTGATAAATATAGGCGAAGATGACCTGCCCAAAGCCGCCGCAATGGAGGCCGAACTCAACGGTCGCTACGGAGGCAAAAACTACCGGGTAATTGTAATGTGCGGCAAACTGGAAGCCGAGCTGATAAACATGGACGAGGCCGAAGCCGCCGAGTTCCGCTCCAGCTACGGGCTTAAAGAAACCGGGCTGGACCGCACCATAAGGGCTTCATATGAGCTTTTAGACCTTATATCCTTTTTTACCGTAGGTCCTGACGAAGTGCGAGCCTGGACTATTACCCGCGGGACTATAGCCCAGAAAGCCGCCGGTAAAATCCACTCCGATATAGAGCGGGGATTTATACGGGCGGAAATTGTCCACGTAAATGACCTGCTTGCGGCCGGTTCACTGGCAGAGGTCAGAAAACGCGGCCAGCTGAGGCTGGAAGGTAAAACATATCTAGTGCAGGACGGGGATACCGCCAACTTCCTGTTTAATGTCTAAGCCTGCTCTATAAGGGCGGAAAGCATTTGCGCCCCGCTGTAAACCAGGTTTGAACAAAGGCCTTCACGGAGGCCTTTTTCTTTTACCAGTTTTGCCCCCTCCGGAGTGCCTATATTGCACTTGATAAGTTCACGGCAGGCCGTTGCCCCGAAGCGGGTTTCAAACTGCTTTATATACTCACGTCCCAGGCGGTTGCACTTTTCTCTGGCCGCTTTATCTTCAGCCGAAGTCTGCCCGAATTTCAGCCCTATTACCATCAGCCCGCCGCTGATTACCCCGCAGCTGTCTCCCCGCCCCGCCATGCCCCCGCCGAAAGCAGAAGCCAGTTTAAAAGCTGCCCCGGTTTCAATACCCAGAGACGGGGCAAAAGCACCTAAAATAGACTGGGCGCAGTTAAAACCCTGCTCATGCAGGCTCTGGGCTGAAACGGCTGTATCACTCATGGGTTTTATTCTCCTGAAATATATATCTGTAAAGAGCATAAAATATAAATATACCCTATTTTCAGGGTAAAATGAAAAATATGCGTGCTTCGGGCGGGTTTATGCCGCTGACAAATTAAAAAACGGCTGAGACCTAAACCGGGCCGCCCATTTCCTCCAGCCGTTCGTCACTTATGCCGAAGTGGTGGGCAACTTCGTGCTTAACCACCCGCCGGACTTCGTTTTTTATGTCTTCTTCAGTCTTAACCATATCCAGTATGGCCAGCCGGAATATGGTAATGCGGTCAGGGGTAACCATACCATAAGAGGCATGGCGTTCGGTCAAGGGAACACCCTCATAAAGCCCCAGCAGCTCTTCACCCCGGTGCATATCCAGATTACGGCGCTGGATACTGCTGGGGCGGTCAGCCACCATTATTTCAACATTGTCCAGCAGGGCTAAAAATTCTTCAGGCAGGCTATCCACTGCCTCGGCCACGATTTGTTTAAACTGCTCTGTATCCATATTTTTATAATATCCCGAACCCGGCTGAAATAACAGCCCGAACCCTCGCCCTGCCTGCTTATAAACCAGATTCCTTGTAAATAAGCCGTCTTTAGGCTAATCTTTTCATAGCCACTATTTTATATTATCAAGGAGTGTTAAAGTGTTTGATTTTTTCTTCAGCGGAATCTTTGGTCTCATCTCTTTTGCAATCAGTCTGGCCTTATACTTCCTGCCTAGCATAATCGCCCTGGCCAATCACCGCCGCAATACTCTGGCTATCTTCCTGCTGAACCTTTTACTCGGCTGGACTTTTATCGGCTGGGTAGTAGCCCTGGTCTGGTCAGTAAAAAAGTAGCCCTGCCTTTATGCTGGGAATAGACTACTCAACTGTCATAGACCCGTTTTTGCGGGGTGTAAGACGTTTTATACCCGAATTCGGGGGTATAAAGCCGGGTGAACGGGTGCTGGACGTGTGTTCCGGTTCGGGGGCTCAGGTAGGCGAATACCGCCGCCGGGGTATTCTGGGGTTCGGGCTGGACCTCAGCCCGGATATGCTCAGGCTCTCCCGCCGTCTTTATGACCCGGACAAAGCCGATTATTTTACCGGGGCAGATGCCCGCCACCTGCCCTTTGCAGATGCCAGTTTTGATTATACGTCTATCACCTTAGCCCTCCATGACAAACCCGCCCAAACCCGTCTGGAGATACTGGCTGAGATGAAACGGGTAGTCAAACCCCAAAGTTATATCCTGATAGCGGACTACAGCTATCCCCTGCCTGCCAGTTTTCCCGGACAGGTTATAAGATTTATAGAGCGCATAGCCGGCGGCGAACACTACCGTAATTTCCGCCACTTCCTGAAAAACGGTGGCGTGCCGGCCCTGCTTGAGGAACTGGGCATCAAAGCTGAAAGTACCCAATCCATCAGCTACGGGCTGATAACTGTAACCAAAGCTAAAGTCAGTTGACAGAAACAACCAAATGCTATAAAACTAATGGCTGAATATTAAAGCCGGATAATATCCAAGGAGACTTATCATGAAGATAGACCCTGAAGTCCGCAAAGAGATAAACCAGGTGCTGGATGCTATGAAAGAAGCGGTTGAGGCCAAAAACATAGAGGCACTGGTGGCACAGGTAGACAGCGAACCGAATATACTCACCGTGGGTCCCTGCCCGGATAATGTCGGCCTGGGGCAGAATGGTTTCAGACGCTGGATGCAAGCCCTGCTGGACAAAGCCACCCCGGTAAAATTCAAGTTAGGGTTTACCACCATAAAAGGCAACGGTCCGGTTGTCTGGCTGGATACCCATGTAACCTATACCTGTAAAAACGGGGATAACCAGAAGGAATTTGATTTCTACCTCAGCGGGGTAATGGAAAATATTAAAGATGAATGGCGCTGGAGCCAGATGCATTTATCCGCTCCGGCGGAACTGGAGTTCCCCGAAGGGCCGACTCCCCTGCCTGAAGCTGAGCAAGTCACTCCGGAAACAACCGGTGCATCTCAAAATGAAACCCCGAATTCCGAACCGGGCGAAGATGCCCCTCCCGAATGGAATTATATGTAAACTATCCTTTGCAAACAAACCAAGCCCCCGTCACAAAGGCGGGGGTTTTTCTTTAAAACGGTGCGGCAGACAGGCAGACAGCCTCTGCCCGAAAGAAAGGCGGTTGGGGTATGAACGTATTTCGCTCTGCCCTGCTCTTTTATGTATTTGCCATGCTGGTGCTGTGTTTTATACCGGCCTGGCACAGTTTTATCAGCCAGATTACAGCCCCGCTTGACCAGAACCTGAGTCTGGTAATCAAACTAACAGCCGACCCTTTGGAGTATGTCTGGAAGTGGGTACTGGTAATATTTATTATGTTACTGCTGAGCCGCCGGAATTAAAGGCTTCTCAGGTATTCGTCTATAACCACTGCCGAACGTTTGGCCGCACCCATAGCACTTATGACAGTATCGGAGCCGGTTACTATATCCCCACCGGCCCAAACCGCCCGGTGCGAAGTCTGTCCGTTTATATCAGCCAGAACAGTACCGTTTGAGTTTACCTGCAAATCCGGGGCGGACTGCATGACCAGTGGATTGGGGCGTGTACCCAGGGCAATAACGGCCAAATCTATATCCATTTCAAATTCGCTGCCGCCCACCGGTATGGGACGGCGGCGGCCGCTTCCGTCAGGTTCGCCAAGTGCCATCTTCTGGCATTCCATAGCCCGCACCTGCCCCTGTTCGTTAGCCAGAAAGCGGACCGGGCTGGTCAGAAAATGAAACTTTATTCCCTCTTCGCGGGCATTGTCCACTTCCTCTTTGCGGGCCGGCAGTTCCAGCTCCGAACGGCGGTAGACGATACTCACCTCTTCCGCCCCCAGACGCAAGGCACAGCGGGCGGCATCCATGGCCACGTTTCCGCCCCCAATCACCGCCACTTTTCTGCCTTTTTTAACCGGGGTATCCGAGGAAGGAAAATTATGAGCCTTCATCAGGTTGACTCTGGTCAGAAATTCGTTAGCCGAATATACCCCGCTTAGGTTTTCACCCTGTACATTTAAAAATAAGGGCAAACCGGCTCCGGTTGCTAAAAAAACCGCCTGAAATCCCTGCTTGAAAAGGTCTTCCAGCGAAAAGAGCCGCCCCGCTACCGAATTTAACTCCAGCGTTACTCCCAGAGATTTTACATACTCTATCTCACCCTGAACTATATCTTTGGGAAGGCGGAATTCGGGTATGCCGTACATCAGCACCCCGCCTGCCGTATGCAAAGACTCAAACAGGGTAACATCATGCCCCAAACGGGCAAGCTCGGCCGCCGCCGTAAGTCCGGCCGGGCCGGCTCCCACTACCGCCGCCTTTTTCCCGCTCTTGGGCTTAAGGCTTTTGGGCAGATTAACCTCAGCCGAATGTCCGCGTTCCCAGTCAGCTACAAAACGTTCCAAACGGCCTATAGCTATAGGGGCTTCTTTTTTATTTAATATACAGGCCTGTTCGCACTGGGTTTCCTGGGGACATACCCTGCCGCAGACCCCCGGCAGACTGTTGGTCTTTTTAAGTACCCTGGCGGCTTCGGGCATATTTCCGTCCCGCAAAGCCAAAATAAATTCCGGAATATCTATATTTACCGGACAACCCTCTACGCAGTAACGCTTTTTGCACTGCAAACAGCGGGCAGCTTCGGTATGGGCATCAGCCGGGGTATAACCGGTGGCCACTTCGGAAAAATTTTGAATACGGTCATTAACTGCCTGCTTGGGCATATCTATTCTGTTCAACCCCGCTTTAGCCATGGTTTCCGCACCCCTCTTCCTTACAGCGGCATCTCTCGGCGGCCACAGCCTCTTCGGCCACGTAAGATTTCTGGCGTACCAGCAGCCCGTCCCAGTCTACCTTGTGCCCGTCAAACTCCGGCCCGTCCACACAGGCAAAACGGGTCTGCCCGTCCAGACTTACCCGGCAACAGCCGCACATACCCGTTCCGTCTATCATTATGGGGTTTAAGCTGACAATAGTCTTCACCCCGAAAGGCTGGGTGGTTTTTGAGCAGAATTTCATCATAACGCTGGGGCCTATTACTATTACCCGGTCCACTTTGGTACTGGAGGCAAGGAGGTCACGCAGGGGTTCGGTAACTACCCCCTTGATACCGGCAGACCCGTCATCAGTGCAGACTATCATTTCGTCCGAATATTTAGTAAGGCGGTCATGCCAGAAAAACAAATCTTTGCTTCTGGCACCCACCACGCTTATCACCCGGTTACCCGCTTCTTTCATAGCCCTGGCAATGGGTACAATAGTAGCCATGGCAAAGCCGCCGCTTACGCAGACCACTGTCCCGAAGTTTTCAATCTCGGTAGGTTTGCCCAGAGGACCGGCAAAATCCAGTATGGCATCACCCTCACCCAGCTTGGCCAGCTTGCGGGTTGAAGCCCCTATTTCCATGTAAATAACCGTAACTGTGCCTGCCTGAGCGTCCCAGTCCGCAATAGTCAGAGGGAAACGCTCACCCTCAGCGTCTATCCTGAGGATAACAAACTGGCCGGCGGCGGCGGCGGCCGCTACTTTGGGGGCCTGTATCTTCAGCAAGTGTACCCTGGGCAATAAATCCTGCCGCTCAACAATCGTGTACATACCCCTCCTTGCCAGTATACCGCTGGACATAATCCAGAAGCATCTATGAGTATTAGTGCCGATTTACAGGTAAATATAAAAACCTATGATAATTTAGCATTAAATGACGCCTTACTTCAAACTGCAACCAGTTGAATTTAGCTTGTCAAAGTTATAATATATTAAGCGTTTTACCTCTGGTCGCCTTATTAAGCATTAAGGAAATAGCATGTTTATTGAACTTGTCCATATTGGCTTCGGCAATATTCTGGCCATGAACCGGGTTATTGCCATTTCCCCGCCCAGTTCCGCCCCTATTAAACGTATTATACAGGAAAGCCGAACCAAAGGCTTTTTGATAGACATGACCAACGGCCGCAAGACCAAGGCGGTTATATTTACTGACAGCGGGCATATCGTACTGGCGGCGCTTGCCCCTGAAACCATTACCGGTCGCCTTTCTATTAGCCGCGGCGGTGCGGTAAAGCCTGAGCTGGTTGATGACAAACTGGAACTTTAATAAAGCCAATAAACCCCTGCTGTTAGTTGTTTCCGGTCCTTCCGGCGTAGGCAAAGATGCAGTCCTGGCCCGCATGAAAGAGCGGAAACTGCCCCTGGCTTATATTGTCACCACCACTACCCGCACCAAACGGGAAAAGGAAACCGAGGGGGTTGATTATAATTTTATCAGGCCGGCTGAGTTTCAGCAGCTTATCGGACAGAATGAACTGCTGGAATGGGCCAATGTCTACGGAAATTTTTACGGAGTCCCCAAGGCGCCTATCAGGCAGGCTTTGGCACACGGTTTTGACGTTATTGTAAAAGTGGACGTGCAGGGTGCGGCCAGCATTAAGAAAATAGTCCCGAATGCGGTATTTATTTTCCTGATGCCCCCGGATATGGACGAACTGACCCGCCGGCTGGAACACCGCCTGACCGAATCACCCGAATCCCTCAAGCGGCGGCTGGCTACTGCCCCGCTTGAGATAGAAAAACTCCCCGACTTTGACTACGTGGTAGTCAACCCTGAGGGGGAGATTGATAATGCAGTCAGTGAGATTATGTCTATAATCTCGGCTGAACACTGCCGCATAAACCCGCGTTCTATTGAACTTTAGAATATAAGCTTAAACAAACCGGCTACCAGAAAGCCCAAAGCACCGCAAATGGGAAAGGTAAGCAGCCAGGCACTCACAATATTGCCTGCCACGCCCCAGCGCACCGCCGAGAGCCTGCGGGTAGCCCCCACCCCCATAATGGCCGAAGAAATGGCATGGGTGCTGGAAACAGGTATACCGATGGACGCGGCTATCTGGATAACCGTGGCAGCCGCTGTTTCAGCCGCAAAACCGTTTATAGGCCGCAAATTGGTCATCCGCACACCCACTGTCTGGATAACCCTCCAGCCGCCAATAGCTGTCCCGGCGCTGATGGACAAAGCCGAAAGTATAATAATCCAGATGGGTATAGCATCCCAGAGACCGGCATTGCCGGTATAAAGGACTGTGCCCAGAGCAATAATACCCATAGGCATCTGCCCGTCACTCCGCCCGTGGCTGAAAGCCATAAAAGCGGCTGAAAATATCTGCAGGTGGGAAAAAAGGCCGTGAGTCTTGGAAGGAACACTCCGCCTGAATATCCAGAGCAGGGCAACCATAAGCAGGTAACCGCCCGCCATTCCCATAATGGGGGCAATACCTACCGCCGCCACAATCTTTAAAAGAACTCCCCAGTCTACTGCCCCAACCCCGGCCATCGCTACCCCGGCCATAGCTAAGCCCGCCACCAGACAGTGCGTCAGGCTGACCGGCAGACCCTTACGGGTAGCCACCATAGACCAGATAACCGCGGCTATCAGCCCGGCAATAACTGTTTCATAGGTAAGTGATTCAGCCCCCAGTATGCCTTTACCGATAGTCCGGGCAACAGCCGTGCCGGTAAAAACACCCACCAGGTTGGCCGCTGCCGCCATGATTATAGCCTTGCGGGGAGACAAAACCCGCGTACCCACCACCGTGGCAATGGCATTGGCCGTGTCATTGGTACCGTTTACAAAGGCAAAACCTATAGCTAAAAGAATAATAATCAGATAAGGGATAAACGAGGCATCAGGCATTCTTCAGGGCAACCCCCTCAAGAACATTGGCCACGTCTTCGCACCGGTCTGTGGCCGTTTCCATATGTTCATATATTTCACGCCACTTGATAATGTTTGCCATGTCCTTTGAATCAGTAAAAAGCTCTCCCAAAGCGGCCCTGAAAGCCACATCCGCCATATTTTCCAGGCGGTTTATTTCTACGCAGTGGACAATAACCTGCTTCATCTCGGACTTGTGCCGCAGATGGGGCACAGCCAGTGCAACTTCCTTAGCCGCCAGCACAATAATACCGGCCAGTTCCTTGGCACGTTCACCGGGACGCCCGGTCTTGTAAATAAACATAAAATCCGCCGCCGAATGAATAAAGTCGGTCACGTCATCCATAGTGTGGGCAAGCAAAGCTATATCTTCGCGGTCAAAGGGGGTAACAAAGGTGCGGTGGAGAAGGTTTATAATCTGGTGGGCAATACTGTCACCCTCGTGTTCCAAATCGGCTATCCGGGCAACTTTATTGTCTACATCTGCCCAGTTATTAACTAATTCATCCAGTTCCTGAGCGGTGCTTACCATGTTCTTTGCACTCAGCTCAATCAGGTCAAAGAATTTTTCCTCCCTGGGGATGATACTGATTTTAGGCAACTGTCCTCCTATGCCAACACGGCATCTCATTTATTTTTTCTCTTTTATTACGGTATATATGATAGGGTCTCGGGGGGTCAAAATCAAGAAAAAGCTCAAAGCCAAAGCTAACGTAATAAACTTATAATAATTGTGCTATCATTAATTTATGTCCCCCATCTCAAGTAAAAAAACTACTTCTGATAAGCAGATGTCGGTCAGCAAAAAACTGAAGCTGGGAATCCTGTTTTCCGGAATTATCCTCCTGGCCGAATTTATCGGCGCTCTGGTATCTAACAGTCTGGCCCTGCTAAGCGACGCCGGGCATGTCCTGACAGATGTTTTAGCCCTTTCCCTAAGCTATTTTGCCTTAATGCAGGCCAAACGCCCTTCCAACTTTAAAATGACCTTCGGATATCACCGGATAGGTGTTCTGGTGGCTATTTTAAACTCCATAAGCCTTATCGGCATTGCCGTTTTTATTTTTTACGAATCTTTCCAGCGTTTTCAGAACCCTCCGGAAATAAATGCCGGGCTGGTTTTGCCGGTTGCCCTGCTGGGTCTGGCAACTAATCTCACGGTTGCTTTGATACTGCACCATGAGCAAAAAGAAAACCTGAATATCAAAAGCGCATTCTGGCACGCCGCCGGTGACGCTCTGGCTTCGGTGGGGGTTATTATAAGTGCGGTGGTAATAATAATCAGCGGCAATTATCTGGCGGACATAGTTGTCAGTATAATTATCGGCCTGATTATCAGCCTGGGAGGTGTAAATATTTTCCGCCAGGGTCTGAGGGTGATACTGGAAGCCAGCCCCAAAGATATAAACCTAAACCAGCTGGCTGATTCAGTAAAAACCATACCTGGGGTAAAAGACTTTCATCATATCCACATCTGGAGTATCAGCCCCGAAATCCACGCCCTTTCCGCCCATGTGCTGATAGACGACTGCCCTGTAAGCCAGGCAGATGATATCCGCCATCATATAGAAACCATTTTGAAAGAAAGCTTTGCCCTAAGCCATGTCACCCTCCAGATGGAGTGCCGGGTTTGCCGGACAAACGATATCCTCTGCCAGCTGGAAATAGAACAGAAACCTCACTTACATAAACACCATTAAAATATTTTCCAAAGCTGAAAAAACCTGTTATTTGACAGCAGCCCGCCAACTGCCTAAAATGCCTAAGCCTGAAAAAATGCACTTGACCATCAGGCAGCCTGAGTGCCATTATAGAAATATATTTTTGAGAAAATGCCAAAAGAAGAAATACTTAAACCCATCTCTCACCGTGAACACTGCCATCACCAGGTATTCCGGATAGAGAGAAAACAGAAAAGCCGGATTAGTTCGCTTATGAGCCAGTTGAAGCAGTTCAGAAGCTCTATAAGCAAACAGCGAGACTAGAAAATGTTTATTGTGATTGCCGGCGGCGGCACGGTAGGTTTTAATATAGCCTCCATGCTGGTCGTAGAAGACCACGAAGTGGTAGTTATTGAACAGTCTGAAACAGCTGTTGAATACCTTAACCGGCAGCTGGACATCAGAACTATCTTCGGCAATGCCGCCATTCCCCGGATACTGCGTGATGCCGAAGTTCAACGGGCAGACCTGGTTTTAGCGGTAACAGACCGGGACGAAACCAACATGGTAATCTGCTTCATAGCCAAAGAAATGGGGGCTTCCACTACCGCCGCCCGTATCCGCAACTCCGAATACACCGGCTATTTTATACCCCCGGCCAAATCCACCCTGTCTGCCAGACGGATTATCCGCCCCAAGTCACTGGGTATAGACGTCTTTATAAACCCCGAAGTTGAAATGGCCCGCGAAATACTGGGTATTTTGTCCAGTTTTTACTCTACCCCGGTGGAACAGCTGGCTAACGGTCTGGTTCAGATACGCAACTTTACTATTGAAGGCTCACCCATGGCCGGCAAGACCCTGAGCGAGCTTAATTTTACCAAGCCCTGCGTGGTAGCTTCCATCGCCCGGAAAGAAGAACTGCTGATACCCCAGCCTGAGCTGGTTTTGGAAGAAGAAGATGTCCTTTACCTGGTGGCCGAACGTGACAATATGGACCACCTGGGGCGGATGTTCAGCGCCATTCAGCGCCCGGCCCACAGCGTTTTCATCTTGGGCGGCAGCCAGATAGGTTTACTGGTAGCCGAAGGGCTGGCAGACCATGACGTTGATGTAAAACTGATAGAACCTGACGAGGAAAAAAGCCAGAAAGCCGCTATCCGGCTGGAAAAAGCGGTGGTCCTGAGGGGAGACCCCACTGACCGGGATTTCCTGACCGAACAGGGCGTGCCTTCGGCTGATGCTTTTGTAGCCACTACCGAAAATGACGAGTTCAATATTCTAAGCTGCCTGGTAGCCAAAAATCTGGGGGTAGACCGCAGCCTTAGTGTTATCAACAAGCCTTCTTATATACCCCTGGCTGAAGCGGTGGATATAGATGTGGCCGGTTCTCCGGCCATTATTACCGCCCGCAAGATAGCTCACTTTGTGCTTTCCGGCGGAGCTATTGCGGCCGCACTGCTGGAAAGCGGCCAGCTGGAGGCAGTGGAATTTGTAGTAAGCCCGCAGGCCAGCATTATAAACCAGAAGGTAAACCAGCTGGATATTCCCAAAGAAGCCGTTATCGGGGCGGTTGTCCAGAATAACCAGGTTATTATTCCCCCTGACGAAGCCGTTATCCATGGCGGAGACCATGTTATTGTAGTCTCCCAGCTAAACGTTCTGCATGACGTGGAGAAGCTGTTTAAATAAGACATGAAAATAAATAACGTTCTCCATTACCTGGGGCTGGTTATTGCCATCTTGGGCGGCTTCATGTTTATCCCCTTTGTTTTCAGCCTGATAAACGCAGAGCCGGACCAATTAGCTTTCGGCGTTTCCATTGTCATCACCTTAAGCGCAGGCTTTCTGCTGTGGCGTTTCACCCCCATTACCGAAAGGCGTATCAGCCTGCGCGAATCCCTGGCTATTGTGGCCGGCAGCTGGATTATGGCCGCCCTTTTCGGTTCGCTTCCCTTTATCATTTCAGGGGTGCTTCCCAGTGTTATAGACTGTATCTTTGAGGCTATGAGCGGCCTGACTACCACCGGTGCCAGTGTATTCAGCAGCGTAGAAAACCTGCCTCACGGCATACTTGTCTGGCGTTCCCTTACCCAGTGGATAGGCGGCTTGGGCATTATCATGCTGTTTGTGACCATTCTGCCCATGCTGGGCATAGGCGCTTCCCAGCTCATGGAAGCCGAAACCCCCGGTCAGCAGGAACGGCTGACCTCGCGTATCCGGGATACCGCAAGAACATTGTGGCTTCTTTATCTGGGCTTTACAGTAGCCGGTTTTATAGCCCTTATGCTGGCCGGTCTGCCCGGGTTTGATGCCTTTAATATTATCCTGACCACTACCCCCACCGGAGGCTTTGCCCCGGTAAGCAGTATCGGGGTGTATAACAATCTGGCGGTTGAGCTTATTCTTATTTTCTTCATGGTAGCCAGCGGGGTAAACTTCGGGCTATATTATTATCTGCTCTGGAAAGGCCGCCCGGCCAAATTTTTCGGCAATGCGGAGTTCAAGTTATACATAGGTATCCTGATAGGCTGTATCCTGCTGATAAACTGGGACTTGGTAGCCAATGCCGGAATGGGTATCTTTGAAGGTCTGCGCCAGGCCAGCTTCCAGACAGCTTCGGTTATGACTACCACCGGTTTTGCCACCGCTGATTTCGCCCAGTGGCCCCACTTTTCACAGGCTATTTTACTGGTGCTTATGGTAGTAGGCGCATCTGCCGGTTCTACCGGGGGCGGCCTAAAGGTAATCCGCCTGCTGGTTTTATTTAAATATACTTACCGCCGTATCCAGCTTACTTTCAACCCCAACGCGGTTATACCCATCAAAATAGGCGGCTACGTTATTTCAGACAAGCTTATCTCCCGTTCGGTAGGCCTGACTATACTCTACTTTGCCACCCTGTGGGCAGGCTTTTTAGTAATGAGTGCCATAGGGCTGGACTTTGTTACCGCCCTATCCAGCATTACCTCCTGTTTGGGAAACGTAGGCCCGGCGCTGGGTACTGTCGGCCCCATGGCCAGTTATGCGGACATACCCGGTATCGGCAAACTGGTACTCCTTACAGCCATGTTGGTAGGCAGAATAGAGCTATTCACCCTGCTGGTTTTGTTCATACCGGCCTTCTGGCGCTGGCGTTAAGAGCCGCTTAGTTGTAAAGTATTAAACCGCAGTTTATAATGGACTTTGTGGAAATAAGGGGCTATCCGATAGACTATGGAATTTGAACGTATACTGGTACCCGTAGACGGTACGGAAACAGATGAAGAGGCTATAAGTTTAGCCTGCACTATATCTAAAGTTTCCGGCAAAACCAGGGTATTTGCTGTTCATATCATTCCGGTTGAACGGGCTTTGCCTCTTGATGCCGAACTTTCATCTGCCATAACCAAAGCTGAGGGTATTCTGGCCAAAGCCGAAGAAATAGCTGAAAAGCAGGGCGTAAAGCTGGAAACAGACCTCCTTCAGGCACGCGAAGTAGCCAACGCTATTATTGACGAGGCTATAGAGAAAGAAATAGACCTTATACTGATAGGTCTTAGCTATAAAACCCGCTTCGGGGAGTTTTGCATGGGCGGCGTTCTGCCCTACATACTTCAGAATGCTCCCTGCCGGGTAATAGTTTATCATCAGCGCAAGGTGTAAAAGATGAAAGTAGTCATTATGGGTTGCGGGCGGGTTGGCGCCCAGCTGGCCACCATGCTGGATAAAGAAGGCAATGAAGTTATTTCTCTGGATGTAGATGCATATAGTTTCCGCCGCCTGCCGGCAGACTTCAAAGGCACCGCCCTTTTATGCAACGGAATGGATGAAGATTCACTAAAAAAAGCCGGGATTGAAACCGCGGATGCCTTCGTAGCCGTTACCCAGGGTGACAACCGCAATATTATGGCCGCCCAGATAGCCAAAAAGATTTTCAACGTACCCAAAGTGGTCTGCCGCATATATGACCCCCTCCGCCGTGACCTTTATACCCTGCTTGGGCTGGATGCCATAAGTCCCACTACTATCTTTGCCCAAATGCTCAAAGACAAGATAGAAGGCAAGGAATAAACCTATGTATGTTGTAGTAATCGGCGGCGGACGTCTGGGTTATTATCTCTTAAAAGCCCTTCTGAATGACGGGCATGAGGTGCTTCTGATTGAAAAAAATTCCGCCCTGTGTGACGGCATAAATAAAGAAATGGGCAGTGTCTGTTTGCACGGTGACGGCTGCGAAACCGCCGTTCTGACTGAAGCCGGCACTTCCAGAGCTGACTTGCTTATTGCCGTAACCGGAGATGACGAAGACAATCTGGTAGCCTGTCAGGTTGCCAAGTACAAATTTAACGTACCCCGCACTATAGCCCGGGTCAGAAACCCCAAGAATGAATCTGTATTTAAAAAACTGGGGGTGGATTCCACCGTAAACTCCACCAATATTATACTGGAACATATTGAACACGAAGTACCCAGTCACGCCATGACCCACCTTTTAACCCTGCACGGCAAAGACCTGGAGATTATAGATATACGCATACCTGATAATGCCCTGACAGTGGGTAAACAGATACATGAACTGGTGCTGCCTTCCCAGACTATTATCTCCCTGATAATCCGCAAAGACAGCAAACCCGTCCTGCCCCGCCCCGAAACCACCGTCCAGGCAGGTGACCAGTTTATGATAGTGGCTGACGCTTCCAAAGAAACCGAGATACGGGATATTCTGACCGCCGCCGCTTAAGCCCCCTTTGCCAAACCCCTATTCACATATGTATTGATGCCTTTGCATACTTACCCCTGACCGAAGCTTATCCGCCGGTCTTCTAGCCTTCTGCCCGGATATATTGACGGGTAAATCCTTTTAGTATAGCCTAGAAACATTTATATACCTTTACGGCTTCGGGAGGACATATGAAGGTTACTAAAAGATTTGCCCTGCTGCTGGGGCTTGCCTTGGCAGTGCTAAGCGCTCAGGGATGTTCGGAAACTGAACCGCTTGAGGTATATACCCCCTCCCAGATTAGCCCGAACCAGCTTGAGATAAATATTTCAGGCAATATAAAGCTCCCGGGTATTTACCCCGGAAACACCCGGGATACCCTTCAGAGCCTGCTTGAAGCCGCAGGCGGACTAATGGATAACTCAGAGCTTACAACTATCTACCTCAGTTTCAATCCGCCTGTACCAGGGTCTTCAGCCCAGAAAATAGACCTGAACCGGGCGGAAATCTGGCTGCTGGTTGCCCTGCCAGGCATAGGCGAAGCGCGGGCAAACGATATTGTCACCTACCGCAACCAGAACGGGGGCTTTAAAAATACTCTGGAGCTGATGCTGATTCCCGGCTTCAGCCAGAGCCTTTATGACCAGATAGAAGACCTGATATGTGTTTCTGAAACGGCAGATATGCCGTGATTATCAGCCTTATCAGTCTGGGGCTGATTGGCGGGGTGGCTTTAAGCCGCTTTAGTTTGCCTGTCTTGCCGTTTATTGTGCTGGCAGCAGTGCTGGGCGGGTTTTGGTTCATTTTCAGAAAAAGATACCGCCTGCTGCTGGGACTTAGTCTGGGTGTTCTGGCAATCTCCGGCGGGATTTTACTTGCGGGCAGCCAGCTTAATACCAATTCAGACCCTTCCCAGCTGAGTTACTATAATGACAGCGGCAAACTGGAGCTTAAGGGCATAATAACCCAAAACCCTGACAACCGTGACCAAACCAGCCTGATAGTACTGAACGTAAACAGCATTGCAACCCCGGACGGCTGGCAGGGTGTATCCGGAAATATCCTTCTGACCCTGCCAAGCTACCCCGAATACAACTACGGCGAAGAAATTCAGATAAACGGATATTTAAAAACCCCGGAAAACTTTGAAGGGTTTGATTACAAAGCCTATCTGGCAAACCAGCAGATATACTCGGTCATGGTCTACCCTGAAATAACCCTCCTGTCAGAGGGTAACGGAAACCCGCTAATGGCAGCTATATTCAGCTTCCGCCAGAGCCTCTCTGACAGCCTTAGCAGGGCCATACCCGAACCTGAATCCTCACTTGCCAAGGGAATACTGCTGGGCGAAAGAAGCGGCATACCCCAAGATATCCAGGCAGAGTTCAGTATATCCGGCACTACCCACCTGCTGGCTATATCCGGGGCTAACTTAAGCATACTCTCCGGCATACTCCTTACGGCCCTGGGCTGGGTACTGGGCAAGAGGGGCTATATTTATATATACCTGACCCTGATACTTATCTGGGGGTACTCCCTGCTCAGCGGTTTTGACCCGCCGGTAGTCAGGGCGGTGATTATGGCCAGTATATTTCTTTCCGCCGAGCTGCTGGGGCGGCAGAAAAATGCCATGCCCGCCTTATGCCTGGCGGCAGCGGTTATGGTGGCCTTTACCCCATCTATTTTGTGGTCTGTTTCGTTCCAGCTCAGTTTCATGTCCATGCTGGGGCTGATACTGGTTTACCCCATGCTGAAGGAACTCAACCTCAGGCTGCTGGAGCGTTTCGGCCTTTCCGAAGGCATACTCAGGACAGCTCTGGGTATGCTGCTGGACGGGCTGGGGGTTTCCCTGGCCGCTATTGCCGGTATCTGGCCGGTGCTGCTTTATTATTTTGAAAATATATCCCTTATTGGGCCGGTGGCTACCTTGCTGGCCATGCCGGCCATGCCGTTTATTATAGTGCTGTCTTTTTTAACTGCCCTGCTGGGGCTGGTCTTTCCGGCCGGGGCGGTGTTTATGGGCTACCTGACCTGGCTGCCCTGCCGCTATATGCTTACAGTAGTATCCCTAACCGCCTCACTTCCGGGCGTGCTCTTAGCCGGTATCCGCCCAGGTGCAATACTTATGGGTATTTACTATTTCCTACTGGGGGTACTTTACCAGGCCTACAAACACTTTTTGAAAATCCCCGCCCGAAGCCATGCCAACCCCTCTTCGGCAATTAAACTGCGCTGGGTGCTGGCAGGCATAGCCGTACCGGTGCTGGTATTTTCTTTCAGCCTGAACCCATCAGCTGACCAGAAAATGCACGTTTACTTTCTGAATGTGGGGCAGGGTGATGCCATACTTATCCAGTACCAGAATCAGGATATACTCATAGACGGCGGCCCCAGCCCCCAAGCCCTCTGCAATGAACTGGACAAACACCTGCCCTTTTTTGACCGCAATATAGAAATGGTTATCCTGACCCACCCGGATTCAGACCACCTAAGCGGGCTTTTGGAAGTGCTGGAACGGTATAGCGTAACTGAAGTGCTTCTGCCCCAAACCCAGAGTCAGGACGCCCTTTACCAGAACTATCAGGATTTAATACAAGAAAAGGCTATTCCGGCAAGAACTGCCCAAACAGGTATGCAGATAACTCTGGCAAACGGGGCGGTTCTGGAGGTAATAAGCCCGTTTGAGGGTTTAGCAAGCAAGGAAGCAGATAAGGACAACAACCAAAGCACCGTGCTGACCCTAAGCTGCGGGCAGATAAACTACCTTTTTTGTGCCGATATTGAAACTGCCACAGAATACCAGCTTATCACCCGCCGCCTGCTTGAGAATACCACCGTGTTAAAAGTAGCCCACCACGGCTCAAGATATTCTTCCGGCACAGAGTTTTTAAATGTAACATTACCCGTTTTCGGGCTGATTTCAGCCGGTGCGGACAACCGCTACGGACACCCCCACCCCGAAACCCTGTCCCGCCTTAGCCTGGTTATGGCCGAAAACCATATCTACCGCACTGATATATGGGGCAGTCTGGATTTTGCCACTGACGGCCAAAGCCTTTATATTTTTCAGCCGTAACCTTTCCCCGCCCGTTGCGTTATATTAAGTAACGAACACCGGAAAGGAGAACTGAAATGGCTAACAGAATTGCTGAGCAAATTGAACGCACTATTTTCCAGTTCAAGTGGCTTTTTATGCCCCCAAAGGCCAAATATGCCTACCTCTGGAACAGAAGCCGTGCAAGCCTGCAGGCCGACTATTACGGCTTAAGATAACCGCTTTAGCCTGGTCTGCTTGTCCTGCATGCGGGCAAGTTTATTATATGGCAGGGTGAACGTTCGCCCTGCCTATTTTTTTAATCAAGCACATAGGTCATGATAATATCGTGAGCCTGATGGGCCTTGTCCCCGCCCCGAAATTCAAACTCTTTGACCTCCTGCCCGGATACACCCACGTAGAGCTTGTCACTCACCATAAAACCCTTGCGGAATATAAACCCGCCCTTGTCTTCACTGCCCACCGTTACCACCCGGCTGTAAGGCAGGCTGACAATAGCCTTGGCCTTTTTGGCAAACTCCCTGTCATAGAAGATTATCCGCTTGTTAGTCAGGCCGATAAATCCGGTACCCTGACCTTTCAGGTCAAAAACGGCATGGATAAGCTCATCCGGCAGGCAGATACCCTCAATCTGCTCCAGTTGGTCTTTTTTGTCCACCACCATATCAGGTGCATGCTTTGCCATATCAGCCTCCTTTTTCAGTCTGGCAACATTGTAATTGAGGGGATAAGGGCGGTCAATCCTGTATATATTGACAAGCAGGCGGCTATAAAGTTAAATAACCTTATGGAAAACCGCAAACTGGGCCGTTTTATTGTTACCGTAGCCATAATAAGCCTTACAGCCTCAACCCTGCTGTATCTGCTTCATTATTATATTTTTCAGGACAGCCACCACATATTTATTTATATGCTGGGGGATTTGGCTTTTATACCTCTGGAAGTCTTTCTGGTGGTAGTGGTGATTGAACGGATACTTACCAGCCGGGAAAAGCACGCCCTATCCCAAAAAATGAACATGGTGGTGGGGGCTTTTTACAGCGAACTGGGCAATGCCCTGCTGGGAAAACTGCTGGACAGCTTTGACAACCCCGAACAGATTTCTTCCCAGATGGCAGTAGATAAAAACTGGTCAAATGCCGAATTTAAAAAAGCGCTTACTTACTCTGCCCATTTCAGCCATATGCCGAACCCCGGCAAGCTGGACCTTCAGCACCTTAAAAACCTGCTGGACGCCAAACGCTCTTTTATGCTGACATTGCTTGAAAACCCTAACCTGCTGGAAAAAGATGACTTTACAGACCTGCTCTGGGCAAGCTTCCACCTGGGAGAGGAACTGGATGCCCGCCAGAGCCTTGAAAATCTGCCGGAAACTGACAAAGCCCATATTGCCAATGATGTAAAGCGTATGTATGCCCTGCTGCTTAACCAGTGGATAAAATACCTTATCCACTTAAAATCCCAGTATCCCCATCTGTACTCACTGGTGCTGCGCACCCACCCCTTCCAGCCCAGCCCCAACCCGGTTATACACGAATAAAAAAACCGCCCTTTAGGGGGCGGTAAATATATCCGATACCAAAAACCCGGCTCTCAGGCCGAATCACCGCACTTCCGGCACTGTCCGTAAATAACCAGATTTTTAAAATCAGCCGCAAAGCCGTACTTTTTTAAGATACTCTGCTCCTGCTCTCTAACCATATCTTCGCTCAGGTCGGTTATCTTTCCGCATTTACGGCAAACCAGATAATGGCGTGAACCCTTATTGACACTATGGTAGCGTAAACGCCCGTCACCCATGTCTGTTTCCAGCACCAGGCCTTGCCCCTTTAAAAGCTCCAGGGTACGGTAAACAGTGGAAATATTTATATTGGGGTATTCCTGCCCCACCTCAGCATAGATATCTTCGGCACTCATATGCCCTTCAGCCATATCCAGAGCCTCCAGAATAAGCACCCGCTGGGGGGTCAGGCGAAAACCGTCATTTGCCAGTTCACCAGCTATAGAATTTTGTTTATGCATACAGCTAGTCTAGCAGTTAGAGCTTATTATTGCAACTGTTTGCAACTGCCTCTACTGGCGGGGGTTCAAACGGTCACGGCTGTCCAGAATAATAGTCACCGGGCCGTCATTATGGATTTCCAGCATCATCATAGCCCCGAACTTTCCGGTTGCCGCCTGCACACCTTCTTCACGGCAAAGGCGGATAAACAAGTTATATAAACGGTCGGCTTCCTCTGGCTGGGCGGCCTCAACAAAACTGGGGCGGCGGCCATTCCGGGTATCGGCAATAAGGGTAAACTGGCTGACCACCAGCAGCTCACGGCAAAGGTCTTTTAAAGACAGATTAAACTTGCCTTCGCCATCAGCAAATATCCGCAGGTTTATTATCTTGGATACCAGGTATTCGGCATCTGCCTCCGTATCCCCTTCGGCCACGCCCAGCAGCACCGCCAGACCCGGCCCTATTTCGCCCACGGTCTCTCCGCCTACCATTACAGATGCCCGGCTAACCCTCTGGATTACCGCTTTCATATTTGCCTGCCTCCATGCCGCCTTATTTTAAACTATCCAGCTGGCAAAACGAAATAATAGGTATAATGGAGAAATAACCACTTACAGCGAGATATCAGGCACAAACAAACTCGCTATAAGACGGCATTTGGTGTTGTTGCCTCTAGACTTCCGGCACAAGCAGGGATTACAATGTAAATAATAAAAGCGAGAGTGGGAGCAGATGCTGAAAATTCTCATTTTTTATCATTTAAATAAACTTCGGGTATAAGGCACCGGTCAGCTTTGACCAGTGCCTTTAATATTTTAGGAGGTGGCGAAATGCAGTCTAGCCTGATAGGCAAAATAGAAAAAGCCAAACGCTATGCCCAAGAGAAAGACCGCATAAGGTTTAATCAGCTATCCGTCCAGTTCCGGGGGGAAAACGATATCCACACCACCGAATATATTAACGGTCAATGGCACTGCACCTGTAATTTCTTTGCCGCCTGGGGTATGTGCAGCCATACTATGGCAATGGAAAAAATACTGGATAACATGCTGCCGGATGAGGCATTAAGCAACGTATTTGCCGAACTGCCTTAACAAGGAGCAAACTATGTCCTGCTATTTCAGGCATATAGGGGATATTTTTCAGGCAGCCGGGGTAGACCCGCAGGGGGAAAAACGCAAGGAACTGGATAGAATAATCCACCAGTTTCTGGGGATAGAATACAAAAGCTGCCCGGAGACCTGGAAAAAACTGAAGGAAGAGGTTATCCCCTACCCGGACAAGAAAAGCCAACTGATAGAGTTACTTAGAGCCAGTTCCTGAGCGGGGCTGGCTCTGCCCTTTTAAAGCCTCGGCGGCAACAAAGAGAGAGCCGGCAACACATACCAGACCATCTGCCGGAGCCATCCTGCCTGCCAGTTCCAAGGCTTTAGGCACGCCGTCTGCCTCAAGTACCTTAAGCCCACGCCCGTCAAAGGCTTTCCTGAGCAAATCCGGTTTCATAGCCCGCGGGTGGAGGGAATGGGTCAGTATCACTGTTCCGAAATACCCGGAAAGCACATCCGCCATAGCGCCGGCATCTTTATCCAGTGAAGTGCCGAAGACCAGCAGCCTTTTTTCTTTTTCTATTTTGGCGGCCGGGGGATATTCTTGCAGCGAAAGCAGGAGTTCGGCAGCGGCTTCCTGATTGTGGGCGCCGTCAATAACCATCAGGGGCTTGCCCTTGATAACCTCAAACCGCCCCGGCCATCTGACCTGCCCAAAGCCTTCAGCTATATCTTCAGGGCTTATTTTAAAGCCCTCTTCTACCAGCGCCTCCAGAGATGCCAGGGCGGTAAGGGCGTTTTGACGCTGGTAATGCCCTAAAAGCGGCAGACACAGCCGGTATTCAGCCTGACGGCCGCTAAGTTTGAGTGACTGACCTTGGGCAGTGTAACCTAAGAGTTCGGCCTTGTAGCCGTCAGTCACCTCAATCAGTTTTGAGCCGGTTTTAAGGCAACGCTCACGGATAACTGCCATAGCTTCCGGTCTTTGGGCAGCAGAAACCACCGGCACAAAATGTTTAATAATACCCGCTTTCTCGGCAGATATTTTGGCCAGGCTGTCTCCCAAGACCTCAGTATGGTCCAGACTTATAGGGGTAAGCACCGAAAGGTTGGGGGTAATAACATTGGTGGCATCCAGTCTGCCGCCCAGCCCGGTTTCAATCACCTGAAAAGAAGCCTGCTGGCGGTGAAAAAACTCAAACGCCAGCACCGTCATAACCTCAAACGAAGTTATTTTTCCCAAACAGGTCCGGGCATTCATTTCCTCCACCATAGGGCTGATGTAATCCATAATCCGCACCAGATGGGCTTTGGAAATCATCTTGCCATCCAGACGAATACGTTCGCGGAAATCCAGCAGATGGGGTGAAGTATAAAGACCGGTACGGTAACCGGCCGCCGACATAACCGAAGCAATCAGAGCGGCCGTGCTGCCTTTACCCTTGGTACCGGCCAGATGAACAGACGGAATACCTATATGGGGACTATGAAGCCTCAAGAGAAGCTCTACCACCCGCCTTAGGTCATAATTAGCCGCTGCCCGGCTGGTGGCAGATTCATAATCTGTCAGCCCCATTATGTAGTTTAAAGCCGCCCGGTAACTCTCTTCCAGAAAATCCCCCTAACCCTTGCCCGCTGAGGAAACGTCTGATACGTTCAGGTCTTTGATAACCGGATTACCAAAATATTTTACCGAAGAAACGCCGCTGGCTGTAATATACAGCTCTCCGTCAGTATATATCCGGATATTGCTTACACCGGTGGCTTCCACTCTGGCACTTGCCACCAAAAAGCTTTCCAGACTGGCAGTACTGGCACCCTCAGCCAGTACCTCTATGTCACCGCCCTGCCCCGAAAGTTCCAGGCGGGAAGCAGCGGACACTTTCATAGCGGCCTTACCGCAAATAAGCTCTCCGCTGGCCGTACTGGCACCGCTTATATAAAAACTGCTTTGCCCCACCTGCATATTATGCAGTGTCAGGCGGCTGGCACCATCCACCAGAGCCGTAAAGTCATTTGCCGAATCAAAGCCGCTGGCATTTACCCGGGAAGCCCCTGAAACACTCAGCCCCACCAATTCCGGCAGACGGATAACAGCCTCTATTGTTACGTTCATAAAGGTATAACTATCTTTTAAGCCGATTTTAAGGGTCTGGCCGCTTTTTTCCAGTTCCAGATATTCAAAAATATTTTCATGTGTGGAAACGGATACTTCAAAAGAACCGGCATACAAGATATCAGCCGTAATAGCATTTGATACCTCCACCCGGTTAAAACCAGCGTAGTCAAAGGAGCGGTTTTCTACCTCCCCGCTGCCTGTAACAAACCCGCCGACACCCGGAATGCACCCGCCTCCAAGCAAGGCCATTATAAAGACAATACATACAGATAACCCCGAAAGACCAGCTTTCTTCACTTGAAGCCTCCTTGAAGGGGATTGATTATACCATGTTTTCAGCTTTTGCTCAGGCTGGAAGAACCTTTTATTTCCACTTCGCTGAAACAGGGGCATCCGGCATATTTCAGTTCGGAAGCACCATTCAATCTCACATTCAGTACTTCCTCAACCCATACTTCCGCCTGGCTGGCATTTTCCAGCCTTACTCTGGCTTGCTTGCAAACCATTTTGTCCAGCACAATCTGGCTGACACCAGCAGCCTCGGCTTCCAGTTCCTCGGTCCAGCCTTCCATCTGAACTTTACTGCCGCTTTCCAGCTCCAGTTTCAACTGCTTGAAAACACCCTTCAGCCTTACTTCGGAAGCCGCCTCCGCCTTTATCCGGGCTTCGCCCGCTTTGACTTCACCCTCAAGCTGGCTGGCACCGCTGAGACATATTTCCAGTTTACCATCGGAATCAAAACCCTCCAGATTAGCCCTGGTCGCACCGTTTATATACAGTCCGGTCAAGAGCGGCATTTTAACGGTAGCCTTAGGCAGATACCAGCCGGGCAGCAGGTTTTTCAGGCTGAAGATACTGGGGCTGTACATAAGCCACAACTTATCTCCTTCCTGCTTCATTTCAATATTTTTAAACCCGTCTTCAGATGCATCTACCGTTACCCCAAAGCTGTCTGACTGTATCAGCTTCAGCTCAAAGCCATGCCCGGCCTCTATCCGCTGAAAATTTTTGTTCGGAAATTCCTTTTTCATGGCCGAATTCCTCCCTGTTTATTCTCCTGCTTTATGTTAGCACCCCAAACAGGGCTTTTAAATATAGCAGACAGCCTATTTCCTGACTTTATTCTCTTGACTGTAAGGCATTAGTGTTGCTAATATCCTCTCCAGAGGACTATACATATGAAGTTTTTGGAAAAGCTGAAACAAGCCGGAAACAGTCATAACAGCCTGCTTTGCGTGGGGCTGGACCCTGACCCCAAACTTATGCCGGTGGGCATGACGGCACTGGAATTTAACCGTGAAATTATCGCCGCCACCGCGCCTTTTGTCTGCGGCTACAAGATAAATCTGGCTTTTTATGAAGCTTTGGGCAAACAGGGCTGGGAAATCCTGTCCGAAACCTGCAAGCTTATTCCGCCGGAACTTCTGAGCATAGCCGATGCCAAAAGGGGAGATATAGGCAACACCTCAAAAGCCTATGCCAGAGCCGTATTTGACGAACTGGGCTGTGACGGCGTAACTGCCTCCCCCTATCTGGGTTATGACTCACTTGAGCCTTTTATTGAATATCAGGACAAGGGCATATTTATCCTCTGCCGCACTTCCAATCAGGGCTCAGCAGATTTCCAGATGCTCAAAACCGAGTATCTGGGGCAAAAACGCTTTTTGTACGAAGTAGTGGCAGACAAGGCCTTGCAGTGGAACCGCTATGAAAATATTGGGCTGGTGGTAGGTGCAACCCAGCAGGAGGAGCTAAAAAAACTCCGCCTCAGCTACCCCAAAATGCCGTTTCTTATTCCGGGTATAGGCGCTCAGGGCGGAGACCTGAAAGCTACCGTAGAAAACGGAACTAACCAAAGCGGCCAACTGGCGCTTATCTGCGCTTCCCGCGGCATACTTTACGCCCGAAGCGGCAGTGAATTTGCCCAGGGGGCAGCCGAAGCCGCCAAGCAGATGCGTGATGCCATAAACCATTATCGGAAACGTTTCTAATATACGGAAACGGCGGCTGCTTTTATACAAGTCTGCATCCAAAATAAACTCACCCGCCA
The DNA here is from genome assembly GCF_043231265.1 of Dehalococcoides sp. THU4. NCBI lineage: Bacteria > Bacillati > Chloroflexota > Dehalococcoidia > Dehalococcoidales > Dehalococcoidaceae > Dehalococcoides > Dehalococcoides sp. THU4. The sequence continues at coordinate 479,716 of NZ_CP171266.1, read as the reverse complement.
TACGGAAGTAAAATGCTGGAAATATTCCCCGGAGATGTATACAAACTGCGTAAACCCCACCCCTGCGGCGGTGCAGACTGGAAGGTGGATTTTGCGGGGTCGGATATCGGCATTACCTGCCTTCGCTGCGGCCACCACCTGCTGCTGCCCCGCCCCCTGTTTGAAAAAAAGGTAAAATGCCTGATAAAGCGCGGTGAATAATGGCTATCCGGCGGGTAATGCACGTTGACCTGGACGCCTTTTTTGTCTCAGTAGAACAATCACGCCGCCCCGAACTGAAAAGTAAGCCGGTTATCGTAGGGGGCAAACCGGAACGGAGGGGCGTGGTGGCTGCCGCCTCATACGAAGCCCGCAAATTTGGTATTCACTCCGGTATGCCGCTTCTTAGCGCCAAACACCTCTGCCCTCAGGCTGTATTTATTGAAGGCAACCACCGCCTTTACCGTGAATATTCCGAAAAATTTATGCAGATACTCTCAGACTTCTCACCCTTTCTTGAACCCATGGGGCTGGATGAAGCCTATCTGGAAGTAACCGGTTTTGAATCCCTGCACGGCAGTATAGGCGAAATGGCCTTAAAAATCCGCCGCCGCATCACCGCCGAACTGGGCATAAACGCCAGTATCGGCATTGCCAATTCCAAAGTAGTAGCCAAGATAGCCACCGAACGTGCCAAACCCAATGGCCAGTGTGAAGTGCCAGCTGGTGAGGAAGCCGCCTTTTTAGCCCCTTTGGATATATCCATAATGCCGGGCATAGGCAAAAAGACCGAATATCACCTGAAATCACTGGGCGTAAATACTCTGGGCAAGCTGGCTGGCATACCCGCCACCTTTCTGAAAATCCATCTGGGAACATACGCCCCGTACCTTCTGAATGCGGCTGCCGGAATAGATAACCGCCCGGTAGAAATGCCGGCCGAAGCCAAATCTATCAGCCGCGAAACCACCTTTGAGACCGATACCCGAAACCATACTTTTCTGGAAGCAAAGCTGGGTTATCTGTCTGAAAAGATTGCCGCCACCCTGCGCAAACGTGACAAACAGGCCCGGGTAGTCCAGATAAAAATACGTTTTGCGGACTTTACCACCCTGACCCGCCAGAAGCACCTTAATCACCCCTGCTCCGGCAATCAGGAAATATTCCAAACCGCCCTCAAACTGATGAACGGCATACTGGATTCAGACCGCCGCTCAGTCAGGCTGCTGGGGGTGGGCATAAGTGATTTCTGCGGCCCGGAAAAACAGCTGGAAATAGACCCGGCCAGAGCCCGGCTGGAAAAACTGGACGCCTCTCTGGATAAAATCCGCCAGAAATACGGTTTTGGTTCAGTCCAAACCGGGCGGACTTACAAGCTGAAAGATATGTTTTAAGTTATGCCTAAAGCATTTGTGAGTTTGAAATATTATCCGATACAACGCCGCACTTAACAAAAATTTGTTTTATTTTCATTTTCGAGTCATCAGGAATAATTTTTATACCATAACCAAAAGGGTTATTAACTGGGCTCTTAATAACTAAAGGATAAATATTTTTTAAGAATAACTTTTGACTTGTTTCAAATCCCTTAAGCATTCCATTAGTTATTCCGCAAATATAATCTGCAAGTCGTATGCAACAGTTTTTGTCCGAATCTAGAAACATAATACTGTCAAATATATGTCGATATTTTTTAATAAATTGGGGATTCTCAAATTGGTTTTTATAAGCCTCGCTAATACCATTAGCATCATTCTTATTAAGAGAATCACAAAACAACAACCCAAGAATATCCTTATTAGTAAGTACCATTTCCAGCCGTTCCATTGCATTTATAATATGATAGTTTATCATGTCTGCTGTACTAAATTTCACATTCTCATTGGAACTTATTGTTAATATTACTTTTACATCATTGTCTTTGAGTAAATTTAAGCAACTTATTGTAAAACCCAATAAACTATCATAGCTATAACTCTTTAAGTACTCTAGAGATTTATTAATAGTCGAAGATTCCTTCTTTGTTTGAGTAATATATTCACTTACCTCTGACCATTTAACCTCTTTATTCGATGGAAAACCCATTTCCCTAAATAATTGTCCGTATCCAGCATAAATATTTTTCCAATTATTGGTATTAACAATTAAATTAGCTCTCACATAAAAAGGCGTCTTTTTACAATGAATATTGCTGTCATTACCACCACAAGTGCCTGCTTCATCAGAAAATATCAAACAAGTTTCCATGGAAACCATTATATGTCCTGATTTGCAATCTAACAAACACTTTCATCTTTTTCACTTTATCCCATAGCCAAACCCGGCTTGTCCTTTAATACCGGGCGGACTATAATCTATTTTCAAAGAAAGGAGTCCGCAATATGGGAACGTCATATGCTTACTTTAAAAAACAGATAATACCGCTGGAGGATGCCAAGATAGGGGTAATGACCCACGCCCTGCACTACGGTACCGGGGTATTTGAAGGTATCCGCGGCAACTGGAATAATGAAAAGAAGCAGATGTACATTTTCCGCCTGAAGGAGCACTATACCCGGTTGCTGACCGGTGCCAAAGTGCTCAAGATGAACCTGCCCTACACTGTGGACGAGCTTTGCAAGATAACTCTAGACCTTATAAAAAAGTGCGGCTTCAAAGAAGATATTTATATCCGCCCTTTAGCTTATAAAAGTTCCGAAACCTTCGGGGTCAGGCTGCACAATCTGGATTGTGATTTGCTGATTGTGGCCATACCCTGGGGCAGATATATAGACAAAGACACCTGCCACTGCTGTGTCTCCACCTGGCGCCGCCCTGACGATAACGTCATGCCTCCCCAGCTGAAATCAACCGGCATTTACCTGAATAATGCCTTTACCAAGACCGAAGCCGTGGAAAACGGCTTTGACGAAGGTATCATGCTGACCCCTGACGGGCATGTCTCCGAAGGCAGCGGCGAAAATCTGTTTATAGTCCGCAAGGGCAAACTTATCACCCCGCCCATCTGTGACAGCATACTGGACGGCATTACCCGTAACTCTGTTATGGAGCTGGCCGAAAAAGAGCTGGGGCTGGAGGTGCTTGAAAGAAGCATTGACCGGGTGGAACTTTATATGGCGGAAGAATGTTTCCTTACCGGCACAGCCGCCCACCTGACCCCTGTTTCCGAGGTTGACCACCGCAAAGTGGGCAACGGCGAAATCGGGCCGGTAACCGCCAAACTGAAAGATTTGTATTTCGAAGCTATAAAGGGCAATATAGCCAAATATTCAAGCTGGTGTACCCCGGTTTATAATCTGTAAATAACCATTAGGAGGGCACTGTGTATACCCTTATGTCACTCCTGATAGGATATTTTCTGGGTTCTATCCCCTCTGCTTATCTGGTCACCCGCCGCCTAACCGGGCGGGATATACGCCAGATGGGCGGGGGAAATATGGGTGGGCTAAATACCTTCCGCGAAGTAGGCGTGGGGGCAGGTGCGGCAGTAGTGCTGATGGACCTGGCCAAAGGCGCTCTGGCAGTTTCGGTTGCCTATTACCTGCTTATCCAAAATGCCCAGTGGGTTATCCTGACCGGCTTTGCAGCGGTAATCGGCCATAACTGGCCTATCTGGCTAGATTTCAAGGGCGGCAAAGGTTTGGGGCCGGCCTTCGGGGCAATGCTCTTTTTGCTGCCTGTTTACGGTCTTCCCCAGCATCTGCTCATACTGGCACTTTTAGTTTTTATACCTTTAGCCATTACCCGAAACATAGCTTTAGCCACCGGAATTGCCCTGTTCAGCCTGCCTTTTTTAGTCTGGTATGGCAGCCATTCCGAATTTGCCACCCTGATATCCGTCCTGCTCTTTTTGATGATAGGCATAAAGTTCGTACTGGATAACAGGAAAAACCTGCGTGACCCGGCTAACCGCCGCAATCTGATAGTTGACCACTGGAAACGGCCGGATAAGAACAGTTAGTTTTCTATCCGGGGGCGTTCTGCCGGGGGCTTGTCTATCAGATGAGTTTGAAAACGGATAGTCATACCCATTTTTTCCATATCCGCCACCAGCCGCCTGGAATCTACCAGATGCCCCATATAATGCAGGCCGGAACGCCGGGCTGAACCGTCTATATACTGTTTCAAGCAGGCTACCAGGGGTATAGCCGTAAACATATATGAATCTTTATGGGAAAGCAGCATCTCCTGCCGCTCCCTTATCCCGCCCCTCTCACCTCTGGCGGAAACTTTAATAGCCATACCGTAAGGCTGGCTGTCAAAATTGCGCAGACCCCAGACCAGCAGTCTGCCCAAAGAGCGTTTAGCCTCTTTGCCCAAAAAGCGAAGCCCAAGGTTCAAAAGGGGTATGCTTATCCAGTTGGTAAACCAGTTAAACCCGCCCAGATAAAAACCCAGCTCTTTGAGGGTGGGGTACATGCCGGGCAGCGGGCGCATTTCTTCAAGGGTCATAGGGCCGCAGGAAAAACGGCCGAAAGGCCCGAAATTAAAGGTGCGTGAAGTGCCGGGGCGAAACCAGCCCAAACGCTTCCAGTGATAATCCCGGTAAATATAGGGCTGGTAATCCGAAAGCTGGCGCATTACTTCGTTGGTGCGCTCTTCGGATATGGCTGATTTCCAGTTCTGGCAGATAATAGCCCCCACCGAAACCCTTTCCAGAGTGGTAAACCCTTGATGGCAAAAATGCACCAGGGCCGAAGGCAGTCCCGGCAGCGAGCCGGCCTCGGTAATAAAGCACAGATTAGCATTATTTATCTTCTGGGAAAGCAGCTTCAGCTGGTGAAGCTTGCGGTCTGAATACTGGATATCAATATAATCCACTTTAGCTTCCAAAGCGGCAAAAGCAATCTGGCGGGCATATTCGGGCGTATTGGAGGCCACCACCACTATGTCCATACCGCAGAAAGCCTCTTTCAGGCTCTGGGGGTCTTCCACATTTAGTTTTACCCCCTCTACCCGCTGAATGTTTTCCAGCTGGTTCAGCCCTTCGGCTACATACCTGGCTTTCTCCAGATTCCTGCCGCCCAGAAATATGCGGGCATCTGTCTCCTGAAGCAGCAACATAGCTATACAGCTGCCGGCATTGCCGTAACCGCCGATAATTAGTATATTCTTTGTCATATCTGTTTTTTTATCTCACAAATCAGCTGGTCAAGGGGTATGGTTGCCTGACCGGCCTCTTTCATATTCCGGAGGACAGCACAGCCCTGTTTCAGTTCTTCTTCACCCAGTATCACTGCCCAGTCTGCACCCAGGCTGTTGGCCTGCCTGAGCTGAGCCTTGATACTCTTTTGGGCATATGTCTGGTATATACCTATACCCGCTTTACGCAGGTCTGATGCCAAAGCAATTGAAGCTAAAGAGGCGGCCTCTCCCATATAGGCCAGAAAAACCGAAGGGGAAGGCAATGACGGCGGGGTAATACCCTGCCGCTTCAGGTTTAAAATAATCCGCTCAATACCGGTAGCAAAACCTATGGCCGGGGTAGGCTCTCCGCCAAGCTGTTCTATCAGCCCGTCATAACGCCCGCCGCCGCCAATGGTACTCTGGGCGCCCTCTATCCTGGGCTGGATTTCAAAAACAGTGCGGCTGTAGTAATCAAGACCCCTTACCAGACGGAAATTTTCATGGAAGGGCAAATCCACTACCGTCAGGCACTCCTTCAGGCGGTTATAGTGGGCAAGGCAGTCCGGGCAAAGGTAATCTGCGCTGCGGGGAGCATTTTCAGCCACGCACTGGCATTCCTCCCGCTTGCAGTCCAGCAAACGCAGGGTGTTTTTATCCAGACGGGTTTTACAGTCTGAACAAAGTTTGCCCTCATGCTGCCCGTAATAAGCTTTAAGGGCCGAAATATAGGCAGGGCGGCACTCACGGCAGCCTATGCTGTTTAACTCCAGCGAAAGGTCATTGATACCCAGCAGATTGTAAAAACGCCAGGCCATTTCTATAACTTCGGCATCCAGCGAAGCATCAGCCTCGCCAATAGCCTCAAAACCAAACTGGTGGTGCTGGCGGTAACGCCCGGCCTGGGGGCGGTCATAACGGAAAATAGAGCTAAGATAATAAAGCTTGACCGGCTTGGTGCGGGTCTGCATGCCATGCTCAAGGTAAGCCCGGCAAATGGGGGCAGTCCCTTCAGGCCGCAAAGTCAGTTTGTCTCCGCCCCGGTCTTCAAAGGTATACATTTCCTTGGAGACAATATCTGTACCCTCGCCAACACTCCGCACAAACAGCCCGGCATCTTCAAAAACGGGTGTATCTGTCCGCTGGTAACCGTACAGGGCGGCTATCCGGGCGGCCTGCTGCCTGACAAAATGCCAGTAAGGCTGGTCTTCAGGCAGTATATCTTCTGTACCTCTGGGTGACTGGTACAAGCTATCTGTCTCCTTCAACTGTAAGTGGTCTCTATTATAGCCTTTAGTTAGGCATGACGCCAGATTTTGTACACACCGCTGCCAGTGCGCTATACTTTTAGTTATTAAACCAAGGGCGGTATTTCAAGATGGAATTCGCCGATCTTAAAGAAAAGGCCTCCAAGTATCTTCCCCCGGAAAAACTGGTTTTTCTGGAGGAAGCCTATAACTATGCCGCCGCAGCCCACACCGGCCAGATGCGGAAATCCGGCGAACCCTTTATTGAACACCCCTTAAACGTGGCCATAACTCTGGCTGACCTCCAGCTGGACTCGGCCACCCTGGCGGCCGCTCTGCTCCATGACGTCCCCGAAGATGCCCATATCAGCCTGGAGCAGATAGAAAAAAAATTCGGGGCAGACGTAGCCAAGCTGGTAGACGGGGTCACCAAGCTGAGCAAGCTGGCACTTGGCCCCGGCATAGAAGACGCCCGCCGCCCCGGCGGCAATGCCAGCCTGCGTCAGGCTGAAAACCTGCGTAAAATGCTGGTGGCCATGTCCGAAGATTTGCGGGTGGTCTTTATAAAACTGGCAGACCGCTTTCACAATATGCGCACCCTTCAGGCACTTTCGGCTGAAAAACGCCGCAGCATAGCCAAGGAAACTATGGAAATCTACGCCCCCCTTGCTCACCGCCTGGGCATATGGGAGCTGAAATGGCAGCTTGAAGACCTGGCCTTCCGTTACCTTGACCCCCGCCATTACCGCCAGGTAGCCAACCTGGTAGATTCAAAACTTGCCCAGCGCAAAAATTATATTGAACACGTCAGTGCCATTCTCCAGAGCGAATTTGAAAAAAACGGGCTGAAGGTGGAACTCTCCGGCCGCCCCAAACACCTTTACAGCATTTATCAGAAAATGGAAAAATATGCCTCCCAGGGCAAACAGTTTGAAGATATTTATGACGTACTCGCCCTGAGGGTGCTGGTAAATGACATACCGGACTGTTACCATGCCATAGGCATTGTCCACAGTTTGTGGCACCCCATACCGGGTGCGTTTGATGATTATATAGCCAACCCCAAACCGAACGGATATCAGTCCCTGCATACCGCCGTTATGAGTTTAGGCACTACCCCGCTTGAGGTTCAGGTACGCACTTACCAGATGCACCATATTGCCGAATACGGTGTGGCCGCCCACTGGCGTTACAAAACCGCCGGTAAAGAAGACGTAAACTTTGAAGACCGTATCGGCTGGCTGAGACAGCTTATTGAGTGGCACCGTGATATGCGCGGCGCCGAAGAATTTCTGGAATCCGTCAAGACCGATATTTTCAACGACCAGGTCTTTGTCTTTACCCCCAAAGGCGAAATAAAAGATTTGGCCAAAGGGGCTACCCCCATAGATTTTGCTTACCGTATCCATACCGAACTGGGCAACCGCTGTATAGGTGCCAAAGCAAACGGGCGGCTGGTACCCCTGGATTACCAGCTGAAAAACGGTGAGGTAGTGGAAATAGTCACCACCAAAAAGGACCGCGGCCCCAGCCGTGACTGGCTGAATGCCAATATGGGTTATATAAAAACCCATCACGCCCGCGAAAAGATACTGGCCTGGTTCAAGAAACAGGAACGGACAGAAAACCTGGAACGCGGCCGGGAGCTGCTGGAAAAAGAGCTTAAGCATATCGGCATAAAAACAGTTGACCGTGAGGCTTTGGCCAAAGCCTTTAAATACGAAAACGCAGATGAATTTCTGGCAGCCATAGGCTACGGGGCGGTTTCAGTCCACCAGGTATCCATGAAACTCCTCAGCCAGCAGGAACAGCCCAGGGTTATCACCCCGGCGGTTCAGACCGCCAAGCCCTCCTCCCAGAGCAGTGTTTCGGTGATGGGCACCGGTTCTCTTTTAACCAATATTGCCAAATGCTGCAACCCGGTACCCGGTGACGATATAATAGGTTATGTCACCCGTAACCGGGGTGTTACAGTACACCGTCAGGACTGCCACAATATTCTCCACGAGGAAGAGAAGGAGAGACTGGTGAGCGTAGACTGGGGTATACCCAAAGAAGAACTTTACCCGGCCTCTATCCGCATTCAGGCCTGGGACAGGGTGGGTCTGGTACGGGATATTTCCACCATGGTAGCCGAAGAAAAAATAAGTATCCTCTCCATGACCGTAACTGAAAACGACGATAAAACTACCACCCTTGCCATGACCGCCCAGATAAAAAGCCTTTCCCAGCTGACCAGGCTGATGGCCAAACTGGAGGGTATACGCGGCATCATAAGTATCAGCCGGGTAGGTGCGGACGGCTCAAGGTCCGGCTGATTTTGCCCTGCCTTCCAAAGCTGGGGTGTAGCTGATTTCTTTACCCGTTTAAGCCTGTGTGCTATAATTGGATATCTAATGAAAGCTTTTAGAGTATGTCAAAACCCTCCTCTGAAACCTCTCTTTTTTTGTCTCTTTTTAAAGAGCCTTGGTATTAAACTCCGCTCATTTGTATATTTTAAGCCGCAGGATGAAATGAAATTATGTTAGATGAAAATAAAGCCAAACCGGGTGCAAATGCCGAAAACTATAACGCCAGTGATATCCAGGTACTGGAAGGTCTGGCCGCTGTCCGCAAAAGACCGGGCATGTATATCGGCTCTACTGACCAGCGCGGTTTGCACCACCTGGTTTATGAAATTGTTTATAACAGCGTAGATGAAGCCATGGCCGGGGTATGTGACCGCATAAAGGTCATTATTTATAAAGACGGCAGCGTCAGCGTTGAAGATAACGGCCGCGGTATCCCGATAGATATTCACCCTGTGACCAAGATTTCCGCCCTGGAAACAGTTATGACCGTCCTGCATGCCGGTGCCAAATTCGGCGGCAAGACCTATCAGGTATCCGGCGGTCTGCACGGGGTGGGCGCTTCAGTAGTAAACGCTCTGGCCGAATGGACTACGGTCAAGGTCAGGCGTAACGGCAAAATCTACCAGCAAAGCTACCAGCGCGGCAAGCCCAGCACCCCGCTGGAAGAAGTGGGGGTATCAGACGGTTCCGGCACCACCACTATATTCAAGGCGGACTCGCAGATATTTTCCACTACGGAATATGATTTTGAAACCCTGACTGACCGCCTGCGGGAAATAGCCTACCTCAACAAAGGGCTTGAGGTTTATATTTATGACGAACAATCTGACCAGGAGCGGACGTATTATTTTGAGGGCGGCATTACCGGCTTTGTCCGCCATTTAAACCGCAACCGCGAGGTACGCCACCGCCAGCCCATTTATATAACCAAAAAATCAGACAGCACTATACTGGAAGTAGCTATCCAGTACAATGACGGCTACTCTGATTCCACCCTGACCTTTGCCAACTGTGTAAATACCATTGACGGCGGCACTCACCTTACCGGTTTCCGTTCCGCCCTGACCCGGGCTTTCAATGACTATGCCCACAAGTCAAAATTCCTTAAAGACACAGACCCCAACCTGATGGGTGATGACGTACGCGAAGGCATAGTAGCCATTGTCAGCGTCAAACTGCCCGAACCCCAGTTTGAGGGACAGACCAAAGGCAAGCTGGGCAATATTGAAATAAAGAGCTTCGTGGAAAGTGCCGTTACCGAACAGCTTTCCCTGTATCTGGAAGAACACCCGGATGATACAAAACGTATTTTGGAAAAGTGTATCACCGCCGCCAAGGCCCGTGAAGCCGCCCGCAAAGCCCGTGACCTGATTATCCGCAAGAGTGCTCTGGATACAGGCACCCTGCCGGGCAAACTGGCAGACTGTTCGGAAAGGGATGCTTCGCTGTGCGAACTCTTTCTGGTAGAGGGTGATTCGGCAGGTGGTTCAGCCAAACAGGGGCGTAACCGCCGCTTTCAGGCCATACTCCCGCTGCGGGGTAAAATTTTAAACGTAGAAAAGGCTTCACCGGACAAGATGCTGGCCCACGAGGAAATCAGGGCTATCATTACCGCTCTGGCAGCCGGCATAGATAATGACTTTGACCCCGCCAAACTGCGCTATAACCGTTTGGTACTCATGACAGATGCTGACGTGGACGGCTCACATATACGGACACTCCTTTTGACCTTTTTCTTCCGCCATATGCCCCGGCTTATTACCGAAAGCCACTTGTTTATTGCCCAGCCGCCTCTTTACAAGATAAAAATAGGCAGCAACGAACACTGGGTATACAACGATGCCGAAAAAGAGACCCTGCTTTCCCAAACCAAGAGCAACAAAGTGGATATCCAGCGCTATAAAGGTCTGGGTGAAATGAGTGCCGAGCAACTCTGGAAGACAACCATGGACCCGGCCAGCCGCACTTTGCTTGAAGTAAAAGTGGAAGATGCCGCCAAGGCAGACCAGATTTTTAACCTGCTGATGGGCGGTGAAGTGGCTCCCCGCAAGGCCTTTATCCAGTCCCATTCCAAAACAGTTAAGAATCTGGATATCTAAGGCTGAAATAAAGCCTTTGAAAACAGCTAAGGGGCGTCTTAAGACGCCCCTTATTTTTTGTCTGACGTTAAAATAGCGGCTTTATTGCCTGTGGTACAGACTGTGCTCTTTGATATAAGCAGCCACTGCCTCAGGCACCAGATGTTCCACGCCCTGTCCGTTTTCCAGCCTTTCCCTTACCAGAGACGAAGAGACATCTACCTCCGGCTTGGACAGCATAATAAGGCTCTGCTGCAAACCGGGCAGTTTATCATCCAGTTCGTCCACATCAGGCTTTGCCTGCCCTATCCGGGGCACCGCCACCAGCTGGCAGAGCCGTATTATTTCCGGAGCCTTATGCCAGCGCGGCAAAGCCTCCAGATTATCCCAGCCCAATATAAAGTAAAGTTCGGTCTTTTCGGGCAGAATAAGCTTCAGGTCGTTTAAGGTATCTGCCGTATAGGTAGGGCCGCTTCTTTTTATTTCAATATCCATAACCCTGAAATAGGGCTTGCCGGATATAGCCAGTTTAACCATATTCAGGCGGTCTGCAGCCGGGCTGATAGCCTTGTCCGCTTTGTAATATGGCTGGCCGGTGGGTATAAAAATAATCTCGTCCAGCCCCAGCCTCTTTTTTACCTCTTCCGCCAGTATCAGGTGGCCGGTATGAATAGGGTCAAAAGTTCCCCCCAGTATGCCTGTTTTTAAAGATACCATTCCAGCCTGCCGGTTATAATCTTCTGGCCGATAACTGCCCCGGCCTTTATCAACGCCTGCTGGACATTCCGGTGTTTAAGAAGCACCATTATCTGCCGCCTGACCTCCAAATCTTCAATATCAGAGTGCTCAATAATCCGCTCAATTTCAGGGGCTTCCACCTGCCAGCCGTCTTCCAGGCGGGTTATATGGAAACCCATTTTGCCCTTGGGGGCAGGCCGGAATACCTTGATTTCCTGGTCATTTTCTGCTTCAGGTGCATCTGCCGCTTTAAGAATAGCCAGCTTTTCAGCTACTTTATCCAAAAGCACCTCCACCCCTTCGCCCGTCAGGGCCGAAATAAAAAACACCTCCAGCCCGGCTTCTTTAAAAGTCTCGGTCAGCTCTTCCCGCCTTAACTGCACCAGTTCGTCATCTATTTTGTTTACCGCCACCACCTGGGGGCGTTCCGACAAAGAGGCGTCATAAAGGTACAGCTCGCTGTTGACCTTTATCATATCATCTATGGGGTTATCCGAAGTCCCGTCCAGCAAATGGATAACCATGCGGGTACGGGAAATATGGCGTAAAAAGTCATGCCCCAGCCCCCTGCCCAGATGGGCGTCTTCAATAAGACCGGGTACTTCCGCCATAACAAATGTACCCTCCGGTCTTTCCACCACCCCCATTACCGGTGAAAGAGTAGTAAACGGGTAGTTAGCCACCCTGGGTTTGGCCGCGGTAAGCAGTGAAAGCAGCGAAGACTTACCCACATTCGGATAACCGATAATAGCCACATCGGCAATAAGTTTCAGTTCCAGTATCAGCTCATATTCGCCGCCCGGCTGGCCTTTCTGAGCCAGCATGGGGGCTTGGTTGGTGGACGAAACAAAGTGGGTATTGCCCAGTCCGCCCTGCCCGCCGCGGGCTACCAGGGTACGATCTCCGTCAGCGGCCAAATCAGCCAGAACCCGTTTCTGGCCGTTTTCTTCCACAATAGTAGCAACCGTACCCACCGGCACTTTTATCACCAGGTCAGCCCCGTTGTGGCCGGTGCAGCGGCTGCCCATACCGTTCTCGCCGTTGGCCGCCTTATGCACCCGTTTATGTTTAAAATTTAAAAGGCTGTAAAGCCCGGAATCAGCTTCCAGATATACATTACCCCCGTCCCCGCCGTCACCCCCGTCCGGCCCGCCGTAAGGCACAAATTTTTCGCGGCGGAAACTGACCTTGCCGCTGCCGCCGTCTCCGGACTTAACCCGTATTTCCACTCTGTCAAACATATAAAAACACCTTATCTAAAAAGTTATCTAATTCTTGAGTTATCGAAAACCTGTAAACTTTAACTGGTTTATTTTTTAAGTATATCAGAAATACTAATAATAAGGCTTTACGAGTAAAATCGCTATTCCTGTCCTCCGGCCTTATTTTTAAAGCAAAGTATCTGCAAAGTTATCGAAAATTCAGCCCGGTTATCGAAAAATATAATAAAGTTATAGAAAGCCTGTCTAAAAAGAATAGAAAAAACCGGCAAAAGCACCCTGCTGGCAGAATGAAAATAAAGAAAAATATAAGGATAAGGAAAAGCGGTGCGGCGAAAAGGGCTAAATCAGCGGGAAAGGCGCTGCTGGGAAAGCTGGTTTTGAACTTCGTTCATTTTCAGGCGCAGAAAGGCGCTGTTTTCCATCTCCAGCTGGATTTTGTCACAGGCGTGGCTGACGGTGGAAGCACTTCTTCCCCCCAGGGACTGGCCTATTTCTACCAGTGAGGCGGAGTTTTGCTGCTTTAGCATAAACATGGCAAACTGACGGGCCAGAGCGGTATCTTTGTCACGGGCGGCACCCAAAAGTTCGGTAGCGGGTATTTGAAATACCTGGGATACCGCCGAAATTATATTACCGGGGCGGAGAGGGCTGTTTTCCCTGACCGGGCGTGAGCCGATATCCGACAGGGCTCTGGCGGCCAGGTCCGGGGTAATGGTAGCCCTAAGCAGGCGGGCATAGGCCAACACCCGGTTAAGGCTGCCTTCCAGTTCGCGGATATTATGCTTTACTTCCTGGGCCAGGTACTCCAGGGTGTCCATATTAAGTTCGGTACCGGACTGCTCAGCTTTAAGCTGCAAAAGCTCCAGGCGGGTTTTTTCATCCGGCGGTTCAATCTCAATCGTCAGCCCCCACTCAAAACGGGAACGCAGTCTTTCGGCCAGCTGGGGCAGTGACTTGGGGGGTGAATCTGCCGAAATGACTATCTGGCGGTTGGAGTTATGCAGGTCATTAAAGGTATGGAACAGGCATTCTTCGGTCTGCTCCTTGCCGCCGATAAACTGGACATCATCCAGCAGCAATAAATCTACATCCCGGTAACGGGCACGGAACTCTTCGGTCTGGCCGTTTCGGATAGATGATATAAAGTCAGTGGTAAACTGTTCCCCGCTGACATACAGGGCCTTGCGGCGGTTTAAGTTTGCCAGATGGCCGATAGCCTGTAAAAGATGGGTCTTGCCTAAACCGGCTGCTGCATATATATAAAGCGGGTTGTAGCTCTTGCCGGGATTCTGGGCGGCTGCCAGCGAAGCGGCATGAGCCAGGCGGTTGCAAGAGCCTACTATAAAGGATTCAAAAGTATAACGGGGGTTAAAGGGTGAAACGGTTTTTTCTCTGGCTGTTTGGGGAGCGCTAGCCTGTACCTGAGCGGACTGGACAAGCTGGAAACCCAGCTCAACCGGGCTGTGGGTAATATTTATCAGGGTTTTTTCAATCAGCGAACGCTGATTGACCTCCAGATATTCGGCCACGAAAGTGTTGGGAACACCTATAATAAACTCACTGCCGTCGTACTTAAGTCCGACAGTTTTGGCAAACCAGGTGCGGAAATTGGGCTTGTTTACCTGAAGTTCAATCTCCCCCAGGGCTGTTTCCCAAAGTTCTTGTGCAGGCCGAACAGACAAAAATATCCCTCCCAGTAATTAAACCGTATCTGAAATCAAGGGGGCAAGCACTCTGCCATGAAAATGATCCACCCCTTAAAGAATAAGTACCAATCTGTTAAAGACTAGATAAATAGTAACAATGGCGGTTGACAACAAGCAAGGTGCCTGTGGCAGGGATAGAAGGTCACTTGACACCCCCTTACTCTCCAAATCTCACTGGTATGTCTGTTTTTAGCCTCTTTCGGCCCTCATAGATGCATAAATTAAAATAAAGTTGTTATGGTAATTAGGCGGTGTTACAATGGCGGTGATGAATGAACTCAGGATTGTTTTTATGGGCAGCCCCGAATTTGCCCTTACTCCTCTTAAGATGCTCCTTGCCGAAGGATACGATATCTGCGGGGTTTACACCCAGCCTGACCGTCCGGCAGGGCGGGGGCGTGAGCTTTGTCCTCCCCCGGTAAAGGCGCTGGTACTGGAACGCGGGCTGGCGGTTTACCAGCCCCAAAGCCTCAAGAAACCCGAAGAGCAGGCAGTCTTGAGCGGGCTTAAGCCGGATGTAATAGTAGTGGCGGCTTACGGCCTTATCTTGCCCCAGGCGGTGCTGGATATACCGGCATACGGGGTCTTAAATATCCACCCCTCCCTGCTCCCCCGTTACCGCGGGGCAACCCCGGTGGCCGCAACTCTGCTGGGGGGTGACGAATGGGCTGGCGTTTCCCTGATGAAACTGGAAGCCGGGCTGGATACCGGGCCGGTCTATTCCCGGGCTGCGATACCTGTCCGCCCGGAAGATACCACACCTCTTTTGGCTGATAAACTGGCCTTTATCGGCAGTTGCTTGCTTTTAGAGTTATTAAGCCGGATTCCCTCTTTGCCCCAGCCGGAGCTTCAGGATAACGCGGAGGCCACTTATTTCGGTATGGTCACCAAGGACATGGGGCAGTTAGACTGGCAGACTCCGGCAGCGGAAATTGAACGGCGGGTGAGGGCGTTTTTCCCCTGGCCGGGTGTTTTTACTTCGTATAACCAAAAGACCCTGAAAATACTGGAAGCAAGACCCCAAAAGCTGGGTTTGGGCTTACAGCCGTCTCAGGTCAGGGTTTATGAAGGTGACAGAATAATGGTTGGCTCAGCTTCGGGAGAGCTTGAGATAATCCGGCTTCAGCTGGAGGGCAAGGCCGCCTGCTCTGCGGCAGATTTCCTGCGCGGTCAGCGCCACTTTGACGGGGTTAATCTGGGGGTTTAGCAAGCCCGCTTCAGCTGGCGGGCTAAATAGGTCACCTGGCACATTTCTTCCAAAGCAAAGGTGTATTTCAGGGCTTCTTCAATAGTCTCCCCTGTGGCAAAGCTGCCATGCCCGGCTACTACTATAACATTGCGGTTTTCAAGTGCCCGGGCCGCTTCTTCAGCCATACCGCCGGGGTGAACCCTCTCTCCGAAACCGATAACCGGTATAGCCCCCATACAGTAAAGCCCCTCTCCGCAGTCCGGTATTATTTCCGCCTCAAGCAGGGAAAGGGCGGCCGCATACGGCGGGTGGGCATGGACTATAGCTTTGGCGGAAGTGCGGCGGTAAATAGCCCGGTGTACCGGCAGTTCGCTTGAGGCAAGCGGGGTAAACTGATCATCATAATCTATACCTGTCAGTATCAGGTCTGTTTCAGCCAGCAGGGGCAGTGAACTGCCTGTTCTGGTTATGTAAAGCTTGTCCTGCTGTCTCTGGCTAAGGTTGCCGGAGTGCGAAGAAACCAGCCCCCTGCTGAACAGCAGTTTTCCGGCCTGTATAAACCAGCTCAGGGTTTCAGGGGGTATCTGTTTATTCAAAGTTGGCTTGTCCCCTAATCCATCTGGCGGATTACAGCTATAACCCGCCCCTGTATTTCAACATTATCCGGCTGGGTATATATGGGCGGCATAGTGCGGTTGGCCGGCTGCAGGCGCACCCTGCCCGGTTCCATATAAACCTTTTTCAGGGTGACTTCTTTCTGGTCTTTCAGCCAGACAGCAGCCGTTTCGCCGTTGTCTACCGTTTGGGTGTGCTGCATAATTACCAGGTCTCCGTCATTTATCAAATCTTCTATCATGGAGACGCCCTTAACCCGCAAAGCGTAGATATTCTCCCGGCCGCGGGTCAGGTCTTCGGTCACCTCTATATTTTCGTCAGAAGTGACTACCGCAAAGCTGTCTGATTCGGGAACGGGTATGGGGATGCCGGCGGCAATCTGGCCGATAACCGGTATGCTTATACGCCCTTCTTCGGTTTCTTCCGTGCCCACCAGCTCAATCCCGCGGGATATCTCAGCCTGACGGCGGATAAGCCCCATTTTCTGCAGGATTTTCAAATTATAATCAACCACAGAGGTAGAGCTGATATTACAGCCGTTTACAATATCCCGTATGCTGGGGGGATATCCGTAACGGCGGCGGAAACGGGCAATAAAATCTATCATAGCCCGCTGTCTGGTGGTCAGTTTCAAAGTCAACTCTGTCCCCGCATAAGAACACTTGTTCTACATAATAAATCAAAAACACCTTCCCTGTCAATACACAAAGGAAGGTGAAAAACGCAAATAAAAAGCGGAGTTATTTAGCGGCTTGGTTGAGCTTTTTCATCAGGCGGCTTTTGCGGCGGGCGGCGTTTTTGGGGTGAAGAATGCCCTTTTCGGCAGCCTTATCCAAAGTGCTCTGAGCGGACACAGCAGCGGCTTCAGCTTCGGTTAGCGAACCGGCGTCAACCAGTTTCTTGACCTTGGTCAGGCTGGTCTTTACCTGGCTCTTGGCCCGGCGGTTCTCCTGACGGTTGGCATCTGCTACGCGCAAAGCTTTTTCCGCAGATTTTGTGTTAGGCAAGTGAGTCTACCTCCAATAAAATGTACCTATGGAATATAGCAAATATATAACCCAAATGCAACCGCAGGCACACCGCCTTTATCGGCGGGTATATTTCTGTTAAAATATAATATATTTATGTAACCTAAGGAGCATATCATGTTTTTGTATCTGCTGTTTATGCTGCCTCCCCTGGCGCTGATGCTGTATGCCCAGTGGCGGGTAAGCAGTTCTTTTAAAAAATATTCCAAAGTGGGCAATCTGGCCGGTCTCAGCGGTCTTCAGGCGGCCAGACGGTTGCTGGACGAACACGGGCTGGGAAATGTTCAGGTGGAGCTTACCAAGGGCAAGCTTTCAGACCACTATGACCCCAGAGCCAAGGTGCTTAGGCTGTCTCCCGAAGTAGCCAATACCGCTTCGGTGGCTTCTATAGGTATTGTTGCCCATGAAGTAGGCCATGCGGTTCAGGACAGGGAGTTTTACGCCCCCCTGAAAGTCCGTAATTCCCTTTTTCCGGTGGCCAGTTTCGGCAGCCAGTTCGGTTTCATTCTGGTACTGGTGGGATTGTTCCTTTACGGCTTCTCCTTGTCATTCGGGCTTCCGGTTGCCTGGGCGGGGGTTGCTTTATTTGCGGTGGCGGTAATATTTTCGCTCATTACCCTGCCGGTGGAGTTTAACGCTTCCAGCCGGGCCATGGCTATGCTTAGCGGCGGCTCACTGGTTTCGGTCAGAGAGTCAGCCGGGGTCAAAGCCGTGCTGGGTGCGGCTGCCCTTACTTACGTGGCGGCTTTGCTTCAGGCGGTAGGCCAGCTGCTTTACTTTGTGCTTATGCTGGTGGGGTTCGGGCGGAACGACTAAAGCTTTTACCTGCCGCGTATCTGTTTTTTTGAGTCTTAAAGCCCCGCCCCAAAAGCGGGGTTTTTTCTTGTCAAGCTAAGGGTTATAAACGTATAATCACACCAGTAGTCTTAGGGGGTAGGTTATGAAACAGCCGCAAGACCTGCGCAGTTTTGAAAGTTTGCAGCAGATTCTGCATATGCTTCGCAGTCCGGAGGGGTGTCCCTGGGACAGGGCGCAGACCCATAAATCCATGCGGGACAGCCTGCTTGAAGAAACCTATGAAGTGCTGGAAGCCTTGGACGCAGAAGACACAGGGCGTTTTTGCGGTGAGCTGGGTGATTTGCTCCTCCAGATAGTTTTCCACGCCGAAATCGGCGCTGAAGCCAAAGAGTTTAACATGGGTGACGTGATAGAGGCTATAAATACCAAGCTTATCCGCCGCCATCCCCATGTATTCAGTCAGTCTAAATTTACATCTCCGGCTGAGGTTCTGCATAACTGGGAGGAGATTAAAAAGACTGAACGCGGCCATGACAAGTCCATGCTTTCCGGTGTACCCAAACAGCTGCCGGCTCTCAGTTACAGCCAGGAAGTGCAGGGACGGGTGGCCAGAGTGGGCTTTGACTGGAAAGAAGACGAAGGGGTGCTGGAAAAGCTGGGAGAAGAAATAGCCGAATACAGCTCTGCCCCTACCCTTTCTGAAAAAGAAAAGGAATTCGGGGATATACTCTTTACCCTGGCTAATTATGCCCGCAGACAGGGTATAGATTTGGAGTCTGCCCTCAGGGGGGCGAACAAACGTTTTTACAGCCGCTTTGAACACATGGAAGAATTTTGCCGGAACACGGGCAGAGATATATCTAAACTGAGCTTTGGCGAACAGAACGAACTCTGGCAGGCGGCTAAAAAGAAAGAAAACGGGGAAAAAGCAGATTAGAATGGTCGGGGCGAGAAGATTCGAACTTCCGGCCTCAGCGTCCCGAACGCTGCGCGCTAACCAGGCTGCGCTACGCCCCGCCAGATTTAATATTATAGAGACAATTGCTTATAAGGGCAACTTGAAGCTAAAGCAGGCAGGGGTTAAATAAAATGAAATATTGCGTACTTATTACTGACGGTGCTTCCGGCTGGGGGATAAAAGAACAGGGCGGTAAAACCGCACTGGAACTGGCCCGCACCCCCAATCTGGATAAAATGGCCAAAAACGGCTTTATGGGCCAAAGTGCCAATGTGCCGCCGGGAATGGAGCCTTCGTCTGCCTGTGCCTGCATGTCCCTGCTGGGGTATGACCCCGAAATATATTACAAAGGGCGGGCGGCTATTGAGGCGGTCAGCATGGGGGTAGATGTTGCCCCTGACGAGGTTGTTTTCCGCTGTAATCTGGTGTCTGTAATAGACGGCAAAATGGCCAGTTATTCGGCCGGGCATATTTCCAGCGAAGAGGCGGCCGAACTGCTTGAGGCAGTAGCCAAAGAGCTTGGCAGTGAGCGGGTAAAGTTTTACCCTGGGGTAAATTACCGCCACCTGCTTAAACTAAAGGGCATGGGGGATACGGCCAAAGCGCTTTGCACCCCTCCCCATGATATTTCCGACCGTGAGGTATCCCCGTATTTGCCGCAGGGTGAGGGCAGCCTTATTTTAAACCAGCTTATCAGCTCCTCCCAGCAGATACTCAAAGACCACCCGCTAAACCTCCGCCGCCAGAGTCAGGGTAAACTGCCGGCTAATTCCATCTGGCTGTTTTGGGGCAGCGGCCCTATCCCGCCCATGCCCTCTTTCAAAAAGGCTTACGGGCTGGATGCAGTTTTAAATTCAGGTGTGGATTTGCTGCGGGGGCTGGGTATTATGATGAATATGAAAATACTGGAACTAAACGGCATAACAGACGGGCTTAATAATGATTTTTCCGGCCAGATGCGGGGCGGCCTTTTGGCACTTGGGGATAACGACCTGGCGGTAATCCATGTAGAAGCGCCGGATGAAGCCGGTCATGCCGGCAGCCTGGCAGATAAAGTAAAGGCAATAGAGCTTATAGACGAGCTTATGGTTGGCCAGCTTCTGGCTTATCCCGAAGATATACGGGTGCTGGTTACGCCTGACCACCCTACCCCGCTTGAGCTTAAAACCCATGTGACAGAGCCGGTACCATTCCTGATGTGGGGCAAAGGGGTTGCCTCTAACGGTGTCTCCCGCTTTACAGAGAAAGAAGCGGCTAAAACAGGTATAATATTTGAAAAGGGCTGCAATCTGATGCAGGCTTTTCTCAAATAGGTTTATTTAGAGGTAGATAAATATGCCCAGAGAAGATGACAGATACCGGAACGCCATGTACAACGGGCATCCCCCGGCCTGTACCTGTGTGGACTGCACCCGCCGGCGGCTGGCGGGAAATGCCCGCCGCAAGAGCGTGGAACGCAGCCTGTTCAGCTGGATTATTATCGGGGCGGTGGTTTTGGTGATAATCATGTTTGTGCTCTGGTGGGGCAGCCGCGCCTGAGCCTTTTATTTTCAGGCTAAAGGTTTATAATATAGGGCAAAACCGTCTTTTAAGCCTGTGCAGTTCTTAAAACGTACAGGCAAAATATAAACAGATTGTTTGGGGTTTAGTATGGCAGTTGTAGTTCATAAATACGGCGGCACTTCGGTTGGTGATGCCGAAAGGATTAAACACGTAGCCAAGCGGATTATTGCCGCCCGCCAGAAGGGCAGCGATGTGGTGGCGGTGGTTTCGGCTATGGGAGATACCACCGATGACCTGATTGCCCTTGCCCACAAGCTGAATGACTGTCCCGAACCGCGGGAAATGGACGTTTTACTGTCTACCGGTGAAATAGTCTCCAGCACCCTTTTGGCCATGGCGCTTAAAAACATGGGGCAGGATGCTATCAGCCTTTCAGGCCAGCAGGCAGGTATCCGTACGGATTCGGCTCATTCCAAAGCCCGCATTACCGGCATTGACCCCAAGCGTATTCATGATGAACTGGCTAAAGGGCGGGTGGTAATTGTGGCCGGTTTTCAGGGCGTTTCAGACTGTCAGGACGTAACCACCCTGGGGCGGGGTGGTTCTGATACTACAGCGGTTGCTCTGGCGGCCAGTTTGGGTGCCAGTATATGTGAGCGTTATACAGACGTGGACGGCGTTTATACCGCTGACCCCCGCCTGATACCGGATGCCCGGCGGCTTGCGGAAATAAGTTATGAAGAAATGCTGGAACTTTCATCTTACGGGGCTAAGATAATGCACCCCCGGGCGGTGGAAATAGGTCAGGTGTACAATATACCCATTCTGGTAGCGTCCAGCTTTAATGAAAATCCCGGCACACTGATACATGGAGGGGAAAATATGGAAATACGAAACAGGGTCAGCGGAATAGCCCATGATTTTGAGGTTGCCAAGATAACCATACTCGGGGTGCCTGACAAACCGGGCATAGCGGCCGGTCTTTTTGCCCCGCTGGCCAAAGCCGGAGTCAGCGTGGACACCATCGTCCAGAACTCCAGCCAGGACCATATAACAGACCTGACCTTTACGGTTACCAAGTCAGATTTGGGCAAGGCGCTGGAGGTTATCGGCCCTATTGCCAAGGATATTCAGGCCCGGGAAGTGCTGAGTGATTCCAAGATAGGCAAAGTCAGCATTATCGGCACCGGCATGTTAAATGCACCCGGTTATGCCGCCCGCATGTTCAAAGCTTTGTCAGATGCCGGAATAAATATTTTGCTTATTTCCACCTCGGAAATACGCATAACCTGTATTATAGAAGAAGATAAGGTAAAAGATGCGGTTAAGGCTATACACAAGGCCTTTGAGATGGAAAAAGACTAGGGGTTTGTAAAAGGGTATAAACCGGGGTTTAAACTGTATATAAAAAGAGAGTGGCTGCCTTAAGCAGCCACTACTTCTTTGACTTCGGGTATTTCGCGCTTCAAGATTTTTTCAATGCCGTTTTTCAGGGTCATTGTAGACATGGGGCAGCCGGCGCAGGCGCCCACCAGCTTTACTTTTACTACTCCGTCCACAACTTCTACCAGTTCAACATTGCCGCCATCGGCTTCCAGGGCCGGTCTGATTTTATCCAGAACGGCTTCCACTTTTTCCAGCATTAGTAGCTCCTTCCAGCAGTATAAAAATTATTAAAACACCTATAATTTACAGTACCATAGCCCGGAAATGGTGTCAATTTGCCCCTGAAATAAGCGAATTTTTAAGCTATATGGAGTATAATAACCGGATAAAGGGTTTCTCATACTTGTAGACGGGTTTAGCATACAGTAAAATAACTACTCGTTTAGCAAATAACTGAAAATGAGGAATCTATGGCATACCAAGAAGAGGAACAGCTAAGACTCAAGCGCCAGAGCAGTAAACAGGCTGTAAGTTTAGCCATGGAAGGGCGCTGGCAAGAGGCGGTGGAGGTTAATAAAAAGATTATTGAGCAGTTCCCCAATGATGTGGAGGCCTTTAACCGTCTGGGGCGGGCTTATCTGGAACTGGCTATCTACCCGGAGGCTATTGCCGCCTATACCCGTGCCAAAGAAATAGATCCTTATAATATAATAGCTGAAAAAAATCTGCACCGGCTGGAAGTACTCAGCAAAGAAAATGCATCTGCCGGGACGGTTATTCACCGGGTTCAGCCCCAGGATTTCCTTGAAGAAATAGGCAAGGCCGGGGTGATAAACCTGACCCGTTTAGCTCCCAAAGGGGTACTGGCCAGAATTGTAGCCGGTGACCAGCTTTGTCTGCGGATAGACGGTGCCAATTTGTGGGTGGAAAACTGCGGCGGGGAAGTGCTGGGTATGGTGGACATACCCACTTCCAAGCGGCTTATAAAGCTGATGAAGGGCGGCAACAAATATTCAGCCACCGTTATCAGTTCCAATGAAGAAAAACTGGTGGTTATTATCCGCGAAACCTTCCAGCACCCCTCGCAGATGGGCATTCCCTCATTCTCGTCCAGAGGGCTTTCCAAGGGTGCGGTCAGCGCCGAATCTGAAGAGGGTGACAAAGAAGAAGGCGGATACGAGATGGAAGTAGACGAAACCGAACTGATGGTGGAAGAAGCCGAGGCTGAAAGCCAGACATATACAGATGATGAAAACGAGGGTGATCTGGAGGTTTAGAAGATGGTAACAGGTAATACCAGGCCTATAAATATAGAAGAGGAAATGAAGGGTTCTTACCTTGATTACGCTATGAGTGTAATCGTTTCGCGCGCCCTGCCGGATGTGCGTGACGGCCTTAAGCCGGTACAGAGGCGTATCCTCTATGCCATGAATGACCTGGGCATGAAGCATAATACCCCGTATAAAAAGAGTGCCCGTATCGTGGGTGAGGTTTTAGGTAAATATCACCCCCACGGTGACGCTTCCGTTTATGATGCTATGGTGCGTATGGCCCAGCCCTTTTCCTACCGCTATCCGCTGGTAGACGGTCAGGGTAACTTCGGCAGCGTGGACAACGACCCTCCGGCTGCCATGCGTTACACCGAAGCCCGCCTGGCCCAGATAGCCGAGCAATTGCTGACTGACATAGATAAAAATACGGTAGACTTTATGCCTAACTTTGATGCCTCACTGGAGGAGCCTACCGTTCTGCCGGCCCGCATACCTAACTTGCTTATGAACGGCAGTTCGGGTATCGCAGTGGGTATGGCAACCAATATACCCCCCCATAATCTGGCTGAGCTCTGCCAGGCCATCTGCTACCTGATAGACAACCCGGATTGCGGCGTAGATGAGCTGATGCAGTTTGTTTCCGGGCCTGACTTCCCCACCGGCGGCACTATACTGGGTACCGACGGCATAAAGAGTGCTTACGCAACCGGCAAGGGCAAGATTGTTATACAGGCCAAAGCCCATATAGGCGAAGTGGACAACCGCAAGGCCATATTTGTTACCGAGATTCCCTACCAGGTAAACAAGGCCGAACTGGTGGTCAAGATTGCCGAACTGGTCAAAGACCGCAAGATAGTAGGTATTTCCGACCTCAGGGACGAATCTGACCGGCAGGGTATGCGGGTAGTTATTGAGCTGAAGCGGGATGCCGAACCCCAGCAGGTTTTAAACAGCCTATATAAACATACCAATATGCGTACTTCATTCTTCGTTAATATGCTGGCACTGGTAGACGGCCAGCCGCAGGTACTCAGCCTGAAAGAAGTGCTTAAAAACTTTATAGACTTCCGCCACCTTATCATCACCCGCCGGAGTCAGTTTGAACTTAAAGCTGCCAAAGACCGCGCCCATATACTGGAAGGTCTTAAAAAGGCGCTGGATTTTATTGACCGTATTATTGCCATTATCCGAAACTCTGAAAACGGTGATACCGCCCGCAAAAATCTGGTGGCTGAGTTTGATTTCTCAGTTATTCAGGCCCAGGCTATTCTGGACTTGCAGCTTCGCCGTCTGGCCAATCTGGAACGCCAGAAGATACTGGACGAATACGCCGAGCTTATGAAACGGATAGGTTATCTGGAAGATTTACTGTCTCACCCTGAAAAGATTTATGCCCTGGTAAAGGAAGACGCCAAAGACCTTAAAGGGAGCTACGGCCAGCCCCGTGCTACCGAGATTTCCAGCCAGGGGGTTATAGAATTCCGGGTGGAAGACTTGGTACCCCATATGGACGTTATCGTAACCTTGAGCGAGAGGGGCTTTATCAAACGGGTGCCGGCTAACGTATTCCGCCTGCAGCACCGTGGCGGTACCGGCATAATGGGCATGCCCACCCGTGAGGCAGACGCAGTCCGTTTCCTTTCGGTTTCAGATACCCATGACACCCTGCTCTTCTTTACCAACCGGGGTAAGGTATTCAGCCTGCGCTGTTTTGATATACCTGATGATGCCTCCCGTATTGCCAAGGGTACGGCTATCGTAAACCTGATACCTGTGACCCAGGACGAACGGATAACCGCCATACTGGACTTAAAGAGCTTCCCGGCAGACCATTTCCTGCTGATGGCTACCAATAAAGGTGAAATCAAAAAGACCTCGCTTCAGGAGTTTACCGCAGTCCGTTCCTCCGGCCTGATAGCTATGGATTTGGCTACTTCGGATGAACTGGTGGCGGCGGTTGAAACCACTGAGGAAAAAGATATTCTGCTGGCTACCCGCATGGGGCAGTCTATCCGCTTCCCGGTAAGTGAACTCCGCACCAGCCTCAGGGCTTCCGGCGGTGTCAAAGCTATAGTCCTCTCCAAGGGGGACGAAGTGGTCAGTATGGACGTTGCCCAGGAGGGTACTCTGGTAATAACGGTAACTGAAAACGGTGCCGGCAAGCTGACCGCCATAGAGGAATACCCCCAGCAGCACCGGGCTGGCAGCGGGGTTATAAACTTCAAGGTAGTAGACAAAACCGGTGAGGTTGTGGCCTCAAAGGTAGTCAGCGAGACTGACCAGATGATGCTTATCTCCGCTGACGGCATGGTTACCCGTACCCAGGTCAAAGAAGAAGACCCCTCTCATGGCATACCCATCATGGGCAGGGCCACTCAGGGTGTGAGGGTAATGCGCCTTGAGGAAGGTGACAGGGTGGTTGCGGTAGCTACTTTTTAGCTGAAATATTCCGGTTAAAACACAAAGGGGGCTTTTTACCCCGTTTATTTGCCGTGCAGGCGGTTGTTACATTCGGCTACCGCTTTTTCCAGCCCGCAGGCGTGGCATTTGCCTTCGCGGCAGTCAGGCGTATCCTGCCCTTCCACTGAGCGGGCATATTCCCTTTTCAGGAATTCGGCACTTACCCCGGCATTTATATGCCCCCAGGGCAGCGTTTCGTCAAGCGGGCGTTTGCGGTGGGCATAGAACGAAGGGTTTAAATCGTATTGGTCAAAAGCCTCCTGCCAGAGGGTAAAATTGAAGCACTCACTCCAGGCATCAAACTTGGCACCCTTTTGCCAGGCGGTGTATATCACTTTGCCCAGACGGCGGTCTCCTCTGGAAAACACGGCTTCCAGCAGGCTCATTTTGGTATCAGACCAGGAAACCTTTATTCCCCAGCGTTTCAGCCCCTGCCTTACTATATCCGCCCTGCGGTAGAGGGATTCTTCGTCCAGCTGGGCTTCCCACTGAAATGGGGTATGGGCTTTGGGTACGTATGAGGCCAGGCTCAGGCGTATCTGGGGGCGGCGTCCGGGAGCGCCGCGGGACAGTGAATTTACCCTGCCTGCCATCTGGCAGATAGCGGCGGCATCTTCGTCAGTTTCAGTCGGAAGCCCTATCATGAAATACATCTTGAAGCTGGTCCAGCCGCTTTCAAAGGCAGTACGGGCGGTATCACACAGCTCTTCTTCAGAGGTAAGTTTATTTATAACCCGCTGGAGGCGCTCACTGGCTGCTTCGGGTGCAAAGGTAAGCCCGCTTTTACGCCCGCCCGCCAGCACGTTTACCAGCCCGACCGAATCCGGGGTCAGGCGTAAACTGGGCAGTGACAAAGCAAGGTGTTTGTCTGCGTATTTTTCCGCCAGGGTTTTTACCAGATTTTCAATACCCGGGTAGTCCGAACAGCTCAGCGAAAGCAGCGAAATTTCATCATAACCGCAGTTATCCAGTATGCCTTCAACGGCACTTAAAACCTCTGCCGCCGGGCGTACCCTGACCGGGCGGTAAATAATGCCGGCAGAGCAGAAACGGCAGCCCCGGCTGCAGCCGCGGCTTATCTCCACCGCTCCCCTGTCCTGCACCACCTCTATATACGGTACTACCGGTTTTACGGTTGGCGGCGGCAAAGCAGGCAAAATGCGGCGGTTTATTACGGGAGGTGCTTCAGGTGTGGTGGGGATTATGGATTTTAAAGTACCGTCAGGGTTATATTCGGCCTGATACAGGCTGGGTACGTAAATGCCGGGGATTTTAGCCAGTTCCCGCAAGACTTGGTATTTACCGAGGGTCTGTTTTTTGGCATCAAGGACAGCTTGGCACAGGTCTTGTATAGCTTCTTCGGCATCACCTATTACAAAAGCATCTATAAAATCTGCCAGGGGTTCGGGGTTGAGGCTGCAGCTGCCGCCGGCAATCACCAGCGGAAAATCCCCTCCCCTTTCGGAAGCAAGTATGGGTATGCCTGCCAGAGAAAGCATATTAAGTATATTGGTATAGGTAAGCTCATACCCCAGTGAAAAACCCAAGATATCAAACTCTTTTACGGGGTGGCCGCTTTCCAGGCTGACAAAGGGAAGCTTTCTCTCACGGATAAGGTTTTCCATATCCAGCCAGGGGCTGAAAACCCTTTCGGCCAGAATATCCGGGTTGCGGTTTAAAATATCATAAAGCAGGGGTATGGCCAGGTTGGACATGCCTATTTCATAAGTATCCGGAAAGCTAAGGGCAACCTTAAGCTGTGTCTTTGCCCATTTCTTGCAAACGGAATTCCACTCCCCGCCGGTATAACGGCCGGGTTTTTCAACCTGATGGAGAATATGTTCGGGGTAGTTCAACAAAAGTTCCTCTCTGGGACAAGTCCGTTAAAATATGGTTTGCTTTTATTCCAGCTTAAACAGCAAATCATCTGCGGCCGCTATGACAGGTATGCCGGTTTCGGTTTCAACTTTGGCTGCCATCCTGGCCGGGTCTGCCCGGAAAAGCTGCAGCCCGAAATGGGTAAGTATGGCTGTTTTGGGTTTAGCCCCGCTGATAAGTTTGGCAGCATCCGCTATGCTCAAATGGTAAATGAGTTCTATAGATTCCCTAAGAACAACATTTATTATCAGTACGTCACAGCCGGCATAAATCTGGGGCATATCTTCAAAATAGCGGGTATCACTTACGTAGCCTATGCGCTTTCCGCAAGATTCAAATATAAACCCGTAGGTTTCCACCGGGTGCTGATGACGCCGGGTAGTGAAAACCTTTATCCCGTCCAGATTGTATTCGTGTTCTTCCTCAAGCACGGTCAGGTCATTCAGAAACGGCCTTAGATACGAGTATATAACCGGTTCGTTATCCAGGGCATCTTTAGGGGCCAGAAAATGGCCGTTTTTGTTAAAGCCGCCCTGGGTCATGGCCTCTATCATTACGTTTACATCACCGGAGTGGTCCAGATGGCGGTGGGACAAAAGAATAGCACTCAGGTTTTCCGGGTTTAAGCCCAGACGGCATACCTGCACAATACTGCCCGGGCCGGGGTCAATCAGGAACCGTTTGCCGTCAAGATTCAGCCAGATTCCGCCCGAAGCCAGTATCTGGCGGCTGACCATAAATCTGGCCCCGCCTGTACCCAGAAAAGTGATGCTGTTGGTTTCTTCGGTGTAGCTCATATCAGACACTTAGTATAGACATTATTTAGCCAAATGCCAATTCAGAAAATATTTTGGCTATCTTGGGGTGTTAGTTACAAAAGCCTGTGTAGAAAGTACGGGTCTATATGTTAGAATATGGCATCCCCGATTTTCCCCCGCATAAGGAGAGGGCATTGGAAGAATTAGGCTCCAGCTTCGGGCTGGACTTAATCATTGTGCTTGTATCGGCCGTTCTGGCCGGTTTACTGGCACGCCGCTTCAGACTGCCGCTCCTTTTGGGTTATCTGGGGGCGGGAATAGCCATAGGGCCAAACGGTTTTGGTCTGGTTCAGTCTCCGGGTGTTATTGAGTCCATGGCTACAGTCGGCGTGATTCTGCTCCTTTTTACCCTTGGCCTGGACTTTTCGCTGGATGAGCTTAAACGGGTGGGAAAGGTGGCGGTGCTGGGCGGCCTTATCCAGATAGTGGTTACCGCCGGGTTCGGGTTTTTGCTGGGCAGAGGCCTTGGCTGGGATGTAAACGCCTCTATCTTCTTCGGGTTTATGGTCTCCCTTTCCTCTACCCTGATAGTCCTTAAAATACTTATGGACAAGGGTGAAGCCGAAGCCCCTCACGGACGGGTGATGCTGGGCATCCTGCTGGTGCAGGATATCTGCCTTATTCCCCTGATGATTATTTTGCCGGCTTTGGGGGGTGAAGGCGGGGACATCGGCCTGACCATAGGTATTGCCTTTGCTAAAGCGGCGGCCTTTATTCTGGCCATGTTTGGTTTGGGATTTTGGGTTTTTCCCCGTCTGCTGGGGAGAGTGGCTTCCCATTCGCACGAGCTTTTTCTGCTGTCTGTTATCACCCTGTCCCTGGGGGCGGCTCTGGGGGCAACTGCGCTGGGGCTTTCACCGGCGGTAGGGGCTTTTATAGCCGGGCTTCTTATCGGGCAGTCTATGTATGCCAAGCAGGCACTGGCAGATATAATCCCCCTTAGGGATATTTTCGGGGCTTTGTTCTTTGTTTCTCTGGGTATGCTGGCAAACCTTAACTTTGCAGTGGAAAATATAGGTCTGGTTCTGCTGGTAGTGGTATTTTTGCTGGTTATTAAAAGTCTGGTGGCCGGGGCAGTCCCCTGGCTGTTCGGCTATACCTTCCAGACCTCTTTTACTACCGGTATCGGCCTGATGCAGATAGGTGAATTCAGCTTTGTACTGGCCGGGGTGGGTCTGGCATCATCAGTTATTTCAGACAGTATTTATGCTATTACCATCAGCAGTGCCGTTATTACCATGATAATCACCCCTTTTGCCTTAAGTTTCAGCGGTGCGGCTTACCGAAAGGTCAGCCAGTGGCCGCTGGCCAGCAAGCTGGTCAGTTTGCGCACCTCCGGCCAGGCAGAGTTTATGGATTTGGATATTTCCAACCATGCGGTTATCTGTTCGCAGGGGGGTGTTGCCAAGACTCTGACCCGGGTGATGAACCGCCGTAATTTCCCCTTTCTGGTTATAGATTTAGACCCCCAGACCATAGCCGAACTTCGCCGCCAGAAAGCCCCCGCTATCTACGGTGATGCCGCTAATCCCGAAATACTCAGGTTTGCCCGCCTGGATAAAGCCCGCCTGCTTATATGCGCCATGCCCGGTTTTGCGGATACCGAACAGGTGGTTAAAAATGCCCGCAAGATAAACGACCGGCTGGATATAGTAGCCAGAGTTTCCAGTGACATCCAGGCTGAAAAGCTGAAAAAAATGGGTGTCAGCGAGGTAGTCCAGCCTGAGTTTGAGGTAGGTCTGGAACTTTCACGCCACGCCATGCACCGCTTCGGCATGACCACCATTGAAATCCAGTACATTTTAAACAGCCTGCGGAATATGGGTAAACCGGAGTAGCTTCGGCTGCGGCCGGATGTGCTATACTTTTAGCATCTTTTAATGGGAAAAGCAGATGAAAAAATATAAAGCAGGTATTATAAACGTAACCGGTTATGCCGGGCTGGAGCTTGCCCGTATTTTGGCAAGCCACCCCTCGGTGGAGCTTTGTTCGGTAACCGGGCGGAGTCTGGCCGGGAAAAAGCTTTCGGATGCATTTGCTTACCTGCACAGCCTTGATTTACCTATTACTGAAAGTCTGGAAGGGGAAGTGGATATTGCCTTTATGGCCTTGCCCCACAAGGAAGGGGCGGCCCTGGTACCTGATTTGCTCTCAAAGGGTATGCGGGTTATAGATATCAGCGCTGATTTCCGCCTGAAAGACCCTTCACTGTATCAGGCATGGTACGGGTTTGAGCATCCCTGTCCGGAGCTTCTTGCCGAAGCGGTGTATGGTCTGCCTGAACTTAAGCGCAAGGATATTGCCAGTGCCCGTCTGGTGGCAAACCCGGGCTGTTACCCCACCTCTGCCATACTCGGGCTGGCCCCGGCTTTTAAAATGGACCTGATAGAGCCAAATGCCATTGTAGATGCCAAGTCCGGGCTTTCCGGTTCAGGGCGGACACCTGCTGCTAAAAATATATTTTGTGAAGCCAGCGAAGATGTTTGCGCTTATTCCATTGGCACTCACCGCCACCAGCCGGAAATAGTGCAGGAGCTTTCTCTGGTTGGCGGGGGAGTAATTCCGCGGGTTACTTTCTGCCCCCATCTGGTACCCATGAGCCGGGGTATACTTTCCAGTGCCTATGCCCGCTTGAAACAGCCGGTTACAGACGAAGAAGTCAAAGAGCTCTACCTCCGTTTTTACAAAGATGAGCCTTTTGTAAAGATAACCGCCGAGCCGCCCCACACCCGTTATACCCGCGGTACCAATATGTGCTTTATTTACCCGGTGGTAGATGCCCTGAATGAACGGCTGATAGTCATAAGCTGTATAGATAATCTGGTAAAAGGTGCGGCAGGGCAGGCTGTACAGAATATGAATATTATGCTGGGACTATCTGAAGATACCGGACTCAAAGCTATAGCCGCCCTGCCCTAGCTTCAGTTTGCCAGCTACCCTTAGTTTTGCTATACTGATTACCCTGTGTGCCCCCATCGTCTAGAGGCCCAGGACAGCGGCCTTTCACGCCGTCAACAGGGGTTCGAATCCCCTTGGGGGTACCAATTTTTTCTCCGGCTGTTCTTATTTTCACTCCGGCAGTTAAATATTGTCTGTTTTCCGGCTATGTTTCTTAAGCGGACTGGTATAATATATATCTACAGTCCTTTGGCGGGAGGTTACAGATATGCTGGAATACTTTCGTACCCATGTTATAGCTTATACTATTGTTCTTCTGGTGTGTTTCTTCATTATGCTGGCGGGTATAATTTACTGGCCGCTCTTTATTGTGGGCGGGCTGCTTTTTATGGGGCTGTTTCTGCTGGGTTTCAAACTTATCCGCGAACCTGAAGAATACGAAGAAGAAATAATTATTAAACCTGTCAAAAAAGACTAGCTGTATTCTTAACGAAACGGAGGCTTCCGGGAATGGGTGTAAAACAGCTGGGTGAAACCTACAAGTGCGACATATGCGGCAATATTGTACGTGTTATTAAAGTAGGCGGCGGAACGCTGGTCTGCTGCGGGCAGGATATGAAACGGATAGAAGACTCGTATAAAGCCCCGGTAAACCTGCCTGATTCCAGCGGTGAGTAGTCCTGATTTGGCACTTCCTCTGTTTAAGTTTTAAAAGAGGGCGTCAGATTATCATTAGACTGCTGTTTGGCATTCCCAAACGGCAGTTTTGATGCAGTATCCTTCAAAGCAAACTTACTTGCTTCCCCGTGGTGTTATCAGCCTTAAACCTGAAAAACGGTTATTCGGGTTGCAGCAGGCTGAACTGGGTTTTTTCATCAAAGCGACGGATGGCCTTTGCCCCCAGTATTTCATACATAACCGCCTCACCCACAATCCAGGTGTTTACCCCCGGCCTCAGGCAGCCGGTGGTTGTTTTACCCATTCGCCCAAGAGCTGCGTGGATATGCAACTTGGGGTTACCACTTTCATCAGGCGTTATTATACCTACCCCGGCCACTTCATGGGCTCCGTCAAGGGGTATCAGCACCGGTTCAGGCGGGTACTCACGGCTTTGGCGCGGCCCTACCACCACCTGCCCTCCCTCAATTCCCCCGATAAGCACCACCTGGGCATGGCTTATATGCTGGGTGCGGGCAAAATCTTCCAGGCAGGAAGGTACTTTATCGCCGTCTTCCAGCCGTATTATAAATACTCTGCCTATACTTCCCTGACTGGCTTTCATCTTTCTCTCCTTAGGCTATATATGTGAACGCAAAGACCGGCATAGGTTTTGCCTCTATACCGGTCTGAGTTTAGCAGTTACAGGTCTTTGCGTTAGCTCCAGGAATAACCGCTTATCACCCAGCCCCCAGGACTGAATGACATATTTAGGTCTTTTATAAATGAACTGTAGTGGGATATTTTCAGCATATAGGTACCGCTTACCTGGGCGGTAAAGGCGAATATATGTTCCGGGGTCAGCCAGTAGTCGCCGAACCAGTTTTCAATATGTTCTCCGTCCGGACCGAATACTTCTACCCGCCAGAGGTGGCTTGAATCCGACAGGTTAAAGGCACCGGTCAGGCTGGAATTGATGACTATGTACTGGTCTTTCAGAAGCTCCTTGCTCCAGCTTATCCAGGTAGATTCGCCGATACGGTTAGGCAGCACTAAAGAAGCGGTCTGGATAACCGGTGCAAAGTTGGCGGTTAAGGTGTAATTTTTATCCATCGTAATATTTATAGTAGTCAGATTAGTAGTCAGGTCTCCTGTCCAGCCTATAAACTGGTAGCCGGGGGCGGCCTGGGCTGTCAGGGTGATGCTGGCCCCGTAGTCAAAATAGTCCCCTTCGGGGGTGACAATACCGGCGGCATTCGGGGAGATATTAACCGCAAGCAGCAGCAGGGGTACGAAATTAGCCACAATAGTCTTGTTGGCATCCATTATAAAGCTGATGGAGGGGTCAGTACCGCTTATGTCTCCGCTCCAGTGGTCAAAACGGTAACCCTGCATAGGATTAGCGCTTAGCTCTATGACAGACCCGGCATCAAAGCTGCCGCTGACTGTGCTTAGACTGCCCCCTGCCTGGGGGGAGGTGCTTATGTTAAGCTGAAACTGCCTTACAAAATTGGCTACTATATTTTTAGATGAGTTCAGGCTGAGGCTTACGGCTGGGTTAGTACCGCTTAAGTCTCCGCTCCAGTGGTCAAAACGGTAACCGGCAGCCGCCACCGCATTCAGGTTAATACTTGAGCCGCGGCTGTAAGAAGATTTATCCGGGCTTAGGTTTACTGTTCCCCCACCGGACGGGGAAATGGAGACATCAACCGCTATACCCCAGGGCGGGAAATGCCCGGCTGTCAGCCCCCAGCTGCCGAAGATTACACCCAGTACAATCAGTACCGCCAGGCTTATGTTAAACCAGGCAGGCATTTTGGAGTGCCTGCCTTTTAATTTGGTCTTAGCTTGTTTACGGCGGTAAAAGTAGTAGCCCGGTATTTTCTCTGATTGGGAAACCTCCGCCGGAGTTTCAGGTTCCAGCGGAGGTTCTTCATATTCATCTGCGGGTTCAGAGTTTTCTTTGGAAAACTCGTTATTTTTGTCTAGAGGTTCAAAGTCTTCATCATGGGGTTCTCTGGAATTATCGGGTTCAGGGTTCAGCTCTTTCTCAGGCATCTCCTTCAACCTTCCTTCACATTTTCTCCCCTATTATAACTCTTTTCTCTCCAGCCTGATACGGGCAAAATACAGACAAAGACCAATAATGGCTATGCTTACCGCCAATGCCCCCCAGGCCGGGTCGCTGCTTGCTGAGAGCAGCCGGGTAGACCAGCTGGAAAGGTTGCCGGGCAGATATTGGCCTATCCAGGGCAGCTGGGTTGCCAGACCCTGGGCTATCAGAATTACCAGAGCAGTGCCTCCGGCCGCCAGAGAGCTTTTAAAGAAGCTGGAGAAAAACAGGGTAACTGCCAGACACAAAAGCAAAAACAGGCTCATCAGCAGGGTGCTGCCCAGAAAAGGCATAAATGAAAAGTCGCCTATCAGCATAACGGTGTACCAGTAACACAGCCCGGCGCCCAGCAGCATGGAAACCAGCACCAGCAGTCCCAGAGCCAGATACTTGGACATTACAAATGCCCCCCGGCTGACCGGTTTGGACAGAGTCAGCATGGCCGTGCCCTTATCCCGTTCCCCGGAAATTGCACCCATGGCAATCAGAATGCAGATAAGCACCCCTACCTGCAGCATGGTCTGACCGAATTCCTGCATGGACATAAGGGGGGTGGGGTCAGGCATTACCACCGGTATGTCGCCCCCCTGCCCGCTCATCTCAATAATCTGGGGCAGGTAGGCCAGAATGAGCGGGGTGGATATGCCGAAGAAGGCAAAGGCAATGGCTACTATAAGTGTTTTATAGGTTTTCCACTGCTCCTTCAGTTCTTTTTTAAATAAAGGTATCAGTCCGCTCATGCCTTCGCACCATTCCCTACAAGCTGGATAAATACATCTTCAATACTGGGGGTGGTAAGTTCATAATGGGTTAGGGTCAGCCCGCTTTGGGCAATTATGCCGGGTATTTCAGTTTTGGCTTTGGCAAGGTCACTGGCTTGAACATACACCACCTTCAGGTCACCTTCAGTTCGGACCTCGGCTGTTTTGACATAAGGCATTTTCAGCAGCTGGGTCAGAATGGGGGTGGGTTCTTCCTCAAACTGTATCTCAAAGGCCGAAGTGGAGTATTTGTGTTTAAGCTCCTCCACGCTGGCCGATGTTATCAGTTTGCCTTCGCTTATAATAGCTACCCGGTCACATACCCTTTCCACGTCTGAAAGTATATGGGTGGACATGAAAACAGTGGTATCCCCGCTTAGGCGCTCAATAAGGTTCAGCACATCTCTCCGCCCCATAGGGTCAAGGGCAGAAGTGGGTTCGTCCATAAAGAGCACTTCGGGTTTGTTTACCAGGGCCTGGGCAATACCCAGCCGCTGTTTCATGCCCCGCGAGTACCCGCCCACCCGGCGTTTACCGGCCTCTTTCAGGTCTACCAGCTCCAGCAGTTCGTCTGCCCGCAGATTATTATCTTTGGGAGATAACTTGTGGAGTTCGCCAGAAAAAAGCATAAATTCACGTCCTGTCATCCAGCCGTAAAAGGCAGGTACGTCCGGCAGAAAGCCAATCTTGGAGCGGAGTGACAGGTTTCGGGGTGTTACCTCCTCACCGGATACGTAAGCCTTGCCTGAAGTGGGCTGGGAAAGGCCGGTCAGCATCCGTACGGCAGTAGTCTTGCCTGCCCCGTTCGGGCCTAAAAACCCGAAAACCCGGTTTTTTTCAACCGCCAGGTCCAGCCCGTCCAGAGCGGTGAAATCACCGAATTTTTTGGTCAGCTTTTGGCAGAGTATGGCATCCAAGGTTTAGTCTTCCTCCCGGCCCAGAGTCAGGTAGATTATCGGGCCTATAATGTTTACAAATACGATTATTACCGCCCAGACCCACTTGTTGTCCCAGCGGACTTTGGGGCGTTTGACTAAATCCACCACCGCTATTATGAGCAGTATCAGCTGGAGGACAATCAGAGGGGCAATAAGTGCCCAGTTAATATCCATTTTATTTTCCCGCCTTTTATTCCACTACTACGGCTGTGCCGTAGGCCATTACTTCGGAAGCATTTTGCATAACCGCCGAGGTTGAAAAGCGGATGCAAATAATAGCGTTAGCCCCCTTTTCCTTGGCTTCGGCTTCCATGCGCCGTATGGCCTCATTCCGGGCTTCGTCCAGCATCTGGGTATATTCCTCAATTTCGCCACCCACAATGCTCCTTAATCCGGCCAGAATATCCTTGCCTATGTGTTTAGCCCGGATAGTATTTCCTTTTACCAGCCCCAGGTTTTTTATAATCTTGTGTCCGGCTACATCTTCGGTATTGGTAAGTATCATTTGGTTTTAGTCTCCTTCTTTGTTTCGTTTGCCAGTTCGGCGTTAGCTCTTTGTATCTGGGCTCTTGCCTGGTCCAGCTGGCTCTGCATGGCAGACAGCTGGTCAGCCCTCATGACCGCAAAAGCATTCTGCTGGGGGTTTCCCATGAAAATCACCTGGTCTCCGGGGTGGATATTGAATATTTTGCGGAATTTTACCGGTATGACTATCTGCCCCTTAGCTCCCACCGAACCCGAACCGTAAAAAATTTCCATCTGTTGTGGGTTCATTCCACTGCCTCCCGTTTAAATATCTGGGGATAATAATACATATCCTACTAGTATGAATAGTATAACAAGTATTACTAAAAGGCAAGACCCTGCAGGCGGGTTTTGCAAATAAAGTTTCTGAAAGGCTGGCAAAGACAAAAACGGGCTTATTTAAACGGACTGGAAGCAGGGCTTAAGGCGGCGGTAGGTATCTGCCGGGGCTTCGTTCTGAACTTTGGTCTGGCCTATAACCGGCATGAAGTTGGTATCCCCGTTCCAGCGGGGTACAATATGGGTGTGGATGTGTTTGTCTATACCGGCACCGCCCACCCGTCCCAGATTCATACCTATATTAAAGCCTTCAGGTTTGTATTCATTTTTAAGTACGGCAACCGCCCGGCAGACCAGACGGTAATGCTCGTTGCGTTCTTCTTCGGGAAGCTCCTCCAAAGCGGAAGTATGGCGGAAGGGTACAACCATGAGGTGCCCGGCATTGTAAGGAAAAGCATTTAAGATAACAAAGTTGTATTGGCCGCGGAAAAGTATCAGGTTTTTCTGGTCTTCGCTTGCGGCCGGAAAAGTGCAGAATATACAGCCGCTATCTTCGTTTTTGACTGCCTTTTCTATGTATTTTGCCCGCCAGGGTGCCCATAAATTATCCATGCCAGCTCCTTGTCTGTTTATGATTTTAAACGTAAAAAGCCCCCAAGTCAAAGGGTTTTTGGATGTTAAAACAGAGAAAGAAACCGCAAGGGTTTGTGAGCTAAAGCAGGCTATGATAAAATATTATATTTAGCGCATCTATTACAGGGGGTATAATCACGTGGGAAAAATTTTCATAGTTGATGTAACCAACAGAGACGGTGTCCAAACAGCGCGTCTCGGCCTTTCTAAGCTGGAAAAGACCCTGATAAATATGTATCTGGACGAAATGGGTGTTTTTCAGTCTGAGTTCGGCTTTCCCACCACTAAACATGAGCGCGGTTATATTGAAGCTAACCTTGAGCTGGCCAAAATGGGCGTTATCAAGAATCTGCGTCTGGAAGGCTGGATACGGGCTCTTGTGGCTGATGTAGACCTGGCTTTCCGCCGGGCACCCGGCCTGAGACACCTCAATTTGTCCATATCCACTTCGGAACAGATGATAAACGGCAAGTTTCAGGGGCGCAAGGTCTTTACCGATATAATTGATGATATGACTGTGGCTGTCAATGCTGCTTATGCCAAAGGGGCTGAGACAGTGGGGGTAAATGCCGAAGATGCCTCCCGCACCTCAATTGTAAACTTGCTTGAGTTCGGCAAGGCTGCCAAAGAAGCAGGTGCTACCCGCCTGCGTTATTGTGACACTCTGGGTTATGACAACCCTTTTACCATATATGAAACTGCCCGTACTCTGTCAGAAAAAGTGGGAATGCCTATAGAGATTCACTGCCACGGTGATTTAGGTATGGCTATCGGCAACTCTCTGGCCGGTGCTAAGGGCGTGGTTGACGGCGGTCAGGACGTGTATGTGAATACCACCATAAACGGCATTGGCGAACGGGCGGGCAATGCCGACCTGGTAGCTTTCCTGCTGGCTGTTCTTAAATCCAAGGGTTTTGGTGAAAAATATCAGCTGGGCCATGAGATAGACCTTTCCAAGGCCTGGAAGATAGCTCGCTTTGCCTCATATGCGTTTGATGTGGAAATACCCATTAACCAGCCGGGTGTGGGACGCAACTGTTTTGCCCATGCCTCCGGCATACACGCAGACGGCGTTATCAAAGACTCCCAGAACTACGAGCTTTACGGCTATGAGGAACTGGGGCGGGGTGAAGCCCTGATGGTTGAAACCGGGCGTGAAATCTGTGCCGGCCAGTACAGCGGCATTTCAGGCTTCCGCCACGTTATGGGCAATATGTCGGTGGAACTGCCTGAAGATAAAGATGAAGCCAACAAA
The DNA here is from genome assembly GCF_043231265.1 of Dehalococcoides sp. THU4. Taxonomy (NCBI): domain Bacteria; kingdom Bacillati; phylum Chloroflexota; class Dehalococcoidia; order Dehalococcoidales; family Dehalococcoidaceae; genus Dehalococcoides; species Dehalococcoides sp. THU4. The sequence continues at coordinate 441,307 of NZ_CP171266.1, read as the reverse complement.
ATACTGGAACTGGTACGTTATGCCAATGTAGAGGCCCATAAACCTCTGGTGGAAGACGAGCTTATCTTTATTGCCAAATATCCGGAGATAAGCCGCCGCCTGCTTACTCTGACACCGCTTATGAATGACTAAAAAGCCGGACTTTAAAAAGGGGATTTAAATCCCCTTTTTTATTTGGAGGGTAAGATGAATATACAAATGAAATCCATCGGCACTGTGGTAAATGATATTGCCGCCAAACCTGACCATAATTTTAAATGGGCAGATGTGGTTTCTGAAATACATATAAATCCGGAACTGGCTGAGGGACTTGAGCGTATAGAAGAGTTTTCTCACCTGAATATTATCTGGTCTTTCCATCAGTCCCAGTCCGAAGGCCTGGCGCTCCTGGTCTATCCCAGAGGTCAAAAAGAGTTCGGTAAAATAGGGGTTTTTGCCAGCCGCTCTCCCTTCCGCCCTAATCCTATAGCTAAGACGCTGGTCAGGCTGCTTGAGCATAAAGGCAATGTGCTTAAAGTCAAAGGGCTGGATGCCATAAACGGTACGCCGGTACTGGATATCAAGCCTTTTATAATAGATTATGACTCTGATAAAGAGGCGATAACAGCACCTTGGCTCAGCAAAATTTAAGTCAAAAACTCAGTTACATATACCAGTGTCTTTTAGATAAATACGGCCCTCAGCACTGGTGGCCGGCTGAAAGCCGCTTTGAGATGATGACAGGTGCGGTGCTTACCCAGAGTGCCGCCTGGACAAATGTAGAAAAAGCCATTTCAAGATTAAAAGAGGCTGGTCTGCTCTCACCGGAAGCTATAATGAAGGCTGATGATGATGCTCTGGCCGAAGCTATCCGTCCCTCAGGCTACTTCAATGTCAAAACCCGTAAACTAAAGGCTTTAGCCGCCTGGCTTGTGGCTGGTTATAACGGACAGGCTGATAAACTGCTGCCGGCGGAGACTGACGCACTCCGCCAGGAACTTCTGGGGGTATGGGGCATAGGTGAGGAAACGGCAGATTCCATACTTTTATACGCCTGCGGAAAACCCGTTTTTGTTATAGATGCTTATACCCGCAGAATTTTCAGCCGTTTGGGTCTGGCGGAGAGGGATGCGGGTTATGACCGTCTTCAAAGGCTTTTTACGGCAAATCTGGCGGCTGATGCCGCGGTTTTTAACGAATACCATGCCCTCATAGTCAGGCATGCCAAAGAGCATTGCAGGGTCAAGCCTGTGTGTCAGGGGTGTGTGCTGAAAACTATCTGCGGCTTTAACTGATAGTCCGGGCAGTTGCCTGCGGAAATATTCTTTGATTAGGCAAAAACAGGATTATAAAATATCCGGGCTTTCCTCAGCGGGGGCAGAATTCCGGTTTATCCAGACGGAGCGGCTTCTTATATCCCGGTCAAGAAACATGCGGTTAAATATCAGCTCGGCTTTGGAAACGGTATGGGCATATTCATTGTCAGGTGCCATCAGACGGCGGGTAACCATGATTAGGAAAATTCCTATAAAGCCCCAGCTAATAGTCTGGTATTCCCGGATGCCAAAAAACCCGTGAAAATAGCCTGACATAAACGGCAGTGCTGCCACCCCCAGAAACACCCCCGGAGCCATTTTTTTGAAGAGACCGAAGGCGATGGCTATTCCCAAAGCTATCAAAGCCGGAACGGGTGCCATTACCAGAGCCACTCCCAGTGAGGTGGCAATACCCCTCCCCCCGTTAAAGCGGAGAAAGACCGGCCAGTTATGCCCGGCAATAGTAAACAAACCGACTACTATTTGCTGCCAGAGCGCCAGTCCCAAAGCGCCGGACAGGAGTATCATCACAGCCCCTTTTGAAACATCAAAAATAAAAACAGCCAGCCCCAGCCTCTTGCCGGCGGTTTTAACAACATTGGAAGCCCCCACATTGCCGCTGCCGTAACGGCGTATATCTATACCCCTGCGCCAGCGGGAAAGCAGGTAGGCCATGGGGATAGCCCCTACCAGATAACCGGCTATGGCCATGATTATAAATACCAGGCTCATTCCATATCCTCCGCCAGCCCTTTGGCCTTTATTTGGCGGGCTTTGGCAATCAGCTTTTTTGCATCCTGCAAGGGTACTTCCGCCCCGCCGATGGGTGTTTCGGTAAGTTCGTCCAGACCGTGGTAATCGCTGCCGCCGGTAGTGAGCAGGTGGTGTTTGCCAGCCAGCTTTACCAGCCCGTCTATTTGCTGGGGGTTAAACCCCCCGTAGTGGCATTCAAGGCCCATCAGCCCGGCCTGAACCAGCCGTTCCACCATAGGCTCATGGTCCATTATGGTCAGGGGGTGAGCCATGACCGGTATGCCCCTGCAGGAAAGTACCAGCCGGACCGCTTCTTCGGGGTTCATTTTTATCCGCTCCACATAGGCAGGCCCTCCCCGCCCTATGTACTTGTCAAAAGCCTCGCCCATGTTCTGGATATAGCCTTTTTCAAGCATGGCGGTGGCAATATGCGGCCGTCCCACTGTACCTTCACCGGCAATTTCCGAAACCCTCTGCCAGCTTATTTCCATACCCAGCCCGTTAAGCTTTATGACCATATCACGGGCGCGTTCCACTCTGGAGCGGCGCATTTCAGTCAGGGTATCATTCAAAACCGGGTCTTGGTAATCTACAAAATACCCCAGAATATGGACATCCCCGCCGCTGTAGTCGGTGCTTATCTCTACGCCGGGTATGACCCTAAGTTTGGGGTATTTCCGGGTGGCTTCTATGGCAATGCCAACCCCGCCCAGGTTGTCATGGTCACATATGGCAATATACTCCATGTGGGCTTTGGCGGCTTTGGCAACAATATTCTCTGGTGAGTGGACACCGTCTGAAACGGTGGTGTGGATATGCAAATCTACTTTGGAAGACATTTTTAGCTTATCTCCCTGTAAATGCGTTCTATACCTGTGGCCAGTCCGGTTTTGGTATTTACGGTGACTACCACGGCATTCAGCATGACCCTGCCCTGGGCTACACTCAGGCGGCCGGGTATGCCGGTCAGGAAACGCTGGATAACCGCATCCGGTTCATCCCCTATTATGGAATCAATAGGCCCTACCATGCCTATATCACTGACATAGGCGGTGTTTTTGGGCAGCAAACGGGTATCACAGGTGGCTACGTGGGTATGGGTGCCAAGTACAGCACTTACCCTCCCGTCCAGATAGAAACCCAGCGCCATTTTTTCAGAGGTGGCTTCGGCATGGAAATCCACAATAATGGCAGCCGGTTTGAAATTCAGTTTGCACAGCAGGGCATCAATACTGCGGAAGGGGCAGTCTATATCGTACATAAAGGTACGCCCCATCAGGTTTACCACTAAAACCTTGTCTTTAAGGACATAACCCTGTCCGGGTACGCCCGGAGGGTAGTTTAAGGGGCGGATAACCGGCAGGCTCTCCTCGTCCATTACCGTGGCTATGTCACGGTGTTTCCAGACGTGGTTGCCGGTGGTGATTACGTCTGCCCCGGCCGAAATCAGGTCCTGGGCAGTGGCCGGGGTTATGCCAATCCCCCCGGCCGTATTTTCTCCGTTTACAATGGTAAAATCTATCTTGTATTCCTGTTTCAGCCCCGGCAAGATATCCCGCAGGGCATCCCGCCCCGGCTTGCCGATGACATCACCGATTACCAGTATCTTCATTACTACCTGCCCTACTTGGCAAAGTCTACAGACCGGGTTTCCCGGATAACAGTAACCTTAATCTGTCCGGGGTACTCCAGCCCGTCTTCAATCTTCTTGACTATATCTCTGGCCAGCCGCATAGCACCTAGGTCATCAATCTCCTCAGGTTTGACCATGATGCGCACTTCACGCCCTGCCTGTATGGCAAAGGATTTTTCAACCCCTTTGAAACTGTCGGCAATCTCTTCAAGAGCCTTGAGGCGTTTGATGTAGTTTTCCAGTGATTCGCGGCGGGCACCGGGTCTGGCCGAAGAAATGGCATCTGCGGCAGATACGATAAAACCCCAGATGGAAACGGTGGGGGTGTCAAAGTGGTGTTCAGCCACACCCTTGATAACTTCGGGTGATTTTTCCCACTGCTTGACCATGTCTGCGCCTATCTGGGTATGGGTGCCTTCCACGTCACGGTCAACCGCTTTGCCTATGTCATGCAGGAAGCCGGCCCGTCTGGCAAGGGTAACATTTACCCCCAGCTCGCTGCCTATCATGCCGGACATCTGGGCTACCTCTATACTGTGCTGAAGCACGTTCTGGCCGTAACTGGTGCGGTATTTCAGCCGCCCCATTACCTTTATGATTTCAGGCCGCAGTCCGTGAACGCCTGCCTGATAGGCGGCCTGTTCGCCGGAAGCTATCATGGCGGCTTCCACTTCCTCTTTGGCTTTGGCTACCACTTCTTCTATGCGGGCCGGGTGGATACGCCCGTCAATAATAAGTTTGGAAAGTGCCTGTCTGGCAATTTCCCGCCGTACCGGGTCAAAACTGGAGATAGTAACTGCCTCTGGGGTGTCATCTATAATAAGGTCTACTCCGGTTGCCTGTTCCAGCGCCCGTATATTGCGGCCTTCGCGGCCAATCAGCCTGCCCTTCATTTCATCGCTGGGCAGGGGTACGACATTGGTAGTGGTTTCGGTAACTACGTCAGAGGCACAGCGCTGGATAGCCTGGGAAACAATCTCCCGGGCTTTTTCATCCGCTTCAGCCTTGATTTTTATCTCCCACTCACGCAATCGGCGGGAGGTTTCCTGCTGCATTTCGCCTTCCAGCATCTCAAGCAAACTTGACTTGGCCTGTTCAGTGGTCATGCTAGCCACTTCTTCCAGACGCTTCAGTTCGGCTGTCCGTATTTCTTCAATCTGGGACTGTGTCTCATCAATACTTTTTTCCCGGTTGGTTAAGGACTGTTCCCGCTGTTCCAGGTTTTCAAGCTTGCGGTCCAGGGCTTCGGTCTTCTGCATAACCCTGTTTTCCTGCTTGGCCAGTTCAGAACGGCGTTCTTTAAGTTCAGCTTCGGCGGAATTGCGGGCCTTGTCAGCTTCGCGCTTGGCTTCCACCAGCACATCTTTAGCTTCCACTTTGGAGTCCGCCAGCATTTTGGTTGCTTTGCGCTGGGCGATGCGGAGCTGGCGGTTCATAATAAAGCCCCTGAATACAAACAGGGCCATACCGCCGAAGACAATACCTATAATAAAACTGAAAAAGATGGCCAGAATGGCAGATAAAGGCAGGCCGGTAGTTGTTGTCGGCGCTGTCTCCATAAAGAATTCCAACATATATATATAAACCCCTTTCTTTTAGAAGCTCTCTTCAACGGGGGTATCAGAGAGCCGTAACTATGTAAGACTTACAATTCGTCTGTGTTACCGTTTTCGCATTCATCCCACAGGCGGGAAACGGTACGGTTAATTACCTCGTAGCCGAATCCGCGGCGCAGCAAATACTGGCTGAGGCGCTGGCGGAACAGGTGGTAATTATCTTTGGGCAGGTTTTTTGCCTTGGTCAGGGCTGCCCGGTAAGCACTGTCCACGTCATCAACAGTGTTTACCACGTTTTCAATTATCTCATTAGATATACCCTTTTTTTTGAGTTCCTGTGAAGTCAGGCTGCGGCTGCGGGGACGGAATGACTGGCGGTTTTCATGCCAGAACTGGGCAAAAGCCTGGTCATCTACCAGCCCCTGCTCCTTCAGCTTGGCCAGTATAGAGTCAATATCCCGGCTGCAAAATCCCCGCTTAACCAGTTTCTGGGCCAGCTCAGACTGGCTGCGGGGGCGATAGGACAGATACCCCAAAGCGGCTTCGTAACAGCTTTGGCAGTCATCAATGAGCTTTAAGGTTTCAATCTGGCTGGGGCTCAATTCCTGGCCTATTTTCAGGCCTTCCCTCTCACATACGCTATAAGACAGGTTGAAGAAATCCTTGTTGTCCAGAGATATCTTGCACCTCTGGTTAGCACCTCGGGTTTTTCTTATTGCCGTTATACTTGGCATTTAATCCCCCAAAAAAAAGACAAAGCCGAGACACAGTCTGCCTCAGCCCCAATATAAAAAGATGTCTTTTTACTTAAAGCCAGGGATTAATCGCCATCACCAATACTGCAAAGGGTGACCGCTGAGGCACGTATTTTTTCTTCAATTTCCTGCGCCAGATCTGGATTTGCCGCCAGATAGTTTTTGGCGCTCTCTCTGCCTTGCCCCAGGCGAATGTCCCCATAGGAAAAGAAAGCCCCTGCTTTCCTTATAACTTCACTGGTTACGCCTAAATCAATAAGGTTGCCCTCACGGCTGATACCTGAGTCAAACATGATATCAAATTCGGCTGTCCTGAAAGGGGGAGCAACCTTATTCTTTACCACTTTGGCCCGTACCCGTGTACCAATTGCTACGGTACCTTGCTTGATGGTTTCTATGCGCCTTAGATCTATACGCACCGAACTGTAGAACTTAAGCGCCCGGCCGCCGGGGGTGACTTCGGGATTGCCGAACATAACACCCACTTTTTCTCTCAACTGGTTAATAAAGATTACGGCCGTTCTGGTTTGCCCGATGGAAGCAGTCAGTTTACGCAGTGCCTGGGACATAAGCCTGGCCTGCAGACCTACATGTGAGTCACCCATGTCGCCTTCTATTTCGGCTTTGGGTACCAGCGCCGCTACGCTGTCAATCACTATGACACCAATGGCGGTGCTTCTCACCAGCTCTTCGGCAATACCAAGCGCTTCTTCACCGGTATCCGGCTGAGATATTAAAAGCTCATCCAGATTAACCCCGCAGGTTGAAGCGTATTTGGGATCAAGGGCATGCTCCACGTCTATGTAGGCGGCTTTTTCACCCATTTTTTGGGCCTGGGCAATAATATGTTGGGCCAGAGTCGTCTTGCCGGAGCCTTCCGGACCGAATATTTCAGATATCCGGCCTCTGGGAATCCCACCAACGCCCAAAGCAATATCAAGTGCCAGTGAACTTGTAGGAATGAACTCAACTGTCTGCCTGAAGGTAGGGTCACTTAGTTTCATTATTGAACCCTTGCCAAAACGCTTTTCTATTATGCCGACAGTGAGTTCCAGTGCCTTATCTTTTTCCGTGGTCATTTCGCCTCGTTTTCTAGTCAAAATGATAGCATATAGTAACTTATTCTACAATAAGCCCTTGACTTTTCAGCCCTTTGGCGTGCGTGAAAACGGTCTTGTCCAGACCTTTAGTCAAGGGTGGGGTTAGTCAGGCTGGTAGAGCACAGAGCTGTCCGGTGATTCCCAGACCTCCACCCCCCACAGCTCCACCCCCATCCGGCTGATAACCGGTTTCAGCTTGTCATATATGTCTTTGGATATGTTTTCGGCGGAGGGGTTTTGGTTGTCAAAGGGTGTCAAGTCATTCAGGCAGGTATGGTCGTAGCTTTGTAAAACCTCACCCAGGCGGGTTTTCAGCACTTTGAAATCAGCCCCCATGCCGCATTCGTCCAGTTCATTTGCCCTTACCTTCAGGGCTACTTCATAGCGGTGTCCGTGCAGGTTTTCGCACTTGCCTTTATATCCCCGCAGGAAATGGGCGGCTTCAAAATGTTTTTTTACACTCAGGTAGTACATTACTCGTCCTCCTCGTCATCTTCCGCTGTATCTTCGCCGCTTTGCGGCAGGCGGGAAAACGGTCGGATAGACTGGCCGGGTGGCAGTTCTTCAAGCAGCTCTGACAAACTTAAGCGGCTGCCCGGATAGATAAAATCAGCTGCCAGTTCCACAAGGGGCAGCATTACAAAAGCCCTTTCAGTCAGGCCGGGGTGAGGTATAGTCAGGGCGGGTGTATTCAAGCGCTTCTGTCCGTACAGCAGGATATCAATATCTATTATGCGGGGCTGGTTATGGCTGCTTGGGCTTCGTCCCATATCCTGCTCTACCTTTTGGGTAAACGCAAGCAGGTCTTGGGGTGAAAGCCCGGTGCGGGCTTCCAGCACCATATTTAAAAAGTCGGGTTGGGAAGGGCAGTTAAGCGGCTTGGTTTCATAAATTGTAGAAAGGCCGCTAATACTGATTTTCTCTGAAAGGCGGCTCTGGGCATCTTTCAGGTTCTGCTCACGCTCACCCGTGTTTGACCCCAGCCCCAGGTAGATTATTTCCATATTTTACCCCTTACAACAGCATCACTCATCCGGCAGACCCGTTTCATATAGGCTACATCATGCACCCTTACAATATCCGCCCCGCCCCCTATCCCCAGGGCAACCGTGGCGGCTGTTCCTTCCAGCCTTTCGCCCGGCGGGGTGTCCAGCACCTGCCCGATAAGGGATTTGCGGGAAGTGCCCAGCAGTATAGGCAGATTTAGGGCTTTCAGTTCTGACAAACGGCGGACAATTTCCAGATTTTGCTCCAGGGTTTTGCCGAACCCCACTCCGGGGTCAATAATAATATTTCGGGCGGGTACACCCAAGCCAAGCAGCCTCAGGGCAGTTTCCCTTAGTTCGCTGGTGACTGCCGCCATTATATCTTCCGCCGGGTTTTCCCGCTGGTTGGAGGTTATCACCCAGCCGGCAGGCCTTTTGGCTGCCAGCTCAAAAAGGGAAGGGTCTTTTTTTAATCCCCAGACATCATTTATTATGCAGGCGCCGGCTTTCAGGGCTTCTTCCGCCACTTCTCGCCGGTAGGTATCTACGCTTACGGGTATATCCAGATTTCGGGAAATAAGCCTGACCGCCGGTATGACCCTGTCCAGTTCTTCCCGGGTGTTTACCGGCTGGCTGCCCGGGCGGGTGCTTTCACCGCCTATATCCAGTATATCTGCCCCTTCCAGAGCGAAACGGCGGGCCTGTTCCAGAGCGGCTTCGGGGTCAGCCCCCAGTCCGTCACCTGAAAAGGAGTCAGCGGTGACATTGACTATACCCATTATGTAGGTACGTTCTCCCCAGCCGAATTGTTTTGAGCCAAAGAGGCTTTCTTCAGGTTTTTTTGCGGGTAAATCCATTAACTTTCCCCTCTGTGATGATTATCTCAGCAAATGATAAAAGGAGCAAGCAAATACTGCCGCCCAGCCGTCATTTTCAAGCTTAAAAGGGCTTAATCAAAGTATTTTGAGCCTTAACTAATTTTTTATGTAGTTTGACAAGCCAAATTTTAGCGAGTATCATAAAACGTTGGTTGTGAGTATTTGATATATCGCAATTAAGCCTCAGTCTAAGTCCATTTCAGGTTTAATTTAGGAGGTCACACATGCCTAAGATTGGTCCTATGGAAATACTTATCATAGTTATTTTGGTTGTAGTGGTGTTCGGTATAGGCAAACTTCCTCAGGTCGGAGATGCTATCGGCAAGGGCATCAGAAACTTCAGGAAGGCTTCCTCCGGTGAAGAAGAAAAAGAGGAAGTTGAGACCAAGGAAGAAACCAAGACCATTGAAAAATCAGAATAAATAAAACTGAATTAACCCCTTTTATATGTATAGAAGGGATTTGTTTTGAAAACCTGTGAAAGGTTTTAAATAGGAGGTAGGCTATGCCTAAGATTGGCCCAATAGAGATACTCATTATTGTACTTCTGATTGTGGTGGTTTTTGGTGCCAGCCGAATTCCCGAAATCGGCGAATCACTGGGTAAAGCCCTGCACAATATCCGCAAGAAGAATGACTTTGAAGAGGAAACTCCCAAGCCGAAGGTTGTAAAAAAACTGGAGGATGATGCGGTTTCCGCCAAGATAAACGAAAAGATAGCTGAGACTAAAAAAGAGTCTTAAGCCCTTTTGTCTTTTACTAGGCTCTAAAGTAAAATTCGCTAGTAATTTGGATTAAGGCGTTAGATTATGGATTTTCTGGGAATCGGCTTCGGTGAAATTATTATCGTGCTTATTGTGGCCACCCTGATCTTCGGGCCCGGCAAGATACCTGAGTTTGCCCGCCAAATCGGACAGTTCGTTAATTCCTTCCGCAAGGTAACCAGTGAGATGACCAGAGACTTTACCAGAGCTATTGATGCTGAAAATCTGGCCTCTCCCGGTAAAAAGAAGACCGGCAGTGGTTCTACCAGTACTTCCAGCAAATCTAAATCACTTGAAAATTTTCTGAACGGACCTGGAAGCGGGGGTAAGGCGTGAGCAGTAAGAACGAAACTCCCGAAACGGACGAAGAAGAACCCCCGGAGGAAGCCAAGGCAAAAGGCAAAATGCCTATCGGCGGGCATTTTAATGAGCTTCGCCAGCGTTTTACCCGGAGTATCATTGCCCTGATAGTGGGTGTACTGGTGGCCTTTTTCTTCGCCACTCCCATTATCGGCTTTTTAACCGCTCCCGGCGGCCCGGATTTCAAACCGGCCCAGCTGGGGGTCATGGAATATGCCTCGGTCTTTTTCAATGTATCACTCTGGGCGGGGTTTATTCTGGCTTCCCCTTACATTCTTTACCAGCTGATTGCTTTTATTACCCCGGCTCTAAACCGCAATGAAAAGAAATTTATTTTTACGGCCATACCGGCGGTCACTGGAATGTTCCTGCTGGGTCTGGCTTTTGCTTATTATGTGGCTTTGCCTCCGGCTTTAAATATCCTGCTGCACTGGGGCGATGATGTGGTACTCACCGTGGTAGGTATCCGGGACTATATGAATGTAGTCACCAGAATACTCATTGCATTGGGACTTATATTTGAAACCCCCTTTGTTATTATGGTGCTGGCCAGACTGGGAGTGGTATCCCCCAAGTGGCTGGCTTCCAAGCGCAAAATCTGGATAGTCGTGGCCTTTGTCATTGCCGCGCTTATTACACCTACCTTTGACCCGGTAAACCAGACCATCATGGCCGGTCCGCTGATTGTTCTTTATGAAATATCCATCTGGCTGTCAAAACTGGTATACCGCAAGAAGAGGGAAGTCAGCGAATCTTAGTCACAAAAAAGTGAATACTCTGGCCTATTTGAATTTCACTAATAGATTAGAGTAAACTAAGTGTATCTTAAAGAGGCTTGAATAAAGCCTCTCCTCTTATATACCCCCGGAAGGGCAAGTGATTGAAAAGTTCAAATTGGTTTAGCTCAAATCGCAGTAAGATAATAACTCTGCTGGCTTTATTAAGTCTGGGGTTGGCCGCTATATATGGTTTTACCCATCAGGATTTAGGCTACAAGGAATACATTTCTCAGGTTGTACCGGAAGATTCTAAGTATACAGAGTTAATGGCTACCAGTCAGGGTGTGCTTTACGCCATACTGGATGACGAGGGTCAGCCTCAAAGCTATGTTACTATTTCACAGGGACAGGGTTACGGCGGCCCTCTGCTGGTTGCCCTTAACTGGAGCCTTGACGGCATTATTCAGCAGATATCTGTCCCCGTTCAGCACGAAGACCTTCCCTGGTGGCGGGTTCTGGAAGCCAGACATTTTTTTGACCAGTATATAGGCCGCGGCTACGAAGACCCTATCCAGATACATGAAGACATAGACGCTGTTTCCGGTTCTACCGTTTCTTCAAACGGGGTCGCCATGGCTGTTAAGGCCGGAAGGCTTCTGGTGGTGAAGGAACTGGGGTCAGACTATAAAGACCCGCTTCCGGGTATAAAATTCGGTCTACCCGAATTTATGGTCTGTTTGGGTCTGGCCTTTGTGTTCTGGGTGCGCACCTTCAAGCCTTTTAAAAATCCCAAACGTGCCCGTTATCTGGCACTTACCTACAGCTTTTTTATAGTGGGTATCTGGCTTTCAGTACCCCTTAGCCTGAACAATATTGCCAGTTTCCTGGTAGGTTATGCCCCCAGCCTTGAGCAGTTTATCATCTTTTACATTGTAGTCTGGGGAATACTGGGTTTGGCCATCCTATTTGGCAAAAACTACTACTGTTACTGGCTGTGTCCTTTCTCTGCGGTACAGGAAGGTCTTCATTTCATCGGAGAGGGCATTTCCCCCTCTTCCAATGCCCAGAAACGTTTCAGGTGGGTGCGCTATGCGCTCCTCTGGCTGGCTTTGATGCTGGTGTTTATATTCAGAGCGCCCAATGTGTCCGGTTTTGAACCCTGGAATCTGTTTTTCAGCCTCAAAGGGGACTTTCAGGAGTGGATACTCATGATAGCCACCTTGATAGGTGCCATAATTTTTTACAACTTCTGGTGTAATTATCTTTGCCCTGTAGGGGCTTCGCTGGATATAATAGTAAAGACCCGTAAGTGGATAGGAAACAAATGGAAAAGCCTGTTAAAGAAAAAATAAAGGTAATAGATATTTTCCTGGCGGTCATGATAGCGTTCTGCGCTGTTTTCAGTCTGATAGTTATGCTAGTAAAAGCTACCGGGCTGGTAGACTGAATAGCCTGTTTTAAAGGAAAATCTGAGGTATATACTTGAGCTTGCCAATAAAATATATGCGTGATAAACTAGCTATTTAGTTGTAGTATTATCAGTGAATTATTTATTTAATAATAGTTTTTAATAAACAATCATTTCTGGGGTACGCAGACGGTTGGTAAAGTGTCTCAGAAAGTGAGGCGGTCATTAGATGCAGAGCAGTTTCTGGAAACTACACGGTAAACAAGCGCTTATAATATTTGCCATTATCTCTGTAGTTATAGCCGGGGTAATAGGCAAGGTTTCCGCTTCACCTGACGTTGAGCAGTATCTTTCAAAGGTTGTTCCGGAAGCTGCCAGCTTTAAAAAACTGGATGACCGCGCATCAGATGACCTCTATCTGTTCGCTGCCCTTGACTCAAATGGCGCCCAGATTGCGTATGTTACTTCCGGCCAGGGTATAGGTTATGCCGGCCCTATGACGGTAGTAGTTGCCTGGAGCAACGAAGGCGTTATTCTGGCTATGGATGTCCCCCAAACCAATGATACTCCTGCCTGGTACGGCAGACTGGCTGCCAATGATTATTTTTCCCAGTTTATCGGCCGCTCTTATCAGGACCCGCTCCAGCTGAATGAAGATATCAACGCCATTTCCGGGGCTACCCGTTCTTCAACCGGTGTTGATACCGGTGTGCGCGCAGGACGTCTGATACTTTCCGAACAGCTGGGCAACCCCTATCCTGTTCCGCCTGAACCTGTCAATTTCGGGCTGGCCGAAGTCTTCTTTATTGCCGGCATTGTGTCAGTATTTGCCCTGCGGATGGTGCCTGCTTTACGCAAAATACATGTCCTGCGTTACCTGAGCCTGCTGATAGGGTTAGCAGTTTTCGGTATCTGGCTTTCCATACCGCTGAGTCTGGTTAACTTCATTGTCTTCCCCACCGGTTTTGCCCCCACCTGGCAAAGCAACTTGCTCCTGTACCTGATGGTTTTCGGTATCATAGGGGCGGCCCTTGCTTTCGGTAAAAACCTGTGGTGTTTCTGGATGTGCCCGTTCTCTGCCATTCAGGAAGGACTTAATTTTATCGGCGGCGGCCGTACCCGTCCCATTACCCGCACTCAGCTTGCCATGCGTAACACCAGGTATGTTATTCTCTGGGTAATAGTAGTGCTGGTTCTGGTTTTCCAGTCCCCTCCAATGGCAGTATTTGAGCCATGGAATACCATCTTTAGTCTGAAGGGGGCGCTGGATCAGTGGCTTCTGGTTATAGCTACTCTGGGCGTGTCTCTCTTTATCCATGACTTCTGGTGTCATTACCTCTGCCCGGTGGGTGCTACTATGGATATCATACTTAAAATACGCAAAGGCACTATCGGGCTGGTTCGGAAGTTTTCCAGCAGATAGGTACAAATAAAATAGCAGTAGTTTTTTACCAGCGCCGGCCGCATTTATATTTAGGGGTTTGGTGCCGGGGAGGATAATAAAGTGAAAAATAAACTTACCAGAAGAGATTTTATCAGGATTTCGGCTGTAGGTGCCGGGGTTTTAGCTGCCGGAGGTTTAGGGGTTAAAGAGCTGATAACCTCTGCGGCTGAATGCCAGTATTCCGAAACCAAAACTCTTTTGGGTACTTATATAACCATCACTCTGGTAGACAGTAGCCGGGACAATGCCGAAGCCAAGGTCAAGGATACCTTTGCTGAAATTGAGCGCTTGTCTTCGGTATTTAACCGCTTTGATATTACCTCTGAGCTTTACCGTTTGAATAAAAGCGGTCAGGCCATAGGTGCTTCCAGCGAATTTGTCTCGGTTCTTTCCAGTGCCCAGTATTGTGCCGAACTTAGCGGCGGGGCATTTGACCCTACCGTACTGCCTGCACTGGACCTGTGCCAGGACAGCTTTGCCAAAACCAAGCTGCCCCCCTCTGTTGCCCAGCTGGATGAGGTAAAATATCTGGTTGATTATAAAGAGATGTCTATTAAAGGCAAAGACGTAGTCTTGGGCAGAAACGGCATGGCTCTTACGCTGGACGGCATTGCCAAAGGCTATATTGTGGATAAGGCTACCGAATATCTGCGGGGGCGGGGTGTCAGCCAGGTAATAGTTGAGGCTGGCGGGGATTTGGCCCTTCAGGGTATGCGCGAAGACGGCCAGCCGTGGAAGGTGGGTATTACCCATCCCAGGGCTTATACCGGCTACTACGATGTTATCCAGTCTTCCAATGCCTGTCTGGCTACTTCCGGTGATTATGAAAACGCCTTTACCCCAGATTATAAATATAACCATATTATTGACCCCCGCACCGGTTTTTCACCTCAGGAACTGTGCAGTGCTACGGTTATTGCCCGTGATACCCTGCTGGCTGATGCTCTGGCTACTGCCGCCATGGTTATGGGCGTAGACGAGACCCTTAAACTGCTGGAGAGTTTGGACGGAGCCGAAGCTTTGCTTATCGGCAAAGACCTGAAGAGTTATACAACCAGCGGTTACCGTGCCCTAAGTGAGCACCTCAGCACCTGACCCTTTTGAAACGGTACTCTTTAAATGAGGACTATTGACCATAAATCAAGCAGTCCTCATTTTTTATTTTATATCTGCGTTGCCGAATGCCCTTTTCTTGACAAAAAATTGCCATTCCTATAGCATAGACGTATTTCCTGAGCTTGTTAGTAATAACAATACTACTATTAATGGTTAGTTTTTGGAGGCAGATACAATGAAATTGTCAGCCCGCGGCAGGCATTCTATGGAAGCCATGTTTGACCTGGCTGTTCATTATGGTGAAGGCCCTATTTTGATTCGTGATGTTGCCCAGCGGCGAAAGATATCTGAACAGTATCTGGCTCAGCTTTTTATCCCTTTGCGTATAGCCGGGCTGGTCAGAAGCGTTCGCGGGGCTAACGGCGGTTTTGTACTGGCCAGAGACCCCAAAGAAATAAGACTGAGTGATATTGTAAAGGCTACCGAAGGTTCTACCTCCCCTTCGGAGTGTGTAGATGACCCCAGAGTGTGCTGGCGCGGTGAAGGCTGTATCACCCGCGGTGTCTGGGTGAAGATTAAAAAAGCTACCGATGAAATTCTGGATTCTATAAGCCTGGCTGATTTAGTGCAGCAGTGGAAAGAAAGCGGTTCACCTGAAACTCCTCTGGAGCTGGGTGTTTAGCCCCTGCAATAAATCTTCGGGCATACCCTTCCATCAAGATAGTTATCCGGTTTCCGGTAAGGATATTTAAAATAACCTGCCGGAAATCTGGTTTTTGGGAGTCCCATATTCCCCTGCCTTCAGAGCAGAATTGGTCTCGGGAGATATTTCAGGTATAATCTGCAGATCACTGTTTTACCGGTAGTCCAGTATCAAAAGGAGTAGCTGATATGACCGAAATGCCTGAAATAGGTAAAATATCACCGGATATTTTCAGGGAACTGATTTATCCCAGACTGGGGGCAGCCTCACCGGATGTGCTCATAGGACCTAGAAGCGGGGTTGATGCCGCCGTGGTAAATCTGGGGGGTAAGGCCGTTTCCCTGACTACCGACCCGGTTTTTATAGTACCTGAATATGGCTGGGAGAGGGCTGCCTGGTTTGCTATCAATATCCTCCTCTCAGATTCGGTTACCTCCGGTTTAAAACCCAAATATCTGACCATAGACCTTAACTTACCCATGGGTATTACCAAAGACCAGCTGAGTCTGGTCTGGCAGGTTATTCATGACCAGTGCGCCAGTAACGGCGTTTCCATAGTAACCGGACACACCGCCAGATATGAAAACTGCGGCTACCCGTTTGTTGGCGGGGCAACCGTAATTGGTGAGGGTGAACTGAATCAGTATGTCGGCCCGGAATTCGTAAAGCCGGGCGATAAAATAATTATTACCAAAGGACCGGCTATTGAAGCCTGCGGTATTTTTGCCGCCATGTTCCCCGGTTTTCTGGCCAGAAAATTCGGGGCTGATTTCAGCCGGAAAGCCCAGGATATTTTTTATAAAATGAGTGTGGTGGAAGACGCTCTGGCGGCTGTGTCTGTGGGGGTGCGGGATAACGGGGTAACTGTTATGCATGATGCAACCGAATGCGGCATCTGGGGCGGACTGTATGAAATAGCCGAAGCTGCCGGTATGGGTGTCACCATAGAAAAAGACCAGATTGTGATTGAAGACGGGGTAAAGGAAATCTGCGCCCTGTTCGGGATAGACCCTTTTGCTTCCATAAGTGAAGGCACTCTGCTGCTTACCTGCCGTGCCCATAAGGCGGAGGCAATCCTTTCAGCCCTGGCGGCTAAGGGTATCAAAGCTTCGGTTGCCGGTGAAATAACCCCGGCTGGAAGCGGTATGAAGCTGGTGGAAAACGGGCAGGAAAAACCGCTGGTTCACCCTCAGGTTGACCCTTTCTGGAAGGCCTTTTATAATGCCCTGGAAAAGTATGATGAACTGGAAGGCAAAAAATGATGCAGGACAACGTTACTCCGCCCTCCTATTACAAGACAGATTACTGGAAACGTTATTCCAAGGTTTATGACTTTCTAACCCGTTTGCTTTTCACGCCTTTCGGCGGGGAAGAGCGCTTTCGCCGCAAATTCGTAGATGAAGCCAATATTCAGCCTGGGGACAATATCATAGATATGTGCTGCGGCACAGGGGCAACTACCCGTCTGGTAGCCGGAAAATTAAAAGACGGTCAGGTAACAGGGGTTGACCTTTCTCCTGATATGATGGCCAGAGCTAAAGAAAAAGTAACAGGCCTGCCGGCTGTTTTCCAGCAGGCTTCGGGTGACAACCTGCCCTTTTCGGAGGGTACTTTTGACAAGGCTTTTGTATCCTATGGCCTGCATGAAATGCCCACCCCTATCCGCCATGAAGCCATTAAACAGATTTATAAAGTGCTCAAGCCGGGGGGCGTTTTCAACGTGCTGGACTATAACCTGCCTCAGGGTATCGGGGGTTTGGGTATCAGGGTATTTATCCGGGTGTTTGAGGGTCTGCCGGCTTATCAGATGATGCAGCCGGGGGTCTTAAGCGGTGAACTAAAGGATGGCGGGTTTGAAATTCTTAACCGCCGCCAGCGTCTTTTAGGCATGTTCCAGATAATTCAGGCGCGCAAACCGCTCTAACATTGGCGCTTTCCCAGCAAATAAACCAGCCCGGCTGCAAACCACAGAGTTTAGCCGGGTTTGTCATATAGTATAGGTTTTTATATCCTTCGGGTGGTAAAATTAGGCCGTAAGGGGCATATATATGTACACAGAGCTTATTTCGCACAAAATAGCGGAACTCAAAAAAGAACGTAAGGCCGTTATACTGGCCCACAACTACCAGCTGGGAGAAATTCAGGAGGCGGCGGATTTTGTGGGTGACTCGCTGGAGCTGGCCCGCAAGGCGGCCAATGTTGATGCCGAAGTGATAGTTTTCTGTGGGGTTCACTTTATGGCTGAAACAGCGGCTATACTCAGCCCCGAAAAGACAGTCCTTGCACCAGAACCAAAGGCCGGCTGCCCCATGGCGGATATGATAAGCGGGGCGGAACTCAGGGAGTTTAAAGCCCGTTACCCCGGTTTGCCGGTGGTTTGTTATGTTAACTCTACTGCGGAGGTCAAGGCTGAGTCTGATATCTGCTGCACCTCTGCTAACGCCGTAAAAGTGGTGGAAAGCCTGAAATCAGATACGGTTTTATTCGTTCCTGACCAGTATCTGGGGGCGTTTGTTCAGGCGCATACCGCGAAAAAAATAGTAAGCTGGCCGGGTTATTGCCCCTGCCATGCCCGTATAAAGCCCGAAGATATTTTAAACTTAAAAAAGCACTACCCCAAAGCCAAAGTGGTAGTCCACCCCGAAAGCCGGCCTGAGGTAACCGCCTTGGCAGACGGGGTTTTATCTACCGGGCAAATGGTAGCTTATGCTGCCCGGGCAGATGTCAAAGAGCTTATTGTAGGCACTGAAATAGGTATGCTCTACCGCCTGCGAAAGGAAAACCCAAACAAGCTCTTTATACCGGTATCCGAACAGGCTGTGTGTGCCAATATGAAAATGACCACCCTGCCCAAGCTGCTTGCCAGTTTGGAAAATATGCAGACAGTAGTAAGTGTGCCGGAGGAAATCCGGCGTAAGGCAGTGGGTGCGGTAGAACGAATGCTGAAGGTGACTTAAAAGGGTGAAGGCAAATTCATTTCTGGTAGTCTTCATAACCGCCAAAGACGCGGAGGAAGCCGCCCTTATCTCAAAGGCGCTGCTTAGCCAGCGCAAAGCGGCCTGCGTCAGCATTGTTCCGCGGGTAAACTCGCAGTACTGGTGGCAGGGGAAGATAGAGGAATCAGCCGAAAGCCTGCTTATTGTTAAAACCCGCCAGTCCCTGCTGGATTCGCTTATAGAGGTAGTAAAGGAAGTTCACAGTTACGAAAACCCCGAAATATTGGCACTGCCGGTAGCCGGGGGCAGCCCGGAATATCTGGACTGGCTGGATAAAGAACTTTCCGCCCCGCCGGATATTCCGGAATAGCCAATGGGTGCTATAATGGGTGCTTAAATGATAAAAGATATTAGAAACGTTTTCAGTAAAGACCCGGCTGCCCGAAGTGTGGCAGAGGTTCTTTTTTGTTATCCGGGTTTGCATGCCCTCTGGTTTCACCGGGTGGCAAACTGGCTTTGGCGGCACAAACTACATTTCTGGGCGCGTTGGCTTTCCCACGGCGGGCGGTTCTGCACCGGCATTGAGATTCATCCGGGGGCAAAAATAGGCCAGCGTTTCTTCATTGACCATGGAATGGGTGTAGTCATTGGTGAAACCTCTGAAATTGGTGATGACGTGCTTATGTATCAGGGGGTGGTCTTAGGCGGCACCAGTTTGTCCAAGGGCAAGCGTCACCCTACTATCGGCAGCAATGTGGTTATCGGCACAGGTGCGGTAGTGCTGGGCGGCATTACAGTGGGCGAAGGGGCAAAAATAGGGGCGGGTTCGGTAGTGACCAAAGACGTCCCGGCCGGGGCAACTGTAGTGGGTATTCCGGGGCGGGTAGTAGAAGAATCCCGCCAGATGGTTATTGATTTGGAACACGGTAAGCTGCCTGACCCGGTAGCGGATGCCTTAAAGGTGGTTCTGGCCGAACAGCAAAAGCTGATGGACAGGCTTGCCCAGCTTGAAAAAAACAGCGGGCTGAAAGTACCTCAGGATGAGCTTCGCGGGCAGATACGTGAAATTATGAAAGAGTTTAACCTCTGACTTTTTAAAATGGATTTTGCGGATACAACAAAAAGGGGCGGTTTCACGCCCCTTTAATATTTCGGTCTAACAGCTTATTTATCAGGTCTGGTGGGTTTTGCCGCAGTGCGGGCACTGTATTTCCTGTCCCTTTAAGCCGGGTGGGACACGCAGCCTGACCCCGCAGTCACAATCTACCGTCTGGTATTTATTCATATTCCAGAGGGCGTTTGAGGTTTCGCGGGCGCGGCCGATTTCAGTAGCCAAAGGCCCTTCGTCCGAAGCCTCCCGTATAGTCTCGGCGTGGTCAAGCTTGATGGCGGTAGGCGGTATAACATGCCCGCCTTTTACCTGTTTAAAGGCCTCGTCATAGTTGTGGTAGGAAGCCCCATTCATAGACCGCAGAATCCGTATCCGCTCGCTTATGGGGGGATGGGTGGAAGTCAGGTCAGCGGCGGCTTTGCCCTTGGCTCTGAAGGGGTTAATTATATACATGGGGGCGGTAGCCTGGTTGGCTGAGCGCAGCTGTGCAGTAGAAGCTCCCAGCTTTTCAAGGGCGGAAGCCAGCCCCTCCGGGTAACGGGTATACTGGGCAGATGACGCATCTGCCAGATATTCGCGTTTGCGTGAGATGGCAAAATATATCAGCTGGGCAAACAAGGGTGCCAGTATAATAAGCAGCAGTGCCGCCACCATCAAGATAGCCTGAGCCCCGCCGCCGCCCCCTTCGTTTGAGGAAGAACGGCGTGACCCTCCGCCGAAAATGAACATCCGTGAGCCGTACTGGGCTAAAATAACTATAGTCCCCAAAAGGATACTGCACCACACCATTAGTGAGACATCCCGGTTTTTGATATGGGCCATTTCATGCCCTATTACACCCTGCAGCTCATCACGATTCAGCTTCTGCAGCAGTCCGGAAGTAATGGCAACTGAAATATGGTTTTTGTCCCGTCCGGTGGCAAAGGCGTTTAAGGCGGGGTCGTCAATAATATAAACCTTGGGCATGGTATCCAGCCCTGAGGCAATCTTCATTTCCTCTACCACGTTGTAAAGGCGCGGATGGTCAGCCGGTTTTATTTCCTTGGCATTAGCCATGCCCAGAAGAATACTGTCACCCTGGGTCAGGGCTACCAGATTCATAATTCCCCACAGGACAAGGGCAATTACCAGTCCCACCAGCCCGTTATCGGTAAAGGCCATGCCCAAAGCGTAGCCCAGGGCTACCAGAATAAGCCCCATGCCTATAACCAGCATAATGGAACGAGTTCTATTGGATTGTATCTGTTCCCACATATCGGTTTAAATCCTGTTTAAAACTTTACCTTGGGAGCCTGGCGTTCCTCTTCTACTTTAAGCTCAAAAAATTCGCTGGCCTTGAAATTAGCTATACCGGCCACAATATTTGAGGGGAACATCTGGGTTTGGTTGTTGTATTTCATAACCGAATCATTATAAAACTGGCGGGCAAAGCTTATCTTGTTTTCAGTAGAGGTGAGTTCTTCCTGCAAAGCCAGAAAGTTCTGGTTAGCCTTTAAATTGGGGTAGTTTTCAACTACTGCCAACAGGCGTGAAAGGGCGGAAGACAGCTCGCCTTCAGCTTTGGCTCTGGCTTCCACACTGGTAGAAGTGGATAACTGCTGGGCCAGATTCCGGGCATTGGTCACAGACTCAAGGGTCTGCCGTTCATGGGTCATGTAGCCTTTGACTGTTTCAATAAGGTTAGGTATCAGGTCATAGCGTCTTTTCAGCTGGACATCTATCTGGGCCCAGGCGTTTTTAACCTGATTACGCAGGCCTACCAGCCCGTTGTAAGCACCGGCAAACCACAGCCCCAGTATCAGTATCAGTGCCAGAATAACTATAAGTGCAATCCACATATTTCCCTCCTTGTGTTCTTTATATACTAAATATATTCAAAATGAACGCGTTACCGGGCTTTGAAAACCTCTTTGAGGAAATCCACTGCCGGTTGGTTGGTATCTTTGCCTAAACGGGTAATAAGCTGGTCTACTTCTCCCCCGTCAAAAAACATGCCATGTCCCCCCGGACAGTCATCTGTAATCAGCAGGGGGTCTTTTAAGAGGGCAGTTTTTTTCATCTTACGGCGGCAGATGGGGCAATGGCGTTTAGCCTCGCGGCTATCGGTTATTTCTTCTGCCTCTGGGGCGGTGCTTTTCAGTTTTACCGCATCCAGCAGCAGACCCAGTTCCCCGGCATCAAACCAAACCCCGCGGCAGGCCGGACAATAGTCCAGCTCTATCTCACGGTACTCTACTACCAGCATATCTTTAGAGCAAGCCGGGCAAATCATAGACTTCTCCTTATATAACGTATCTATTAGTGTATGGATAGGCATAGGTGCTTGTCAATGGGCGGATACTGGGCAGACCGGCAGTAAAACGCTGTTTATACAGCACGGCGGCAGGATAACAGCTATTCCCCTATGCCGAGGTTGCTTATCAGGTCAAAAATGTCTGCTGGCAATAAATAGGGGTGTCTGGGAAAAAAGATTAGCAAAGAGACATGCAAAAAGAAAAGCCCCTTGCGGAAAAACACCGTCAGAAGGGGCTTTTTAGCTTCAGAAAGTGGTACCCCTGGGGCGATTCGAACGCCCGACACGCGGTTTAGGAAACCGCTGCTCTATCCTGCTGAGCTACAGGGGCCTGCAACAAGCCCTTATTATAGCTGAAAATCGCCGGAACGGGCAATTGCCTTCCGGACAGGCCTTAATCCATTCCAATAAAAATATGCCCGTTCTGTCTGAGGAACGGGCATATCTCATTCCGCCTGATTTTTCAGTCCAGCAGTTTACTGCCTTTGGGTGTCAGCTGATATTTGCCCGCTTTTTCCTCAGCTAACCCTGCATTTGTCAGGGAGCGTACCCCGCTTCTTACCCGATACAAAGGCAGACCTGCAAACGGGGCTATCTCTTCAGGTGTGCCGGGATGCTCCTTTATGGCTTTTAAAGTTTGTCTGCCGCTGGTGCTCAGGCTTCCGTCAGATTCAAAACAGGGCATTTTATTCTCCTAAAGATTTTTCTTGCACAAATACCAGTCTATACATTCATACCCCTGCCCCATTCTTTCCTCGGCCATTTCCTGGGTAGACGGCGGAGGCACTACTACTTTGTCACCCGGATGCCAGTTAGCCGGCAGGGCTACCATGTTTTCGTCAGCGGTCTGAAGGGCGTCAATCACCCGCAAAATCTCCTTCATATTCCGCCCTACGTTCATGGGGTAATACATGATAAGGCGTATTTTCTGGTCAGGGTCAATTATAAATACGCACCTGACAGTCTCGGTTTTGCTCTGTCCGGGGTGAATCATGCCATAAGCCAAAGAGACCTCTTTGTTAAGATCAGCAATAATGGGGAAGGGTATTTTTATTCCGGTTTTTTCTTCAACATTTCTTACCCAGGCAATATGGGACGAGTTGCTGTCTACGCTCAGGCCCAGCAGCTCAACCCCCCGCTTTTGCAGTTCGGGATAAATCTCGGAAAAGGCAATGAATTCAGTGGTGCAAACTGGGGTAAAGTCTGCGGGGTGGGAGAAGATAATAAGCCACTGGCCTTTAAAATCTTCCAGTTTCAAAACGCCGTGAGTAGTCAAAGCTTCAAACTGGGGTGCGATATCCCCTATACGGGGCATGGGTTGAGTTACTTCTTCCATTTTATCCTCCTGTTTTAGTTTACCGGCATATTCCCGGCGGGTTATATAGAGGGCTGAGTGGTGTTATAAAAGGCCCTCTTTATATTTTATCACCGGCAGCACCGGCCTGACAGGGGGTATCTATCACTTTTATCCGGTTATTTGCCTTTGCTAACCCTGCTTTACCCCAGCCCTTTCTGCATTTCAGGCAGGATATTGGGGCGATTTAGCTTTTTATATAAATTTTATTAAATTTAATATTTGATGCCTTGTGTTTAATCTTATATTTTGTATACTATTAGTAAAAGTAATAAAAAAATCGGTGAAATAATGGACGGATTTGAAAAACGCAAGACCCAAAGTAAAGAAGCTATTTTAAAAGTGGCCCTGGAATTATTTGAGCAGCATGGTTTCAGCCGTGTTTGCATACCTGAAATTGCCCGGCAGGCAGGCGTTTCACCGGTGACTGTCTATAACCACTTCGGAAATAAAGAAGAGCTTATCAAAGAGATATTCAAAGTCTTTCTGGACAACCTGCTGGATAGCTACCGTAAGATAATAGAGGCCAAAATGCCGTTTGAGGAAAAGCTGGAGACCTTGTTTTTCAGCCAGGAGGCCTTTACCCAGCAGTATCAGGGTGAGCTTATGGAGACCTCCGCTAAGCGTTATCCGGTAGTGCAGGAGTATATTGATGATTACTGGGGAGAGCAGCGGGACAACCTTATCGGCAAGCTGCTGGCTGAAGGGAAAGCCGGCGGTTACATACGGCAGGACCTCAGCCTGCAGGTCTTTTTCTTTTACTATCAGATAGTCAGGCGGGGTGTTTATGCCATACCTAATATTGCTGAAAGAATGCTGAATAAACCCCATCTTATGCCGGAGGTTATTTCGGTGGCTATTCATGGTTTGCGCGGTTAGCCGGTTTTTGGAGTATAATCTGGCTACCGGTTGGGAAATTCGGGATAGAAAGAAAACCTTATGCTGATAGAATTTACACTTGAAAGTCTGGTTATGCTGGCTATTGTAGCAGCTGTGGCCTTGGTGCTGTTTTTGTTGGTAAACAGGCTGTTTTCCAAATTTATACGCAAAGATGAGGAAAACAAAGTAAGCCTGCTCAGGAATGTTCTTAAAGCCATCCGCCTCCCGGTTTTGCTCATCATCTGGTGTCTGGCGCTGTATGTTATTACTGAAAATCTGACTATTGAAGTAGAGCTGGGCAAGCAGATTTCCCAGGCTCTTGAGTTACTCATGGTAGCCTTCACTCTTTGGATAGGGGCCGGGCTTATAGAGGGGCTGCTTAGCTGGCTGAAAACGGAAATACCCGGCAAGGCCAATTCAAAGGTAAATGATTATATAATAGACAGCCTCCGTTTCGTAGTGCCCTTTCTGGCGCTGCTGGCGCTGGTTGTGGCAGGTATAAACGTATACGGGGTATCAGCCGACGGGCTGACTGTCTGGCTGGGTACGCACGGAGTCAAACTGCTGCTTATTATCGGTTTGGTGATTGCCGGGGTTTATGCCGTCAGCCGGGGGGTGCCGGCTCTTATCCGCGGCATAATGTTCGGCGGGGTTGCCAAACCCAAAGAAGAGGCCAGAAAGCGGGCGGATACCCTTATCGGGGTGGCCGTTTCCACTGCTGAGGTAGTAGTGGTGGCTATGGGGGCTTTTGTAGCCCTGTCTGAAGTGGGGCTGGATATCGGGCCTATCCTGGCCGGGGTCGGCGTTCTGGGGGTGGCTATCGGCTTTGGTGCCCAGAGTCTGGTCAAAGACTATCTTTCAGGTTTGTTTATCATACTGGAAAACCAGTATTCGGTGGGAGATGTAATAAAGGTTATGGATGTGGTGGGAGAGGTTGAATTTATAGACCTCCGCCGGACCATTGTGCGTGACCTGGACGGGGTGGTGCACGTGGTTTCCAACGGCGAAATACGGATAACCAGTAACTACACCAAGTACCTTTCGAGGGTTAATTTTGATATCAGCATCGGCTATCAGGAAGATATAAATCACGCTATAGACGTCATAAACAGAGTATGCGCCGAATTTACCAGTGAACCCGAATGGAATAAATCTGTAGTCAAAAATTCACTTGGGGTGCTCAGGGTAAATAAACTGGGTGATTCCGGGGTGGATATAAAAGTGCTGGGGGACGTCAAGCCGGGTACCCAGTGGGCTATCAAAGGCGAGCTTCGCAAGCGGATAAAGATAGCTTTTGACCGCGAAAATATTGAAATACCCTGGCCGCATACCAAAGTATTCTTTGGCAATGCTCTGCCGGATACAAAGGTGCAAATTCCCAAAGTGCCGGATGGAGAACATCCGGAAGCGGAGTCTGACTCAGAGTAGGTTCATTCTATTACGCTGAATAAAAATCAGACAGCTGCTATGAAGGCTGTCTGATTTGGTTTTTATCCGGGGAAATCAGCCGGACTTGTTTAGATTGCTCAGGTGGATTACCTTTTTTTCGGGTGTTCTGTTTTTAGTGCCGCTCCTGTTTGTTTTGGCACCGCTTGAAACATGGGAAGTGACCGAACTGCCGAAGCTGCGTTTGCATCCGGTAGCTTTGCATTCCGGGCAAACCTGGGGGGTATCCCGGTCATCTACCTTCAGGTTAACATCAAACACATGGCTGCATTTGGCGCAGCTGAATTCATATATTGCCATGCCTATATTTCTCCTGAAGCATTTATACAGAATATTTTAGAAAAAGAATACCGGCTTGTAAAGTGTTTCTGAATGCGGGTGCTTAGTTAAAGCAGAAGTATAGACATGGTTTGTAGAAGTATGGCCGGTGGCTGATAGCCGGAAGGAGCAAGGTTTAAGGGTCGTCGTCGCTTTCTTTAGGCGGCATGTCCTCCAGTTTGTCGGGGTGGAAAAGTACTGTATGAAGGACACAGGCAGCCGTAGCCCGGTTGGTAGCCAGCGGGATATTATGGGCATCGCATACCCGCATCAGGGCGGTAACATCCGGTTCATGGCTTTTGCGTTTCAGCGGGTCACGCAGGAAGATTACGGCTTTGATTATGCCGCTGGCCACAAACCCTCCCAGCTGCAGTTCCCCGCCGTCAGGGCCGCTTTCCTTGAGTATAACCGGCAGCCCGGTGTGTTTCCGGATAAGTTCGCCGGTGCTCTTAGTAGCAATAAGGTGATGCCCCTTCATCAGGTGGGCATAAGCTTGAATCAGGTGTACCATGTCCTTTTTGCAGTTATTGTGGGCAATAAGACCCAGAGTAATCTTAGGTTCTTCCATGGCGTGTCACTCCAGAGGGGTGCCTCTCACTTTCCGTAAATCACATTGTAACACCCCATTATTAAGCTTTTGCTAAGCGGATATTAAGGTTGTGTTAAATCCCTGTGGCAGGGTATTTTGACATTATTCTATTATGTAAAATAGCTGGCAGACGGCCAGCTTTGGGCAGGTTTTGACTTTAGCTAGGGCAATACCTAGAATATAAACCTACTGTTTACAGAGTTATAGAATAGAGGGGCCTACAGGGGCTCTTTATCTTTTTATGAGGATTTGTATCTTAAAATGACAGCGGGTTTTTGGCTCGGCGGGGGTATTTTGCTGCTTTTTGCCGCTCTGGCGGGCATAGTCTTCAATCACGGCGGCAAAAAAGTCTGGCAGGCGGTGCTGTGGCTGATTATAGCGGCAGCGGTATGCCTGATTTGCGGGTCTTTGCGGGTATTTTTCGGTAACCCGCTGGATATTTCCCTCTGGAGTATTGCACCCGGGCTGGATATAGCTTTCTATATTGACCGTCTGGCCTCATTTTTTATCCTGATAATCAGCCTGGTTTCACTCTGCGTGGCAATTTATTCGCTGGGTTACAATAATCACCTGTCTTCCAACGAACGTGCCAACCTGCTTTCGGCTTTTATGGGCATTTTCATATTTTCCATGGCCGGGGTGGTGGCCTCAGCCAATACTTTCAGCCTGTTATTCTTCTGGGAGATAATGGCGCTTAGCTCCTTTTTCCTGATGATGAATGATTATCAGGCGGTATTTACCCAGCGGGCCGGCGTCTATTATTTTGTGCTTACCCAGCTTAGCACTGTTTTCCTGATGCTGATGGCTGTGGTTATGTATATCCAAAACGGCAGTTTTGAGCTCAGCCTTGACGGTGCGCCGTCCGGTATCCAAAGCCTTGTTTTTGTACTGGCATTTCTGGCCTTTGGGATAAAGGCCGGTATCATACCCCTTCACAAGTGGCTGCCTTATGCCCACTCAGCCAGCCCCTCCAATATTTCAGCCCTGATGTCCGGGGTAATGCTCAAGGTGGCTATTTACGGTATGGTACGCTTCCTTATGGATGTGCTCAGTCCGGAAATATGGTGGGGGGTGGTCATACTCCTTTTGGGAGCGGTCAGCGCCTTGCTGGGGGTAATATACGCCCTGAAAGAGCACGACCTTAAAACTTTGCTGGCTTTCCACAGTATTGAAAATATCGGCATTATCCTGATGGGTATCGGGCTGTATGTTATTTTCGGTCTGTACGGGCAGGATACTTTAGCCCTGCTGGCACTCGGTTCAGCTTTATTCCACAGCCTGAACCATGCCATCTTTAAAAGCCTGCTGTTTATGACTGCCGGGTCGGTGGTTATGGCAGTGGGTGACCGTAATATTGAAAAAATGGGCGGGCTGGTGAAGCTGATGCCCTACACTTCGGTTATCTTTCTGGTGGGGGCGGTTTCCATATCCGCCCTGCCGCCTTTCAATGGTTTTATGAGTGAGCTGATGCTCTTTGAGTCTTTCTTCCAGTCATTTTCTCTGGCTGAAAGCAGTATAAAGATACTTCTGTTCAGTGTGCTGGCCATACTGGCACTTACTTCGGCTCTGGCGGCTGCCTGTTTTGTAAAGGCTTTCGGGGCGGTCTTTCTGGCCATGCCCCGCAGTCAGGAAGCAGCCTCGGCTAAGGAAGTTTCAAAAAGCATGATTATCGGGCCGGCCATACTGGCAGTTGCCTGTCTGGTGCTGGGTCTTTTTGCGGTTCAGGTATTCCAGGCGGCAGGTTACAGTTTTGACCTGCCGGATATGTCACTGGTTGGCCTGGTGCTGGTTATATTCGGGGTTTTGGTCTTCGGTATGGTCAGGCTGTTTTCACCCCGGAAAAGCCGCCGGAGTGAGACCTGGGCTTGCGGATATATCCGCCCCACCCCCCGCTTTGAGTATACCGCCACCGGCTTTGCCGAACCTCTTTTCCAGATATTCCGGCTGATATACCGCACCCGCCACTACAATGAACGCAGTTACGAAGATAACCAGCAGGCTATTTTCAAGCAGGGCAAGTCCGCCATTCATACCTTAAAGTTTTTTGATGAGTATATTTACCTGCCAATTGCCGGTTTCTTCGGGCGTATTTCCCGTTTCGTATCCCGCCTGCAGGACGTTGATTTGGGCAGCCATATCCTGTACAGCTTTATAACCGTTCTGCTGGTTATACTGGCGGCAAGGTGGCTGTGGTGAGCTTAAATCTGGTGTTATACGGTCTTATAAACACGGCCTTGGCACTGCTGGTATCTCCCCTCTTTATCAGCCTTATTAAAAAGGTCAAGGCTTATGCTCAGGGGCGGGTGGGGCCGCCCCTTTTACAGACCTACTACCAGCTGTACAAACTTTTCAAGAAGGAACGGGTTTATTCCTATCAAACCTCCTTTATAATCCGCCTGACCCCTTACCTGAGCCTGGTTTTTATGCTGGTGGCCTCTTTATCTGTGCCGCTGGTTTTTATACCTGCGGCAGACCCCGGTCTGGGCAATATCATCTTGTTTTTATACCTGATGGTTATGTCCCGCTTTTTCATGGCACTTTCCGGGCTGGATGCCGGCAGCAGTTTCGGGGGTATGGGCAGTTCCCGCGAGATGACCATTTCAGCCATTATAGAGCCGGTGGTTATTATCGTATTCGGGGCGCTGGCGTATGTGCTTCAGACAACCAGCCTGTTTGATATGTTTGCTCAGGTGCGGGAAAGCAGTTTTTTGTCCAATCCCAGCCTGATACTGACCGGTATTTCACTTTTTATAATCCTTATTGTAGAGACTTCGCGGATACCGGTGGATAACCCCGAAACCCATCTGGAACTGACTATGATACACGAAGCCATGACGCTGGAATATTCCGGGCCGGATTTGGCACTGATAGAGCTTTCTCATGCCCTTAAACAAACCCTGCTGATGGGGGTGCTTCTAAATATAATCGCTCCCTGGGGACTGGCGGCGGAAAGTACGGCTGGCGGCATAGCTTTAGCGTTTCTGGCTTTTGTGATAAAAGGCAGCCTGCTTGCGGTGGGGGTGGGCATATTTGAGTCCCTCATGGCCAAGTTCCGCCTTTTCCGGGTACCGGGGCTTTTTATGCTGGCCTTTTTCTTTTCCTTTATCACCGTAATATTTAAATTTTTGGCCTAGAGAATGTTAGAAAATATACCTTTAAACGACATACTGAAAATACTGCTGGTGCTGGTGCTGGTTACATCTGCCCTGGTTTTGTGGCAGCGCAGCCTTACCAGTTTGTTTAAAACTTATGCTCTGCAGTCCCTGCTGGTGGCATTGGTAGCTCTGGCGTTTTTTATACATGACGGACACCTGACCCTGCTTTTTATTGCCCTGCTAACTCTGTTTGGCAAGGTATTTCTGATACCCCGTATTCTGAACCGGATACTTTTCCAGATGAATATCCGGCGTGACCTGGAGTTCCGCTTCCTTTATCCGGTAAGCTCACTGATAGTCAGCATACTGCTGGTTTTCGGGGTTTATCAGGTGTTTTCAAGCCTTCTGGGTGAAGTAATGCCTGAGCGGCTGTTTACTCTGGGGGCGGTTATAGGTGTGTCCATGGCACTAATGGGCATGATGGTCATCTTCAGCCGCAAGAAAATGCTGACCAAGATAGTAGGCTACCTGAGCATGGAAAACGGGGCCATACTGTTTGGTTTATTTGTAGCGGAACTGCCCTTTATACTGGAAATACTGGTCCTGATAGACTTGGTGATACTGGTGCTGCTTCTTACGGTGCTGGCTTTCGGTATAGATTCAACTATAGAGGATTTTCACCCCCGTTTTACGCCGCTGGGTGAATGGTTCAAGAAAAAGTAATGGAAAACCTGATACTGCTGGCTTATATTTTGCCTTCACTCATTCTGGGCGGAGGGTTGCTGGGACTGCGTTTAGTCAGGGGCAGCTTGTCCCCGAAAATGCTGGCCGGATTCAGTCTGGGGCATGGCTTGTGGCATCTGGGGCTGAGCCTATGGGTACTTTTAGCTTTACCCCTGCCCCATTATTTCATGGAAAGCCGTTACTTATTCATTGACCGGCTGGGTATCTTTCAGGTACTGATTGCTTCAGCGGTGTTTATACTGGCGGCACTTTATTCCCGCGGTTATGTCAGCCATCTAATTTCAAATAAAGAGCTGGATACGGAAAACCTGCCCGTTTTCTATCTGGGTTTTAACCTGCTTCTGTCCGTGATTACCTTTGCCTTTTTTGCCAATAATCTGGCTTTATTCTGGCTCTTTTTAGAGCTGAGCACCCTCTTTTCCGCCCTGCTCATTGCCACCTTAAATGCCCGTGATAACCTGGTGGCCGCTTTGAAGTATATATTTATTGCCTCTACCGCCATGATATTTGCCTTCATCGGGCTTATTATTCTTTTCTCCCTTACCCGTCAGGTGAGCGGTACAGGCACTTTGAACTGGGACGAACTGGCTGGCTTAGCTCCCCTGCTTTCACCATCGGTGCTGGGTTTAAGTGCTTTGCTGATACTGACCGGGTTGCTGGCTAAGAGCGGGTTAGTCCCTTTGCATAACTGGCTGCCGGCGGCTTATGCCAAAGCCCCGTCAGTGGTTACCGCCCTGATGTCTGCTACCGTGCTGAATATAGGCATAGTGGGTATTCTCCGCTTAAGCGCCCTGCTTCGCCAAAGCCAGATAGGCGAAACCTTTTCCAATGTGCTGATAGGTTTAGGTATACTCAGCATAGGGGTAGCCGCTTTCAGTATGCTCTCCCGCCGAAATCTTAAAAAGCTTATTGGTTTTTCCAGCATAGAGCATATGGGTATTATGCTGCTGGCTATAGGCATAGGCACGCCTCTGGCGGTATTCTGGATGCTGTTCCATACCCTGGCTCATTCGCTGGTCAAGAGCGGGCTGTTTTTTTCAGCCGGCATTATCCGCCGCCAATACGGCAGTGACCGTTTTGACCGTATATTTGATATATTCCGTCTCCAGCCGGTGGCGGCCTGGGGGGTTATAATCGGCAGTGCGGCTATTACCGGTATGCCCCTGTTTCCGGTCTTCCTGTCTGAACTTAATATCCTTATCCAGCTGGGCGGTATTTCAGTCTGGCTGGTGCTGGCAGTGCTTTTCTGCCTGCTGCTGGTAGCTTCTTCCTTTGCCACTTTTCTGCTCAAAGCCTTTACCCGCAGTGAACAAACTGCCGACCGCCCTGTTTTCCGGACCCCCCTGTCCATGAAGCTGCCGGTTTATATCATTATGGCTGGAGTAGTGATTTTGGGGGTTTTCCAACCTCCCGTACTGGCTGATTTCCTTAGCCAGATAGTCAAAGGTTTAGGTTTTTAGCTATGAAAATACCTGATTTATATACTTATCTGTCCGAATTCCTAAGCCCTGCTATCAATCCCCTCAGGCTGGAAAAAGGGGCAAACAAAGATTATTATCTGGGGCTTGACTGGGCCGAAGCGGCTGCCCTTTACCCGAAGTTGGCCGAAGACGGCTTCGGGCTTATAGGCTTATTTGGCCTGGAGGGGTTCAGGGGCTACGAGGGGCTCAGCCTTTTATACGTATTTGAAAAAAGGAATTACTCCGGGACGCTGGTAATTATCCGCCGTACAGACAGCCCGGTTGCCTCTATTGCCGCCATTTTCCCCTCTGCCTGTTACTTTGAGCGGGAAATACGGGACGGCTACGGCTGTGAGTTTGAAAATGCCTTTGACCGCCGCCGGCTTTGGCTTCACGAAACCTACCCTGCCAATTTCCATCCGCTGGTAAAAAGTTTTAAAAACCAGCCGCTTAGTCTGCCTGCCGGGGTGGAGGATGAAGCCCTGTATCCATTTAAAAAGGTCAGCGGCGAAGGTGTGTATGAGGTTGGGGTAGGGCCGGTGCATGCCGGTATTATAGAGCCGGGGCATTTCCGTTTCAGTGCCATCGGCGAGCCTGTTCTAAATTTGGAAATCAGGCTTTTTTACAAACACCGCGGGCTTGAAAAACTGGCCATGGGCAGGGATATAGATTTTGGGCTTAAAATAGCCGAATCTATAAGCGGTGATGAATCCGCCGCCAACACTTATGCCTACTCTTTGGGGGTTGAGCATATTTGCTCTGTGCGTCCGCCCCGCCGGGCTGAACAGCTTAGGTTAATACTGCTGGAAATGGAAAGGCTCTATTCGCACCTTTCAGACCTTAGCGGTATGCTCACAGACGTAGCCTATCCGGTGGGGGCGGCTGCTCTTATGGCACTGCGTGAAGAACTGATGCGCTGGAACAAACGCCTTAGCGGCTCCCGCTTTTTAAAAGGCATAATTACCCCCGGCGGCTTGCTCCGGGATATACCTGCCGGGATTGTAAATGAACTGGCAGATTACCTGCGTGTCTTTGAGGGCAGGTTTAACCAGCAGGTTGAAAAGGCACTGGCCAAGACCTCGGTGGTTGACCGTTTTGAAACTACCGGCATTATAAATAACCGCCTGCTTGTACCCCTTAATATTACCGGGGTGGCAGCCAGAGCTTCGGGGGCGGATACAGATACCCGTTTAAACCAGCCTTACGGCTTGTACTCTGAGCTTGCGTTTGAGCCGCCTGTTTTGCCCGAAGGTGATGTCATGGCCAGGTTTAAGGTAAGGGTTTCCGAGGTGCAAAACTCACTGGGACTTATACTTCAGACCGCCTCCAGGCTTTCCGCCGGCGAATATATAGTCCCGCTTAAGATGCAAAACGGCTACAGCCTGGTGCTGGTTGAGTCTCCCCGCGGGCAGTCCCTCCACTGGCTGTGGCTCAGGGATGGCAAAATTGAACGCTATAAAGTGCGTACCGCCTCTTACTGCAACTGGCAGGCCATAGAGCATGCGGTGCTGGGGGATATTATTCCGGACTTTCCCCTGATAAATAAAAGCCTGAACCTGTCTTATGCCGGGACAGACCTGTGAGGTATCTGAGGTGAAAAACGTTTTAAATAATATTTTTAAACCCAAAGTATGCCGGCAGATGCCAAAGGGTGATGCAGACTTTGATAAACTGGGCTTTGCCCTGAAAACCGAGATACATGCTGTCTTCGGGCGGAGTCTGGCTATCAGGGCGCTGGACAGCGGCAGTGACAACTCTGCCGAAATAGAACTGAATAACCTTTCCAACCCCTATTATGACATTGAGCGTTTCGGCATCAGCTTCGTTGCCTCACCCCGCCACGCAGATATCTTGATAGTCACCGGTGCGGTCAGCCAGAATATGGCTATTGCCGTCAGGAAAACCTTTGATGCCATGCCCTCCCCCAAGCTGGTAATAGCCCTGGGTGATGATGCCTGCGGCAGCAGCATTGTCTGCGGCGGCTACGGGGTACTGGGCGGGGTTGATAAAATATTGCCGGTAGACCTGAAAATACCCGGCAATCCGCCTGAACCAATCCAGATAATCACTGCCCTGCTGGGGCTTATGCGGTCTCTGGGCAAGAAATAACCCCTCCCTGTTGCCCCTTGCCGTCCGTCTAACCCTTTTGCTGCCTGCCCTGCTTGTTCCTTAGGAAAGCGGCACTTTTCTGAAAAAATTATTTCCATTTGGTCTTGACGCCGCATAGCCGTACGTTTTATAATTGCAACAATTACTAAATGCAACAAGATGCAATAATAAACCAGTTGCAAATAGTATTCAGGCAAAACCTCATAAATGAAAGGAGACAGCAGGGTATGGCATGTTTTTTGGTAGTTGCAGGGGAAGCCGTGGTTACCACAGTTGTTCAGAAAACGGTAGAAAAAAAGGAAAAACAGCAGGGTATCAAGGCGGATAATACTTTGGGCATAAGCTGGGGCAGGAAACTGAGCTGGCTCAACAAAATGCTCTGGGGCGGCACGGCGCTGCTGGCTTTGGAGCATGTCTGGCATGGTGAGGTTGTGCCCTGGTGGCCGTTTTTAACGGCTATGGAGAACCCGGATGATATTGCCCCCATGCTGCATGAAATGGCTACTATCGGGACTGCCATGGCTATTACGGTCACCGCCATCTGGGCAGTTATGGTACTTATTGCAGATGCCAAGTTTAAATCATCTGCCAGGGCAAATAACATTGGTGCAGGTGCATAATGTGGCTGATAATGACTTTGGCTGCCGCTGTTATCACCACCGCTGTCTGGTATATAAAATCTCCAAATGATAAATATAAACTGGGTTTTCTCAGCCTTATGTTCTGGGGTGCAAGCATAATGTGGCTGGTTGACCACGTAATAGCCTATCTGCAGGAAGGAGGTGAATTTCTGGAAATCAATCAGGATGCAACCCTCTTGGGCATAAGCGTAATTATATTCGGGTTGCTGGTTTGGGAAATTGTGCTGCTTGCCAGTGACCCCAAAGGAGTTATTAAAAAAGCTTTAACTAAATAGTATTTGTCCCCTATCTTTAATCTCTTTTAGAGGGCGGCCAAAAGCCGCCCTTATTATTAAGAAATGGCATGGGTTTTACCCGGAGACCGGCAATATAATAGTTTTAAAGCGCGCTAAGGAAACTATTAATGTCTGAAAGGGTGACCTGGAAAGATAAACTTCGGGCACAGGGTCTGCCCTAAGGGATATTATCAGCTTCGGGCAAAATGATGCCGGGCTGACAGAAGCTAAGGCCGCCATTATGCTAAGCGCCCTGTCCCATCTATACTGGCAGCCCAGTCAGCGCAGGGCTACTGGCTTCGCCCCGGTGCAGGTTATTTCCCCAAATACCGGAGTACCGTCTGGCAGATTATTTTTCGGCCCAGCTGGGGGCAGGAAAATCTGATAACAGGGTTAAAACAAGCTGCGATTATTTGTTTGAATATCACCAGTCCAAGTGTGGCTGGTTTTCCTATAACGGCACTCCCTCAGGTTTCATTCACTGCCTGGCGGGTAGCCTTCAGGTTTCTGACTGATTTTAATTGGTCTCTTCTGCTTGAAAAGTATATAGTGTTAGTATATACTATACACTATAGAGTTAGTGAATATGGGAAAAACAGATATAGTCAAACAGACCCTGATGCGGATAAGTGAAGTCGCGAAAGCGGCGGGTGTTTCTCTGCCAACTATTCACTACTACACCCGTGAAGGCTTACTGTCCCCCTTGCTCAAAACTGCCCCCAATATGGCTTACTACAGCCCTGACTGTGTTGAGGATATCCGGTTAATCAAAGAACTCCAATCAGAAAAATTCCTTCCTTTGTCTGTAATAAAACTCATACTGCAAGCCAGGCGGGACGGACAGGATATTGAGCATCTTGGGGAGATGCGTACGCTTCTTGATGATGTATTTCAGCCGGTAGTCACAGGAGAGCCTAACCCGCTGACGGCAGGTGAGCTGATGAATGCCTCTGGGTTGTCTGCTCCGGAGCTTAAGGGCCTGCAATCAATGGGGCTGCTGGTGCCTCGGAAAACCGCCAAGGGTGATGTGTATGATGATATTGACCTGCGTGTGGCCGGTATTATTAAAGAACTGGCCGGATTTGGTCTGGAACTGAATGACCTGGGTATTTATAGCCGGTATATTGAGGTAATACGTAACGAAGCTGATGAAATACACAATAAAATTCATCATATGCGTGGTATGGATACAGTACCCGTAGCCAGGCTGTTTAGTACCCTTAATAGCTTAAAAGCCTATTTGGCTACAAGGGTTTACCGCCAAGCTTTAGAGATGCACCAACAGGATATGGATAAGAAAGAGAGTTAAAGCCAGATGCTTCATAGAGTACCGCACCACTCTACTAAATATATCAGCCTGGATACCAGATTATGTCAGGCCTGCTGGAAATGTGTTGAGACCTGCCCCAACGGGGTGCTTGACAAGGTTAATCTGCCGTTCCACAAGCACGCCCGCATCAGCTGGCCGGATAATTGCAAAGGCTGTCAAAAATGTGTCAGGGTATGCCCGGAGAAAGCGATAACCCTTTCTCAAACAAATATTCACCATAATAAGGAGATTGCCTGATGAGAAGAGTTGTATGCTTATCCATGGCAGTATTATTTCTGGCCACCATAATAACCGGAATTGCGGAAGCCCATGTCCACCCCGGTAATTCCGGCCACCATGTGGCTGTGGCAATAGCTTTTATTGCCTCAATACTTATCCATCTGGTATTAAACAGGAAATCTTTTAGCCGTTATTTATCAGGTTAGGTTTGCAAATCGGGGTAAATAATAGACAGTACCAGTATGGACTTTGATTTAAATATTCGGTTTAGTTGTGCAGGTGCTTGTTTTGGGCATGACTTAAAATGCGTATTATTTGGAGGCCGGGATTGCAGGAAAAGATAAGGCCAACAAAACTGTTATATGAAATCCGCAAGTCTGTCTCAAAGATTTTGGATAAGCCTTTTACAGAACATATAGACCATCAGGTCTTCAAACCTGACCAAATAATTTTGGCTGTTTGGGCTGCAGAATGTGCGGAGCGTGTTCTGCCATTTTTTGAAGAAAATTATCCGGGTGATGACAGGCCAAGAAAAGCAATTGAAGTACTCCGGGACTGGATTGATACCGGGATCTTTAGTATGGCGGCCATACGCAAAGCTTCTCTTGATGCCCATGCTGCAGCCAAAGGGAAGGAAGAAACAGACGCTGTCTTTGCTGCCCACGCTGCGGGTCAGGCTGTTGGCACAGCCCATGTTGTGACGCATGCTTTGGGCGCGGCACTATACAGTACCAGGGCTGTTGTGGCCCATTCGGCAGATGTAAATAGCGGTTTACAGGAGCGTGATTGGCAGCTTGAACTATTGCTTAAATATGTTAAACAGGCAAGAGAGTGACCTAGCCATATCGTAAAATCTCTTTAAACTTGCTTTGTAATAAGATATTCCCGAAAGACCTTGTTGGCTTTGCCAGCAAGATACAGGTGTGAAAACCTCAGGTCTAATGGCAAGAGTTCCTTTTTTACGAAGTCATCTATGGTTGGATAGCTTAATTCTTCCAACCTTTTTTCTGAGAGTTCCGCATCGTCAAAAGAGATTATCAAAGAAGTGTTGGTTGGATAATCTTTGCCAGCCTTCTTTTCTGCTGCTACTACAATTCGTTTAAGTTCGTTTTCTACTCCTTCTTCTACTGGGGTAGCTTCTGGCGGGATTGAAACCTGAATGTTCTTTCCTTTACCAGTCTTGATAACAGGAGCCTTTGCAAAACTATAACTTTTATTAAACAGTTCGCGCCTGCGCCAATAATCGTTTTTCCCCTCGTGAGCTTGGGTTACCTCAATGTAAGTTTTAGTTGCAGGCGCTGTTCTCTTGTCTATGACTATCGCATCGTATCTTTGATTACCCATAACTGGTTTTAAAAGAACTTGGTTGGTGTTTCCAAATTTATGTTCACCAAATTTTGCTAGAGGACTAATTTCCTCGGTTAGTTTTTTCAAGAGCCCTTTTTGCAGCCTGAAGGCTTTTAAACCTTCTTGGGTTGAACAAATATTTTCCACCTTCTGGCTTAACCAACTCTGTAGCTCAGAAGGCGTTCTTTCCTTTTCGATTTCGTCTTTAATTATGTATTCTGTTACCATGTTCATTTTAATTCTAACATGCGTGAGAACAGGGACTCGGTGAGAGAATTAGTGTAAACAAAAGTAGTACAAAAACAGCAGGGAAAATGGAGCTGAGGGGATTCGAACCCCTGACCTCTGCGATGCGAACGCAGCGCTCTCCCAACTAAGCTACAGCCCCATGTAAAGGGCATTATAACATAAGCCCGCTTTAGCATTAAAGCAAAATACCCGGCCTGCCTTGCCAGTGGACGAAGAATATTGATATACTTGCTAGTTAACCAGAGGTAGGTGAAATGGTAACTACAATGACTCAATATGAAACAGTAATCGGGCTGGAAGTCCACGTTCAGCTGAATACCAAAAGCAAAATGTTTTGCCGCTGCAGTACAGACTATACCAGTGCCGAACCCAATACCCATGTCTGCCCGGTATGTCTGGGCATGCCGGGGGTACTGCCCACTATAAATAAACAGGCGGTGGAATACACCATTATGTCCGGCTTGGCTTTGGGCTGTGATATTGCCTCCTTCAGCAAGTTTGACCGCAAAAATTACAACTATCCTGACCTTATGAAAGGTTACCAGATTTCCCAGTATGACCAGCCGCTTTGCGGCAAGGGATTTATGGATATAAATATAGACGGGGCTATCCGCCGCATCGGCATAACCCGTATTCACCTTGAAGAAGACGTGGCCAAACTCCACCATGAGAGTGATATTAACGGCCAGCCTTACAGCCTTTTAGACATAAACCGCTCCAGCATACCTTTGATGGAGATAGTCAGTGAGCCGGATATGCGCACCCCGGAAGAAGCCCGCCAGTACCTTATGAAACTGCGGACCATCATGCGCTATCTGGGTGTTTCCACTGCCAACATGGAAGACGGCAGTTTCCGCTGTGATGCCAATATTTCAATACGGCCTGCAGGCTCGCCTGAGCTTGGGGCTAAAGTGGAAGTAAAAAATATGAACAGCTTCAAGGCGGTTTTTTCCGCCTTGGAATACGAAGAAGTCCGTCAGCGGAAAATGGCAGATGAAGGCAAAAAGATAAGCCAGGAGACCCGCGGCTGGCAGGATGACAAATGCCAGACTGTCTCCCAGCGTTCCAAGGAATTTGCCCATGACTACCGTTATTTCCCCGAACCGGATTTGCCCCCCCTGCATATCAGTTGTGACTGGATAGAGGCTATAAGGGCAAAGCTGCCCGAACTGCCCGAAGTCCGCAAAGAAAGGTTTATTCAGGGATACTGGCTGTCCGAATATGATGCTTCACTGCTGACGGCCAGCCGTGAACTGGCAGACTATTTTGAAGCGGTTCTGTCCGAAGCTGATTTCCAGAATATACCCCAGGACAAGGGCATAAAGGAAGTGGCTAACTGGGTAGTCGGGCCGGTAAGCTCCATAATGAATACTGCCGGGGTGGATATAAACGCTTTTGCCCTCAAGGTCAGCCCGGCCAGTCTGTGCCATCTTTTGGTGCTGGTTTCAGCCGGCAAAGTGAATGCCGCCACCGCCAAAGCGGTGCTTGAAGATATGTATAGTACCGGGCAAAATGCCGAGACTATTATTGAAAAGAAGGGTCTCAGCCAGATTTCCGACAGTTCCGAGCTGGTAGCTATTGCCAAAAAAGTGCTGGCGGATAACCCCAAGGCGGTTGCCGAATATAACGAAGGCAAGACCCAGGTTATCGGCTTTTTAGTAGGCCAAATGATGAAACAAAGCAAAGGCAGAGCCAACCCTAACATAGCCATGGAGTTGCTTAAGAAAGCTCTGGAGGAAGGATAAACATGCAAACCTACCTGATTATAGCCCAGATAGTGCTGGCCGTAGCCCTCACTCTCTCAGTTCTGATGCAAGTAAAGGGCGGAGGCCTGGGCGGTATCTTCGGGCAGGCAGACAGTGTCTACCGTACCAAACGGGGTATAGAGAAAACCCT
Source organism: Dehalococcoides sp. THU4 (assembly GCF_043231265.1). Classification (NCBI taxonomy): domain Bacteria; kingdom Bacillati; phylum Chloroflexota; class Dehalococcoidia; order Dehalococcoidales; family Dehalococcoidaceae; genus Dehalococcoides; species Dehalococcoides sp. THU4. Next base: position 401,607 of record NZ_CP171266.1, on the reverse strand, counting down.
TTTTATACTCACCATTGTACTGGTAGTCCTGTTCCTGCTGGTATCTCTGCTTATGCTGAAACTAAGCTAAAGGGGGCTAGTTGTGGGTATTATTACCCTTACTACTGACTTTGGCTTGCAAGATGCCTATGTGGCCGCCATGAAGGGGGCTATCCTGAGTATAAACCCAAATGTCCGGCTGCTGGATGTTTCCCATCAGGTAGAGCCCCAGAATATTCAGCAGGCGGCCTTTTTGTTAGGTGAGGCCAGCCCCTATTTCCCGGCAGACACCATTCACTTAGCGGTAGTAGACCCCGGGGTAGGCAGCGGCCGCCGGGGGATTATTTTAGCCACTCCGGCTGGCATATTTATCGGCCCGGACAACGGTATTTTCAGTTATGTGCTTAGCCCCTATCTGCCCAAAAGTAACAGTGATTTGCTGCCGGCCGAAGGTCTGCTGAAGCTGGATATTCCCCGGGGTGTAGAGGCTTTTCAGTTAACCAACCCCGCTTTCTGGCTTAAAGCGGTCAGTGCCACCTTTCACGGGCGGGATATATTTGCACCGGCCGCCGCTTATATCAGTTTGGGTACTCCCCTTCGGGATTTCGGGCCGCGTCTTGACTGGATAAACGCCTTTCATCTGCCCTGCCCGGAGACTGCCCCTGACGGGACTATTACCGGGCATGTGGTATATGCAGACCATTTCGGCAATCTGGTTACCGATATTACTCCCCAAATGTTGCCTTCCGGCAAACCTGTCGGGCTGGAGATTTTGGGCCGGACTATCCATGGTCTTTGCCAAAACTATTCTCAGGCCAGCGGTTTGCTGGCTGTTATCGGCAGCAGCGGGAGGCTGGAGATTGCTCTTCAGGGCGGCAGTGCCGCCGGTCTGCTTTCAGCCCGCCCGGGAGACTGTTTCCGCCTTAGTATTCCGGCTGTATCCAGAGAATAAATAAGTTAAAAAAGAGGGCCCCGTAAAAGATTCGGGGCCCAAATGTATTCCAAACTGTATTTAATTTTCGGGGGAAACGGTCGTTCCTTACTTTCCCCGCCTGGCCAGAAAAGCCAGATTTCTCATTAACCGTAGAGTAAACTAACCGGAAAGCTCAGGAACCTTCGCCGCTCTTTGCCGGCTTGATGATGGTCAACTCCCCCTAACTCCCACCAGCGAAGAGCCGCTACAAGGGAAAAACCAAGTACATAACAGAGCCTGCAGTTTCTCCAAATGCCTTGCCTCCTTCTTGCCGGTATTGACAGGAATTCTCCTTGCCTGTATTTATTATACCACGCCCTGTACACCCGCAGGTGTCTTATACCAAAAAACGCTGTATATATATACCCTTGCCTCTGCCTGCGGTAAACGCTATTATTAGCATAATCTGGGTACGGAAAGGGGCAGGCCAATGATTAAGATTTCTATACAGGGAGCTCGCGGCTCTTTTCATGATATTGTAGCGCGCCATAAATTCCCCGGTGATTCCGAGATTATTGAAAGTGACACCTCCCATCAGGTATTTGAAGATGTCAAAAAGGGGCTGGCTGATTACGGGGTTGTGGCTATAGAGAACTCCCTTTACGGCTCGTTTCTGGATAATTATGACAATTTGCTCAAATATGAAAGCAAAATAGTCGGCGAGACCTATCTGCACGTTATCCTGAACCTTATTGCCCTGCCCGGTGTTAAAATGGAACAGATACGTGAAGTTTATACCCACCCTATTGCCATGATTCAGGCCGAATCTTTCCTTGAAAAGCACCCCAGTGTGATACGTATAGAGGGCTACGATACTGCCGGCAGTGTCCGCATGATAAAAGAAAAAAACCTTACTACTGCCGCTGCTATCAGCAGCAACCTCTCAGCCCAGCTGTATGATATGAAAATACTGGCCAAAGATATTGAAACTGAAAAGCAGAACTATACCCGTTTCCTTATCATAGCCAAAGAGCCCAAATACCCCCCTCAGGCGAATAAAACTTCTCTGGCCATAAAGGCCGAGAACAATGCCGGCAGCCTCTACAAGTGCCTTAAGTGTTTTTATGACCAGGGCATAAACCTGTCCAAAATAGAATCCCGCCCGGTTATGGGGCGTACCTGGGGTTATTACTTCTATCTGGATTTTGAACGGGGCTTATATACGCCTGAAACCCAGCGCGCCCTGAAAGAACTGGCAAAGGTAACCGAGACTATTCATGTTCTGGGTTCATATGAACAGGGCAGCGTGTTTGAGGAATAGTCCGGCTGTTTTTTAAAAAATTGAAAACAGGGTTTTAAGCTTATAATATAACGATTTGCACCGGCCTCTTTTTGAGACCGGTTTTTTGTGTTTTCAGTTTTTTCCCCCGGTAACAAACATTTCAGATTACCCTTTAAAGCCCGCCTGTATCCACGTGGACAGTTTTTCTTTTTTATAAGTAGTTTTACGTATAAGAAAAATAAGTAAAAATGCCTAAAGCGTATTACGTATAAAAGCGGATAGTAAAAAACACACCGAAATATATAATTTACTCATGTATTGCTATTCCTGATTATCATTTATTTCAGTGAGGTGCAGTTTGTATTATGACGCTCAGGAAAGACTGGGTGGCGTTGTGAAAGAACAGGTATACCGTCAACAAATTAGGAGGATTTTATGAGCAAGTTTCATTCCATGGTATCCCGCCGTGATTTTATGAAGGGTTTGGGTATGGCCGGGGCAGGCATAGGCGCTGTTGCGGCGTCAGCTCCGGTTTTTCATGACATTGATGAACTTATAGCCTCTGATACGGCTGTTCAGCCGCGTCCCTGGTGGGTAAAAGAACGCCCTATTGATGACCCTACCATAGAGGTAGACTTTGATATGATGGAACGCCATGACGGGCGTAATCAGGGTCAGTCCGCCAGAGTCAGGGCTATGTATTACGGGGCAGATAGAGTTCTGGGGGCTGCGGCCTTGTCCGCTGCCGAACTGGCTGAAAGAACTGCCTCAAATTATCCGGGATATACTTACCGGTCAAGGGCGTTAGCCGGCAGCTTTAAACGGGTTTCTCAGGGTACTGCCCCTGGCTGGGCTGAAACCAAAGACCCCGCTCCGGTAAAAACTCCGGAAGAACGGGGCGAACCGAAGTGGACTGGTACTCCCGAAGAAGCTTCCCGTATGCTTAGAGCGGCTATGCGGGCTTACGGCGCTTCGCTGGTAGGCTATACCGAGCTTACCCAGGAACATCGTGACCATGTTATCTTCTCGTATGAGAAGGGTGATTCAAATAACGAAAAATACATCGGTACCGACGTACCGGTTACCGCTGCCCGCCCCATTGTCTTTGAAAATGTAGCGAAAGCATATGAGACCACTGAAAAGCTGGTCATCCCCAATGTACCCCTGTGGGAGATAGCCCTTTCAACCCAGGGCTCAAATGAGCTTTGGCGTTCCTCCGGCACTTTGCTGGGCGGTTTTGCCAATTCCAATACCTTTTACAACTGTGGCAATCTGCACGCCTCCACCTACAACTTCCTCAGGTATTTGGGTTATCAGCTTATCGGTACTATCGGTAATGACTCCCGCTACGTAGGTTCCGAAGGCGGAGCGGCTATTATGGCCGGTCTGGGTGAAGCCAGCCGCCAGAAACTTTATACCCTTACTCCCGAATATGGCGCTCCCGGCCGTTTATATGGCGTCTTAACAGACCTGCCTCTTGAACCTACCCACCCCATAGACGCCGGTATTTACCGCTTCTGCCATTCCTGCCAGAAGTGTGCTGACCATTGTCCGCCTCAGGTTATATCCAAAGAGAAAGAACCCTCCTGGGATATACCCCTGACCGAAGGCAAGGAGACCATTTTCTCGGTTAAAGGTACCAAGGCTTTTTATAACAATCTGCCCCTGTGCCGCCAGTATTCCAACGAAACCTCTCATGGCTGCCGCATTTGCTGGGGTGAATGCACCTTTACAGTTAACCGGGGCTCACTGGTGCATCAGATTATCAAAGGCACTGTGGCTAATGTTTCTCTCTTCAACACCTACTTCTACAAGCTGGGTGAGGCCTTTGGTTATGGTGCTGATGCTGAAAAAGCCGAAACATGGTGGGATCTCAGCCTGCCTACTCTTGGTCAGGACTCAACCATTATCGCGGCTGATGGCGGTTACGGTAAATAGGAAAGGAGATTAAAGCTTTATGTGGTTTTTTATAGGAATTTTGATTGGGGCTTTGGTGTTGGGTTTTATCTGGTGGTTGAAACACAAAAACCTTCACCTTACCTGGTATGAGTGGCTTATAGGTGCAGTCGGCCTGATATTGCTGGTATTTACCCTGCAAAATTTTATGGGCAGTTTTGAAGAAGTAGAATCCAAGGCTGCTTATATGTTCCTGCTGGTTACCGGCTTGCCGTCCCTTATCCTGTTAGCCTTAACCTGGCAGCTGGCTGCCAGGAGACTTTCCAAAGCCTAAAACCTGTATAACAGGTAAATATCCTCTGGCAAAAACTAAAAGTGCCCGGACCTGAAAAGTTCGGGCACTGGTATTTTGAGCGGAGGATTATTTTTGCTCAAAATGAATAATTTTGAAAATATCTTTCAAAAAATAAAATAGTATGTTATTATTACTCGCTTCCGGCATACCGCAGGCCGTACAGGACTCTCCGGCGCATCTGCTTAAACATTATTGGCATCGGTTTCAAATCAGCGTGCACAAAAAATGACGTAGGAGGTTAATCAGGTTGTTCAAACGTTGGTGGCCCTCATTCTTAGGTGCTCTTTTAGTAGCGGCGGCTTTTATCTGGGTGTATGTATTCTTTCCGGTTATGGCTAAACTTCCGGCGGATTATGAACAGAATTATTATTTTTCCGGCACTGTTCAGGTACTTAATTCCGCTACCAACCAGTTAAACCCGGCTATGCCGGTCAATGTTACCCGTGCCCTGAAAGCCAGCGGTCTGGAAGATGATGTTTTGCTGTTAGACCAGAAGATTACTTTCACCCATGCTCAGGCCGGTACAGAGCTGCCTTTCGGTTCGGAGGAAGTTTATGGCCTGGATAGAACTACCCGGGCGAATGTTGCCGGTTACGGAGATATCAGCCGCACCGGCCAGTTTACCTTCCCGGCTGATACCCAAAAGCAGGACTATCCGTTCTGGTCTGCCACAGCTAACCAGAGCCTGACTGCCAAATTCGTCAAAGAAGAAACCTATCAGGGTCTGACTGTGTATGTCTTTCAGGTAGACCAGAAGAATATAAATCTGGGTACTTACGCTAATACCGGCATACCCCAGAGCGGAGACTTCCTGATAAATATCAAAGTAGAGCCGGTCAGCGGGGTGCCTGTGTATTCAGACACCACTACTACCCTTAAAATCTCCCCTGCCCCCTCAGTCAGTATGCCGATATTTATTTCAACCATAGCCTATACCTCTGAAACCATTGACGAGATGGTGAGCACTGCCGAGTCTACCCAGAGTCTGATTATGTGGGCCAGTGTTTATGCCTTCTGGATAGTGGTTGGCGTGGGCATTGTCTTTATAGGAATAGGGTTTTTCCGTAACCGCGCAGCCTAGGGCTAAATCTTAATCAAATCTAAAACGGGGGGCTGGGTTTAAAACCCGCTCCCCGTTTTTATACCCCGGAGCTTTTTTGGTACCGGCTTTGCCGCCCGCCTGCCCTTGTATTTGAGGCTGACTGGTGGTTATCATGGAGAAAGGCAAGTGCATGAATGAACAGATAAAGAAAAGCCGGGGAAGAGTGATTGCCGGCGGTCTATGTATTCTTTCAGCCCTGCTGGGTGCATTGGGCATACTGAATTATTGGGTGGGAATTTTCGGGGAAGCCGGGAGCGGGTTTGGCAAAGGGGATATCCCGCCTTTTGTGCCCAGCATTATCTTTGATACTCCCATACCGGCGCTTGTAATTGCCTTGGCGGCTTTGGCCGGGAGTGTTTTTATTTTCCTGCGGAAGAAATGGAAATGGGCGCTGATTGGTGCCGCAGCGGCGGCCTGCTCATTTATCCTGACCGGTATTCCGGCGGTTATACTGCTGCTGGCTGCCAAAGACGAATTTACCGGTTAGTTTTTAATCCGTCTTGCTCTTATACTTAAACGGAACTTTCATCAGGGTGATTACGCTTACTTGGATAGAAAATAACCAACCCCATGCATATTCATAATATATTTCGGGGCATAGGAATCCGCCTCAAGTTTATGCCTCAGGTTATATACATGGACCTTTATGCTGTTGACCACGTCGGGATAATGCCCCCCCGAAATTAGTTCGGACAGCCTTGAATACGTTACTATATTGGGGGCATCTTTAAGGAGTTCATGCATAATCTGGCTTTCAATAGTGGTCAGGATAACAGTTTTCTCATTTATAAACAGCAGCCTTTTAAAATAATCCAGTTTAAACGGCCCCCATTCCAGCAGGGCATCTTTGCTGGTGGTTATGGGGCGGCGGAGTATGCAACGTATCCGGGCCAGCAGTTCCATCTGGCGGAAGGGTTTTATGATATATTCGTTTGCCCCCAGCTCCAGCGCTTCCACTACATCAGATTCTTCCGAGCGTACCGTCAGAATAATAATGGGGGTATCACAGAAAAGCCGGGCGTCTTTCAGAACTTCCAGCCCGTCCATATCCGGCAGGCTCAGGTCAAGGATAACCAGGTTGGGCTTTTGTTCTTCAATCATCCTGAGCCCGCTTTCCCCGCGGGAAGCGCTCAGCAGGGTCACATCAGGCCAGCCTATTTTCAAAGCAAAAGATATTGCCTGCACTATCTTGTAATCATCTTCAATAATAAGTATCTTCATGGGGCTTCCGGCCTCAGCGGTATGGAAAAAGTAAAGGTGCTGCCTTCCCCAAGTTTGCTTTTCACTCTTATTTCACCCTGGTGCAGGTCAATAATCATCTTGGATAAAGCCAGGCCTATACCCAGGCCTGAAGGAGAGCCTTTTTTATGGCTGCGTGAATATAGCTTAAACAAATTACTTGTTTCCTTGAGGCTCATGCCTTTGCCGTTATCCCTGACCTCAATTATCAAATACTTATCATCAGTTGAGGCACAAAGCCGGATATCTCCGCCAACATTAGTGTATTTTGCCGCATTATCCAGCAAATTTAAGATAACCTGCTTGAGACGTTTATAATCCGCAATCATAATAGGCAGCGGGTTTTGGATATTTATAGTCAGCTTTTGGGCATTTGATTCAAACACGGGTTTCATTATTTCATTTACGTCTTTAAGCAGTTCGTAAATATTCAGCGGTTCACATTCCAGCCTTAGCAGCCCTATTTCTCCCCTGGCAATATCCAGCAGCTCGTCAATCCGCAGATTAAGGTCTTGGATGCCCGCATACAGGCATTTCATATAACTCTGGTTGGGTTCTTCCTTCAGGTTCTTGCTCAGCAGTTCAGATGTAGCCAGCATGGAGGTCAGAGGGGTTTTCAGTTCATGAACCAATGCCCGCATAAAAGTAACCCGCTGGCTTATTTCATTTTCCAGTGTTTCCCGGAGCTGTTTCTCCCGCTCTAAAGACTCCCGCAGTTCCTGCTCATTTTTCTTTCGGGCAGTTATATCCCGGATAACCGAAATAACCATGGTATCACCGGCCAGATAAATCAATTTATGGTTAATTTCAACCGGGATACTCTCGCCGTTTTTATTCTTGTGGGCTATTTCCAGCACTTCATGCCCTTTTTCAAACAGGTCACTCAGTATTTCCGTCCCCCGGATTGCTGTTTCGGGGGAATCAATAAACAGGTTTGTTTTGCCTATCAGTTCTTCGTACGTATAGCCGAAGTGCTTGCAGGCAGCGGTATTGGCTTCGGTAATAGTTACCGGCTCATTGGGGCTATTAAATTTGAACAGCAGTATAGCGTCATTAGCGCGGTTGAAAAGTTCGCGGTATTTCAGACGCTCTTTTTTCAGAGTGTAATTACATTGTTTTAACCGGGCCAGTTCTTCTTTAAGTTCGTCTGTTTCCACTCAGGTTCTCCCGGGTGTTTATAGCTATATTATACTGCCAGGATATTGCCTATAACCAGATGCTGGCCGCCGATGCTCAGGTTGGCAATAGTTAAGAATACTTAATTAAGCCTTATATTAACTTTACTTTCAGCTGCTCAGATTTACCGTCCGGTTTACCGTGCTTATTTATAATATCCAGGTAGCTTCAAATAACCTAAAGGAGGGGCAGACAAGACCAAGCTAAAAAATACCCTTTGACACGCTGGAGATATTTGCAGGAAAGGAAAAAGTTATGAACAAATTTCACACTAGTCTTAGCCGCAGAGATTTTATGAAGGGGCTAGGCTTAGCCAGTGCCGGTATCGGCGCAGTGGCCGCCGTCTCTCCGGTTTTCCATGACCTTGATGAAGTAGCCTCTGCTGATTCATCTGTTAACAAACGCCCCTGGTGGGTAAGAGAGGTTGACAAGCCTACTATTGAAATAGACTGGGATAAAATGGCTGCTTTGGCTATACCTACCGAAGGCTGCCATCTTCCGCCCCTGCTGGCCGAATTTGTAGGATGGGACAGGGTAAATACAGCTATGGCTCAGGGGCAGACAGCCCTTAAGGAAGGGGCACAAAAGGTTGGTTCACGTGAAGCTATTTCGCTGCTGGATACCGCCATTCAGGAGGCCAGCTGGCCTCATTTTCTGACCCAGGCAGGCTGGCGGGAGCCGGTTACTCCGGTACTGGCAGACCCGGCGCCTATTCCCGAACTGGTCGGCTCCATCATGACCCACGAAACTTTGGGGGTGGCTAAATGGGAGGGAACTCCTGAAGAGAATTTTGCCCTGCTCAAATCTGCTATGAGGTTTTTCGGGGCTGGACAGATTGCTTCTATAGAGCTGGACACCAATGTTAAAAAAATGCTCTACCCCCAGGATGCCAGCCGGATGTTTTTCAATGGCCCTATTATGTCATATAAATTTGAGGACGTGGATAAGGGCTATATGACTGACACTAATTATGTTATCCCCAATACGGCCCGCTGGATAGTTACCTATACTACCCCCATGCCCAAAGAAATGTACCGCACCGCCCCTTCTGGTGTTTGTTATGCCGCTAATATGAGCCGTTACCGCCTGAACCACGAGACTATTGATTTTCTGCTTAAAAACAGGGATATTATCCGCTCTTTCAATATAGACTTCTTCAGTTTGGGCAAAGGCTCAGCCGTGTCCAGACTGCCTGAAAAATATGGTGTTACCAGGGTGATAGAAGACAAAAAGGCAGATGAGTTTAAACTGTCACGCAGTTATGAGACGTCTGGCGGGCTTTCCCAGCAGGAAGCCAGGGAAATGAGCCTTAGCAGTTGGACAGAGCTGATAAATAACCACCCCAGCCGGGATATTTTTAAAAGGCTTATAGTAGCAGACCTTTTGCCGTATGTGTCCCATTTCCCGTTCATCAAAGACCTGTTAAATGCTGCCGGGGTATCGCCTCAGGCGGAGGCAAAGCAGGATTATCCGTTAAGTGCTTCAGGAGTACCCCGGCTGAACAAACAGGTAACTGCGGCCGTACTTAACTTTGACCTGCTGCAAATCAGGCAGAATATCAGCCGCACACCCGGGTTGATTGCTGTTCCCCAAAAAACGGCGGTACTGTATGAACCGGTTAAAAGCCGCCTGATTTCGCTTACTGCTACTGAGCTGGCTATACTGAAACTGTGTGACGGGCAGCGGGATTTGAGACAGATAACAGACAAACTTTCGGCTAAATACAATGCACCCGAAGATATTATTGAGAAAGACTGCCGGCAATTTCTTCACCTGCTTCGGGAAATGCAGATGGTCTCATTCTAAGAATACCGCCGGCTCCGGCCTGGGTAGCCGGGTTACTCTCTCAGGGAGAGCTCTCTGACCTCAGTTTTATATCATATTCGTGAAAAATATCTAAACTATGGTGAGTTCTAGATTCAAATTCTGCCATAGCCTCTACCGAGTTGTTCATTACTTTGGTTAGTAAACTATAAAGTGTTTTAACTTCCTCGTCAGACAGGTTTTGAAAGAGCTTGTTTATTCTATCCAGCCGGAAAGCTTCAACCCTGGCTGATTCCCCTTTTTCGGTAAGGGTTACCCTTATCATGTTCCTTCGGGTCAGGTTTTTGGTCAGGGCAATCAGCCCCTTTTCCTCCATCCGTTTCAGTATCACCGATATAGTGTGCGGTTCCCTGAGGTATTCTTTGGCGATTTTGGCCGGGGTTACGATTTTGTTTTTATCTTTATGCAGAATATTCAGTATACCCGCTTGTTCAGGGGTAAGCCCCTGTTCCATCAGTTCTTTTCTGCGTACATTATAAGCTACAGCCCTTGCCTGCATGATAATGCCCCAGATTTCAAAAGTGTCAGGCCTTGAAGTGTGGTTCATGTTATCTTCCTGCGTTGTATTTTGCTGAAAATAATACGCAGAGTAATTAAACACCAAAATTGCTGTTTGATACAAATCTTATCCGCCGCATCCGGGTGCCAGCCGTAAAGACTAAGCAGTAAATATACTATTCGTATACTAAATGCTTAGTTCATTAAGTATTTCTACTAATTGACAGTACTTATGAAGGATAGATAATATTCTATTACGAATATCTAATATGCACAAATATTGAGGAGGGCCGATGAAGAAATAAAGTTTAGAGGTAGCTGTAAGTTGCAGGGAAACACATAGTCCGTTTAAAAAAGGAGGAATTAAAATGTCAAAATTTCATTCAATGGTAAGCCGCCGGGACTTTATGAAAGCGGTTGGACTGACAGGTGCGGGTCTGGGAGCGGCTTCTGCCGTAAGCCCGGTATTTCATGATGTTGATGAATTTATGTCATCTCCGGCAGCCGAATGGAAACGCCCCTGGTATGTCAAAAACCGTGAGATGGAAGACCCCACAGTGGAGCTGGACTGGTCGCTTATGTACCGCTCAGATGGCATCTGGACCGGCCAGAACAATCCTACCCAGGATTACTTTTTGGGTGCGGAAGAAGGTGCCAAACGGCGGGCGGCGGCCGCAGCTTATACTGCCAATGCCGTGCAAAAAAATCAAAGCGGTCTGACCCTCAGGGACAGGGCTTTATCCTCCGGCAACTATATGTACCCTATTTCTTTTATAGGGCCTGTCTCCAGCACTACTCCTGAATCTTTGGGTGTGCCCAAATGGCAGGGTACTCCGGAGGAAAACAGCAAAATGCTTAGAGCCGCCATGATTCATTTCGGAGCAGCCCAGGTGGGTATGGCTGAAATAACTGACCGGGTGAAAACAAAACTCATAAGAGAATATGATAAAGATGCCTCCCACAAGAAATATATGTTTGAGGATGTGCCGGTAGGCTATGAAGGCGCTGACAAGCTGGTCTTCCCTGATAAGGTACAGCTTTATGATTTCGCCTTTACCCACCCCTTAAACAAAGAGATGTTCCGTTCATCTCCCAGCTCTGACCTGATGAGTGCCGGAAACAGCATGCGGTACAGCCAGTTCTCTATTATCCAGCCCCGCGTCCAGACTTTTATGCAGGTTTTGGGTTATACCTGTTACGGCTATACCCGGCCGTTTAACGGGGCTATCCCTGCCATTGCCACTGCTACCCTTACCGGTTTGGGCGAGGGTGCCCGAAACAACGGCGCTTTCATAAGCCCGGAGTTCGGCCCTTGTGTTGGTCTGTTCAGCCTGATTACAGACCTTCCGCTTGAACCCACCCCTCCCATTGATGCCGGTATGTGGCGCTTCTGCCAGACCTGCACCAAGTGTGCTGACGAATGCCCCGCCCAGTGTATTTCTAAAGAACATGAGCCCACCTGGGATGTGCCGAAGATATACGGCAAGGAAGATACCACCCACATTCCGGGGCGTAAACAGTTCTGGACGGACGGTATTGCCTGCTGGTCGTATAAAGCCACTATCGGAGGCTGCGGTGCCTGTATGGGTACCTGCACCTTTAATACTGACGTGGCTAATATCCACACGGTTGTCAGGGCAACCCTGTCAACTACGCCTATTTTCAACAGTTTCCTGTGGCAGGCGGATAAATTCTTCGGCTATGGTGTGCACGAAGATAAAGAAGCCTGGTGGGATATGTCCCAGCCAACACTCGGCTTTGATACTGCACACGTTACCCTGGGCAAAGATTATTAAAATACGAGGGAGGATGATTTTATGTGGTTAATAATAAGTTTTGTACTGGGAGCCTTGCTGCTGGGTCTGGTTATGTGGCTGAGAGCCCGCCATGTATCCTTAACCTGGTATGAATGGGTCTTGGGTATTATCGGTCTGGCTTTGCTGCTTTCTACCATTCTGTTTGCTACCGATGCCCTGGGCGAGACCGAACCGAAAGCGGCCACCATGTTCCTGTTGGTGCTTGGTATTCCGGCGGTTATCCTGCTGGCACTTAGCTGGCAGCTGACTGTCAGGAGAGTTAATAAAGCCTAGCTGGAAACTAAGGTTCCGGCTGAAAACGGGGGACTTTAAGTCCCCCGTTTTATTTTTCGGGGCGTAGCCTTACCGGGAGGCGGTGTATTTGACAAAATACTATATACTGTATAAATTATATATATAAAGTAAAATAAATTTTTATTGCAGACCTATTAAACCGGAAAGGCTTAGGAGATGTGAATAAAGCCGCAATTATTGATAATATAATTAAAATTGAAGGCCGGATAGGCCAGACTATCCTGCCCTATGCTATGAATTCATGGTGCAAACTGGATGTGCCTCTGGCCCAGATGAAAAGTTTGTTCATTATCATAGGCAAAGGAGAAATGAATCTGGGTGCATTAGCTCAGAGTCTGGGGGTTACTCCGGGGGACGTAACCGGCATTGTGGAACGTCTGGTTGAGCAGGGTCTGATTAGCCGTAAACCCGGTGCCGAAGACAGAAGGGTTACCTGGCTTTCAGCTACAGACAAAGGGCGTGCTCTGGTTACCAATCTGGTAGAGAGCAAGTCTGAACATATGGCAGATATCTTGGAACATATGAGTTTAGATGGTCTGGTATCTCTGGAGAAAGGCCTAAAGGAGCTCATTTCCGCCATAAGGGCGCATCAGCAGGAACTGGGTTAACAGTATAAAGGAGCATTTTTAAATGTGGCATATTACCAAATGGGCTTTGCGTAGTAGATTTATTACCATTCTTTTGGCACTGGTTGTGGCCGGTGCTTCCTGGTGGGCATTCACCGGCATCAAAGTGGAACTGATGCCTGATATCAGCCTGCCCTATACCACTGTGGTTACAGTTTATCCCCAGGCTACCCCGGATGCGGTGGTCAGGGATGTTACCACCCCTATTGAAAGATTTATTTGGGACGAATGGTCAGACCAGGGTTTAAAGCACCTTACCTCCACCTCTTCAGGGGGTATGTCCGTCATTATGGCCGAATTTGAATACGGCACGGACATGACGGCTGTTACTGAAAGCCTTAATGAGGGCATAGGTGAAATAAACTTTCCTCAGGCGGTTACCAGCTTTGCCGCTATGATGGGGGCTGATGCCAAAAACCCTCAGATTATCCCTATCAATATGAATATTATGCCCATGATAAGCTTAAGTTTATCCGGGGATTTACCGCCGGACCAGCTTAAAGAAATTGCCGACAGCCAGATTGTCCCCGCACTTTCCCAACTTGACGGGGTACTCCGGGTGGATACCGAGGGCGGCGAAAAAGACTATATAGTAATCTCACCTGACCCCGCCAAAATGGCTCAGTACGGCATAACTATTTCCCAGATAGCCGGAATAATTTCGGCCGGTTATTCCTCGGTAAGTGAAATGGAACAGATTCCGCTGGGGGAAAGCGGCCTTAAGCTCTCAGACGTGGCTTCTGTCAGCCTCAGCCCTTCGCCTTCCTCCGCCATTACCCGTACCAACGGCAAACCCAGCGTAGGTATATCTATAATAAAAACAGAAGCTGCCAATACAGTTGAAACTGCCAAAGCTATAAATGAAAAGATAACCGCACTTCAGGGAACACTGGGTGACGGCGTCAGCATCAGCACTGTTTTTGACCAGTCAGATTTCATTGATACCAGCATAAGCCAGCTTGAAGAAAAGGCGGTGGTGGGCGGTATTCTGGCGGTGCTGGTAGTCTTCTTTTTCCTTTGGGCTGTCAGGGCATCCCTGATAGCGGCTATCTCTATCCCCTTAAGCATCTTTTTCGGGTTCCTGTGCATGAGTTTGTTCGGGATAACCCTTAATATCCTGACCTTAAGTGCCATGACTATTGCTGTCGGGAGGCTGATAGATGACAGTATAGTCATAATAGAAGTAATCTACCGCCGCTTGCGCACCGGGGAAAGCTTTAAAGAGGCGGCCATCGGCGGTGCCAAAGAGGTGGCCACCCCCATTACTACGGCTACTTTGGCTACCGTAGCTATCTTTGCCCCCCTGATGTTTGTGGGCGGTATTGTGGGTGAGCTCTTTATTCCTTTTGCCCTGACCGTAACTTTTGCCATGCTGGCCTCACTGATAGTGGCCCTGACCCTCATTCCGGCACTCTCCAAGTGGCTGGTGGGCGCTAAACAAAAGGCGGTTGTCACTAAAGACAACTGGTATCAGAAAATTTATGTCAAGGCTTTGAAATGGACACTGGGACACCGCCTGGCGGTAGTGGCCACGGCGGTAATTCTGCTTATTGGCAGCACCGGGCTTCTGCCCATGGCGGGTACTTCATTTATGTCCGGCTCATTCGGCGAAGAAACTATTGCCATAAATATCTCGCTGCCGTCAACGGCGGATGTCAATGACACCAGTGCCCTTACCGCCAAGGTAGAGGCAATCCTGGGTGCAAACCCGGCTGTCCGGAGTTACAGCGCCACTATCGGCACATCCGCTACTTCCATGGCCGGTATAATGAGCGCCTCTGAGGGCGGCGGTGGCGCCAATACAGCCACCATTACGGTCTACCTGACGGAAGGTGCTGATTTACAAACAGAACTCTCAAATATTACTGTAGCCAGCCAGGCCATTTCCACCGAGGGGGTTATTCAGGTCAGCTCCGGTTCGGGTGACAGTATGGGCGGGAGTATATCCAGCTCTTCTATAAACCTTTCCATACAGGGGCAGAATCAGGAAGAAATAGCCGCAATCACTGCCCAGCTGCTGGAGATGCTTGAGGGTGTTGATGGCCTGACCGAGCTTAAAAGTGACCTGACAACCGTAGTGCCGGTACTGAATATTGAGGTAGACCCGGCTAAGGTGGCTGCTTCTGGTATTTCAGCTGCCCAGCTAGCCCAGCTTCAGCAGGAATTTGTCCTTTTGATGAACGGCGGGGCACTGCCCGGCACAACTGTTACACTTGAAAGCGGCAGTTATCCGGTTTATTTCAAGGGGATAGCTGAGCGCCTGACTGACGCCGAGCAGGCTAAAAGTCTGAAAATAGGTTTTCCGGTGGCGATAACCCTAAGTGATATTGCTAATGTAGGCATAGCCGAAGTAGCCTCGCATATCAGCCATACAGATACCATGCTTTCGGCCACTATTACCGGCCTTATCACTGATGCTAACGTGGGTGCGGTCAATATGGCGGTTCAGGAACAGGTAGATGCCCTGCCCGCTCACCCCGGGGTGGAGGTGGTTACTGCCGGTATAGCCGAACAGATGGGTGATACATTTACCCAGATGGGTATTGCCATTCTGGTAGCTATTGCCATTGTATTCCTGATAGTAATACTGATGATGCGTTCTATCCGCAATCCCCTGCTTATCATGTTAAGCATACCGCTGGCTTTTATCGGCTCTATGCTGGCTCTGGTAATTACCGGCTATACGCTGGGTGTATCTGCCTTGATGGGTCTGCTGATGCTGGTGGGTATAGTGCTTACCAATGCCATAGTACTGGTGTCCATGGTAGAGCAGCAGCGCAAGCGCGGTCTTAGCGTCAAAGACGCCCTGATAGAGGGCGGCAAAATCCGCTTGCGGCCCATTGTCATGACCGCTCTTACCACCATACTGGCCATGATTCCCATGGCGCTTAGTGTCAGCTCCGGCACGGTGTTAAGTGCCGAACTGGCTGTTGTGGTTATCGGCGGTATGGTCAGCTCTACTTTCCTGACCCTGTTTGTTATACCGGCTGTATACAGCATGGTTTACCGGGGAAAGTAACAAGGCTTTTTAACCTTGGGGTTTTGAGAATTATTCGGGGGTGGCGTTCAAGCAGCGGCACCCCCGAAGCTATTTAGTTTATTTCAGGCGGGTAGATAAACTAAATTTTGCGTTTTGGGCGGGGGCGTCTTTGGGTAACAGGGTTTGGCGTCTCCTTGGCAACCGCAATATTTTTCTGCTGCTCCTTGTTTTTGGGGTCTTTTTCCACAAAGAGAGGTTTTTTGGTAAACGGGTCCAGTCCGGTACAGTACATCAGGCTGGAATAGGTAGATGGCGCCGGCAGGAAAATCTGCACCTGCTCAGGGTTCATCTTAAGGTTATCACGGGTAAACTGCCTCAGCTTTTGCATATCGCTTCTAGTGCAGCCGGGGTGGGCGGCAATCAGGTAATAAGTCAGGAACTGTTCCTTGCCGAATTTTTTATTCATGCGGTCAAACAGCTCTTTAAAGCGCAGCAGACCTGAAATTCCCGGTTTCCCCATTTTGTTTAAAACAGTAGCTTGGGTATGTTCGGGTGCAACCTTCATCTGGCCGGATATATGGTGCTGCACCAGTTCTTTCAGGTACTGCTCGCCGTATTGCCTGTCAGCCAGCAGCAGGTCATAACGGATACCGGATGCGGCAAATACCTTTTTAATCCCGGTAACTGTGCGGACTTTTTTCAGCATCTCCAGCTGTTTGTGGTAGTTCACTTTTAATGAAGGGCATACCTGGGGGTATAGACAGCGTTTGTCTGCGCATGCCCCCTCTTTCAGCTTTTTCTCACACTCAAAACCGTACATATTGGCGGTCGGGCCGCCTATATCCTGGATATACCCCTTGAAATCAGGGTAACCGGCAAGTATCCGGGCTTCAGCCAGAATAGATTCGGGGCTTCGCCACTGGACAGTCCGCCCTTCGTGCATGGCAATGGCGCAGAAATTGCACTCCCCGTAACAGCCGCGGTGAGACTGAATGGAAAAGCGGATAGTCTCCAGGGCTTTGACTGCCCCCTGCTTCTGGTAGTAGGGGTGCTGGGCGCGTTCAAAATCCAGTTCGTAAATTTCGTCCATTTCTTTTTGGGAAAAGGGCATGGGCGGCGGGTTCTGGATAAGATAACGGTTGCCTGTCTGCTGGTAAAGCCCTTTGGCAGTCAGGGCGTCATTATTTTGGTAAAAGGTGTGAAACATATCCGTCAGGGCATTTGCATCTTTCTCAACCGCTTCAAACGGCGGCAGTGCCAGATAGCCTGCCCTTTTTCCGGCGCTTTCTTCTGCCCCGGCAATATAGCAAAGCCCCCGTATATCCCTTACTTCGGTACCGTTGTTCAGGGCGGTGGCCAGTTCCAGCACCGCTTTTTCAGCCATGCCGTAGAGCAAATAATCTGCCTTGGCGTCAAACAGGATTGAGGGGCGGATACGGTCAGTCCAGAAATCATAATGGGCAACACGTCTCAGGCTGGCCTCAATACCGCCCAGCACTATGGGGCGGGTATGCTTAAAGTACTGCTTTATAAGGTTGGTATAGACAATGCTGGCCTGGTCAGGACGGCGGTTATTTACACCGCCGGGGGTATAGTCGTCACTCTTTCTTTTCTTTTTGAGTGAAGTATAGTTGGCAACCATAGAGTCCACACTGCCGGCCGTTACCCCCCAGAAGAGTCTGGGCTCACCTAAGCGGCAGATGTCTGTATCCGAATGTATATCCGGCTGGGCAATAATAGCCACCCGGTAACCCGCCCGGCTTAAAACTTTGCCGATAAGGGCAGAGCCGATAAACGGGCTGTCTATATAACTGTCACCGGTTACCAGGATTATATCCGGTCTATCCCACCCCAGCTTGGCCAGCTCCTGGGGGGTTGTAGGTAAAAACATAATCTCTCACTCCTAAGGGTAGTTTTATTATACAGTAAGGAGAAATTATTTGGGTTCAGGCGGTTTTCAGGCGGAGAAAACAACCAGAATAAGTTTAACTGAAAAGATTTACGTCCGTAAAAAGCGGTGCTGTATCAGTTGAAAACCCGGCTAATTACTCCGCCGCTGAGGGCGTGTTGGCCTTGCTGCGAAACTGGGTTTCATATAGATTGGCATACAGCCCGCCCAGAGCCAGCAGTTCGCGGTGAGTGCCCCTTTCCACAATATGCCCGTGGTCCATCACCAGTATCATATCCGCCGCCAGAATAGTGCTCAGGCGGTGGGCAATGACAATGCTGGTACGCCCCACCATTACGTGTTTTAAGGCTTCCTGAATAAGGTATTCCGACTGGCTGTCCAGTGAGCTGGTAGCTTCGTCCAGCACCAGTATCCGCGGGTTTTTTAATATAACCCGGGCCAGTGCCAGCCGCTGTTTTTCGCCCCCGCTCAGCCGGTAGCCGCGCTCACCCACAATGGTCTCATACCCCTGGGGCAGACTTTTGATAAACTTGTGGATATTGGCCGCTTTGGCCGCCGCTTCCACTTCCGCCTGGGTGGCATCCGGCCGGCCGTACAGCAGGTTGGTGCGCACCGTATCATGGAAAAGATAAGTTTCCTGGGTGACCATACCTATCTGGGCGGCCAGTGAATCAAGGGTGACATCTCTTAAGTCATGCCCGTCTATCAGTATTTGCCCGGCAACCGGGTCATATAAACGGGGTATAAGGTAAGTAAGGGTTGTTTTGCCGGCACCGCTTGGTCCGACCAAGGCTACCAGCTGGCCGGGTTCGGCTCTGAACGAAATATTTTCCAGCACCTCGCCATTTGCCCGTCCGGCGCTGTCTGCATTTTTTTCACCGCCGTTTTTAGGTGTTCCGTCAGCCCCGGAGAGCACCGAAACTACGTCCTGCATCTGTCCGAAACGCCGCACTTCCCTGAGCAGGCCTTTTTCTTCGCGTTCATAATGAAAGACTACATTCTTAAATTCCAAAACGCCGCTTACATTGCCTAAAATGCAGGCATTTTCTTTCTCTTCAATATCAAGCGGTACGTCCAGCACTTCAAAAACCCGTTCAAAACTAACCATAGAGGTGGCAAAATCCACCGGGGCGTTAGTCAGGGTCTGCAAAGCCCCGTACAGGGTAGTCAGTAACGCACCCAAAGCTACGATAGTACCTATAGTCAGGGTTTCCTGAATTACAAAATAGCCCCCCACCCCGTAAACCAGGGCTATGCCAATAGCGCTTAGAAGGCCTATGCTGGCAAAAAAGAGTGAGCCGGTCACTGCCCGCTTTATACCAATATTTTTTACTTCATCAGAGCGTTCTTTGAAACGGCGGTCTTCTTCCGCCGAACGGCCGAAAAGTTTGACCAGTAAAGCCCCGCTTATGTTAAGCAGTTCCTGGGCAACGGCATTCATTCTGGCGTTTTGGTCCAGCTGGTTCCGGGCAATATCCCGGAGCCTGTTTCCCAGGTGCTGGGCTGCCCAGAAAAAAAGGGGCAGTATAGCCACGCTTATCAGTGCCAGCCGCCATTCCAGGGTAATCATAACTGAAAATACCACTATGGCCTGAATCAGGCTGGTTACTATAGATACAAAAGTATTGCTGATAGCCGTCTGGGCGCCGATAACGTCGTTATTAAGGCGGCTCATCAGTTCGCCGCTTTTGGTATGGGTAAAAAAGCTGAGTGACATGCGCTGCAGGTGCGAAAACATGGCCAGCCTGAGGTCGGATATTACCCCCTCACCTACCCGTGAGTTATATCTGCGTAATACCACGTTTAAGAAACTGGTCAGAAGGGGTATTGTCAGCAGGGCTGCAATCAGCCAGCTTAGGCGGCTTATATTCTTGTCCGGCAGAGTGATGTCTATCAGGTCACGCAGTATCAAAGGGGTCAGAAGCCCCAGGCCGGTAGTGGCCAGAGTGAGTACCAGCATCCAGAGCACCAGCCAGCGGTAAGGGCGGGCATAACTCCAGACCCTTTTCAGTAAGCCGCGGGTGATTTTGGGCTTTTCATCAGGGGAATTGCCATTTATACGGGAATAATAGCTGTGTATCATGAATGTTTATTATAGCATTTTCAGCCGGTTCGGTAGTATAGCTCTCCGTTTTAGTTGAGCGGCTATCAGTGACGTAAATGTATGTCTTGACAGTAACGTCATACCGTAGTAATATCAATACCAATGGAAAAAGAAATAGCCTACCAGATAAGTGAAATAGCCAAACAGTCCGGTGTCAGTCTGCGTACCATCAGGTTTTACCAGCAGAAAGGGCTGATTGTCCCCTCTCTGCGCACCTCCGGTGGTATGAGCCTGTATTCCCAAAAAGATGTCAACCGGGTGAAACTTATCCGCCGCCTCAAAGATAGCGGCATGAGTCTTAATCGTATTCTGGATATTTTAAATGCAGACGGCGAAGAAGACCGCAAAGCCAGGGCGGAGCATACCCTTAAAGTGCTTAAACTGGAAGCCGAAAATGCCGCCAGCCTTATTGCCGAACTTGAGCGCCAGAGCCGTGAGCGTAAGGAAATAATAAGCATGGTTAGCCAATGCCTCAATTGCAATATAGAGGTGTGCCCGCAGGAGTGCCCTCCCCGTAATCATCTGATTTATTAAATAAAAGGAGATAGAGTGTAATGTCCAAAATTCTAGTGGTTTACCAAAGCTTTGGGGGCAAGACCAAGTCTTTGGCCGAAGCGGCCGCCGCCGGTGCTGTTTCTGTCGGGGCTGAAGCTGCCGTTAAAGAAGTATCGGCTGTTAGTCCGGAAGATTTTGCCAGTATCAGCGGGGTTATTCTGGCTACTACCCAGCCCTTTCAGTCCATGGCAGGCGGCATGAAAAGCATGTTTGAGCGGCTGTGGATAGGCCGGGACAAGGTTAAAAAGGGAATTCCCTTTGCTATTATTATCTGCCATATGAATGATACCAAACCTACCGAAGAGGGTATCAAAGCAATTGCCAGTCACCTTGGCCTTGGTCAGTTAGCCGGTGAGTTAAATGTAAAAGTAGATGAAATTGAAGCCGGTAAAGAAAGTGCCAAACAGCTTGGCATTGCTCTGGCTCAGGGCGGCTAAAAAACGGTTTTAAAACAGCTAAAAGCTAAAGGGCGCTGAGTTACTCAGCGCCCTTTAAACTATCTGCAAGTGTAATATTCCCCTGCGCTAAAACTATCAGGGTATATTTATTTTAGCGGTTCCTTCAGCTATATGCATAGCGGCAAAACCGTCCTCATCACTGTAAGCCCACAGGATATTGTTAGAGCCGTGTACAATATTCTGGTCATAGCTGTCACCGGTGGAGAGCAGCCTTTTAAACTCTAAAACCGTATACCCTCCGGATTCGGTTGCCCCGTAGGCTAAGATGCTGTTTGTCCCGCCCAGTTTGGTATCCAGAGAGTGCTCATCTTTACTTATACCCCACAGGTCATAAACATAAGCTTGTCCGCTGCTTACCCCGCCCAGGGCAAAATCAGCGCCGGTGTGGCCTTTGGCCGATACGGGTTGAAAACCGATAGAAATCCAGCCGCTGGCTTTGGCTTTGATGCCAATGTAAACATATTGGTCGTCTGTTCTGGAAAACAGGGTGAAATTGGCACTGATATTGGCGCTGTTGGAATACTCATTGGTTGTTATCACCCCGTCCGCCTGCCATTCCACCAGCGAATCCGGGTCTGAAATCTGGGTATTGTCAACGGCATCAGGGTTGTCAGTCTGGTCTGAAGTCATCTCCGCAATGGCGGCACAGGAAGAAAACAGCAGAGCGGGCAGAATAAGTATGGTAAGCAGGGCAGCTATATATTTTTTGCTAGTCGGCACATTAATTCCCTTCTTAATTTTCATTTGGACTAATAATACTAATTATAATGGAAAATGTTAAGAAAATATGAAGTCCGGGTTAATAGGTATAATCCGGCTGACAGATTATATTTTTTATCCCAGCTGCTCTTTCAGAACCTTAGACAAAAATTGTTCCAGTGCAGCGGGTTGGAAAGGCTTTACAATATACATCAGGTCAGTTTGCTTCAGACGGGCTTCCAGACCCGGAGCGGCCATATCTCCGGTCATGAATATTACCCTGTCTGCCAGTTCGGGACGCTTGGCAATTATTCTGGAGTAAAATTCCAAACCGCTCATGCCCGGCATACTGATATCCAAAAGTATCAGGTCGTAGCTGTCTGATTCCAGCTTCAGCAGAGCTTGGGTTGGGTCATTGAAGCTTTCTGCCTTATGGTGCATTTGCTCTATCACCCGGCTGACCAGCTGGCAAATGTGCTCTTCGTCATCTACGACCATAATGCTGGCTGTCCGCTTAGACGCTTTTATTGGCGGGGATACGGCAGTCCGGCCGGAAGATGCTTCCGTTTCAGAGTCCAGCGGCAGGTTGATAGTAAAAGCAGTTCCCTGCCCGTATTCGCTTTCAACCTCTATGGTGCCGTGGTGGTCCAGAATAATAGCCATAGCCAAACTTAACCCCAGCCCCGTTCCGTCTTTGGGGCCTTTGGTGGTGAAAAACGGCTGGAAAATTTTAGCTTTAACCTCAGGTGTCATACCCGGGCCGTCATCTGCAATCCGGATGCTTAAAAACTGGTCTTTCCGGGTGGTGGTTATGGTTATTTTCCCACCGTCATGTACTTTCCGCATGGCCTGTTCGGCATTTATAAATATGTTCAGAAATACCTGTTGCAGCTGCCCCGGGTCAGCGGTAATCCAGGGTAACTTCGGGTCATATTGCCGGATAACCTCTATATTAGCGGTTTTAAATACGTAACTGCGGAATTCCAGAGTATTATCAAGCAGCTCGTGCACGTCCAGCCGTGTTTTAACCGGCTTGTTCTGTCTGGCAAAGGTAAGCAGCCGCTTTACAATCTCCACTACCCGCTGGGAACCGTGGTTGATTATCTGAAGGTCTGCCATGACTTCTTTGGGTAAATCCCCGCGAGTGGCTAAAAGCTCGGAGAACCCAATAACACCGGTTAAGGGGTTATTTATCTCGTGGGCTATTCCGGCGGCCATCTCACCTATTGCGGCCAGACGGCTGGCCATCTCACCTATTGCGGCCAGACGGCTGGCCATCTCCGCTTTATCCCGCAGTTTGCGGTTTTCAAGCTCGGCTTGTTTATTGGCAGTCAGGTCACGGACAATGGCTATATCGGCTATTTGGCCTTCATATTCAATAATACTGGCGCTTATTTCCACATAGACTTCCTGTCCCTGCTTGTTTATCAGGCGGGCTTCATACCTGCCGGCGGATTCCTGCCCCCCAATCCGCTTCTGATAGTATTTCTCAACGGTCTTTCTCTGTTCGGGGGATACAAACTGGGTAAAGGGCTTTTCCAGAATTTCTTCCAGCTGGTAGCCGGACATCTCTTTTATTTTGGAGTTGGCATAGATTATCAGCCCGTTCTGGACTATAGCAATGCCGTCATTGCCGTGTTCCACCAGGGTAAAGTATTGCTCTTTGCGTTCCTTAAGTTCCTGTGCAGTCTGCTTGCGCTGGCTTATATCCCGGATAGTGGCCAGCCAGCCTACCTGCTGTTGCCGTTTATCAAAAAGGGGCTGCTTGTCCAGGTCAAAAAACTGTCCCTTTGTTTTGGACGTTGATTCCAGATCAAGGTGTCCGAAATCTGCAATAGCCAGACACTCCAGCAGGGGTGAAAGATGGCATATATCTTTCAGTTCATGCCCGACCATGCTGTTGTCCAGGCCGGTCATCCGGCAAGCCGCCGGATTGGTCTCCAGCAAATGGTCGGAGCTGTCAAAAACCAGAACGCCGTCATTCATCTGCTGCACTATAATCGGATAGGCAAACGGGATTGTTTTAAACAGCTTAAAACGCATCAGCCCCAGAGTTATGGCTATACCGGAGATAGCAAACATTACCGGGGTCAGGTCTTTGCGCGGCAGTGACAGCAAATCAAAAACATATATGGCATTCCAGACCAAAGGCAGACAGGCGGCAAACAGAAGTATAAAGGCCTGCTTGCGGTATAAAGGCACGCCGATAAACAGCTGGCGGATTAGGATAATAGCCCCGCTGATAACCAGCGTATAGTTATGTACTACGGCTATCCAAAAAAGCGGGCCGTAGGTCTTGGCCACTACCAGAAATGGGCCGGAAGCAACCTGGTGCTCATTTGACCACATAAGCTGGTGGGCATCATTGCTCCAGACCATTATGATTATGAAAAATGGAAAAACAGAAAGCAGTACTTTTTTCCAGTTTGCAAAGGGCTTGCCGGCGTTGGTATACAAAATAGCGAAAAGCAGCCAGGTAACCGGCACGCTCATTGAGCCTATATAGCCGATATTGTTAAACAGTATTTGCTGGCTCAGACTGCTGCTTGCGGCTTCAAATATAAAGCCAAATCCCCAGATAAAGGTGGCAACTGCCAAACCCAGCATAGCCCTGGCTCCGGGTGCTTCACGGTTCTTCCAGCTTAGTACTACTACTGTCAGACAAGTCAGCAGCGAAATTGTCATGGCCAGATAATAGAAAACCAGGTAGGATTGGCTCATCGGTCTTCTCCGTGGTCATCAGCTCTGAAGATGTATTTACCTGCCTTGATATTTAAGGGTTCAAAGGAAAATGTATGCTTTTAGCAGTGGAAGCATATTATATAGCTGTTTTTTTAAATACCCTTTATTCTATTCCTTGAGTAGGTTTGTAGCAAGGATTTATTCCTTTTGTACTATAAAACTTTCTTACTACAACCAGTACAAAAGTAATGTCTCTGGGGTAATAGTTTCCTTGCGCTATTCAGGTTCGGGTATTTACTGACTATTCATTGGGGCGGCAGGGGACTAAGTACCCTTGACAAGCAAAAATCAGGCCATTCCAGATTGCACTGTCTATGCCAAACGTCTATTATTAACCCGGAATGAATAAATGTATAACAAATTTCAAAACATATAAGATGCTGGCGGGGCTGGTCTGTGCCGCCCTGCTGTTTGGCAGTATGTTCAGCGGGCTGGTATTGCCCTCCAGGGTAACTGCCCAGACAGAACAACCTGATATTTTCCTGTATGTGCTTTCAGGTTACTATACGGAGATTATACCCGGTGAGCCGGAAACGCTTTACCTGGAGATTGAAAACGCCGGTACTCAGGGTATATCCGGCATAGACCTGCTGGCAGACCTGCCTGAAAACTGGACGGTGGAATATACTCCCATATCTATTCCGTATCTGGGTGCGGGTCAGCGCATCCCGCTGGAGGCAGTAGTGCTGGCACCTGAAAATACTTCCCGCGGAGAGTACAACCTGGTCTTCATAGCTGAAACTGCCGGTACACGCACTTTTGGCAGTACTGCCGTATTAGTCAGGGATACCTCCGGCCTTTGGCAATGGGTGGGTCTGGGTCTGGGGCTGGTGATGATTGGCGGCTTTATTTTGTTCTACCGCCACTTCAACCGTAATTAACAGGTTTTGAGGTGATAAGATGATTGAACGGGTGCATGAACACTTGATTGCTGAGCTGGCTTCCAATGCCCGCACAGATACTATATTTGTCCTGACGGCTATTTTCCTGAACCTGGTAACTCTGGGTATAAACTCCGGTATAGCGTCTTCCTCTGCTGATAGCACCCAGACAATAGTCATGTTTACTTTTGTGGCGCTGATACTGGTGGTCAATTTTGTAGTTGAGGTAGGGCTTATCCGCGGCCGCCAGATGCGGACTAAACTAATCAAGGGTTTACTCAAGATGTACAAAGACCAGGGTGTGGCGGATTACTATGACCCGTCTATGCTTAGTGATTATGCCCTCAGATACAATCTCTTTATGCTGGCAGTACTCTTCACCGGGCTGGTGGCGGTAGTAATACCCTTCCTGCTCAGGTAAATATCCGGCTTCTTATGGTTAGCGCTGGACAGATACAAATAAAATTACCGGCGCTAGCAGGAAAGTAAATCAGGGGCTCTGTCTTATAGTTAGTATATTTTTCAGGCTGCCCTGCAAAGCCTGGTATATTTCGGGGTCAAACTGTTTGCCCACATTAGCCTCTATCATTTTCAAAGCCTCGGGCACTGAAAATGATGACGGGCGGTAGGGGCGTTTGGAAGTCAGGGCATCAAAAACATCTGCGATGGCGGTAATCCGCCCTCCCAAAGGTATGTTTCCCCCTTTTAAGCCATTCGGATAACCGCTGCCGTCCCATCTTTCATGGTGGTTCAGGGCAATTACCGCCCCCTGTTTAATAACCTCTGAGGTTGCCCCCTCAAGGATACTGGCCCCGATAACTGTATGCTGTTTCATTATCTCCCATTCCTCAGGAGTAAGCTTTCCGGGCTTAAGCAGTATATGGTCAGGTATGCCAATCTTGCCTATATCATGCATGGGAGCGGCATACAGGAAGGCTTCCACTTGCTCAGATGGTAGTCCCATAGTGTTGGCTATTTCAGCTACGTAATGGCCAATACGCCTAATATGGGTGCCGGTATCTTCGTCTTTATATTCAGCCGCCCGCGACAAACGGAAAATAGTGTCCAGCGAGGCTTCTTTCAGCTGATTTAAAGCCCGCCTCAGTTCCTCGGTACGTTCAACCACTTTCTTTTCCAGCCCAAGCTGATATTCCCGGTTTTCCAGTACTAGACGCCTGTGTTCCAGTGCCCGTTTGGTAATGTGAATAAGCACCTCCAGGTTAAAGGGTTTTATGGCATAATCATATGCTCCCAGGCGGATGCATTTTAGGGCTACATCTATATCGTTTATGGCTGTTGCCATAATCACTTCGGTATCCGGTCTGAGGGCTTTTATCTCCTTCAGGGTTTCAATACCCGTTTTGCCCGGCATATTGATATCCAGCAGGACCACTGACACCTGTATCCCCTTGACCAGCTCAACAGCTTCAATCCCATTACTGGCTGTCAGGCACTGGTAATTCTCGGCTGAAAATTTTACCTTGAGTAACTGGCGTATCAGTTCCTCGTCATCTACTATCAGTAATGTCTCCTGCTGTGCATTCATCAGTTGTCTGTGTCCATTCTGTCTAATATAGTGTGCATGGCTGTCTTGAGCAAGGCCATATCAAAGGGTTTGGCAACATAGGGAATATCATGGTTATCCAGGTAGTCTCTGACCTTGGCATCAGATGTATCACCGGTGATAAAGACCACATGACCGGTCAGTTCCGGCCGGCTGGTTATAATTTTGTTATACAGCTCGGTGCCGCTCATGCCGGGCATACGGATATCCAGAAAGATAATATCATAGGTATGGTCTTTCAGCTTTTCCAGAGCCTTTTCGGGGTTTTCACATTCAGCTACCCGGTGCCCGTCCTGGGTTAAAATAATCCTCAGGAGTGACCTGACCGCGGGTTCGTCATCTATTACCAGGATGGAAGCTGTCCTGTCTGATGCCGGATGTGTACTGCCGCTTTCTGCCGGGGGTTTAGCCGTAATTTCGCTGGCGGTGTTTATAGGCAGTTCTAATACAAAGGTTGCCCCGCCTTCGGGGTTGTTTTCTGCCCATATTTTGCCGCCGTGTTCCAGAATAATACCCTGTGACAGGCTTAAACCCAGGCCTGTGCCCTGCCCCGGGTCTTTGGTGGTGAAAAATGGCTGGAATATTTTATCCATTACATCCGGCGGTATGCCTGTGCCGTCATCTTTAAATGACAGGCGGATATACTGGCCGGCTTTTTCGGCTTTTATAGCCAGCGTACCTTTTTCATGGGCCTTCTTCATGGATTGTTCGGCGTTTAGTATCAGGTTAAGGAAGACCTGCTGTATCTGGGCAGGGTCAATGTTTATCCAAGGCAGGTCCGGGGCATAATCCCGGAGTACTCTTATTCCGGATGTTTCCAGGACATAATTCCGCAAAGTCAGGGCGTTATCTATAACCTCGGTTATATTAACCTTACTGATAATCGGTTTTGTCTGGCGGGCGAAAGTGAGCAGCCTCTTTACAATCTCAACTACCCTCAGGCTGCCGCTGTTTATTATCTTTAAAGAGTCCTGTACATCAGCCGGCAAATCTGACCTGTTTGAAAGCAGCTCTGCAAAGCCGATTACTCCGGTTAAGGGGTTGTTAATCTCATGGGCAATACCCGCCGCCATTTCCCCTACCGCGGCCAGCCGGTTAGCCATATCTGCCCGTTCCCGCAGTTTCTGTTTCTCAGCTTCCGCTTTTTTCAGCGCGCTGATATCTCTGACCATGGTCAAGATAGTAGGCTTGCCTTCAAAAAGGAATATCCTGGGTCGGAGTTCCACCGGTATTTCCCGCCCGCTTTTGGTCACAAATAACCGTTCAAAAGTAGCTTCCGGGTTTTCTTCAATTTGACTGATAACAGCGGAGAACAAGGTATTATCTCCCTCTATGCTCTTAACAAAATCGGTTATCTTCATATTCCGCAGTTCGCTCCGGCTGTATTCCAGTATAGCCACCCCTGCATCATTTACTTCCAGAATCTTGCCCGGCGTCCTGTCCGGTTTGGGGCGGTGGACAATAATTGCATCAGTCACACTGTTGAAAAGGGACATATAGGTCTTGCGTTCTGCCCGCAAAGCCTCTTCGGATTTCTTTCTTTCGCTGATATCCTTCATAACGTGAACTGACCCTACCGTCCGGTTTTTGGCATCTAATATGGGGGAAGTAGTGGCCTCAACCCATATTTTCAGGTTTTCCTCAAAGTATTCGCTCACATGGGTTACCCCGGTTTCCAGGGTCTTCTTATGCGGGCACATAAAATGGGGTTTGCCGGTTGCGTGTATTATCTCGTAACAGCGCTTGCCGACAATGTCTTCAGGCGGTTTGTTTAAAAATTTGGAAAAGGCATTGTTTACCCGGAGAATGGAATAGTCAGCATCCACAATGCAAATCATGTCATTTATAGAGTCAAAGGTTATGCTCCATTCTGCGGCTGATTTGACCAGATTCTCTTCCATTTTCTTACGGTCGGTAATATCACTGGCAACCGATAGCGCTCCTACGGTTTTGCCGGTGATATCCTTCAGGGAATGTACCCACCAGCCCAGCAGACGTTTTTCCCCGTCTTTACGCCGCTGCCAGCTTTCAGCATAAATCGTGTTTTCATTGCCGCTGAAAACCGAGGCGACTTTCTGGTAGGTATCCTGTTCTTTGGAGAAATAATAAGATGCTTCTTTGCCTATTACATCATCTCCGAAAAATTCCCGTCCGGATTCGTTTATCCAGGTATAGACCCTATTTATATCTACCTCGGCAATTATATCCGGAACGGTAGCCAGGATTGTCTCCTGGTGTTTAAATATAGTTTTGAAATCCTCTTCGGCTTTTTTGCGTTCGCTGATATCGCGTATCACGCTTACCATTACTCGGGTATTGTTTACGCTGGTGCCTCTGGAGCTTACTTCCACCGGGAAGGTACTCCCGTCCTTGCGCATATGGTCTGATTCAAACAGTATTCCTTCGGAATCTGCCTGTGCCAGTTGCCGGGGAATGGCGTCCCGTGTGTCCAGGGGGCGTATATCGTAGATTGTTTTGTGAAGCAGTTGTTTACGGGTATAACCATAAGCTTTGGTGGCGGCTGTATTGGCTTCAAGAATCTGGCCGCTGTTCTTGTCTAAAAACAAGATAATATCCCGGCTGTCGTCAGCCAGTATCTTGTATTTTTGCAGGGACTCTTCAGCTTGTTTGCGTTTGGTTATATCTATAATGCAGGGGGTGTAATATAAAATCTTGCCCTGGTCATCTTTTATAGTGCCTACAAATAAATGTCCCCAGAAAACACTGCCATCCTTGCGGATGTATTGCTTCTCCCGTTCAAAATGGTCTATTGCGCCGGTATTCAGGAGTTTTATCCGCTTAAGGTCATACGCTAAAAATTTGGCGGGAGTTATATCTTTAAATGTGATTGAGGTAAATTCTTCTTCGGAATAACCTATCATTCTGCACATGGTCTTATTGACCTGGGTAAACCTGAAATTCAAATCAGTAATAGCTATGCCCACAGGTACCTGGTCAAATACGCGGTGGAAACGCTCTTCACTGATTTGGAGTTGCTTTTCAACCCTTTTGCGTTCGGTAATGTCCAGTGAAAGTATAAAAATCCCCTCCGGAACCGGTTCAATACTCAGTTCAAACCAGCCTTCGGTGCTATCCGGGAAAATAAACCGGTTTTCCATTCTTTCAGCAGTTCTTGTTTCCATACAGCGGCGGAGTGTGGTAAATAATCCAGTTTTTTCAATGCCGGGATATACTTCCATCATGGTATGGCCCATAAGGGCTTGTCTGGGCTGGCGGCTCTGTTGGACGGCTGAATTATTAAGGTATATATAACGCCAGTCATAGCTGATAATCTGGCAGCCTTCCAGCATATTGTCCAGAGCACCCCGGTAACGTTTTTCAGCCGCTTTCAGCTTTTCTTCGGCTTCTTTACGTTCGCTGATGTCCCGTATTATCATGGTTGTCCGGAATTCACCTTTGCTTATAGAAAATATTTTGGAGGTGACTTCACCCGGGAAAGGCGTCCCGTTACTGCGGAGGAAGGTTAGTTCTCCCCTGAATTCCCCGGTTGCGTTCCGGGTTTCCAGGGCTTTGCTTAAGCGCGGGTCATTTGCATCTATCAGCCCGTTCCGCCCGGCTGTATATATCTCGGCTTCGGTTTTGCCGAACATGCGGCAGGCCGCCGGGTTGGCTGCCAGGATATGCCCGTCAGGGGTGGTTAGCAAAACAGCATCATAGCTGTTTTCAAACAGTTCATGGAAGCGGATTTCATTTTCGGCCAGCTTCATCTGGGACATTTTGTATTCAGTCAAATCCCGGAGTATGGCCATATTGGCCGGTTTGTTTTTGTACTCAATCTGGCTGGCATTCACCTCAACCGGCATATTACGGTTGTCTTTGGTAACAATTTCTATCTCATACTGGTTGGGGGGTTCTTCTCCTGAAAGCCGCTTTCGGTATCGTTCCAGGACCAGCCCTTTATATTCCGGGGAAATGAAATTGATAAAGGGTTTGCCCGTGATTTCTTTAAGCGAATAGCCGCTCAGGGCGGTCATTTTGGGATTGGCATAAACCAGCAGCTCGTCCTGAATTATAATAATCCCGTCGTTGCTTTTTTCCACCAGGGTGGAATACAAAATATTGGATTGATGCAGCTTTTCCTGGGTATTTCTGGATTCGGTAATATCTTTGGCAAAAACAGATACGCCGTGGGCAGTAGGATAAATATTGATTTCAAAGTAGCGCTGCTGGTTTCCAATGCGGTATTCTGCAAAAAGGTGCTGGGGAAGGTGAGTTTCCACCGCTTTCCGGTGAGCTTTATCAGGCTCAGAACCCCGGCTCTCAGGGAAAAGGGCATAAATGGATTTGCCTAAAGCGTCTTTAGCCGTTATCCCGATAAGCTTTTCCAAGGCCTTGTTCCAGTATGTAATATTTAAATCCGTATCCAGCTCAAAGAAAATATCAGTCAGATTAAGCGCCAGTTCCCCGTAATGTCTTTTGGCCTTTTCCAGATTAGCCAAATTCTCGGCTGACGTATTTGGGGCATCAGGTGTTAGCCGGGTATTTGGTACGGGGTTGTTGTCTGCTGGTTTTTCTGTTGTCTGGTTATTTTCTTGCGGTTTATCTTTCACAATCAGAGTACCTCTTTACCTGTCAGCCGCAAACTGGCTATAAACCGGAGTGGGCTTTCCGCCCGGGCTGACGGCATTTTATCTGATACGGTTATTATTTCTTAATTTTTGGCAGTTCAAGCAATTTAAGGGGCAGGCTTTAGGCAGTCTCCTTCTTGATGTATCAGAGTTAGAAATGACCTTTTGTCGGTACATTACCCTTAATGATAGTATTACTCCAAATACTTGCCAGTGTAAATACCCTGGAGGGCGCATTTGGTTATTTAAAGCTGCCAATACCGGCATCCGGCCTGATTAGGGGGCGTATAAACTTATGGCAGACCTTAGGATGTATAGCGCCAAATAGCAGTTTGCCAGCCAAGGTTTTGCCTGGCTGGCAAAGCAGGGTTTGTATTTTTCATTGTACTGGAGAAGGCAGTCTTCCCCTTCCGGCAGGTAAAAGCGGCTCAGGGTTCCAGACTGAACGGCGGGTAGGTGTCTGTAATCAGTAAGGCTGAGTAAGCAGATACCCGAAGTCCCCAGCGCATTACCCCTACCACAAAATCAAACAGTGATTTGGGGTATTTCCCGGTAAACAGAATGGCAAACCAGGCGAAAATGGCAGCTATGAATGCGGCAAATACCAGAAACGGCAGAATAATATAATGCGGTATGGCTAAAAACCACTTGAATAGCGGCATCCAGCGGTTAAGGTCGGTTTTTACATCGGGGTAAGTCAGGTCAAGATGAACTGATTGTTCTTGGTCAGTTGAGGGGTATTCATCCCTAAGCAGGGCGAAGTATGAGATAAACCTGTAACCAAACCGGCTGAGAGCCAGATTCCAGTCAAACCACCATCTGGGGTATTTCTGCTGGACGAGAATCATAAGCGCCGTAGCCATAATAATAAGGCCTCCGGCATTACCTGCGGAATAAGTTACGTTGTCCATAGTGTATTCATAAGTGCCGCCGCTGACCAGGGATAAGATTATAGCAATAGGGATAATCATAAGAAAGCGGAAAGCTACACTTACTTTGTCACGGGGTTTGTCCTGGTAATCAACATCTAGAGTGGCCGGATACGGGCTAACGCTGGACATTAATTTCATCCCTCCTGCTTATAAATTATGGCTGTTTTTGCGGCGCGGCGGTGGGTTTGGCACCTGATTTTCTCAGGTCAAGCTTCCTTTGCAGATAAGTATACATGTCCCTTGTATTATACCGTTCTCTGCCCTGTTATCAAGATATGCCCGGTCTTTTCAGGCATATTTAATTTTTGCTTATTACTTGGCAGCTGGCTGGCAGAAGAGTAAAAAAACCTGAAACAGGTCTTTAAAACAGACTTAAGCGGGGGTTATCCCCCAGCTTTCTTGATTAGCGGCTTTTTATCAGGTTTTATCCGTGAAGGATATTTCCTGGTCATAATTGTGCAGAATATTTAAATCATAGTTTGTTTTGATTTTGGGGGTGGAGAGTTCAATCATAGATTTATCCCGTATTTTTTTGAGCAAAGTTTTCAGTTGCTCTATTTCCTCTGCAGATAAATCTTCAAATACTTTCTGGACCTTCTCCATCATAAAGGCGGAGTTTCTGGCTTTTTCTCCGGCTTCTGTTATTACCACCCGTATCATGTTCCGTCTTTCCAGGTCTTTTCTCAGTTCCAGCAGCCCTTTGGCTTCCATGCCTCTTAAAGTGACCGAAACGGTGTGGGGTTCCCGCAAAAATATTTTGGAAATTTTGGCTGGGGTTACTATTGAATCCTTTTCCATATACAAAATATTTAATATACCGGCTTGTTCAGGCGTAATTCCGCTTTCCAGCAGTTCCTTCCGCCGAACATTATAGGCACCTGCCCTGGCCTGCATCAATATAGACCAAATCTCAAAGGTGTTTTCGTCACTTGGCATAATCCCGTTTCCCCAATCTGTATTCTGGTAAATATCAGTTTGTGCTGATATTAAACAATAAACCAGTTGTTAATTACAAATAACTAGCAGTATCTAAACAATTCTGTATTTCAGCCTTGTATACCAAGGTATACCCCAAAACTCATCTAAAATACGCATTTCGGCGTATTGACCCTCTCATACACTGGCTGTATATTCTATAACGAACATTATAGTACGAATATTATGATACGAACAATAACTATGGGAAGTAGCAGTCTTTTATCCGGCGTTCAAACAGCGCTTCAGGGCGTTAAATTTTGTGCTTAAACTCCGCGTTCACTCCGTATTTGCCGCCTGGTTTTGAAGTATTGTGGAGGTGAATGCAGATATATAAACAGGATTTTTAAAGTTCATCCGGCAGATGTATTCAGGTTTCCCCTGCCGGAGTGGGCTTTGAAAAATAAACCGGCGGCCTGTACCAGAGGCCGCCAGAAAGGAAGGTGTTAAAGCTAGCTGGATTAGAGATAACTTTTATTATCCTCCCGTATCTATATTTTCCTTGAACCGGTTATTAGTGTCAAATACATGATTAGGAGATAGCAAGTGAAAACTTTTCATTCAACACTTTCCCGAAGGGATTTTATGAAGGCTTTGGGTTTGGCGGGAGCAGGCATTGGTACGGCTGCTGCCGCTGCTCCGGTTTTCCATGACCTGGATGAGGTAACTGCGTCATCAGGCGGAGTGCAGAAACTGCCCTGGTGGGTAAAGGAGCGGGATTTCAAAAATCCTTCAGTCCCCATTGACTGGCAAAACCTGCCCAAGATGGAGGGTACTTTCCCCTACCAGGCCAGACCGACCCTGTCGGCTCAGGAAAGGTATGCCATGGGGATTCCCGGCGGCAGTTCGGGTGTCTGGGCCAGTCCTGAACAGGCCCAAGTCCTTTTTGATTACATGAAGAAGGAATTTCCTGGCTGGGACCCCGGCTATGCCGGTCTGGGTGATAACCGCACAACCGCCCTCTTTATGGCCACCAAATTTATGCGGATGGGTATGTGGCCGGGTGAAATAAACATGGGCGGTAAACGGGTTAATGTGGCCCAGGCTATTTCAGCAGCCGGAGGCACGGCTACCTTTACCTCATTCCTGGGTCTCCGTTCCAGCGAAACACTCCGCCCCCAGGACTTCGGTGTACCGCGCTGGGAAGGCACTCCCGAAGAAAATCTGCTTACCCTGCGGCAGGTAGTCCGTTTCCTTGGTGGCTGTGATGTCGGTGCTCAGGAAATGGATTCAGATGTTTTCAAGCTCTTCCATGAGACAAGCGGCGGCAAACAGCTGGTCATAGAAGACGTAGACGAAGCGGCTGAGACTGCCACCAAGCTGGTCATTCCCGCTAAAGCCAAATACATACTCCAGTGGACTGCCCGCCAGCCTTACGAATCTACCCGGCGCCAGGCCGGTGAATATGAAGATGCGGCTGTTTATTGGTCTTATCAAAGATTCCCCTTTGTCGGGGCTATAATCCAGGAATTTATCCATGCCTTAGGCTATACTGCGGTTTCCACCCATATGGCGGGTTATCATACTAATGCTATAGCCACCTTGACCGGTTTGGGAGAACACTGCCGGATGTCATCACCTACCCTGGTTCCCAAATACGGCACGACCAACCGGGCTATGTGGGTAATTATCACCGATATGCCCCTGATGGCAACCAAACCTATAGATTTCGGTGTCTATAAATTCTGCCAGACCTGCGGTATCTGCGCAGACAGCTGTCCGTTTGGCCTTATTGAGCAGGGTGACCCGTCCTGGGAGGCTACCCAGCCCGGTACCCGCCCCGGTTTTAACGGCTGGCGTACCAATACCACCACCTGCCCGCATTGTCCGGTCTGCCAGGGCAGCTGCCCCTTTAATACCAACGGTGACGGTTCTTTTATACATGATTTGGTACGCAATACCGTTTCCGTTACCCCTGTTTTCAACAGTTTCTTTGCCAATATGGAGAAAACTATGGGTTACGGACGCAAGGACCCGCGTGATTGGTGGAATATAGACGACTATACCTACGGCATAAATACATCCTACTAAGACTTAATGAATAAAGGAGTAATGAAATGTTTTGGATTGGACTGCTTGCCGGCGCGGCAATAGCTCTGGCGGTCAATTGGCTGGTGCGAAAAGGAATACTTACCAAATGGTACGAATGGCTGCTGGCTGGTTTGGGTATCTTAGCCCTGTTCGCTACCGGTCAGCATTATTTCAGCTCTCTGCGTGAGAATGAGCCTCAGTCAGCCTGGATGGGGGCGCTTATCTTTGGCATTATTGCCCTTATTCTGCTGGGGGTAGCCTGGCAGTTGTCCGTAAGGAGAGCCAACAAGACCTAGGTTTAAGTTTCGGTGCTTGAACTGGAAGCGGGGGACTTGTTCCCCCGCTTTTTATTATGCGCAGGGTTTGCTATACCTTCCGGAATGGGCTAATATTAATAAAGAGCATATGCCCGAAATAAAAAAGGGTGTATTACCCTATCAAGCAAGCGGAGGAATAGTTAATGAAAATTGCAGTAGTCACTGACGACGGTAAAACAATCTGTCAGCATTTCGGACGGGCCGGGTATTATCTGGTGGCAAGTATTGAAAACGGCCAGGTTATTGGCAAAGAGCAAAGACCCAAATCCGGTCACCATACCGAGGGCATGCAGCATAATCATGCCGCCGGGGACTGCCACGGGTTTAATGCCCATTCCCAATCTGTTCATGCCGGCATGGTTTCAAATATTACTGATTGCCAGCTGGTGATAGCCGGCGGTATGGGTATGGGTGCCCGGCAAAGCCTGAGCCAGGCTGGAATTGATGTACATATGACTGACGTAGCGGATATAGACACCGCCCTGAAGCTTTACCTTGAAGGCAAACTGCCGAATCTGACAGAGCGTTTGCACTAAAGAAGATTCTACCCGGCTTATCCGGCGGTTTCAAAACTGCGGAACTCATGCGGGCAGAAACGGCTGTTTTGGCCTGCTCACTTATATGTCAGGGGAAAGCTGTTCTGCCTGCATATTAGGGCTTAAGGGGATAACTGTCTTTATAGCAGCGGCAAAGCCGGGACGGAATATCCGTATAAACCGGGCTGGCATTTCAGGCAGGTCGGGAAATACATTTTGCTAGTCCAGGCTAAGCCTGCTTATGACCATTGCCAATTTCATCCGGTTATCAACATGGAGTTTGGTCATAATATTTTTAAGGCTCTTTTTCACGGTAACATCAGATAAACCCAGTTCATGGGCAATGGCTTTATTGGTATTACCCATGAGCAGAAATTTAATTATCTCTTTTTCCCGCGGTGTGAAGTTAGGCACAGCCAGATTGGTATCTGTATCTGATGCATAATGTGATATGGACAGACTGTTATAAGTGTTTTTTAATAATTCCATCGGCCAGACACTGTTGCCGTCAAAAGTCAGGCGGATAGAGTTCACTATTACTCTGCCGGGGCTTTCTTTGGATAGCAGTCCGGCTGCCCCGTTTTCTATGGCCTTGGATACGTAAAATTCGTTTTTAAACCCTGTAATCATGATAAAAGGTATTTTGAACCCCGCCCGGTGGCTTTGTTTTATCAGGTCAAATCCGTTTTCATCTCCAAGGCGGATATCAGCCAGGACAACATCCGGTTTTAATTCTCTTATCATGGTCAAAGCTGAACTTAGATTGGCTGCGCACCCCACTATTTCCAAATCAGCTTCGCAGGAAATAATATTTACTAACCCCTGACAAACTATGTCATGGTCATCACATATCAGTATTTTTATCTTACTCTCAAGCATTTTCCCTACCCTACCGAAAACGGGATAAAAACTTCGATAGATGTACCTTTACCTATCTCACTTTCTATATTGAAACTGCCGCCCATCAGTTCGGCCCGTCTGCGCATGCTTTTCAGCCCGCCAAATTTGCCGGATTGCAGGGATTTGTACAGATTAAACCCGCATCCGTCATCAATAACCGCCAGTCTTACGCCGTTTTCCACTATTTTTAGTATAACATCAATATGGCTGGCCTTGGAATGTCTCTGGGCATTCCAGATAGCTTCATGGAATATCCGGTAGAGTACCTCGGCAACAGGTTTGGGTATAGGGGCGGTTTTATCGGTTGTCAGTTCGGCTGACATGCCGGTTAGTTTCAAGGCACTTAACTCTTCGGTGATAACCGAAACCAGTCCACCTTCTGACAATACAGACGGGTATAGCTGTTTGGTTATCAGGCGGCATTCTGCGATAGTTTTTAAGATTGTGTCGTTTATTTCGTTCAGGGATTTATTCATTTGGGGTGAATCGGTGCTGCCCTGTTTGGTACTTTCAATCAGCCGGCAGGAACTAATCAGAAGCTGGATTACCCGGTCATGCACCTCGCAAGCAATCAGCTCCCTTTCGTTTTCCTGTGAACTTACATAGGCTGAAGCCAGCTCTTTGAGCTGGGTTTTATTTTTTTTGAGCTCACGTTCAAGTTTATACTGGTCAGTTATGTCTGTCACGATAATGCCCAGACCGTCCCGCACCGGAAAGCGTATTGAATTTATATACCGGTTTTCCCCAACTGTCGGCCAGGCTTTGATGCTGGGGCATATTTTGGGTATGCCCGTTTTGAGAATCTGTTTGTAGCTGTGGATATGAATAGGCGGTATTCCGGGGGCAATATCCATGATATTTCGGTTAATGACCTCTGAGCGGGATTTTTTACCCAGAAACTCTATTCCTTTGGCATTTGCCTCAATGACTCTCAGGTCTTTATCCAGCAGGTAGAAGGCAATCGGGGCTGCGTCCAGAAGTGTTGTCGCCCAGTCATTTAAAACAGGCGGATTAGCACTTTTATCCGTGTTAATGTGGCTCTGTTCTTTTTGCATACACTAACCTGACTAATAATATTATACCCGGAAATAATAGCTTTACCAGATGCAAGCGTAAATACGCCTTCACAACTAATATACGTATTTCTGTCTACGTATTTTGGGTGTACCCAAAGAGATTCACAAAGACCTTAAAGTCCATCTAAGATACGTGTTATGTACAATTACATAACAGTTTAGTGGGTGTTAGCCTGAATTGCCAGTGGAGAGTCGGGATCACACCTTTAGGGATATTCATCTTTTTAACGGGTGAGTATTCTGTTTGCTCTAAATAAACCGGTGGCCTATTTGGCACAGGCCGCCTGAAAGGTAGGTGGTCAAAGCATAAAAGACAGGCAACTAATCTAGTTTCACCTTCCCCAATATATTTTACCAGAATCATTGTCAGTATCAAATTTATGTTCAGGAGGTAATACACATGCATAGTTTTCATTCAACCGTAAGCAGAAGAGATTTTATGAAAACGCTTGGTTTGGCTGGTGCTGGTATTGGTGCAGCGGCAGCCGTATCTCCGGTTTTTCACGACCTAGATGAGGTCACTGCCTCTCCTACCGCTGGCTGGAAAAGAGCCTGGTTTGTAAAAGAAGTTGATGAGCCTACTTTGGAAATTGACTGGAATCAGATTCACCGGATGGACAGACGCGGCCAGCCCGGCCGTGATGTTATGGCCGGCAGGTCAGACGGGTATTACAGCTACTATCTGGAAATTGAAGAGTTTGTTAAGAGGGAATTTCCTGACTGGAAAGGTACTACCCTGCGTGACCGGGCTCTTAACGAAGCCTGGTATTCTACCTGGATGGGTACCCAGACTGTCAGAACCCCCGCACCTACCCCTGACCAGCTTTCGGGCAACACTTCAATAGGCCCTATGCCCAAGTGGCAGGGTACTCCGGAAGAAAACCTGCGGACTATCCGGGCCGCTTTCCGCAGCTTTGGCGTCAGTTCCGTAACTGTTGCCCCAGTGGATGAAAAGACTCGCAAATTGTTTTACTCATATGTGGGAAAACAAAAGGTTACTTTCGAGGATATAGATTTATTCGAGTCAACAACAGACCGATTTGCTATTCCCAATAATTGCCAGTGGGTAATCCACTGGACAAATCTGCAGGATACCGAGCTGACTTCCCGTATGCCCAGCCATGTAGGCCGGGCTGGCTTCCCCATGGCCTATACCCATGTAAAGAGAATAGACCTGCTTATTGAACAGTTCCTGCGTGGTTTGGGTTACCAAAGCATAAATGCCGGTAACTATTGCCCCTCAGCCGCTTTTGGCATTATGACCGGCGTGGGTGAGCATACCCGCATGGGTACTACCCTTAACTCTCCCGAATACGGTTCACATCTTAGAGGACAGTATCGGGTAGTTACTGATTTACCTTTGGCGGTTACCAAACCCATAGATGCCGGTATGGAACGCTTCTGCGAAACCTGCGGCGTTTGCGGAACCCAATGCCCGTTCGGGGCTATTGCCATGGGTGATAAATCCTGGGATAACGCCTGCGGACAAGACTGGGCTGCCGACCAGAGCGTTGGCGGTGATACCTGTATGTGGAATATCCCCGGCTACAACGGCTGGCGGCTGGACTACCGCAAGTGCATGGGTAACTGCTGTTCCTGCATGGGTGCGTGTCCCTTCGGTACAGCTGGTGCTTCCCTAATCCACGAGGTTGTTAAGGGCACTATGTCTGTTACCCCGGTGTTCAACAGCTTCTTCAGGAGCATGTCCGAGACCTTTAACTATGGCCACAAAGAGCCTGAATCATGGTGGGATCTACCCCTGGAGCAGATTCCTGCTTATGGTGTAAACCCGGCATTGTTGGTCAAATAAACTTAGGGAGTATGTGAATAATGTTTGATTTTACTGCAGTTTTAATTACCGGGGCTATCTTGGGGGCTGCAATAACCTTGCTGGTAAGCTGGCTTCGCTCCAAAAACATCGGGCTTAAGTGGTACGAATGGTTGATGAGCCTGGTTGGTTTGGCACTGGTGATAATGGCCATCCAGCACTTTATGGGCTCCCAGATTGAAATGTACATGACAGCCGGTTGGTTTGGTGCACTGGCTATGGGTATCCCGGCGCTTATCCTTTTTGTTATAGTCTGGCGTCTGGTTGCCGTCAGGCAAAAAGCTAGCTAACTTTTTGGCAGAGTGTGGGGGGCTGGAATCCAGCCCCCCAAAAATTTGTTAATTACGAGGGTATCAATGAAACTGAAGGTGGTTAGCTTACTAAGTATACTGGCCGGTTTAGGCCTGCTCATCACCGGCTGTGCCAATGATGCCTATGTTGAACCGCCTGCTGACAACGTCTGCCCTGATACCTACGTACGTATAATCAAGGGCGAAGTATCTACTGAGATAGATGCTCAGGGCGTGCCGGTAAACCCTGCCAGTACATTTGCCGAAGGCACAAAGGTAATTATCCTGACTTACTGGATAACCGATGAAATATGCTGTCATGACCTGTCTATAGTGCTTAAGTGCAATGACGAAATCATATTTACTTATACTCAAACTGTGGGTGAGAGTGACCTGAAAAATCCTGACAGCATTGAGTTTTATCCGCAGCAGGAAAGCGGCTTTGCTGCCGGTGATTATACGGCTGTGGTTTACCTGGATATATCAGAGTTAATCAGCGTTTCTTTTACCGTAGTCTGATTTTTAGCACGGCTGCTCTCCACTATTAGAGACTGCTTCAGATGGGTATAGCCCAAAGTAAAAGTAAGTTACCCGTACTTTGTGATAATGCAAGCTTGTAAATCAGGCAGCCTGGAGGCCAGAGAGTAGTTAAAAGGCTGGAGGGCTGAAAGACCCTGAACTTTGAAACTCATATTCCCGGCAGCGGCTATTCGTATTTAAAGGGCGTCAGGTTTTTCCTTTTTGCCGCCGAAACAAGGGCATAATCCCGTAACCGGGCTACAGATTCCATAAACCCTATTCCATCCCCCTCCGGGATATCCCCCATAATATCGGTAAAGAGTTCCTGGCAAATCTCAATGCCCTTGGGGTAGAGTTCTTTGGACTTATCGGTCAGGGAAACCCTGACCATATTTTTTTTGGCCAGGTCTTTGGTTTTCAGGATAAATCCTTCACGTTCCATGCGGCTGAGCAGGGCCGAAATAGAGTGCGGTTCGTAAATGAAACGCTTTGATAACCTGTACGGGGTAGACTCTCCGCCTAAGTACACCAACTCATGGATAACCGCCCATTTTTCACGTGTCAGGCCTATTTTCCTTAATTCGTGAGCAAATGCCTGCCCGACTATGTGTTCAATCTGGGTTATCATTATCCAGAGCAGGTGATTTTTTGTCAGATGATTGGTTTTTCCCATGTCAGCTTCCCACCGGATTTTAATCATCACTAGTTCCTAACTGCCATATATTATCATAAAGCAGGCGTTTGTGTGTGTTGCGCACTTAATTATGTGCAGCCAGCACCTTAAATATTTCCCATATTGTTTTTATAGGTATTGACAACCCAATGGGCAGACCATAAACTGTGAATATCAGGATAATCCAGGTAGACAATCGTATTATATACCAATTGCGATTAATCTCAAATACTGGAAGCGGGTGCCGAAGAATGTTATCAATATTTCGTTCAATATTCACAATATTAAACGGGATTTTCAGTAGATTAGACCTTTTTAAGCACAATATTAACCTTTTTCTACACTTTTGTATGTTAAATTTATTTATTGGGAATATAAAATGTCTCTTCCGTGTTTAAAATTGCACCGGAAGTAACAGAAAAGGGGGCAGATAATTAGAAGATAATTTAGGAAGGCTAATGTTTACATGCTAATTTTAAGTGTCACCATGGTATGCGGACCGGTAAATTTACCCGTTCCGTGCTGGAGACTAATCTTGAGGTAAGGGAAATCAGCATGCAATGAAAATATTAATAATATGCAATGACTCACAAGTCTTAAAAGACCTGGTACTGTGCCTCAAAATCCGTTATCAAAATCTGGAATACACGGTATCTGGCAATATTAGTGACGGGATAGGCCTGATAGAAACAATCTCGCCGGATATCATATTCTTAGATGCCTGTTTATGTGATGCTGCTGCCCAAAATATAATTATCAGTATCCGGGAGTTTTCCGATATACCCATTATTATCCTGAATTCCATCGGGGAAATCGGCAGCAAAGTTCAGTTTCTGGAAGACGGGGCAGATGAATGTGTGGAAAAGCCGATAAACGGCATTGAATGCCAGGCGGTTACCAATGCGTTGTTGCGGCGTAACCTGAATTTGGGGTTTAAGACCGAAAGCACGATACCTATCAGTAACGGGCTGGAGGTTAATTTTAACCGGCGGG
This sequence comes from Dehalococcoides sp. THU4, assembly GCF_043231265.1. Lineage (NCBI taxonomy): Bacteria > Bacillati > Chloroflexota > Dehalococcoidia > Dehalococcoidales > Dehalococcoidaceae > Dehalococcoides > Dehalococcoides sp. THU4. The sequence continues at coordinate 359,055 of NZ_CP171266.1, read as the reverse complement.
AATTAACCCTGTTCGGTTCCCCTGTCCATCTGACGCCTATTGAATTTAGTCTGCTGGCTGTGCTCACCCGGAACAGCGGTCAGGTACTTACCTACAGGATATTGCTTGAAAAAGTATGGGGTACAGAATACAGCGGGGATTTAAATCTCTTGAAAAAACATATCCATAATCTTAGGTCTAAAATAGAGGCAAATCCGGAGTACCCCAAGATTATTATTACCGAACGAGGGTTGGGTTACAGCCTTATCAGGCAGTTCTAATACAGCATGTTCTTCCTCTGGCGCAGCAGATGGATTGTTGATTTATAACTAATACATATCGTCATAATTTCACTAAATTAAACCGAATCTTCATTAAACATACTTATAAAAAAGTATAGTCTCCACCTGTTTCGATACTTTCGCGTGATATGGTCTTGATACAGGTTGGAATTTGAAGATGGCGGAAGAAAATATTCTCCTAATTGATAACACAGTTGAGCTGGCTTCGCTGCTGAAAGCTGATGGTTATCAAATCATACGGGCCAAAAATGGGATTGAGGGTCTTATAAAGGCCTCACAATCCCGGCTGGATTTGGTAATACTGAACCAGGCCTGCCTCAGATTGCTTCCATCTGAATTAGCTCCTTTGATAGCTCAATTATCTTATATGCCTGTACTGGTATTGGGCCACCGCCATGAATCTTCCGAGATTCTTGAGATGGGTGCAGACTCATTTATATGCTCACCCCCTCATCCCAGAGAATTGAAAGCCAAGATTAATTCTATTGATACCTTAATATGGGCAGTGATTGGATTTGTGCTTGGAATAGGTGCAACTTTGCTTTACCAATCTATTAGAAATCAACGGATTTCTGTCAGATGGTACGAAATGCTGATTGGTGCTATAGGATTGGTGATGTTCTTCTTCGGATTGCAAAATTTCCTGACCGGGTTTGCTGAGTTTGCTTCGCATGCATCATTGATATTCCTGCTGATTGTTTGCTTGCCGGGCTTATTACTTTTTGGTTTAGCTTTCCGGTTAGCTTCAATGCACAAAAACGTTAGCTGAATTAATCCCGAATGTGCCCATTCCTCAGGCTGGTTTAGTCTGAGGAATGGGTTTGGATAATGAAAATTCTGATATGGGGAGTCTATGTCAATAGTTGTTTCTTGGAGCGGGGGTAAAGATTGCAATCTGGCGTTCTACTTAGCCACCCAACAGGGATTAGATATTCGCTGCCTGATTACAGCAGTTGATCATACCGGACGAATGGGGGCGCATGCCCTGAAGCCATCTGTCTTGTCTAAGCAGGCTGAAGCTATAGGAGTGCCTTTATTGGTCTTGCCGGTTACTGTTTCAACTTATGATGATGATTTTAGAGAGCAATTGCAGTTACTGAAAAAAACCGGTGTTCATGGTGCTGTCTTTGGAGATGTAGATTTAGGTAATTGTGAAGCGAAATTGCATAGGGGCTGGATTGAAAGTATATGTAACCCAATAGATATAACAGCCTTTATACCACTATGGTTCTTAGACAGAGAAACGATATTGAGGAAGCTGATTGATCTGGGATTTGATGTGCGTTTTGTAGTGGTTGATGATGCTAACTTTTCACCGGAGTGGTTGGGTAAAAAACTGGATAATTATGTGATAGATGAATTGAAATCCAGAGCAGAACGGTCTCCTGAAGGGAAAGTTGGATATTACCATACTATTGTCCTTGATGGGCCCATTTTTAAAAAGCGTCTTCGGGTAGTTAACTCAGATAAGGTGCATAAATCTGATGAGTGGGGTAACAACTGGTATTGGGATATTTCAAGTTGTTGTCTTGAAGATAAAGTCTTTACAAAGTAAATCATAGTTTAGTGAAAATCCGGAGCAGTAGCGCCTGCTGTGAGCGGGGGAAAGAGCAAGCCAGCAAAGCGCCCGGATTCAGGTACTGCCCTTCCGGTGACTAAGGAAAGAGCAGGTGCGGAGTTAAAGATAATTAGCCCCCTCCTGTATTCCGGAGGGGGCATATTTTACGGGGAAAGGGAATAAGGCTGATATGGAGGGAACAAAGGTGATATCTGAACTGAAAACAGATACCTGTTATAAAGAACTTGGCAGTTTTCACGGGGTAAAAGCAGGCATTGTGTATAAGAAAAATAAGGGCTAAAATGACCAAATAGTTACTTTAGATTGATGGAATTATATTGGATACAGCAAGTAAATTGCTGCATCCAATATTGAAAATATGTGAGGATTAGGTGTTATAAATATTATCATAGGCGTATTTCATCCTTGGAAAACGATGTATGGAGCTTGAAAAGCAATAAGGACAACCCTAAGCCGAGGGTCGTTAAGAAGAAAGTAACCAGGTCTCAGGAAAAAGACCAAATAATGCTTAAGCTATGAGGTAACCAAGGCTAATGGGGCACGAACGGCTTGGTATTCTACCAAAGACCAAACCTTGGATTCGCATTGTCGATGAACTGATGAGTTCAGACCTTGCAGAAGACAAGGTCAAGATCGTTGCAAGCCAAACCATTGAAAATGTCCGGGATCGCTTAAATGAGGTCGAAGGGGATTCTGGAGTCATTGCTTCTTTTAAATTCTTGGTTACTCTGGCTGTCTCTTCACAGTTTGCGAATCCACTTAGCTTCTTGGCGGATTCAAATGTAGACATCGGTACAAATGCTTCTCCTTATTTCATCGCAAAAGCCCTTCACAAATATGTTGAAGCTACAATAGGTTCATTGGAATACGGCGAGATTGCTCGGGCTGCTGCGGTCGATGCAGTCTCAATCTGGCATGGCAAGAATAGCCAGCAACTGAGAATGTTTGACACCGATAATAACTCTGTGGAAGCTTGGCGAGGTACCGGAGGTGGTGTCGGTTTCTGCGAAATATCGCGCCTGTTCTTTGCTAAAACAACCGAACGATATCTGAATTACTTCCTCGAAAGAGCTTTGTCATCCTCAGTTAAGACGCTGCAGGAAAGGGAGGCGCTAAGAAAACGCCTGAACGAGCACATCAATATCGCATCCCAACATGCGTTCGAGACGGCCAAGATCACACAATCATTCGCTGCCGGATGGTTTAACAAGCATGCTGATCGAGAAGTTCCCTCAGACTACGAAATCCGCACTTTCTTAAGAATAGCGTTTGGTAAACTGAGAGAGGAACTCCGGAGGGAAGAGGCAAAATGACAGACCCTTCCCTTGAAACTATCTTTGAAGGTTCCGGCTCGACAGAGTCAGCCCCAAGAGTTGTTACATGCAATGGTGCCTCTCCGACTGAGTCTCTAACTAACCCAGCACTGTCACTCGAATATCGTGTTGGCATGCAAGAGAAGAATATCACCATTCAGTTGCCACGGTTCGTTCGCCAAGCATTCCGTTTGCCCGACCGGATTTTAGATTTACTGGAAATAGCAGGATATATTTACGCGGCCGACAGGTTGATATCTCGTGGCCCCCGAGACGCCGTTGAATATCACAACTGGGCTAGACGACTTCATTTTATTGTGAAAGTTCGCGACTACAGTTTTTGGAACGATGCCTCAGTTCAACACAAATTGGCTGAAGCACTGGTTTTCATGACTGGCGACAAAGAATACGAATTCACGTTTCAAGCCGGGCATTCCACTCCTCCTACAAGCATGTTCGATGACCCGGGTATCGTTTTGCCCGAAGATGGGAATTTGAGAGTGATGCTCTTTTCTGGAGGGTTGGACTCTCTTGCAGGAGCTGTAGATTTACTCGAAGAGTCCAAAGACGTTATCTGCCTTGTTAGTCACCAAAGCCAGCCAGGGACTATAAAAACACAGAACGGGCTATTTCAAGCACTAAAAGACACTTATTCTGATCGTGTCAGGCACTACCAATTTAAGTGTAGCTTGGTTTCAACTCTTAACAAAGCGGTCGAAGAGACGCAGCGTACCCGAGCCTTTCTGTACACGTCAATTGCCTATGCCATTGCGAGTTCTCAACATGATCCTCGGTTTTATGTGCACGAAAATGGTGTTACCTCCCTTAATTTCGCAAGAAGGCAAGATGGGATTAATGCCAGGACTAGCAGGACTACGCATCCCAGAACTCTCTCCTTGCTTCAAGACTTTTTCTCGCTGGTACACGGTTCAAAGGTTCAAATCGAAACACCATTCCTATTCAAAACAAAATCAGATATTTTTAGAGAACTGAGTACGCACAACCGCGAAAATTTAATACCAAGCGCTGTGTCTTGTAGCAAGACTTTTCTAAATCGGAAGCAGGCAAGTCATTGCGGAGGATGCTTTCAATGTGTAGATAGGCGATTAGCGAGCTATGCATCTGAGCTTGAGACAGTCGATGAGTCTGGTATATACAACCATGATTTGATAAAAGAACCAAACAACGCTGAAGAAAAGACTTGCCTTATTGACTACATCCGGCAAGCACGACTGTTCGCTGAATCGACATTAGAGAGTTTTTCTTATGATTATCTCAATGAACTTACATATCTTGGTGAACCCGTTTCTCGATTGTACCCCTCTTTGGACGAAGAGACTGCGATTACAAATATCTGGGAGTTGTGCAACAGACATGGGTTAGAGATTAATAAGGCGCTGAAGAGAATTCAAAGGTTGCACGATGAACCGTATCAAGAAAGACCCAAAGATTCGCTATTAGCCATCATGGGTGAACAAACATATTTGAAGGAACCCGTAATAAGATTAATCGAAACAATTTGTGACCAACTAGACAAAGCAATTCCAACCCTTTTTCAACGGAATCTGCCTTTAAACGAGGCTGACCTTAATGACAAGATTCAATCGGTTATTAACGCCAATCGGAACGATTACGAACGAGAGCATCCTGGCATAAGGTTCGCATTAGCTACAACGATACCTGACCACTCATTTAGTGAGTTGGATCTCGTGATCGAAACGAAATATATCCGAAGACAAACAACACCAAGCAAAGCCTCCGAGGGCATTGCTGCGGATATCACCAAGTATGGAAGCAATGATTATAAGATGCTTTTTGTTGTGTATGACCACGATAGAGCGATTAAGGACGACGGCAGATTCATCAGCGATTTCGAGAAAACAGGAAAGTGTGCGGTAAGGATTTTTAGATAGGCAAATTCATTGATGAAAGATTACCTTTAAATCAAGTAGCATCGGGCGGCTTTGTAGGAGGGCTGGATAATGACTACCGATTTTCAAGGTCTCAGGTGGAAGAAAATAGATCTTCACTTTCACAGTCCAGGATCAGGTGATGACTATCAAGAGCGCGGAGCAACGCCTGAAATGATAATCTCTAGGGCAAAGAAACACGGATTAGATGCTCTGGCTGTTACGGACCACAATACCGGTATTTGGATCGACTCATTGAAGACCGCAGCTCGTGGAAGTGGCATAGTCGTCTTTCCAGGTGTCGAGATAACAGTGATGGGCGGCGAACGAAACGTCCACGTCCTGGCTATTTTCGATCCTTCAAAAGGTATGGCACATGTTCATGATTTTCTAGCGCAGATTGACATTACCGAAGAAAAGAGGGGACGGAAAGACGCACTTGCTACAGGTGACGTTAACCAAGTCATTAACAAGATAACCGAAGCTGAGGGAGTTGCATTATTAGCTCATTGCGATTCATCCTCAGGGGTTGTCAAGGAAATGAAGGGGCAAGCGAGGATTAGCATAATTAGAAATCAAAATTTGCTAGGTGCTGAGATTACAAAAGACGAGACTATGGCTTTTTTCGACGGTGAAGATCCTAATTACCAGAGAAAACTCGCCTGCATTAAGTGCTCAGATAGTCATTCACTGCGTGAAATAGGCAGTAAGAGCTCGTACTTTAAGATTGGAACAATGTCGATTGGTGCACTTCGGCAGTGCTTCTATGACCCACAGACACGGATCAGAATTATCGACCCGCCCAACGTCCAATGCCCGATGGTTCTGGATTTACATGTCGACAAAGGCTTTTTCAATGGTCTGCGTGCCAAGTTTCATCCCGGTATGAACGCAATCCTAGGCGGAAAAGGAGTCGGCAAGTCCCTTGTTGTGGAGTTTGTTAGGTTTGCACTCAATCAACCTTCATATGTTCACGATATTCAAACCGATTTAAAGAGTAAACTCGAAAATCAACTAGGTCTCGGGGGTAAAATCACCATCCATGTCAAAACTGCCTCAGGTATTAATTATATAGTCGAAAGGCAATTCGACGGTGATACTAATCCAATTCAAGTTACTGATTCATCTGATGGGAGTGCCTTCCAAGGAGATATAACGAAAGTATTCCCGATACTCGCATATAGCCAAAATGAAGTAATCGATATTTCTCGTGATACCGGCATCCAATTACGTTCGATCGATAGGTTAGTTGACCTTGATACATTACGCCGGCCAATTCAGGAAGCGCAAGATAATCTTGCATCGAATGTTGAGGAGTATATAAGTTCTCTGCTCGCGAAGGACAAGGTTCAAGAACTTGATGCGAGCATTGCTACTATCAACGCTCAAATCAAAGAGTTGGATAATATGCTTGCAGATCCGATGTACAAAGAAGGAAAGGATTGGAATAATAAAGTCGCTTTGATAAATTTGGTCAATGCGGCTTCCCAAAAACTTCGGCAACAAATTGAACAAAGCGTTAACCCGGAGTCGGTGCCGGCGGTTCCTGGACTACCGGACGGAGAACAAGATACTGATCTGAAAGGTTATCGAGACAAAGTATCGGCGGCGGCTGATAGCTTGGTATCAAATGTCAAGGTATCATTGAAAGCTTTCGATGATGCTTTGCTATTGGCCCAAAAGGATCGCTCTGAATTTGACAAAAGAAAGGGCGAATGGGATAAAAAATTCGAAGCCTTCCTGAAGACAGCCGGTGGCCAGCAAGAAGCTCTGTCGAAACAGCGCAAAGGGCTAGCTGAGAACCTAGATAATATAGTCTCCCAGCGAGATGAGTTCAATCTGAAAGCATCTTTCTTTGAGACTCACCGTGTAAAAAGAGAAACTTTGTTGGATACATTGGATAAAGCCAGACAGGACCTTTTCGTAGCTAGGTCGAATATTTATGAAGATCTAACCAAGAAAAGCGATGAACGACTTCAATTGACGTTAGAACAAAATGGTAACCGTCAAGCGTTTATAGAAGGGTTAACCGAAATCACCCGTGGACTATCCATAGGTCAGAAATTTAAGGAACAACTTGTGAAGAATATGATGCCGAGGGAGTTTGTGGCTGCTGTATTAAGAAAAGACAAGACGGAGTTAGAAACAAAAGGATTACTGACCGCCGCGGCTTCCTCAAAGATTGTAGATTCGATAATAGGGAATGAAACGCTATTGCGTCAGCTGTTGTCCATCCCGTATGAATGTTTACCCGAGGACGTTCCCAACATCCAATACCGAAAAGAAGATGAGCAATATTATCCACTTACCCAGTTATCGGTGGGACAAAAGTGTACCGCTCTCCTGCTCATCGCTTTGTCTGAAGGGTCAATGCCTATCATCATTGACCAGCCAGAAGATGCGCTCGACGTGGCTACCGTTTATCACGACATAGTTCAGCGTCTGCGGCAAAGGAAAGACCAACGGCAATTTGTAATCACGACCCACAATTCGAATGTTGCAGTTTCCTCAGACTCCGATATGTTCCACATATTGAAGGGGACGGCTACTTCTGGAGAAATTGTCTGTGCCGGAGCAATCGACCTAGAACTAGTCGCTAGACAGGTGGTTGACCATCTGGAAGGAGGGGTTGAACCGTATAAACTACGAGGAAGGAAATACAATGTCCGGTAAACATTATTTTGATATAATGAATGCCAATTCAAACGTCTTAGTTCTGTCTGCCGTGCAATACCACCCACTGTGTTGGACTTGAACTTACATATATTCTGACCTAGATGTAATATACCTAAAATTTTTACACGCAAGGTCTCAGAATCACTTTTATTTTGCTCTAACTGTTTTTATTATGTTCAATAGATTTAGCAATAATCCTGACCAATCCTAATAGGAACAGCCCTCCTCCTATTATCATTACCCATTGAAGTATTTGGTACTCAATAGGACCGATTCTGATGCCCAGTTGGCTGAGGTCTATTCCAAAGGCTGCATAACAGGTTGCGAATAGGATTAAACCGATTATTGTAAGGCTGAAGCCAAGTGCCATGTAGATGCTCCTTAAGTTTATTCGTATTCCTGCCATTCCATCCCAGCGTCGATTTTAACCTGCTTGGAAGAAATGAAGGAGAAGGTATTGTCTAAAACCAGATAGTAAGTGCCAGCGGTAAGATTCAACATAAATGAATGAGTGGTCAGTTTGCCTGAGTCATAACAAGGTGTTACAAAGTGACCGTTTGCCCAGTTAACGTAATCGGTACTATCCAGAATAAGCATCCGGATATCATTACCTGATCCACCGGAAGCGTAGAATGAGCCTCCGACCCGGGTATTAAGCATATCAGAAGAAATCGTAAACTCGAATTTATAATAATCACCTGCGGAAATATCAAATGTATTGTCTATAAAATATGAGATCTTGGTTACCAGAGGGCGATTAAATAATCCCGGGTTGTTACCTGAGGGGTCAAAGATATTGGTATTGCAGCCGGTAAGGCAAATGGAAAGCAGCAAGGTAAAAATAACAGCTAATGGGATAATTAGTTTTCGCATTAGATCCTCCCGTAAATGGATAAAGAGATGATATAACATAAACGCAAAGGTGTCAATAATAATCAAATATAATCAATATGTGCCTAAAACAATACGGATGTGTAATATTCCATAAATAAATGGAGTATTACAATGGTTAGAAAGAAAATAGAGAAGTCAGAAACGAAGATTGAGTGCGGTTTTTTATCTTTTTCAGAGGCTCAGGAGTTTCTGGGTATTAGTCACCAGACAATTTATAATCTGATTAAGAAAGGCCTGCCTTCATATAAGCTGGGGAATAAGCGGGTGTTCATAAAAGAGGATCTGATTAACTGGGTAAAATCCCAAAAATCATCGCCATAGTTTACATCAAAGGTGTGTTATAAAATATGATAAATATGACAAATTTACCTGCAAAATGTTCGTATTTTACTGATAATTTTAATACCATTAAAAGCCGATTTGTTTTAAATAATCAGCGTATTTTATTCTAGTGTTAACTCTTAAGGATCCAGTTCATATCGTTCTAATCATTTGGTTCTAGAAGTGTCTTCAACTTTTTCATTGAATCAACAATCGACTCTTGCTCTAAATTCTGCTCGTCATCGTTTAAATCTAAGTATTTTGGACAATCATTCGCGATCTCCTGTGGACTTAAATTGTTATTAATCATGGGTTCGAAAAATTTAATCCGTTTCTCTAATTTATTAAAATCAACTCCGACAGGGAGGCGCCCTTGAGGTATACTACCACTTGCTTCCAGTAGTGCATTATTTTCTGGCTTTATATACTTATTCCATAACTTGGTCCAATCTTCAAAAGTGAAGGTCTCATCGATATTTGTGATAGTGGCATTAAAATGAGTTACGTAACTACCCTTATGAAATGTTGGTGAAATTATAATGTTTTTATATCCCAAGTTTGTGACCCACTCTGGATTATTAGTTAATAGATAGTATTTTAATTGTTGAATCGCATACTTCCAATATAAATCAAACGGCAGTCTGTGTCGTTTGATTAGTAGGTCTATAACTTTATCTATAAAAGAAGTTTCATCATTTACTGTTGATGTAAGGTGCTCTTGCAACCAGACAGGGAAATTCGTAGTATTGAAGGTTTTCTCTGCAGATTTGATCGCCATCTTTCTGATATCTAGGGGTAAATCACTATCAGCTATTTGATGTTTGGTCTCGACTTCATGAAATACTTTTAACCACTCCAATAGTACTTCAACTCCGATTATCCTTTGGGCCTCTTCTTGAGATACTTTTTCCTGGTTTTTTTTCGGTTTCATCAATAATTGTAATTTATCAGAATATATTTTTTGTTCAAATGGTATCTTAATTTGCTCATCAGGAAGACCAAGTGCATTTCTAATATCCGAGATATCTTTTCTAAGATATGGGTTATGAGGTAAAAGATTTATTCTAGCCTTTGTCGCACGATAAGTATCGTCCCATTTGATATATTTTCTCCGAGGAAAGTACTCTGGAAATATTAGTTTAAGCGTACGTTCAACTTTTCTTGCTAAAGCAGGATCTTTTTTGCGTAAACTTGTTATTGCGGGTTGATATTTGTCTAATATTAAATACGCTGGCCCTCCATTCTCCTCACCCTTGGGGAATAAGGTATTTAACGCCCATTGTATTTTATCCGTTGTCATAGATACCTCCCTATGACGCAATTACATCTCATGAATTATAGGACATACTGTTATTGATGCCAAAAGGTATTGGCAAAATTATATCACAGGAAAGGAATGCGAAAATGAAGACTTTAGCTCAATTATTGGGTGAGCTGTACCAGTTGGATATTGGGGCTGATGAAATCTTGCTGGGTGATTCTCTTTACCAGGCTATTGTATCCTAAGCCAGAGGAATTGCACGGCGCAGAGAAGAGGAAGAAACTTATGACCTGGAAAATGATGATGAATAGAGAGATAGATAATTTAGGAAATCAAATGGTTTTGGGATCTTAAGGTAAGGAAGGTTTTTATGGATGTAAATTGCGCCGCGGGTGTGATGAGTAGCATGGTATCCTGCCGGGATACAGGAGCGGGTTTAAATCCCAGCGCGGCGCTCCATAACCTCTTGGTTTGCCCAATTCCCCGTAAAGCGGCTGCCCGGATTCTGGAACGGGAGCACTATCTGCATTCATTTCCGGCAGGCACGATGCTTTGTTTTGGGGTTATGTTGGATAACCGGCTGACCGGTGCCATTACCCTGGGTGCCGGTCCAGCCTTGGCTTACCGACTGGTGGATGGGGCAGAGCCTCAGGATTGTTTAACCCTTACCAGATTTTGGTTATCAGATGATTTACCTAAAAACGCTGAATCAAGGGTTTTAGGGGTGATATTCAGGTACTTAAAACGTCATACAGATTTAAAGTTTCTGATATCCTACAGCGATCCATCGGCAGGGCATCTGGGAATTATCTATCAGGCTACCGGCTGGCTTTATACCGGACTATCATCGGCGATGCCTTTGTATGATTTGGGAGATGGCCGACTCAGGCACGGACGCTCTTTAAATAATTTTCTGGGCAGCCGTGATCAGGGTTACCTGAAAAAACAGGGGATAAAAATTAATGCGATTAAACAATCTGCCAAGCACAGATATTTATATTTTCTGGATCCGAAATGGCGGGGATACCTGAAATCTGCGGTATTACCCTACCCTATCAAGGAGGGGAATAATGGAAATAACTAATTTGCCCTTGGGGATTCTCAGGGAAGCAGTCTGGAACCCGAACCAACTGGATGAGAAGACACTTGGGAAATTGAAGCAGAGTATTAAAAGATATGGATTGGTTGAAAATCTGGTGGTCAGATCTAAAGATGGATATTTTGAAGTCTTATCCGGTAACCAGAGATTAAAGGTACTGGTTGAACTTAAGATACAAACTGTGCCTTGTATTGTACTTGAATTAAATGACTCTGAAGCTAAACTGTTGGCTCAGGCTCTAAATCATATCCACGGGGTGGATGACCTGGGGCTCAGAGCTCAACTTCTACGGGAAATTTTGTCCCAGATTAAACAGGAAGAAGTACTTTTGGTATTGCCTGAATCCTCGGATAATCTGACTTCTCTGGCTTCCATAGGCCAGGAAGAATTGAGTGTTCAGCTCCAAAACTGGCAGCAATCCAGACTTGCCAAATTGAGTCATCTCAATTTTCAATTGACAAGTGACCAGAAGAAAGTTGTAGAAAAAGCCATAACCCGTTTTATTCCCTTTGCCAGAGGTAATAAAAGTGATAATCCCACCTTAAGAGGACAGGCTTTGTATCTATTATGTCAATCGTATCTGGGTAAGGAGTAAAGATATGGCAGTTGAATCCATAAAATGCCCGGTCTGCAGTGAAACGCTGGAAGTGAAACTGGCCAGCGGCCGTAAATCCGGTAAACCTTTCATTATGTTTGTCTGCCCGAAAGATGGCAGGCATTTCAGGGGGTTTATTACTCAACAGGAATATGTGAGACAGGTAGTAGAAAAATCTGAAAGACTCTTCTGCAAATGAACTAGGAATTGTTAGAGATGTCTATACAGGAAGATGGCGGCAAGCTTGTATCTGAAGAGATAACTCAATCTGATAAATCGGATGAGTTGACACGTATACGTGCTGCGTATACACTAACCGCCACTTCTGAGGTTGAGGTAATGCAAAAGATGATGGTAGAACAGTTTCTGACAACTCTGGCAGAGGTGGCATTTTCAGTTTCTCAGCGTGAAGCTAACAGGGAAACAGGAAATGGCCGAAACTAAACGGGCGGTTGCCTATGTCCGGGTCTCTTCGGCTTCACAGGTTGAGGGTTACTCTCTGGATGCTCAGGAAAGACTCTTTACCGAGCTCTGCAAGAACCGGGGTTGGCAGGCTGTACGCATATATCGGGAAGAAGGCAAATCCGCCCATGTAGACAGTACTCATAAACGACCGGTCTTCAGGAAACTCCTTGAAGATGCAGCCAAAAATGAATTTGAGATTGTAGTTGTACATACACTTGACCGCTGGTCAAGGAATCTTACCGTTACTTTGGAATCATTAAAACTACTGGGCAGGTACGGGATAGGGCTGGTCTCTATTGTTGAAAATCTGGATTATTCTAAACCGGACGGTATCCTTTTCACCCAGATGCTGGGGGCATTTGCCCAGTATTTCAGTGAAGCTTTAAGTACCCATGTCAGAAAAGGACTTGACCAAAGAGCCAGGGAAGGCAAACACAATGGCTGTATCCCCTTCGGCTATGAATCCTGTTGGGAGATAGGCGACAAGGGAGAAAAGAAAAGGCGCTGCGAGAAGGAACACCCCGGAGGACTTCACATCCACTCAAGGGAAGGGCCAGCAGCAGCCGAGCTTTTCCGGCGCTATTCCTCCGGTACAACCACTCTCTCCCAACTGGCTATCTGGCTAAATGAACAGGGATTTCGTACCCACAACACCAAAAATCTACCTGATGCCAACGGAGAATTAGTCTCAGGGCCAAGACTATTTACCAGTTCCTCGGTCAGAAATATCCTGCATAACCCCTTCTATACCGGGCAGATAAACCACCGGGATGAAATCCTAGCCGGTGCCCATGAAGCCTTAATCAGCCGGGAATTATTTGATACTGTCCAACTGGCCTTAAGGAAGAATTCGGGCAGATCTGAAACCTTGACTACTTCACCTGGTAGAGAATACCTGCTTAAAGGATTGGTCAGATGTGCCTATTGTGGAATGCCTATGTGGGCTCAGACTTATAAAAGCGGAAACAGCTACTACCGGGAGCACAAAGCTTCAAGAAGCATACAGGAATGCCCCGGACATGGCGGTACTATAGCCTGCCATGTAATAGATAATCAGATAAGGGAACTTGTTTCCGCTATAGAGCTTGGTCCGGGCTGGCTTGAGGAAGTACTATCTATCATAAGCCTTAAGGATGAAGTGGAAAGGGTCAAAAAAGAAAAAGAGCAGGTAACCGGCAAACTCCACCGTATGGCCAAGACCTATATAGACGGTCTGATACCTGAGGAAGAATACTTAAGGCAGAAAAGACTTCTGGAACTCAGTCTGGAATCACTGGTAGTACCCGACTATGACGCATCCGAGCAGGCTGGGAAACTTATCCAGAATCTGCCTGTACTCTGGGGTAAGGCAAACCTTGCTGAACAGAGGAAGATACTCCTGACCATGCTGGACGGGGTGTATGTGGATGTGAAACAAAGCTGTTCGGTGATTGCAGTTAAGGTGAAGCCGCCCTTTAAACCCATTTTTCAGGTGGCGGTATCAAGGAAGGAATCCAAAATACGTATCTTAAACGAGCCTTTGGGTACTTCACCCGCCGGCTCGTCCGTGTTTCTGGTGGAGACGGGGGAGGGTCGAACTCCCCGTCCAGAAAAGGTGACCCAGGATCTACTACAGGATTAGCCGTCTATTTAATCTTGTCTGGCTAGCTTTTGCCGGCCTAATTTAGCCAAACCAGCCGATGTTTCTTTCGTTCCCCTCATCGGCGTTGGGGAAACGGCACCTCAACTAATCGGCACCCAAACCCGGCCCGTTGAGGTGGGGCCAGGCAGGATGTGCTGGTTTTATTTAGCCAGCAAGAACGAGTTCACGTTCGCCAGTTGTTTTTTGCCACCTGTTTAATGAGGTGGATGGCACCTCAGCCTGCAATCCAGTAGCCTACCTTCCCTGTCGAAACCACGCGTCCCCTAATATTGGTTTAACGGCGGAAATTGCGGTGTTTTATTTCCCGCTCCAGTTCACGCTCGGTATCCCGCTTGGTAATGGTATCCCGTTTGTCATACAGCTTTTTACCCCGCCCCAGTGACAGCTCTACCTTGGCAATGTCGTTTTTAAGGTAGATACGCACCGGTACCAGGGTCAGCCCTTTTTCCTTGACCTTTGACATAAGCAGGGCTATTTCTTTGCGGTGCATAAGCAGTTTGCGTTCCCGCAAAGGTTCATGGCTGGTATGTCCGCTGCATTGGTAAGCCGATATATGGGCATTTACCAGCCAGAGCTCACCCCCCTGAGGTTTGACGTATGCATCACCCATGTTTACCCTGCCGCCCCGGAGAGATTTTATCTCCGTGCCCAGCAGGACTATTCCGGCTTCATATTTTTCTTCCAGGAAATAGTTGTGAAATGCTTTGCGGTTAGTTGTCAGGGTTACGTACTCAGTCATATACATTATATCATACCCCAGACTGCTTGCCCCTTACAATTGCCTGCGGGAATGGTTTGACAAAGATAGCCGGCTGCCATATACTAATAACAGTAATCATTACTGATAAGAGAAAGGTGCCAGCAATATGGCTAACTCAGTAAATGAAAATATTCAGGCCGGAAGCCGCGCCAGCCGTCAGCGCCAGGCTGTGCTGGAGGTTTTGTCTAAAGCCAAGGGGCATATGTCCGCAGTAGATATATATCAGAAAGTGCAGAAAAAATTCCCCAAGGTGAGTTTGGGGACTATCTACCGAAACCTGAAAACCCTTAGAGAGGCCGGGATTATTGAGGAGATTCATCTGGATGAGCATACCCATTACTACGAAATAAAGACCGGCGGCGAGCACTACCATTTGCTATGTTTGGGTTGCGGCAAGGTGGTGGAGTTTAAGTATCCGCTGGAACACGTTTTGAGTAATGTGCCTGAAGCCAGTGGTTTTCGGGTTTTGAATACCGACCTGTGTTTCAGCGGGTATTGTGCTGACTGCTCTAAAATTCAGGACGCCCGTTAGTATTCGGTAAGTAAATTATTTTATATAGACAAGGATACATATGGCTCAGCAAATAGTTTCTCTGGCAAATTTGAAAAACGGCAGCCGTGCCCGGGTGTGCAGCATTGAAGGCGGCGCGGCGGTTAATAACCGCCTGGCGGCTTTGGGGCTTAGGCCGGGCAAGGAATTAACCAAAATAAGTGCCATGTCATTTAAAGGGCCGGTTACAGTAAAGGTTGACGGAACCCAGCTGGCTATGGGGCATGGCATGGCTTCCAAAGTAATGGTGGAAGTTGCCGGTATATGAAAAAAGTCTTGCTCTTCGGCAACCCCAATGTGGGTAAAAGTGTGGTCTTTACCCGCCTGACCGGCGTCCAAACCATGTCTGCCAATTATCCCGGTACGACTGTAACTTTCAGCCGCGGCCAGATGAAGCTGGGTGATGAAATTGCCGAGGTTATAGACGTACCCGGTTCTTATACCCTTGAACCCACCTGTGAAGCGGAAACGGTGGCCAGAAAAATGCTGGATGAAGTGGCGTCTGACAAAGAGGGTGAAGTAATTATCCTGAATGTGATAGATGCCACTAATCTGGAAAGAAACCTGTATCTTACCCAGCAGCTTCTGGAGAGGGGTTTGCCCACTGTTATAGCTATGAATATGTGGGACGAAACCCGCCACAAGGGCATAAAAATAGATTTGGATAAGCTTTCGGAAATACTGGGCGTGCCTATAGCCCCCACTTCCGCTACCAGCGGCGAGGGGATTAAACAGCTGGTGGTCCAGTTGCTTTCACCCAGAGTGCCGGTGCTGGCCGAACAGGGGCAGGACGAACGCTGGCAGCGTATCGGCGGTATTATCCGTGAGGTTCAGCAGATAACCCACCGTCACCATACCATTGGGGAGAGGCTGGCGGATGCCAGTGTCAGCCCGGTTTTGGGTGTCCTGATGGCGGTATTCATTATGGCGGCAGTTTTTCTGGTGGTGCGGTTTGTGGGCGAGGGGCTGATAGCCTATGTATTTGACCCCATTTTTAATAATCTGTGGGCGCCGGTAGTTCATTCTTTGTCAGATGCTTTGGGCGGCAGTGGTTTCCTGCATGGGCTGCTGGTGGGTGATGTAAGCGGCGGGGAAATAAACTTTAAGGAATCCCTGGGGCTGCTTACCAGCGGATTATACGTGCCGTTTGCCATGGTTTTGCCTTACATAGTAGCCTTTTACCTGGTCTTGGGCATACTGGAAGATACCGGCTACCTGCCCCGTCTGGCGGTGCTGCTGGATAACGTAATGCACCGGCTGGGGCTGCACGGGTTTGCCTTTATACCCACCCTGCTGGGATTAGGCTGTAACGTGCCGGCTATTATGGCTACCCGCAGTCTGGAAAGCAGACGCGAGCGTTTTATTGCGGCTACGCTGGTTTCGGTAGCTGTGCCCTGTGTTTCCCTGCAGGCTATGATAATAGGTATGCTGGGGGGATTCGGGATAGGGTATGTTTTTCTGGTTTTCGGTACCCTGTTTGCAGTCTGGCTGGGGCTGGGTATGATTCTGAACAAGATTACCCCCGGTTTCAGCCCGGAACTTTTGCTGGAAGTGCCTCCCTACCGCCTGCCCCCTGTCAATCTGGTGCTGAAAAAGCTGGCTTTCAGGATTAAAAGTTTTCTCAAGGAAGCTTTACCCATCATACTGGGGGTAGTGGCAGTTATAAATATTCTTAATTTCACCAAGGTATTTGACGTTATCGCCAAAGCGGCCGAGCCGGTGGTGACCGGTATTCTGGGTTTACCGGCTGATGCGGCTGTGCCTCTGGTGGTGGGTTTCCTGCGCAAAGATGCGGCTATGGCCCTTTTAGGGCCTTTGGATATGGGGCCTGAACAGCTGGTGGTGGCCAGTCTGGTGCTGGCCATGCTCTTCCCCTGTATAGCGTCTCTGGTAATACTCTTCCGTGAGCTGGGGCGGAAAGATGCCCTGAAATCAGTACTGGTTATGCTGGTGGCGGCTATCGGGGTGGGGGGACTTATGAATCTGGTTCTTTAAGAAAAACCGGGCGGATTTGATTTTGCGGTCAGAGTTATTTGGACTATAATAACTGGATTATGACCCAAGTGAATTCGCCCAAGAAACAGATAAGTCAGGAAGCCGTACTGATAGTTACCACTTTAAGCGCCTTCCTGACTCCTTTTATCTCTTCTTCTATCAATATCGCTTTGCCTTCCATAGGCGAAGAGTTCGGGATTGATGCCGTCCACCTCAGCTGGATAGCTACCGCCTTTATCATGGCGGCGGTGGTCTGCCTGGTGCCCTTCGGGCGGTTGGCGGATATCTACGGGCGCAAACGCATACTGACCATAGGTATTATTGTTTATACGCTGGCTTCTATCTCCTCGGCGTTGTCTACCAATGAGGCCTGGCTGATATTCAGCCGGGTTATTCAGGGTATAGGCGGTGCCGGTATATTCGGTACTTCCGCCCCTATTCTCATTTCGGCTTTCCCCCCCAGTATGCGGGGACGGGTGCTGGGGATAAATGTGGCGGCAGTTTATATAGGTTTGTCTGCCGGGCCTTTTCTGGGCGGCTTTCTTACCGAGCACTTCGGCTGGCGGAGTATTTTCTGGTCAAACGTGCCGCTGGGGCTGCTGGTTATGGGGTTTATTTTCTGGAAGATGCGCGGCTGGGATATGGCTGAGTGCTGCGGTGAGAAATTTGATTACTTCGGTTCGCTGGTATACGGGCTTGGAGTGGTAGCGGCTATGGCCGGTACTACTATTTTGCCTGACCCGTCTGCAATCTGGTATATACTGGTAGGGCTTATGGCTTTCAGCGTGTTTATCTGGAGGGAGCTTAATTTTGCCAGCCCTATTTTTGATATACGGGTGTTTAAAGGCAACCGCCCGTTTATTTTGTCCAATCTGGCCGCCCTGATAAATTACAGTGCCACTTTTGCAGTCGGTTTTTTGCTTAGTTTGTATTTGCAGTATATAAAGGGTTTCAGCCCCCAAACTGCCGGACTGGTACTGGTGGCTATGCCCTTTGTTCAGGCCTGCCTGTCACCTTTTGCCGGGCGGCTGTCAGACCGCATTCAACCGCGTTTTGTGGCTACAGCCGGCATGGGTTTGACGACTGTCGGTCTGGCCCTTCTGTCCACCCTGAGTACGGATACTTCGCTGGTATTTATAATAATATCCCTGGTGCTGCTGGGGATGGGCTTTGCCCTTTTTTCCTCGCCGAATACCAATGCGGTTATGAGTTCGGTTGAGCGCAAACATTACGGGGTGGCTTCGGGGACTCTTTCCACCATGCGTCTTTCCGGCCAGATGATAAGCCTGGCAGTGGTTATGTTCCTGTTTTCCCTGATACTGGGGCCGGTGAATATCGGCCCGGAGAACTATGAAGGCCTGCTGACCAGCACCCGCACCGCCATGATACTCTTTACCAGCATGTGTTTTATAGGTATATTTGCTTCCCTGTCCAGAGGGAGCAGCCGTAAAGTATAAACCTGCCCCTTCCGGCCGGATACCCTGTTTGATATGGCTTAAACCGGGTCTGCTTCAGGGGCGCTTTTTTATCTGGTAGCGGATAAGGGTTTTTAATACTTTGGCATCCGGTTTGGACTGGTATTCCTCTTCATGCGGGCCGGTTATCTCGTAACCGTTTTCGGCAATAAACTTGTGAAGACGTTCTACGGTTTCCATTTCCCGGTCATAAGACCCCAGATGAAGTATTTGAGCTACCGGGCCATATTCCCAGGTTTCCAGTTTTACTTCGGTGCCGGGCTCTTTTTGGGGCAGCGAAGTTGTATTTTCGGGTACCGGAATACCGGCAATAATAATCCATTCGCCCTTCGGGACTAAGTTGGCATCAGGGTAACGGGCGCGCGGGCAGCTTACCTTGAATGATTCCAAGCCCTTCTTCACAAGGTCAAATTTCAGGGTGTATACAGAGCCGAAAAGGGCGGGGAATACCTTGGAGAAAACCTGGTCGGGAGCACCCTTTCCTCTGACTACCGCCATCTTTTGGGCGGGCATATCCGTTATTACCGGGTCAGTCTTCAGTTTGCGCGGAGACATCCATACCTCCTTAGCCGGAATATTTGCAACAAGTATAGCATGCTTTTCCAGCCTGGTTGGGGTCTTGTTTTTGTAAACAGGAACATTGTAAGCAGATGGTTTAGCCGTTATAATAAGCCGGTATGGTAGAGATACTTCGGAATAAAAGTTTTGCCACCCGTTTCCAGATACTTATAGAGATAGCCACTCACGGGCCAACTATTCAGCAGAGGGCTATTGCTCAGGAGCTGTCTATTACCCCGCAGGCCGTTTCAGATTATATAAGTCAGCTGGAAGGCGAAAGCATGATTACCTATCTGGGGCGTTCCCGCTACCAGATAACCCGCGAAGGGGTAAACTGGGTGCTGAAGAATGTCCGCGAGGTAAAGGCCTATTTTGACGGAATAGACAGCGTTATAAACGGTATAGTGATATCCCCTGCCATTGCCGAAAAAAATATCAAAAAGGGCGAACAGGTAGGCCTGAAGATGATAAACGGCCTGCTGTATGCCACAGCTGATTGCCAGACCAGTTCCACCGGCATTGCGGAGGCTGATGCCAAAGCCGGTGAGGATGTGGGCGTTCATGATATACAGGGGTTGATTGAGTTTAAATACGGGCTGGTGACTATTCTGGTAGTGCCGGGTATTGCCAAGGGCGGTTCACGCCATATTGATTTGGCACTTTTAAAGACCAGACTCAAAGGGGTCAGCCATGTAGGGGCAGTTGGGCTTGAATCTGTGGCGGCGCTCCACAGGGCGGGTATAGAGCCGAATTACCTTTATGATGTTTCCGGGGTGGTTATAGATGCGGCTTTGCACGGGCTGTCTTCGGCGGTGGTCTGCACTGAAGAAGATGTGTATGCTTTGGTTTCCAGCCTTAAAGACCGCAGTATTGAATATTCACTGACCAGCCTTTAGGGCCTAAGTTTAGCATAAACGAAAACAGCTTCCCCAAAGAAGCTGTTTTTTATTTGACTCTCAGCAAGGGTTTTCAGGCGGGATTAGCCTGGGCTTTGCTGTCCGGCGGCGTATTTTAAAACCTTTACTTTTTCCAGTGTTATCAGGCCGTCTCCCATCATCTTCTCTACTTCGGGCAGAATGCGGTCAATATTTTCCTGCGAATCTACTGCCTCTACCACAATGGGCATATCCTGGCTGAGGCGGAGTATATGGGCTGTATGCAGGTGACTCCCCGCCCCGAAGCCCATGATGCCCCGGAGTACGGTAGTTCCGGCTATTTTCTCTTGCCGCAGCATCTCCACCAGCGCCTGATAGAGGGGCTTTCCCTGATATTTGTCCGACTCGCCTATGAATATCCTGATAAGGGCTGATTCGCCGTTAAGCTTGCGCATATTATGCACCTCCAAATAGCGTTCGTCCCAGTAAAATACCTAAAAATACCGCGATAATACCCGGTACAACGTTTGTAAGTATGTTTAAACCCGCCGTCAGCCAGGCCCCGTCTTCAATATATCCCAGTGTTTCATAACTGAAGGTGGAAAAGGTGGTGAAAGCCCCTAAAAACCCTATTGTTACTGCCAGCCGCAAGTTGCGCGGAAACAGGTCAGTATTCATGCTGGCCTGCATCACAAATCCCAGCAGAAAAGACCCCAGTATATTAACCACTAAAGTCCCGTAAGGGAAGGCGTCTCCGAATATCCTCTGGGCTAAGCCGGAAATGGAATACCGCCCCAGCGCCCCAAGTCCGCCGGCCACTGCAATATAGAGAATCTCCCGCACAGTCTAACCTCCTCACCAGACCTTTACATAGGGTCAGATTAACTTTTTGGCGGGTGCTGTCCGCCAAAACCTGGCTGATTTCCCGCGGCGAACACCGCCGGATAATAAAAAAGCCTCTACCGGAACTCCAGTAGAAGCTATCAGCCTTACGGCATTTTTTCAGGCGAGCTTCATCACCCTATTAAGTTTTGGTATACCATATCATATTCAGGTACTGGGATATTTTAGCAGAAGAAGCGGGTAAATTGAAATAGCCTGATTTAGGGGCGCTAAGTTCCGCCATCCCTCCGGCTAAAGACAATGACTGTCATAAGCGGAGGAATAACGGTGCTTTGTACGTAGAATTTGGGGTTATTCGTACTCTACGAAATAATTGGTCAGCTTAGTGTTTACCGAATTGAAGAGCTTGTCTGAGAGTTCCAGGTATTTATCTTTTTCCGCCTGGGTAAAGCAGTCAAAAATATCCCCGGTATATTCATTAAAAAGTTCGGGGTCATGTTTAGCGCGGTGCTCTGCGGTTATCTGGTAAACAGTCTTGCGGCCTATTTTCCGTTTTTCCAGATAGCCTTTATCTACCATGCGGTTCATAATCTGAAGCAGGGTATTCGGCTCTTTGATTATCAGGCGTGCCATGGTATCTACGTCAGCTTTGCCTAAATTTCTGAGCATATTTAAAATGGACATTTGCTCAAGGGTATATTCGGTATCATGGGCCATTCTTTTTTGCATATAACGCAAAATACCCAGATAGGTACAGCTGAAGTGGTGATAGAGTCTGTGATTAAGGTTTTCGAACATTTCTACCATTATGCTTTTTGTTTCTTTCTCCCATTAAATAAAACGTGCGGGTCATTATAACACATTGGGGCAAGTACTTTAAAAATAAGCCTGCCGGTTATAAATAAACGTAACGGCCTTGTACCGGGGTACTTATGCCGGTTTCGGGCAGATGGGCAGAGGAAGGTTTCCCTGAGGGCTTAGGAGTAATCCTGCTTGCTTGACAGGTGATGGTGTTTATTATATTCTAACGCAACCAGTTGCAATTGCTTAATATTGCATAAGAGATGGTGAAATGGACAGACCTGCATTTGATATTGACTGGGCGGGAGCCTGGGATGAGGCTAATGCCCGCAGGGGATTGAGGGTCAACCTTGGGCGGCAGGGTCATAGCCGCGAGGATTTCTGGCAGAAATACCAGACCTGGATGAGGCTGTATGTCAACCGCAACTATCCGGGTAAACTCCTTGAGAGGATTATCCAGCTTACCTGTGCGGGGGAAAGTCTGGCGGATATAGGGGCGGGTGCGGGTGCCTTCGCTATACCTCTGGCCCGGCAGGGTATCAGGGTGACTGCTATTGAGCCTTCCCCCGCACAGTCAGCTCTGCTTACGGCAGAGATAGAAAAAGAGTCTCTGGGGAATATCAGGGTAGTAAATCAGGAATGGGAAGCCCTGTCTCCTGAGGAAATAGGGCTGCATGACCACGTAATGGCGGTTTATTCACTGGAAATGGAAAATATCCGTCTGGCGCTGGAAAAGATGATAGCGGTTGCCGCTAAAAATGTGTTTATTGTCCACACTGCCGGCAATGACCTCCGCCCAGCTTTGAAAACTCTTTTCGGGCTGCAAGCCTCACCGGATTATATTTACCTGTACAACATACTCTACCAGATGGGTTTCAGCCCTGATGTAGAGGTGTTTTACCGTGATTACCAGATACCGCTGGATGTTCAGCTGGAAATGTTTGCCTACAATCCGGGGTTTAATCCGGATGAACTGGCGCGGCTGGAAAATTTTCTTAAGGACAGCGGCAAAACTGTAACTGAGGGCGGGCAGGTCTGGCTGAAACGCCAGAACCGGGATGCCCTTATAAGGCTTAAGAAGACTACCCTGTAACTTTGTATTAGTTGCAAACAGGTAGCCCTGTAGGCGGGTTACAGACCTTCTGGAAGTACCTCTAAAGAGAGGCCAGACCAGTAAACAAGACCAAAAACAGAAACTGGTTTTTAAATATCAGAGCCAAAGCATTCGTGCTGACTTTGCCTGCCGCTTTGCCGCGGGGAAGAAGCACCACTGCTTAGCGAGATAGCCCAAAACTGCCTCTCTGGCTGATGTCTAAGCCGAATCACACCGGAGATAATGCTAAAGCTGTGTTTTAAAGGTCTCCGAATATCTTGGGGGCTTTTGTTTTTAGTATTTCTTTAATCCGGCCGGCTACAGCCCGCATTTCCGGTTGGGCAGACGGGGCGGTACGCAGTTTTAAAATATGCCGCAGCTCGCGGAAATTCCAGGTGCAGATAATCTCGGTAGTGCAGGCATTGGGCAGTACGTAACGGGCAATTTCTGCTTTTATGCCTGCCTCAAGCAGTTTGCGGTATGAATCCCAGGCATTTGCCATGGCCTCTTTAAATAATTCCAGTTTGGCGTCGTTTCCTTCGGCTATTTCTGGCGGGGTGATAAACTCGGCCTGATTTTCCTTTACGTAACGCTGGCTCCTCTGGGAGTAACTGCCGATACGGTGTCTGACCAGTTCGTGGGTAACCACCCGTGATGCCTTTATATAAAAAGTGGCGGACACATGTTCAATCAGGCTTTCATGCCCCTGCTTGATGCGGGTTTGCAGCCAGTCCTGACTGCTGCCCTGTTTACTGCCGCTGGCATAACACAGCCGCCCGGCCTGTTCGGCCAGATTTTCGGCATCCGGGGTAATAGCCAGCAGTTTTACTTCTACATTGTATTCCATAAGAGGCGTCTCCTTATGCCGAAAGGATACCAATTCGGGAGTATTTTCACAAGCGGAAATATCTGCGGCGTAGTATACGGGGGCAAGCGTTTTCTCCAAGCCCTATTTCGGCTGAAACCAAGAATACTACGGGGGGATTTAGGCACAGTATATTTATCAGCCTGAGGGATGATGCACCATATTACTAAACCAAACGGGGAGAAATTTCTCCCCGTTTTCTGTTAACTTTTTCTCCGGTTTGGCAGTTTAGTCAAGTGCCTTTCTTAGCTGCCTGACAAAGCCGCTTACCTTTTCAAGTGAAGGGTCTGCCTGTACCAGCTGGATAATGCGGCTGCCTACTATTATCCCGTCAGCATATTTTGAGATATCGGCGGCCTGTTCGGGGGTGGAAATGCCGAAACCCACTGCCAGAGGCTGGCGGGCGGCCTTCCTGACCCTGCTTACGAAACTGCCGAGGTCAGCCGGAAGGTTTCTCGTTGCCCCGGTAACGCCTGAGTGGGAAACAAGGTAGATAAACCCCCCTGATTTGGCGGCTACCAGTTTAATCCGTTCGTCTGTGCTGGTGGGGGCTAACAGGAAGATTATATCCAGCCCGGCTTCTTTGGCGGCTGCTTCTATATCTTCGGCCTCACCCGGCGGCAGGTCAGGAATAATAAGGCCGCTTATACCGGCGGCGGCCGCTTTATTGCAGAATTCGCTCAGCCCGTAATTGTAAACGGGGTTGTAATACCCCATAAACACCATGGGTATAGAGGTTTTTTCTTTTAAACGGGCGGCAACTGATAAACAGACTTCAGGGGTTACCCCGTTCTGAAGTGCCTGGTAGCTGGCGTTCTGAATAGTGACCCCGTCTGCCAAGGGGTCTGAAAAAGGAATGCCCAGCTCTATAATATCCACCCCGTTTGCTTCCAGCATAGGCACCAGTTTCAAGGTGGTCTCAATATCCGGATAGCCGACTGTTATGTAAGCTATAAGTGGTTTGCGTTTGCAAAATGCGTCACTGATGCGGCTCATAGGTTCACCCCCATTGCTTTCTGGACAATATCCATATCTTTATCTCCCCTGCCGGACAGGTTTATGACTATATTTTTATCTTTGGGCATATTACCCGCTATTTTCAGGGCGTGGGCAATGGCGTGGGATGATTCCAGAGCGGGTACAATCCCTTCCAGTGAACAAAGGAGTTTAAAACCGTTCAGGGCTTCGTCATCTGTTACCGAAACATATTCCACCCGTTTGCTGTCTTTCAGATGGCTGTGCTCCGGGCCTACGCCGGGGTAATCCAGTCCTGCCGAAATGCTGTGGGTTTCAATCACCTGCCCATGCTCATCCTGAAGCAGGTAGGACATGGCTCCGTGAAGTATGCCCACTTTGCCGGCACTCAGGGTAGCCGAATGTTTGTCGGTGCTTATGCCGCTGCCGGCGGCTTCCACCCCTATAAGGCGTACGCTTTGGTCAGGTATGAAATCATAAAAAATGCCCATGGCATTGCTGCCGCCGCCTACGCAGGCCACTATACAGTCCGGCAGTCCCCCCAGCTGTTTTAGTGACTGGTCTTTGGTTTCCTGCCCGATAACGGCCTGAAAATCCCGTACCATGGCCGGGTAAGGGCGCGGCCCGACTACCGAGCCGATTATGTAATAAGTGGTTTCCGGGTTGCTTACCCAGTCACGCATGGCTTCGTTGATGGCGTCTTTCAGGGTGCGGCTGCCCGAAGAAACGCTCCTGACTTCCGTTCCCATCAGCTTCATGCGAAACACATTTAAGGCCTGGCGTTTGATATCATCTTCGCCCATGTAGACAATACATTCCAGCCCCAGCATAGCGCAGACAGCCGCAGTGGCTACCCCGTGCTGCCCCGCCCCGGTTTCGGCAATAACCCTTTTTTTGCCCATATGCTGTGCCAGCAGACCCTGCCCCAGGGCATTATTGATTTTGTGGGCGCCGGTATGGGCCAGGTCTTCCCGTTTGAGGTAAATACGGGCACCTCCCAGATATTCGGTCAGCCTTTCGGCCGCATACAGCGGGGTGGGACGCCCCGAAAAGGTGTTTGAAAGGTATTTCAGGCGTGACTGAAAGGCCTCATCTGTTTTGGCTTTTTCGTAAGCCTGTTCCAGTTCGTTCAGGACGGGTACCAGTATTTCAGGCACGAACTGGCCGCCGTACTTGCCGAAATACCCCGGTTTGCAGTTGCTGTTTACTTCAGGCATTTTTCTACTCCCAGCATATTTAAATATTCCACTTCTTTTGCCAGCCGGCTGAACTGTTCCGGATATAAAGACTGCGCCCCGTCTGACAGAGCGGCAGCGGGGTCTGAATGGACTTCCACTATCAGCCCGTCTGCCCCGGCCGCAATGGCGGCTCTGGACAGGGGGATAACGTAATCACGGCGTCCGGCCGCATGGCTGGGGTCTACTATGATAGGCAGATGGCTTACAGCTTTGACGGACAGAATGGCACTCAGGTCCAGCGTAAAGCGGGTGTTGTCTGAAAAGGTGCGGATACCCCGTTCGCACAGGATTACCTGGGTGTTGCCTTCGGCCATAATGTATTCGGCGGCCATCAGCAGTTCTTCAATGGTGGCTGACAGCCCCCGCTTTAAGATAACCGGTGTTTTTGTCTGGCCTGCCCGCCGCAGCAACGAATAATTCTGCATATTGCGGGCACCTATCTGGATAATGTCTGTGCTGGCTTCAACCAGCTTCAGATTTTCAGAATCGGTAGCCTCGGTGACAATAAAGAGGCCGGTTTCAGAGCGTACTTTTTCCAGTATCTTGAGGCCGGCTTTACCCAAACCCTGAAAGCTGTAGGGTGAAGTGCGGGGCTTGAATGCCCCCCCTCTGAAGAGCTTGGCACCGCCCTCTTTTACCTGACGGGCTATGCGGAGGGTTTGTTCTTCGCTCTCCACCGAGCAAGGCCCGGCTATTATAACCGGTTTGCACCCGTTTCCTATTTCCACATCTCCCAGACGGATAACAGTGGGTTCGGGGCAGGTTTCCCGGCTGACCAGTTTATAGGGCTTGGTTACCCTGAGCACTTCCTTGACCCCTTCCAGTGCCAGAAAGGGGTTTTCCTCCACCATGCCCTGGTTGCCCACTATGCAGACGGCGGTGCGGTGGTCACCCGGTATGGGTATACCCCGGTAGCCTGAATTGGTAATCTCCTTCATAACATTAGCTATCTGTGCCTCTGTGGCGTCATTTTTCATTATTACTAACATATCCGCTTACCATCCGCATCCTTCACCCGTTTGATGAAAAGGTTTATTTTGGCTGTATCTTTTATCCCGTTTGTTTCCACCCCGCTGGCTACGTCTACTCCCCAGGGGGCGGCTATTTCCAGAAGCTCCTGTATGTTTTCGGGATTAAGCCCCCCGGCCACCATCACAGGGTATTTCTGTGAAACCTGTTTTACAATCTGCCAATCAAAACTCTGGCCGCTGCCGCCAAGCAATGTTTGGGTGCGTTTATCCAGCAGGAATACGGGCGGTTTATTCAGGGCTTTTAGCCCGTCCTGTATCTCCTGCATGACTATTTCGGCGGTAGTGCCTTCGGCAATATGGATTGCTTTGATAAGCGGCAGCTTTACCCGGTTGCAGTATTCCCAGCTTTCGTCCCCGCTAAGCTGTACCATATCCAGGTGGCAGGTGGCGGCAATTTCATTTACCTCCTCCAGCGGCTGGTTGGCAAAGACACCCACCAGCAGAGGTCTGGGGTTAAGCGGTTTTAGGGCTTCGGCTATCTGCAAGGCTTTGTCAGGGGTGATACGCCGTTTGCTTTGGGCAAATACCACTCCGGCAAAATCAGCCCCTGTCCGGGCTGTGGCCAAGGCTTGTCCAACCTCTGTCAAACCGCAAATCTTGGTCTTTATCACAGCAGTTCCCTCATTTTGGCGGCAATATCAGCCGAGGCCGTCAGGGCTTCCCCTATAAGCACCGCATCTACCCCCAGCTCTGCCAGACGGGATATGTCCGCTCTGGTTTGGATGCCGCTTTCGCTGACAACTATACGCTCAGGCGGTATCAGGGGGCGGAGGGTTTCGGTTACGCTTAGGTCCACTTTAAATGTATGCAAATCACGGTTATTCAGGCCGATAATCCGGGCATTGCTCTTGAGGGCTATGTCCAGTTCCGGCCGGGTATGCACCTCTACCAGGCATTTCATGCCCAGTGTGTGGCTGAGTGAAAGCAGTTTCTCCAGTTTCTGGGGTGTAAGCATGGCCGCTATCAGCAAAACAGCATCCGCCCCGTACAGGCGGGCTTCATATACCTGATAGGGGTCATGGATAAAATCTTTCCGCAGCAAAGGCAGACTTGATGCCGCCCCGGACTCACGTATTAGTTTCAGATTATCAAGGCTGCCCTGAAAATGGTGTTCTTCGGTCAGTACCGAAATGGCGGCCGCCCCGTTTCGGGCATATATGCGGGCAATATCCACCGGGTCAAAGTCAGGCCGGATTATCCCTTTGGAGGGTGAGGCCTTTTTGACCTCGGCAATAAGCTTAATACCGTTGCCTTTCAGGCTTGCCGCCATGTCAAGGGGTGGACAGGGCATGTCCGCTACCAATGCCTGCAGTTTCAAAAGCGGCAGCTCTTCTTTCCTCCGCCTCAAATCAGGCAGGTTGCCGGATACTATACGTTCCAATATCACGGCTTTACCCGCCTGCCTGAGACTGGCTGAGTTTGATTAAAGATTCCAGTT
The DNA here is from genome assembly GCF_043231265.1 of Dehalococcoides sp. THU4. NCBI lineage: Bacteria > Bacillati > Chloroflexota > Dehalococcoidia > Dehalococcoidales > Dehalococcoidaceae > Dehalococcoides > Dehalococcoides sp. THU4. The sequence goes on along the minus strand of NZ_CP171266.1, from coordinate 330,522 downwards.
TGGCCAGTGCCAGCCCGCTGTCAATCGTTTTAGCCGCCAGGCTGATACCTTCGTTAATGGTTTTAACCCGGTCTGCTACCATCAGGGCGGCGGCCGCATTCAGCAGGACTACATCTCTCTTAGGCCCTTTTTCGCCGGAAAGCACCGCACGCAGGGTAAGAGCGTTTTCCTGGGCTGAGCCGCCTTTAACCGACTCAAGGGGAGATGCTTTCAAGCCCATTTCCTCCGGTGAAAGTGCATGGCGGAATTTGATTATTTCGTTATCTTTCAGCTCCCATATGACTGAATCCCCGCTGATGGACATTTCGTCCATGCCGTCTAAGCCGTGTACCACCAGGGCATGCTTTATATCCATATGGGACAGGGCTGAAATAATCTTGTCACCCAGAGATATTTCAGGCACGCCGATAAGCTGGTACTGGGCGCAGGCCGGGTTGGTTAGCGGGCCTAAGATATTGAACACGGTGCGTATGCCTATTTCACGCCGGGAGGGGGCTACATATTTCATGGCCGGATGGAACACAGGTGCAAACATAAAGCCGATACCCGCCTGCTCTATACAGGTTTTTACCTGTTCGGCTGGCAGGTCTATTTTTATGCCCAGCGCTTCAAGTACATCAGCGCTGCCGCACATGCTGCTGGCCGCCCGGTTGCCGTGCTTGGCCACTTTTACCCCTGCACCGGATATAACAAAGGCGGCGGCGGTAGATATATTAAACGTGTTTATCCCGTCACCGCCGATACCCACTATGTCCAGCACCGGGGTGTCGGTGATTATCCGGGTAGACTTGGCCCGCATGACACTGGCCAGTCCGGCTATTTCTTCGGCAGTTTCCCCCTTGACCCGAAGGGCTGTCAGAAATGCCCCTATCTGGGCAGGGGTGGTTTTGCCCTCCATTATTTCGTCCATGACAGAGGCAGACTGTTCAATAGTAAGAGATTTGCCCAGAACTAAAGACCCGATTGCTTCTTTAATCATTTTTCCGCTCCTTTTTTGCTGATAAAGGTGCATAGTATTTTAGAAAATTAGCCAGAATCTCCTTGCCGCACTCGGTTTTAAATGATTCGGGATGAAACTGGATACCTTCAACAGGGTATTCCTTGTGCTTAAGCCCCATGATAGTGCCGTCATCTGTCCAGGCGGTTACCTCCAGACACTGTGGCAGAGTTGGCTTGTCTACTATCAGGGAGTGGTAACGTATGGCGGGAAACCCCTTGGGCAGGCCTTTGAAAATACCCCGGTTATCATGCTGTATAAGTGACTGTTTGCCGTGCATTATTTTGTCTGCCTGCCTGACAATCCCCCCGTATGTATGCCCGATGCACTGGTGCCCCAGACAGATGCCCAGGATAGGCAGTTCGGGGCCGAAGCGGCGGATAACCTCGTTAGACACGCCTGCCTGAAGGGGTGAAGACGGCCCGGGTGAAATTACGATGTATTCGGGACGCAGGGCGTCTATATCATCAGGGGTAATCTTGTCATTGCGGACTACCTTTACTTCCTGTCCCAGTTCTGAAAAATATTGGAAAAGGTTGTAGGTAAAGCTGTCGTAGTTATCAATTAGTAACAACATGCGGTTTCTCCGTTGCCATATTTTCTGCCCTGTCCAGGGCTTTCAGCAGGGCCTGAGCCTTGTTCAGTGTTTCCTGATATTCAGATTCGGGTACGCTGTCACTTACAATGCCGCAGCCTGCCTGCAAGTGGGCAACGCCGCCTTTGACAACCATGGTGCGTATGGCTATAGCCATGTCCATATTGCCCGAATAGGAAAAGTAACCCACAGCCCCGGCATAGATGCCCCGTTTCTCGGTTTCCATTTCGGCAATTATCTCCATCGCCCGTATTTTAGGCGCGCCGGAGACTGTGCCTGCCGGGAAGCAGGACTCCAATGCCTCAAACGGGGTGATATCCGCTTTCAGTTTGCCCTGCACATGGGAAACCAGATGCATTACGTGGGAATAGCGTTCCACATCCATTACGTCTGTTATGCGGACTGTGCCGGGCCTGCTTATGCGGCCGATATCGTTTCTGCCCAAATCTACCAGCATGATATGTTCGGCGCACTCCTTTTCGTCCTGGCGGAGCTCCTGTTCAAGACGGATATCTTCTGCCTGGGTTTTGCCCCGTTTTCTGGTGCCGGCCAGCGGGCGGGTCATAACCTCGCCGTCTTCCACCCGTACCAGTACCTCAGGTGATGCCCCTACTATCTGGAAATCACCGAAATCAAGGTAATACATGTATGGGGAAGGGTTTACTGAACGCAGGGCGCGGTAAATGTCAAAGGGGTGGGCCAAGGTGGGTCTGGACAGACGCTGTGACAAAACTACCTGAATGGCTTCGCCGGAGTTAAGGTAATCTCTTATTTTGGATACCCGGCTCTCAAAATCCGTTTGTTTGAAATTGGACTTTGTTTCAGGAACACCGGCGGGGGCGGGTTTTAACTCTGTTTTGGCAAGCGGCTGCCTGAGCTGGTTAATCAGCTTTTCTATATTTTGGATAGCTTTGTTATAAGAGGCTTCAATATCCTCTTCTGTATGGACATAGCTGAGTACCTTGATAGAGTGGCTGATATGGTCAAAAACCAGCATGGTATCTACCAGCATGAAGACCGCTTCAGGAAGGTTTAACGGGTCTGATGCGGGAGAGGGCAGCTCTTCAAAGCGGGTGACTGCCTCGTAGCCCAGAAAACCCACTGCCCCGCCGCAAAAACGCGGCAGCTCACCCACCTGTACCAAGCGGTATTTACCCAGTTCGTTTTCAACCTGCTTTAGAGGTGGAACGGTATCTGTCTGATAGGCGGTGATTACTTTGTAAGGGTTAGCGCCGATGAAACTGTACCGGGCTACCCTTTCGCCGCCTTCCACACTTTCCAGCAAAAAAGCATTTTGGCTGGTCTTGATTTTCAGAAAGGCGGAAACCGGGGTTTCAAGGTCGGCCACAATCTCACGGGAGATGGGTATCAGGTTACCCTGTGAAGCCAGTTTTTTTACTTCGGCTAAGGATGGATAATACATTTTAGGGTACCTCGCAAAAAAATAAATCCCTCGTCCTTTTTAGGGGCGAGGGATTAACCTTCGCGGTGCCACCCTAATTATCTCTGCAAAAAATGCAGAAACATCTTTTTTCGGGTGCGGCCCTGATTTCTCAAGGCGATACCCTAGGCTCTGATAACGGTGCCCTTCCGTCAAAACCTACTCAAGTTTCCTTTTTCGGCCTGCGACTCCTGAGTCCATTCAGTTCTTTGCGCTAGCACCGGCTCACACCTTGCCCGGCTCTCTGAGCTTCGCTTAAGACCTACTAATCTCATTCCCAGTCTGTAAAACAATATTACAATATAAAAAAAGTCTTTGTCAATGCCGGCTTATTTCAGATATTCAGCTTTTGTTTTTGCGGATATAAATCATCAAAGCTTTGGCGGATAGATTTAGAACATAGAGCAAGGAAATAGCTACCATTATGCCCAGTATGGCTAAGATAAAAGCCAGTAAATCCATAATAAAATTATCTCCTGTCTTTAGACGTATGTGTGTATTTGGGTAATATTATAACACAGCGTCCAAATGGCAGTATCTAAAACCAAACTGCCGGGAAGGCGGATTTCCGGGAATAGCGGGTGATAATTTACCATTCAGTTGCCTGGGTTGGTTGCTATAGTTATGTTTAGGTAGGTGTTATGATTTTTTGGGGAGGATTTAGTGCCGCCAATAAAAACAGCCCCCGTGAACCTAAATCATGGGGGCTGTTTTACGTTTAAAAAATGGTGGGCGGTATAGGATTCGAACCTATGACCCCCTGCGTGTAAAGCAGGTGCTCTAACCAGCTGAGCTAACCGCCCCAGAAATATATGGCGCGCTTGGTGGGACTCGAACCCACGGCCTCAGCCTTCGCAGGGCTGCGCTCTAATCCAACTGAGCTACAAGCGCCGGTATGGTGCCGAAGGAGAGATTTGAACTCTCACACCCATTACAGGTACTACGCCCTGAACGTAGCGCGTCTGCCGTTCCGCCACTTCGGCCTGTCAAGTCACCAGTTGGTCAGGGCAATCCGGACAACTTGAACCGCTAGATTATACTTATTGGGATAGACTAGTGTCAATCCAGCTTCAGGAATGTTGGTTGCGGGCGGGCGGATTTATTTTGACGGTTTGCTGTTTTGGGAATCTGCATTGGAATTATGTAGTTATGTCACCTAATCGTTGACTTTAAATCTTTTTGACGATACAATTTTTAGAGGAGATGAAAATGCCGATTTACGAATATGTATGCCCAAAATGTAATACCAGGTTTGAAGACATCCGCTCTACCAGCAAGGCCGATGATGAGGCCCTCTGCCCTGAGTGCAAAACCCCCTCTTTCAGAGGTGTTTCTGGTTTTGCCTGCCGCGGTATAGATTCCTGCGGCGGGGGCGGCGGTTCCTGTTCAGGCGGTTCTTGTTCCAGCTGTTCCGGCTGCCACTAATTCAGCTTAATACAACTGTGTTTTATCAGGCTTAAGCGGCAAATGCCGGCATAATGCATTTATCTATCTTGTAGAGCGATGTGTTGTGCCGGTTTTTTGTTTTAGCTCCAGAGCAGTATTGCGAAGTGGCTGTGCGGGGTAGATAAGGCGGCTGCAAACCCCGCTTGGAGAGATATTTTTTAGTGGGTGGCTATCTGCAAGTGCTGTTTATCGTTATAAAATAAGTGGGAAACAGATATTTCAGGTATTGTTGCACTGATGGCAGTTCGGCCGGATTTGGGTTTTAAGGGTGTGTTTCCCGGAAAGGTAAAGGATACAATATGCGTAAGAGAGCCTTGGCCATATTTGCCGGTCTGGTAATGCTGGTTTTCCCTCTTTCTGCCTGCTCTGCTGAAATTCCTACTGCCGGGCTGGACCAGTCAATTTCTTTTCCCCCCGGACAAAGCTGCCTGATAGCTGGTGAAGATTTGACTATCAAGTTTGTGGGGGTATTATCTGACAGCCGTTGTCCGGAAGGTGTTCAGTGCGTCTGGGAGGGGGAAGTGACAGTTGAGCTGCTGATTAAATACGGCGGTGCAACGAGCAAACTTTATATAGTCAACAGGGGCGGAGGAGACGCCGTGGCTGCTTTTAGGGATTATAAATTCAGCTTTAACGTTACTCCCTACCCTGAAACAGGTACCGAAATCACCCCGGAAGAGTACCGGCTGGTGATGGTTGTCAGTAAGTCCTGAGAAACCGGCTAACTTTCCGCTTAGGCTTTTTTAAGAGTAGAGTTCCTGGCTGGAAGGTTTCCTGAGTAAATAGCCGCCGGTTATGAAACTGGCGGCCAGTACCCCTGCCAAAATACCCAGCATAATGGCGCTGTCTGCCCAGAATTCTTTGGGGAAAAACATTATCAGATAGTCTTTAGTAGGGTCCAGCAGCCAGAAATCATTGCTGAAACCAAGCAGATGCAGCCGGGTGAAAAAGCTCTGGAAATCACTAAGGGCTGTAATCCCGATACCCCCCAGCAGCATTAGGCTTAATACTCCCCCCTGAAGCAGTACCAGGCCGCCTTCTTTTTTGAATTCGGGCTGTCTTTTAAAGTAGAGGTACAGGAAAAATCCGCCGCCCAGTACCAGACAGATTCCAAGTATTAAATAATTCAGGCGGATAAGCCCCTTAACGTCTTTCAAGTGGAGTATTTCCCGTTCGTTAAATACCTGCATGTCTGCTCCGTCTTTTTCCAGATGCAGGTTTAGGTATTCCTCGCTGTTGTTGAAGTAACCGATAAGGGCGGATGCGGCTGTTTTAAGCTGGGCTGGGGTGAAGCCGGTTTGCTGGCTTACCTCATATTTTTCAAAACCCTGTTCATACAGCCAGCGGCAGTTTATGAGAACGCTCAGGGTCAAGCTGAGTATCAGCAGCGGTGCAATGATTACAGCTAAGGTTTTCCAGGTGTTGAATAAAAATCTTTTTAAATCCGGCTTCATGGCTGTATTTTACACTTTTGTTTGCGAAAATAGCACTTTTCAACCTTGAAGGTGTCTGTTTGGGGCTGTTTTGAGCCTTGAAATGACTGCTTACCTGCATACCTCAATTGGGCGGGGCTGTGTTATAATCTGCCCTTAGGAAAGTCTATGTTTTGTCATTTGCATGTCCACACCGAATTCAGCCTGCTGGACGGTATGTGCCGTATCTCCCAGCTGGTAGCCCGTGCCAAAGAACTTGGCATGGAGGCGCTGGCTATTACCGACCATGGTACTATGCACGGTATTCCCCGTTTTTACAAAGAGGCCAAAGAAGCAGGTATAAAACCGGTACTGGGCAGTGAATTCTATCTGGCATATGGTGACCGTACCGCCAAAACAGCGGCAGATAAAAACTATTACCATCTGGTGCTGCTGGCTAAAAATAACAAAGGCTATCACAACCTTATCCAGTTAAGTTCCCGTTCACACATAGAGGGTTTTTACTATAAACCCCGGATAGATAAAGAGCTGCTTGAAAAATATTCGGAAGGGCTGGTCTGCCTTTCGGCCTGTCCTTCGGGGGAAGTACCCCGCCTGATACTGGAAAACCGCTTTGATGAAGCCAGAGAGGCCGCCCTGTGGTACAAGAAAACTTTTGAAAACTACTATATAGAAATCCAGCGCCACCCCATGCCGGATTTGGAAAAGATAAACAGCGTTCTTATTCCCATGGCACGGGAGCTGGATATACCTTTGGTAGCTACCAATGATACCCATTATCTGGATAAAGAAGATGCCCCTTATCATGACCTGCTGCTCTGCATAGGCACAAATGCGCTGGTCAGTGACGAAAAACGGATGAAGATGGAGGGTGATTATTTTTACCTGAAATCTCCTGAAGAAATGGCGGAAGCCTATCAGGATATACCGGATGCCATTGAAAACACCGCCAAGATAGCCGAAATGTGCAACGTAAGCCTGGATTTCGGGCGTTTGCACCTGCCGGAGATAGATATACCTGCCGGTAAAACCCCGGATGAGTATCTGGCAGACCTGTGTTATGAGGGGCTGCCCAAGTTTTATCCTGATGCCAGCCAGGAGATACTTGACCGCCTGAAATATGAGCTGGATGTTATTAAAACCACCGAGTTTGCCAATTACTTTCTGGTTACCTGGGATATTATCCGTTTTGTAAAAGAAAAGGGTTTGTATTACGGCGTCCGCGGCAGCGCCGCTTCGTCTATAGTGCTGTACTGTCTGGGTATTACCGCCCTTGACCCTATTAAATATAAGCTGGTTTTTGAGCGTTTTCTGAATATTGAACGCAAGGAAATGCCTGATATAGACATGGACTTTCAGGATGACCGCCGCGAGGAGGTCATTGAATATGTGGTGGGCAAGTACGGGCGTGACCATGTTTCCCAGATTATTACCTTTGGTACGCTGGGGGCAAAAGCGGCGGTGCGGGATGCGGGGCGGGCGCTTGGCATGGCCTATGCTGATGTGGACAGTGTAGCCAAGGTTATACCATTCTCCCTTCACATGACCCTGGACAAGGCTATGGAAGAAAGCGCCGAACTGAAAGATATGTACAATCAGGATTCGGTGGTCCGTAATCTGGTGGATGCCGCCCGCAAGATAGAGGGGCTTTCCCGCCATGCTTCCACCCATGCCGCCGGGGTGGTTATTTCCAAAGACCCGCTGACAGACCATGTACCCCTGCAGCGCCTGAGCAAAGAAAATAATCTGGGTCTGGTCATGACCCAGTACACCATGGAAGATATTGCCAAGATTGGCTTGCTCAAAATGGATTTTCTGGGGCTGGTCAACCTGAATATACTTGGCAAGGCCTGTGCGGTTATCAAAGAATACACCGGGCAGGATATTGACCCCCTGGCCATACCCCTTGACGATGCAAAAACCTTTGAGCTGCTGGCGGCCGGCGAAACGGTGGGTGTTTTCCAGCTGGAAGGCACGGGTATGCGCCGCTATATTAAAGAGCTGAAACCGACTGTATTTTCAGATATAGGCGCTATGGTGGCTTTGTACCGCCCCGGCCCTATGGAACAGATACCCCGTTTTATCAAATCCAAGCACGGGCTTGAGCCTATCACCTACCCCCACCCCGCCCTTGAACCCATACTGGAAGAAACTTACGGTGTTATTGTTTACCAGGAGCAGGTGCTGTTTATAGCCCAGACCTTTTCCGGCTATACCCTGGGACAGGCGGATATACTCCGCAAGGCCATGGGCAAGAAGATTGCGGCCGTTATGCAGAAACAGAAAGCCAATTTTATTGACGGGGCTTTGAAAAACGGCTATACCCCTGAAATAGCCGAAGAGGTGTTTGCTCTGGTTGAGCCCTTTGCCGGTTATGCCTTTAACAAGGCTCATGCCACCAGCTATGCCCTTATCGCCTACCAGACGGCTTACTTAAAAGCCAACTATCCGGTTGAGTATATAACCGCCTATCTCCAGGCATTTTGCGATGTGACTGAAAAAGTGGTAACCGCTGTTACCGAAGCCCGCCATATGGGGATAGAGGTGCTGCCGCCGGATATTAACCGCAGCGGGGTTAATTTTGAAATAGAGCAAAACGAAGACGGGGTTAAGAAAATCCGCTTCGGGCTGGCGGCGGTCAAGAATGTTGGGGTCGCGGCGGTGGAACCGATTGTGGCAGAGAGAAAAGCCAACGGGGAGTATCTGTCTGTTGAGGATTTATGCCGCCGGGCGGAAGGGTCATCACTTAACAAGCGGGTAATGGAAAGTCTGGTCAAAGCCGGGGCGCTGGACAGCCTGGGTGACCGGGGGACTCTCCTTTTTAATCTGCCGAATATACTTTCCCTGGTTCAGCGGGAACAGAAGCTGAAAGATTCAAACCAGACTACCATGTTTGACCTTTTCGGTCAGCAGTCACCCATGCCCATGCCCAGTCTGGAGATGGCGGAATCACCGGTTACCACCCGTGAAAAGCTCCAGTGGGAAAAAGAGCTGGTAGGCATATTCATATCTGAACACCCTTTTACCCCTTATGCCAGTGCGGCTCAGGAGGTAACTACCGCCTTGTGTGGCCAGATAGATGAGGAACTGGATAACCAGCCGGTAACGGTGGCCGGTATGGTGGCTTCGGTGCGGGTTTCGGCTACCCGCGAAGGCAAACCGTTTGTAATGGCGGAAATAGAAGATTTGGTGGGGCGGGTGGAAGTAGCCGCCTGGCCTAAAGTATATGCCGCAACTAAAGCCCTCTGGGAGGAGGGGAATATTCTATTAGTGGAAGGTAAAGCTGTGGTTCGTGGAGACAGGGTATCAATTCATGCGGAAAAAGTAAGCCGGTATCAGCCGGAAACAGATAAAAAAGCGGCCCCGGTATTTATAAACGCTCCCCAGCCGAAGGCGGAAGACAAAGAGCCCCCGGCTCCCCAGCTGCAGCGGCTGGTGGTCTGTATCCAGCAGACCGAAAATGAGGGCCGGGATATTGACTGCTTGAACGAAGTAGTGGAAATATTGAAGCAATACCCCGGTGAAACTGAGGTACGGCTGTGCGTGGTAAACCACGAACGGGTTTTCATATTGAAAATGCCGGATATCTGGGTATACTATTGTCCGGAGCTTAAAAGCAAGCTTGCCGCCCTGGTGGGCAGTGCCAATGTGAGGCTGGAGAATAATGCCCCAAGCGGATAAACTGGAACTGGCCGGGGTAGCCCCTAACCAGATAGTGGCGGAAATGTGGCAGGGTTTTCTGGAGGGGGAGGGTATTCCCTCCACTCTGCGAGCGAAGCAGGTGTTTCCGTATCTGGGTATAACTTTGCTGCCGGTCAGTCTATATGTTTTGAAAGAGCACCTTACTCAGGCCAAAGAGATATTGGCGGATTTGCAAGTGCAGAATGAAGAGCCGGATGAACTCGCCCAAGAAGACTGAGGATACCCCCTCTGTTTCACCCTCTAACCCGAACGCCGGGCATCGCCAGCGTCTGCGTGAGCGTTTCCTTAAGGCCGGTCTGGACGGGCTGAATGATTATGAAGTGGTGGAGCTGCTGCTTACCTTAGGGACTCCCCGCCGTGATTGCAAGCAAGCGGCCAAAGAGGCTATAAAACACTTCGGCAGCCTTAGGGCGGTGCTGGAAGCCTCCCCCGCTGAACTTTCAAGCATAAAGGGAATAGGCGAGGTCAACTCCATGGCCCTTACCCTTATCAGGGAAGTATCCCGGCGCTACCTTAAGGACGGGATTATGGAAAAACCGGTCTGCAATACCGCTCAGCAGGTGTTTGATTACCTGTATTGCGCCATGCGGGGTCTGAAAAAAGAGGTTTTCAAGGTAATATATCTGGACAGCCAGCACCGGGTGCTGGAGGTGGCAGACCTTTTTAGCGGGACAGTGGCCAGCGGTTGTGTTATCCCCCGGGAGGTGATTGGGGCGGCTATTTCCCAAAATGCCTCCGCCCTTATTTTTGTTCATAACCACCCTTCCGGCAAGACCGAGCCTTCGCAGGCAGATAAAGACCTGACCCGTGAGCTGGTATATGCCGCCATGGTGATGAAAATACGGGCTTTAGACCATATTATTATCGGGGATAACTGCTATTTCAGTTTTGCGGCTGCCGGCCTTATGGGAGAGTATGAAACAGGTTTTTTAAATTTGAAACTGAAGCACGTTTCCGAGGCTAAACGCCATATATACCGGGCAGAACTGTTCGGGGGAAACCCGGAGTAAACCCGGGCTTAAGGGGTGGAAAATGAAGAAATCTGCTGTTTTGATACTTAGTCTGGTCTGCACTTTCAGTCTGGCCTTTTCCGGCTGCAGTCCGGAGGTCAAAACTTATACAGATGCGGATACTCTGATTGAATGCCGGGCTGGGGATGAGTTTATAGTGGCTTTGCCATCTAACCCCACTACCGGTTATAGCTGGGAATTTCAGTCTGCCAGCTCCAAAGTATATCTGGTTGAAAAAACCTATACGCCGGATGATGCGGGCAGTGCTGCAGTTGGCGGCGGCGGAACCGAATATTTCCGTCTGAGGGCATTGGATACAGATGAGACCGAACTCCGGTTTTATTATTCCCGCCCGTGGGATTCCATACCCGCTGATACGCTGGTTATCAACCTTAAGGTTTCCTAGCTTCCAGAGTAAGCAGCCAGCATTTTATATTGGTGCCCCCGTTAAAACCGCCTGTTTTGCCGTTTGCGGCAATCACCCTGTGGCAGGGTATCAGTATAGGCACGGGGTTTTTATGGAGAGCCTGCCCTACTGCTCTGGCGGCTTTGGGGCGGGCTATCCGGCGGGCTATCTGGCCGTAACTGGCGGTTTGACCGTAGGGTATAAGGGCGCAGGTCTTAAACACCTGTGATTCAAACGGGGTGTACCCGCTAAGGTCAAGGCTGAACGGGAAATCAGTTTCCTTCCCCTGAAAATAGCTTTCAAGTTTCGTTGCCAGGGGGTTGAAAAGGCTGTCCGTACGGATAGCCTCCGCCGGCGGTTTAAGCTCTGCCAGTGCTTCGGTTTGGCCGGGCTGGGGCAGGGTAAGGCGGCAGATTCCCTGTGCAGATGCCATTACCCCAACCCAACCCGGTTGGATTTCAAGAATACCCCAGCTTATACCGGCGGCAGCCTTAACCCTGCTGGAGACGGGTTTTGGGCCGTTTGGTGTAACTCTACTCAAAAGCGGTTACCCGCCCCTGATTTTTGAGCCTGCGGTCTCCTGGGTATGTTGAGGAGGAAGGCCGGACATCAAAAACTACTCCGGTACGGGTTCAACCAGCTCAAACTTGCCGTCAGCAAAGCGGCGGAGCAGGTTTACCCGTTTGGTATCCGGGCCCAAAAAGAGCAGGTATTCTTCACCTGATAGGTGCATCTGGTTGACCGCTTCTTCTACGGTCATGGGTTTGGCCTCTTGTTTGCGTCTTCGGATTAGGGGCTCTTTGGGAGATGAAAATGTCTCCGGCTGACTGAGGCGTATACTTTCACGATTGCGCGCTTTTACTTCCATCTTGCCTTTGGCATGGTCAATCTGCTGGTTAAGCACCTCTACCGCCCGGTCAGCGGCGGTCAGCAGGTTTTCTGCCCGTTCTTCAGCGTAAAGTACGTCTGTACCGGTATTGAGAGTGGCTTTAAGGATAAAATGGTCTGCCTGGGAACGGGTTTGTTCCTCGTCAAGTTCTATCCTGAATTCGGAAATCTGGGGCAGTATCCGGGTTATCCGTCCCATTTTGCGTTGGATATAACTGCGGGTGCGGTTGTCCAGGCGGCAATTCTTGGTGGTAATCTGAATCTCCATACTCTACACTCCTCTATCTTTCTCTGGCTATGCTCAGCCCCCATACGCTGAGGGCACCAGCCTCTTTAAGAGTGGCGGCGCAGGCATTCAGGGTAGCGCCTGTGGTTGCTACATCATCTATTATAATCACCCTGGGGGCGGTTGTCGTGGGGTATTTGAAAATAAATGCATTTTTGACATTTTCCAGACGTTCGGTGCGGCTTTTGGTACGTGCCTGCGGGGCAGATGACAGTGAACGTTCTAGCCAGTGTTCATCCAGTTTCAAACCTGTTCTGCGGCAGAGTTCCCTTGCCAGCAGCAGGGACTGGTTGTAGCCGCGGTATTTCAAGCGGCTGGGGTGGAGGGGTACAGGCACAACAACATCAGCCGGAATGGGGTTTTGTTTCAGGTAGTCTGCCAGAAAATCCCCCAGCAAGGGGGCAACCGAACGCAGGTTGTGGTATTTCAGGGCATATATGGCTTGGGCAATGCCGCCTTCAAAGTTGAAAACCGAACGCAGCCCGTCCAGATGGATTTTGCCGGAAAGACACATGGGGCAAACCCCGTCATCTCCGGTATGATGGCCGCAGAGTGAGCAGACCGGCGGAGTGATATAACTCAGGCTGCCACTGCATTTGGCACAAAACAGCGTGCCTTCTTTGCCGCAGACCAGACACTGCTGGGGAAAGACTAAGTCAAGAAGGGTATCCTTGAGGGATTGATGCCAAAGTTTCATCTGTTTGCCCCCCGGCAGATTGAGCTGGCGTTTCCCGGCCTAGTGCTGGCGGTTGTTGCCGTTTATGATGGGTTCGTTTATATATATATCCCCGTTGCGGATTTTAAGGTTGAAGCCGCAGTTGGGGTTGGAACAGACCCAGGCTTTGTAATGGATGGACGCACCCTGGCTGCCAAAGTCTGACAGGGGTAGCAAATCACCCTGATTGCATTTTAAACATTTCGGAAAACCTGTATTCTCCACGAAGCTACCTCCCGGCTGAGACCTTGTTTTAAGTTGATTGAGTATACTCCAAGAGGCTTATCCTGACAAGACTAGGCGAGGCTGATTTGGGCCAGTCTGGTGTATACCGGCCCGGCAGGTAAAAGCTGGCTTTTAAAGAGACAGATATGCGAGGCTTTGAAACTGGTTTTAGGAACGGGGGGTGCGGTTTTAAGTGATTCGGCGGCGGTTTGCAGGTCACTTTTTGCAGCCCCCTCCTTAAGACGCCCCAGGGTTAGGTGGGGAGCAAAATCCCGTTTTTCTGCCGGAAAACCCAGCCCTGAAATATTTTTTTCAACCTCCGCAAAGAGGGTATTTAGTTTTTCTATCTCACCCTCCAGCCCCAGCCAGATTACCTTGGGGCTTGAAAGTGAGGGGAAAGCCCCTATGCGGGTGGTGGATAGGGTAAAGGCGTGGCAGACCTGTGCGGCTTTCTCCAGCCCCTTTATGATATTGGGTATTTGGCTTAACGGGGTATCCCCCAGGAATTTGATAGTCAGATGCATTGATTCGGGGTTTACCCATTTGACAGCTTGTGATGGTATGGGTAATGCATCCCGGAGACCGGCGAGTCTGGTTTTGAGCTCCGGCGGCAGTTCTACGGCAATAAAGGTGCGGATAAGTCCTTCGGTCAAGACTGGTCTTTCCCTTCGCCCAGCCAGTTCAGGGCGTTTTGCTGCATTACCTTTTCCAGTATATCCGGCTCAAGACAGCCTTGTGCCAGATGTTTCAAGGTGCGTTCATAAGCCATCAGGGGGTAATCACTGCCGAAAAGGAGTTTACTTTCCCCGCTCAGGGTTATGACCTGCCGGTAAATCTCCGGCTTGTACAGGAAAGGGGCGGCGGCGGTGTCATAGGCGGTATTGGCCAGCGCTTTTTCAGCTTCGGGCATAAGGTGGTAAAAGGGCATACCCCCGCCCAGATGGGCAAGTACCAGCTTAAGCTCAGGGTAGCGGGCAACAAAGGGGTAAAACTTTTCCGGAGTGGTATTGCCCTTGCCGGAGTAGATATGCCCCAGCGGCTCTGAGGCGTGAAAAAGGCAGATTAGGCCGTTTTCGGATATCCGGTCAAACAGGGGTTGATAGGCAGGGGCAGCCAGTCTTTCCGGCTCTTCGGTGCGGAGTTCACCCAAGCCCTTTACTCCCAGCTCAAGGCAGCGCTCCAGTTCCTTAAGGCTGGCCGCCGGGTCTGAAACAGGTAAAGCGCAAAACGGGATAAGCCTTTTGGGATAGCGGCGGGCAGAATCCAACAGGTAGTTATTGGTAAGTGCGCACAGTTCGGCTGAATCCCAGCTGATATTAAGGGTTACCGCCTGACTTATGCCGGCTTCGTCCATTGCTGTTAACAGTTCCTCTGCGGTAATCATTTTGGCTTTGGGATTTGAATACAGCATCTCCAGACAGCTATCCCGGCAGGCGTAGTCCTGCCGGGCTGCAATGATTTCGGGCGGGAAAATATGGGTATGAAAATCTATTATCATAAGGGTTGGATTTTTATTCCTTTTCAGCGGTTTCTTTTTCTTCAGCAGCGGCAGTCGGTTTTTCTTCGGGTTCTTCAGGCAGGCTGGCCGCTACCGGGGCTTCGACCTTAAGGTGGATTTCGCTTACTTTGGCCACCAGAAGGTCAGGCTCGTTCAGTATCCGGGCATTACCGGGCAGGACGATATCTTTTATGTAAAGGTCTTTTTCCGGACTGTCAAATTGGGATAGCTCAATATGTATTTCCGGCGGAAGGTCATCCGGCAGGGCTTCAACCGTAAGGTGGGTGAAGGGGGCGGTCAGTTTGTGGCCTTTTTCTTTGAGAAGGGGTGACTCCCCGCTGAAATGGATGGGGATTTCCGCTGTTACTTTCTCTTTCAAGTTTATCTGGTAAAAATCTACGTGCTGGAGATAGCCTTTTACCGGGTGGCGCTGTATTTCACGTATAAATGCCTTGCGGGTCTTTTTGTCCGTATCCAGTTTTAGGCTTACCAGGTGGGAACTGCCCGCCCGGCTGATGGTAGACTCAAGTTCCAGTGTATTCGCCTGAAGTGCCAGTGATTTCAGGCCGTGACCGAAGATGTGGACCGGGGTTATTCCCTGAGCCCTCAGGAGTTTGTTTTTGTTGCCGAAAACCTGCCGGGGATTAAGTGCCAGGCTGATACCAGTCATTTTGTGCCTCCTTCAAATCAGATAAAATTTCTTACCTGTTATGCTGAGAAAATCCGGGTATCTCTCTGATTATTCCTTTGTCAATGGCTACTTGGATAAGCTTCAAATTATTTCTGAAGCTGGTTATTAACTTCCCCTTGACATGGCATCTGGGCTGTCAAGCGCTGTCCAGGGGTCAGATAAGCCCCCATTCATGGTAAGCCTGCTGGATTACGGCCAGATATTCGGCGGAGGGTTTGCCCTCGTCATCAGAGCGGCGGCGGGTATGGGTAAAGGCTTCCAGCAGATTGCCGTCATCATCATGGACATTTACTTTTATTCGTTCGCTGTTAGCCGGATACTCTTCATGGGCGTCCAGTTTGCGCAGCCCTGATTCGCTGATTTCGTAAAGCCCGCCTTTGGCTCTGTCACCGCGGGAAGGTTTGATGCTGGCCAGTGCCCCGTGCCATTTGCGTGAATAGCCCAGGAAAACCAGCTTGTAGTTAGCCAGAGAGGCACTCTGTTTGGGGGCAGCGTCCGGGCAGATTTCCTTCATTTGTTTGCGGCTGAGGGTCTGTCCGTAGGCGAAATACAGCATGTCACTCTCCTGTCTGTTATTTAGATTATATCATTATAGCTGTTTGGTAAAGGGCTTTAAATGGGTGTTGTGGATGATATAGCGGGGGATATTTGGCCGTTAGTGTCCCTGCCCTGCTTTGCGTCAATTTGACTTATTGACTGATTCCGTTTATATTTGGGCAAAATGCGGGTTTGTCTGGAGAGGCCATGAAGGCTGCTGAAGAACCAATCTTGATAGAGGTGCTGACCCGTCTTAACGAATACGGGCCTGATGACCTTTTTGTCTGTTGTGCCAGTTTTGAAGAACGGTGTGTTACCTCTGTCCAGCGGATGAGCCCGAATTTCCGGGCCCGCTATTCCATTATTTTTGTGATTGAAGAACCCCGCCATGAAGAACTGGTGGAAGTAAACCTGGCCAAGATACAGGCTATTCTCTCCCGCAAAACGGCTGAGGGTTTGTTTGTTATCCGCTGCCAGCGCGAAGACCCGGTTGACGGTATCGGCCAGTTAAAGAGTATCTGGCACAGGTGTAAACCCAAAGATTCCGAAGAGCCGTTTATAACGGTGGATATATCAGGCTTTACCAAGGTCTACCTGCTGGGGTTGATGCATTACCTGGTGGCTGAGGCTAATCTGGGACTGCCCCGTATGATTCATACCACCCAGTCTTATTCCCCCACCCGCCTGACTCAGGGCGTGCAGCAGATAAGCACGGTTACCAATTACTTCGGGAATATATCTCTGGAAAAAGACAATGTTCTGGTGCTGTTCCTGGGTTTTGAACCTGAACGGGCGCTTTCGGTCTGGAAGCAGTTTAATCCCACCCGTACCATTGCCCTGATAACCGCCCCCCGTGACAGCAACCTTGAATACCTGAAATACGCCGAGAAAAATAACGAGTACCTGCTTTCCCAGCCATCGGTAGAGGTGCGGCAGGCTCCGGCGGATAATCCCTGGGCAGTCCGCAATATACTTGAGTCTATTTATGATGAAGTCAAGACCACCTATAACATGGTGATAGGGCCGTTCGGCACTAAGCCCCAGGTGGTGGGCGTTTTCCTGTTCTGGCTGGAACACCCCAAGGTTCAGATAGTCTATTCATTCCCTCAGGAATATACCAAGTCATATCTTAACCGCCGTCCCGGTCAAACCTACCTGCTGCCTTTGTCTCTAAGCTCCAAGTAGCCTTTTCAGAGGCGTTTTTTAAGGGCTGTATATCCGGCTTTCATTACCCGGTTGTGATTCCAGATAAATAGCGGCTTAAAGCCAAAACCCAGGAAATTCATCAGCTTGCCGGTGGTGCTTACTTCCCAGATATAGGTGCTGATAGTATTGCCATTGTCAGCGGTAAGTGTCCAGACCCCCTGTCCCGTCAAGTCCCCCCGGCTTTGCATCACTATTTCACCGAAGGGTACAGCTTTGGTTATTTCCAGCTCAAAGTTCAGGTCTCCGGTTAGCCCCTTTACTGCTGTCTGTATGCGGCAGCCCGGCAGCATTTCCTGTTCTTTAGACAGTATTTCAAACCGCTTTACCCCCGGCCACCATTCGGGCATACTGCGGGCATCTTTAATCAGCTCCCAGACCTTTTGGGGCGGGGCATCAAAGTGCCAGACAGTTTTAAACAGATATTTTATCAAAATAAATCCTTGCCTGTGATAAATTATTATAAACCTGACGGCAACGGTGGCAACAGGTGTTGACAGAATATACCTTGAGGACATAGCATTCTGGGGTAGGAGTGTAATAAATGCATGAGTGAGTTCTGGAATGATATTCTGCTGACCTTTGTGCCGCTGTTTATAGTGGTGGATGCGGTGGGTAATCTGCCTTTTGTAATATCCATTACTGACCAAATTCCCGCCGGAGAACGCAAAAAAGTAGTCAACCTTTCAGTTATCACCGCCTCCCTGCTGGGGCTAGTGTTTCTTTTTATGGGCAAACTGATACTGGATCTGATGGGAATATCCGTAGGGGCGTTTGCCATTGCCGGCGGTATTATCCTGCTGCTTTTTGCCATACGCTATATGACCAGCGGGCACATGGTGGAGGTTATCAAGGAGGAGATGGTGGCGGTTGTGCCCATAGGTACTCCCCTTACCATGGGGCCGGCCACTATTACCACCCTGATTTTGCTGGTAAACCAATTTCCCGTGTATATAGTACTAATTTCCTTTGGCCTGAATATGCTGGCAACCTGGCTTATTTTCAAGTCTAACGAATGGTTTATTCACTACATGGGGCAGGGCGGTCTCAAAGCTATGTCACGCATTTTCAGCCTGTTTCTGGCGGCTATTGCAATCAGCATGATTATCAAGGGTTTGCGTCTTGAGGAGATACTTGGGGCGGTTGGCGGGGGGAGCTAAACTAAAATATAGCTAAAAAATGTTGGCTAAAGGCTTGACATTGCGTTCAGAGTGTTTTATCGTTTATACAAATCTAATAGGAGGTAAGCTATGCAGGGTTATTGTATGAAATGCCGCGCTAAGAAGGAAATGAAAAATACCAAGCAGATCACCATGAAGAACGGCCGTCCCGCTACTCAGGGTGTTTGCCCCGATTGCGGCACCAAAATGTTCAAAATCGGCAAAGCATAAGGTTTTTTTATCTGTTTGTTGAAATAGCCGGGGATGTGAATCATGCCCGGCTTTTCCATTTTGGGGGCATACCGCCCGGTGAGCAATATTTGCCTGCCGTACAGCTTTGGAATAAAGCCCGCTGACCCCTTGACAAAACTTGTGCCTTTGACTACACTTGTCAAGCCATGACTAAAGAAGGTATGACGATTGCCCAAGCCGCTGATTTACTGGGTGTTTCCACCCGTACCATCCGGCGTTATATTAAGTCCGGCAAGATACAGGCGGAGCTTGTTCCCGGCTCTTTCGGTGAGGAATACCGCATTTATGAAATCCCCTCTGACCTGAAGAAGGAAGACGAGGAAGACCTGTCGTTGCAGACTATCCAGACGCCGGTCCAGTTTATGGACGTGGTGCGTGAATTGCATGAGAAAAATCTGGCTTTAGCCGCCCAACTTGGGGCGGCCACTGAAAAGATTAAGCAGATGGAGAGTCAGCTGAAAATGCTGAATGCACCGGGTGACAACACTCCTGACAAAGCACCTAAAAAAGGCTGGTTTGAAAGGCTCTGGCAGAAACTGGGCTGGACAGAAAAGGCCTGAGTTTCTAAGGGTAAGTATGTAAAGTATCCGGGATGAGCCCCGGATTTTTTATGCCGTTTAAAGGCGGTTTTTGCGGCTGCGGATAAAATGGGTCAGTCCCACTACTACCGGCAGGCCGATACTGTAAGCGACCACTCCGCCGGGCAGTCCGTAAAGTATAACCGCCAGCCACAGAAGCCCGAACATAACTGCCGAAGCCGCAATTACGCTGGAAGTAAACAGCAGTACCAGCAAGCCCAGACCCCCCATAATAAGCATGGGCTGGGTGGCGATTAGCAGCATTACCCCTATGGCGGTTGCCTCACCCCGCCCTCCCCTGAATCCCAGCCAGACAGGCCAGTTATGCCCCAGAACTGCGGCCAAGCCGCAAAACATCACCCAGCCGGGGCTGAGACCAGCCGCCAGAGCCAGTATAATGGCCAGAGAGCCTTTGGCAAGGTCAAAAACGAAGACTGCTAAACCCCAGCCGCGGCCGAGGCAGCGGTAGGCATTCTGGGCGCCCATGTTGTGGTCACCCATCAGGCGGATATCTCGGTCTGTGCTCAGGTATCCGGCCAGATAGGCGGACAAGAATGTGCCCAGCAGGTAACTTAGCAGGACAAAGAGTAAAGGCATATTGCAGCCTCAAAGTGGTGCCGGGGGTGGGGGTCGAACCCACAAGGATTGCTCCGGCGGATTTTAAGTCCGCTGCGTCTGCCGATTCCGCCACCCCGGCTAATTAGTAACGCCATTTTAGCGTCTTACGGTGCTTCTTTCAAGGAAAAACGCTATACTGGAATAATGAAGATAAAAAATATATTTGAAGCTCCGGGTTTTTTGAAACATGTTTTGGCTTTGGGTATTCTGTTTGGCGGGGGGATTGCCGGGGCGCTTGTATTCAGCACTCTGGCAGTAGTTGCCATCGGCTCTGATTCAGCCGGTTTTGCCGCTTTGGGCGGGGCTGTACTGGGCATAATTCTGGGTTACCCTCTGGGGCTTAGCATGGCTATGATCTGGCTGCGTTTCCGGACGCCTTATGCGGGTTCTGCCGGACTGGGGGTGTTAGGGGCTGTTCTGGGGGTACTGCTTACTATCGGCCTGGCCGAAGTTACCCATCTTAACCAGAACTCCGACCTGCTGTTTATGTCATTTTTCATAGCAGTGCCCTTGCTGGCGTTTCTGGGGTATCGCTTAAAGTTAATCTGGAAGGTTGTCAGCGGCAAAAACATCTAAATAACTGCATTTTGCCATCTTTATAAAATTTATACCCGTGTTTGCTTCGGATTGCAGTCCGGCGGCACGGGTTTTTTATGCCGAAATACGCATTAAACGGCAGGTATTTCCGGTATCAGCCTTGCGAAAGCAAAAGATAAGGCGGTCAATACTGATTTTGGAAAGGCTGAAAAGCAGAATGAAAATTGCGGGAAGTTGATGGGGATTGAAAGTATCTGGAGGCGACGAGCGGATTCGAACCGCTGAATAGGGGTTTTGCAGACCCCTGCCTTGCCACTTGGCTACGTCGCCCAGCCAAAGACTAGATTTTACGCCAGATAAGTGATTTTGGAGCGGAAGACGAGATTCGAACTCGCGACCTCCTCCTTGGCAAGGAGGCATTCTACCGCTGAACTACTTCCGCCCCTATAACTTATTGGTGCCGAGAGGGAGATTTGAACTCCCACGAGCTCATCACTCACTAGCCCCTCAAGCTAGCGTGTCTGCCATTCCACCATCTCGGCCAATATGGCAGGAGTGGAAGGATTCGAACCCTCGACCGGCGGTTTTGGAGACCGCTGCTCTACCGGACTGAGCTACACTCCTAAATCGTAAAAATCTAGAGAAGTATCTTACTACTAAACTGCCCCCTAAGTCAACTCCGCCTGAGGGCAGTTTAGCTTTCGTCCGGCATCGCTTTTCAAAGAGTTTTCAGGCAGATTTTGCACTTTGGCGGGCGATGGTAGTCCCCACAAACAGGGCTATCAGCCCCATAATACTGAGGGCACAGCCCCCGAATATTCCGGCTGCTTTCATGTAACCGCCCACCTGGGCAAGCAGCGGGCTGAACAGGCTTTTCCAGGTGGTAAGCAGGGGTATAACCTGGGCGGAATAGTCATCCGGGTTTATGCCCTGAAAGTACGAGCCGATAAAATTGCCCCACTCCGGTATGGATATAAATACCAGTACTGCTCCCGTAAGTATAAGACAGCCAAGTGCCATAATGCCGAATCCATGTTTGCGTTCCAGTTTCATTCTATTCTCCTATTCTTTTTGGGGGGACTTTATGCCGGAAAGCTGGCTGGCTATCATTTGGGGGATAAAATCTTCCGGGCTGGTAAATCCCTCTCCGTAAGCTTCCCGGGTCAGGTAAAGCATAACTACCGCTGACATCAGTGTACGGGCAGTAACGTCCAGACGGTGTTCTTTTAAAACCCCTTGCTTGACGCCCTGGTCAAGTAGGGAGATGAGCGAAGTTACCCCCTGGCGTATCATGCTGAACCAGACCTGGCTGACGGCCGGATTGCTGGTTCCTTCCCGCAGAAAGATAGCCACCAGCTCTTTTTTTGATTCCAGCAGGCGGTAAAACTGAAGACAGAGCTGGCTGAGGACAGATTCGATACTCTGTTTACCCTGTTTGGCTATTATGTTTTTTAACAGGGGCAGGAAACTGTGTTCGGCTATTACCGCCTCCATCAGGGCTTCCTTATTGGAGAAGTAATGGTAAAGCAGCCCCAGTGATGTTCCGGCGGTTTCAGATATCTGGCTGATAGTTGCCCCCTGATAGCCTTGTTCGGCAAATACCTTTAGGGCAGCGTCCAGTATTTCCTGGCGGCGTTTTTCAGCCTGTATTCTGCGGGTTTCCGGTTTGGCTGTTTCGGGCATGGGCGTTTCCTTTAAAGTTCATTGAATATTCATTCAATATATAGTCTATTATAGTTTAAAAGCGGGCATTGTCAATACAGCCTGAAAGATATTTCGGGGAGATTTTAAAAATAAAAAAGGCCGGGCAGAATAACTGTCCAGCCTGTGTCAATGCTTGGGATGTTAGTTCAGCAGATGCGCGGCAGCAGCTCTCCGCTTTGCATATCCAGTATGCGGAGCGCCCCCAGCGGGGTGCGTATGCTTACCCGCCCGGGGTTTGGGGAGATTACTCGCCCGATAATGGCGCTGTCTTTCCCGTAAGGGTGAGCTTTCATGGCAGAGAGTACAGCCGGGGCATCTTTTTCCGGCATTATAGCTATAATTTTCCCTTCGTTGGCTACATACAGGGGGTCAAGGCCGAGTGCCTCACAGGCACCGCCCACTGCCGGCTTTACGGGTATAGACTCCTCGTTAAGTTCTATGCCCACCTGTGACTGCCCGGCTATCTCGTTAAGGGTGGTTGCCAGTCCGCCTCTGGTGGGGTCACGCATGACGTGTATCCGGGGGCAGACTTTGAGCATATCGGTGATAAGCCCGTTCAAGGGGGCGCAGTCACTTTCAACTGCCGTTTTAAAGTTCAGCCCTTCCCGCTGGGCCATAATGGCTATGCCGTGGTCACCCATAGTGCCGGATACAATTACCGCATCACCCGGGCGTGCGTTTGCACCGGATATGTCCAGCCCTTCGGGTATGAAGCCTACCCCGGCGGTATTTATAAATATCTTGTCGGCTTTGCCGGTATTGACCACTTTGGTGTCTCCGGTGACTATCTCCACCCCGGCTTCTTTAGCGGCAGCGGCAATAGACTTTATTATCTCTTCCAGAGCGGATATGTCCAGACCTTCTTCAATGATAAAAGCCAGACTGAGGTATTTGGGGACAGCCCCCATGACAGACAGGTCATTGACTGTGCCGCAGACTGCCAGCTTGCCTATATTGCCGCCGGGAAAGAAAATGGGGTTTACTACGTAACTGTCGGTAGTAAAAGCCGTTTTCCCTTTGGACTCAAAAACAGCCGCATCATCCAGCTTATTTAAGAGCGAGTTAGACAGAGACTGGACAAGGTGCTTGGTGATAAGGTCATGGGTTAAGCGCCCGCCCGAACCGTGGGCCAGCAGGATTTTGGTTTTATCCAAGTTTGCCTCCGTAGTGGTAATAGGCGGCGCAGGTACCCTCGGAGGAGACCATGCACGGCCCGACCGGGTTTTCCGGGGTGCAGACCTTTGAAAAAAGCTTGCATTCCAGAGGTGTCCGGGTGCCTTTGATGATTTCACCGCACAGACAGCCGGGTGTTTCGCGGCTGGGCTCGGAAAGTTTTATCTCAAAGTTTTTTTCGGCATCAAAAGCGGCAAATTCAGGCCGCAGGCAGAGGCCGCTTTGGGGTAAAATACCTATCCCCCGCCAGTTGGCCGGGCAGATATCAAATACTTCATCCATAATCTTAAGGGCGGCAGTATTGCCTTCAGGTTTGACTGCCCGTGAATAGCTGACGTCCAGACGGGGAGTTGCGTCTTCCACCTGGTCTACCAGAGACTTGACACAGTAGAGTATGTCCAGGCTTTCAAAGCCTGACACGGCACATGCCAGATGGTATTCCTCTGGAATAAATTCCCAGGCATTGCTGCCGGTAATGGAAGAAACATGGCCGGGGCAGATTATGCCCGAAAGGCGGGTTTCACCGGCATCCAGTATAGCCCGCATGACGGGCGGGGTTATTTTATGGAGTGACATTACATAATAATTAGCAAGTCCCTGATTACGCGCCTGTATTACCGAAGCGGCAATGGTGGGGGCGGTGGTTTCAAAACCTATACCCACAAAGATAACCTTTTTCAAGGGGTTCTGGCGGGCTATCTCCAGTGCGTCCATGGTGGAGTAGACAATACGTACGTCCGCCCCTTCCGCCCTCACTTCCAGCAGGCTCTGGCGGCTGGAGGGAACCCTTAGCAGGTCACCGAATGAGCAGATTATAACCCCTGGCAGCCTGGACAGGGCTATGACTTTGTCCAGGTCAGCGGTAGAGGTTACACAAACAGGGCAGCCCGGCCCTGACAGCATTTCAATATGGGGCGGCAGCAGCTGGCGGATGCCGTAGCGGAAAATGGCTACGGTATGCCCGCCGCAAAACTCCATAAAGCGGGCAGGCTTGGTGGAACGTTTGTTTATATATTCCAGCAGGGTGCGTCCTGACTGGCTGCTGCGGAATTCCTCTATGAAATTCACTCTTTACAGCATCTCCATCTGCTTGAATATAGACAGGGTTTCCAAAGCGTCTTTTTCGTCTATTACCTGTATGGCATAGCCGGTGTGAAGCAGTACGTAATCACCCGCTTTGGCTTCGGGGGTGAGCATCAGGCTGGCTTTATAGGTAGTCCCGTTCAGGTCTACCTCCGCCACCCCGTCTTCAACTGATATTATTTTGGCAGGTACTGCAAGGCACATTATATTCCTCCTTGGCTGGCGGCTATTACCGCCTGACCCAGTGATATGCAGCCGTCATTAGAGGGGATTTCTTTATGGGTAATCACTTCAAATCCCTCTGCTTCCAGCTTTTTTATCACCTGGCGGAAAACCCGCCTGTTCTGGAAAACCCCGCCTGAAAGAGCTACTTTGGTAAGGCCGCTTTGGGCTGAAAGCCTTAGGCAGGTGTCCAGAACTATCTGGCTGACAGTATTGTGAAATTTTACCGATATATAAGCGGCTGTTTTGCCTGATGAAAGGTCTGAAAGGACGTCTTGGATTATGCCCTTCAGCCGTATCAGGTAAATGCCATTGTCTAAGTCTAACTCAAAGGGGTAGCACTGGGCAAATTCGGTATCCCCGGCTTCGGTTTCCAGCTCTATGGCCGGTTGGGAGTCATAGTTTGCCACTTGGCAGATTCCGCATAGGGCGGCAACCGCATCAAACAGCCTGCCCGCACTGGAAGTAAGGGGTGAGTTCAGTTTCCGGTCAAGCTGGGTTTTTATGATATCCAGTTCTTCCGGTTCTATATCTTTAAAAAAGTTCAAACCCTCTTCCCCCAGCAGTGTATAGACATATGACACGGCTGTGCGGTAGGGTTTTTTAATGGCGGCTTCGCCTCCGGGGAGAGGCAGGTATTCCAGATGGGCTTGGCGGCTAAAACCCTGTTTTATGCCCCCGCAGAAAAATTCCCCGCCCCAGATATGCCCGTCCAGCCCGTAGCCGGTGCCGTCCAGAGCCACCCCGATAACCTCTTCGTCACAGTTGTTTTCCGCCAGACAGGAGGCAATATGGGCATGGTGGTGCTGGACTTTGACCAGAGGTATGTCAAGGCTGGCTGAGCGTGCCTCAGCCAGAGCGGTGGTAATATAACCGGGGTGCAGGTCTGAAGCTATTATTTGGGGGTTTAAGCGGAATAGCTTCAGGTAAACCGCCAGGGTTTCTTCAAAGCTGTCCAGCGTTTCGGGGTTTTGCATATCCCCTATATGCTGGCTGACAAAAGCATAACCGTCTCTAAGCAGACAGAAGGTGTTTTTTTCCTGCGGACCAAGCGCCAGTACTTCTTTATCCGTAAAAGAGGTCTGGACAGGGTAGGGGGCATAACCCCTGCCCCGCCTGATTACCCTTTTTGCACCGGCCTCATACATGACCACGCTGTCATCATAACGGGAGTAAATGGGGCGGTTGTGAAGCAGAAAATAATCCGCTATATTGCCCAGCCGTTTCAGGGCTTCGTCATTGTCTTTGGCAATGGGCTCTTCACTCAGGTTGCCGCTGGTCATGATAAGGGGTTTACCCGTGTCCTTTAAAAGCAGGTGGTGGAGAGGGGTATACGCCAGCATTATGCCCAGATAATTTTGTTTGGGGGCGGTTTCGGGGCATACGGGGCTTTCCCTGTTCCATTTGCAAAGGACAATGGGTGCGGCGGGTGAAATTAGCAGCTTTTCCTCTTCGGCAGATATAAAACAGTGTTTGCGGGCTTCGGCTATATCAGGAAGCATAACCGCAAAGGGTTTGGAAGGGCGGTGTTTACGGCGCCGGAGGGTATTAACCGCCAGCGGATTAGTGGCGTCAGCGGCCAGCAGAAAGCCCCCCAGACCCCGTATGGCTAAAATCCGGCCGTCTTTCAGCAGTTTTGCGGCTTCTGCTATAGCATCGGCACTTTCAAGCTCTTTTCCGGTTTTATCCGCCAGCCAGAGGCGGGGGCCGCACACCGGGCAGGCATTGGGCTGGGCATGGAAACGGCGGTCTAAAGGGTTATCATATTCGGCCTGGCAGGCCGGGCACATTTCAAAGTCTTTCATGGTGGTCAGGGGTCTGTCATAGGGTATGTCCTCAATGATGGTAAAACGGGGGCCACAGTTGGTGCAGTTGGTAAAGGGATAACGGTAACGGCGGTTCCGGGGGTCAAGAATATCATTTTGGCACTGGGTGCAGGTGGCTATATCCGGTGAAACCAGCTGAAAACGCCCGGAAAGGCTCTGGCTGGGTTTGATATTAAAACCTTCTTCACCTGTTAAGGGTATTTCAGTCTGTTTAAATGTTTTAATGACTGACTGGGGCGGGCTGAGGCTAATTAGCTCATCGGAAAAGCTGTCCAGCGCTTGTTCAATCCCTTCGGCCTCTATTTCCACTCCGGCAGAAGTATTCCTGACCCAGCCGTTTAAGCCGTGTTTGGCGGCCAGCTGGTAAACAAAGGGGCGGAAGCCCACCCCCTGGACAATCCCGCTGATGGCAAAGGCAAACCGCTTGGTTTGCTTAGGTGCGGGCATCTATTTCCCCTTTAGGAGGTTGCTTTTCAGCCAGGCTGTCCATTCGTCCAGCCCCTGGCCATTCCTTACTGAAAGCTCAATTATTTTGACGTCAGGGTTTAGACCCAGCACTGTTTTACGGAAGGATTCCATATTAAAATCACTAAGCGGCAGGTAATCCATTTTGGTTATGACTATTACGTCTGTATCCCTGAACATAAAGGGGTATTTAGTGGGTTTGTCATCACCCTCCGGCACGGATGCCAGCACTACCCTTTTGGCCTCACCCAGCTGAAAACCGGCCGGGCAGACCAGATTGCCCACGTTTTCAATAAAAATAATATCCAGCTCGTCCAGTTCCAGCCCGTCTGCGGCTGAGGCTACCATGTTGGCATCCAGATGGCAGCCCCCGTCTGTATTTATCTGGATAGCCTGCGAACCGGTGGCGGCTATTTTTTCGGCATCTACGCTTGAGGCTATATCACCCTCTATCACACCCACCCGGGCATCATCTCCCAGCAGCTCAATAGTCTTAAGAAGCAAGCTGGTTTTACCGGCGCCGGGTGAAGACATGACATTTATCACAAGTATGCCTTTTCCGGCAAACATATCCTTGTTTCTGGCAGCCAACTGGTCATTCATGTCAGTGATATTTTTAAGAACTTTGACTTTCATCATCTACCTCAATGCTTTCAATAAAAAATTCGTTGCCGGCTATCACTTCGGCATTCCAGCCCTGACATTTGGGGCAGACCAGTGCATGCTGCCCTGAAGGGAAGGTATGGCCGCATAAACGGCAGCGGAACTCGGCGGGTATGCGCTTAAATTCTAAAAGTGCCCCCTTGGCCATAGTGTCCTGGCTGAGTATATCAAAACACATTTTTACGCTGTCTTCCACCACGCCTGCATATTCGCCTATCACCAGATTTATCCGGCTGATTTTACGGGCTTTGGCTTCTTCAGCCTTGGCTACAATTGTTTTTAGCAGTTCTTCGGTTATGGATAGTTCGTGCATAATTCTTATTTAATTATAAGGCAGACCCGCTTGGGTGTCTAATGCGGGGGGTATTTGACACCTTTTAAGGCTGTGTTTATTATTCAGAAAGAAGCGAGGTGTTTATTTGTATGAATTAAGTGTTTTGCCAAGCGGTTTGCGGGTAATAAGCCACCATATGCCTGCCAGCCGTTCGGTTACCATTTGCGTATATATCGGGGTGGGTTCGCGTTATGAAACAGACTGCGAGGCCGGTGCCAGCCACTTTATAGAACACATGGTATTCAGGGGAAGTAAAAAGTATCCTGATTCCCAGCTTATTTCCAGTGCCATAGAGGGGGTGGGGGGTATTTTGAATGCGGCTACCGACCGTGAGTCTACCCTTTATTATGCCAAAGTGGGCAGTGACAAGTTTGCTCTGGCCCTGGATGTGCTTTCGGATATGCTGGTAACCCCCCTGTTTAACCCCGAAGACATTGAGAAGGAACGCAAGGTAATCTACGAAGAAATAAGCATGAGCCTGGACAACCCTTCCCACCGGGTGGGGCTGCTGCTTGATGAAATACTCTGGCCGGACCACCCGCTGGGGCGGGATATAGCCGGCAGCCGCCAGAGTGTGGCCGGTCTGGACAGCCAAAAACTGCTTGATTTTATGCACCGCCATTACACCCCTGCCAATATAGTGGTGGCAGTAGCCGGGGATATAAAGCATGAGAACGCCGTTTCGGCCATTTCTCAGGCTTTCGGCAGTTTGGCCGGGCGGGAAAAAATGCAGACCTTTGAGCCGTATCACGATGGCAACCCTTGTCAGGTAGGGGTGGACAAGCGTGATGCCGAGCAGATTAACCTGATGCTGGCCATGCCGGGCATGAACCGTCTGAATGACCGCCGTTATGCTTTCAGCATATTAAACACTATACTGGGTGACGGCATGAGCAGCCGCCTTTTTGCCCGTGTCAGGGATAATTTGGGTTTGGCTTATTCTGTCCAGTCCGGGCTTGAGTATTTGCATGATACCGGGGCTTTCTCTGTTTTTGCGGCGGTAGACCCGGCTAATCTGACGGCCTGTATAAAGGCTGTACTTAGTGAACTGGAAACTGCCAAGACAACCATAACAGCTGAAGAGTTGACAAAGGCTAAGGAAATGTCCAAGGGACGGATTCAGCTGGCTATGGAAGACAGCCGCTATATGGCCAAGTGGATAGGTTCTCAGGAACTGCTGTGCCAAAGGGTAAATACCCACGAAGATGTTATCCGCCTGATAGACGGGGTCAGCCTGAAAGGTGTTATGGATCTGGCAGACGAATACTTCCAAAAACCCCAAATGCGGCTGGCACTGGT
The DNA here is from genome assembly GCF_043231265.1 of Dehalococcoides sp. THU4. Lineage (NCBI taxonomy): Bacteria > Bacillati > Chloroflexota > Dehalococcoidia > Dehalococcoidales > Dehalococcoidaceae > Dehalococcoides > Dehalococcoides sp. THU4. The sequence goes on along the minus strand of NZ_CP171266.1, from coordinate 301,535 downwards.
AGGGCCTGTTGACAAAGATGCAGTAGCCTGTCTGCTGAAAGACTAGACAATATATTTGTATCTAAGCCTATTGTGAATAATAGAAAAGGGCGGGACTTTAAAGTCCCGCCCTTCTTGTTTAACCCTTTTGGGTCTTAGTACATTCCGGGAGCTTCAGGCATGGGGGGAGCGGGGTTTTTATCCTGAATATCAGCTACCAGTGAGTCGGTGATGAGAACCATGTTGGCAATGGAGGAAGCGTTCTCAAGGGCAGAGCGGACAACCATGGTGGGGTCAATGATACCCATTTCAGCCATATCGCCGAAGACATCTTTCTCAGCGTTGTAACCATGGCCTACGGGTGAGTTCTTGACCTTGTCAACGATAACGTTGCCGTCTTTGCCGGCGTTGGTAGCAATCCAGCGGACGGGTTCAATAAGAGCCTTGCGGACAATGCTGACACCGGTGGCTTCGTCGCCTTCCAGTTTCAGGGCATCAAGGCAGGGCAGGGCATTCAGGAGGCCGGTACCGCCGCCGGGCAGGATACCTTCTTCAATGGCGGCACGGGTGGCAGCCAGAGCATCTTCAACGCGGGCTTTGCGCTCTTTCATTTCGGTTTCGGTAGCAGCGCCTACGGCGATAACAGCTACGCCGCCGACCAGAGCAGCCTGGCGTTCCTGCAGTTTTTCGCGGTCAAAGGCAGATTCGGTTTCTTCAATCTGGGCTTTAATCTGCTTGATGCGGTCCTTGATAGCTTCGGCAGAGCCTTCGCCGTCAATAATGGTGGTCTTGTCTTTATTGGAGACAACTCTGCGGGCATGACCGAGGTCAGCTTCGGTTACGGAATCCAGCTTGCGGCCGGCTTCCTTGCTGATTACATGGCCGCCGGTCAGTATGGCCATATCTTCCAGCATAGCTTTCTGGCGGTCGCCATAGCCGGGGGCTTTGACAGCCAGGATATTCAGGTTGCCGCGCAGCTTGTTGACTACCAGGGTAGCCAGAGCTTCGGCTTCAACGTTTTCAGCTACAATGACCAGATTCTTTGAAATCTGCAGGATTTTTTCCAGAGCGGGCAGCAGCTCGGCAACGGTTTCAATCTTGCGGTCGGTCATCAGGATGGTGGCATCTTCCATGATGGATTCCATCCGGCCGGGGTCAGTTACGAAGTAAGCGCTGATATAACCGCGGTCAAACTGCATACCTTCTACGTAGCTGGTTTCATAGCGCAGACCACGGGATTCTTCAATAGTGATAACGCCGTCTTTGCCGACTTTATCCATAACATCAGCAATCAGGTTGCCGATTTCGGGGTCTTTACCGGTGATGGTGGCTACCTGAACAATCTGCTGTTTGCCCTTGACGGGGGTGGAGTTTTTGCGGAGCTGGGCCTTAAGGGCGGCCACAGCCTTTTCAATGCCGCGTTTCAGGTTGATGGGTTCGGCACCGGCGGCAATATTCTTGAAGGCTTCGTTGATAAGGGCCTGAGCCAGTACGATAGAGGTGGTAGTACCGTCACCGGCGGCATCGCTGGTGCGGGTTGCGGCCTCTTTGACCAGCTGGGCGCCCATATTTTCAAAAGCATCGGGCAGTTCAATATCACGGGCAATGGTTACACCGTCATCTATAACAGTGGGTGCGCCCCATTTCCGCTCCAGGGCAACGGGATGACCTTTGGGACCAAGGGTTACTCTTACTGTGTTAGCCAGAGTATCAACACCCTTTTTGAGGGAGACCCTGACTTTTTCGCCAAATATAATCTGCTTAGCCATTATACCTCCTAATATTCGTTAAAAAATTTAGCCTACGATTTTAGCCATAATCTGGCTTTCGGGCATGATGATGTAATCAATACCGCCAGATTTAAGTTCAACACCGCCGAATTTGGGGAAAAGAACCTTGTCACCGACTTTAATGCTCATGAGTTCGCGTTTGCCATCTTTGTCCAGACGGCCGGGGCCCACGGCGACAATCACGCCTTCCTGGGATTTTTCCTGAGCGGCGTCCGGGATGATGATACCGCCTTTGCTCATGTCTTGTTTTTCCTGGGGCTGGATGAGTACCATGTTGTGCAGGGGTTCGAATCTAGTTGCCATTATTCCTCCTTCTAAGTTTGACTAAATTTATTGCGGCAATGTTTTAGCAGTCTCAGTACGAGACTGCTAACAGGCATATAATACAGCACTGGGAAGTCGGCTGCAACTGCAAGCAGCGGTAATTACAGGTATTTAGAATAAAATAACCATAAATACACCCTTCAGACTACGAAAAGCTATTTAATCCAATGCTGATAACTCTCCGGAATGCTTTACAGTGTGTCAATAGCAATGCTTAGCAGAGCTTTCACAGTGTTTGCTAAACTGAAAATATACTAAAGTATAGAATAGTACTAAGCATAAATGCGCAGTCAATTTACGTATTAAGTACGATAGCAAGGGCTCTGGTTCTGGTCTATACTGATTGCAGTTCTCAAAGATCTGGATGGTCTTTGAAATACTGTACAGGCCGCCTCAAATACTGTACAGTTTGTAAAAGGGAGCTCGGAAACGAGTTCCTTTTTTATTTGGCGAAAAAGTGCTTTAGGTATCAGGAAACAACGGATAGCGCCGGCAGTACATCCATGTCCAGCCTGTCCTGACCGCCGGATATAAAGCGGAAATAGCCGCAGGAGGCTATTACGGCGGCATTGTCGGTACATAAGCCTATGGGCGGTATGGAAACCGGCAGAGGGGATTGTTCGCTTAGCTGTTTACGCAGCAGGTTATTGGCGGCCACTCCGCCTGCCAGCAGTATCTGCTTTACTTTATGCTCATGGGCGCAGTTCAGGGTCTTGGTTACCAGTACATCTACCACCGCTTTTTGAAAGCTGGCAGCGGCGTCATTTACCGAACAGACTTCGCCGTTTTCCACCAGCCGGAGCAGGGCGGTTTTGAGTCCGCTAAAGCTGAAGTCATGGCTGCCGGGTATCCACGAGCGCGGCAAATCCAGTACTGCCTCACCGTCCTGCGAAGCTCTGTCTATGGCCGGCCCGCCTGGATAGCTTAAACCCAGTATTCTGGCGGCTTTGTCAAAGGCTTCTCCGGCGGCATCATCACGGGTACGCCCCAGCAGCTGATACTGACCATGCCCTTTTATCAGCACCAGGTCGGTATGCCCGCCTGAGACAGTCAGGCACAGGCAGGGGAATTCCGGTATCCTGCCGGAAAGCCAGTTGGCATAGATATGGCCGTGCAGGTGGTTTACCGCCACCAGGGGTATGCTGCGGGCGGCGGCTATGGCTTTGGCGGCATTTACCCCCACTATCAGAGAGCCTGCCAGACCCGGCCCGTTGGTTACAGCTATGGCCGAAATTTCATCAAATCCGGTACGTGCTTCCTTAAGTGCGTCACTTATGACCGGTAATATGGAAAGCAGGTGCTGGCGGGAAGCTACTTCGGGGACTACCCCGCCGTAACGGGAGTGGATATCTATCTGCGAGGATACCCGGTTGGATAAAATATTTACCCCGTCTGCCACTACTGCGGCAGCGGTTTCGTCACAGGAGCTTTCTATACCGAGTATCTTCATATACTCAGGATTATAGCATAGACAATGTCAAGGGGCTAAACCCTTTGACACCTATATAGGGCAATGTTATTATAAATATCCAGGCCATATAGCCTAGGTTAGTGAGGTTTTCTTCAAAATGAGTACCGATACCTGGTACCTTATACTCTTCTTTCTGTGCATTGTCTTTTCCGCTTTTTTTGCCAGCTCTGAAACAGCCTTTATTTCGATCCAGCGGTTCCGCCTGCAAAATATGGTTCAAAGTAAAGTAAAGGGCGCAGACAAGGTCTCGCAGCTGATGGAGAGGCCGGAAAAATTCCTTTCCACTGTACTTTTGGGCAACAACTTTGTAAATACAGCCGCTTCCGCTTTGGGTACTGTTCTGGCGGTTTCTATCTGGGGTAATGAAAGAGGCGTGCTTATCGCCACTGCCGGGGTTACTATTATTTTGCTGGTTTTCGGCGAAACCACCCCCAAAACTCTGGCTACCCAGCATTCTGAAAAAATAGCCTTCGCAGTAGCCCCTGCGGTAGAGGTGATTTCCAAAATATTCGCACCTATAGTAGCTCTGCTTGGCTGGATATCCTCCGGTTTTACCAAGCTCTTCGGCGGCCCTGCCCTTAAAAGTTCTCTGGTGGCCGAAGATGATATCCGGGCTATGATAACTGTCGGCCATAAAGAGGGGACGGTTGAAGAAGATAAAGCGGAGCTTCTGCACAAGGTATTTGAGTTTTCAGACCGGCCGGTCAGGGAAGTGATTGTACCCAGACCGGAAGTGGAAAGTGTGGAAAAAGGCTCAACCCTGAAAGATTTTCTGGATTTATATGCCGAGTCCCCCATGTCACGTTTCCCGGTGTACGAAGACAACATGGATAACGTGCTGGGTATTTTATCTATCAAAGACGTGCTGATGGCACTGGCCAAAGGCACTCATAACCAGCAGGATTTGGTAGATGACCTTATGCGCCCGGCTTATTTTGCTCCTGAAACCAAGCCTATCGGCAAGCTGTTTAACGAGATGCGGGAAAAGAATTTCCGGATGTGTGTGGTGGTAGATGAGTACGGCGGTACGGCCGGTATCGTAAGCCTTTCCCGCCTGATGGAAGAGATAGTAGGGCCGGTGGGTGATGAACTGGCGGAAGCCGAAAAAGACTACGAATCTATAAACGAATACACCTTTCAGGTGGACGGCAGCATGCGGATAGAAGAAGCTAACGCAGAAATGGAACTGGACCTGCCCGAAGGTGATTATGAGACTATTGCCGGTTTGATACTTGACCGCCTGGGATACATACCCAAGCAGGGCCAGCAGATTAAACTTCAGAACCTTAAGGTAGTGATTACCCGTATGAAGGGTATGAAGATTGATGAAGTCCTGATAACAAAGGAAAAGCGTGCAGCGTCTAAGAGTTAGATACCAAAGGGGAGAAAACCTGAAGTTTATTTCTCACCTTGACATAATACGCCTGTGGCAAAGGGTTTTTTACCGGGCCGGGGTAGAACTGGCCTATTCGGAGGGCTTTAACCCTCACCCCCGAATGGCTCTGGCCTCACCCTTGCCGGTGGGGTATACCAGCCGGGCGGAGTTTATGGATTTATATACCTCTGCTGCTGTCAGCCCCCATTATTTTGAAGATTTGATTAACCGCCATCTGCCGGAGGGCGTCAAGATACTTCAAAGCTGTGTTGTTCCCCCCGAACATGACTCACTCCAGGCGCTGGTACGGCAGGCAGAGTATCTGGTAAGCGTAAATACTTCAATGTCTTTGGCGGAATGCCATAAGGCTGTAGATGATTTTATGGCTAAAGACAGCTTCCTGTGGCAGCTGCAGCGTCAGGACAAAGTAAAGGAATATGATTTACGCGCCCAGACAGCTGAACTGGAAGTGGTATCTCTGGCCGAGGGTGTGCTGTGCCTGAGGATGCTGCTTCAGTGTGACAGCAAAGGGGCAGGCCGCCCCGAACAATTCACTAAAGCCCTGGGTATCAGCGAATTTCCTTTGTCAGTGGAGCGTATACGGCTTGTCCTGGAGGCCTGATGCCTGAAGAAGAACTGGCTATTCCCCCTGAAGATAATCTGAACTCTTCCCCTAAGCTGGATACCCAGCGTCAGCAAAAAGCCAGGGAGTACGGCCGTATTGAGCGGCGGTTTACTTATATCCAATCCCTTATCATTGCCGCAGCCGCATTGGTTTTAATATTCGGCGGGTTATCCGCCTCATTTGCTGCCCATTTGGTATCTCACCCTGTCTGGGCAGCCGTTATTTACTTTTTGCTGCTGGCGGTTGTTTACGAAATATTCAGTCTGCCGTTTGGTTATTATACCGGGTATATACTGGCTAAACGCTACGGCACTTCCCGACAGACCCGCCGGGATTTTTTTGCGGATACAGCCAAGTCTTTTCTGATTATGCTGGTGCTGGGTGCGCCCCTGGTTGCGGCGGTATATGCCGTTATGGGTGCATGGCCGGATATCTGGTGGCTGCTGGTCTGGCTGGGATTTTTAGCAGTGAGTTTGGGTATGACCTTTATTGCCCCTGTCTGGCTGATACCCCTTTTCTACCCCATGAAACCGCTTGAAGACGGGCAGCTGAAAGACAGTCTTTTAGAGCTTTGCCGGCGTATAGGCGTATATGTCCGCGGGATATATGTTATAGAGCTGAGTAAGCGCGGAACCGCCGCCAATGCCGCCCTGATGGGTTTGGGGCGTACCAGGCGGATAGTCCTGAGTGATACCATGATAGACCGTTATGCCATACCCGAAATAGAGGTTGTCCTTTCTCACGAGATTGCCCACCAGCAGCATAACGATATGCTCCGTCTTTTTTCTCTTCAGGCGGCAGTCCTGTTCGGGGTGCTGGCGGCGGGCGGGCTAATTTTCAGTTATCTGGGTGATGCGGTGGGGTATAATGGTCTGACAGACCCGGCCGGGCTGCCGCTTATGGGTAGTATCCTGTTTCTTTTGCTGATGGCAGTTTTCCCGCTAATCAGCCTTTTTACCCGCAGGCTGGAAAAGCAGGCAGATGAATTTGCCCTTAATATCAGTAATAATCCTTCGGCCTTCCGGACAGCTATGACCCGCCTGACCAACCAGAATCTGGCTGAGGCTGAACCCTCAAACTGGCTGGAGCGGCTGACCCAGGACCACCCTAACTATACTCAACGGATTAGGCTGGCAGACGAATTTGAAAAACGCCATAGTGTAGACAGAGGTTAGACATGACCAGAATATATTTGATTCGCCACGGGGAAACAGACTGGAATAATAAAAGGCGGCTGCAGGGCGGGTTAAGTGATACCCCCCTGAATGAAAACGGGCTGCGCCAGACCCGAAATCTGGCACTGCGGCTCAAAGATGAAAAACTGTCTGCCATATACTCCAGCCCGCTCAGCCGGGCCAAAGTGACGGCTGAGGTGATTGCCCTTGAGCACAGCCTTGCCATCAATACCGCACCAGACCTTCGGGAGATAGAGGCGGGTGATTTTGAGGGTATGGACATGGGCAGTGCCAATATGAAGGTTACCGAACTCTTTACCGAACCCCACCCGGAGGGCGGTTTGCCCCGGATTCCGGGCGGTGAATCCCTGACTGATGTCCAGACCCGTGCCTGGCGGGTTATCACAAAAATAGCCGCTGACCATCCTGACCAGAATGTGGCGGTGGTCTGTCACTATTTTGTGATACTGGCGGTTATCTGCAAGGTGCTGGATTTGCCTCTGGAAAAAATGGCCAATTTCAGGCTTCACATTGGCAGTCTGAGTCTGATAGAGTTTAAGGGCAGCCAGGCCTATCTGGCACTCTTTAATGAAAACGTTTTTCATCAGGACAGCCGTTGTATTTGAAAAAATACTTGTTGACGAAGTTTTTAAAAGGCGGGACATACCCTTGGACAACAATGAAATTTTGAGCGAACGGGTGAGCAAATATATAAAACAACAGGGCATGGTGTCAGACGGAGACGAAATCCTGCTGGCGGTTTCCGGCGGGCCTGATTCCGTCTGTATGCTTTACATAATGCATAAACTAAGCCGTGAAATGGGTTTCAGTTTGCGGCTGGCCCATTTGAACCACGGCCTGCGGGGTGAAGAATCAGAGCGTGATGCCGCCTATGTGACCGAACTGGCGGCTGCTTTGGGTGTACCCCTTTGCCAGCAGAAAGTCAGTGTCAAGGCCTATCAGGCTGAACACCACCTGTCAACTGAAGAAGCTGCCCGCGAAATGCGTTATGCTTTCCTCTGCCGTACCGCGGCTGAGTATGGTTCGGTGGCAGTGGCGGTGGGACATACCACAGATGACAATATTGAAACCGTTATGCTTCATCTGGTAAGGGGCAGCGGAACCCGCGGGCTTCAGGGACTTAGGCCTGTTTTAAACCGTACGGTAGCCGGTGAAGGCTGTCTAAGGGTTATCCGCCCTCTGCTTGGCCTTAGCCGGGCTGAAACTCAAAGTTACTGCCGCGAAGCCGGGCTTTCACCCGTACAGGACGTAACTAACCAGAGTACAGACCTTTTACGCAACCGTATCCGGCTTGAGGTGCTGCCCATGCTCAGGGGAATTAACCCCGCCTTTGAAGAAACCATACTCCGCACTGCATTTATTGCGGGTGAAGAAATGGCCCTGCTGGACGAAGTGACTTCTCAAATGAAGGCTGAGCTGGTAATCCGGCAGGACAATGTGCTTATGATTGAAAAAATAGAGATGCAGCGGCTTCATCCGGCACTCAAAAGAAACCTGCTTAGGCAGATGCTGGAAGAACTGCTGGGCGGACTGAAGGATATTGAAGCCCGTCATATAGAAAGCATTATCCAGACTCTGGACAAGCCTGCCGGACGGCGGATAGACCTGCCTTACAAGCTGGTCTTTCAGGTGGACTATGAACATTATTTGCTGGGCTGGGAGATTGATGAACTCTGTCCATACCCGCCTTTTCAGGGGGAGTACCGGCTGGGAGTTGGCACTGAAACTATTTTGGACGGCTGGACTGTAAAGACTGAAGTCTTGCCTTCCCCGGTAGGGCTGGATTTAAGTGAAAGTACTCTGGTGGCTTATCTGGATATGGACAAAGCCGGGAGTGACCTGGCTGTCCGCACCCGCACCGAGGGGGACCAGTTTCAGCCGCTGGGCATGGACGAAGCCAAAAGCCTGAAGGAATTTATGATAGATAATAAAATCCCCCGAAGCTGGCGGGCCAGAGTACCCCTGCTTTTTTCAGGCGAAGAAATACTCTGGCTGGTGGGCTACCGTATTGGCCAGTCTGCCAAGGTAGATGAAAATACCCGCCGGGTGCTTCGGGTGGAATTTAAACTCCAAAATTAAAGCGGTTTGTAAGCCCTTAGCCTGAGACTGCTTATCAGGCCGTCCAGTGCGTTAGTTTCAGTATCTTCACCGCTCTGGCAGGATTCGCCTGAACAGCCGCAGCTGCATCCGCAACCTTCATCGTCGTTACAGCAGCTATCTGCGCCATAGGTTTCTTTGGAAAGTAATGTTATGTCAACAAAGCCGGCCTCATTGATGATATCCAGATAATCGTCAAACTGTTCTGCCCCGGCAATACAGCTTATATAGGCGGCGGCAGATTTGCGGACTTCGTCCGGCAGTTCACCTTCCAGTACAATATCAGATATAACTATCCGCCCGCCCGGCTTGAGCACCCGCAGGGCTTCCTTGAAAACGGCAGGCTTGTCCGGTGACAGGTTTATTACGCAGTTGGAGATGATAAGGTCTATGCTGTCTGACTCCAGCGGCAGGTTTTCAATCTCCCCCTGGATAAACTCTACATTGGTATAGCCGCCCTGAAAAGCATTGCGTTTGGCTATAGACAGCATTTGGGGTGTCATGTCAACACCTATTACTTTGCCTTTTGCACCTACCCGCGGGCTTGCCAGAAAGCAGTCAAAGCCGCCGCCTGACCCCAGGTCCAGTACGGTCTCACCCTCTTTTATTTCAGCCAGTGCCAGAGGGTTGCCGCACCCCAGCCCCAAGTTTGCCCCTTCGGGAACGGAGTTTATTTCCTCTTCGGTGTAGCCTGCCTGAAGGCTGGATTCGGCGGCTATGTCAGAATTGCAGCTGCAGCAACTGCAGCCGCTGGCTGGCGAAGCTGCTCTTTCGGCGATATGTCCATATTCGTCACGAACCAGTTTTTTGATGTCTGTCACGGGCTAATTTCCTCCTGCCACGGTCATATTTTTTAAAATAGGGCTGACTATTTCGTTTGCCAGTTCTGAAAATTCGTCTGCTTTGATAAGCAGCAGACAGCAGGGCTTGCCGCCTGAATGGCGGGTGATAGCTGCCAGCTTGTCTCCCGGCTTAATATCCAGTTTAGTGCGGATTTCTTTGGGCAGTACCAGCTGGCCGCGGGCATCTACGCTTAAGATGGCATCTACCCCGCAGCAACATTTTTCTTCCATCTCGGCCTCGCAATAAATCAGAAAAATCAGAATATACTGAATAATACTTCAGGCGGGCTTTTCTGTCAAATAAAAAAGCGGCTGGTTAGAGCCGCTTTAAGCAGTATCACAGGGAATATTAACGCACTTTTTTAAGGCGGGGATTTTGGGACAGACCGGGTATCCGCCCCCGCTTGGCTACCGCTTTGCCCGCAATTTCGTGCAGGTCTGCAGTGAAGTCAATGGGGCGGGCGCCGCTTATATAACTGCCTGTGCCGTAGCCGTCTACCGGGGCGTTGTTCTCTGCGAAGTAGCGGATACGTTCCGGGGTAAGGCCGCCGGAAACAAATATCTTAACGTGATTGTGTCCGGCCATATCCAGATTAGCCCGCACTTCTTTAACCAGGTCAGCTGTAACCCGGCCTCTCTCAAAGGGGGTGTCCAGCCTGACACTGTCCAGCCTTTGTCCCATGGCTTCGGCTACCCGCAGGCTTTCTTCCACCTCGTCCTTGAAGGTGTCCACCAGAGCTACTCTGGGTACTTGGGGCGGCATGTGTTTGTCAAAGGCCAGGGTAGCTTTCAGGGTATCACCCATAACCAGTATCAGGGAATGGGGAATGGTACCCGAAGGGCTGATACCCCAGAGGCGCGCCCCTTCAATAGACGAACAGCCTTTACACCCGCCTATCATGGCGGCGTAATCCATCCGTCCGGCAACCAGCGGGTGAATATGGCGGGCACCAAAACTGGTAACGGGTATATCCCCGGCCGCTTCAACACACTCACGGGCGGCGGTTGCCCAGCCTGTGCCGGATGCCAGCATACCCAAATAAACAGTCTCGTAAAGACCGAAGCTCAGGTAAGGAGCTTTGATACGCATCACAACTTCCTTGGCGGAAATCTGGTCGCCATCTTCCAAAGCCCATATTTCACCCTCACCCGCCGGTAATACCGCCTGCAGAAGCTCTACAGCCTCGCTCAGGCCGCACAGAATACCGGGGCGGGTGGTAAATACTTCCATTACCGTCTCCGGGTTCTGGTTTTCCTTAGCCAGTATTTCCACTGTACGGGCAAAATAAATATCGGTGGTATCACCTGAGAGCAGGTTTCCGGGTATATTGAACTTCGGTTTAACAGGCATAATTCCTCCGGTTCTTTCTAATGGCGGAAGTGGCGGGTACCGGTAAATACCATAGCTATATTGTACTTGTTGGCAGCGTCAATAGACTCCTGGTCACGGATAGAACCGCCCGGCTGGATAATGGCGGTTACTCCGGCGGCAGCCGCCTGTTCAACGCTGTCCGGGAAGGGGAACATGGCATCTGAGGCCATGACACTGCCCTTTGAAGCCTCACCGGCCTTGCTCTTGGCAATGTCTACGCTGACTACCCGGTTGGGTTGCCCGGCGCCCATGCCCAGCAGGACTTTATTTTTAGCCAAAACAATGGCGTTTGATTTAATATGCTTGACTGCACGCCAGGCGAATTTCAAATCTGCCATTTCCTCAGCGGTGGGTGCCCGGTTGGTGGCTACCTTGGTCTGAAGGGCTTCTTCGGCCAGTTCGTCAGCCGCCTGTACCAGCAGCCCGCCTTTTACCCGGCGGTAATCCAGCGAAGCGGCCTTGTTTTCCGCATGTTTGGGCAGTTCGGCTATTAGTATTCGCAAGTCCTTGCGGGTTTTAAGGAATTCCAGCGCCTCCGGTTCGTATTCGGGGGCAATGATTATTTCATAAAAGACACCCTTCATGGCTTCGGCCATGGACAGTGTCACTTTACGGTTGGAGGCTACTATACCGCCGTAAGCCGAAACGGGGTCACCCGAAAAGGCCTTTTTATATGCTTCGGCAATGTTTTCGTCACTGGCCAGACCGCAGGTATTGGTATGCTTGACTATGGCTACTGTGGCAGCCGCAAAGTCAGTGGCGGCTCCCCAGGCGGCGTCTGCGTCCAGAATATTGTTAAAGGAAAGCTGTTTGCCCCAGACCTGCTGCGCCCAGGTAATGCCGCTGTCCTGCCCTTGTCCAACCCTGTTTTCAGCATAGAAAACAGCCGGCTGGTGGGGGTTTTCACCGTAACGCAGGTCATAGCGTTTGGAAAGGGCTATGGTCATATTTTCGGGGAAACCCTCTTCTCCCTGCCAGAGGTACTGGGAGATGGCCGTATCATACATAGCTACGTGCTGGAAGGCCTTTTGGGCCAGTTTCTTGCGTTCGTCAAGGCTCAGAGTGCCTGCCTGAAGGTGTTCCAGTACACGGGAGTAATCCTGAGGGTCTACCACTACAATCACACTGGGGAAGTTCTTGGCGGAAGCCCGTATCATGGTAGGACCGCCTATATCAATATTCTCCAGTGCATCAGTCAGGTTTACATCCGGCCGGGAAACAGTCTTGACAAAGGGGTAGAGATTGACTACCACCATGTCAATGGGTTGGATATGGTGTTCTTCCAGTTCGGCCATATGTTCGGGCAGGTCACGCCGGGCCAGTATGCCGCCGTGTACCTTGGGATGCAAAGTTTTGACCCGTCCGTCCAGTATTTCAGGCGAACCGGTCATGTCCGAAATACCGTGAACGGTTACATTTGCCTGCTGGAGTGATTTCTTGGTTCCGCCGGTGCTGTATATATCAAAACCCAGTTCTGACAAGCCTTTGGCGAATTCGATAAGACCGGTTTTATCTGAGACGCTCAGGATAGCCCTCATGACAATCCCTCCTTATGTTAAATAAATTTATTTTTTACCAGGTACATAAATATATTTGCGGCAAGCTGCTATTGGCAGCTATGCCAGTATAGTCTGTGAAAAAGCTGCCTCTGGGAATAATCCAGGCTGCTTATTCAATTATTACCTGCACTCCACTTTGGCGGGCTGCAATCTCCCCGATTACTTTTGCTTCCGGCAGGTTTTGCATTATCAGAGCGGCCTCTTCGCTGCCGGTTATAATCACCATGCCTATACCCATATTAAACACGTGGAACATCTCTTCGCGGTCTATTCCCCCGGTTTTCTGGATAAGCTGGAAGAGGGGCGGTATTTCCCAGTTTTTGGTTTCAAAACGGGCGGATACATCTTCGGGCAGTGTCCTGGGGACATTGTCTGTCAGGCCGCCGCCGGTTATGTGGGCCAGCCCTTTTATGAGGGGGAGGTTGGGCTTTATTTCTTTCAGATAACTGCGGTGAGGCACCAGCAGGGCTTCGCCTGCGGTTTGCCCCAGTTCGGGATAGTATTTATCCAGAGCTTCGCGGCTTTCGCCCAGAACTTTGCGTGCCAGCGAATAACCGTTGGTGTGGAGTCCGTTTGAAGCCAGACCCAAAATGACATCTCCCGGTTTGATACCCCGGTTGATAAGCATATTTTCTTTTTCAACTACCCCTACGATAAAGCCGGCCAAATCATAATCTTCCCCGTGGTAAAGGCCTGGCATTTCGGCCGTTTCCCCGCCTATAAGGGCACAGCCCGCCTCTAGACAGGCAGTAGACAGTCCCTTGACAATGTCAGCTATTTTTTCAGGCGAAAGTTTGCCCATGGCTATGTAATCAAGGAAAAAGATTGGTTCAGCCCCGGAGGTCAGTATATCATTGACAGAGTGGTTGACAATGTCAATGCCTATAGTATCATGTTTATTCAGCACCCCGGCCAGTTTCAGTTTGGTGCCTACTCCATCACAACTGGAAACCAGCACCGGGTTTTTGTAACCTTTGAATTCGTACATTCCGCCGAAAAATCCCGGCCCGGCCAGTACCTGGGAGCCCAAAGTGGCTTTGGCGTACTGCTTGATGAGTTCTTTTGATTTTGAGGCGGAATTTATATCTACTCCTGCCCCGGCATATGTATCTTTGATGTGCCCACCTCTCAAATTGTGGTATCTAAGATTATCAGAAATAGCTATCAACTGCAAAGAAAAAACACCGCCGAAGGTATAAAACTTCGGGCGGTGTTAAATCCGGAATAACTCCCTGCGGGGGGAGGATTAGCTGCCGGGTGAGGGCATCTGGCAGCAGTTGCCGCGCTGGTTGCCGAGTGCAAATTTATCCATCTCCAGCTGAACCGGCAGGGCGTATTCGCCGGTGAAACAGGCCAGGCAGAAGTTATCTTTGGGCAGCCCCACTGCCTTTATCAAACCGGGCAGGCTGAGGTAACCAAGTGAATCTGCCCCTATGTATTTCTGTATCTCAGGCACGCTCATTTTAGCGGCAATAAGCTCCGAACGGGTGGCCATGTCTACCCCGAAGAAACAGGGGTTGGTTATGGGCGGGGCGCATACCCTCATATGTACTTCTTTGGCGCCGGCCTTGCGAAGCAGGCGGATAACCTGGGGGGTGGTAGTCCCGCGGACTATGCTGTCATCTACCAGTACTACCCGCTTGTCTTCCAGGACACTCCTCAGGGGGTTGAACTTGAGCTTTACCCCCAGGTCACGAAGGTGCTGGTCAGGCTGAATAAATGTCCGCCCCATGTAGCGGTTTTTAATAAGGCCTTCGGCCGGGGGTATGCCTGAATTTATAGCATAACCTATACCGGCTGCTGTAGCGGAGTCAGGTACGCCTATCACCAAATCCGCTTCTACCGGGTACTCTCTGGCCAGCTCTGCCCCCATAGCCTGGCGGGCGGAATATAAAAGCTGCCCGTCTATCTGGCTGTCAGGGCGGGCAAAATAAATAAATTCAAATATGCACAAAGCCCGGCGGGAAATCGGCTGTTTGAAACTGGTTACCCCGTTTTCATTTATAGCCAGAATTTCACCTGGCTCTATTTCGCGTATGAAATCAGCCCCGATATGGTCAAGGGCACAGCTTTCGGAAGCAACTACGTAACCCCCTTGAATTTTGCCCAGGCACAGGGGGCGGACGCCCAGCGGGTCACGCATGGCGTAGAGGGTGTCTTTGGTCATAATGGTGCAGGAAAAAGCCCCTTTAAGGCGGTTCATGGCATAGCGTATCCGTTTGACCCAGTCGGTTTCAACTGCTGACAGGATAAGCTGGCCGATTATTTCGGTATCTGTAGAACTTTTAAAAACATATCCCTGAGAGCTTAGTTCGGCATTCAGGGCTTCGGAATTAACTATATTGCCGTTATGGGCTATGGCCATAACGTTGTCGCCTTGTCCCATCAGGAATGGCTGGGCGTTTATCTGCTGGCTTGAACCGGTGGTGGAATAACGGTTATGCCCTATGGCAATATGTCCGCCCAGTTTGCGGAGTATATCTTCAGTAAAGATATGGGAGACCAGACCCATCTGGGAATAAAGCTTAAGTTCCCGCCCGTCAGATGTAGAAATACCTGAACTTTCCTGTCCCCTGTGCTGCAAGGCAAACAGGGCGAAAAATGTGAGCCGGGCTACATCCTGACCGGGGGCAAATACACCGAAAATGCCGCAAGATTCATGCAAAGCAGACAGCCTCTTTATATCTGAGTGACAGCTTTTTATTATACGCCAAGCTTTGAAACGGGTCAATTTAAAGGGTAATACGAACCTCTTAAAAACCAAACAGGCGGGTTAAGCCGAAATATCCGGCATAACAGATGGCAGTGCATTTTATAAATTTGCCGGCCAGTGAAATCAGCATAAATTTGCGGATACCGAAATTTACCGCTCCGGCAGCCAAAGTCATGGGGTAGAAAAAAGGGTTGATAATGGCTGAAAGGATGAAGACCATGAGCGAACCCCGCCTTTCCATCAGTCGTATCATTTTGCAGTAGAGGCGGTTCAGTTTGCTGCCTGAATCTGACCCGGCCAGGCTGGATTTGCCGGAGTAGCCGGTCATGTAAATGGAGAAGCCGCCTAAGGCTTCGGCTAAGCTGGCTACTATTCCGGCAAAAAGGGGCCCCAGTATCGGCTCCCCCACCGGCGGGGGCAAAACACCCCCCAGAGTAAACTGGACAGCCAGCATAGGCACCGGGACAATGGAGATGGAGCTGCCCAGAAAGCTGATGGCAAACATGCCTATGTAGCCGTAACCGGCCAGGTCCTGAATAATATCCCGGCGGATAATAAGCCAGACCGAAAGGGCAATACTGATAATTATCACCAGAATGCCGAGCCAAATCCCCCACCTTTTAAACCAAGCACGGGTTTTCAGCTCGGCACCGGTTTCACATATTGAGATGTCTTCTTCGGGCAGATCCACTATCCAAGGCCTTCCTGGTATCAGGCGGCCTTCTGGCTGAAACTCAGGGCTTCATCCGCCTTGTCCACCAGTATTGTAGCATTTTCGCTGAACTCATTGCGAAGCAGCTTGTCAGCCAGCGGGCTTTCTATGTATCTTTCAATGGCTCTGCGAAGGGGTCTGGCACCAAAGGCCGGGTCATAACCCACCTTGGCCAGCCAGCCTTTGGCGGCATCGGTCAGCTCCAGCTTGAGTTTGCGTTCTTCAAGCCGTTTGGAAACATCTTTTATCATAAAATCCACTATCTGGCGTATCTGTTCTTCGGCCAGCTCATGGAAGACAATTATTTCGTCTACCCGGTTGATAAACTCCGGGCGGAAGGTCTTTTTAACCTCGGCCATGACCTTGTCTTTCATGCGTTCATAGCCGTCATGGCGGGTTTTGGAGTCATCAGTCCTGACGGCAAAACCCAGGGCAGATTCACGTTTGATAGTTTCTATGCCCGCGTTGGAGGTCATAATGATAACCGTATTTTTAAAGTCCACCGTTCTGCCCTGCCCGTCTGTCAGGCGGCCGTCATCCAGCAGCTGGAGCAGGGTGTTGTATACATCCGGATGGGCTTTTTCAATTTCGTCCAGCAGGATAACCCGGTACGGGCGGCGGCGAACCAGTTCAGTCAGCTGCCCGCCTTCGTCGTAGCCCACGTATCCGGGAGGAGCACCTACCAGACGGGAAACAGTGTGTTTTTCCTGATATTCGGACATGTCCAGCCTGACCATGGCGGTTTCGTCATCAAACAAAAACCAGGCTAAGCTGCGGGCAAGTTCGGTTTTGCCAACCCCGGTCGGGCCTAAGAACAAAAAGCTGCCGATGGGGCGGCGCGGGTCTTTAAGACCGGCCCGGCTGCGGCGGATAGCTTCGGCTACGGCTTTTACCGCCTCCTCCTGGTCTACCATACGCTCGTGGATGCGTTCTTCCATATTCAGCAGTTTGGAAGCTTCGCCTTCCAGCATCTGGCTGACCGGTATGCCGGTCATAGACGAAACCAAAGTGGTAATCTGTTCGGCGGTGACTTCTTCGGCTATTTTCTCCTGTTTCAGCCAATCCTCACGGGCGGTGTTGAATTTTTCCTCAAGACGCATCTTTTCAGCCTTGAGTTCAGCCGCTTTTTCGTATTCCTGAAGCTGGGAAGCGGCCTCTTCCTCAATACCTGCCTGGCGGAGTTCATCTTCCAGTTTTTTTACTTCCGGCGGGGCGCTTTCGCTGTCCAGACGGAGTTTACTGGCCGCTTCGTCAATAAGGTCTATTGCCTTGTCCGGCAGCTGGCGTTCGGTTATATATCGGCTGGACAGTCTGGCGGCTGCCTCCAGAGCGGCCTCAGTTATTTTCAGCTTATGGTGGGCTTCGTATTTGGGTCTGATGCCCTTTAATATTTCAATAGTCTGTTCAACTGTAGGTTCGTCCACAAACACCGGCTGGAAACGGCGCTCCAGAGCGGTATCTTTCTCAATATATTTGCGGTAGTCATCCAGAGTGGTAGCCCCTATTGTCTGAAGTTCACCTCTGGCCAAAGCCGGTTTGAGCATATTTGAGGCATCTATAGCCCCCTCAGCCGCTCCCGCCCCGACTACAGTATGGATTTCGTCTATGAAAAGGATAATCTCACCGGCGGATTGGCGCACCTCGTCCATGACCGCTTTGAGGCGTTCTTCAAACTCTCCGCGGAACTTGCTTCCGGCAACCAGAGCGCCCATATCCAGGGCCATTACCTTGCGGTCACGCAGGGATTCGGGTACGTCATTATCCGCAATTTTCTGGGCAACCCCTTCGGCAATGGCGGTTTTACCCACGCCCGCTTCACCCACAATCACCGGGTTGTTTTTGGTACGGCGGGAGAGTATTTGCATAACCCGGCGGATTTCTTGGTCACGGCCTATTACCGGGTCTATTTTGCCCTGCTTGGCCAGTTCGGTAAGGTCACGGCTGTATTTGGCCAGCGCCCGGTATTTGCTTTCGGCTCTGGCGTCGGTCACCCTGTGTCCGCCCCGTATTTTCTGGAGAGCGGAATATACTTTTTCCTGGTCAATACCAAACTGCTTCAGTATGCGGGCGGATTCTCCCTGGGTATCTCCGGCAATGGCCACCAGTAAATGTTCCGTGCCGATAAACTCGTCCCGCAGGCGCTCTGCTTCGTTGTTGGCGGTTTGCAGCAGGTTTATAATGCGGGGGGTGGGGTATATCTGGATATTGCCGCCTACCGCTTTGGGCGAACGCTTTAAAGAGTCCACCAGCTGCTTGGTTATTTCCTCTGAGCTTACTTTAAGTTCTTTTAGTATTTCACCCACCAGCCCCTTTTCCTGACGGATAAGGGCCAGCAGTACATGTTCAACGTCCCATTGGCTGTGCTGGTACTCCTGCACCAGCATCTGTGAAGCACTGAGGGCTTCCTGGGCTTGTTCGGTAAATTTTTCCTGTCTCACGGGTTTACTCCTCTCTGAGTAATTGTATTTCTTCCCTCAGGGCTTCGTTTTCGGATATAAGCTCCTGAATGCGGTTACGCATGTTTAAGATTACTTCAACCCCGGCCATATTTATACCCAAATCATCCAGCAGGGTTTTGGCCAGTTTCAGCCGTTCAATATCCTGTTCCGAGTATAATCTTATCCTGCCCTGCGAACGGAAAGGCTTGATAATGCCCACCCTTTCGTAATACCGCAGGGTATAAGTCTGCATACCCAGTATTTCGGCAGCTACTGAGATTACATAACGGGGCTGGTTTGCATTTTCCATAAATATCTCCCTTTAACTGTCCGGCCTAAGCTGGCGCAGTTTTTCAAAAAGGTCTCTTTCAGCGGCAGTAAGTTTTTCCGGCAGCACAATGCTGATTTTGGCCAGTAAATCCCCGCTGCCGTCTTTGCCTAAGTGGGGGATGCCCTGCCCTTTTAAGCGGAAAGTCCGCCCGTTCTGGGTTTCGGCCGGTATTTTCAGGGCCAGTTTGCCTTTGAGTGCGGGGACAAATATCTCCCCGCCCAGCATGGCGGTAGTCAGGTTTACCGGTACGTTTACCGTAAGGTCATCATCCTTGCGTTCAAATCTATCATTGGGGCGGACATGTATCCGGAGGAATAGGTCACCCCTTTGTCCACCCGATTGTCCATACCCGCCCTTGCCTGCCAAACGGATTTTTGAGTCATTTTTGACCCCGGCCGGTATTTTGACTTCCAGCCTTTCAATTCCCGGATTTATACCTGTACCCTGGCAGGTGGGGCAGACCTTTTTATCTTTTGCCCCGCTGCCTCCGCAGGTCTCGCAGGGTTTTTGCATCTGGAAACTTAGCAGACGGCTGGTGCCGCTGGCGGCTTCTTCCAGCGAAATGTCTACGGGTTGTTCAATGCTTTGTCCAGGCTGGGGGCGGCTTCGGCGCCCGCCCATACGGCCGCCCAGCATCTGGCTCAAAATATCTTCAAACCCGCCGCCTTCGCTGCCTCCAAAGCTGAAATCATACCCCCCAAAGGGGTTGCCCTGGGTTTGCTGCTGGCTGGCCCGGGCTTTTTCAAACTGTTCGCCATACTGCCACTGGTCACCATACTTGTCATACTTGGCCCGGTTTTCAGGGTTGTTAAGTACTTCATAAGCCTGGTTAATCTTCTTGAAGGTTTCTTCAGCCGTCTTATCCCCCGGATTCAGATCCGGGTGGTACTTGCGGGCAAGCTTGCGGTATGCCTTCTTGATTTCGTCTGCGCTGGCGGTTTTGGCTACGCCCAGTGTTTCGTATAAGTTTTTTTCATTAGCCATACAATTCCCCCTGGGAAATACCTGTTTTCTATTATATTATGGTGGTATGAATAATGTCAACAATATATTATTAAAGTTAATAAAACAGTATCAATACAGTTTAAGAAAAGCGGCTTTTCCATGTATATATAATGTTGACAAGCCTAAGGCACATCCTTATAATAAAAACGATTTAATGAATCAGACTTCTGCTTTGTCTATCAGTTTTCAAATTTATGGCAAAGGTTCGAAATTTGCCTTTCTATTTTACTCTCATCTTATCAAGTCTTAGCAGGTTATTATGTCAAAATTTGTTTTTGTAACTGGCGGTGTGGTTAGTTCTGTAGGCAAGGGCATTACCGTTGCCTCACTGGGAAATATTCTTAAAAGCCGGGGACTGAGTGTTTCAGTTCAAAAGCTTGACCCCTATTTGAATGTAGACCCCGGTACCATGTCACCCTATCAGCATGGCGAGGTTTTTGTAACCCAGGACGGGGCGGAAACAGACCTTGATTTGGGCAGCTATGAACGCTTTATAGACATTGAGCTTACCGCTGACTCCACTGTCACCTCCGGCCAGGTATATTCCGAAGTTATAAATAAAGAGCGCCGGGGTGATTATCTGGGGGGGACTATACAGGTCGTACCCCATGTCACCCAGGAGATAAAGGCCAGAATACAGCGTCTGGCAGACCGTTCCAAAGCGGATGTGGTAATAGTGGAAGTGGGCGGTACTGTCGGTGATATTGAGGGTCAGCCCTTTCTGGAAGCTATCCGCCAGATGCGCAATGATATGGGGCGGGATAATGTTATTTATATTCACGTAACCCTGCTTCCTTATATACAGTCCACCCAGGAGCTTAAAACCAAGCCCACCCAGCACAGTGTTAACGAGCTGAGGCGGATAGGTATCCAGCCGGATATAATAGTCTGCCGGGCAGATTATCCTATATCCGAAGGTATCCGGGACAAACTTTCTTTGTTCTGTGATGTGGAACGCAAGGCAGTTATCTTTATGCCTACTGTTTCCACTATATATGAAGTCCCCCTGAAGCTGGAGTCTGAGGGTGTGGGTGATTTGCTGGTCAGCCGCCTTCACCTGAATGCTTCCCCGTCTGACCTTAGTATCTGGCGCGGGCTGGTGGAAAAAATTAAAGAACCTACCCCAGCGGTCAGGATTGCGCTGGTCGGCAAATACGTAGAGCTGAAAGATGCCTATTATTCAGTCCGTGAGTCCCTGTGTCATGCCGCCATTCATAACGGGCGTGACATTCAGATAGACTGGGTGCATGCCGAGGATATTGAGAAAAACGGCCCTGAGGAATATTTAAAACATGTTCAGGGCATTATTATACCCGGCGGGTTCGGCATCAGGGGTATTGAGGGCATGATAACCGCCGTAAAGTATGCCCGTGAAAACGGCATACCCTATCTGGGTTTGTGTCTGGGCATGCAGGTTATGGTGATAGAGTTTGCCCGGCACGTGCTTCAGTCTGACAAAGCCCACTCAACCGAATTTGAGCCGGATTCCCCTTACCCGGTTATTGACCTGTTGCCGGAGCAAAGAGGGGTGGATTCCAAAGGCGGTACTATGCGTCTGGGCAATTATCCTTGTGTAATTCAGCCCGGTACTATGGCTGGTCAGGCTTACGGCAATAAGCTGATAAATGAACGTCACCGTCACCGTTTTGAGTTCAATAATGATTACCGTGACACTCTTTCCAAAGCCGGTATGGTATTCAGCGGACTGTCTCCTGACGGCAAGCTGGTAGAGATTTGCGAAGTTTCAGGACATCCGTTTATGGTCGGTTCGCAGTTTCACCCGGAGTTTCTCTCACGGCCGAACCGTCCCCATCCCCTGTTCCGTGAATTTATAAATGCTGCCAAAAAAGTTATAAGAGATGGTGAGCAGCCTTCTTTGCCGCTTTCGCCCTGAACTAAGGGCATAAATATAAATTGGTCCTGAGGTAGAAATGCGTATTTTTCTGGATACCGCTAATATTGAAGAGATTAAAAAAGGCCTGAAACTGGGGGTGGTGAGCGGCGTGACCACCAATCCCACCCTGGTTGCCAAAGAAGGCATCAGTGATTATAAGTCCGTAGTCCAGCAGATATGTGCCTTGCTGCCGGAGGGTGATGTCTCCGCCGAAATTACGGCTGAAGGCCCCGCCGAAATGCTCAAGCAGGCCCGCGAGATAGCCAAATGGGCACCCAACGTGGTGGTCAAAATACCCGCCACCGCCGAAGGGCTGGAGATTATTTCCAAGCTGAGCAAAGAGGGTGTCCGCTTCAATATGACCCTTTGTTTCTCGGTCAATCAGGCTTTGCTGGGGGCTTTGGCCGGTGCGGCCTTTGTCAGCCCGTTTGTGGGCAGGCTGGATGATGCCGGGCATGACGGCATGATGCTTATAAATGGTATTGTCAGCATATATAAGGAATACGGTTTTGAAACCCAGGTAATTGCCGCCAGTATCCGCCACCCGCTCCACTGCACCCAGGCGGCTCAGACCGGTGCCGGTATTGCCACCGTACCTTACAAGGTGCTGATGCAGATGATGCAGCACCCGCTGACAGATTCGGGTATTGCCCGTTTCATGGCTGACTGGAAAAGTGTCCAGAAGTAATATTTAAGGTTGTTCATCACAGGTGTTTCCTTTATATATAGAAACTAAAATACAGATAACTCGTTGTAGATAGGGGGTGAGACACAATGGAAATCGGGCAATTTGAGCTGAGTGAACTTGAGAAGAAGACTCGTGAAGAGCTTCTGGATATTGCCAAGGAAATGGGCGTAAACGGGGTTACTGCCCTTAAAAAGCAGGATTTGGTGATGCGCCTTATTCAGGTGTATACTGAATCACAGGGGAATGTGTTCTGTTCGGGTATTCTGGAAATAATGCCGGACGGATACGGATTTTTGCGCCAGGCATCTTTACTGCCCAGTTCGTCAGACATATATGTGTCTCAGTCCCAGATACGCCGTTTCGGGCTTCGTACCGGTGACATGGTAATAGGGCAGGGACGCCCTGCCAAGCCGGGTGAAAAATATTACAGTCTTCTGCGGGTGGAAGCCATCAATGACCTTAACCCCGAAATGGCCAAACGCCGCCCCAATTTTGGTGCTTTAGTTCCCACTTTCCCTGACCGCCTTATAAACCTGGAAACTACGCCGCACGAACTTGCCACCCGCCTTATAAACCTGATAGCCCCCATCGGCCGGGGACAGCGCGGCCTTATCGTTTCCCCGCCCAAAGCCGGCAAGACCACCATTTTGAAAAATATAGCCAATGCAACTGCTACCAATTATAACGATATACATATAATGGTAGTCCTTATAGGTGAACGCCCTGAGGAAGTAACCGATATGCGCCGCCACGTACGGGGCGAAGTTATGGCCGCCACCTTTGACGAACCGGTGGAAAACCAGACCCGGGTAGCCGAACTGGCACTGGAACGGGCAAAGCGTATGGTGGAAAGCGGCAAAGACGTCTTTATCCTGCTGGACGGCATTACCCGCCTTACCCGCGCCTACAATCTGGCCATGCCTTCATCAGGCCGCACCCTTTCCGGCGGTATTGACCCGGTAGCCCTTCACCCTGCCAAGAAATTCTTCGGGGCTGCCCGCAATACCGAAGAAGGCGGTTCGCTTACCATCATTGCCACCTGTCTGGTGGAAACCGGCAGCCGCATGGATGACCTTATTTACGAAGAGTTCAAGGGCACCGGCAATATGGAACTTCATCTGGAACGCCGCTTGGCCGAACGCCGTGTATTCCCTGCCCTGGATATATCTCGCTCAAGCACCCGCCGTGAAGAGCTGCTGCTGGGTGACAACTACAAGCAGGTACAGCTTTTGCGGAGGATGGTTGCCATTATTGCTGATGACGCTAACCACTATACAGAGGTTAACGAGCGCCTGCTGGACCGCCTGCGCCGCTCCAGAAACAATGCTGACTTCCTGGCTAACCTCCAGAAAGAAATGTAAACCAAAAGGGATAAAAAATATTTTTGAACGTAAAGTACCTGAAAACTATAGTACTTTCAGCCAAATTAAGTTAAAATGCCCGTAAACTATTGACAGGCTGTGTTATTATATAAGATAGGTTAAACCTTGAAAGGAGGTGGTGTAATTGGTATGCACCCGTAAGGGGAAGCGTCTTTGATTGATGCTGAATTGGACCACTCTTGGTCTTCATATATACATATATAATATGAAGACATTTGCATAAAATAATTTTAAAAGGAAATTTATAGGTCGATGTTTAAGACAAAAATAAGTAAAGTTCTGGGCGTAGTCCTGACTGCTGCCATGGTTCTGTCCATGTTCGCAGTCGCTACTCCCGTAGCTGCTGCCAACCAGGCTTGGAGCAAAATCTCCCTGCCCGGCTCCGGCGCAACTGGCGGCTATGTAGTCAGCGATGCCACTAACCGGTTTACCGAGATTGGTATACTGGTGTGGAACGCTGATAAAACTGCCGTTTATGCCACTGCTACATATGGTGGTAATGTTTGCATCTTCAAGTCAACCGATGCAGGCCGCACTTGGAAAAAACTCACCATTGCTACCACCGGTATAATTTATGACTTGGTGGCTTCTCCCGTTAATGCCAACGAATTGTACTATACCGATGGTACCGCTATTTATACCACTAAAGATGGCGGTACAACTTGGAACCAGCTCTCCAGTGTTTATCAATGGGCTATTGATAATGCCTGGGCCATTGCTCCTCTTACCGGTACCAACATTATAGTAACTCTTGATATCGGTTATGCCGGAGCCAATAAATACGTCTTTGCAGGCACCGCCACTTTTGCTGGTCTGGATGTCAATAACGGCGTATTTATGTGCCAGGAAACCGCCTTTGGTATGCCTTGGTCAAACCTTTCTCTTAACACTCAACGCACTACTGCTTGGGGTTCTTCTAGTGTTTATGATGTAAAGGTTGACCCCACTGACTTTGCAACCAAGCAAGGTATTATCGCGGTTGCTCAGAGCAATCTTGGCACATTTATCAGTGCAAAATACTTTGGTAACCAGTGGGACCAGGCTGCTCTTTGCCAAGATGCAGAAGTTTTAGTGGATAACACTACTCCTATTACCAATGTTGTTCATGCTGAGCTTTGGCTTCCTTCTGATTTTAACTCCAGCCTGACCTCTGGTAAATTCCAGGGTTGGTTGGCTCTTCAGACCCTGTCTAACCAGGGTGACGTCTACCTATGGTATGGTAACAGCAACAAGACTATAGATCTTAACGTACGCGGGCTTGCTACTGCTACTGAAATTTCTGATATTGATGGTGTCGGTGGTATTGCAGATGCCAAACTGATCATCGGCGGCTATAACAATGCTGCTGATCTACCGACTATTTGGTATTCTTCTGATCGCCTTACTTTCTCTACCAATGTTAAACGTCCCACCGGTTATACAGGTTGGGGTCCTTCCATGGCTCCCGTAACCGTACTTGCCATGGCTGACTACAATACCTCCGGTAAAGCACTTGCTGGGACTACTGGTGTTGACTGTGGTGTCTCTTACACTGCTGACTTCGGCAAAACATGGAATACTATTTCCATGATGCGCCAATCAATCCAGAGTGTTGAAAACATTGCCGGAAGTCTGTTTGTAGTTACAAACGATTTTATTCACCAGAGCGTTTGGCGTGTAGCCAATGGTTTTACTGAACGTGTATATTCCTCCTCACTTCTTGAGCCTACCCTTTCATCTGCTCTGTTTAATCAGCTTGATGTTGCAGTTTCACCTGCTGGTGACGCAGTATTCATTGCTGATCTTGGTGGTGTTAATATCTGGCGTTCATTGGATAACGGCCAGACCTTTGCCAAGCAGATAAGTGATATTACTACTGCTCTGGGTACTACAATTCAGTCATGGTTCGTTTCCAATGCCAACACTGTACTGGTAGGCGGCAGCGGTGTTGTTTATCAGACCAGCACCAACGGCGTTCTCTGGTTCGCCCGCACCTGTGCTGTTGGCACTGTTACCTCATTTGCCGTTTCAACTGACGGTTCTACCCTGGTAGCCGGCGGTTCAAATGGCAGCATTTCAAGATCCACCGATGGTGGCGTTACCTGGAGCGCTGCTTCTGCCGTAGCTGTTTCCGGTACATCTTTGGTAACCTTCCAGAACGGCAGCAACAGTGTTGTCTACCTGACCAGCAGCAATGGCGGCGTGTACAAATATGACTTCGCTGCTGCCGCTCCTGTTTGGACACGGATTGACAATACAGTTACCGGTGCTTATGCCTTTGACAGCAGCAGCTATGCTGATGTTGATAACGGCGTTGGTATCTTCTCCGGTATTGCTTCCGGCGGAAACGTCCTGTATGTACTGGATGGTTCTTGGAACAACCTGATCCGCATCACCAATGCTGGCACTAACTATACAGCTGGTATTATTGCTAAACCTACCGGTGCTACTGGTGCTACCAAACTGATTGGTGTTGCCGCCCCCGGTGCTAACATGCTTTACGGTATCTTTGGTGCTTCATTGTATGTTTACACCGACAAGATGGCTGTACCTGTTACCAACGTTCAGGCCACCGCTACCACTGATTCTGTCAAGGTAACTTGGGATGCTTTGAATGTTGATAACACTGGTGTAACCGTTAAGTACTTTGTAGTTGTAACCGATGCTACTACCGCTTACAAAGTTGCCTACACTGTTACCGCCGCTGATGTCAATCAGAGAAATGGAATTACCTCTCTTTCCGCCACTTTCAAAAATGACGTTACTGGCTTCATAGTTTCCGAAGACACCGTCTATCAGGTAAGCGTTTGGGCTGTCAGCCCTGTCATGAGCTTCGTGGGTACTGCTTCAGTCTCCACCCAGCCTCAGCCTTTGACCTACACTGTCAACCTGATGCCCACCAACGGTGCTTCAAACGTACCCGTTAACCCCGTATTCACTTGGGATGCAGTTTCTACTGCTGTAAGCTATGACCTCGTACTCAGCACCGATCCTACCTTCGCTGATGCTACCAAGGTTTTGGCTACCAAGAACCTGACCACCAATTACTGGGCTTATGACGGCACTTTGAGCAACTCCG
Organism: Dehalococcoides sp. THU4; assembly: GCF_043231265.1. Classification (NCBI taxonomy): domain Bacteria; kingdom Bacillati; phylum Chloroflexota; class Dehalococcoidia; order Dehalococcoidales; family Dehalococcoidaceae; genus Dehalococcoides; species Dehalococcoides sp. THU4. The sequence goes on along the minus strand of NZ_CP171266.1, from coordinate 274,684 downwards.
CCAGCTACTACTGGAGAGTTCGCGTCAATACCGCCAACAGCACCAGCGAATGGTTCCCGGCTGTATTCACTACTGTTAAGGCTGATGCCGCTCCGGTTGAAGTAAATAATCCTCCGGACATCACCTTAGAAGTACCCCAGGCTGAAACTCCTGCCTACATCTGGCTGATTGTGGCTGTCGGTGCTGTACTGACTATCGCCGTAATCGTCCTGATTGTTCGCACTCGCCGCGTAGTCTAATAAACTACAAAGTGAAAAAGGACTAACAGTCCTAAAGTAACCAAAAAGAGCCCCCCGGAGACGGGGGGCTCTTCTATTTTAAGGATTTTTAGGCCGGTCTAAACTTTTTGGACTACAAATTTACATAATAATAGCCGGTTCGTCCTGGGGGCTTACAGTCAGAAACTGGGCAAGGGCTGGCAGGCAAAAGGGATTAGCCGTAAAGTGCCGGAAAATGGCTGAAATGGCGTGCTGGGGGGTGGGGATAATAGCTTGTTATGAAGTTTGCCGAAATAAAGAAAGGCCGGATTCCTCCGGCCCTTTAGTCAAAAAATAAAAACGGATTAGTGCTTGTGGGAATCAAACTCTTTCTGGAGTTTTTCCACCTGTTTCTTAATCTGCATATCCATGTAAGTGTGAATTACCGCCCAGAGTACAACCACAATAAGAAGGATTTCATACCATTCCATCTAAACGCCTCCATAAATACATTTTAGAAGATTATAGTTAGGACTAACCCGCCAGTCAATAGGTGCAGTGATTCAATAGCATGTCTTTAAGGGTTTTAAGGTTTACTACATCTTCCCGGTTGTAGGCCAGTAATGTTTTTAGTGCCCGGGTATCAAAGTTATTTATGTAACTCCACCATAGCTGAACGGCTACATAACCGTTTACTTCGGTAAGCTCACGTGAGATACCCAGCTGGCATTCCACTTTTTTCAGCCCGCCCTTAAGGTTTTTGTCCCAGCAGTCAAACATGAGGTCACGGTGGTTGAAATGGCGGCTGAGGTCTATACCCAGTTTCCGGTGAATGAACGGCAGGTCAAACCCCTTGCCGTTGTAGGTATAGAGTATGTCTGTACCTGCTAAAGAAGCCATCACGTTTTCGGCGGTGCATTCTTTACCTACCAGCTGGATAAGGCCCGGTATAGAGTCCCCGTTTACCAGATGGATACCTATAACTGTAAGTTCTGACTGATAAGGCGAAAGGCCGGTTGTTTCAATATCTAAATATGCTTCCATGCGGGCTTTGTATTATCCTTTTCTCAAAAAACAGGGAATATTGTCAGATAGTATTGTAATAGATTTTCCGGCGTCTGGATACGGCCAGTATTATCCAGCCAATCACAATTGCCCCCAGCCCAATGGCAATATACAGGAAAGTATAGTCTGCCTTGAAATTGGCGGAAATATCCAGGGGTTTGTTAAGGGTGATAATAGCATTTGCATCTGTGCCGGTATAGTCTCCGCTCCAGCTTTCGAATACTTGGCGGATTAAAAAGCCTTCCGCTTTAGGTGCGCTTAGTTTCACTGTGCTGCCGGCGGCATACCAGCCGCTGCCTTCAGGTGTGCCGTACGGAGAAGACAAATTCAGCAAGTATTCAATATCATAGTTCGCTTTTACAGTTTTGGGCTTGTCCATCACAATGCGGGTACTGTCAAAAGGCCCTGTTATATCACCGCTCCAGCCGGTAAATGTATAGCGGATACCGCCTTCTTCTATATCCGGGGCTGAAAGGTTGGCAAAGGTGTACTGGTCATACCATCCGCTGCCGCTGACTGCGGTGGTAGGGGCGTCTATTGTTAGAAGATACTGGCGGGAATAAACTGCTTCAAGGTTAGCCCCGCTGACAAATGAACGGCTGGCAGAGGTAACCCCGTCTGCCCAGCTATTGAAAAAATAACGCACCCCTGGCAGGGCATCTATGTTCAAAGCGGTAATCTCATGGGTAGTACCGGGGGTGAAGTTTAATTGCGTGTAGCTGAGTGAATAGGTTTGGCCGTCTACTATTATGTAGTTATAGTTGCCGCTTATAGGTATGGAGGTGGTCAGAAGCAGCTTGCCGATAAGGCTAAGTTCTCCGCCTATGCCGTCTGACAGAAAGGGATGCTGCAGAGATAAAGCTAATCGGGACTCATCTGTAGTGCGGGGCTGGGCATAGAAAAAGAGCTCTTCCAGAGATATCAGACCGTCACCGTTTATGTCCGCATTCGGCACATAGCTGAGGCCGTCATTTATATATCCGGAAAAAAGGCCGCTGTCCCCGTCTGCCCAGGAGACTTCTTCTGCCAGTGACGAATAGAGAACTAGCCGCCCGGTTTGGTTTAAATCATCAGCAAATCCGGCCGAATAGCAGGATTCCAGTATTACAGCCTGATAATGGGATTCCAGCGGCGCGAGCCAGTTGGAAAGCTCCTGGCTTGAAATCCATTCCGAAACATAATAAGCGTCATAAGGGGCTATATATGATTGGCTGTCACCGTGTCCGGCAAAGAAAAAGACCACTGTATCGTTGTCATCTTCTTGGTCTATCATCCAGTCCAGGGCGGACTTTATAGAAGATTTATCAGCGTTGCTGTTGGTCAGCAGCTTTACATGGTCATCGCCCCAGGCTTGCTTTAGGGAAGCTGCGAATTTTTGGGCGCCGTTGGCCAAGCCTGATACATCTGTAATTTTCTGGTAATCCGAAATGCCCACTACTACCGCCCAGTATTCATGGGTGGAGGCAGCACTAAGCGGTGTTTGGGGCAGGAGGCCTGCCAAAAGCCCCAAAGCCAGAATGGCGGAAATAGCAACCCGTTTCAGGCAGTGCATTCAGCGCTTATCCTTCCGCGCAGCTCTTGTTTTCCGGGTTTCAGGGCTGCAGTAACATAACCTGAGTGGTTACAGGCAAATTGCCTCTGGTGATATTCAGCTTAGATTGGGGTTCAAGATTGCTTATACCTATTTCTTTTAGAAACTGGCCTATAGGCAAAAGTGAACTGGTGGATAAATCACTCTGGAAGTGCATGGGAATGACGATAGACGGTTCCAGCTTGCGCATTATCTCAGCGGCTTTGCCCGGGCTGACAGTATTGCCACCGCCAACCGGCAAAAGGAGAATATCCACCCGTCCCAGCTCTTCAATCTGGCTGTCAGTCAATCCCTGGCCTATATCACCCAGATGGCAAATGGACAAGTCATCTATCTCCATCTGGTAAATGGTGTTTTTGCCCAGTTCGCTGCCCTTGGCGTCATCATGAAAAGTGGAAAGACCCAAGATGATAACGTCCCCGATTTCGTATTCGCCGGGGCCGCTTACAATATGGGGGTTGCCGTCAATAGCTGAGGTAAACGAATGATTAGCATGAGCATGGCTTACGGTAACTACCTCGGCACTTTGTTTGCCCATGGCAAACCCCAGGCTGGAAGGGAACGGGTCAGTAATTACAGTAGTATTTTTGCCTTTAAGGCGAAAGCACGAGTGGCCTAACCATTTTATTTCCATATGGGTGAATTATATCAGACCCCTTTCAGAGGGTCAATTGAAGCCGGTCACTTTATTGACAGCCGGAGAGGGGGCATAATTTACCCTTGACAGTGGTTGGCAGTCATGCTAAATTATACCTGTATTAGCAAACAAGCTAATAGAGTGCTAACGAGGTAGCAAGAGTGCTAACACCCAGGGCAGAGATAATACTGCGTTCCATAGTCAGGCAGTATATAACCAAAGCGGTACCGGTATCGTCATCTTCCATACTGGAGGATTGCGGTCTGGATATTTGTTCGGCCACTATCCGCAACGAAGTTGTGCGGCTGGAAACCGAGGGTTATATCCTGCGTCCCCATCACTCTGCCGGCAGTATTCCGGCAGACAAGGGTTACCGCTATTATGTGGAATCCCTGAAAGATGTGGAACTGCCGACTAATGACAAGTTTCTTATCCGCCATCTTTTTCATCAGGTGGAAAAAGAGATGGAGGAGTGGCTGAACCTGACTGTGGCTGTCCTTTCCCAGCGTGTCCAGAGTATGGCGGTTGTTACCATGCCCCGCCAGACACAGGGCAAGGTCCATCATATAGAGCTGGTCAGCTTACAGGATAATCTGGTACTGGTAGTTCTGATACTGCGCGGGGCTAAGGTAAAACAGCAGCTTATAAACTTTGAAAATACCGTTTCCCAGCCGGAACTCACCCTTATATCAAACCGCCTAAATGACGCCTATGCCGGGCTGACCCGTTTCCAGATAGAACAGAAAACGCTTAACCTTAACCCGGATGAACTGAAGGTCAAGGACAGCCTGGTAAAAATGATGCGGGGTGAGGACGAGCAGGAAAGCCGCGAACCTTTCTTTGACGGGCTGCACTATATGCTGGAGCAGCCCGAATTTCACCAGAACCAACGGGTTCAGGAGATAATGCAGCTGCTGGAGCAGAAAAAGCTTTCCAAGATGATTGCCCCGCCCTCGCCTTTTAACCGGGGGGTGCAGGTATATATCGGCCAGGAAAATGCCTCCGCCGAAATACGTGATTACAGTCTGATAGTCAGCCAGTACGGCATACCGGACGAGGCGGTGGGGACTATCGGGGTGATAGGCCCTACCCGTATGGCCTATGAAAGGGCATTATCAGCGGTCAGTTACTTGTCTCTGGTTATGAGTACTTTAGTTGCCGAACTCTACGGCAAACCGCCAGGCGGCAAAGATGAATAGCCGTGCCTTTAGGGCATATAGTACATTTTTAAGTTAGGAAGGGATTATGACAGATAAAAAAATGTATGATAAAGAAGGAAATGAACACCCTGAAGATACCCAGGTTAAAGCTGATACTCAGGCAGACAGCCTGACTGCCCAGCTGGCCGCCGAAAAGAAACGTTCAGAAGAATATCTGGACAACCTGAAGAGGGCCAGAGCTGAGTTTGTAAACTACAAAAGGTATATAGAGCAGGAAAGAAACGTCCAGAGTGATATGGCCAGAGGCAACGCTTTTATGCTGGTTTTGCCGGTGCTGGATGATTTGGAGCGGGCTTTGGCATCTGTTCCGGCGGATATTGCCGGACACTCTTTTGTGGAGGGGCTGGACCTGATAGTCCGCAAGTTTCAGGCTATACTGGACAATCAGGGTGTCAAAGCTATTCCGGCGGCCGGTGAGCCCTTTGATTCCCGCCTGCATGAGGCGGTTGCCTGTGAAGACGGGCCGGAAGGCATTATTTTACACGAAGCCCGCCGGGGTTATACGGTAGGGGATAAGTTACTTAGAACATCTCTGGTAGTGGTAGGTAACGGAAACCAGCCCTGCCGGTCTGATTCGGACATGAGATAAATTTCTTTAAGTAAACAAGGAGGAACGAAACACAAATGGCTAAAGTAGTTGGTATAGATCTTGGTACTACAAACAGTGAAGTTGCCGTCATGCAGGGCGGCGAACCGGTAGTTATCCCTTCTGCCGAAGGCAGCACCCTTATTCCTTCGGTAGTGGCAGTAAACAAAAACGGTGAACGTATTGTTGGCCGTCAGGCTAAAAATCAGGCTATTTTGAACCCTGAAAACACGGTTTATTCCATTAAGCGTTTTATGGGACGCAAATGGGGCGAACCCGCCGGGCGTGAGCTGCCGGTTGAGGCAGATGCCAAACGCAAACCTTACAAGGTTATTCAGGGTAACAATAATGAAGTCCGGGTGGTTATGGGTGACAAGGATTTCAGCCCTCCCGAAGTTTCCGCCATGATTTTGCAGAAACTTAAATCAGATGCGGAAGCCTACCTGGGCGAAAAGGTAACCGAAGCGGTTATTACCGTACCGGCTTATTTTAACGATGCCCAGCGCCAGGCCACCAAAGACGCCGGGGCTATTGCCGGGCTGAAAGTCCTGCGGATTATCAACGAACCCACCGCCGCTGCTCTGGCATACGGTCTGGACAAGAAGAAAGATGAAACTATCGCCGTTTATGATTTGGGCGGCGGTACCTTTGATATTTCCATACTGGAACTGGGCGAAGGCACTTTCCAGGTAAAATCCACCGCCGGTGATACCCATCTGGGCGGTGATGATTTTGACCAGAAGATTATTGACTGGCTTATAGCCGAATATAAGAAAGACCAGGGCATTGACCTTTCTAAAGATAAAACTGCTTTGCAGCGTCTGAAAGAGGCGGCTGAAAAGGCCAAGATAGAGCTTTCCACTGTTCAGCAGGCAGAGATAAATTTGCCCTTTATCACCGCAGATGCTTCAGGGCCCAAGCACTTAAATATTATCCTTACCCGTGCCAAACTGGAGCAGATGGTAATGGACCTTGTAGACAAGAGCCTTGAGCCCTGCCGCCAGGCTTTGAAAGATTCGGGCAAGACTGCTTCTGAAATCAACGAGGTTATTCTGGTAGGCGGACAGACCCGTATGCCGCTGGTACAGCAGAAGGTCAAAGAGTTTTTCGGCAAAGAACCTAACAAGGGTGTAAACCCTGACGAGGTGGTAGCTATCGGTGCTGCCATTCAGGCCGGCGTACTCAAGGGTGAAGTCAGTGACGTACTCCTGCTGGATGTTATCCCCCTGACTTTGGGTATTGAGACCCTTGGCGGTGTATCTACCGCTCTTATTACCCGCAATACTACCATTCCCACTTCCAAGAGCCAGGTATTTTCCACTGCGGCTGACAACCAGCCCAGCGTAGAAATCCATGTCCTGCAGGGCGAACGCCCCATGGCGGCCGATAACCGCACTCTGGGCCGCTTTATGCTGGACGGCATTTTGCCCGCCCCCCGCGGCGTCCCCCAGATAGAGGTTACCTTTGACATTGATGCCAACGGTATACTTTCCGTCAAAGCCAAGGATAAAGGCACCGGGCGTGAACAGAAGATAACTATCACCGCTTCCTCCGGCCTTTCCAAGGAAGAGGTTGAAAAGATGACCCGTGAGGCGGAAGCCCATGCCGCTGAAGATAGCAAACGCAAGGAAGAGATAGAAGCCCGGAATGTGGCGGATAATCTTGCTTACAATGCCGAAAAGACCCTGCGTGACAATAAGGACAAGATACCGGCCGAACTGAATACCGAACTGGAAAGCAAGATAGCGGCCGTCCGCACTGCCCTTCAGGGTACTGATGTGGACGCTATCAAGACAACTACTCAGGAACTTTCCACCGCTCTTCAAAGCGTAGGCAGTGCCGTTTACGGCCAGCAGCAGGAGCAGGGCGCTCCCGCTCAGGAAGAACCTTCGGCAGAAGGCAAAAAGAATGACGACGAAGGCACGGTAGAGGGAGAATTCCGCGAAGTTTAAATAAAGGCCGGGAATTTGATTCTGCGGCCTTTGGGAGGGGGTGTAATGCCCCCTCCCACCCTTTTCCCAGCAGATATTTGGTAAACAAAAACATATTTCATTTGAACTGTCTTATTTCTATAAAATAAAGTTTTAGGTTATAATGATAAACTATGGCAAATAAAAGAGATTATTACGAAGTACTGGGTATTGAACGCAGCGCTTCTGACGAAGATATAAAAAAGGCCTTCCGCAAGATGGCTATGAAGCATCATCCTGACCGTAACCACGAGGATGGCGCTGCCGAAAAATTCAAAGAAATAAACGAAGCCTACGAAGTCCTTTCCAATCCCGAAAAAAGGGCGGCCTATGACCGGTTTGGTTTCAGCGCCGGATCAGATGCCTTTGGTCAGGGCGGCTTTGAAAACTTTGATTTCGGCGGTTTGGGCAGTATTTTTGAGACATTTTTTGGCGGTGCTACCCAGAGTGCCAAGCGCGGCCCCCGCCGCGGGCCGGATATGTCTTATGATATACGGATAACTCTTGAAGAAGCCGCAACCGGGGTTGAAAAAGAAATTACCACCGAAAGGCTTGAATACTGCTCTGAGTGCAGCGGTACGGGAGCTAAAGCCGGCACTTCACCTGTAAAATGTACCAACTGTAACGGTACCGGGCAGGTTTATCAGGTGCAAAAGAGTGTTTTCGGGCGTTTTACCAGCGTAACCCCCTGTCCCAAATGCCGGGGTGAGGGGACTATCATCGGCGAACCCTGTGCCAAGTGCCGGGGTACCGGTAAAGAATATGTCAAGCGGACTGTGCAGGTAAAGATACCTGCCGGGGTGGCAGACGGCAACCAGATACGCCTTAACGGCTACGGCGGTGTAGGTGATAAGGGCGCTTCCGCCGGTGATGTGTATATAAACGTAAGCATTGCCTCACATGCGGATTTCAAACGTGACGGTGATGATGTTATTTATGAACTTGAGATAAATTTTGCCCAGGCGGCTTTGGGCACTGAAGTAAATGTGCCGGGGCTTAGCACCTCTCACAAGCTGAAAATTCCGTCAGGCAGTCAGAACGGCAAGTACTTTGTGCTGAAGGGCAAGGGTATTCCCCATCTGAACCGCTTTGGCAGCGGTGACGAAATGGTGCACCTGAACGTTGTTACTCCTGAGAAGCTCAGCCGTAAACAGAAACAGCTCTTTGAGGAGCTGGAGAAGTCTTTCGCCGAGGATAAAAAGTAGCCGGTCTTTAAGTTTTCTAATCCGGATTAAGTTCAGGTGTTTTGCGGGTTCTGCGCCTGCGGAACATTTTAAACAAATCCCACTTGCGTCCGGCCAGTTCATGGGCAGCCTGGGCAGCCATCAGTTTTCTGGCGGCTTCCTTCGGGTCTGCGTTATTATAAAGCACGTTGTAAATGTTTTCGGTTACCGGCATTTCCAAATCCATAGAGCGGGCCAGCTCATAGGCTACTGCGGTAGTGGAAACACCTTCGGCTACATTGCTCATGCTGTACATAATGTCATTCAGGCTGCGGCCTTTGGTTAATTCCACCCCCACAAAATGGTTGCGTGACAGGTTGCTGGAACAGGTGGCAATCAGGTCACCCAGTCCGGCCAGACCCGAAAATGTCAGAGGGTTTGCCCCCAAAGCCGCCCCCAGGGCGGAAATCTCGGTAAGGCCGCGGGTAATCAGGGCGCTCTTGGCGTTGTTGCCGAAGCTCAGCCCGTCCGCTATGCCTGCCCCCAGAGCGATAATATTCTTGAGTGAGCCGCCCAGCTCCACCCCTATGATATCCGTATTGGTGTAAGCGCAAAAGTTACTGGCGGTTACCAGTTTGGCGGCTTTTTTAGCCGTCTTTTCAGTATCGGCAGCCAGTACAGTTACAGCCGGCAGCCCCTTTAGTATTTCCATAGCCAGATTCGGCCCCGAAAGAACACATATATTCTGGGAAAAATCCGGGGAAATCTCGTCGGCAATTACCTGGCTCATACGCTTGGCAGTACCTATTTCCAGCCCCTTGGAGGCGCTGCAGACCAGCATGTTTTTAGTCAGCAAAGGTGCAGCCAGCCGTATATTGGGGCGCATCCGCTGGGAAGGCACAGCCATAATAACCATGTCTGCCCCGGCTAGGGCTTCCTCCAAACTGGCGGTTACGTTCAGGTATTCGGGGAAATAATAATCTTCCGGCAAAAAATCAGCCGGACGGCGCTGGGCTGAGAGAAGTGCGGCTTCGTCCTCGGTGCGTGCCCAGAGCATTACTTCGCGCCCTTTATGGGCTATGACCGTACCCAGGGTAATGCCCCAGGTAGTAGTGCCTATAATACAAACTTTAGACATGAAAAACCTAAGCTTTCTAATGCCGGATTGGTTTTAGACAAGGGGTGTTTAACGGGATTTTTCGTTGAGCTTGCGTTCTTTACCCGCTAAAAGCCGTTTAATATTATCGCGGTGCATGATGGTAATTAGAAGCGAACCTAAAACTGCATAAACTATATACTCGGTGGGGAAACCGCTGATAAATGTAAGGGGTATCAGCAAGGCATATGCCCCCACTACCCCGGTTATAGAGCCCAGCGAAGCAAAACCGGAAAGCCCGGCACCTATTATCAGTACTTCACCGCCGAATATGGCCGCCACCGGACACAGGGCAATCATGCCCCCGAAGAAGGTAGCCACACCGCGGCCGCCGCGGAATTTAAGGAACACAGGCCAGATATGCCCGGCAACAGCCGCCAGCCCGGCCAGCACCTGGGCGAATAAAATAGCCATGCCGTTAGTCCCGAAAGTAAGCGCTTCCGTGCCTATGACCAGCCCGGCAAAAGCCACGGCTGAAACTCCTTTGACTACGTCTAAAGCGGCTACCAGCAAAGCAGCTTTCCTGCCCATGGTTCTCAGGACATTGGTAGCTCCGGTGCGTCCGCTGCCGTAACTGCGGATATCTATTTTGGAACCTCGGTGGCTGACTAAATACCCAAAGGGGATTGAACCCAGGAGATAACTTACTATAACAACAAGCAGAAGCTTGGCAATTAACATTTTTCACCTCGGGCTTTAAAAGTTAAACGGATTGGGGTACCGAAAAATCCGAAAGACTCCCTGAGACGGTTTTCAATAAAGCGTTCATACGAAAAATGAACCAGTTTAGGGTTATTGACGAAAAACACAAATGAAGGCGGATTGGTGTCTGCCTGGGTGGCGTAATAGATTTTCAGCTGGGTTTTGCCCTGATGGGGCGGGGTATGGGCGGAAAGGGCTTCGGTGACCACGCTGTTTACCTTGGCAGTGGGAATACGTTTGTTGCGCTCTTCCTGAACTTTCAGCGCCATGGGGATAATAGTATCAACACCACGCCCGGTTTTGCCTGAAACAAACAATATCGGAGCGTAATCCAAAAACTTAAATCTACTCTGGATAGTCTGTGTCACTTCAGCTTTGTCCTGGCCTTTACCCAGATCCCATTTATTCAGGATAATTATAATACCCTTGGCGGTATCCCGGACATATCCGGCAATGTGGGTGTCCTGAGCGGTCACCAGCTCTTCAGTATCCATAACCAGCAGTACTATGTCTGCCCGGTCTACAGCTTTTAAGGCTCTGAGTACGCTGTATTTTTCAACACCGCTCTCAACTTTACCGCGCCGTCTTATCCCTGCAGTATCTATAAGTAACACATTAGTACCATTAAAGTCAAGGGGTGTGTCAATAGCATCTCTGGTAGTACCGGGTATGTTGCTTACTATAGAGCGTTCCTGTCCCATAAAGGTATTAAGCAGGGTGGATTTACCTACATTGGTCCTTCCCACAAGTGCCAGCTTAACCGAATTGTCCTCTTCTGGGGTGGCAATGGGCTGGTCAGGCAGTTCTTCCAGCACCCGGTCCATCAGATCTGAAATGCCGCTGCCGTGGAAGGCACTGATAACCGAAGGTTCGCCAAAGCCCAGGCTGTAAAATTCAGCGGCTTCCTGGCCCATTTTCAGGTTGTCAGCTTTATTGGCCACCAGTATTACCGGTTTACCGGTGCGGCGGATAATATCTGCCATTTCGTAGTCAGGTGTAATCAGCCCGGCTTTTACGTCTACTACCAAAAGTACCAGATCGGCTTCTTTTATGGCCAGACTTATCTGGATATTTACCTGCTGGCCGATAATGCTCTCAAGATCCGGGTCAAGCCCGCCGGTATCCACCATAATCAGCCGGCGGTCCAGCCAGCTTACAGTCGTAAACAAACGGTCACGGGTAGTACCGGGCAGGTCTTCGGTAATGGCCAGATTCTTATGGGCAAGGCGGTTAAGCAGGGTGGATTTACCCACGTTCTGCCGCCCCACAATGGCAATAATAGGGGTAGTATTATTCATATATTTCACGGCCGCTTAGTGCCTGCCGCCTATCTCCAGTCCACCCAGCATATCTCTTAGTACCGCCTTTTGGGCATGCAGCCGGTTTTCGGCCTGGTCAAAGATAACAGACTGAGGGCATTCCAGTATTTCCCGGTCAACCTCTTCGCCGTAATGAGCCGGCAGAGGGTGCATAATGATGGCATCTTTATCAGCCATGGAAACCAGCTTGGCATTCACCTGAAAACCCGCAAAATCCTTAAGGCGTTTTTCAGTTTCAGCTTCCTGTCCCATGCTGGTCCAGACATCAGTATAGATTACGTCCGCCCCGCGAAGGGCGGCCTTAAGGTCTGTCCCGCTGTATAGTTCAGCCCCGCTGTCTTGTGCGTAGGCTTTGGCCTTAGCAAATATGGCCTTGTCTACCAGATAGCCTTCGGGTGAAGCCAAGCGGCAGTTTATTCCCGTCATGGCGCAGGCCAGCAAAAGGCTGTTGGCACAGTTATTGCCGTCACCTATATAAGCCAGATTAAGCCCCTTAAGCTCACCTTTTTTTTCATATATGGTCATGATATCCGCCAGTGCCTGGCAGGGGTGCTCTAAGTCTGAAAGGGCGTTTATAACAGGTATATCGGCATATTTTGCCAGCTGTACCAGAGTATCATGCCCGAAGGTGCGGCAGGCGATAACGTCTACAAAACGGGCTAGGACTCTGGCCACGTCAGCCACCGGTTCGCGTTTGCCCAAACCTACCTCAGCCGGTGAAAGATACAGTGCTTCCCCGCCCAGCTGCTTCATGGCCAGCTCAAAGCTGACTCGGGTACGCAGGGAGGGTTTTTCAAAGACCAGAGCCAGAGTTTTACCGGAAAGACAGCTGTTCCAGCCCCTGGCTTTAAGTTCAATGGCATCTGAAAGCAGACGCCCGATATCGTCAGGGGAAAGGTCTGAAATAGACAGCAGGTCCTTGGTGTTCACTTTTCGCCTCCGGCACACAATTACCCTTAATTATAGCATTAAAGTGTTTATCTGGATACTTTAATGCCCGGGCGGGAGAGGGTCTTTTTGTAGCAGATAGTTATACAAACAACTAATATATGGTATAGTATAGATAAGTGTTTCAGGGCAGGCACTCTGACTGATTGGGGTGGTTGCTTCGTGAAAGTCTCTGCCGGAGCCTTTGCCCTGGGTTGCACTTGACACCCTGTTCACAAGGGGTATTATAATGTACATATCACCTGAGACAGCTATGTAAAGGATAGGTATGTTTTGTCCGGTATTTGGCTTGGGGCAAAACCGGGGGAGTTACTCCTTAGAGATTCTCTCTGGCCTTACAAATAAATGGCGGTTAGTTGGCGGTGGTTGCCGGATACGTTTTTAGCAAGAGGTATGCGTATCCGTCTGATATATTTTATGACTGTTTCGCTTAGCTTTACCCGAAAAAGGCTGGAGGAAGTATGAGACTGCGTCAGTATGACCCAAAAGAATCACTGTCTTACCTTACACTTGTGTCAGAAGTTTTGGGTGACTACGCTGCTTTTCAGTCTCCTCAGGATATAATCCGCCGGTTTGGTGGTGAAAGCCTGACCGATATCACCGAAACTCCGGAAGTGCGCCTGCCGGAGCTTGCTCCGCCTCTGCCAATAGGTTATGAACAAAAGGTTTTTCAGTTTAAAGAATCCGGTGCCACCGGCGGCTCTTTTGATGTGGTTTTCAATAATGAAGGCCAGATGGTGAACTTCCGCGCCCAGCTTTTCTTTGACGGCATATTGGCCGGTATGCGGGCGGCCTATTATAACCGCCTGAAACTGCGTTCGCTTATAGAGCAAATGGCTGATACGGGCCATGTCAGTTTTGATAACCGTTCTTCGCGCTACTACAGCTATTGTAACGAGCTGATGGTTACTTTCTGCCAGATGTCTGATTTCGGGCTGACCAGTGTATCCACCTGGATTACCCAGCGTGAAGAAACCTGCCTGCAGACCATGTCAGATTATTCCGGAGTTAAGCTCCAGCCGAATTTTATCGGTGTTTAATCTGTGCCCTCCAAACGTAATCTGATTGCCGTACTGGCATTGTTACTCACATTTTGCGGGGTGTTGACAGGCTGTGATACTGGCTCCGCTGTTGATGATGCAAATCTGCCCTCTGTCCAGAATATATCTGTTGCCGAAGCCAAAGCCCTTATAGACCGGAATGCGGTCTCTGTGGATTTTATTATTTTAGATGTGCGTACCCCGTCTGAGTATGCTCAGGGGCATATTCCGGGTGCGGTAAATCTGGATTATTACGCTTCCTTTGAAGCTTCTCTTTCGGCCTTTGATAAAACCAAGACTTACCTCGTTTACTGCCGTACAGGCAACCGCTCTGCTTCCGCTGCCCGGCTTATGCTGGATAACGGCTTTGCCGCTATATATAACATGCAGGGCGGAATAAACGCCTGGATATCCGGCGGACTGCCGCTGGAAACCTAGCTCAGGCTTCTTCACAGCGGCCAAAATACCTGAACCCATTTTGGCCTCATCTGCTATAATGTGTTTATGAATAAACCTGTAATAGTCCTCTTTGACGGCACTAACCTTGTTCACCGGGCATATCATGTACTTCCTCCGCTTGCCATCCGTAAAACAGGTGAAGTAGTGGGTGCCGCTTTTGGTTTCGCCTCCATACTGATTAAAGTTTTAACAGACCTTAAACCGGATTGTTACGCCATATCCTTTGACAGAAAAGGCCCAACCTTCCGCCATGAAATGTTCAAAGCATACAAAGCCCAGCGTCCGCCCATGCCTGACGAACTGGTCAGCCAGCTGGGGCGGGTACGCCAGATTGTAGATGCTTTTAATATGCCGGTATACGAACAGAGCGGCTTTGAGGCTGATGATGTGCTGGGTACGCTGGCAACCAGAGCCGCTGCCGCAGGTATGGAGGTTATTATAGCCTCCGGAGACGCAGACTCCATGCAGCTGGTCGGGCCGGATATCCGCATTTTGTATCCCGGTCCGGCAGGTTCTTTTGCCAGCACCAGTTTGTATGACGAGGCGGCGGTAAGGGCAAAATACGGTCTGGGGCCGGAGCATATTGCAGATTACAAAGCCCTTATGGGTGACCCTTCTGACAATATCCCCGGAGTACCCGGCATAGGCCCGAAAACCGCCCAGAAACTTATAGAAGAGTACGGCGGCATAGAAGATATTTATAAAAATCTGGATAAAATAAGCCCGCCCGGTCTTCAGAAAAAGCTGGCAGACAATGCCGAAGTAGCCCGTGACAGTAAAATACTGACAACTATCGTGTGTGATTTACCGCTTGATTTCAGTATTGAGGAATGCCGGGCAGAGCACTATAACCGCCAGAAAGTGGTAGACCTATTCCGTGAGCTGGAGTTTTTCAGGCTGATTGACCGCCTGCCGGGAGGGGAAAACCAGCTTCAGGGTACGCCGGATATGTTTGCTGCTGCTCCAAAGGTTGAAACCCGCTATACGGTGGCAGACAGCCAAAATATAGACAGCATCGTTAAACGCCTTGGTGAAGCCAAAGAGCTGGCGCTGGCGGTTTCGGGTACTCCCGAAGAAGCTATGGATGCCCGCCTGACGGCACTGGCACTTTCAAGTGCGGCGGGTGATGCCTGTTTTATACCTGCTGAGTTTATCGGCAGTGCTTCAGAAGGGCAGATGTTTGCCGCCGAAGGGCATTCCGGCTTGGCAGCGCTGCTTGGTGATGAAAAAATAAGTAAAACCGCCCATAACGCCAAGTACCTTATGAATTTGCTTTTATCTGCCGGGCAGGAAGTAAAAGGGCTGGATTTTGATACCATGATTGCCGCCCATTTGCTGGGTGAAAAAAATCTGGCTATCAAAGACCTTGTCTTTGAACATTTCGGCATAGAGATTGCGGATATTGAAAATATACTGACCCGAAACGGCAAAAAAGCCAGTTTCAGCGAGGTTCAGCTTTCAGAAGCAGCCCAGCTTGCGGCTGATTACACTTTCCGCCTCAAAGGTATCTTTGCCGCCCAGCTTGCCGAAACCAGGCTGATGGATTTATTTGCCAAGGTGGAAATGCCCCTTTTGCCCATACTGCTGGGCATGGAACGCACCGGCATTATGCTGGATACAGATTTGCTGAAGGCTATGGCTGAAAAGACAGGCAGGCAGATATTTAAACTGGAAGAAGATATCTATGCCCAGGCCGGGCATAGCTTTAACATAGGCTCCCCCCAGCAGCTTGGGCGGATACTCTTTGATGAACTGAAACTGCCGGTTATCAAAAAGACCAAAACCGGCTATTCCACCGGGGCAGAGGTGCTTGAAGAACTGAAGGGCAAGCACCGTATTGTAGACCTGATACTGGAATACCGTATGCTGGTAAAGCTGAAATCTACCTATCTGGATACCCTGCCGCGTATGGTAAACCCACATACCCGGCGGCTGCATACCAGTTTCAACCAGACCCGTACAGCTACCGGCAGGTTATCTTCTTCCGAGCCTAATCTGCAAAACATACCTGTCAGGGGCGAAATGGGCAGGGAGATACGGCGGGCATTTATTGCACCTCCAGGCACAGTGCTGCTGGCGGGAGATTACTCCCAGATAGACCTCAGGGTGCTGGCCCATCTTTCCCAGGACCCCGCCCTGATAGAGGCTTTCCAGAGTGACCAGGATATTCACACTGCAACCGCCGCCAGATTGCTGAATGTATCCCCGTCAAAGGTGACTAAAGAACAACGCCGCTTGGCTAAAACCGTAAATTTCGGGGTGATATACGGCATGAGCAGCTACGGGCTGGAACAGGCTACCGAGCTTTCGCTGGAAGAAGCCGACAAATTTATAAAAGCCTATTTTGAAAAATATCCGCGGGTGGCTGTTTATTTCTCGGAGATTAAGCAGCAGGTGCGTACTCAGGGTTATGTGGAAACCCTGCTGGGCAGACGCCGCTATATACCGGAAATCAATTCACCCAACCGTATTTTGCGTGAATCAGCCGAGCGTATGGCTATCAATATGCCGGTACAGGGGACATCTGCTGACATTATCAAGCTGGCTATGGTCCGGCTGGACGAAAAGCTTAAAGAAGAAAAGCTGAAAAGCCGCCTGCTGCTTCAGGTGCATGACGAGCTTATATTTGAAGTACCCACAGCAGAGCTTGGGCGGATGAGTGATTTGCTTGTAGAAACCATGTCAGGTGCAGTTGCCTTTGAAATACCGCTCAAGGTTGAGCTTAAGTCCGGGGCTAACTGGGGAGATATGGAGTAATACCGGACTTGGCAAAACTGCGTGATTACCTGCCGTATCTGATACTGCTGGGTGTGTTTATCCTGCTGGCCTGGCTGGTATTTTTTAACCCGGTCTTAGCCGCGGATATATCTATCTCAGGGTTTATTCAGGATATTTCACTGCCCGGTTTTGACGGATTTATGGAATTTATTTCCTGCCTGGGCAGTTTCCCGGTCTGGATTATTCCGCCGGGGGCGGCGGTAATCTGGCTGTGGTGCAAAGGCTACCGTTTACAGTCCGTAATCTGTGCTCTGGTGCCCGGCATTGCCGCCCTCTTGGGGTATATATTCAAATGGCTTATTGACCGCCCCCGTCCCGGCAGTCTGGAAGACGGCGGCACCAGTTTCCCCTCAGGCCATACCGCTTATGCTCTGGCCTGTTACGGGGTGATATTTTTTATCATACCCAAATTTATCCGCCGCCCTGTACTCAGGTTTATACTCCGGCTGCTTTGCCTTGTGCCGGTAGTCTTTATGGGTATTTCCAGAGTATATTTAAATGCCCACTGGCCAAGTGATGTGCTGGGGGCATACCTGCTTTCGGGAGCAGTGCTGGGAATAGGGCTGACCTATCTTAAGCACAAATTAACCAAAGGAGTAAATCATGCCTGAACTACCTGAAGTGGAAACGGTAAAAAATGAAATAATGCCCCATTTGCTGGGCAAAAAAATAACCCGCATGGAAGCGTTGTGGGCTAAAACGCTCTGCCCGCCTGAAACCGAGTTTAACAAACTGGTCTCCGGTTTACAGGTAACCGGGCTTAGCCGCCGCGGCAAGTATATTATCATCAGCTTAAGCGGCGGTCTGTTTATCAGTGTGCATTTGAAAATGAGCGGCGGGCTGACGGCAGTCAAGGCTGAGACTGAACAGTTCCCCCGTTTCACCAGAGCGGTCTTCCATTTGGAAAACGGAGAACAGGTATACTTCACCGACATACGTAAATTCGGGCGGATAAACTTGCTTACCAGTCTGGATAATATTCTGGAAAAACTGGGGCCTGAACCTCTGGAAGGGGATTTTACCCCGGAGGTGCTTGGTAAGCGTCTTGCGGGGCGTAAAGGGCCTATCAAGGCCGTTCTCCTTGACCAGAAGGTGCTGGCAGGGGTGGGCAATATGTATGCGGACGAAGCTTTGTTTAAAGCCTGTCTGAACCCGCTCCGCCCGGCTGGCAGCCTGAGCAAGGCAGAGGTAACCCAACTCCATTTGGCAATCCAGTCAGTTTTACATAAAGCTATACAGAACAAGGGGGCAAGTGTCAGCACATATCACCGCCCTGACGGCTCAAAGGGGGGCGCCCAGCTGGAGTTTAACGTTGCCCACCGCCGGGGTGAGGTTTGCCCTGAGTGCGGTGCGCCTATAAACCGCCAGCTGATACGCCAGCGGGCCTGTTACTACTGCCCCCATTGCCAGTCCTGACACGCCCCGGTGTTTGCAAGCGGCTTTTGGTTGTATCAGCTGGGCTCTTATGCTATATTATCTTCTTGTTTAGACACTGGGGGGGTCGCATAGTGGTCTAGTGCGGGCGCCTGCTAAGCGCTTGCCCTGGGAAACCGGGGTCGAGGGTTCGAATCCCTCCCCCTCCGCCATAAAAAACGCAGAAAAAGGACTTGAACCATCATGGCTTGAGTCCTTTTGTTTATGTATAGTGTAGTCAGTTTGCAGTACCGTGATATACTGTGCTTCAGGTAGGGCGGGCTTACCGCTATCATATCTGGTATTCCGTGATTTACTTTCAGCAGCTTCTTGCCGTATAACCATATGATAAAGGAATGGCAAATGATGATGGGTCAGGCATGAATGGACCTAAGATAAAGTATATAGCGCTTTTGCGCGGAGTGAATGTAGGCGGCAAGAACAAGGTTTCAATGCCGGAATTAAAAGCTGCGTTTGAAAATGCCGGATTTACCGAAGTCAGCACTTACATCAACAGCGGAAATGTCTTTTTTTCCTGTGAGGAGAAAGAAATCACTGCTTTGCAGCAGCAATGCCGGCAGGTGGTGCTGGATACCTTCAGCTTGGAGATACCGATTGCTGTGCTGTCTGTAAACGCCCTTGCTGATGCGTTGAACCATGCTCCCGAATGGTGGGACAGAGATGCTGATTCCAAGCACAACGCCATCGTTGTTATTGCTCCGGCCAAGGCAGACGCTGTCATAAAAGCGGTCGGTGAGGCAAAGCCTGAATACGAAAAGGTGGCATATCATGGGCAGGTGATTTTTTGGTCTGCACCGATAAAAACCTTCTCCCGCACACGGTGGTTGAAAGTCGTTTCTACCTCCGCTTATGGCAACATCACTATTCGCAACGCCAATACAATAAAAAAGCTGTTGCAGCCATGGCAGTGATAAGGGGTAACGGCGGCATCTGTATTTGCCGAACTTCTCATCAGCTTTAGCTTTTTTCAGATTAAGTTTGTTTTTTTACTTCATCCGGTTTGGTGCTGTGGCACTGGGGTTTTACCCGGTTTATCACAGGCGTAAACAGGCTGGCAGGGGCTTAGCCGTTATTATCCAGAAACGCTCTGGCTCTGTCTGCCGCATTTTGCCTCAGGTTATAGTAATAAAACGAATAATCGTAACTGTGATAAACCCCTTTGCCCAGCACGGGGTTTCCTGAAAACCATGCCTCCGCATCCACGCTGCTGCATACCAGCACGCCTTTTGCGTTATCAACACGGGCATCCGCTAACCCCATGATTTTTTTTAACTCTGTATCCGGGTTGATTGGAATATAGCCGTCCGCACCGGGCAGGTACGAGCCAAGATTCTCTGACGCCGAAGCTGGGGCTTCGTCTCTGGTCCAGCTGATGGGATTTATTACCAAAGCCCCTTCTGAAACTATTAGGTTCTTACCCTCAATCTCCGCTGCCTGGGTATTGTAGGATATGATTACCCCGGTGTCAGTTGCGTTTTCCGCGAATCTGAGGTGCGGGTTTTTAGCCAGATAATCCTCTGTCACCGAGTAACCGATGGCATAAGCGGCAATCATCTGCTTATACACGTCCGGGTGCTTTCCCATATAGTCCGAAAGCAGATACAGCAGTATTTCAGAGCCCTGCGAATGGCCTGCCAGAATAAATGGCCGGCCGTTGTTGAAATGTTTTATATAATAGTCAAATGCGGCCATTGCGTCCTCTTCGGGTGCACCGCTTAGAAGATTATATCTGTCTTCCTCCGTCAGGGACAAACACGCTGCCGCATCACCCTGCCTGTAATAGGGTGCGTATATGTTACCCACAGTTTCAAATGCGGTTGCCTGCAGTTTATAAGACATCTGGGCGCCGAAACGCATCATGTCGTTGTTTACTTCGCATATGTCAGGGTCGGTTGATGCCTGCTTGTGGTAGACCGTGGGGTATAGATAGAAAATATCCACCTCCATAACAGCTTGTGGCGGCAGGGCTAGCCAGTTATCAGGGTTAGAATAATCTGTGGCTTCCCCATCCTGACCGGAGAACCGGAGAATCCCCAGAATACCCAGGCCGGATACTAAAATAACAATCAGCAGGTAAAAAAGTTTCTTTTGCATGGGGAGTATTATATTTCCGGCGAAACGGTATGTAAAGGCTTGCGGCGGCTTTTACGGCAATAACACAAGCCGGTTTTTTAAAAGGTTCGGCTACTTATTATATTTTTAGGTATTGGGGTATAATCTATATTCAGTTTAATCTGGATGCGGAGATATTTTTGCTTATGCCCGGTTACTATTTGTGGACTATTGGCTGCCAGATGAATCAGGCCGAATCCGAGCGTTTAGGCAGGCTTTTTGAACTCTGGGGTTACTCTTTGGCGGATAAGGCCGAAGATGCTGAGCTGGTGCTGGTAAACAGCTGTGTTGTCCGCGAGCATGCCGAAAACAAGGTTATTAACCGCCTGCATATCTTGCGCAAGCTGAAAGATAAAAACCCCCGCTTGAAAATAGCCCTGACCGGCTGTCTGGTGGGGCAGGATATAGCTTCTGTCCGTAAAAAATTTCCGTTTGTAGATTATATTTTTAAGCCGGGTGCTTTGCCTGATTGGGGTGAGATTCCGGAAGGGTTTATTCTGCCGCTTAAGCCGCCAGTAAGTGCTAGCGTGACTATCATGCAGGGCTGTGATAACTTTTGTACTTACTGCATTGTGCCTTACCGCCGGGGGCGGGAAAAGAGCCGGAGCATATCTGAGATATGCTCCGAAGCAGCCGAACTGGTCAGGCGGGGCAGCCGTGAGGTGGTGCTCCTTGGGCAGAATGTTGATTCCTACGGGCATGACCTGCCCGAAAAGCCCTGTCTGGCAGATTTGCTTTATGCCCTTAGTGATATACCGGGTTTACTCCGGATACGCTTTTTAACCAGCCACCCTAAGGATATCAGCCAGAAACTTATAGACGCTATGGCCAGCCTGCCCAAAGTATGCCACTCCCTGAGTTTACCGGTGCAGGCAGGCGCTGATACTATTCTGGCGGCTATGCGGCGGGGATATACCAGCGAACAGTACCGGGAGCTGGTGGGGCGTCTGAAAACCGCCATGCCGGATATCAGCCTCCAGACAGATTTGATAGTGGGCTTCCCCTCTGAAACCGCAGAGCAGTTTGACCAGAGCTATAAACTAATGTCAGATATCGGTTATGACGCTATCCATGTGGCCGCATATTCGCCCCGCCCCCAGACTGCGGCTGCCCGTGATATGGCAGATGATGTACCCCTTGCCGAGAAAAAACGCCGCCTTAAGCTTATAGAAGACCTGCAGAAAGAAACAGTATCCAAAGCCAATTCCGCTCTGGTAGATACCTTTGCCGAGGTGCTGGTGGAGGGCAGGCAAAAGAATAAGTGGCAGGGACGCACTTTAGGTGGTAAACTGGTATTTCTGGAGAGTGATTTGCCCCTTGAGGGATGTCTCATAAATGTAAAGATATTTAAAGCCAGCCCCTGGTCTTTGCAGGCAAAGCTGGTAAAGATACTGGAAAGTTAAAGGAGAAAATATGGATCAGCAGACTATTATGATGTTTGTTTTACTGGCTCTTTTCTTTGGTATGTTCTACTTTCTTATCATCAGGCCGCAGCGCCAGCGCCAGAAGGACCATGCCACTCTTATGTCCTCACTGGTAAAGGGTGACGGCGTTATTACTATAGGCGGTATTCACGGGGTGATAGAGTCCGTAGCCGAAGATAGTGTAGTTATCAAAGTGGAGTCAGGCACTCTGCTCAAGGTTTCCCGGGGCGCTATAGGCTATAAAAAAGCCCCCGAAGATAAAAAGTAAAATCCCCAGGACGGGCGTATTTTGATTTCCAGGTATGATTATATAATTATTGGCAGCGGTATTGCCGGGCTGTATACCGCTTTGCTGGCGCGTGGGCGGGGCAGTGTCTTGCTGGTTACCAAGGGCAAGATACAGGACTGCAATACCCGCCATGCTCAGGGCGGGATAGCCGCCGCCATCGGCCCGGATGATTCTCCCCGCCTCCATTTTGAAGATACACTCTCAGCCGGAGACGGCTTATGTGACCCTGAAATGGTGCGTTTGCTGTCCGAAGAAGCCCCCCAGCGTATTGCCGAGCTGGTTTATCTGGGAGTGCCTTTTGACAGTGTCAACGGTGAAATAGCCCTTACTCTGGAAGCTGCCCACAGCCGCCCCCGTATACTTCACGCCGGGGGGGATGCCACCGGCAAACATATTGAAATCACCCTGAACAACTGGGTGCGGACGACAGAAATTGAGGTTCTGGAAGATACGCTGGCCAAAGAGCTTATTGTGGAAAACGGGCGTATCAAGGGTGTGGCAACCCTGGATACCAATACCGGGGCTATCCAGAATTTTGAGTGCCGCTTTGTAATACTGGCAACCGGCGGGGCAGGCCAGCTTTTCAGCTTTACCACCAACCCGGAGGTTGCCACCGCAGACGGTGTGGCATTAGCTTTCCGGGCAGGGGCAGAGATAAAAGACATGGAGTTTTATCAGTTTCACCCCACTGCCATTCACCTGCCGGGGGTTGCCCCGTTTCTTATCTCGGAGGCGGTCAGAGGCGAAGGCGGCATTCTGCGGAATATTAGCGGCAAACGCTTTATGCCCGAATATGCCCCCCAGGCCGAACTTGCCCCCAGGGATGTGGTAGCCCGCAGTATTCACCTTGAGATGCTTAAAACCCAGTCTGACCATGTCTATCTGGACGTGACCCACCTTCCCCCCCACAAGGTAAGCAGCCGCTTTCCCCAGATATACCGTTTCTGTCTGGACCACAGGCTGGATATTGCCCGTGAGGCCATACCTGTTTCTCCGGCTGCCCATTATATGATAGGCGGGGTAAAGGTAAACAGCTGGGGAGAAACAAATATAAAGGGTCTGTTTGCCTGCGGTGAAGTAGCCTGCACCGGTGTCCACGGGGCAAACCGTTTAGCTTCAAATTCGCTTTTAGAGGTGCTGGTATTCGGCAGGCGGATTATAGAATACAGTGCCGGTGAAAACCAGCCCGAAATGCTGGCACCCCTGCCCCAGCTTACCAAGCGGCTGCTCGGGTGGGGTAAATACGTGCGTGATTTGCCTGACCCTTCAATCCCCTCCCTCCAGAAGCTTCTCTGGGAAGACTCTGGTATAATAAGGAGTTATAGCGGTCTGTCCAAGGCACAGGAGATACTTTCAGGCTGGCAGTACAGCCTGGGTGATGTCTCAAACCGCCAAGGGATTGAACTGGCAAACCTTATCCTGGCCGGAAGGCTCATGGTGGAATCAGCCCTTCTCAGGCAGGAAAGCCGCGGGGCACATTACCGTACAGATTTCCCCGGCCACCGGCCTGAGTGGGAAAAACATATAGTCTTTATTAAGGAGGATTAACATGTCCCAGTCTCAAATTGAGAAAATCATTGACAATGCTTGTGATGAAGATTTTGCCCGGGGTGATATTACTACCGAAACACTAATACCGTCTTCTCTGGCAGGGCGGGCTATTATAGTGGCTAAGCAGGACGGAATAATGGCCGGAGCTGAAGTAGCCAAAATAGTGTTTATGAAACATGACCCCAATATGGAAATAGATATACTGATAGAGGACGGCAAGAAAATAAAAGCCGGGGATGTGGTCATGGTGCTTAACGGCCGGGTAATAAACATTCTTAAGTGTGAACGCACCGCCCTGAATTTCCTGACCCACCTTAGCGGTATTGCCTCCCTTACTGCCAAGTATATTTCCAAGGTGGAAGGTTTGAACGTATCTCTGGCAGATACCCGCAAAACTATACCCGGTATGCGGATGCTGGAAAAATATGCCGTGTATGCCGCAGGCGGTAAAAGCAACCGGCCGGACCTGGCTTGCGGAGTCCTTATAAAGGATAACCACCTGATGGCTTTGTCTGCCAAAGGTATCGGAATAAAAGAAGCCATTGAAAAGGCTAAGACCAACAAGAGTAAACTGCCGGTAATTGTAGAAGTAAATACGCTGGAACAGGTAGCTCAGGCTATAGAGGCCGGGCCGAGTTCCATCCTGCTGGATAACATGAGCGTTGAGGATATGAAAAAAGCAGTTGATATTATTCCGGAAACTATAAAAATAGAGGCCTCCGGCAATATAAATCTGGATAATATCCGCGAAGTGGCTATGACCGGGGTAGACGTTATTTCAGTGGGGGCTTTGACCCATTCGGCTCCGTCACTGGATTTCAGCCTGGAGTTCCCTGTTCAGCAGGAAACAGAATAGCCTTTATAACTGACCCGGTTTTCTGTAAAGAAGAGCCAAGATAGTTATTTAGTCAGTGCCGGTTTCAGGTGAGGCTTCGAGTTGGGGGTTATCTTCCGGTTTTATAACACGGCAGAAGATATCTACCAGCGCCGGGTCAAACTGGGAGCCGGCACAGCGTTTCAGTTCGGCTATGGCCTGCTCGGTATGGAGTTGGGTGCGGTAGGGGCGGGGTGAGGTAACCGCATCATAGGCATCTGCAATACTGAGTATTCTGGCTTCCAGAGGTATGTTTTCGCCCTTAAGCCCAAACGGGTATCCGCTGCCGTCAAAGTGTTCATGGTGATGGAGTATTGCCGGCAGGCAGTTTACCAGGTCAATTATCCGCTTCAGTATTTCCACCCCCAGTTCCGGGTGGGTTTTAATAGGCTCCCATTCTTCATCGTCCAGAGCAGACGGCTTGGTCAGAATATGGTCGGGTACGCCTATTTTGCCTATATCATGCAGCAGTCCGGCCGCCCGTATGTTTTCCACTTTTTCCTCAGGCAGTTTTAATATTTCTGCCAGGGCTACTGCATATTCACTTACCTTGCGCGAATGCCCGTAAGTATAATGGTCTTTGGCATCAACCGTGGCCGCTAAAGCATAAATAATGGACATAGCCTTGGGACGGGCCTCCAGCTCGGAGTTTATTACCTGGGTGGGGTTGCTATTCAACTCGGCAGGCAGACTGGTACGGTTTCGTCCTGTCTCTTTGGAGTGGTACAGGGCGGCATCAGCTTTGGCTATAATCTCTTCCTTCATTATCCCGTCATTCGGCCAGTTAGCCAGACCCAGGGAAGCGGTTATGGGCATATCACGGAAGGAAGACTTGGTCTCAACATTTTTGCGGATACGTTCGGCTACATGATAAGCATCTTCAATCTTAGTGCCGGGCAGCATTATGGCAAATTCCTCACCTCCGTAGCGGAAGGCCATATCAATAGAGCGGATGGAATTTTCCAGTATTTTACCCAGCCTGCGGAGCAGTTGGTCACCTGCCAGATGGCCGTATACGTCGTTGTAGACCTTAAAGAGGTCAAGGTCAAGCAGTATCAGGGAAAAGGTATTGCCGAAGCGTGAACCACGGGCTATTTCCTGTTCTATGCGCTCATGAAAGTGGCGGTGATTATACAGGCGGGTAAGTTCGTCGGTATTGGCGCGGATAGTGGCCTGAGTATAAAGCTGGGCATTTTCTATTATAATACCGGCCTGATTGGCTACACTTATCAGCAGGTCCAAATCTCCGATGGAATATATGCCCCCCCGTTTTTTATTACCCAGCCCGATAATGCCTATCAGCTTATCACGGCTTTTTATGGGATAGAGTAACCCCATCTCTGATTTCTGGAGCTGCTCTTTCTCTATCTGCCATAAGCCCTTCAGTTCCGGTAAAGTGTCCAGTTTATTCAGGTATAACTGGGCATTGTTCTTATCCAGCCAGGCAATGACAGGATTATCGGAAGCCAGTTTGAAATGGGTTTTCAGCTGGTCATCACCGGGGTAAACATATTGCAGCGAAAACTCACCGCTGGCGGCATCAGGGAAAAGGAGGGCGGTTTTGTTTACATTTAAAGATTTAGCCAGGTCAGGCAGCAGTGATTTGGCCAGTTCCTCCAGATTAAGTATATTACCCATCTTGCGGGAAAATCCGGTAAGGGCCAGACGGGATTCATAAGTTTCCTGGTAAAACAGCTGGTCTATACGTTTTTCAATAAGTGTTCTTAGAGGGCGGGCGGTCATGGCCAGTATCAGCACAATCAGGGTTGCCATGAGGATTATAGTAGACATTTCTTCCGCCGGGAATACCCGTGTAGCCAGGAGTAAAGCTCCGGCATATATGGTTATCATGGAGAAAAACAAAAGAACATAGGTAAGGGTCTTGCGGGCTATCAGTTTAATGTCTATCAGGCGGTACTGGGTAATAGCGTAGACAATAATTCCCGCGTTTATAAAGTTGCCCACATGGTCAAGTGGCAGGCCGTAGATGCGGGGGTTGTCACTAAGATTGGTATAGCTTGAAAGAACTACAATTACCCACCCCAGTACCAGGTACAGGGTGCGGTTGCGTTCGGCCGGGTCTGTAGATTGGCGGTATTTGTGTACCAGATGATAAATGATAACCCCTATGAACAGCAGGGCAAAGATAAAAACGGCATAGAACAAGGGGGTTATGGTGTGGTAGACCACGTTGTCTTCTATATAGGCGGAAGTAACCAGCCGCCCGGTCAGGTTAAAGAAAATATCCAGAGCCAGTGTAATATAACCTATTATCAGGAAAAGGTTGTTTTTACGGTTGGTATAGACATGGATAAACTGGTAATACATAAGCATGGCGGTAAAGAGGGCAATATTTAGCAGGTTGTGCCAGAACAGGGTTTGTTCCGGCGGGGCGTCCAGATGGAGCATGAAAGAGGTGAAGCTCCAGAAAGCGGCTGCAGCTAAGAAGACAGAAAAAACCCCGGTGATAGGCTGCCGTTTAGAAAGCAGGACAACGGCTAGCAGTACTATATATGCAATACTGGTTACAAGCGGTACCAGAGCCCAGATAGTCACGAAAATGCCTCTTCATTACCCGTTATATCCGGGTGCATAGTAAAAAATCAGGCTTGTATTGAGCCATTATGCAGTACAATAGTGTTGTTGTCAAATATGGACACCCAGTAATACAAATGGGCGGTAGCTTTGAGCACCGCCCATTTTTGACTGATACGGACAGGTTTCCTGGGTTTTAGACTTTGACAGCTTCCTCCTGTTTGACAGTTACCTTGGTGGGAGTATTCAGCATAAAAGCCAAATCTCCGGCCGAAGGATTCAGATGCGGGGGCTTCAAATCACTCAAATCTGCTCCGGCGTTCTGCTGGCGTATTTTGTAGAGTTTGAAAGCACCTTTGGGCAAAAAGGTCACATCCAGCGGCATCAAACCTATAAAAGACTCCAAATCAGCGTATCCGGGGTGTACCTTTTTGAGTTCCTCGTGGATAGAGGCTGTAACCTCCTCTTTAGTCTGGGTGGTGTTGTCTTTGGGTTCAATATAAAGGTGCAGACGGGGTGTATTATTCACCCGTTCCTTGCAGGCTACCCAATCCACATATTCTACCTGGCTGTTTTCAATAGCTTGCCAGATGCCTTTTTCGGAAAGGCGGGTAAAACCGGCAATATCAATCTGGTCATCCACTCTGGTCAGGTAAATCATCTGTGGGATATCTATATCCAAAGCTTCGTTGCGTAAAGATGTTATCTGTACCAGGTGGCCTAAGCGGTAGCGTACGAACGGGCCGCCGTGGAAACTGGTGATAACCACCTCGTAGTTGCCGGGTTTCAGTTCGTCCATCAGCAGGGTTTTGGGCTGATAACTGGTATCACGCCAGCTCTTTACCGCCTCTTCCTCAGGTATAAACTCAAAGAACTGCATATAAGGGACAAAGGTCATGCTGGAATAGTCCCAGGTTTGGGTAGCTATTAAAAAGGCTTCGGTGCAGCCGTGGAAATCCAGCGGATAGCGCCCCCACTGTTCCTTTATTTTTTCACGGTAGACACTGCCGTCAATACCGTAGGTCATCAGCCCCTTTACCTTCCAGAGGTCTTTGGGGAGCATGGGGCGTCCGGCCAGCTTGGCTTTGATTTTACCTTTTAGCAGCCGCAGCATGGCTTTGGGGTTGGACAGCAGGAATTTCATGCTTATTTTGCCGCTGCTCTGGCTGAAACGGTTGCCCAGGGCTACAGTTACACTGGACATGGATAAACAGTAATCCAGCCCCTCAGACAGAGCCATCTGGAAGCCCTTTTTCACCCGGTCTTCAAAGGGAATCCTTTCGGCCTCCTCCACTTTGGGCAGGAAATTAAACTTTTCATGGGGGAAACAGCGGGCAATAGTGCCGGTGGCATAAGGCGGCGGTGCCATGCCGTAGAGTACGGCATCATTCGGGCGGATATTTATATCCTTGCGTTTATTGCAGCTGCTGAAAAGGGCCATTGCCCAAACCAGAGACTCTACCTCGTCCATCTGGCGGGCGGTTACCGGAGCCCAGCGGTGGGCGTATTCGCCGTTTTTGCCGGAGGTATACTGCCAGAGAATAGGTCTTTTGGGAAGTATATCCATGCGTCTTTTAGTCAGGAAGGGGGCATAGTCCGCATAGGTGGTAAGGGGTACGCTCCGCCTCAGTTCCTCTGAATTGGTCGGTGTTGCCCCGTTGAAAATGTGCTTGCCCAGTTCGCATTTTTTAAGGAGTTCCAATTGTTCCTGAAGAAGTCTTTCCTGTATTTTCATGAAATCTTCAATGCTGAGGTCAATAAAACCGCAGCAGCGGTCCCAGATTTCCTCAACTTTACCCTGTGCAAATAGCTCACCTAGCTGGGTCATTTTGCTTCTCCTTGTATAGTATTTGAAAAATTACGCTGTTTTATATAAGCCGCAATGCTTTTGCGGTTGGGTATCAGCATGGGGGTGTTTTTTTGATACTGGGCATAGCCCGGAAACATTTTTCCGAATACCCAGCGGTCCTGTATGTACACCAGCAATATATCCAAAAGGCTCCAGATAACGGCCGCCCACAGGGTAAAGTCCGTACCCGCACCCAGGGTCATGCCGGCCATGGCCAGTACAAACCAGGGTACGCCGGGGTGACGTACCAGGGCATAAAACCCGCTGGTAACCAGTTTGTCTCCCACTCCGGTTTTGACATAAGTTTTACCGAAGGGCAGATTTACAAAGAGGGAATAAAGAAAGAAATAGATGCCTGCTGCAAATACCGCCCAGCCGGCGGCATTCAGCCAGACGGGCAGTAAGAATGAATTTCCGTTGAAGCAGACCATAAAACCGGCATACACCAGCAGGGCCGAACCCGAAAGCCAGAGTATGGGCTTGAGAAGCGGCAGTTTTTTCAGGGCAACAAAATCAAAGATATGTACCAGTGAAAAACCTATTGCACCAATAAATACATAAAACATGTTCTAAATATGGCAGACACCAAACACACTTGGAAGGTTTTAAATACTAGAACAATGTTCTATTAAAGCTGAGGGGAAAAAGAAAAAAGCCCTCTTCGTCTGAAGAGGGCTTAAGCAGGTCTTTAGAAGCCTGTTTTAGGTTATTTCCACTTAAGTTTTACTTCACCGCCGGGGGTTTCGTCTTTGCTGCCGGCACCGCCCAGTTTGCTTAAGGCTTCAAGGTCACTCATGGCAGAAGACCCTTTGCCCAGTTCCAGCCCGTAGCCTACAAAGAAATCCACGAAACTCTTGAGGAGTTTCTTGGTGTCTTCCTGAAAGGAAACCAGTTCTTCTCTGCTGGCAGACTTGTTGGATTTTTCAAGCAGTTTCTTAACGTCCTGCTTGAGGGCTTCAAACTCCTGGCTGGAGATTCCGTTTTCCTTGCGGTTTTCGCCGCCTAGCTGAGAGTCAATAAGGTAATTCAGGAAATCCGCCTGGCTCAAGTCGCCGCGGTTTTCATCAATCCGCCTTACCAGCTCCGCCGGTACAATCAGCATTCGTTTGTCAGACATGGTATCTCCTTTTACTGCCCCGGTAAGTTAGGCTTCGTCCTGTTCATTATCTTTAAGGTCCAGTGTGTCTAATATATTATCAATACTGCGCAAAAGTTCAAGCCCCTTGGCAGTCACCCTGTAGGTAACAGAAGGGTTGCCAAGCTGTACACGGTCAATAAGCTCCCTGTCCAGCATGAAGTTCAGATATTTCTGAAGCTGGAAATAAGACATATTGACGCTGTACATAATCTCAGTTTTGCCGGCTTCACCCAGCCTGAGCATGTCAGCGATAATCTCTATACTGGAACGTCTGCGGTCTAATCTCATAGCCCTTTTGACCTATTACTATCTGCTACGGAGTTACTATTATACTATGCCGTGTAAGCCGAATATAACCCCCCAATTCCAAATATTTTTAAAAATATTTTCAGGAGGGGTTCTCCAGTGTTTTCAAGGCCTCTTCCAAATCCGTCGGAAGGGGAGAGCTGAACTCTACGTTCTGCCCGTTTGAGGGCAGGCTAAAACTAAGGCGGTGGGCATGCAAAAACTGTCTTTTAAGCCAAGTCTCTTTTTGCCCGTAAACTGCATCACCTGCCACCGGGTGGCCTATAGCCGCAAAATGGACACGTATCTGGTGGGTGCGGCCGGTTTCAAGTTTGACCTCAAGCAGGCTGTATCCCTGAATATAACGCAGCACTTTGTAGCCGGTGCGGGCGGGCCTTCCGTCAGATACCACCGCAATTTTCTGGCGGTTTTGAGGTTCACGCCCCAGCGGGGCTTCAATAAACCCTTCCGCAGGATGCAGTTCCCCTTGCACCAAGGTTAGATAGTACTTGCGTACGGTCCGTTCTTTAAACTGGGCAGACAGGTTCGCCAGGGCTTCGCGGTTTTTAGCTACCAGCAGCAGCCCTGAAGTATCTTTATCCAGGCGGTGGACTATTCCGGGACGAAGGGGGTCGTCGAAGTCTTCCATTTCAGGTTCAAGTGCCAGCACCCCGTTTATCAGGGTATGGTCAGGGTGACCCGGGGAAGGGTGAACGGTCAGCCCTGGCGGTTTATTTATAAGCAGCAGGTCCTTGTCCTGGAAGATTATATCCAGGGGTATATCTTCGGCTTTGAGTTCGGGCGGGGTTTCGGGGGGTATTTCTATAGTTATAGTGTCACCGTTTTTAAGTTTCAGACTGGGTTTGGCGGTTTTCCCGTTTACCTGTATATGGCCTGCTTCCACCAGTTCCTGTATAAAACTGCGGGAAAGGTCAGTTTCCTTTTGGGCTATGTATTTATCCAGCCGCTCACCGTCAGATTCGGCAACCAGTTTACGCGTTTTCACTGGCATCTCCTCCCGAATGGGAAGATGTCAGGTATAAAAGCACCAGCCAGATAATGCCCAGCGTCAGGCAGGAATCAGCCATATTGAAAGTAGGGAAGCTCCCTACCTGTATAAAGTCAGTAACATAACCCAACCGCACCCGGTCAATCAGGTTGCCTATCGTACCTGCCAGGATAATTCCCAAAGCGGCTAAACCGGGGCGGGTATCCAGAAATGGCAGTTTTTTCCTTAAGAAGAAAGCGGTCAGGGCCAGTATTACTCCCAGACAGCTGGCGGCAATAAGCCACTCGGTGTGCCCCCTGAAAATACTGAAAGCCGCGCCGGTATTATGAACGTGGACAATCTGGAAGAAACCGCTTTCCGGTATGGCTGTGCCCGGGGTAAGGTTAGCGGCAATAATAAATTTGCTTAGCTGGTCAGCCAGAACGCCGCAAGCGGCGCTGACAAAAAATACTAATCCCCTGGTCATTAACCCCCAACCCTTTTCAAGCTGATTTAGTAAGACTTGGCTGCTTTAGACTTGCACTGCATACACAGTCTGGCCTGCGGCAAAGCTTCAAGTCTGGCAGGGTCTATAGGCTCTTTGCACATTTCACAGAGGCCGTAAACACCCCGGTCATATTTATCCAGTGCGTACTCAGTTTCAGCAATCTGGTCAAGCAGTTTCTTTTCCATGGCCAGCCCGTTTTCAAGCTCGGCTGTTTCGGTTGCCTCTTCTTCACGTTTGCCAAAAGGGCTTCCCTCACGGCGGTCTTCAGCCACCCGTAAGGAACGCATCTGTTCAAGCTGGTCGGTCAGCCTTTTAAGGTCTGCTTCCAGCCGTAAACGGTATATCGGGTTTAATCCACTTTTTTTCTTTGCCACCATTGGGTCCTCCTGGTTGCTATGATACCTTCGGGTATGTTTCGGTACTGTGCCGTTTTGCCGGAAATTCCGAATGAAAAAACCGGATTCTGGTTTTTTAATCTAGCATTTGGGAAGAAGCCGGCATAAAATCTGCCCTGGCCTCCCCCGTGTGCGTAAAGAACAAACTACCCAAGCGGGATTTTGTGTGTCCCCTAATAACAACAAAGCTAAAACAGGAGGTGTTTCGCTTCATGTTTTCAGTGTAGTCTATAAAACCCAAATAAGCAAGATAAAATATTAGGGCACAGCTTGGAAAGAGAGGTTGTGTTCCGCCATCTCCAAGCCTTATAATCTTGGGCGTATGGCTGAACTTAATTTAAATGTAGATATCGCCCCGTATAATGCCCGCCAGCTCAGGCTGGCCAATCCGGTCATAGTGGCTTCCGGGACGTTTGGCTATGGTGATGAGTACCCCCACCTTTTTGACCGTAACCGTTTGGGTGCCATTGTCTGCAAAGCCACTACCCTGAAACCGAGGGAGGGAAACCCCCAGCCCCGCATAGCCGAAACTCCAAACGGCATGCTTAATTCCATCGGGCTGCAAAATATGGGGGTGGAGGCGGTTATCCGGGAAAAGGCGCCCCAGTGGTACACCTGGGACGTGCCTGTAATAGTAAATATTGCGGCTGAAAGCATTGAAGATTATGCTGAGCTTGCCCGGCGGCTGGATAAAGTGCCCGGTGTAAGCGGTATAGAAGTAAATATCAGCTGCCCCAACGTTAAGTGCGGCTGTATAGAGTTTGGGTCTTCACCCGAATCTGCCGCCAGAGTGACTGATGCAGTCAGGAATGCCACCACTCTGCCCCTGATAATAAAACTGACCCCCAATACCAGCAGCATAACCGAGCTGGCCAGGGCGGTGGCGGATGCCGGGGCGGATGCTATTTCGCTTATAAATACCCTGCGGGGTATGCGTATAGATATCAAAAAACGGCGTCCCATATTGGGTAATCATACCGGGGGGCTTTCAGGACCGGCCATCAAACCGGTGGCGATTAGTATGGTCTATCAGGTATCCGGTGCGGTAAATGTGCCTGTTATCGGCGGCGGCGGTATTATGAATGCCGAAGATGCGCTTGAGTTTATAATGGCCGGGGCAACTGCTGTTCAGATAGGCACAGCCAACTTGGTCAACCCGCGCACCCCTATAGAGGTGCTTGAAGGGCTGGAAGCTTATGCCAAAGCCGAGGGGCTAAAAAGCATACGGGAAATAGTGGGCATAGCCAGAAGCTAGGTTATTTTTCTGCCAGCATCTGGCCCAGTTCATAAGCCTTCTTGAGGGTATCAGACTGGGTCTGGATAGCACCCAGATTATCCACTCCGCTTATCAGCAGTTCATATGTGTATTTTACGTTCAGTACCGCAAAGAAAGCTCTCATGGTAGCTCTGGCGCCTTCAAAAACATCCCCGTTTTTCATACCTCCGGCGGCCACAAACATGCCTTTGCGTTCCCGGTCATCACCCAGGGGCGGTGTTTTCAGCTTGTACTTGCGTGCCCAGAGTGACTGGCAACGGTCTATCATAACCTTAAGCTGTGAGCTGACACCCATAAAGTGAATAGGGCTGGATACTATTATCCGGTCAGCCTTTTCCATCTGGCTGATTACTTCGTCCATGTCATCACGGTAGCGGCACTCACCGGTATAAAAACAGTCATCACAGGCCGGGCAGTGGCCTATATCCAGGTCTGACAGGTAAATAACATGGGTATCCGCTCCTTTGTCTTTGGCACCTCTGATAGCTTCGTGCAGCAGGGTATCACTGTTGCCGCCAAGGCGGGGGCTGCCGGATAAACCCAGTACTCTCATTCCAGTATCTCCCGTATATGTTTCATGGCTATATCCTGGTGAGACTTCATAACTGCTTCGGCCACAACTTCGTGATGGTCATACCCCAGCAGGTGAAGCACCCCGTGAATCAGCAAAAAGGCTATTTCATGGCTCACGCTGTGACCGGCGGCAGTTGCCTGAAGCTCTGCCTGGGGATAAGAGATTATTACTTCTCCCAGATGGATATTTTCGTCAGGCGGGGTAGGAAAATCATCCGCTGCGGTCAGGTTTTCGGGGTTTTCCTCCAGCATATAAAACGAAAGTACATCTGTAGGCTCGTCAAGCCCCCGGTATTTTAAGTTTAAGTCTTTTATTTCTTCCTGACCGGTAATAACTATACCCAGTTCCGAATTCGGGTCTGCGGCCTGGGCTTTAAGGGTTTCGGAGGCTATCTTTTTAAGAAATGGGGTGGATACCAGTTTTTTAAAAGGCGGTTTGACTATAACGTTTATTTCCATATGCCTAAATAATATCACAGCCCGGAAAGGCGGCACAATCAGGCTTTAAGCGGTGTCTGCGGCGAAGCGGCTTTTGTTGGAAGCGAATACGTGCTATAATGCTTCTTCAGTTTGTAAATAATTACGGAGTAAATATAATGGCTGTCAAAACCGAAAAGATTGAAAATACCAAAACCGCTCAGGAACTGCCTGACCTCAAAACCTTTATAACCGGGGTAAACAAAAAGGATAAGGTCAGCGGCCTGAAAATCCACTTTGCCTTCTGCAACCGCAAACGCCACGGTTAGTTCTCAAAAAAACTTTAATTAGTAACTTATAAACGGGTGGCCGTTGCGCTGGAAATCAGGGATATAGTAGTCCTTGGCATCCGGTTCCTGAAGCCACCCGTTTTCTATTCCCAAAATATCCAGCATATTTATGGTGGTGCGGTATTCGGCCACAGATATAGTTCGGGCAAGCGGGGGCATATCCAAAGCCCGGTGGCAGGGGTAATACTGGGCCATCAGGCTGACTGTAATCTCGGTTGATAAATCTGCTATCCACCGGAGGGATTCTTTGCTGCCGGCTAAATCATCCGGCAAAATCAGGTGGCGTACAATAAGCCCCCTCTCGGCAATTCCCTCGGCGTTGTAACGCACCCGTCCTACCTGGCGGAACATTTCCCGTATGGCGGCACGGGCATGGCTGACGTAGTCTTTGCAGCCGGAAATCTGGCGCGCCCATTCGTTATTGGCAAACTTGAGGTCCGGCAGGTATATATCCACTACCCCGTCCAGCTCATACAGCGTTTCCAGAGAGTCATAGGCGTTGGTATTGTAGACCACCGGCACCCTCAGTCCCATGGGTATGGCCTCTATCAGGGTGCGCAGCATTTGGGGGACGAAGTGAGAGGGTGAGACAAAGTTAATATTGTGTACACCCTTGGTATTTTGCAGGTCTACAATCTGTCTGGCCAGAGTCTGGCAGTCTGTCTGGTTTTTCTGCTGGTTTTCATAATCCTGGCTTATCTGGTGGTTCTGGCAGAAGGCACACCTAAGGTTGCAGTTTGAAAAGAAAACAGTGCCGGAGCCGTTATCCCCTGATATGGCCGGTTCTTCCCCCAGATGCTCACAGACTGCTGCCACTATGGGGGCGTTTCCGCTGTGGCAGTACCCGCCGCTATCGTTTATCAGGCGGTTTACCCCGCATTTCCGTGGGCAGAGGTCACACTCCGCCATGCGTTCCTCAAGCCGTAAAAGCCTCTGCTTTAGCTCCCCTGATTCATAAAGCTCAAGGTATCTGGGTGTATATTCGGAAGTGTCCCGGTTCAACCTAAATCCTTCCCTGGAGTTTCAGGGCTTTTTCAATAGTTTTGTGTACGGATTCAGTTTCCACTTCGGTTTTCATGCCCAAAGCGTTTATGATAAACGGCCAGGCCTCCTCTTCGGTTACCCGGTCAACCTTTGTGCCGTCATTTTTCTTTACAATCCGGCGGAACAGGGGGCGGTTATCTATAGAATCCCAGTAGGGGATAGTGCCTATCTTTATTAACCAGTTTATAGCTTCTTCTTTACTTACCTGCTGGCTCATATATATCTACTCCTCGCTTGTTAAAGTCTTTAAAAAATAGGGCGGCATGGGTGCGTCTGGGGAGGGGGGATAAACGAGGAGTGACCTATTGTCATATTCAGCGGACCTCTATGCCAGCTTTATTTGCCGGTACTCTCAGGCTGCTACTTACAGCCAAGCGGCATCTGTTACTGATTTATACCTCTTTTTGGCGTTTTCATCAAGTAAATTTTCAGCGTATAAAAAGGATAAAAACTAAACCATGCGGCAGTAAAATGTCTTCTTGCGGCCATGATTTTTAGCCCGCTTTCTTGGCGGCAGGCATCCAAAATGACAGCCGGCAGGAGCATTTTTGGCCTGACCCTTTGCTATCTGTTTTACTCCGCTAAGAAGGCAGCTCAGACAGTCTGGCAATAGCCATGGCTATCCGCCCCAGGCATCTTTCCCTGCCCAGCACCTCCATTGTCTGAAAAAGGGGAGGGGCAACCTGCTGGCCGGTGGATGCGGTGCGGAGCATACCGAATAGCTGCCCCGGTTTTAGTTCCAGTTCGGCAGCCAGCGGACGGATATGTTCCTCCATACTTACGGCATCAAAGTTTGCCAGGGCTTCCAGCCGGGCAAAGGCCGCTTTCAAGGCACAGAGGCTTTCATCTTTGGTCAGTTTCTTATCAATAAGCGAAGCCGGGTCATAGCTGATATTGTCCGAATAGATAAACCAGCAAAGCTCTGCCAGCTCACTTAGTTTTTTGACCCTTTCCTGTATCAGGGGCATTACTTTGGTGGTATAGTCAAGGTTTAAACGCCCGGATGCGGCAATCCGTTCGTCTTTTGCCAGAAAGGGCATAGCCCGGCTGGCAAGGTCCGGGGCGGAAAGGGTACGGATATACATGCCGTTCATCCAGTCCAGCTTTTCATAGTTGAAAATGGCGGCAGTCTTGCTTACCTTTTCCAGACAGAAATACTCTATCAGCTGCTTGCGGCTGAATAGTTCGGTCTTGTCATCATAAGCCCAGCCCAGCAAAGACAGGAAATTTACCATGGTTTCAGGCAGGTAGCCTGCCTGTTTGTATTCTATAGTAGAAGTTGCTCCGTGCCGCTTGGAAA
This sequence comes from Dehalococcoides sp. THU4, assembly GCF_043231265.1. Taxonomy (NCBI): domain Bacteria; kingdom Bacillati; phylum Chloroflexota; class Dehalococcoidia; order Dehalococcoidales; family Dehalococcoidaceae; genus Dehalococcoides; species Dehalococcoides sp. THU4. Next base: position 237,511 of record NZ_CP171266.1, on the reverse strand, counting down.
GTTTGGAGCGGTCAGGTCCCAGTATCATGGGCAAATGGGCATATTGGGGTGGGGTATAGCCCAGTGCCTTATACAGCATAAGGTGCTTGGGAGTAGAGGGCAGCCATTCTTCTGCCCGCAGGACATGGCTTATCTGCATGGCATGGTCATCTACCACACTGGCCAGATGGTAGGTGGGAAAGCCGTCTGATTTCAAGATAACAAAGTCATCCTGTTTGGCGTTGTCAAAGGTTACTTCACCGCGTATCAGGTCTGTAAAAGCGGTCTGTCCTTTAAGGGGTATTTTAAAGCGGATAACCGCCCCTTCTTTTTGTCCCAGGCATAAATCACGGCAGCAGCGGTCATAACCCGGGGGTTCTTTGCGGGCTATCTGCTCTTCCCGCATTTTATCCAGCCTTTCGGAAGAACAATGGCAGTAGTAGGCTTTGCCCTCGGTAACCAGCCTTTCAGCCGCCTGGCGGTAAAGGGAAAGCCTTTCTGACTGATAGTACGGGCCGTAGTCTCCGCCTTTGTCCGGGCCTTCGTCCCAGTCAAGCCCCAGCCAGTTCAGGCTTTCCAGTATAGATTCCACCGCCCCTTCCACGTAGCGTTCGCGGTCAGTATCTTCTATCCGGACAATAAACTTACCGCCATTGTGTCTGGCAAAGAGCCAGTTGAACATAGCAGTGCGGATATTGCCCAGATGGGGGTAGCCGGTGGGACTGGGGGCGTAGCGTACTCTTACTTCGTTTGTCATCTTGTTCCTGCCTTATAAGTACAGCCTGCCGGGTATTGCGGCTGTTTAAATATTTATTTTCAGGTAGCCTGGGGGGCGGTCACTTCAGGGGGTTTGGGCAGTTTTACTACCACGGTATCAGCCATTTTATCATGCCAGCCCTGTCTGCGGCGGTCACAGGCAATCCAGAAAAGCCCCAGCCCTAAAGGCAGGCTGGCCAGAATAAGCCCCGCAAAACGGATAAGTGAGTTTCCCAGCGAAACCCCGGAACCGTCTGTCCTGATAACTTTTATCTGGGCGGCCATCATGCCGATGGTCTGTCCCCGCCAGTACCAGAAAAACACAAAGTAAGCCACCATGACTGATAAAGAGAGAACATTGGTAAATGCGCTGACCGGGGCTACCAGCCACCAGATGCCGGACAGGCTGTCTATGTTCCAGAAAACAGGTATTTCAAACCAGTGCACAGGCACAAAGGCCAGGGAAGTAAGGCTGATAATTATATCGTCTATAATAAATGCCCCGAACCGCCGCCAGAAACCGGCGAATTCCAGAGCCAGAGGGCTTTTTATGTGGGTCATTTTTGATGTCACACTCCCGCCAGATTTGGCTGTGGGTATTATACATCTAAATGGGGCTTAATCCTAGTAACCCAAAGGCAAGGTCGGATTCCACCTGAATGGTTAAGCTTACCGGAAGCAGGGCTTGGCAACGGCTATGCACCGGTTAAAAAGGATTTATTTTGGGATACCGGTATATTATTCCATGGGCAGTATTATATCGGTAACTGCCCGGCTGAAACCCTCCGGCCCCACCCCTCTGACATAACTGGGGTTACGCAAACGCATCTTGTGCCACTTGTTGCCGGGGCGTTGCACCAGTATGGGGGAGTCCACTGTTTCCAGCATGGAGTAGTCATTTTCGCTGTCACCCAAACCAAAGGTGTGGATATTGCCGAAATTCAGGCGGAACAGCTCGTTCAGTACCTTTATGGCCTTGCCCTTGTCATTGCCGCCGGTGACTTCGTAGAAACGCCCCCCGAAACTGTATTCCAGCCCGTTTTGCTGGATATGATTCAGGACTATATTGGTACTGCGTTTATCGCCCTCTATGTGTACGGTCTCGCTGTATTCACGCTGTTTGGCCAGCTCGGCCTGCTTCAGGTTAAGGTCAGTAAGGCGGCTGACGTCTTCAACAGACATATCCCCGAAGCTGGTAATAAATATATTGCCGGCTCTTTCAGAGTTTTCTATTTCGGTACAGGCCTCGGCCAGGGCTTTTTTAAGAATATGGCGGATATCTTTATAGCTCATGCCCAGCTCAATCACCAGATAATTTCCGGCTACTCTGTCATAGGCAAAGGGCAGGCGGAAGTAATCTTTGGGGATAAATATGGCCCCCCCGTTTTCGGTTATAAAGGGGTCTTTGATACCCAGTTCGTTGCGGTACAGGTCTTGCTCGCCCATAGTCTTGGCAGAGCAGAATACCAGTGGCAGCTCTTTGTCTTTGAGCAGCCGCAAAGCATCCAGTGCGGTTGAATATGAATAAGTCAGCGGGCTAAGCAAAGTGCCGTCCAAATCAGTATAGATAACCTTTTTAAACTGTCCCGAAGACGGCAGCCGGGAGGGGCGGGCTACCCGTGAAATCAGCTCTCCGTCCGGCAGAACCATCTGGGGCAGATACTTTTCAATAACGGCTGAAAACTTCGCCAGGTCCATCTTCTGGGGCGGGGGAATCAGCTTTACCTGGGGTATCTCAGGGTTGTTTTCCAGCCCCTCAATCCCTGCCAGCTGGTTTTCAATCTTTTTTTTCACGCTCTCATCTGCCAGCGGGCTGTGATAGATAACTGCCAGGCTGGGCAAAAGCATATCCTGTATCAGGTGGTCACCGCCCTTATCCTCGTGGAGGTGGGGGTTGATAGTTTCGGTTTGGAGTATCTCCACCCCTTCTTCCGCCACTTCCCTGTCCTCTATAGGCAGTATCCCGCTGAACTGTTCCAGTATGGACATAATCTCTTTGGTTTCCACCGCATAGCCGGTGCCGTAAGTCAGGCGTTTAGCCAGCTCTATGCTCATGGCGTGCTCACCGGCATTTCCGGTTTTAATAATCTCGGTTTCAAACTTGCCCTTGCTGGATATCAGGTGATTAAGGTGTTTGTTGGTAACCTCGGAAACCCTGCCCCAGCGTTTGAAATACAGGTCTCCCACCAGCTTGGGTTTGTACTTCCAGAGCACCCGCACCATGGAATAGGGTGACTGAGCCAGATTAAAACCGGTAGCAAAATGTTTGGCGTATTCCCAGACCGCTCCCGGTATATAGTTGTCGGTATCTATGAAACCCACATATTCCCGCCCGCTGAACATAGTCAGGATAATTCCCAGTATCATACCCTCGGCTTTGCCGCTGCGGATAAGCCCGTCTTTACCCAGCAGTTCGGGGTAGCCGGCATCTGCAATAGCACCTGCCAGTTCGGGGTTCTTCTGGTGGACAACTATCGCCTGGCGGTGGGTTATACGGCAAAAGCGGCTGACAATATCCTTTTCGTTTTTAAAGTTATCCACTTCCTGTTTGGAGCTGTTGCTGATAACTATCATCAAACAGTCATGGGGTATGCCGCTCAGCACACCCTCAAAAACTTTCAGGTCTTCGTCTTTTATAGGCAGGATAATGGCCATTTTCTTTTCAACATCTGAAATGGCCTGTTGGTCTACCATCTCCACCTCACGGCTTTCCTGCAGGTGAGGCAGGCTGGGAGCCCCGGAATCAAGTTCTAAAAAACGCCTTACGCCGTGTATGGTTACATTCCCCAGGTGTTCGGCGGGACGCAGGCTTTCAATGCGCATAATGGAAAACTCCTTTGAACAGGTCTAAGTGCGCCGGTACGGCGTACAGCCTTATTTTAGGCTGAAACCGGGCAGGTATCAAGGTTTAGGTTTGGGAAATGGTTTTGGCAGAAAGGCTCAGGCGAGACCCAGATACCAGTCCATAATCTGGCTGCCAAACAGCATGGCGGTTACAGCCCCTACTGCCAGAAAAGGGCCGAAGGGGATAGTCTGCCCCTTGCGGCGTTTGCCTGAAAGCATCAGAGCGGCGGCTGCCAGACCGCCCAGCACTATGCCGGTAAATATAGCTACAAAAATATTGGGGAAACCGCACACCAGCCCGATAAATCCGGCCATTTTTATATCGCCTTCACCTATACCCCCGCGTGAAGCAATATAAATAAGCAGAAACAGCCCGAAACCGCTCAGCCCGCCGAAAAACGAAGAAGACAGGTTCGCCAGTATCCCGTCTGACTGAAGGTACAGGGGTGAAAGCGCCAGTGCCAGCAGCATACAGGGATAAATAATCACGTTCAGGATAAGCCCTTTTTCCAGGTCTATCACAAACAGAGTGATAAATACGCACAGGTATACCAGACTTATGGCCAGCTCCGCGCTTGGGCCTATTATCATGTAGAAAAGGGCAAACAAACTGGCGGTGGCTATCTCCACCCACAAAGCTCTGGCGGGTATCTTGGCCCCGCAGGAACGGCAGCGCCCCTTTAGGAAAATATAACTGAAAACAGGTATCAGCTCAGCTGCGCCCAGCCTTTTGCCGCAGGCATCACATACAGAGCCGGGGGAGACGATGGATTTATTGGCCGGCAGGCGGTCAGACAGCATATTTATAAAGCTGCCCAGCACCGCTCCTAAAACGAAGAAAAATATAACCCAACCCGTAAACATGAACTATATTGTGGCTTTTTTTTGCCGAACCGTCAAGTGATTTGCATACTAAAGTACTGCCGGGTTGTATACAAATGGGCATAGAGTGTATTATAATCACTATGTGAAAGTGTTACTATATCACTATTGACCCCATAAAGGTCTGTAAAGTATCTTTAGTGTAACTATCATTACAAAACATGGTAAAACATAATTCAAAAAAAGAAAGGTGGTGAAAGACAAATGTACAATTTCATGAAGAAACTCCGCAAGCACCAGAAAGGCTTCACCCTGATTGAGCTTCTGGTAGTGGTAGCCATTCTGGGCGTTCTGGCGGCCGTAGTTGTCCCCAACGTTGCCAAGTTCATTGGTTCCAGTAAGACTGAGGCTATGGCAACAGAATTGCATACAATTCAGTTGGCTGTTACAGCTTATATGGCTGATAATCTCACTGATGAAATGACAGCAATTACTAGTACAAATGACTTTAGCGGTACTGATATTGCTCCGTATCTGGTGACTTTGACTACTGAATTTTACTATTCCATTACAACTGCGGGTGTAGTGACACAAACTAAGTCTTAAAGTTTCTATTAATTAGCTAATTAATAAAGGTCTGCCCTAAAGCAGACCTTTATTATATTTAGTAACCTTGTTTGGCCAAACAAAAAGGGTAGTTAGTTTAGACCGCCCTTAATCTGTTTTTTAGTAGCAGCTTCTTTAAAAAAGCAGGCTCTTGCTGCTTTCCACCAGCTTTTTGCGTTTCTGGCTGGCGGAGCTGCTGCTTATCAGCTTTTCCACCTCGGAAGCGTCCTGACAGTAGTTAAACAGGTTTTCCCGGCTGATTACCTGCTGGCGGTAAAGTTCCACTAAAGCCTCATCCATGGTTATCATGCCCTCATCACGGCTGGTGCGGATAACATTCGGCAGCTGGTAAAACTTGCCCTCGCGGATAAGGTTTCTGACCGCCGGGCTGCCCAGCATTATTTCCACTGCCACCACCCGCCCGTCGCTATTGGCGCGGGGTACTAAGGTCTGGCAGAGAACGCCCTCAATCAGCGAGGCCAGACGGGTCTGGGCCAGATGCCTTTCATGGGGCGGGAACAGGTCTATAATCCGCTCCAGGGCCTGATAGGCGCTGGGTGCATGGGAAGTGGAGAGCACCAGATGGCCTGTTTCGGCAATAGTCAGCACCGCCGCGGCCGTATCCAGGTCACGCATCTCACCCACCATTATTACGTCAGGGTTCTGGCGGAGTACGTGCTTCAGGGCATGGCCGAAGGAAAGGGTGTCTGAGCCAAGCTGGCGCTGGGTGACGGCGCATTTTATACAGGGGTGAACGTATTCAATCGGGTCTTCAATAGTGACCACGTGCTTGTTTTCGGTGTTGTTCAGGTGCTGTATCATAGCCGCCAGGGTGGTGCTCTTGCCGCTGCCGGTAGGGCCTTACAATCACCAAGCCGCGGGGTTTGGTAATCAGTTTTTCACAAATATCCGGTAATTCCAGCTCGCTGATAGTGGGTATGCTGGGCGGCAGCAGGCGGATAGCCAGACTTATGGCTCCCCTTTGCATGGCGGCATTGCACCTTAGGCGTCCCACTCCCTCCAGTGAGTAGCCGAAATCCAGCTCCCATTCCTTGTAAAAAGTTTCCCGTTCTTCATGGGTAGTCAGCTGTTCAAAAGCGGTTTTGATATCTGCCGGCTGCAGCTGTTCATAAGAGTTCAGGGCTTCCAAATCCCCTCTTACCCGCACCAGCGGCGGGCTTTGGGCTACCAGATGCAGGTCAGAGCCTTTTTTCTCTTCGGCTTCGTAGATAAGTTTTATAACGTCCATGTTTTACCAGACTAGTTTATTTCAAAAGGAAATTAAAACTGTATATAGGCATATTCGGGTCTTCGGTCGGTATCTTGTCCATGCTGATTACCACTACATCCAGCCAGCGGTTGCTGCCGCGGAGTATGCCGGCATATTCCAGCACAGCCGTCTTGGTCAGGCCGTATCCTGTAACCGTAATACTTTCACCGTCAAAATCAATAGTAGAAAGGGCAATATTGCTGGAGTGAAGGTTGTAAATAGCTTTATAATCCCCGGTGATGGCCTCTCTTCCCTGATACATATCCCAGAGCATATCGTTCAGGGCGGTTACCACCGGGTCGGCGGCGTCCAGAGATTTTTGGGTTTCCGCAATCTGGCTGTTAAGGGCTGAAAGTTCGGCTCTTTTTTGTATCAGGGTAGCTTCCTGCTCCTGCACCTGCGGCTCTAAGACGTTGTTCTTTTGCTTCATATCATCAATATAAAACCAGCCCCAGACCAGGCCGCCCACCAGCAGAACTATGACTGTGGGCACCAGGATAGACGCCAGGGAAGTGCCTTTGGGTTTGTAAAAACCCGGCATGGCGTTAATATTGATTAGCGAATTCTGGTGTTCGGTTCCGGCCGGCAGCGCCCGGAGGGCCATACCCATATTTACAATATAAACACTGGGGTCAAAGCCTTCACCGGCAATAAAGGGCGAGGGCAGGCTGGAAATCTGGTTGCTCAGCTCATCCAGCAGAGAAGACCACGAATCCTGTTCATTGGCCAGTTCGCCGGATACCAGTACCGGTACGCTTTCATCCAGCGGGCTTTCAGCATGGCTGGAATTGTAAAAGGTGATGGTCCGGTTCAGTTCCTCGGCAATGGTGCTTATCCGTTCGGCAACAGACTGGCTTTCAACCGGCAGTGACAGGCTGCGGATAACCTCCGGAATGCGGCCTATAATGACGGCAATATCCACGTTATCCAGCCAGTTGCTTACAATAATAACCTTTTCCAGATTGGCACAGCGGCAAAGAGCCAGAGGGGCAATATCCAGTACCTCCAGCCTGAGGCCGGCTTTGTTTATGGTTTTTATTACCGAATCAGTGGTGTTTTTGGGGTGGGCTACTATAAATACCTTTACTTCCCCCTGAGCGGAGGGAAGTACCTGGTAAGACAGGTAATTCTGGTCCATAGGGGTGGGAATTACCCGGTTAGCTTCGTTTTTAATAGCTTCGTCAAGTATATTTTTAGGTACGGCCGGCAAGCTGATAATCCGGAAGATAGATTTAAGGCCGCTCATGGCCGCTATCACTCTGCCGGTGGGTATCTTCTCACGGGAAAATAAAGATTTTATCTCCTCTGATACTTTGGTTTCATCCTGAATCAAGCCATCTATAACCAGCCCGGCTTCAAGGGGGGCGCTGGCCCATTTTTCAACCTTTTTACCGTTGTTAACAAGGACCTTTATTTCGGCATCTTCAATATATAGCGTAGTTGTTTTAGCCATTTTATTTAACCCTCGTAACTTATCAGTAAAAGAGTAATGACAACTTCAGGTTTGGGTAGTGCATCATCGGCGGTGGTGGTATCAAAGGTCAGGTCTATAACATCCATACTGCCGGTCAGAAAATCTTCACCCTTGTCTATAGCTGATATAAAACTGAGGATAGGGTGGATATCCCCCCTGACTACAATCTCAAATTCGGTCATCTTGAAGTCAAGTTTATTCAGTGTCAGTTTGGTAGCTTCAGATGATGAGAAACTAAGTACATCCAGTCCGGATTCAGCCGCTAGTTGTACCAGTACGCTGGCATATTCTATAGATTGAATCATTTCCGGGAACTGGCCTTTTGCCTGAGCAAGTTTACCTAGGGCTTCCTCTAGCTGGGCGGCCAGCTGGTTTGCCTGTTCGGTAGAGGTGGCAATATCTCCAGCTACTTTGGGTATAGACAATTCTGCCAGAGCAATGCGGTTCTCCAGGTCTGTTTTGCGGCTATCCTCATTTTCGAAGAGGATAAACAGACTGGCTCCGGCAATGATAATTAAGCCGAATGCCAGCAGTGCCCACGACGTTTTACTTATTTTCATAAATACTCCTTAGCCGCCTAGTACAGTCTGTGTGTCCCATGTGAGTATTTTAAGTTCAACAGAATTACCATTGAGATATGGATCAAGTGCAGATAAATTCCAGTCAGTGCGGAAAGTGATGGAAGAGTTGCTGTTCATGGTGATACTTTGGGCAATTACACAGCCGGTTATATCGGTATTTGCTGAAAGTTCAAGATGCCCATTCGGGGCATAAACAATTCCGATAATATCAACATTGCTATCTATAATTACTGTGCCTGTTTCGGAAATAATAAGAGGGGGGCGTTGATTCGGGGTAAGAAGACAATCTGTATTGGAATTCAGTGTAAGGTTGCCGTTAGCGATAAATGTGAGCGGACCATTAAAAGTATTGTTTGAAGATACAGTCATTGAGCCAGCAACGTAAACAAGACAACCGGCAGGGTTAGTAAAATTTATATGCGAGTTTGATTTGAAATCCAGATTACCACTTACGTAAAGAGCTGTTCCCCCGAAGTTAAATGTGGAATTGCTTGTTGTTGTGAATGAGCCTTCTATATAAAGGTTTTCGTTAACTGTAAGGGTTTTATTGCTGCTGATGCTGAGATTGCCAATTAGATGGGTGTCTCCATTTATAGTACCGCCAGAATTGTAGGCACTGGCTATTTTAATAGTGCCATCAGCAGCACTCATTGCCTCAAGCATAAATAAAGAAGTATCCAGTGTTGAAGTATTTATGGCGGTATTGGGGAAATAGCCTTGTTCAATATTGCCTACCCCACCAGTTATTGTGCCGCTGGCGGTAGCAGAACCTTCGATATCAATATTAGCTGAAGAACCTACGATAATATCGCCATTGGCGATTATATTACCATTATCCATATTGGGAAATGAGGAAACAGTGGTGTTGTTCTTTATAATTACATCACCGTCAAGAGAGGTAATGGCATTATCAAACAGCCCGCCTCCGCTTAGCTGATATTTTAAGGTGGCCTGAGTGGTGATGGATTTGCCGTTCAGGCTGGCTTTGGAATCTACTGTATAATAGCCTTTGCCATGGTAGGTCAGTTTTACTTCTAAGGTATCGCCGTTAAGGGCGGACAGGATATAGCGACGAGGGGAATCTTGCTCGTTTGGCAGGCCGATCCTTCCTTTAGAGTCAGTTACTCCTTCGCCGCCGGTTTTGATAAGATTTATAGCCCATTCCACTCCGGCATCCGAATCATAAATCCCTGCAGTACGTTCCTCAATAGCTGTACCCTGTTGAAGTCCGGAACCTATCAGCATCAGCAGGGGAGGCAACATGATGGCACCTATTGCCAGAAAGATAAGGGCTATGGCCAGTGAAGCCCCTTTTTCCCCCTTGATAAGCTTTTTCATACTAATCATGTTATATTCTCCAGTGCTGTACACACAAATTTGCTAAATATGGACTATATCCCACTATACTAACAGGTCTGCAGTGTCATATTCAACCCAACAGATAGTACTTTTGGGCATATATTAGCTAATGCTCCAGGTTATTATCCCCCAGAAGTGGCTGAGACCGCTGCCGGGAAAATCTATTTTGTAGTTCCCGTACTCATCAAACGGGCTGGAATAGGTAATCGAACTGTTCTGCAAGTACACTTCAGTTGCTCCTGCCAGTGTACCCTGAAAAACGTTGGTAGGTTGCATATAGGTTTTACCGTTTACCGAAAGGACGAAGATATAATCATCTGGATGGGGATGCTCTGGCTGATTAGGTTTGAACTCTATATTACCTTCGGCAATGATGCTTCCTGAGCCAATCAGGGTGCATTGGTTGCCAACCACCAAGGCATCTTTTTCGTCAGTTGTATTACTCTGTACATATATGGAGTGGCCGTTTAAGTCCAGAGTGAAGTTGGAACCAGTCATGCCGATAAGGGTATCACCCGTGATGTATATATCACCCTCAAGTGTATAGGTGGCGTTCTTTACGGTGGACACAATATCAAGTGTCCCCTGTCTTAGTATTTCGGGAACGCCGGTTGGATAGTTTGCCAGATTCAGGGTGGCTGAAGCAGATGGGGTAGTATTTACATAATAAAAGGCCGACAATTCATTGGCACCGGGCCATGCCCCTTCATAAAAGCGTATGGGGGCGTTATCACCTGTATCAGGAGTTACGCTGGCTTGGCCGCCTTGAATAGTGTAGTCACCTTGTGAAGTAATGACATGGTTCATGATGTCTGTGTAGTTATTATAGGTGTCGCTTACCACTGCAGTTATGCTGATGGTTTCAGTGGAACTGACAGAGGTGGACATAATCCGGTATATATCCTCTGCAAGGTAGTCTAAAGTTACGCTCACAGTCCGCCCGTCTATGGTAATTTCTGGTAGAGTGCGGCTTTCTCCTGTATGCATGGGCAAACCACCGGGTATCAAGGGGCTGTTTGCCGGATCCAGATACCAGATAGCCTGCTCAACGCCGGCATCTGCGGCATAAAGGCTGGCAGTCCGGTTTTCAAAGGTAGTACCCTGTACCAGGGCTGAACCCATCAGCATCATCAGCGGGGGCAGGGTTAGGGCTCCTATGGCCAGAAATATAAGGGCGATAACCAGCGCTTGACCCTGCTGGCTTCTAAGCCTCTTGCTTATAGTTATTAAGTTTCTCATCTCCGCACCTCCCCAACCAAGCAATTCCAGTTATGTGCTGCTTATCCTTGGTTTAATGTGCAAAAGCCTGTTTTCAGTCTGGGTATGTAAGGTTATGGTTATTTTGATATCAACTGCACTGGGCAGTTTTTCATCTGATGTCAGCTCATCTTCAAATAGTATACCACTAACATACTCGGCTATGAGGCTTGTTTGGGTAGAATTGTCAAACAGCCGCAATTCGGTTCTGGTGAGCGTGCCTGTAATGGGATTATAAGTATAAGTGACGATGTGATCAGTTATAGGGTTGGTTGGGTCGGACTGATATCTTGTTTGTTTTATAGTCAGAGTGTGTGTGTCCGGATCCCACTCAGGTTGGGTATTAGCCATCTGAATATCAGTGGAAAGCCAGCTGTTTACAATGTCCAGATGGCGGATAATGGTCATGTGGTCATTGCTTCGCTGAGTGACGGTAAACAACTGGAAGACACTGGTAGTTAACCCTGCCATGATAAGTCCGGTAATGGCCAGAGCAACCAGCATTTCCACCAGCGTAAATCCAGCCTGCTTACCGCTGTATTTTAAAATGAACCTTCTCATCTGCTTGCCACATAATCTATCAGGGTAAAGATAATCTTGTTTACCCCACCCTCATTGTGCTGTATTACTATGGTTATCTTCTGGATACCTTTATCAGTAATACTCTGGGTATTGGTAACTACATCCCAGGGTATACCGTAAATCTTGTTTTGTACCAGGTTTCCATCACGGTTATAAGTGCAGATAGTGAAAGCGGTATCAGACGGGCTTAGGAAAAAATAATCCGCTACCGAGCCATCTTCATCAACTCGCTGGTATGAAAAGCTTTTCAGATGCTCCATGGTACTCTTGGCGTAACTTTCAGAAGTAGTGCGTACGTTAGCTATAGATACCGCTTTTACGGCCGTATTAAGGGCAGTCAGAAAAGCCACCCCGATAAGCCCCAGTATAGCCAGTGCCACAAGCACCTCAATCAGGGAAAACCCCTTTTGACGCCGAAGCAGCTTTCTTCTCATATTATTTATCCTTAGCCAATCTGCCCGTACAAGGAGTACATGGAAGACACCAGGGCAACGGCAATAAAGCCTACTACCAGACCGATACCTATGGTCATAACCGGCTGTATCATGCCTATGGCGGCACTTATGCGGTCGTCAGCTTCGGTATCATAAGTAGCTGATACAGTAGCAAGGGTGTCATCAAGTTTACCGGTTTCTTCACCCACGCTTACCATCTGAACCATCATGGGCAGGAAGAGGGGGCTTTTGGTCATGGGGCGGGAAAGTCCTTCACCCCTTATCAGGTCATGCTGAACCTCTGCCAGGGCGTTGCTGATAAGTTTATTGTTGGCTGCGGCAGTGGTTTGATTCATGATTTCAGGCAGGGGCAGACCGGCTTTAAACAGCAGTGACATAGTCTGGCAGGCACGGGAAAGTTCTGAAAGAAGCAGAATCCGCCCGATTATAGGCAGTTTCAGGGCTATCCGGTCTCTCTGATAGCGTCCTGCGGGTGTGCGCAGATATATTACCAACCCGGCTATGGTTGCTATAAAAATTCCGGTTACATACAAACCCCAAGCCCCAAAAAAATCACTTATGCCAATGAGTATTCTGGTGGCGGCGGGCAGTTCAGAGCCCATTTGGGAGTATAAACTGGTGAAGGCCGGTAATACGAAGGTTACCATGAGCAGCAGCACCAGAATACCTACCACCGCTACTACGCTGGGGTAAGTCAGGGCGCTCTTTATCTTCTTTTCAGTTTCCACGTTCCGCTGGACAAAGTTAGCCAGATTACGCAGTACTACTTCCAGGCTGCCTCCCTGTTCGCCGGCGGCAATTACCCGGTGATACAGGGGCGGGAAAGCCTTGGGGTGTTTGCTCATAGCCAGAGAGAGCGAACTGCCTCCCCGGATATCATTTACAATCTCGCCTATAATCTCACGGAAAAGTTTATTGGTTGTCTGTTCCTGGAGCAGTTCCAGTGAAGTGACAATATCCGTACCGGATTCAAGCAGCAGAGCCAGCTGGCGGGAAAACAGAATAACTTCTCTGGGTTTTACCTTGGAGAAGTTAAATGAACCGCTGGTGCTGAAAAAAGGCGTAATGGGTTTTATGCTTAAAATCTGGTAACCGCTGTGGCTCAGCAGCCTTTGGGCTGCCTCCAGAGAGGTCGCCGGGATTTTCCCCTTTACAAGCCTTTTATCCTGACCGTAAGCTACGTAATTAAAGTCCATCTACTTACCTCAATACTGCTCCTCCGGAGAATAGGCACTGCGTAGTACTTCGGAGGGGGTGGTTATATTGTCTTTTACCTTCAGCATACCATCTTTCATCATGGTAATCATGCCGTCTTTAATGGATTGGGCGTGTATTTCGGACGGGGAAGCCCCGCTTAGCATCAGCCGTCTGATTTCATCACTTATAGTCATAATCTCAAACAGGCCTACCCGGCCCAGATAGCCGGTGAAGGCACATGATTTACAGCCGCTGCCATATACAAATTTGGTCCGTTTCTCCCCGATTTCCCGTTCGTAAGCCACCTGCTCAATAACCGGTACTTCAATGGTATGCTGGCAGTACGGGCAAATCCGCCTGACCATACGCTGGGCTACTACCCCTACCACAGCTGAAGCAATCAGGAAGGGTTCTACTCCCAGGTCTATCAAGCGGTAAAGAACACCGGTAGTGTCATTGGCGTGTATAGATGAAAGCATCAGGTGGCCGGTAAGGGCTGCCTGAACGGCTATATTGGCTGTTTCAGCATCACGTATTTCACCTACCAGGATTACATCAGGGTCAAGGCGGAGGATAGAACGCAGGCCGCTGGCAAAGGTAATGCCGGCCTGAGTGTTTACCTGTATCTGGTTTATATCTTTAAAGCGGTATTCCGCCGGGTCTTCTATGGTAATAATATTTTGCCGCATGATATCAAGCGAGTTTATAGATGCATAAAGGGTGGTGGTCTTACCGGCGCCGGTAGGGCCGCTGATAAGTATCATGCCGTAGGGCACTTTGAGCATCTTGTTGTATTTTTCCAGGCTGTCCGGCAAAAAGCCCAGCTGGGAAAGTTCTATGGTAGCCCGGCTTTTATCCAGCAGCCGCAGCACCGCCATTTCCCCGTTTACGGTAGGAGCGGTTGCCGCCCGGATATCTATTTCCCGTCCGCCGGCATTTACCGTAAACTGGCCGTCAAGTGCGTGGAAATGGTCTGCAATATTCATATCGCCCAGGATTTTTATTCTGGAGATAATAGCCCGGTGGGCGGTGATGGGCAAAGACATCATATCCTGCAGTGTGCCGTCAATACGGAAACGCACCCGCAGGCGGTCTTCATTGGGCTCAATATGTACGTCTGACGAGCGGGCTTTTACCGCTTCTTCAATAATAAGGTTCAGGGCTTGGGCTAAAGGTGCGTCAATAGCGGCATCAATAGCCAGACGGTCATCTGTAACTTCGCTGGGTATTGACATGCGGGAAAGGTATTTTTCAATATCCCCGTAACCTTTGTAGTTAAAGTCTATAGCTTCGCGTATTTCGCGGGCGTCTGCCGGTATGGGCTTGATGCGGCGTTTGGAATGGGCGGAAAAGGCTTCAAGTGCCAGTATGTCAGACGGGTCTGCCATGGCCATCTCAAGGGTATTACCCACTACATTCAGGGGTATAGCAGTGTAACGCCGGGCAAGCACCTCCGGGATGAGCTTGAGCGCTTCGGGGCGGGGTGACTGGCGCAGGTCGGTTATGGCAGTTTTGCCGTTTTTAGTGTCGGTTTTGGCTGAGGTCTTTATAACTTCTTCGGCTGTATTTACCGCAGCCCCCTCTTCGGTAGCTATAGTAACGGGTTTAAATTTTATAAGCTTGACCTTCTGGGCATCAGCAAACTGCTGGGCATCAGCGGTTATCTGGGAGGCGGTAGCTATCAGCTTGTCAACTATGCCGCAATCAAAGGCTTTAGCGTCAAACAGAGCCACATCCTGAAGCTCAAGGGAGGGCTGTTTTTTGATAATGTCTATCCCCAGGGTATAGTTGTCAGTATTGATATCATTAGCCACTATGTCAAACACGTGTGAAATGCCGGAACGCCCTTTGATACGGGCATTTTCCCTTATGGTATAGCCCAGGCCGGTCAGAGCGTTAATAAGGTCTTCGCGGGTGGAGATGTTGCCTATACTCTCCAGCCGGCTGGGGTGTTTGGTATTGCTTACCAGCAGGTCTTCCAGACGGTCTTCGTCAAAGACTTTTATCCGCTGTTTTTCAGCCAGATTGCGTGTTTCGGGGGTGAGTTTGGGTATGGCAATAAGAATACGTTCATTTATACCGGTATCAAAAGCCTTATTGGCAAAGTTAAAAATAGCGCTGCTTTCTTCTTCCTGGTTTGAACCCAGAGTTATGCAAACCGCCATTGTTCTGGTAGTAAAACCGTCATTCCGGCGGGCTACTATATCAAAGACGTGCTCCACACCGGACTGACCGGTTATTTTGACATCAGTTTCCACCTGATAGCTGTGGCTGGACAGATAATCTGCCACCCGTTTACTAACCAGTTTGCGGAGTTCTGTATCTTTAACTTTGTTCTGCAACATTTCTTACTACATTCCAGCTTGTTTATTGGCTTTTTATCCAGTTACTTATCATATCTTACGCATAATTCACCTAAAGGTGCAACTATTTGTCAAAAATAAGCCAAATTTATATATTTATCAAGCCGCAGCGGATGGCCACTACAACAGCGTGTGCCCGGTCATTAGCGTTCAATTTGCGTAAAATGGCGCTGACGTGGTTCTTTATGGTCTGTTCACTTATTTCCAGATTGTTGGCAATCTGTTTGTTGGTATTGCCATTGGCAATAAGGGTCAGTATCTGTTTTTCGCGGTTGGTTAAAGGGGTAACGAAATTGGAAGCGTCTTTGCCCAGCAGGGATATGTCTTGAAACTGGGCCAGTACCTGTTTGGCCAGGTTGGGGCTGGTCATCAGGCTTTCATTGATAGGGTATTCTCCCCGGTTGGCCCGGCGGATAGTCTCAATAAGCTCATCAGCCGTGCTGCTTTTTTTCAAACAGGCCACAGCCGCTGTCCTGATGCATTCAAACAGTTCGGTATCATTCGGGTTCGGGGAAAGGATAATAACCTTGGTATTGGGGAAGGTGCGCACAATCCGCCTGCCCAAATCCAGCCCGCTGTACGCCACCAAGTCTGAACCCAAAAGTACCACATCCGGCAGGCTGCTCTCAATCTGTTCCATAGGGTCTCTGTGGGTATCGGTTGGGAGTATCTCAAAGTTGTTGTCGGATAAGGCCTGGGCAACACCCGCCCTGAAAAAAGGTTGCTCATCTATGACCATTACCCTGATCTTACTGTTGTCTTCCATTGCCCGCCTCTTTTTTTAGCTTTAAGTTTCTTTGAGGGATTTGGTCTTGCCTTCCCGCTCCAAAAATTGTTCCACATCTTCCTTGCGGAAACGCCGGTCACCGCGTGCCCCTATCCGGTAGGATTTCAGCACCATCTGGTTGCTCCAGCGGCGGACGGTATTTATGTGTACATTCAGCATATGGGCGACTTCACTGGTAGTCAGCATCGGGGAAACTGTAGTATCTTCATGATTTGACATGGCAGTCCTTTCTTAAAGTATCTTAACCTAACTATTCAGAACTATACATGATATAAACTGTACTATCCAATCCCCCGAATGTACTAACCGTTATAGGAAAATAGTAATATGAGTTAAGATAACTTGAGGAAGCCAAAAGGGATATATTTCCTATAATGACGGAAACCGCTCAGGATTGCAACCCCCGGGTCTAAATAAAGCGGATTTTATAAAAAATATTTGCTGCTGGCTGGGATTTGGCGAATTCGGGTTGCTATCTTTTTAAAAACTGCTTCGTTATAATTTGTGCACGGGTAAATAACCGGGTTTGACCGGCCGGGAGTCCTCAAAAAGAGGCCGGCCAAAAAAGGGGATCTTACTGGTGCAGACAGAGAAACGCCTGGTTGAGCTTGCTCAACAAAAAGACGAGCATGCCTTTGCCAGATTATATGAGGAATATTTCGATAAGATTTATCGCTATATTGCCTTGAAAATCGGTAATAAAATGGAGGCCGAAGATTTGACCCAGCAGGTCTTTATGAACATGCTCCGGTCTATATCTTCCTTCAAGTGGCAGGATAATACCCCTTTCTCTGCCTGGCTCTACCGTATTGCCCATAACCAGATAGTGGACTATCTGCGGAAGAGAAGCCGCCAGCCTGTGCTGGATATAGAAGTAGTCACCCCGCTGGCCTGTGCCGATGACCCGGTGGAAACTACCGAAGTAAATATAGATTACGAAAAGTTTGTGGAGGTATCCGGTAAACTTACACCCGCCCAGCAGGAGGTCATTTCCCTGCGGTTTTCTTCGGATTTGCCTATTGCCGAAGTGGCCAAAATAATGAATAAAACTCCGGGTGCGGTCAAGGCGCTGCAGCACAGTGCAGTGTCATCACTCCGCCGAATGCTCTCTGGAGCGTGAATAAAATGAATGTAAAAAATAACCCCGAATTTGATAATATCCTGAGTGAATGCCTGGACCGTATCATTATAGACGGGCAGGATTTGGAAAGCTGTCTCCGCTTATATCCCGACCAGGCGGTGGAGCTGGCTCCTTTACTGAAAACAGCTATCGGTATTGATGCCCTTGCTTCAGGCTGCAAGCCTTCGGAGTCGTTCAAAGCCAAAGCCCGTTACGAATTTATGTCTGCCCTGAATGAAAGCAAGCATAAGAAAGGCTTTTTCCGGTGGCGTCTTAACTGGGCAAGCGGCCTTGTCGGCGCTCTGATGTTCCTGTTTGTTTCAGGCGGAGGGGTAGCGGTGGCGGCTTCCGGCAGTATGCCTGACAGCCCCCTTTACAGTGTAAAGCTGGCAACCGAAGAACTCTGGCTGAACGTTTCCTTTAGTGATGAGGGTAAGCTAAATACCATGAACCAGATTGCCGACAGAAGGGTTGCCGAGATAATTTATCTGTCGGATACTAATCAGGTCAGCCTGTTAAGACAGACTAATGACAAGCTGAATTCCGCTCTGTCTGTTATGGCAAACCTGATATGGGCTGAAAGCAGTATGATGTCCGCTGATAATTCCCAGGGCAGAGATGATACTGAAATATTGGGTTTGCCCTCAGTAGAAGCACCTGATAAAACCCCGGGGATGCCTGAAACTCCAAGCGGCAGTGTTGGGACTAGCCAGTATTATATCTTCCTTTCCGCCATTGCCAATCAGGATGCGCTTAATCTGGCGCTGGAAAGGGCTTCCGATGATGTGCGTGAGGATATGGCCTGGGTAATTGCCAATGCCATTGCGGCTTACCAGCGGCTATTAAATGTTATGGATATCCCCTGATAACTAAGCTAAACGGCGGATTTTAATACGGGGCAGCCAGTACAAAACGTCTTCGCGGTGGCAGAGTTCGGTGCCCGGCGTCATCACGGCGGCTGTCCCCATGGCTACACCTAAACGGCAGGCTTCTTCCAGGCTGTCCCCTTGGCAGAGGGATATGGCCAAGCCGGCCACCGTTGAATCACCCGCCCCCACCGCGCTTTTTACCCGCACATAGGGAGAGCTGGCTTTTATCACCTGCTTGCCGTCACTGGCTATCAGCCCTTTTTTGCCCATGGAGATTACCGCTATGCCTGCTCCCATTTGGACTATTTCCTTAGCCCCTAGTATTATTTCAGCCTCGGTTTCCAGTTTCCTGCCCAGCAGCTCTTCCGCTTCGCGGATATTGGGCTTTACCAGACAGGGTTTAGCCTTGAGCCCTGCCCGCAGGTATTTGCCGGTGGTATCCAGTATGGTTTGCTTGCCCAGTTTATGGGCACTCTTGATAAGGGTGAAATAGACGTTTGCAGGTACTCCCGGCGGTACGCTGCCTGACATAACAATAATGTTTGACGAAGCGCTTTCCCTGTGCAGGTCTTCGTGAAAAAGTTTCAGTTCAGACGGCGTTATCCGCGGGCCGGGGGCGTTAAGGTTAGTCTGGCGGCGGGTTTTAGTGTCGTATATTATAAAACAGCTTCGGGTAGGCTGGCTGATGGGAGTGAAGCGGTATTTAAGCCCCTGTTTTGCAAGTAGGGTTTCTATCTCCCGTCCCTCTTCACCGCCCAGAAAACCGCAGGCAATGGTATCATTTCCCATTTCATGTATCGCCCGTGATACATCTATGCCTTTGCCGCCGGCATATTTGGACATAAGATGCCAGCGGTTAGTTTCGTACAGTACCAGACCATGCACGTCTATATGTTTGTCCAGACAGGGGTTTAGGGTAACGGTGGTAATCATGGGTTTTCTCCCGGCTGGTAGTTGGCATACCAGGTGGGGCCGGGGTTTATAAAATTACCCGCTTTAAGTCCCAGTTTTTCATGCCAGGGGCGTCCCGTATTTTCGGCTATCTGACACAGGCGTTTAAACCTTTCGGCGGCCACGCGGTTTATAAAATCCTGGCGGTTTACCGGGTTGGTTATCTCCAAAGCTTCCTGCCAGACGGCTCTGCCGGCCAGAAAACCGGATGCCCCGCACTGGCAGGCTATCTCCAGTTCACGCACGTACAGGTTAAAATCCGCCCCGGCGGAGAGTATAGCCCAGGGAACGGGACAGATGGAGTCCAGTTTTCGGGCGGATATAAAGGCCTCATCTTCGGTCAGGCTGAAGCGGAGGTCGGCAGGGAACTCCACTTTGAGTATATCTATACCCAGTCCTGCCAAGTCTTCTACGGTGGAAAGGACTAAACTCGGTTTGTTTTTGGCAAAAAGCCCGGCATTTTTCAGTTCCTGCCCGGTGGGGTAGGTGACAGGCTCAAGCACAAAGGGGATATCCAGTTTGCGGCATTCGTCAGCCACGGTCTTTACCAGAAGCTGCTGGGTCTTGGCTAAATCTTTGATATCCGGGCGGTAATAAAGCAGCAGCTTGACGGCGTTTGCCCCCAGCAGTTTTATCTTGTTTACCCCCCAGTTTTTAAGAAGTTCGGTAGTCCGGTACTCGGCCTCTCCGCCGTAGCCGCTTGATTCCAGGCTGACAAGCAAGCCGCAGCCGGGTGCAATGGCGTTTTGGGCCAGGCACTCAGGTAACCCGTAAATGGGGTCAAGGAGTACGGCGCTGGCCTGTCCTGAAAAAGCCCGGCAAAGGCTCAGTTTGAAATCAGCCAGGCTGTGGTAGCATTCTTCTTCGGTGGTTTTCGGGCAGAGGTGCTTTTTTATGGAGCCGCGGTGGTCCATAGCCGCAATCTCAAATAAACCTCTCTGGCTGGCCAGAGCAGTCAGGTTAAGCAGTTTACCGGCGCTGATAGTCATCTTAAGCCATTATGTAGCATTAAAGCATCTAAATCAAGAACTATTTGTTTTGGCAGGATATACGGGATATAATGGCTTTTAGCTATGAAAGTGGAATGCGCATCTAATATCGGTTTTTGTTTTGGGGTACGGCGTGCCATAAACATACTGGAGAAAACTGCCGCCGAAAAGGGCGGGGTGGAGACGCTGGGGGCTTTAGTGCATAACCAGCAGGTCTTAAACCGCCTTTCGGGCATGGGTGTCAGGGTAGTAAAAAATATAGAAGACATTTCCGGCCGGACGGTAGCCATTTCCTCCCACGGGGTGGGGCCTTTAGTTTTAGATGAACTGAAATCTAAGGGGCTGGAGGTAGTGGATACCACCTGTCCGTTTGTAAAAAGGGCTCAGGTAGCTGCCAAACGCTTTCATGATGCCGGGTTTTTTACCGTAATCTACGGTGATGTAAACCACCCGGAGGTTAAGGGCATTATGGGTTGGGCAGGCGGGGACGGGCTGGCTACCCTTAATCCCCAGGGACTGGTTGACGTGCCAGATGTATCCCGTTATATAGGGGTGCTTTCCCAAACCACCCAGATACCCACCGGTTTCACCTCGTTTGTAAAAAATGTGATAGACCAGGCTCTGGTGAAAGATGCTGAAATCCGTATAGCGGATACTCTCTGCCACGACATACGTGAGCGGCAGACAGCCGCTTTGGAACTGGCAGGCAGGGTAGACCTGATGCTGGTTATCGGCGGGCATAACAGCGCCAATACCCGCCACCTGCTGGATTTGTGCAAGACCGTATCCAATACTTATCTGATAGAGACTGCTTCGGAACTGCAAACCGGATGGCTTAGGGGGGTAAACCGCATTGGCATTACCTCCGGGGCTTCCACTGACGAAACCACTATATCCGAAGTCTGTTCGTATCTGGGCAGCCTTTCAGCCGGAACTTAGCTTTAAATTAGCTTTAGCTTATGTTACAATCCACCTGTTATTTAGGAGGAGCAAATGAAACGGGTTTTTTCCGGTGTCCGTCCCACAGGCCGTCTCCATCTGGGCAACTACCTTGGAGCGGTTAAAAACTATGTGGCCTTGCAAGATGATTACGAATGTATTTACTGCGTAGTAGACATTCACGCCCTGACCACTCTGGAAGAAACGGATGCCTTAAAAGAAAACATATATGAAATGATGCTGGATTTGCTGGCATCTGGTCTGGACCCCAAAAAGTGTATCCTGTTTGTTCAGTCTCAGGTGCCGGAAATAAACGAACTCTTTACCCTGTTCGGTATGATTACCCCTCTAAGCTGGCTGCTTCGGGTGCCTACCTTCAAGGAAAAGGTCAGGATGCACCCTGACAATGTTAACTATGGTCTGGTAGGCTATCCGGTGCTTCAGGCGGCAGATATATCCCTTTACAAGGCTGACTTAGTGCCGGTGGGGGTTGACCAGCTGCCTCATCTGGAGCTTACCCGTGAGATAGTCCGCCGGTTCAATGAAAAATTCGGTGATACCTTCCCTGAGGCGCAGGCACGCCTGACCAATTTTCCCACAGTGGTCGGTCTGGACGGCAAGGACAAAATGAGCAAGTCGCTCAACAATCATATTGAGCTGGCTCTGTCAGAGGAAGAGACTGCCAAAAAAGTAATGAGTGCGGTTACTGACCCTGCCCGCCAGTATAAGACCGACCCCGGCCACCCGGATATCTGCAACGTGTACAAACTGCACAATTATTTCAGCCCCCAGGCGGTAGCCCAGATTGCAGATGACTGCCGGAACGCCCGCATAGGCTGTGTTCAGTGCAAACGGGCTCTGGCCGAAGCTATTAACGTCTACTTGCGCCCCATCCGGGCAAAAAGAAGCAAGCTGGCTGAAAACCCTGATGAGATTTACCGCATTATGGCAGACGGGGCGGAACGGGCCGGGGCGATAGCCCGGGAGACTATTGATGAAGTCCGCCGGAAAATGAATCTCCGCTGATTCCAATCACTGGCAAATTTATGGTTATAAAATAAGCCCCGCTTTTGGCGGGGCTTTAGTTTTACAGTAAATAAGCGGCTTACATTCCGGGGCAGTTGTGCTTTAAAAAGTGGCGGAAACGTTTCATGGCTTCTTCTATATCTTTCATGGAGGTAGCGTAACAGCAGCGCAGGTAACCCTCGCCGCTGTCACCAAAGGCAGTGCCGGGTACGGCGGCCACCTTTTCTTCCAGGAGCAGCTTTTCGGCAAATTCGGCTGAACTCAGTCCGGTTTTTTTGACTGAAGGAAAGGTGTAAAAAGCGCCTTTGGGCTCAAAGCAGGACAGCCCCATATCGTTGAAGCTTTTTACTATAAACCGGCGGCGGCGGTCATATTCCTCTACCATCAGCCGCACGTCATCCTGACCATTCTTCAGGGCTTCCAGGGCGGCTTTCTGGGCGGCAATGGGAGCACACAGCATGGTATGTTGATGTATTTTGGTCATAGCCTGAATAATATCCGCCGGACCGGCCGCATAACCAATCCGCCAGCCGGTCATGGCATATGTTTTGGAAAAGCCGTTGATAATTACACTCCGTTCGCGCATACCCGGCAAAGTGGCAAAGCAGGTATGTTCAAAACCGGAGTAGATAATCTTGTCATATATTTCGTCAGATACCACCAACAGGTTCTTCTCGCACACCAGCTTGGCAATCTCGGCCAGTTTGGCCTTGGGCATAACCGCCCCGGTGGGGTTTGAAGGATACCCCAGCAAAATTGAACGGGTCTTGGGGGTAATTCTGGGGGCAATATCTGCCGCACTTATTTCAAAATTATTAGCTTCAAAAGTGGGTATCTGGACCGGGTTGCCGTATGCCATAAAGACACATGAGGGATAAGCCACATAAGCCGGATCAGTCATAAGCACTTCGTCACCGGGGTTTAGGGTAGCCCGCATAACCAGGTCCAAAGCCTCACTTGAGCCTACGGTTATTAAGATTTCGGTTTCGGGGTTGTACTCCAGTTTGTAGGTTTGGTACAGGTATTTGGCTATCTCCTGGCGGAGTTCCAAAAGTCCGGCGTTAGAGGTATACATGGTATAGCCCTTTTCCAGAGCGTAAATGGCAGATTCGCGAATATGCCACGGGGTTGTAAAGTCAGGTTCACCCACACCCAGAGATATAGCTCCGCTGCCCATCTTGGCGGCCAGGTCAAAGAATTTGCGTATGCCGGAAGGCTTGAGCTCTTTGGCTCTGTCTGAGATAAAACCTTTGTCCGTTTCCACCTGTGATGTCATGGCCTAAACCTCTGAATATTTATTAAAGGACTACCGGTTCGCGTTTGATATCATCGTTGCCGTCAATTATTTCGTCGTCTTCTTTGAACCGCTTAAGCAGAAAATGGGTGACCGCTCCCTGTACGCCTTCTATCGGAGCCAGTTTTTGGGCTACGAAATTAGCCACCATCTGCATAGTCTTGCCGCCTACCATTACCAGCAGGTCATAAGTGCCTGAAAGCAGATAGCAGGAGCGCACCTCCGGGTAGCGGTAAATCCTTTCGGCAATGGCATCAAAACCCACATCTCTCTGGGGGCTGACCTTGACCTCAATCAGGGCGAAAACCTGTTCGTGTCCCAATTTCTCCCAGTTTATGACGGTTTTATATTTGAGGATAGTCTTGTCAGCTTCGGCTTGCTTTATCTCACGGCTGATATCCTCTTCGGCAAGGCCGGTCATGCAGGCCAGTCTGTCAGGTGTAATACGGGAGTCATTTTCCAGGATTTTTAAAATGTCACTAAGCATTATTTTCTCCTGTTTGTGGTAGAGCTATTATAACAGATATATTTAAATCTAAAAAATACTCCTCTTTACTTGCCGCTGTCAAAGAAATGCCCCCTGAGTATTATGTACGCAGGGGGCAAACAGGCTGATAAAAATATTTTAGGGCAGAGTGGTTACTATCCTTTCCCGGCTGAGAAAGCGGGTCAGGTAAGTAGAAATAGCCAGCAGCAATACCGCCACACCGGCTACTATGCCTACCAGAGCCCATTGGGCATCTATATTGCTGGCCAGACCTATACCCGCACCCATCAGGCCGAACAGGGGTACGAAGACTATCAGGTTTAGAATGCGGTACTCTTTCAGCCCCACATACAGGTTTAAAAAGCCCATCAGGTTTACAAAGCCCAGGATAACCAGCGGGGTCACAAACAGCACTTGAACAAATATCGCCAGCGAGGGCAGTATAAACTCCCCGTTTTCAAGACCGGTACGGATAATGGGTATCAAGACGGCCAGCAGGACAAACGGGTAGGTGGAGACGCTTACCCCCAGCACTTTGCCCAGCAGAATATCCCGCAGGCTGAGCGGGGTGCACATCAGGCTTTCAATGGTGCGGGTGTATTTTTCCATTACGAATGCCTGGCTGAGGAACATATAAGACATAAAGGCACTTATCATAATGGACAGGTAAAAGACTATGCCGTTAATGGATAAATTCATACCCGCCTGACTGGACAGGTTATTGGAATACAGAAAACCGAACAGCACGGGCATAATGAGCGCCTGAATAAGCATACCCCTGTTGCTGAAGTTATCCCGGATTTCCTTTTTAGCTACCGTAAATATATTTTGCATTACCTGGTCTCCTGTTTCATAGTCTCCAGATATATTTCCTCCAGAGACCGTTTTAGTTTGCGCACTTCTTCCAGCTTAATATCATGACCGGCTAGATAAGTGATTATCTGGGAGGTGTCCGCACCTTCAGCCGGGGTCAGGGTCAGGCCCTCCTGGGTACGGTGAATATCAATTGCCAGTTTGGCTGAGGTGAGCAGTTTTTCGGCTTGCTCAATATCAGCCGTATTGCCAAAGGAAAGTTCCATGCCGGGCTGGCGGTTTTTCCTGCCCAGGTTGGCCAGACTGTCCCAGGCCAGCAGTTTGCCGCCCTTGATAATGGCCACTTTATTGCAGATACGCTGGACTTCGTCCAGGTCATGCGAATTCAGAAAAATAGTCATATTGCCCTCGCGTGAGAGGGACAGGATAAGGTCACGGAAGTTTTTCTGGGCTTCGGGGTCAAGCCCGGAGGCCGGTTCGTCCAGAAAAAGAACCTCCGGTTTGTGCATAATAGCCTTGGCCAGCGCCAGTTTGCGTTTCATGCCTTTTGAAAATTTGCCTGCCGGGTCATTCCGGCATCCGTTCAGGTCAAAAAATTCCAGCAGTTCGTTTATCCGGGCTTCGCGGTTAGGTATCCGGTAGATATCTGCAAAATACCGCAGGTTTTCATAGGCGCTCAGGCGGTCATAAATGCCGTCCACTTCCAGCAGAACCCCCACTTTGCTTCTGGCGGCATCATCTTTAGCCAGATTTTTGCCGTTCAGGGTGGCCTGGCCGCTGCTGGGGTTTAAAAGACCTAAAATAATTCTCATGGTGGTGGTTTTGCCGGCGCCGTTTGGCCCCAGAAAACCGAATATTTCCCCCTGAGCTACACTGAAACTGATATTATCCAGTACTGTTTTGCCCTTGAAGCTTTTGCTAAGGTTGTTTACTTCTATCATTGCCTTTCCTGTTCAGTATTGTATATAAATATTTCTTCTATTGGTGCTTTGAAAAGGGAAGCTATCTTGAAAGCCAGCTCCAGGGAGGGGGAGTACTTTCCCCGCTCTATAGCGATAACGGTCTGGCGGGTTATACCCAGTTTGTCCGCCAGTTCCTCCTGAGTAAGGTTGTGTATGGCTCTTAAAACCCGGAGTTTATTTTGCATAATATTTACATTTTATTCCGGTAATACAGATTAGCCAGGTCATACAGCAAAATAAAGAATAAGGCCATGCCTACCAGCAGCCAGTATTCGGGAGAAGAGGCGGCGTCTTCATTAATCACCATGTAAACCAGAGGGGCAAGACCTATTACCGGGCCGAAAATGCGGATGGTGAAACTGGCAGCCTTTTCCTGAATACGGTACTGGCGTTCGTCTGCCAGTATGCCCTTGACCTGGCTTCTTAAAAATATATTCATACCTATAAAGATAGGCACTACCAGCAGCCCGAACAGGTACAATCCGTTGGCTGCAGCCCAGCCTATGCCGATACCCAGTATTACCGATAGCAAAATAACTATATAGCGGTAAATTTTGATATTCATAGATTGGTATTGTAAAGCTATATTTACAAAATGTCAAGGTATATATACATTTTAGAAACTATCACATAAACGAAAGGCGGCTGTTTGCCAGCCGCCCTGTTCTTTGACTTAAAGAATCAGGTTTTTTAAATGCCGCGCCCCTGCTTGCGGGCGGCAATATCCAGAATAGCGCCTATGACCAGCCCGGTAACCAGCCCTATGGCAATACCGGTGGCCATATTGCTCAGCACAAAACCCAGCCCGGCACCCAGAGCCAGCCCTAGTGCCAGCCAGATACCTATATTTTCGCCGGGGGGTGTCAGCTTGTGCTTACTCTGCAGGTGGATAACAACCCCGTTTAAGGTGTTGAAGTATGACTCTTCATCTGCCTTGGCAACAGGTTTATTGCCCAGGGTTTTCAGGCAGGCGGTCAGGGCATGGCGGAACATACTGCAATCTTCGCAGTTCTGTCCGAAGTTATCCATCTGGTAAAGGACGGTCTCAAGCCATTTCAGACGGTATTTTTTGACCTCTTTGGGGCTAAGGGTCGTTTCCAGGTTGGTAACAGTTTCAATACTGGCCTGATACCAATCACTTGGCTGCTTAATCATGGATTTTCCACACCTCTCTATAACCGGGGAGTTTCCTTGTGCCAGGCGGTAGCGCACTGGAAAGCATGGGCTATGCGCATAATAGTCTGGTCAGCAAAGGGCTTGCCTATAATTTGTAAACCCACTGGTAAACCATCTACAAACCCGGCCGGTATGCTTATGGCGGGCAATCCGGCAATATTTATGGGGATAGTGCAGGTGTCACACATATACATCTCAAAGGGGTCACTCAGCTTTTCGCCGATACTGAAAGGCAAGTTGGGGGTGGTGGGGGTTATAAGGGCGTCATATTTTTCAAAGGCGTTGTTAAACTCCTGGCTTATCAGAGTGCGCACCTTCTGGGCTTTGACATACCAGGCGTCATAATAGCCGGCTGAAAGGGCGTAAGTACCTATCATGATACGCCGTTTTACTTCCGGCCCGAATCCCTTGGCGCGGGTCTTTTCCATAGCTTCCCACATGTTTTCGGTCTGGTTGTAAGAATAACCGTATTTTACCCCGTCATACCGTGACAAATTGGCCGAAGCCTCGGAGGGTGCCAGTATGTAATAAACCGCCAGTGCGTATGGGGTATGGGGCAGGGATACCTCCCGGTCTACGCTTGCACCCAGACCCGAAAGTACTCCCAGGGCGTCATTTATCTTCTCGGCTATATCTGCCCGCATATTCTGGCTGAAATATTCTTTGGGTACACCCAGTTTAAACCCCTTTATATCCCCGTCAAGGCAGCTGCTGAAATCAGGCACTGTCTGGGGGACGGAGGTGGAGTCACGGTCATCAAAGCCGGCAATGGCATTCATTACCAGAGCACAGTCCAAAACATCTTTGGTAAAAGGGCCTATCTGGTCAAGCGAACTGGCAAAGGCTACCAGCCCGTAGCGGCTTACCATACCGTAGCTGGGTTTCAGTCCGGTAACACTGCAGAAGCTGGCCGGTTGGCGGATAGAACCGCCGGTATCCGAACCCAGCGAGAATACTGCTTCCGAAGCAGCCACACAGGCAGCCGAACCGCCGGAAGAGCCGCCGGGAACTTTGGCGGTATTCCAGGGATTATGGGTGGTAAAGAAGGCCGAGTTTTCGGTGGAAGAACCCATGGCAAATTCGTCCATGTTGGTTTTACCCAGCAGCACCGCCCCTTCTTCGGCCAGTTTGTCCACCACGTGGGCATTATACGGCGGCACAAAGTTTTCCAGCATCTTGGAGGAACAGGTGGTGCGGATACCTTTGGTGCATAATACATCTTTAAGGGCCATGGGGATACCGGTTAGCGGGCGGATATGCCCCTGTTTTATAGCTTCGTCAGCCGCTTTAGCCTGGGCTAAAGCACTCTCAGGGCAGACAGTCATAAAAGCCTTTATCTCAGGCTCAAGTTTTTCTATCCTGTCCAGATGGGCTTGGGTAAGCTCGGCGGATGACAGTTTCCGTTCTTTCAGCAGTTTGTGGGACTGGGCAATGGTCAGCTTGATTAAATCTGTCATTATTCCATCACCGCCCGTATCCGCACATAAGCACCCTCGCGTCTGGGGGCATTTGAAAGTATTTCCTCACGGTCATAAGAGGGCTTTATAATATCCTCTTTGAGTACGCTTTTAATCGGGGTGGACTGGGCGGTCGGCTCTACGCCGGTGGTATCCACCTGCTGCAGTACCTCAAAATGCTCCAGCAAGGCCGAAAGCTCTTTACTCAAGCGGTTTATTTCATCTTCCTCCAGCCCCAGTTTAGCCAGGCGGGCAATGTGGAGTACATCTTCGCGGTTTAGCTTCATAATATCCCCCGTTTACAAGTCCCCAGATTATAACACCGCCGCCAAATACGGGCAACAAAGCCCCCTTTTGGTTGTATTAAGGTGAGGGGGTTGTTGGTATAATAACGCTATGAATATCCGCCTGGTCTGGACTGTATTTACTACGCTTTTAGAAGGGGCAGGCATTGCCCTGCTGGGTTTATGGCTGCTGCCGAAAGCGGATTTCCCCCTGCCGCTTTGGGTGGTGCTGCTTGCCGAAGGGGTTTTGCTGGTACTAGCGGTGTATTTTTACCATGTGGGTACAGTTACGCTTGACCAGAAACCGCTTACCGGTGCGGAAACTATTATCGGCAGCAGTGCGGTAGTGGTGGAAAACTTAAACCCGCAGGGGATGGTACGACTGGACGGGGAGCTTTGGGAGGCAGTCACTTCTGAAGCCGTCATATCCAGCGGGCAGGAAGTGGTGGTAATAGGGCGGGATAAAATGCGTCTTAGGGTAAAACCCAAATAGAGCCGTTCTTTCGCTAAAAACCGCCAAGATGTTATAATGGCGGCAATCTCAGGCAGGTCTCGGTAAAAGGGGGCTTAAGCGTGAATAACAATAATCCGGTTAAAAAGCTGATACTTGGGTTTAACAGTAAGCTCTGTCTGTGTAAAAAATGCCCCAGTTACCCGGGGCATAAGGATAAAGTGGTCTACTGTGAGCGGGCAAAAAGCCCGTATGTAATCAGCAAAACAAGCTGTCTTTGCCCCCAGTGCCGGGTATGGAAGCTGAACCATTTTGCGGAGACATATTACTGCAGCAGCGGCGCTGCCCCGTTATCCCGTATTTAGGCGGTAGTTTCAAGAGAGGTGTCAAAATAGAAATAATACCGGCAATAGATATTTTAGGCGGCAGGTGTGTCCGCCTTCTTCAGGGTGATTATGCTCAGGAAACGGTATACTCTCCGGACCCGGTGGGTACGGCTATGCGCTGGCAGTCTCTGGGCGCTCCCCGCCTGCACGTGGTGGATTTGGACGGTGCTGCTGACGGGGAAAGTGTTAACTTTGAGCTTATAAAAGAAATAGCCAATTCCGCCCTTATACCGGTGGAAGTGGGTGGCGGTATCCGCAGTATGGATACAGTAAGGAAACTGCTTACGGCCGGGGTTGACCGGGTAATACTGGGTACGGCAGCGGTGGAAAACCCGGAGCTGGTCAGGGAAATATGTGCCAGATACGCTGACTCGGTAGCCGTCAGTATAGACGCCAGGAATGGCAAGGTGGCCACTCGCGGCTGGGTAAACAGTACCGAAGTGGATGCTTTGGAACTGGCCCGCAGTATGAAAAAACTGGGTGTGAAGCGTTTTATTTACACTGATATAAGCCGTGACGGCACTCTGAGTGAGCCTAACTTCGCGGCTATACGAGACCTTATTTCGGCTATAAATATGCCGGTTATAGCTTCAGGGGGTGTTTCCAGCCTGAGCCATTTGCGCCTTTTGAAAGATATCGGTGCGGAGGGGGCTATTGTGGGCAAGGCCATTTATACCGGTGACCTGAACCTTAAACGGGCCTTTGAAGAGTTGTCCTAGATTAGCTTAGAAATCTGTTTCATACATCAGGTAGTGGCTGGGGGTCATGCCCAGTTCGGCATAGGTGGCTTGGGCGCGTTTGTTTTCTTTCTCCACATATAAACGCAGGCCGCAGACATTGCCTGCTTCTTTAGCCTGTGCGGTCAGATTTTCATACATAGCCCGGAAGATACCCTGGCGGCGGAATTCGGGCTTTATATATACACTCTGAATCCACCAGTAAAATTTATTCCGCCAGTCACTCCATTCGTAGGTAACCATAAGCGAACCGGCGGTTTCCCCGTTACACTCGGCTATCAGGTAAAAGCCGTATCCGGGGTTTTCAAAAAGATAGGCTGCCCCTTTCATAGTAACGTCTTTATCCAGTGCCTTGTCTTCAGTTTCCAGGGCCATAGATGCATTAAAACCGGCAATCGTATTTGTATCACGGCTGTCTGCCCGGCGGATGCAAAGTGACTTCTCCAAAACATACCCCCTGTGTTTTGATGTATACTTATCTTGTACGTTTAATATCACTTACAAGATGCACTTTAAACCAATTCCTGATAAAATAACATTTTCTACGCAAAAATAAAAACGGGAGATAATGTATTCAAATGGAACTCAAACTGGACGACAAAGGGCTTATAGCCGCCATAGTACAGGATGTGAAGGATGGCACGGTGCTGATGCTGGGCTATATGAACCCCGAATCCTTCAAGCTCACTCAGGAAACCGGCAGTGTCTGGTTTTACAGCCGCAGCCGCCAGGAGCTTTGGAACAAAGGCGCTACCTCCGGCAACAAGCTTATTGTCAAGGAAATGTACCTTGACTGTGACAAGGATGCTGTGCTGGTAAAGGCTGAACCTATGGGCCCCACCTGCCACACCGGCAACCGCAGCTGCTTTTTCACACCGGTAGAGCTTAAGTAGCCGCTTCGCACTCAGGGCAGGCTTTTTGGGGAATATAATCGGGGTTGTCCATCTCTACTGTCTTTTTAAGGGCGGTGATGGCAACCTCGATTTGTTTTATATCCGGCTGGCGGGTAGTCAGTGACTGCAAAGCCAGGCCCGGTTTAATCAAAAAGCGGACTACCGGGTTGTGGCAGTGTCCGGCGCTGAAACGGGTAAATTCATAACTTAAGGCTGCAATTACCGGCACCAGTATTATCCGGGAAGCAAACATAACCGCAAAGGCAGGCTTGCCTATCAGGCTGAATACCAGTATGGCTATTACCATTACCGCCAGCAGAAAGCTGGTGCCGCAGCGGAGGTGGGCGGTAGAGTAAGTTTTTATTTCGGCAGCCCTTTCCAGTTCAAGCGGCACACCGGCCTCAAAGGCGTTTATGGTGGCATGTTCCGCCCCGTGGTAGCCGAAAACCCGTTTGATATCCGGTGTCAGGGTGACCAGTTTTATATAAATGACAAATATCACCAGCCTTACTATACCCTCAATCAGGTTAAACAAAACGGCTGATTCCAAAAAGGAACTCATAAGGTTAGTGATGAACAAGGGCGCCAGAAAGAAAAGGGCTACGCTGGAACCCAGTGACACCAAAAGCATCAGCCACAAAAGCCCGCCCGAAAGTTCTTCTTCCTCTTCCTTAAGGGCTATATTGGCCGAATATATAAGGCTCTGAATGCCCAGAATCATGCTCTCAATAAGTACAATAGCCCCCCGTATCACGGGCATTTTGCGCCATTTGCTGGTATAAAGCGAATGCAGGGGTCTTACTTCGGTGGTGATTTCACCGCCGGGGTTGCGTACCGCAGTGACCAGGTTTTTCTGGCCGCGCATCATTACCCCTTCAAGTACCGCCTGTCCGCCGTAATAAAATTTTTCTGCCAATATACTACTCCGTCATAAACAAAAAGGAGCGGCTTTTAGTACCGCTCCTTTTATTATCGCATTTTTAAATGGTAAATGCTTAGGTTTTGTTGCCGTAACGCTGGCGGAATTTCTCCACCCGTCCGGCGGTGTCAACCATTCTTTTCTCACCGGTGTAGAAGGGGTGGCACTGGGCACAAAGCTCTACCTTGATGCTGTCTTTGGTAGAACCCACTGTAAAAGTGTTGCCGCAGGCACAGCTTACGTTGGTGGCGGTATTATATTTAGGGTGTATTTTTTCCTTCATACGGCCTTAGTCAGCAACTACGCTGACTTTCCTCCTGTCATTAGTGGTGGGCTCAAACTTCACCACACCCTCGCAGGTGGCGAAGATGGTATAGTCACGCCCCAGCCCCACATTTTCACCGGGGTGAATGCGGGTGCCTCTCTGGCGGACAATAATTGTCCCTGAGTGCACTTTTTCACCGGCAAAACGTTTTACGCCCAGCATTTTGGGCTTGCTATCACGTCCGTTCTTTGTAGAACCCGCACCTTTTTTATGCGCCATCTGTAGTTACCTCGTTAGTTTTCTTGGCTCTGGGCTTGCGGGCAGGCTTTTCGGCAGCCCCGCCGGTCAGAATCTCACCTATAGTCAGTACAGTGTACAGCTGGCGATGTCCCGTTTTCTTGTGATTGCGGGATTTAGCCTTGAAACGGTAAGCAAAGACCTTGTCACCCTTGATATGGCCGGCAACAGTGGCAGTTACCTTGGCACCCGGAACAGTGGGGGAGCCTATAGTAACGGTTTCACCGTCATTAAGCATCAGAACCTTGTCCAGTTCAATGCTGTCACCCTCAGCCAGGTCAAGCAAATCCACTTCAACCAGCTGGCCGGGTGTTACCTTGTATTGTTTTCCACCGGATTCAATTATGGCGTAAATGTTGACACCTCCCAAAAGCAAAGCAATATTATACAGTAGAATATATTAAAACGCAAAGCCACCTGGCTTTTAAACAAAACCTTCTAAAAATAATATGTTAGAGCGGCTCTTGTCAAGAACCTCTGCCATATTTACCCCTATAATTTAGCTTAAAACCGCCAAATTAGCAAAAATTTCTTTTGGGGGGATATACATTTCGGTTGGCCTGTGGAGTTATACTCAGAGTATCCGGCGAAGGAGGGGCAAAATGACTAACAGAGTATTTGTCAGCGGCGGCAGCGGTTTTGTAGGCGGGCATTTGCTGCCCAGGCTGGCTGAAAACGGTTTTAAAATCCGTCTGCTGGTTATGAATGAGGCCGAAGCCAAGCGGGTAAAAACCCCCGGAGTGGAGTTTGTGTATGGTACGGTAAATGACCTGCCGGTGCTTATGGAGAGTATGAAAGATATCTTTGCCGTAATCCATCTGGTGGCCATACTGCGTGAAAATAAAGATATTACCTTTGATAAGGTAAATATAGAGGGCACAAAAAACATGCTGGCGGCGGCTGACCAAAACGGGGTGAAAAGATTTATCCACATGGGGATACTGGGTGCCAGTGCCGACCCCCGTTTTACTTACCTCCATTCCAAGTATCTGGCTGAAGAAGCGGTCAGTAAGTCCGGTCTGGATTACAGTATTTTAAAGCCTTCGGTCATGTTCGGGCAGGGAGCAGGTTTTATAACTGCCCTTATCCGTTCATTTAAGCCCTATCCCTTACTTGCCCCGGTTGCCGGAAACGGCAAAACCCGCCTTCAGCCCATTTGGGTGGAGGACGTGGTCAGCTGCCTGCTGAAAATGCTGGACGGGGAAAAGATACATCAGAGCGTACAGATTGGCGGACCCCGGATATTTACTTATGATGAGGTTCTTTCGGCGGTGATGCAGGCTATGGGGGTAAAAAAGCCCCGTTTGCATGTACCGGTGGGTTTAATGCGTCCGCTGGTCTGGCTGATGGAACGCACCAGTTCCAACCCGCCCATTACTCTGCCGGAGTTGAAAGCTTTGTCGGTAGACAATATAACTGCCGAAGATGCCGTAAAGACAGAGTTCGGCTTTGACCCCAAGCCTCTTTCGGAAGGGCTTGATTACCTTAAGCTAGCTCCAGCCGTTCCTTAGCCAGCAGCTGCACACAGCTTTTCAGGTCTTCAAAGCGGCAGTTGTTGTTTATGACAATACTTGCGTATTTGAGGCGTTCATTATCGGTGGCTTGGGACTGGATACGGGCCATAACCTGCTCGCGGCTCAGACCCATGCGGTTGCGTAGCCGTTTGAAAATGCTTTCTTTGGGAGCGGTAATAAGCCAGACTTCATTTACCAGTTTTAACCAGCCGGCCTCTACCAGCAGAGGGGCTTCTATGGCTACGGCCTTTATGCCTTTTTGACGGTATTCTTCCAGCAGGGAAGCAATGGCCTGTTCTATCAGGGGGTGGGTGATTTTATTCAGGTGCTCCAGCCTTTCGGGATATCCGAAGACCAGTTCGCCCAGTATCTTGCGGTTGATACTCCCGTCAGGGTTCATAACCTCATTGCCGAAAACGTCGGTTATCCTGGTGCGGATACCTTTATTCTGGAGTACACGGTGGCCAATCTCGTCGGCGTCAATGATATTAACCCCTAGTTCCTTTAAATAACGGCAAACGGTAGTCTTGCCACTGCCGATACCACCGGTAATGCCTACAATTTTCATTGGATTAGTCTAGTCTTTTAAAAAAATCAGGTCAAGTAAATTCCGGCTTCAAATACTTTTAGATGTCCTGAACAGATTTTCATATTTCGCTGGCAGGCAGGTTTTGCCTACGTATCTTCTTGCCAAAACTAATACACTCTTTATCTTTAAATACGTATGCATACTAATTGTTAGGTGCAAGCCCCTGTGGGATAGTTGAAATAGAGGTTGGCACTTCCTAAATGAAGGGCGGAATTGCCGCCGGGAGGTGATTTATGAGTACTAAAAGCTTAACCGTGCCTGAAAATGAGATGCTGGCGGGTATACTCAAAAACTATATCGGTGAGCTTCGGGTAGAGATAATCCATACTGAAACGGGTACTTACAAAAAAGCCCTGCATGCCCGGGAGAAGATTTTGCTCGGCATACTTCGTAAGCTGGAGTTGGCTGCAGGCGAAGGTAAACCCGGGTCTCCGCTGGGGAACAAAGCTTCCTGAACTGCCTTAGGGCAAATAGGCTATCAGTCCGGTATTTCCGTTAGCAGCCGGAATTGCCCGCCATTTGGACTTGATACGGGCGTGAGGCGGAAATATTTGGGTCGGGTTATTGTGGAAACAGGGCAGAGCGGCTAAAGTATTAGGTATATGAACCTTAACCTACATTTGGCGGTTTCTCTGGAAGAGCTTCAGGCTCAGCGCCGGGCTGACTATGTGGCAGCCAGAGTCCGTTTGCACCCTGATTTAGACAGCTGTGTCCGTGAGTTTAAGGGTGCGTTTATTATCTATGACGGAGAAGCGTCCCCTATAAACCGGGTAATGTGCCTGGGACTAAAAGAAAGCATACTTGAAGAAGACCTGACCGGTCTGGAGGAGTTTTATAACGGACATGGTCTTAAGGCTATGCTGGACGTCTGTCCGCTGGCCGAAGAAGATATGATTTATCTGCTGGGCAAACGGGGTTATACGGTTTATCAGTTTGACAGTGTGCTGGTACATGAAGTAAGCAGTTTCCGCCTTGAGATAAAAGAGCCGCCGGGTATAGTTATCTGGCCGGTAAACAAAAATAACTACCTTACCTGGCTGGATGTGGTCAGCCGGGGTTTTTCCGCTGCAGAGGCAGACCTGCCCTCTATGCAGTCTATCTGCGAGCCGAACTATCACAGCCGCAATTCTTCTGCCTATCTGGCCTATCTGGACGGCAAACCGGCCGGGGGCGGGGTTTTATATGTCCGGGGGCATATGGCTGAACTGGGGGGAGACGCCACTTTACCGGATTTCCGCCGCCGGGGAGTTCAGACTGCCCTTATCCAGCACCGCCTGAAAGCTGCCCGCAAAATGGGCGTCCGCCAGATGGTTTTTGTGGCTGCTCCGGGTACTTCATCTGAGCGCAATGCCCGCCGGGCTGGTTTTGAACTGGCCTACAGCCGGGCGCTGTTCCTCCAGCCCTGAGGGAGTAAAGCGGCAAAATCCGCCGCTATTTCCGGCAGGAAAGTATTTTCACTTGGCTTCTTTGAGTCTTTTGTCCCGTAGTTCCCTTATATTCCTATCCGCCTTTAAGATGTTATTTAAATACCACTTTGCCAGCCGGATTTCCTGCCTTATTTGGCAGTATGCGTTGACAGCTTTATCCCTGCGTCATACAATGGCAGCAAATTGTTTATGGCAACGAGGCAGCGCTGATGTTTCTGGACAGGGTAATAATCAGGTCAGACAGATTTCCGGATAACAGCCTTTACCCTTTTAATCTGGATGTGCTGCATAAAACCTCCGAAATAACTTTTAGTAAGCCGGTTACTTTTTTTATTGGAGAGAACGGCAGCGGCAAGTCCACTTTGCTCAGGGCAATCTGCCGCAGGGTCGGTGTGCATATCTGGGAAGATACCAGCCGCCTGACGCTGGATAATAACCCCTATGCAGACCGCCTTTCAGACTATCTGGAACTCGGTTTGCCCCAAGGCGGGGTAAAAGGTTCCTTTTTTGATTCGCGCACTTTTCAGGACTTCACCCGTTTTCTGGATGAATGGGCAGCGGCTTCGCCGGATATCCTGAAATACTTCGGCGGGGATTCCCTTGCCAACCGTTCTCACGGCCAGTCACTGATGCAGTATTTTGAATCCCGTTACAGGATAAAAGGCCTGTATTTCATGGATGAGCCCGAAACGGCTTTATCACCCAAAAGCCAGCTTATGCTGTTGAAGCTCTTAAGTCAGGCCTCCGCCTCAGACCATAACCAGTTTATCATTGTCAGCCATTCGCCTATTCTGCTGGCCTGCCCGAATGCGGCCATATATACTTTTGATACCTCACCTGTTTCCTCTATAGGGTATTACGATACCCAGTACTATCGTATATACCGTGATTTTCTGAATAACCCCGCGCCCTTCTTTGAGCAGTAAGCCTGTATGGGATATCCGGCTCAGGTGTGTTTGTTAAATTTAGAAGTCATACATATTTGCCGCTTAAACAGTATTGCCAAAATAAAATAATTCTGGCATAATTTACCCATACTTATAAACAACGGTTGAAAATTAAAAAGTTGATAACCTTTGTTGGTCCTGCCGGGGGAAATCAGGGTGCTGTCGGTTGAGGCGCCGAGCGGCTTAATTATCATCCAGGTCCCCTCCCGTGGGCGGAGCCCTGAGCGTAATCGGGCTAGCGGCAGGACCAGCTTATTTTTTAAAGAGGTTTGAAGACCTCTTTTTTTGTTTTAAGAGGGTTTGCCGTCTGCTTATTTTTGCAGCCCAGGTTATGCTTGGGTATTTTTATATTTATATACGGGCATAGCCTCCGTTAGCGTTTTTCTTTGCGGAAATTTAATCCGGTACGTGTTACAATAGCGGGTATTATACAAGCAGTATGGGAGGGAATATGCCGTCTCTAGATGTGGTAAGCGTAGTAGACATGCAAGCCATGGACAATGCCGTAAATAATGCCAAGCGTGACCTTGGAAACCGATATGATTTTAAGAACGCCAAGTACGAGCTGGTTTTAAACCGCAAAGACAAGAAAATAGAAATAGTTGCCGAAGATGAGTTTAAACTTAAGGCTATTATTGAAACTTTGATTCAGCAGTGTGTCCGGTTCAAGCTGGACAGCAAGTGCCTGGATGTTGCAGATGCCCATACCGTTTCGCTGGGGGCTGCCAAAACCGAGATAAAAATAAAAGATGGCCTGACCAAAGAAACCGCTTCTAAGATAACCAAGTTTATAAAATCAACCAAGCTCAAGCTGGATTCTGCCATACAGGGTGAACAGATACGTATAACCGGCAAGCAGATTGATGATTTGCAGGAGATAATGCAGCTGCTTAACGGGCAGGACTTTGACGTACCCCTGCAATATGTAAACATGAAGCGTTAGGCTTTTATACCCATAAACAAGAAAAGCCCGCCTTAAAAGCGGGCTTCATAATTTATATAGGCCTGTTTCAGGAAGTGTTTAAGCTGAAAGCTTACTTTTTCTTATCCAGAAAATCCCGTATCTTATAGGTCAGGTCAGCTACGTGGTTATTCATTTCCACCATGTCATCTGCAGACAGCTCGGCATGGAGCAGGCTGAACCAGGTCTCCCCGCTTAATCCCACCAGGGCATAGTCATCCAGAGTTTCTCTGGTGCCGTCTTTGTAGTTTACCGTAATGTAGGACACTTCTTTTTTGGTACCGTCTATTTTAAGCACTTTTCTCCTCCTATAGAAAAAGCCCCCCGGTCTTATTCCGGAAGGCTTTTAGCTTTAGAATTGGTAGCGGGGATAGGATTCGAACCTATGGCCTTCGGGTTATGAGCCCGACGAGCTACCACTGCTCCACCCCGCGTCAATATGCCCTGATAGTATAGTTATAATACCCGCCAAAGTCAAACGCAGCAAAGGGTTGGCAAGGTTTTTGAAGATGCCTGAGGCATTTAAAAATATGCTGTTATAGTGTAGACTAAGTCATTCGGATATGTCTTGGTTTTTTGCAGCTCTACTGGCCACTGCCCTTTTGAGCGTGGTGAATATTCTGGACGGGCATCTTCTCCAAAAAAGATTTCCCAGTCTAAAAGCTTTTATCCTGCCGGTAGGGCTTCTGATGGTAAGCTACAATCTTCCTCTGGCTTTGGTATTCCCCTTTGCCGAAGGCACTCCCCCGGACATTATCCTTCTGGCGGTTACGGCTGGTCTTCTGCGTGCCTTTTCTGTTTACATAATGTTGTTTGCCCTTAAGACTGAAGAAGTCTCACGGGTGATACCCATCTATTATTCGTACCCCATTTTTGTAAGCCTTATGGCCGTACCTTTGCTGGGCGAAAGCATAGGCTTGCTCAGGTGGCTGGCCATACTGGCGGTGGTGGGGGGTGTCATACTGGTATCTGCCCGCAAAAACGGTAATGGCAGGCCGTTCCGTCTGGGCAGAACTACGGTTTTGCTGATACTGGCCGGGCTGCTTATATCCGGGTCTGATGTAATAAACAAGCACGTGCTGGAAGTGATTACCTTCTGGAACAGCTACTGGATAAGCGGCGTATGTCTGGCGCTGTTTCTGCTGGCAGTATCTTTCCGCAGGAGTGTTTTCGCCGAACTGAAGGGTCTTGCAAAGCCGCTGCTTTGTTACTCGCTGATAGTTTTAGATGAACTCTTTCTGTTCGGGGGAATGCTGCTCCTTCTTTGGGCTATCCAGCACGGCCCTATTTCGCTGGTTTCGGCTATTTCCAGTACCCGTCCCCTGTTCGTGCTGGTATATGCCTTTGTGTTGTTACGCCTGATACCGGGTTTCCTTTTGGAATGGCCTGCCGGCAGAAGGCTGCGGATACTCCAGATATGCGGGGTGGTTTTAACGGTGGGTGGTATTGCCGCCATGAATCTTTTTGATTAACCCCTGTTAAGACTGGTGTGAAGCTGTGTTTTTTACCGGGGGTGGTGTTATAATCTAGTTGGAGGAGCAATTATGCACGAAGCCCTGCTCTACCAGAAAATGCCCCACAACATAACCCGCTGTCATACCTGCCAGTGGAGCTGCCGTATAAACCCCAATCACCTGGGTGTTTGCCAGGTCTACCAGAATATAAGCGGTTCTCTGTTCAGCCTTAATTACGGGCGTACTTCCTCGGTGGCGGTAGACCCCATAGAAAAGAAGCCGCTCTATCATTTTTATCCCGGCAGTCAGGTGTTTTCGCTGGGCAGCTGGGGGTGCAATTTCCACTGTTCCGGCTGCCAGAACTGGGAGATTGCCTGCCCGGATACCTATGAAAGGCTGTTTAACTCCCGCACCCTTTTACCCGAACAGGCGGTAAATATGGCTAAAGAGTACCATTGCCAGGGAATAGCTTTTACCTATAACGAACCCACTGTCTGGTTTGAATATACCCTGGACTGTGCCCGTCTGGCCAAAAACAGCGGCTTGTATACCGTATATGTGACCAATGGTTATATGTCTACCCAGGCACTGGATACTATCGGCCCTTATCTGGATGCTTTCCGGGTGGATATAAAGGGTTTTAAGGCTGGTACTTATCAGAAATTATCCAAAATACAGCATTGGGAAAAAATATTGACTACTACCGAGAGGGCAAAAGCCCAGTGGGGTATGCACGTGGAAGTGGTAACAAATATTATTCCCGCATATAATGATGACTCTGAACAGCTTACCGGCATAGCCCGCTGGATAAAAACCCGCCTGGGAGAGCTTACTCCCTGGCACGTTACCCGCTTTTATCCCTGCCGGGATATGCAGAACACGCCCTCTACGCCGCTTGAGACTCTGGAAAAGGCGGTTGAAATAGGTAAGGGCGAAGGGCTGAAATACATATATCTGGGGAATGTCCCCGGACATAAAAGCGAGACCACCTGCTGCCCTGAGTGCGGACAGGCACTTATCCGCCGCAAAGGTTATAACAGCGAAATATGCGGTCTGGATAATGACCGATGCCGCCGTTGCCAGTCAAAGCTTTATATCCGGCTCTCTTCCCCGGCGGAAGGTGAATAATGTTAAGACCAGCGTCTGCAGCCGGGCGTTATTATCCGGCCAGCAAAGAGAAAATCCGTTCAGTTATTGCCCCTATGGAAGTAAAAGGGGTGGCCAAGGAACGGTATTTGGGGGCGGTAATGCCCCATGCCGGTTATCCGTATTCGGGAGGGGTAGCCATGGCGGTAGCCTCCCGCTTAGACTTGCCTGAGACAGCTGTTATACTTGGCCCCAGCCATACGGGCATAGGGGCGGAATATGCCATAATGGCATCTGGCATCTGGCAGACGCCTATGGGAGAGGTGGAAATAGACTCCCCTCTGGCCCACTCTATTATGAAATACTGCCGCCATATAAAGGCAGACCCGTCTGCCCACCAGTATGAACACTCTATAGAAGTACAGCTGCCGATACTCCAGTACTTCAAGCCTAATATAAAAATAGTTCCCCTGACTGTTTCTTTCGGCAAGGCTGAAACGCTGGCTGAAATAGGGCATGGCATTGCCAGTGCCCTCAGGGAAACCGGGCGTGAGGCAATTATTATTGCCTCCTCAGATATGACCCACTATGAATCCCAGGCAGATGCCCACCAAAAAGACAGCCTGGCGCTGGATGCTATTATAAAGCTGGATGCCGCCCAGATGCTGGAAATAATACAGCAAAACCACATAACTATGTGCGGTTTTGCCCCGGTAGCGGCCATGCTTACCGCCGTAAAGGAAATGGGGGCTAAGCGGGCCAGAGTGGTGGCTTACCAGACCAGCGGTGATGTCACCCATCATCTGGACCAGGTAGTGGGGTATGCCGGGCTGGTTGTTGAACAAACTGAAGAATCCCCCCAGGTAGCACTGGCCAGAGCGGCGGTGGAGACTTTTGTCAGAGAGAAAAAGGTTATTACCCCGTCAGCCGAAATATCCGCTGAGCTTACCGGAGAAGCCGGTGTCTTTGTTTCACTTAAGAAACTGGGAGAACTCCGGGGCTGCATAGGCACTTTTGAACCCCGTTTTGATAATATTGCAGATGAGATTGTCTCTAATGCCGTAAGTTCCTCAAGCAAAGACCCCCGCTTTGAACCTGTGTCAGAGTGGGAGCTGCCGTTTTTAAGTTACAGTGTTGATGTGCTTACCCCGCCCCAGGCGGTAGAGGATATAAACAGTCTGGATGCTAAAAAGTACGGGGTGATAGTGGAAAGCGGCCACCTAAGGGGGCTGCTGCTGCCTGATTTGGAGGGGGTTGATACCCCGTCAGAACAGATAGCCATTTGCCGCCAGAAGGCTGGCATAGCCCCGGACGCCCCGGTCAGGCTTTACCGTTTTGAGGTGCAAAGGTATCATTAGCATTTTAGTACGGCGGGGGATATTTGCCGGGCGGGTGCAAGTAAATTTGCCTGCCTTGTGGTACAATTTCCTTTGGTTTATTCTTGGTTTAGCTTATAAGCTGGAGGCAGACTAACATGGCATACGGAAGTGGTGCCGGGGCATACGCGGCTATCGCTCAGGCAACCAAGGCCTCAGGGGTTATAGTCCGCCTGGAGCCGCAGGAATTTTTGGCTGTGCTTAACCGGATAAAAGACCCGCTCATAGTTACTGCTAAGTCCGGCTGGCCGGCATCTGGACACCAGTACCTTACCAGTTTCAAGGGGCTGGCTTTTTATACAAAATCTTCTTCTCCGTTGGTGCTGCCCGGCATGGCAGATATAATCACCGCCCAGAGTATTTGGATACCCTAATAGCAGGAGACTTATGTCAAAGGTAGATAACCGGCTTCTTTACGCCAGTGAGATATATTCGGAAGAACTGCGTTTCAAGGTTATGGAGATTATGGCCATTATTGAGGCGGCTGTGGGTTTGGGGGTGGTATCATTGCTGGGGTATTTAGCTATCAACCCGCCTACCCCAACTGATAGGGTGCCTTACTGGCTGATAATGCTTATGGCTCTGGTCATGCTGGGTGTGACACTGCTGGTCTACAATATGCGCAAAATGTTTATCAGCCTTTCTACCGAAGGTATTTATATACGTTTCGGTTATTTCAAGCGCTTTTTCCCCTGGCTGGATGTGGAATCGGCTGAAATAAACGGCCGTAACCGTGATTTTTACGGCGGTTATGGCGTGCGTATGACCTGGGATAAAAAGGGGCGGATACTGGTTTGTATCACTCCCAAAACGCCTACAGTTTCCATAAACCTGGTAAACAGCAAATACCGCAAACTGGTTATTTCTACCAACCGTCCGGATGAGGTGCTTTTGATAGCCAGTAAACATGCCGGAAAGAATTATGGATCTTTTTGATGCCGGGGCTGAAAAACTGAAAAAAAGCCAGTCTCCGCTGGCTGCCAGAATGCGCCCGGAGGGGCTGTCTGAATTTGTGGGGCAGGACCACCTTATAGGTGAAGGCCGCGCCCTCAGACTGGCCATAGAGGGTGACAAAATACCCTCGCTCATTTTCTGGGGGCCGCCGGGTTCAGGTAAAACTACCCTGGCGAATATAATTGCCCGCCGTCTAGATGCCCATTTTTCGGCCCTGAGTGCCGTTTCAGCTGGGGTGGCGGACTTGCGGCGGGTAGTAGAGGAAGCCCGTGAACGCCTGAAATTTGAACGCAGGCGGACTATCCTTTTTATAGATGAAATCCACCGTTTCAACAAATCCCAGCAGGATGCCATTCTGCCCTATGTAGAGGATGGCACAGTGGTGCTTATCGGTGCCACTACTGAAAACCCCTCGTTTGAGGTGAATTCCGCCCTGCTTTCCCGCGCTCAGGTATATGTCTTAAATCCCCTTTCGGAGAAAGAAATATCGCTTATCCTCAAGCGTTCTTTGGAAGACCCAAGCGGTTTGGGGAATTACCATGCCAGACTGCTTGAGGAGGCCGAAAAGCATATCAGCAGTTTTGCTCAGGGTGATGCCCGTATTGCTTTAAATATACTGGAATTGGCGGTTATGACCACCCCGCCTGACAAAGACGGCTGGAGGGTGGTAGGCTTGCCCCAGGTTGAAGATGCCGCCCAGAAGAAAAGCCTGCGGTATGATAAAAGCG
Source organism: Dehalococcoides sp. THU4 (assembly GCF_043231265.1). Lineage (NCBI taxonomy): Bacteria > Bacillati > Chloroflexota > Dehalococcoidia > Dehalococcoidales > Dehalococcoidaceae > Dehalococcoides > Dehalococcoides sp. THU4. The sequence continues at coordinate 193,828 of NZ_CP171266.1, read as the reverse complement.
GTGAACAGCACTACGATTTGATTTCAGCCCTGCACAAAACTATGAGAGGCTCTGACCCGGATGCGGCTGTTTACTGGCTGGGCAGGATGCTGGAAGCGGGAGAAGACCCTTTATATATTGCCCGCCGGGTAATCCGTTTTGCCACCGAAGACGTGGGTCTGGCTGACCCGCAAGGGCTGGTGGTAGCTATGGCCGCCCAGCAGGCAGTCCATTTCTTGGGTATGCCCGAAGGCAAACTGGCACTGGCCGAAGCGGTTATTTATCTGGCTGCCTCACCCAAAAGCAATTCCGTATATACGGCTTATTCCAGTGTCCAGAAGGAAATAGCCCGAAACCCTCAGGCAGATGTGCCGCTCCACCTTCGCAATGCCCCAACCGGCCTTATGAAGGACCTGGGTTATGGCAAAGATTATAAATATGCCCATAACTATCAAAACCACTTTGTAAAGCAGCAAAATCTGCCCGAAGCTATCAAGAACAGCCGTTTTTATTTTCCGGGTAAACTGGGTTATGAACTTAATATTGTAAACAGGCTGCGTGCCTGGTGGGGAAATGCTAAAGCTGATACAACTACAGGAGAAAAACAGGATGACAGCTGAAAATGAATTTGCACCTCAGATAGCCCGTTTGCCGGGGGTAGATTTATCCTACTGGGAAGCAGGCAGCGGCCCGGCGCTGGTTTTTATGCACGCCGGTATTACTGACAGCCGTTCTTGGCATAACCAGCTTCGCGAATTTGCCAAAGACTATCATGTAATTGCGCCGGATATGCGCGGTTACGGTCAGAGTGTTATTACCGATGATATTTTTAACTACTACCGTGACGTGCTGGAGTTGCTTCATCTTTTGCGGATAGATAAAGCGGTGCTTGCGGGTAACTCGGTAGGGGGTACGTATGCTCTGGATTTGGCTCTGCTCCACCCGGATATGGTTTCCGCCCTGGTGCTGGTAGACCCGTGTATGCGCGGTTACCGCAATACAGATGAAAAATTTTTAGACCTTGACCGCCAGCTGGAAGAGCTGATTTCGCTTGGACAGAAAACCCAAGCCATAGAGCTTTATCTGCAAATTTGGCTGGTCGGTAACAGCCGGACAGACGCAGATATAGACAAGGGTGTCTACCGGTTGTGCAAGAAAATGCTGGAAGAAAACTATCAGGCAGTAGTTGGCGGTAAACGGGAACAAAGGTTAAAACGCCCTGAGGCCGAAGATTACCTTAGCCTTAAAATACCTACGCTGGTACTGGTAGGTGAACATGATGTCCCTGATATGCATACCATCGGGGACAGATTTGTTAAGTCCATTCCGCGGGCGTCTTTCCAGGAAATAAAGCAGGCCGGGCATTTGCCAGCTTTGGAAAAACCGGCGGAGTTTAACAGCCTGCTGCGGGAGTTTTTAGGGCAAAACGGTCTTTGACCTTTAAACATTTTGGCGGGTTATACGTAAATCAAAAATTAGCGGCGGGCTATAGACCCGCCGCTTTCTTTGGTGAATATATAACGGTTTATGACTGGCTGATGTCTACAATCGGGGCGGTAGGTGCATTTTTCTTGACGGATTCAACCCCGTTAAGGGCATTGGCACGGGTAGTGTAACCTTCACCGGAATCCGCAATCGTCTGCCCGTTGCTGGCTATTAACCTCCAGCGGAATTCACCTTTTTTGTCTGTGAAAAGCTCAAATTTAGATGCCATAAATGCCTCCTCAGAGTTATTTATTTAAACCATTATAAACAAATAAATATTGGTGAATAAATAAGTGTAAGTACTTATTTTAGAGTCTGATGGTACCTAAGTAGCTTTTCCGGGGATAACCGTTATATCCTGAGTTCAGTCTGGCAGTATGCGTATTGGCTTCGGTTTGGTCTTATTCCTTCGGCGGATATTTAATTTATGTCTTGAGAGATTGTACTGTATGGCATATAATATAACGTTCAAAAATGGGTGACAGTCTGCCGGCGGAGTGTTTGCTTATATAAGACAGGCAGTTACTCCGGGGTGTTGGCGGGTTTCCGTTTGGCGGCTGTTATTTAATACAAAGATTTCTAGGAGGATACATGGAACTCACACTTGGAGAAGCTACACGCTACGTTTTAAATGAGCAGTATGCTAAAGTGGCTGCAGGCATGTATACAGATGCATTTCATCTGAAAAACGGTGAAACATTTAATCCGGATACTGCAGCTGACAAAGCTAAATGGCTGAATGAGATTGAAGCTAAACTAAAGGAAATTCACTCAGCCAAAAAAGAATCCGGCACTTTCAGCCAGCCCCGCCACGAAATAGCCCAGGAAGCTTATGTGGAAACCAAGCTCTGGCTGGAAAAATTATTGGGTATCAAGGGTTATGAGGAAAAGAACAAGGGTTTCCACCTGGGGCTTGAGTTTAAAGATTCGGTTAAGTAATCCGGTTTTGTAGTACTTAAGAGGGCGGCAGTACGTACTGCCGCCCTCTTTTATATCTGCGGGGTAAAGCGCTTGTTTCTGACCGTCAGAAGTACTATCGGCGGGTTTTCCGCATAGCAAGGTAGGTAGCTTCCAGACGGGATAAATCCAGTTCCCCGCTGCGGGACATAAGGAATATATGGTCTTCTTTCATACCCAGCTTGACCATATCCAGGGCTATTTCGTCTGTATCACAGGTGACCACTTTTGAGAGCGGCAGTACGTGTTTGATAGCCCAGCCATGGTTGGTATGGGCGTCATGCAGTATATCAGTACCGACTGCTGTCAGGGTAATAGGCTTTAAGCGGCCTATACGGCAGACCAGACCGGCCAGTATGCCGTAATCAGACATATTTATAGCATGAATAATATCCGGCTTGAGAGACATCAGCGAAAGCTGAGCCTGAAAAAATGTCAGATAAGTAAGCGGGTATTTCACCGGGAATAGCAGATGGTGAAAACGGATTCCCTTATCCAGTGCCGTCCCGTCTTTTACTTGGTCATGGCTGAATATATGTACTTCATGTCCGCGTTTGGCAAAATAATTTGCCCATTTCAGGTTTAACTCATCAGCTGCACCAGCCAGCAGGCAAAGTTTCAGTTTTGTCTTGTTATCCAATTTATTACTCCAGTCTTTTGATGAACGCCATATTTTCTCATTTTAGCTCTAAATAATAAAGGCAAAATATTGGTGCGTATTCCCGTAATCTGCTTAGGGCAGGCACAGTCTGCCGGAATAACTTACATAATAAAAAATATATTTGACGGGTTAAAGGGTATTTACTTTCTGTCAGTCCGGTGCTTAAACTTAGGGTGGAGGGGTAAAATAACCTGAAAGGATAGAGCTATGATGGATCTGGTTGATACCGCAGCGGCAAATGTGCGCCTTTCGTCCTTGTGCAAAGCAGTTACCCAGGTTGGGCTTATAGATATTCTTCGGGGAGGGCCTTTCACCATACTGGCACCTGACAACGATGCTTTTACCCAAATGCCTGAGGGTATGCTGGATTACCTGATGGAAAATGAGTCTGAATTAAAGTCTGTGCTGCTTTATCACATCATACCCGGCCGGCATACGGTAGAAGATTTGAGTAAACTCTATTCCACCAATACGGCTCTGGATAAGCCGGTGGAGATTTGGATTTCGGGCAAAACGCTGGCTGTAAATACCTCTCACGTTATCACCAAAGATATAGAAACCTCAAATGGTTTGATACACGTTATTGACAAAGTGTTACTTCCGCCCAAATAATATAGTTGTTCGGGCCTTACCGGGTGCATACGTAACCCGGATTGAGGCAGAACAGACGGCAGTTAATCCGGAGGGGGTGACTGCCGTCCTTTTTTAATGCGCTATATATTTGCCTGAAATTATATAATCCGCTTTGAAAGGCCGTTTTTTTGGCCGACGTGCCGTATTTTACATCTGTTTTAGCTGTGAAATTGCTTTAAAAAGCCTGTTTGCAGGCTAAATTTGACATTATTTATTGAATTGGGTTATTCTGTTGGCACTTCTTATTTCTCTGCTTCCCTGGTTCTCCAATAGGAGAAGGTTCCCGAATTTACCCCGGCATAGTTATCCATTAACTGTCTGAGTAAATCTTAAGGAGGTCGGAAAGCATGAGCAACTTTTCTCTTATTCTATTCTGCGGGTACTGATAACTTTTCAGTATACGCAGGGTGCCTCTGTCTGCTGTAATCACAGCACTTGACTGATTGGTAGTATATTTCTGGTTTGCCGAAAAATTCCGACAAATAGAAGGGGAGTAGTATTCTCTCATTTTATGGTTTAAAGGAATATAAACGGCAGAAACAGGTAAAATCCAGTCGGATTTGGAAACCGCAAAAGCAGGTCTTTTCCGCTAATATATACAAAGACCAGTAATATCAGGAGGTAATGAATGTACAAAAAGATCCTGGTTCCGTTGGACGGTTCAAAGGTTGCTGAAGGAGTATTACCTCATGCTAAGGCCTTAGCCTTTTCCGAGGGTAGCCAGATTCTGCTTATAAATGTGGTCTCCAACCCCGCTATGGAGTTTGCATTTTCTGACCCTGCCATTGCCGCTATTTCGGTAAACGAACAGGTAGATACCGGCAAAGAATATATGGCCAGTATTGGAAACAAACTTAAAAGCGAAGGGTATGACGTCAGGGTTCTGTTAAGGGAAGGCGGAGCAGCTGAAGTTATACTGAAAACAGCAGAGGAAGAGAAGGTGGACGTGATTGCCATGTCCACGCACGGAAGAAGCGGTGCTGCCCGCTGGTTACTGGGAAGCGTAGCCGAACGGGTTGTCCGCCACTCCAATATTCCCATTATGCTTATCCGCTCAAGCGAATAATCTGCTTGTCCTGGGCGGCAAGGCAATTAACAAATAAATTAAAAGAGAACTGTATAGGAGGGACATATGATGCAAACATCTAGCCCCCCCACTCCAAAAGGCATATGGAAGGTAATATTCGCTTCCTCTGCCGGTACGGTTATAGAATGGTATGACTTCTATATCTTCGGTGCTTTGGCAACTACCATTGCCAGCAAATTCTATAATACCGGTACCCCCATCGGCGATATTATCGCTTGGCTGGGCACGTTTGCTGTCGGTTTTCTGGTTCGCCCGTTCGGTGCTATAGTTTTCGGCCGGATAGGTGACCTGGTTGGCCGCAAATTTACTTATCTTATTACAATTACCATCATGGGCTCGTGCACCTTCCTCATTGGTTTATTGCCCACTCAGGACGTGCTGGGTGCCTGGGCAGGTATAATCCTTATTACCATGCGTATTCTGCAAGGTCTGGCCTTGGGTGGTCAGTACGGCGGTGCGGCTACCTTTGTGGCTGAACATGCTCCGCAGGGAAAGCGTGGTTATTACACCAGCTGGATTCAGACTACAGCTACACTGGGTTTGCTTATCTCCCTGGGTGTCATCTTAGTCACCCGTATGGGTCTGGGAGAAGCAGACTTCAACGAATGGGGCTGGCGTCTGCCGTTCATGGCTTCCATATTACTGGTGGCGCTGTCACTCTGGATACGCAGTGCTTTAAAAGAATCTCCTCTGTTCCAGCAGCTGAAGGATACCAAAGCTGTTTCCAAAAACCCGCTCAAGGAAAGCTTTGCTAATCCTTATAACCTGCGCTGGGTTCTGATAGCCCTGTTCGGGGCTACCATGGGTCAGGGCGTGGTCTGGTACACAGGTCAATTCTATGCGCTGTTCTATCTGCAGAAAATATTTGATACACCTCTGATTGATTCCAACCTGATAGTCGGTGCGGCGCTGCTGCTATCCATGCCGTTTTTTGTCTTCTTCGGGTCTCTCTCAGACCGGATAGGCCGGAAAAAGGTAATGCTTACCGGTATGCTTCTGGCGGTGCTGACTTACTATCCCATTTACGGCCTGATGGCGGCCTTTGCGCCTACAGACCCCGGCCAGCACTTCCTGTTCGGTTATATAGGCTATAACCCTGTCATGCTGGGTATCCTGGTATTTATCCAGGTAATTTACGTGACTATGGTTTACGGGCCTATTGCCGCCTTCCTGGTAGAGCTGTTCCCCACCAAGATACGTTACACCTCTATGTCTTTGCCTTACCATCTGGGTAACGGCGTCTTTGGTGGTCTGGTGCCTATGATAGGTTTGATACTTATCAATGCCACCGGAAATGACTTTGCCGGATTGTGGTGGCCGATGGCTATTGCCGGTATCTGTATGGTAGTTGGTTTCATGTTTATTAAAGAAACCAACAAGGTAGATATATCCGATGCTTCCACCTCAATTTCGGTTAAACATGAATCTGACCAACGGGCACTGGATAAATAAAATTTTTTCAGGTATAAGCTAGTACTCTCTAAGATTTAACAGTACAAGCCGGGTAAATGAGTGCCGCCCCTCCACAAAGAGGGGCGGACGGTTTTATATGGCAAAAGAAGCTTAAAAGACCTGTATCGGATAGCTGTCTACCCTGCTTAAAACCACCTCGTTTCATACAAAAGGGGCAACTTTAGATTGCCCCCTGGTAAAGGCTATCAGCCCAAATACGGCTAATTATTTTCAGTGCGTTTGCGAGCCCTAAGCCGCATTTCGGTATCCAGTATCTTCTTCCGCAGGCGGATACTTTTGGGAGTTACCTCAACCAGCTCATCTTCGGCGATAAAATCCATAGACTGCTCAAGGCTGAGTTTCATAGGCGGCACCAGTTTTATGGCAATGTCCGAGGTTGACGAACGGATATTAGTCATCTTTTTCTGCTTGCAGACATTTACCGCCAGGTCAAGCCCTCTGGCATGCAGGCCGACTATCATGCCCTCGTAAACAGGTACATTGGCATCTATCATCAGTATGCCCCGTTCCTGCGAGTTATTAAGCCCGTAAGTGCAGGACAAGCCTGCTTCGGCTGCCACCAATGCGCCGGTCCGGCTTTGCTCTATTTCACCGCACCAGGGTTGAAAATCCAGAAACTGGCTGTTCAGTACGCCTGTGCCTCTGGTAGCTGTCAGGAACGAGTTGCGGAAGCCGATAAGACCGCGGGTGGGTATATTGTATTCCAGCCTTACGTTTCCTTCGCCGTCATTGTGCATATCAGTCATGCGGGCCTGGCGTTTACCCAGAAGTTCGGTGACCTCTCCCACAAAATCCTCGCGGACATCTATCGTCAGCGTTTCCACCGGCTCATAGACTTTGCCGTTTATATCTTTCGTGATGGCTTCGGGTTTGGATATTTCAAATTCGTACCCTTCGCGGCGCATGGTCTCTACCAGGATGGACAGGTGGAGTTCGCCCCGCCCGGAAATCAAGAATGAGTCCGGCGAATCCGTTTCCTCAACCCTCAACCCTATATTGGTCTCCAGTTCACGGAAAAGCCTTTCCCGAAGCTGGCGTGAGGTGCAGAATTTACCTTCCCGCCCCCCGAAAGGTGAGGTATTGACCCCGAAAGTCATTCTGACAGTAGGTTCGCCTATTTCAATGCGGGGCAGGGCCTCAGGCTGGAGAGGACTGGTGACGGTATCACCTATTGAGGCGTTTTCCAGCCCGGTAATGGCCACTATCTCACCCGCTTCGGCACATTCCACTTCCTGTTTGCCCAATCCCATAAAGGTAAATACCTGACCCACTTCAAAAGGGTGAGCTTTATTTTGGGAATCTATATTAACTACCCGGTCATGGGAGCATATTTTACCCCGCTGAATGCGTCCGATAGCTATCCGCCCTTTGTGGGTATCATAATCCAGGTTGGAAATAAGCATTTGGAATTCACCCTGGGCGATGCTGGGCGGGGGGATTTTATCCAGTATGCACTCAAACAGGGGGATAAGGTCAGTGCTTTTTGTACCGGGGGTATTTACGGCATACCCTTCGCGGGCAGAGGTATAAACTACCGGGAAGTCCAGCTGTTCCTCGGTGGTAGCCAGCTCCAGAAACAAGTCCTGTACCAGCCCCAGCACTATTTCAGGGCGGGCATTTTCGCGGTCTATCTTGTTTATAACTACAATAGGCTTCAGCTTTTTCTGCATGGCTTCCTTAAGCACAAAACGGGTTTGGGGCATAGGGCCGTCTATACTGTCAATCACCAAGAGACAGCCGTCTGCCATATTCAGTACCCGCTCAACCTCACCCGAAAAGTCAGCGTGTCCGGGAGTATCAATGATGTTTATCTTTACTCCGCGGTAGGTTATGGCGGTGTTTTTGGCCAGAATAGTGATGCCTTTTTCCCGTTCAAGGGTGTTTCGGTCCATAATAAGCTCGCCAACGTGCTGGTTTTCACGGAAAATGCGGCTTTGTTTAAGCATCACGTCTACTAGGCTGGTTTTGCCGTGGTCTACGTGGGCAATAATAGCAATATTACGGATATCGGTTCTCTGGTAGTTTTCCAAAATCTTTCTCCTGAAAATAGCCTGGTTACCAGGGCATACTTCGCCCTGCAAATCACAAAAGAATGAACAAGCGGGAATTAAACGGAAGAAACCAGTCGGTAACGCTGGCGTAAGCCGTAGGGGATATGGATAAAAAGGTTATTCAAATTTGTCTTTACTGCTTTATTATTCACTGCTTAGAGAAATATTTTACTCTTTTCAGGAAAATATGGCAAAAAGGTCAAATTGGTATTTGTAAATAGCCAGGCACAATTGTATAATTACCTTCGGTGGTTTAGAACACAGGTTGTCTCATCGGTTAACCCTTCACTTTGGATGACCGCAACTCTAGCCAACTATTTTCAGAGAGGAGGTCATCCAGATTGGCTTACCAGGATAAAGAAATCCAGTGTGCTGATTGTGGCGCTTCATTCACCTTTACAGCTTCAGAGCAGGAGCTTTATGCTTCCCGCGGCTACACCAATGATCCCAAGCGCTGCGTTAGCTGCCGCCAGGCCCGCAAGGCTGAAAGAGGCGGTTCGACCGGTGGTTTCGGGGGTATGAGCAGAGGTCCTGCTCGCCAGATGTTCCAGGCTGTCTGCGCTCAGTGCGGTCAGGACACCGAGGTTCCCTTTGAACCCCGCCAAGGTCGCCCCGTGTATTGCAGCAATTGCTACAATCGCGTAAAAGGCGGCAGATAGGCACTAGTTTAAGAAACTAAACAAAGCCCTGCTTTTAAAAGCAGGGCTTTTTATTTACCCCCGGAGGTTTTTTAAAAGGCAGGGATAGAAAACCTATTCCAGTTCGTAATAATACTGGGCCAGCATGGGGTCCTGGTTTTCCAGTACCTTAAGGGCATCTGCATCACCTTTCAGATAGTAGTTCATAAAAGCCAGACTGTAAGTCATAATGACTTCAATCCGCCCGTCATGGTTTACATGCGGCAGCGGGTCTGAAATGCTGTAAGGTGACTGGCTGAAGGTAAAGTGATGGGACTGGCTGACCACCAGAAAGAATTTAGGTGCGCTAAGCCCCTGGTCAGTTACCCAGAGGTCATCTTCGGCACTGGTCATCATCAGGTCATAATCCCCCCGCATAACCATAACCGGAATATTCACATTGTCCAGATTGTTCTCAAAGGGATAAGCCGGTGTGGCCAGCAGGATTATGGCTTTTATCCGCGGATCAGCCACCGCCGGGTCAGGGTGGGCACCGCTAAGAGAGAGCGTAGTCAGCCCCCCCAGTGAGTGCCCGGCCATGCCTATTTTATCGGCATCTATCAGCCCGTAAAAAGGCGAAGACTGATTTTCATTCATATTCAGTACATAATCCAGACTGAAACGGGACTGGTTTATGCGGTAATTTTCCAGGTAGTTAAGGTAATTATCACGGAAAAAATTGTCTACTGCTGAAAAAAGGTTATCAGTACGGTTATCCCAGTCTGTTCTGGGAGTAGTGGAGATATAATCTGAAAAAATTATTGACGGCATGTCATTAAACTCTACTGATGCCACCACATATCCCTGTCCCACCAGACTCTCCTTAAGATAAAGGGGGTCAATGTCATTAGCGTTCAGTCCGTGATTGAAAATAATAAGCGGATACGGCCCGCCGCTGAAATCTGCCAGTGTGCCGTCAAATCCCTCAAAAGAGAAAGAACCCTGGCCGGTGGTGGGATACCAGATTGAAATATCCAGAACCTCAGGGTCTTTGCCCGCCTGATTAAAAGTTATCTGCCCCTGAATGTTGCCTACCTGATACTGGGCTATCAGGCTTGAATTTACGTACGGGACAATGGCGGCGCTGATTATCATGGGCAACCCGAGCAGGGCTATGCTTGCGAGTACAATTCCCCAGCGGAAAATAGTTTTAGTAGTCTGGCTTATTGTAATATTACGAATCACCCTAACTAAACCCTGCCTTTATCAGTGTATCTAACTTGTATCTCAGGTGGATATTATTTTAAAATACCTTACTGGATTACAATAATAACACACTGACCCTAAAAAACGTAACATCAGCTTTGGCATGATTAAAGATACAGCATGGCTGTTTGGGCGGATACTTCTGGATTATTAGGCTATTCCGGGGATTCGGGTGATTTGGGGCTGAGAACAGGCTGTAAAGATATAGTAACCAGATTATCATAGTGTGTATATAATATGTTCAAGATTTTGTCCCTATTTGTCCTTTGCATAGCGAGTTGCTATAATGTAAAAAGAGTCTTGTAAGAGTATAAATATATTGTTACAAAGGATTAGGAGAATATCATGGCTGATTTAATGACTGTTCGCGAAGTAGCCGAATATCTCAGAGTTACCCAGAAAACAATTTACCGTCTTCTCCAGCGTAATGCTATTCCGGCGTTGAAGGTCAGCCATAGCTGGCGTTTTGACAAGTCATCTATTGACGAATGGTTACGCAAGAGTGCGGTTGGCGTAAGGGCAAGTGTCCTGGTTATTGATGATGAGGGTACAGTGCGCAGTCTTTTCAAAGAGACTTTGGAAGACCAGGGGCATGCGGTCAGCATGGCCAAAAACGGGGATGAAGCGCTGGAACAGCTGCAAAGTAAAGACTTTGACCTGGTATTCCTTGACCTCAAAATGCCCGGTTTAAATGGGGCGGAACTTTACCAGAAGATTCGGGCCATCAAACCTAAACTGCCGGTTACTATCATAACCGGTTATCCTGACAGCGACACTATGGCCAAAGTATTGGCACAAGGTCCCTTTGGTGTTATGAACAAGCCCTTCGGTGAGATGGATATCATAAACGCCACCAAGAATTTTCTCCGCATTTCTCCCGAAGCTTAAATAGTTTTAATTTTTTACTCTAAAAGAAGACCAGCCTCAGGCTGGTCTTTTTCTTTTCAACTCTGTACTTTATTAGGCATTTTTAAACATGTATAATAAAAGACGTAATAATCTGTATAGCTGGGTAAAACATATCCGAGCAAATTAAGCGGTGTCAGAAAGTCCGGCTGTATCTGGGAAGGCCGCTATTGATACTGCTTCCGGGGCTACTCAGATTTGGCGGGGAATACCGTATATTTTGTAGGAATTACTGATGGAAAAAGCCGAACTTTTTCATTTATTTTTAGATAATATGCTGGATGCGGTGGCGGTTTATGAAGCCTCCGGGGAAGGAAGGCCGCTCAAATTCCTGGAGGCCAACGGGCAAATGTGCCGTTACCTCGGCCATACCCATGAAGAGTTTTTAAGGATACAGCCTGCGGATGTCAGTTTTGAGTGTTTCAATATAAACCGGACTGTATGGCTGGACCTGCTGGAAAGCCGTTACCTTTCAATAGAATACCTGTATAAGACCAAAGACAACAGGTCTGTACCTATAGAAATACATTATCATTTATTCCAGCTGGATGAAAGAAATCTGGTATTTTTAACTATCCGGGATATTTCTGAACGCAAAAAGGCTGAAGAGAAGCAACGCAGATTAGAAAAAGACCTTAATCTTTCCAGCCGCTTAGCCTCGGTGGGTGCGCTCACAGCCGGAGTAGCTCATGAAATAAACAGCCCGCTTACCAGTATCCTCGGTTTTTCGGAAAGACTGGCCCGTAAATGTACCAGCGAAGAACAGCACCGGGATATTGAGCGTATCCATACGGAAGCACTGAGGGCGGCCAAGGTAATAGATAACCTGCGCACATTTGCCCGCAGCTACCAGCAGGAAAAGAAGCTGTGCGGACTTAATGAAATTATCCGTAAATCTGTGGAACTGCGTGAATACGAGCTGGTTGTGCAGAATATAGTGGTGGAACTGGAACTGGCGGAAAATCTGCCGGCTACTTTGCTGGATTTTTACAAGATACAGCAGGTGTTGATTAATATGATACTTAATGCCGAACAGGCCATGTATCAGGCTCACGGGCGGGGCAGACTGCTTATTAAGACCCAGAATATGGGCAATTATATCCGCATGATAATAGAAGATAACGGGCCGGGTATTTCACCTGAAATTGCGGAAAAGGTATTTGACCCGTTTTTCACCACTAAGGAAGACAGCCGGGGTACGGGGCTGGGACTGAGTGTGTGTTACGGTATTATTATGGAACATGACGGCAAGATACAGCTTGAAAGCAAGCTGGGGCAGGGAACGCGGTTTATTATAGATTTGCCTGTTAAAAACAGCCGGATATCCCGGAAAAAGGCCGCCGAAGTAGTGGTGGTGAAGGTGAACGCTAAGACCCCCGCAAAATTGCCGAAATCTTTGCCTCAAAATCTGCCTGACTAAGTGAGTAAAAGGCTACCACTTTGTTTCTGCCGCTAAGCCCGCGGCATATTTCTATTTCTGATTTCGGGGTATCTAAAAGGTTGCTCAGGTAGTCTACCAGGGCTTTGTTGGCCTTGCCCTTTTCCGGTTGGGCAGCTATCCTGATTTTCAGCAGACCATTTTCATACCCGGTCAGCTCATTCCTCTGGGCAGAAGGCAATATTTTTAAATTTACCCTAAACGGGCTTTCTTTGGCTGGCATATTAAACCCTCTAAAAGGTAATATAATACTATGATTGATAACCCAGATTATAAACTAACTCTTCTGGCAGGGGAAATAGGCCGGCTGCTTAATAAGTGCAAGCTCAGTTTGGGCGTTACGGAATCCGCAACCGGCGGGCTGGTTTCACACGCCATTACCAATATCCCCGGCTGTTCGGCTTATTATCTGGGCTCGGTCACCAGTTACTCTAACAGTATCAAGCAAAAACTTCTAGGTGTATCCACCCGAACGCTGGAAAGCCAGGGTGCGGTGAGTGCCGAAACCGCCTGCCAGATGGCTTCGGGGGGCAGGCAGTTGCTGGGTGCCGATATTTGTTTGTCGGATACCGGCATTGCCGGGCCGGGGGGTGAAACCCCGTCCAAGCCGGTGGGGCTTTTTTATTTGGGTTTAGCCACCCCGGAGGGTATCAAAGCATTTGAACGCCGTTTTACGGGCAGCCGTGAGGAAATAAAATATCAGGCGGCTATGGCTGTTTTAGAGATACTGAAGGAATACCTGGAAGATACCTTTGGTGAATAACATGCCCCGTATCCAGCCGGTGGTAACCGCTTTTCTTATAAAAAATGGCAAAGTGCTTTTATTTAAACGCAGCCAGCGGGTGGGAAGCTACCGGGGGTGCTGGGCGGCTGTATCCGGGCATATGGATACCTCACCCCTTGCACAGGTTTACACTGAAATATCCGAGGAAACCGGTTACACTCCCGAAGAACTGGTGCTGCTCAAAGAAGGGCAGGTATTTGAGTACCATGATACTGCGCTGGGTATCCGCTGGCAGATACACCCCTTCCCTTTTCACCTGAAAATTGACAGGCCGCCTAAGATAGACTGGGAGCATACTGATTTCCGCTGGGTTTTGCCGTCTGAAATAGCTTCCCTTGCTACTGTTCCCCTGCTTAAAGAGGCGTTTGAAAGCCTGAGCGGATAAACGGCTGCGTTGTCCCCGTTTACTTCAGGGTGTTATACTTGCGGGTATAAACTAGTTTAGAAATGGAGTCTGTATTCATGCAAAGAGGTGATGGCCGCAACTTCAACCAGCTAAGGCCGATAACAATTACTCCCGGTTTCCAGAGCTTTGCCGAGGGTTCGGTTTTGATAGAGCAGGGTAAGACCCGGGTAATCTGCTCGGTCAGTATGGAAGATAAAGTCCCCCAGTTTCTGCGTAACAGCGGTACGGGCTGGGTGACGGCTGAATATTCCATGCTGCCCCGCTCCACCGTTACCCGCACCCAGAGGGATTCATCTGCCGGCAAAATATCCGGCCGGAGCCAGGAAATCCAGCGTCTTATAGGCCGCTCCCTGCGTTCCTGCGTGGATTTAGCGGCTCTGGGTGAGCGGTCTTTTATTATAGACTGTGATGTTATTCAGGCAGATGCCGGTACCCGCACCGCTTCCATAACCGGTTCCTATATAGCCTTGTATCTGGCGTTTAAAAAGATGGTAGATATGGGTATCCTCTCCAAAATGCCCTTTACTTCTCAGGTGGCGGCGGTCAGCGTCAGTATTTTTAAAGGCAATATCGTGCTTGACCCCTGTTACGATGAGGATTTTCAGGCCGAAGTGGATTTTAACCTGGTTATGAATGACCGGGCTGAGTTTGTGGAAATACAGGGTACGGCTGAGGGTAAAACCTTTTCCCGTGATACCCTTGACCAGGTACTTAAACTGGGCGAAGCCGGTATCCGGCAGCTTTTTGATATTCAGAATAGTATTACCCGGCCGTAGCTTTAGTCAGCCGTGTGGCAGATATTTAAAAGGGGGGCTTTAAAGCCCCCCTTAGATTATATTCAGTTACGAAAGTAGCGTAATAAGCTATCCCCGTATCTGGCCGTTCCCGTAGACTATCCATTTGTAGCTGGTTATCTCCTTAAGCCCCATGGGGCCGCGGGCGTGCATCTTCTGGGTGCTTATGCCCAGTTCCGCTCCCAGCCCGAACTGTGAGCCGTCTGTAAAACGGGTGGAGGCATTTACCATAACGGCAGCTGCGTCCACTTCGTTCAGAAAACGCTGTGAAGAGGTATAGTTCTGGGTGACTATGCTTTCGGTATGCCCTGAGCCGTATCTGGCAATATGCGAAAGAGCTTCGTCCAAGCTGTCTACTACCTTTACGGCGGCAACCAGCCCCAGAAATTCCTTGCCCCAGTCATCTGCGGTGGCGGGTACCAGCTTGCAGCCGGAGGTATTTTCCAGTATTTCCATAGCCGTTTTATCTGCCCGTATTTCCACTCCGGCTTTGCTCCATTCGGCGGCAACCACCGGCAGGAAAGCGGCGGCTATATCTTTGTGTACCAGCAGGGTATCCATGGCGTTGCAGACGGTGGGGCGCTGTACTTTGGAATTGTAAGCTATGTTTACCGCATCAGCTATATTGGCATCTGCATCCACGTATACATGTACTACCCCTATGCCGCCGGCAACCACCGGTATAAACGAGTTTTGTTTAACATAACTAATCAGCCCGGCGCCGCCTCTGGGTATGACCAAATCTATCTGGCCTGAAAGCTTGAGCAGGTGGTTTACCAGACTATGCTCAGTATTTTCTATAAACTGGACAGCTTCTTTGGGCAGGCCTGCCTCTTCAACCGCCTGGCGTATCAGCCTTGCCAGAATGGTGTTTGAATGGATAGTTTCCTTGCCGCCGCGCAGGATAACCGCATTTCCGGCTTTCAGGCACAAAGCGGCAATATCCACCGTGACATTGGGGCGGCTTTCATAAATAGCCGCAATAACACCCAGCGGCACTCTTTTTTTACCTATCACCAGTCCGTTTGGCATGGTGTTCATATCAAATATTTCACCCACCGGGTCAGGCAGGGCGGCAATAGCCAGAGTATCTCTGGCAATCCCTTCCAGACGGCTCTGGGTAATAACCAGACGGTCCAGCATGGCAGCAGCCATACCCGCCGCTTTAGCTTCGGTCTGGTCTTTCAAATTAGCTTCCAGTATGGCCGGGGCGTTATTAAGCAGGCAGGCGGCAATATTTTTAAGGGCGGCGTCTTTTTTAGCTGATGAAGCATAGCTTAAAGGGCGGGAAGCGGCTTTGGCCAGACGGGCTTTTTCTTCTATTTCCAGCAGTGCTTTTTCCATTGTCTCTCCTCTAAGCCGCGGTGATACACAAATATTAAACTCTGGGCCGGAAAATGGCAAGGTTAAAGTTAGACTAGTCTTGGCTCTTGACCATTACCTTAGGTAATGCTTTATGATAGTGTTATGGAAAAACTGCTGACAGTGGGCGAACTTGCCAAAATGGCCGGAGTGAGTATACGCACTCTGCGCTTTTATGATGTGCACGGACTGCTGAAACCCCGCAGTTATACTGCTGCCGGCTACAGGCAGTATGGCCGGGATGAGGCTTTGCGCCTTCAGCAGATACTCTTTTACCGTGAGCTGGGGTTTTCGCTGGAAGAGGTAAAAAAGCTGGTTGATGACCCGGCTGTCAGCCTGCTTGAAAACCTGCGCCGCCAGAGCCGTCTGCTAAAGGACAGGGAAAAACAGCTCTTAGATTTGCAAAATACAATTCAGAAAACTATATCCAGTCTGGAAGGGAAAATAGAAATGGAAATAAATGAATATTATCGGGGTCTGCCTCAGGAGAAGATTGATTATTACCGCCGTGAAGCCCGCCGCCGTTATGGCGAAGAGACAGTGCAGCGTTCCGAAGAGATGGTGGTAAAAATGGGTAAAACCAAAATGGCAGAGCTTCAGGCACAGGGGCAGTCTATATTTGAAGAACTGGCTGAGAATATACCGGGTGGCCCTGCCCATCCTATCGCTCAGGAGCTGATATCCAAATGGCAGAAATGGCTTGAAAACTTTGCCCGGTATACTGACGAAGGCTTGCTTGGCCTGGCCAGAGGTTACCGGGATGACCCTGAGTTCAAGGCCTTTTTTGACAAAATTCATCCCGGACTGGCTGCTTTTATTGCAGATGCAGCCGAGGTGTATTTTAAAAAGTCAGTGTGATAATCTGCAAAATATCGCAGGAGTTGGGGGGTGGGGGCTGTTCTTCAGCCCCCTGTTTTATTTCCAGAGAGTAAGTTTTGAACACTGCCGGGAAATTATTTTCCGGCGTTTTAACATTTCGGCATTTGAAAGAGTTATTATAGAGTATCCGGTTTGAATTTATACTAACGGAGGTAGCTGTGGAAAGTGCCAGATTTCGCTGGGTAAGTATTTCAGTTATTGCCCTTCTGGTGGTGGTTACCGGGTTTAATACCCTGATGCTTTTTCAAAAATCCGACCAGCTTAGCCAGGCTGAAACCCAAATAAATTCTTTGACCCAGAGCCTGGCTTCACTAAACAGCCTGGGCGGAGATATTTCCAGCCTGCAGCAGGATTTCTCTGACCTGCAAAGCCAGCTTCAGCAGATAAATACAGACCTGACCTGCCATGTATGTGCTGTTGCTGACGTGGTCAGCCTGATTGAACCGTCAATAGTGCGGGTAGACGTGAGCGGACGCAATTTCAGTGCTTCCGGTTCCGGCACTATTATTGATAAGCGGGGCTTTATACTGACCAATTACCATGTTATTGAAGGGGCAACTACTATCAGGGTAACCCTGATGGAAGGGGCTATATACTCAGCCAGTGTGGTAGGCAGTGACGCCGGCCGGGATATAGCTTTGCTGCGGATGAGTGCCACCGGCGGGCAGGAATTTCCTGCCGTTACTCTGGCAACCATGGCGGATATAAAAGTGGGTATGGATGTGGTGGCAGCCGGGTTTCCCCTGGGGACTGACCTGGCCGGGCCGGCTACTTTCACCAAGGGCATTGTTTCGGCTATGCGCACCTATGAAGGTTATCTGTACGTGCAGACAGATGCGGCCATAAACCCCGGCAATTCGGGCGGTTGCATGGTGAATATGGCTGGGCTTATGATAGGTATACCCTCTGCCGGGATAGTACCTTATGGCGAGGATATAGAAGATATAAATCTGGTTATACCGGTAGATGATATTCTAAGTTTTCTTGCCTTGTATCTGCCGGGCTAAAAAAATATAGCTGTGCATCCCTTTCCTAAATATACCCCAAAAGGGTATTATAAGATGTGCATAATCTAAAGGAGGATGAGGTATGACTACCGCCCAGAAATGGATAGGAGTATTACTCAGCCTGGTACTGGTAGGGGTAAGTGCGTTTAACACGGTGCTCCTGCTTGACCAGAAAGACCAGCTTGAGACAGCTCAGGGGCAAATTTCGTCTTTGCAAAGCCAGCTTAGTCAGGCCGGGACTGATATAAGTTCCCTTAAAAGCCAGCTGACTGCTGTAGATGGCCATTTGGCTACTCTGGATGGGCAAGTTGACGAACTGTTGAAACTTTCTACAGCTCAGGTGGATGCCATTGCTTCGGTAATGGCTTCGGTGGTGTATATAGAAGTGGATTATTATGACCCGTCTACCGGTGAAAGAGGTACTGTTTCCGGTTCGGGGACTATCATGGACAGCCGCGGCTATATACTTACCAACCGCCATGTGGTGGAAAATGCCACCCACGTTACCGTAGTCCTGCCCAATAAGCAGATTTACGATGCCGATGATTTCTGGACTGATGATTTTATGGATGTAGCCGTAGTCAAAATAGATGCAGACGGCCTGCAGGCGGCATCTTTCGGTGACCCCGCTAACCTTAAAGTGGGTGATGCGGTGGTGGCTTTGGGTTATCCTTTGAGCATATCTCCCCTTGATGGGGGCATGACGGTAACCGCCGGTATTGTAAGTAATCTGGAAAACTGGTTTTTCATAGATGAAACGCCTTATTTTGATGTAATCCAGACAGATGCGGCTATAAACCCGGGTAACTCCGGCGGCCCTATGATAAACCTTCAGGGGCAAATCATAGGTATAAACAGTGCCGGTATTCTGGATGCCCAGAATATGGGTTTTGCAATAAGTGTGGCTACTGCCAGGCATATTTATGAAAGCCTGGTGGCAGACGGCAGTTACAGTCAACCCTATCTGGGTATAGATATTGACGACTATTATGATGATATATCCGGCTTTCCCGGTGCTGAAGCCTCAACTGGGGTTGAAGTGCTGGATGTTGAGTCCGGCAGTGTAGCCGCCCTGGCCGGTTTGAGGGATGGAGATGTTATTTACCAGTTTAACGGACAGGCTGTAACATCTTTCTCAGACCTGCTGCGCTTTCTCTGGAGGATGAATGCCGGAGATACAGTGGTGCTTGAAACTAAGCGTAACGGCATTGAGCGGACTATCACCATAACCCTGGATGAACGCCCGTTATCTTCATATTACATTTAGTTTATAAATAGCAGTTTATTAAAAAGCCCGGTGCTCCTTTAAAGCGTGCCGGGCTTTTTTTGTCCGTATTTGCTGTACAGGTTTCCCAGCGTACCCCTGCCGTTTACCAGATAACGGTACTTCTGAAGTTTACGTCCCGGCGGGGTAATAAGGCTGATAACCACACTGCCCCTGCGCCCGTCTTCCGTTTCAAAAATGTATTCAGAGGGTTTCAGCTCTTTTGAGGATGTTATTTCTCCCCACCACTTGGCGGATGTATACTGGCTGGGGTTGGTTTCCATCAGATTATACTGGACATCCGCCAGCGGTTTGTCCACGTCCTTCAGGTAAATATGGCCTGAGCCGTTTGTATATTTGATACTCACGGGGTTTTAAGCGGGCTCATACCCTGAAAGAGATAAAAATGGCGTGAAGGCATACCGTAAACGGCTTTGTTCAGTTTCTTTTTAAGGGTACAGCGCCCTTGTTTTCCGTCTTCGGTGCGGATGGAATAACCGCCGCCGTCAGCTACCTTGTGGTATTCGGTGAAGACCAGTTCGCCCCACCAGCGGGAATCAGAACTATCCTGAAGGGTATACTCTACCTCCCCTATCAGCTGGTCTCCCAGGTATATACTGCCCAGTGCCATGACCTACCTCCGTTAAATTACCACCAGGTTATTGCGGTGAATTATTTCCGGGCCTTGATTGCCTGCCAGAACTGTGTTTATTTCGTCAGTATGCAGCCCTTTTATCTTTGAAACATCATCTGAAGAATAGTTGGTTATGCCATAGCCCAGCCGTTTGCCGCGGCTGTCGCTCAGTTTTACAATATCCCCCCGCCCGAATTTGCCCTCGGATTGTTGCACCCCGGCGGCAAGCAGGCTTTTCTGGTTTTCCTTTATAGCTTTGACCGCCCCGTCATCTATGCAGATATTGCCGCGGGTGCAAAGCCCGCTCATCATCCAGCGCTGGCGGCTGTCCGGTTTGTGGAGTGAAGGCATAAAGCGGGTACCTTCGGTTTCCCCGCTGGCCAGTTTAAGGATAATATCAGGTATATGCCCGTCTGCTATGATGACATTTACCCCCGAAGATGTTGCCAGCCTGGCGGCCTCCAGCTTGGTAACCATGCCGCCGGTACCCAGCTTGTTGGAACTGCCGGCAGCCAGTTTCTCCAGCTCTTCGGTAATCTCTTTAACTTCGGTTATCAGCCGGGCATCCGGGTGGAGGGTGGGGTCAGCCGTATAAAGCCCGCGGATATTAGTCAGTATCAGCAGCAAATCAGCCTCTATCAGGTTGGCTACCATGGCAGACAGGTTGTCATTATCCCCGAATTTGGCCTGCTGGATTTCATCTACTGCCACCACGTCATTTTCATTGACAATAGTTATAACTCCCAGCTCCATTAAAGCCAGCAGGGTATTTCTGGCGTTTAAATAACCGGAACGGTCAGACAAATCGCTCTTGGTCAGCAGACCCTGGGCAACAGTCAGCCCGTGGGGGCTGAACAGCTGGTCATAATAATTCATAAGCTGGCTCTGGCCTATAGCCGCCAGCACCTGCTTGAAAGGCACATCTTTCGGGATATGCCTGAGACCCATTTTAGCCCGTCCGGCGGCAATTGCCCCGGAGGAAACAATAATTATCTCCGTACCTAAACGGGTCAGGTCAGCTATCTGGCGGCATAAATCCGCCATGCGCTCATGGTCAAGCTTGCCTGTGCCTCCGGTCAGCAGGCTTGTCCCTAGCTTTATTACAATCCGTTTGTAACAATTTCCGTTCATAAATAAGTCATTATAGCAAGCAAGTTAAGCCAGAACAAGAATTCCCCCGTATAAGTTGCCGCCAGACTTGAGGGAAGGCTCTTCCCGGTGATACAATTTTCAAATGGGGCTGCCTTTTACGGCAAGCCCCTAGATGTGTTTGGAGAAGATATTGAATCTTAGCGGTTTGCTGCCCCTTATAGACCAAAGCCCGTCATTTAACAGCTTGTTTGAAGCTCTGGACAAAGGTGAGGCTGATATTTCTGTTTTGGATGCGGGGCGGGGTTTCAGTCTGGCAGCTGTATACCGTAAACTCAAATGCCCCATGCTTATTATTACCTCACAGCCGGAGCGGGCCAGGGAATTGCTGGTGCAGATAGCTGCTTATACCGGGGGAGAGCCGGGGTTTTTGCCTGACCCCAGTTTGCTGCCGTACCAGCGGGCTGTTTCTGACCGCAATACCTCACTGGAAAAGATGCGTCTGGCAGGTATTCTGGGCGGGTTTATCCGCAGCCAAGACGCCCAGATAATAGTCAGTGCCGTACCGGCTCTTCTTCAGCGTTATGTATCGCCGGAAATATTCAAGCAGTCATTTTTGCAGGTCTGGACTGGTTTGGAAACAGAACCCCAGGAGCTGATACGCCGTTTTCAGCAGCTGGGCTACCGCCAGGAAAATATTGTGGAAATACCGGGTACATATTCCCGCCGGGGCGGCATACTGGATATTTTCCCCTATACCGAAGATAACCCGGTACGGCTGGAGTTTTTCGGCAATACGCTGGAAAGCCTGCGTGTTTTTGACCCCCAAAGCCAGCGTTCGGGCAAAAGTCTGAATGAACTTACCATAAGCCCGGCAAGCGAGTTGTTTCATCTGGGGCAGCTGCCCGCTAAGGAACTTAACGCCAGGCTGGAGGCTTTGCTTACTGATAACCTTAATCCCGAATTCAACCGCACTTTGTCCGCAGATATAGCCCGCCTTAAGGAAGGGCTTAAGCCCGAATACCCTGATTTTTTTGCCCCCCTGTTTAACACCTCAAGCATATTTGATTACCTGCCGGCAGATGCGCTGGTGGTGCTGGATGAGCCAGCCTCCATAGAGCAGGCGGCCTCCCATCTGGATAAAGAAGCCGAAGAGCTGCGCTCTGACCGTTTGTCACAGGGTGAGCTGCCTTCGGTTTATCCCCGCCCCTATTTCAGTTGGGAAGAGATATCTGCCAAGCTGAAAACCAAAAAACGTCTTATTATGGCCTCTTTCGGGCGGGAAAGTGAGTCTTTAAAGCTGGATTTTGCCTCTCAAGATAACTACGTGGGGCGTTTATCCGCTTTGTATGAAAAACTGGGGGAACTGAAAGGGCATACAGGCCGGGTAGTTATCATCAGCCATCAGGCTGCCCGTCTGGCAGAGCTTCTAAAAGAGCATGGTATTTCAGCATCTGTCCAAACAGATATTTTGAAACCCCCTCCCCCCTCCAGCCTTAGTCTGGTTCAGGGAATACTGGGCGGCGGCTGGAATC
The DNA here is from genome assembly GCF_043231265.1 of Dehalococcoides sp. THU4. Classification (NCBI taxonomy): domain Bacteria; kingdom Bacillati; phylum Chloroflexota; class Dehalococcoidia; order Dehalococcoidales; family Dehalococcoidaceae; genus Dehalococcoides; species Dehalococcoides sp. THU4. The sequence goes on along the minus strand of NZ_CP171266.1, from coordinate 171,521 downwards.
TCAGCGGCAATGTTCACGTACTAACTGATGCCGAACTGTTCGGCTTTGTAAAAGAGCGGCGTCTGCCTTCCAAACGCCCGTCTGCCCGCAAGAGCGTGGTGCTGGATATAAAACCGGGGGAATTTGTGGTTCATATAGACCACGGGGTGGCCTTGTTCAGCGGGGTCAGCCACTTGAACCGTGACGGCATGGATAAAGAGTACCTGATACTCAATTATGCCGGCGGTGACAAACTCTACGTCCCCACAGACCAGATGGACAGGGTAAACCGTTTTATAGGCAGCGGGGATGAACCGCCGTCTTTGCACCGTTTGGGTACTCAGGAATGGCAAAGGGCTAAAGAAAAGGCCAGCGAATCTGCGGAGGAAACCGCCCGTGAACTCCTTGATATTTATGCCAAACGTGAAATGGCCAGCGGATACCCGTTTTCCACGGATACCGTCTGGCAGCAGGAAATGGAGGCATCTTTCCCGTATCTGGAAACGCCTGACCAGCTGAAAGCCCTGTATGATATCAAGGCAGATATGGAAAACCCCCGCCCTATGGACAGGCTTATACTGGGGGACGTGGGTTATGGTAAAACCGAAGTAGCCATACGGGCAGCCTTCAAGGCGGTTATGGACGGCAAGCAGGTGGCAGTCTTAGTGCCTACTACCGTGCTTGCCCAGCAGCATTACACCACTTTCCGTGAGCGGCTGGCTACTTTCCCCGTCAAAATAGAGGTGCTTAGCCGTTTTTGCAGCCCCTCTGAACAGAAAACCACGGTTGAAAATCTGGAAAGGGGTGAGGTGGATATCTGCATAGGTACTCACCGCCTGATTCAGGCTGATATAAAGTTTAAAGATTTGGGGCTGGTCATAATAGACGAAGAACAGCGTTTTGGGGTAGCTCACAAGGAGTTTTTTAAGAAGCTGCGGGCTCAGGTAGATGTGCTTACCCTCAGCGCTACCCCCATCCCCCGCACTTTGCACATGTCTTTGGTGGGGGTGCGGGATATGAGTATTATAGAAACCCCGCCCGGTGAACGCCTGCCCATCAAAACAGTAGTAGCCGCTTTTGATGAGAGGCTGATACGTGAGGCCATACTGCGGGAGATGGAAAGGAACGGGCAGGTATTTTTTGTAAATAACCGGGTGATGGGCATAAATCTGCTGGCAGAGCGTATTCAGCAGCTTGTCCCCGAAGCCCGTATCGGCATTGCCCACGGGCAGATGGCCGAAGAAAAACTGGCCGCTGTCATGGCTGATTTTGTGCGGCACGAGCTGGATGTGCTGGTATGCACCACCATTATAGAGTCCGGGGTGGATGTGCCTAATGCCAATACCCTTATCATAAACCGGGCAGACCGCTTCGGGCTTACCCAGCTTTACCAACTGCGGGGGCGGGTGGGACGCAGCTCCCAGCTGGCTTATGCTTATTTCCTGTATGAAAAAGATAAACGCCTGACATCTGATGCCGAAAAACGCCTGAAAACTATTTACGAGGCAGCCGAGCTTGGGGCAGGCTACGGTATTGCCATGAAAGATTTGGAAATACGGGGTGCGGGGACTTTGCTGGGGGTAAAACAGTCCGGCTATATAAATTCGGTCGGTTTCAACCTGTATACCCAGATGCTGTCAGAGGCTGTGGCCGGGCTGAAGGCCAAGGGCAGCGGGCTTTCCAAAGAGGAAATACGTATCCAGAATATGCCCGCCCCCAAGCTGGATTTACCTTTAGATGCCTTTATACCCGAATATTATATTCAGGATTTGGATTTACGTTTATCTATTTACCAGCAGTTATCAGCCATTACCAATCTGGCGGGAGTGTTGGAAAAGGGAAAAGAGCTGGCAGACCGGTTTGGACAAATACCGCCGGAGCTTGAAAACCTGCTTTACTCCCTCCGCCTGCGTTTGCTGGCCAAAAAAGCCCACGTGGATACCATAGTGACCGAAGGCAGCCAGATAGTGGTGCGGATGCTGGGCGGGCTGATAATAAACAAAACCGTGCTTGAGCCGCTGAGAGCAGGGGTGCTGGTAGGGCGTAATCAGGTGTCTGTCCAGTATAAAAAGCTGGGTGACAGCTGGAAAGAAGCGCTGGAAGAGGTTGTCTGGCGGCTGGGCTAGGCGGAGTTTAAAATGAAGAGTATTTATGATATTATTCAAAATATTCAAATATCCTACCCCAGGAGATTCAAATGAAAATTTTACTCCTTTATCCCCGCTACCCGGACACCTTCTGGAGTTTCAAGCATGCCTTGAAATTCATCTCTAAAAAAGCCTCTTTTCCGCCTTTGGGTCTTTTGACTCTGGCCGCCATGCTGCCGGAGAACTGGCAGAAAAAGCTGGTAGACCTTAACATTGAAAACCTGGCGGATAAAGATATACTGGCGGCAGATTATGTTTTTATAAGCGCCATGGCCGTCCAGCAAAAATCTGCCCACGAATGTATAGACCGTTGCCATGCCCTTGGTAGAAAAGTGGTGGCCGGCGGGCCGTATTTTACGGCTGAGGCGGAAACACTTAAAGATATAGACCACCTGATTCTGGGTGAAGTGGAAAACTCTCTGGCGGATTTTGTGGCTGATTTGGAGGCGGGAAAAGCGGCGGCAGTCTACCCTGAAAAAGAGAAATCTGACCTTGCCGATACACCTATTCCCCTCTGGAATCTGGTCAAGTCAAAAGAGTACTCTTCCATGAGCCTTCAGTATTCGCGGGGCTGTCCGTTTAATTGCGAGTTTTGTGATATTGTAGTTTTAAACGGCCGGCTTCCCCGTTCCAAAAGCCGGGGGCAGGTTCTGGCAGAGCTGGATGCTCTCTACAAGTCCGGCTGGCGTTCGGGGGTTTTCTTTGTAGATGACAACTTTATCGGCAACAAAAATAAACTCAAGTCTGATATACTGCCGGCAGTCATAGCCTGGCAGAAACGGAAGGGTTATCCTTTTTCATTTAATACCGAGGTATCTATCAATCTGGCAGATGATGCAGAACTGCTGCATCTTATGGTAGAAGCTGGCTTTGATACTGTATTTGTGGGGGTGGAAACACCCAACCCGGAAAGTCTGGCGGAGTGTTCCAAACACCAGAATACCAACAGGGATATGCTGAGTTCAATTGAAAAAATTCAGCAGGCCGGTATTCAGGTGCAAGGCGGTTTCATATTGGGTTTTGACAGTGACCCGGCCTCTATCTTCCGTGCCCAGATAAATTTCATTCAGCAGAGCGGTATTGTGACCGCTATGGTCGGGCTTTTGAATGCCCCCAGAGGCACCCGTTTGTGGAACCGTCTTAAGAAAGAAAAACGCCTGCTGGAAGATTTCCGGGGAGACAATACAGACTGCAGCCTGAACTTTATACCCCGCATGAAGACCGAGGTCCTTATAAATGGCTATAACCGGGTGCTTTCAGTTATCTACGCCCCCCGCGAATATTATCAGCGGGTAGCTGTGCTTATATCCAGGTATCATCCTAAGCCCAAAGGGAGGGTCAAACCGGTATCCGCCCAGCGCCTGCGGGCATTTATGCGGTCTGTGTGGCATCTGGGTATTGTGGATAACAGCCGGAAGTATTACTGGAAGCTTCTGGGTTCTACCCTGATAAAAAACCCCAAGGCATTTCCTCTGGCCGTTACCCTGTCTATTTACGGATACCATTTCCGCAAGGTAGTGGAACGCTATACAGGGTGTAAGTTCGGGCAGGATACCGCCTGAGAGCGGTCTTAACCCGAATCTAGCCAGTAAAGCGGATTATTTAAGGGTACCCCTGTCTTGGCCATGCGGCCGGGCAGGGGTTAGCCTTTTGTTTTGCATTTTTTTCAAGACAACAGCACTGCAGACTGTCTATCCGGAATTTCAGGGTATATACCTTTTTGCTGTCCGAGATATAAAAATAACGGATTAAAAGGCACTAAAATGCCCGGGCCGGATTTCAGATGTTTTAAAACCCTTTTGAATATGGTGGTTTTAAAGGCGGTATTAGCTGTCTTTTATGCCTTTGGACTTAAGGTAGTCCACCACAGCCTGTACTGTCTTTAACTTTTCGGCGTCAGTATCAGGTATTTCAAACTTGGCATCGGGTGTACCGAATTCGGTTTCCAGTGCCATAATAAGCTCTACCTGATCCAGGGAATCTGCACCCAAATCATCTGCAAAACTGGCAGCAGGCACTACATCTTTTTCTTCAGCGCCCAGCTGCTCAACACTAACTTTTTTTACTCTTTCAAAAACCGTTGCCACTCCTTCACTCCTCCCGTTGCTTTGCTGTGTCCGCCAGCGCTTTGCTGACAGAACTTAGAACCCCGTTTATAAATCTGGCAGACGAGTTGCCCCCAAATGATTTGGCAAGCTCAACTGCTTCGTTAATAGCTACTTTAATGGGTACATCATTTTCGTGGATTATTTCAAAAATGGCCAGACGAAGTACGTTCCTGTCAATATAGGAAAGCTGCTCCACCGGCCAGGCAGAAGCAAACTGGCGGATATTCTCATCCAGCAGGTCCTTGTGCTTGACTACGGCATTGGTCAGCCTGAAAATAAACTCGGCGTTTTCCTCGGTCTGGGGTGTTTCGGTCAAAAGGCGTTTTAAAACATCTTCGGCATTATGCCCTGCCAAATCCTGTTCGTACAGGGCTTGAAGTACTATTTCACGTGCTTTGCGTCTGCTGGTTGTCACTCTTTACTCTCTTATATTATAGACATACCGCCGTCCAGGCTGATTACCTGTCCGGTAATGTATTTGGCATCTTCTTTCGCCAAGTATAATGCACAAGCGGCTACATCTTCCACTGTGCCCAGTTTTTGCATGGGTATACGCTCTGCTATGGCCTGCCTTTGCTCTTCAGACAAAGCGGCGGTCATATCGGTTTCTATAAAACCGGGGGCAATGGAATTCACAGTTATATTGCGGCTGGCCACTTCTTTAGCCAGAGAGCAGCTGAATCCCAGAATGCCGGCTTTGGCTGCGGCATAGTTGGCCTGGCCGGGGTTGCCCTTTAAACCCACTATGGAACTAAGGTTTATTATTCGTCCCCAGCGGTTTTTCAGCATCTGGCGTAGGGCTGCTTTAGAACACAAAAATACACTTTTCAGGTTGGTCTGGATTACACTGTCCCAGTCTTCTTCGGATAAACGCATGGTCAGCTGGTCACGGGTTATGCCGGCATTGTTTACCAGTATATCCACCCCGCCGAAGGCTTCCTGGGCGGCTTTGAAGAGGGCATCTACTCCGCTGCTCTGGCTTACATCTGCCTGAACAAATACGGCCTGACCGCCATTGGAACGTATGTGGGCGGCCACTTCTTCACCGGCGGGCGAAAGACTGTTTACCACCACTTTTGCCCCCGCTTCGGCAAAGTGCAAGGCTATAGCTTTGCCTATGCCCCTGCCGGAGCCGGTAATCAGGGCTGTTTTGCCGTCTAAACTCAGCATCTTACCCATTATACGCTAAAATTTTGGATAGAAGCGGCATCGTTTATATTGTAGATACTGACACTGCGGTTAATTCTTTTAATCAGACCGGCCAGCACTTTGCCCGGCCCAATCTCAACAAAGGTATTTACCCCGGCAGCAATCATGTTTTCTATGCTTTTTTGCCACTGGACACCGCCGGTCAGCTGGCTGACCAGTTCGCTTTTTATATCCTGCGGATTGGTAAGCGGGCTGGCATTGGTATTGGCTACCAGGGGTATTCTGGCCGTATCAAACCCGGTAGAATCCAGTACTGCTTTTAAACCGGAAGAAGCCGGTGACATAAGCGGGGTATGAAACCCTCCGCTTACCTGCAGGGGTACCACCTTCATAGCACCGCTCTCTGCGGCTTGGGCAGAAGCTTTTTCTACAGCCTCTTTCAGGCCGCTGATAACCAGCTGTCCGGGGGAGTTGTAATTCGCTATGTAACAGCCTGTTTTAAGGCAGATATCCGCCAGTATTTCTTCCGAAAGGCCGAGAACGGCCGCCATAGCACCGGGTGTTTTGGCGGCTGCTTCCGCCATCAGTTCCCCCCGTTTGCGGGCAAGCAAAATGGCTTGCGGGTAGGGGAGTATGCCGCCTGCTCCCAAAGCCGAATATTCACCCAGCGAATGCCCGGCTACAAAAGAAGGCTCTGGCAGGAGCTTTGACTTGCCGCTCTCTATAAAAGCGGCAAGGGCGCACAGGCTGTGGCATACAATGGCGCTTTGGGAGTTGCGGGTGTCCTTAAGGTCTTCTTCCGGCCCTTCAAAACACAGTTTTGACAGTGAAAATCCCAAAGCTTTATCCGCCAGGTCAAAAAGCTCTCTGGCGGAATGAAACTCCGAATACAAGTCCCGGCCCATGCCCACGAATTGGGCACCCTGACCGGGGAAGACATAAGCTGTTTTAATATCAGTCATGCCTTAAAACCGGCCAACAGAAATTACTGCTGACCCTTGGATTTGTCAGCTTTTTTCTTGGCTATGGCGTCCACATCAACCACTGTCCGGCCGTTATAAGTACCGCAGACGGAACAGGCCTGATGGGAAAGCTTGGGGCTGTTGCACTGGGGGCATTCCATTACAGCCGGGGCACTCAGGGCGACATGGGCGCGGCGGTTACCCTGGCGGGCATGGGAAAGTCTTCTTTTAGGTAGAGCCATTATTTTACTCCGTTAAATTAGTATTCGTTTTATATTCAAAACCGCGGCACTCACCGGAGCACAGGGGTTTCATGGGCGTTGCCATTATAGCACCTTCGCGGATAATCTCGCTCAAATCCAATATATGGTGCTCGTCAATAAAAAAAGCGTCCAGCTCTTCGGAATTATCCACTTCAAACCCGTGGACTACATCTACGGTGGGCAGAAACCGCTCTTCAAGGCGGATACTGACCGGGCAGCTGAAGTCCTTTAGACAGCGGACACAGCTAAGGTTCATATGGGTATCCAGCAGTCCGGTAACCAAAAGGCCTCGGTCAATACGGGTAAAGGTAACTTCCCCGGATACCCTGACAGGGCTGCCCTCCAGATTTATTTCATCGTCCAGCTGGTAGGTGCGGGTGGCACCGATGGGTGACTTCAGCAGCTGGGCTACATTATATTGCAGCACTATCGTCCTCGTACAAAACAGAGTTTATTATAGATTAAGGTTATACCACATGCAAGTTAAGAGCCTGTGGGCAGTTTTACTTGACATCAGGTTTTAAAAAACGCAGCACCAGATGCCCTATGGCGCCGACAGCAAAACCGGCCGGTGCTGCTACCATGCCCAGAATTACCCAAAAAGTGTCATCAATCTCAAACAGCCTGACCAGCATAAGGTGGATAAAGAAGCTGACCAGAAACACTAAAACAGATATAAACATAAGGCGGCTGAAGTTTTTGGCCATCACGCCCTCTCTTTCAAAGGATTAAGCTATTATACACCTGCTTCGGGCTGGCTGCGTTCCAGCAGGCCAAGCAGTTTTTCGGAAATACCTGCACTGGAAAACCCCCCGTCATGATAAAGGTTTTGCATGGTAACCTTGCGGCTGAGGTCTGAAAGCAGGGTTACCACATAATCAGCGCATTCTTCCCCGCTGGCGTTACCTAAGGGGGCAAGCAGATTTGCATATTCGTACATGGCATCAAAATTGCTTATTCCCGAACCGGCGGAGGTGCGGGTAGGTGACTGGGAAACGGTATTTACCCTTATTCCCCGGTCTGCCAGGCGGGAACCGAAATTTCGGGCAATAGCTTCCAGCAGGGCTTTGGCATCGTTCATATCGTTGTACTGGGAAAATACCCTTTGCGCCCCTATATAAGACAGTGCCACTATGCTGCCGTTGTCTTTTAATACCCCGGCTTCAAGGGCATAACGGATTATTTTGTGCAGGGATATGGCTGAAATCTCCAGCCCTTTGTTATAAAAAATATAGTTGGTAGATTCATACGATATTTTCTTGCGGATATTGGCGCTCATACCTACCGAATGGACTATAAAATCTATCTCCCCCAGGCTGTTTTTTAGTTCGGCAAACAGGGCTTTCAGCTCATCATCGCTGGTGGCATCTGCAACCAGCAGTGGGGCTTGGCCGCAAATACGGGCCAGTTCGGCGGTGTTTCCCATTTTAAGGGCGGTAGCTATGTTGGAAATAGCCAGTTTAGCTCCTTCGCGGTGGCAGGCCAGGGCTATTTTCCAGCCCAGACTTTGCTCGTTTAAGGGGCCGAATATAATTCCTTTTTTACCCTTGAGCAATCCGTAAGACGTTTGAGTCATAATATCTCCCGTCAAAATATTTTATAAATTTATCACAAAAATAAAAAATGCATAAAAAGTGTGTTATATTATAGTCCATACCGCCTGCCGTATTCAAATATCAGGTATGCCTTTATTATAGCCTAAAAAAGTCCGGGGAATAGATGCAGGGAGGATAAATATGTCTGCCAAAGCCTTTGTCCTTATTGAGGCCGCTCCTGCCCAGGCGGGGAAAATAGCTGACAACCTCAGGGAGATTAGCGGTATATGCAGTATAGATGCGGTTACCGGCCCGTATGATATTATTGCCGTGGTAGAGCGGGACACCCTTGCCGGAATAGGTGATTTTATCACCTCAAAGATACAGGCGGCAGAGGGTATTACCCGCACCGTTACCTGTCTAGTTCTCTAAGGTATTTCGGCGGAGTAGGCACTTAAAAAGGGCAGACCATTTATGGTCTGCCCTGATTGCAACTTGAAAGGCTTCGCTCTTTACATGCTTTGGGGTGAGGTCATACCCATAAGGTGCAAGGTTCTGGCCAGCACAATACGGCTGGCGTCTACCAGTTTCAGGCGGGCTGAGCTTAGTTCAGTATTATCTGAAATTACCCGGCAGTCTTTGTAAAACTGGTGGAAAGCATTGGCCAGTTCCTGGGCGTAATAGGTCAGGTGGTGGGGTTCAAGGGTGCGGGCCACAGTCTCCACAATCTCAGGCAGTTCGGCCATCTTGCGAATAAGCTCAAGCTCGGCTTCTTCCCCAAGCAGGGCGGTATCCCCGCCGCTGTAAGAAAGCCCTTTTTCTTTTGCCAGAGACAAAATACTGCAAATACGGGCATGGGCATACTGGACATAATATACCGGGTTTTCAGCTGATTCCTTTTTGGCCAGTTCCAAATCAAAATCCATCTGGCTTTCGGTGGAGCGGGACAGGAAGAAGAAACGGCAGGCGTCTGCTCCCACTTCCTCAATAACCTCACTCAGGCTTATCATTTCGCCGGTGCGTTTGGAAAGGCGTACCAGCTCACCGCCCCGTTTCAGGGTAATCATCTGGAAAAGCAGGGTAGTAAGCCGTTCGGGGTTGATACCCAGAGCGCTTAGCATGGCCTTCATGCGGGATACATGCCCCTGATGGTCTGCCCCCCAGATATTTATAACCCGGTCAAATTTGCGTTCAATAAACTTGTTGTAGTGGTAAGCGATATCAGACGCAAAATAGGTGGGTGTGCCGTCACTGCGGACTATTACGTTGTCCTTGCTGTCTCCCAGCAGGGTGGAGCTGAACCAGGTGGCATTGTCCCTTTCGGCAATATAGTTGTTGGACGAAAGTATATCCATGGCGGTTTTATACTGCCCGCCGCTATATAAAGACCTCTCTGAAAACCAGACGTCAAAATCCACTTTGAGGGACTTCAGGTCATCACTTATAAGGCAGAGCATACGTGCCATGCCTATCTCCCCCAGGTCATTTTGGGCTATTTCAAGCGGCATTTGCAGGTATTTATCCCCGTATTTGGCTACCATTTCGGCTGCTAGTTCTACCATGTACTGTCCGTGATAACCATCCTGAGGAACAGCCGCCTCCTTACCCAGAGCCTGCTGGTAGCGGGCGAACAGAGTACGCTTGAAAGCGTCTATCTGGCTGCCGGCATCATTGATATAAAATTCCTCTTCAACATAATAACCGGCCGCTTTAAGCACGTTTGAAAGGGTGCTGCCCAGCACTGCCCCCCGCCCATGCCCTATATGAATAGGCCCGGTGGGGTTGGCGCTGACAAACTCTATTTGAACGCGGCTGCCGCCGCCCATATTTATATTGCCATAGCTTTCAGCTTCGCCAAGAACAGTATTCACTAGACTGCACAGCCACTCTTTGGAAAAAGTGAAGTTTATAAAGCCGGGAGGGGCTACGCTTATTTTGGCAATGCCTTCGCCGGGTTCAATATAGCCGGCCAGTATTTCAGCCAGCTCCATGGGGCGTTTGCCGGTAGCCTTGGCCAGCCGCAAAGGCAGGCTGGTGGCATAGTCACCATAATTGGTTTTTTGGGGATGCTCTATACTTATATCTACGCTGAGCGCCGGAATCTGCCCTTCCTGACGGGCTTTTTCCAGAGCCTGGCTGAGAGACTCTATAATAATATTTTTGATAGCTAAGATACTGTTCAAGACTAAACTCCGAGTATTTATTATTGCAGCTTAAACTGGAAAGTAGATTATATCACATAATGGGAAGATGATAATGTCTGGAGGGGGGTATAATGATACGGATTTGTAAGGGGTGTTAAGATTAATAATAGTACAAATGAAAATACCACAGGAGATGAAGATGAAAGGCATTCCGACTCAGAAGCAAGGCAATATTGCAAGGCCTGTTAAAACCAGCGGCGGATTCCGTCCGGATAGGTCAGGAGATGGTGTAAGTCCGTTTATAGAGCGCCCAGGTAAAAGGAAATAAATTACCTAAGGCTTAATATGCCGGGTAATGAAGCCTTAGCTCCACTCGCTCTTTTTGGGCCATACCCGCCTTATTTCCTCTTCCAAAGCCTTGTTTTCAGGCAGGTTTAGTTCAGGGTCAGACTCAAACAAACGGGTAGCTTCCCTGCGTGCCTGTTCCAGCAACCCCACGTCAGATATACTGGCCATGCGCAGGTCAGGCAGGCCGCTCTGGCGGGTGCCGAAAAATTCACCCGGCCCCCGCAGCCGCAGGTCTTCCTCCGCCAGCTTAAAGCCGTCCTGGGTGCTTTCTATGATAGACAGGCGTTCCTGCCCCAGCAGAGACGGATTTTCGGCCAGAAACATGCAGTAGCTCTGCTCTGTTCCTCTGCCCACCCGCCCCCGGAACTGGTGCAGCTGGGAAAGGCCGAAACGGTCAGCGCTTTCCACCAGCATTACGGTGGCGTTGGGTATGTCTATACCCACCTCCACAACCGGGGTGGAAACCAGTATGTCCATTTTGCCTTCGTTAAAGTGCTTCATGATACTTTCTTTTTCAGCGGCATTCATCCTCCCGTGCAGCAAAGCTACTTTGGATTCCGGAAACACCTCTGAAGACAGGGTTTCATATTCGGCGGTGGCGGCTTTGGCCTGTATCGCCTCAGATTCTTCTACCAAAGGGCAGATTATAAATGCCTGCCGTCCTGCCTCAATCTGTTTGCGTATAAAGTTATAAGCGCTGTTACGCTGTTCGGGTTTCAGCCAGCGGGTTTTTATGCTCTGGCGTCCGGGCGGCAGCTCATCTATGACTGAAAGGTCAAGCTCTCCGTACAGGGTTAAAGCCAAAGTGCGGGGTATGGGGGTGGCGGTCATGATAAGTATGTGGGGGTTTAGCCCCTTGCTCCTAAGGGCAGAGCGTTGTTCCACCCCGAAGCGGTGCTGCTCGTCTATAACAGCCAGCCCCAGGGACTTGAAGCGGATTTCCTTCTGGATAAGGGCATGAGTGCCAATGGCTATATCAATCTCGCCTTTTTTAATCTTTTCCTTCAGGATATCTTTCTGGCTGGATTTCATATCGCTTATCATCAAAGCTACTCTGAGCGGGCGGTCTAGCAACCCTTCAAAGGTATACACTCCGTCCAGAAGGGTGCTCACTTTGGCAATAGAGGCAAACAGGCGGGTGACACTTTTAAAATGCTGTTCAGCCAGTATCTCGGTAGGTGCCATAAATGCTCCCTGAAGCCCGTTGGCAGCGGCAGTAAACAGGGAAATAACGGCGACTATGGTCTTTCCCGAACCCACTTCCCCCTGAAGCAGGCGGGACATGGGCACACTCTTGGAAATATCGGCTTTTATATCAGCCAGACATTTGGTCTGGGCATCAGTCAGTTTAAACGGCAACTGTGAAATAAAATGGTCTATAGCGGGCAGGTTTACCTTTAAAGCCCGTCCGGTTTGTTCTTGCCAGCGTTTTTTCTTGGCCAGCACTCCCAGCTGGAGGATAAACAGCTCATCAAATGCCAGCCTGTTGCGGGCGGCGTCTTTCAATTCTTCGGTATCAGGAAAATGTGCCTGCCGGATAGCTTCGGCAAGCGGCAGCAGGCGGTTTCTTTTAAGGGTATCTTCCGGCAGAAAATCTGAAATACCGGGGGTGGAAATATCTATAAAGTTTTTCATCAGGCGGCGCAGGCTTCGCTGGTGAAGACCGGCGGTCAGGGGGTAAACCGGCACTAAACGCCCGGTATGGATAAGGTCAGCTTCGTCAGGCAGTTCCTCCCATTCGGGGGATTCAAATACAGGTCTGCCATTAAATATGGAAACCCGCCCCGAAAGGACTACTCTGGCATTTGGTTTCAGGTTACGCACCATATAGGGGTTGTTAAACCAGACCGCCCGCATATTGCCGGTATCGTCCCCCAGTACCGCCTCGGTTGAGCGGCGTCCTCCCATATAGTTCACTTTGGACTGCCAGACATTGGCAATTATGGTCTGTTCAGACCCTGCTTCCAGCTGGGATATTTTTTTCAGGCGGCTGTAATCCAGATGGCGGTTAGGGAAATAATAAAGCAGGTCACGTACTGTGTTGATGCCCATTTTGTGAAATTTGGGGGCGGTAGCGGCACTTATGCCTTTTACTAAGGAAATATCCCCGTCAAGGGCTGGCGGGCAGCCGTCTGTTTTCGGCCTGGCAGGTGCTTTAGCGGCGGGCTTTGCCTTGACTGTTTTGCGGGGTGCAGGTATACCGGCAGGTTGGTTTTCCAGCTTGGGCAGAAATGCCAGCACCTCGGTTACCCACTTACGGCGTTTATCTTCTGTCATTCGGGCATAACCCGGGTCAGAGAGTTTCAGTTTGTGAAAAATAAGCAGGTCATCAGGGTTATTTATACCCGTTGCGGCTTCCTTGGCCCAGCGGGACAGGAAGTGGTCCAGCCCGCCCATCACGGCGTTATCAGCAAATCCTTTTTGGACTTCCAGCTGAAGTATTTTTTTAAAGGCGCCGGTATCTGCTCCCAAATTTATACTCCGCCTTTGGTTTTTAAAAATGATAGACCATATACCCTTACTTGTCCACACTATCCCTGCATAAAAAAGCCCTCCTTAAAAGGGGAGGGCTTAAAGCCTAATATGTTTTGAAAAACTAGTGCAGGCTGGAAAAGCCCAGCTTGGGCAGGTGGATAGAAGGCAGCTTAAATGATTTCTTGTCTTCCGTTTCGTCTGGAGACGCTGTGCCTATACCGCTAAGCTTTTCCCTGATAGCCACAACCAAAGTGCCGGGGCCGCCGTGGACACCCAAAGCAGGCCCAAGCTGTGAGATATGGATTTTGCTCTGGTCAATAAAATCAGCCAGCTTTTCCTTTATACCATGGGCTTCTGCCAAATCTACGCTCTGGACAATCTGGACTGCTTCCAGATTGCGGTTATTTTTTACCAGTTCGGTCAGTTTTTCAATACCTTTATTGCGGGTGCGGTGGATACTGGCCGGCCAGAGAGAGCCGTCTCTAAGGGTAAGCATGGGGCGGATACTCAAAACCCCGCTGATAAGGTTGGAGGCGCTGCTGAGACGCCCGCTCTTCAGCACATATTTTATGGTATCCAGCAAAGCCCAGATATGTACCTGGGGGATATAGCTCTTGATGCTGTTTATTATATTCCCGGCGCTTTCACCCATTTTTGCCATTTCAGCCGCCTGGGTAGCCAGCAAACCCAAAGCCCCGGAAGTAGCCTTGGTATCTATCAGCTCTATATTGCTGCTGCTTTGTGCCAGTTCACGCCCCTGCAACGCCGAATTATAAGTGCCTGATAGTTTGGCACCCATAATCAGGGAGACTATCTGGTCAGTTTCCTTTGAAAGCGTTTTATAAGCATTGGCAAAATCAGCCGGGGTGGGCTGGGAGGTGGTGAACTGTTCGCCCTCAAGCATACGGTTGTAGATTTCGGTTTGGCTGATATCCAGCCCGTCCCGGTAGGTCTTGTTGCCGGACATTACATATACCGGCACTACCGTTATGCCCAGTTCTTTTATAGTTTCCGGTAGTAAATCCACGGTGCTGTCAGTGACTATTTTTACGCTCAATTATTCATACCTTTAAATCAGATTTTTATCTAGGCATCTGCCCAGGCTACCACGCAGACAGCATTAGGGCCGATAGATGTGCCGATGACCGGGCCTATCCGTGAACGGATTATCTTTTCTTTGGGGAAAATGTTACCCAAACGGTCTATCAGACTTTCGGCTACTTCGGGTGTGTTGGCGTGTTCAACCCCCAGATAGCGGATATTCTTGCGGCTGGCGGCATAGTTGTAAAGGTAATCCATACCCGCCTGATGGGAACGCACTCTGGTTACCGGGCTGACCTCTCCGTCCTGAACGGTTATAATGGGCTTGAATGAAAGCATGGCCCCCAGCAGGCTCTGGGCTTTGCCAATCCGCCCGCCTCTGGCCAGGTATTTCAGGGTGTCAAAGTACATAACCCCCGCCAGATAGTTATGAGGTTTTCTGAGTTCTTCCAGTATCTGGTCCAGATTAGCCCCTTCTTTGGCCATATCCGATGCCCGAACTGCCCTGAGCCCGTGTCCGAGGGTAGTCAGCTGGGTATCCAGCACCTCTATGCGGCAGCTAGGGCTTTCCAGCGTTTTTTTAGTGTAAAGTGCAGACTGATAAGTGCCGCTGAGTTTCTGGGACAGAGTAAGAATAAGTATCTGGTCGGTTTCTTTTGAAAGACGGCTTACCAGTTCCATCACATATCCGGGCAGGGGCTGAGTAGTAGTGGGAACGTTACTGTCATGAACCAGACGGGTATAAAATGTTTCCGGGGTTATATCTATGCCGTCCTGAAAGTGTTCGTTCCCGAAGGATACAGTGAGCGGCATTATATGCACATTGCCCATGGCTTTGGCCATCTGGGGGGTTATATCCGAAGTACTGTCAATCACAATCTGGACATTCAAATTAAAGCCTCCAAAATCCTGTTACCGGCTTTTCCCGATGATGTTTAAACACAGGGTATTAGGCCCTGTGTATGTGCCTACTACCGGCCCCACCTGAGTAATATATATCTTTTCAGGCGGGAACAGGGGAGCGAGGCGTTCCTTCAGTTTCAGGGCATCGGTAGTAGAGGTGGCATAACCGATACCTACATATTCAAGGGTGCTGTGCTGGGCGGCAAAGTTATAAAGCTGGTCCATGCCGGCTTGAAGTGAGCGCACTCTGGTCAAGGGGGTTACCACCCCGTCCCGTACAGTCAGCAGGGGCTTTACTGAAAGGAGCGAACCCAGCATACTCTGGGCGCGGCCTATGCGTCCGCCCTTTTGCAAATAGGTCAGGGTATCAAAAAACATAAGCGGCTGGGCATCAGGCAGGCTTTGGGTTATGGCTTCTTTTATCTCTGCCAGGGATTTTCCGCTTCTGGCCAGTTCACTTGCTTTTACCGCCAGCAGTCCCAGTGCCAGGCTGACTGTCTGCGAATCTATTACTTCTACGGGGCAGGTGGGGTTTTCCAGCATATTTACGGCGCTTAAAGCAGACTGGTAAGTGCCGGAGAGCTTGGATGAGATAGTAATAACCAGTATGCCTTCGGCTTCCGGCATCAGTTTTTCATAGTTGTCTTTAAATACGGCCGGTGACGGCTGAGTAGTCTGGGGGTAAATACCGCTTTGGGAAAGGCGGCGGTAAAATTCATCCGGTTTAAGGGTCACATTATCCAGAAAGTGTTCACTGCCAAAAGAGACAGTTAAGGGGATTACTGTAATCCCCATATTTGTAGCCATTTCGGGCGGAATATCCGAAGTGCTGTCGGTTATTATTTTTACCGCCATATCCAGCTCCTTAAAATTATTTATCTTCCAGAACGGTAACAGCTACCGCATTCGCTCCGGTATAGGCGCCTACCACCGGCCCAATCTGTGACCGGTATATCTTTACTTTGGGCAATATCTCCATCAGCTTGGCTGCCAGTTCATCGGCGTCTTCCGGGCTGGTGGCGTACTCTACCGCCAGATATTTTATCTTGGGGAAAGCGGTAATAAATTTATACAGGTATTCCATGCCGGCCCTGCGGGAACGTACTTTGGAAAGGGGGCAGATAATCCCATCTTCCATTTTCAAGATAGGTTTGATAGAAAGCAGCGACCCCACCAGACTTTGGGCTTTGCCCATTCGCCCGCCTTTGTGGAGGTAAGTCAGGGTGTCAAAATACATAATAGGGTGGCAGTCCGCCATTTTTTGGCGGATAGTCTGGCTGAGTTCCTTAAGGCCGAGCCCGGTTTTAGCCAGTTCGGCGGCATAAATAGTCAGCAGCCCTGTCCCCATGATAACCCTTTCGGAGTCTATCACTTCCACCTGGCAGCGGCCGTGTATCATCTCGGCGGCATTTTTAGCAGACGAGTAAGTACCGGAAAGTTTTGAGGAAAGGGTGATAACCAGTATCTCATCTGTTTCTTCACACAGCTTTTCAAATGTTTCCAGAAACACTCCCGGTGAAGGCTGGGTGGTAGTGGGGAATACATCCTGGGAAGTAAGGCGGCTGAAAAACTGGTCAGGTGTTATGCTTAGGCCGTCTTTAAAGTGTTCATTGTCAAACGAAACTGTCAGCGGAACTACGGTTATGCCCAGTTCAGCGGCCAGCTTCTGGCTGATATCCGAAGTGCTGTCGGTTACTATTTTGACTGCCATATTTTCCCTCTATTCAATAGAAACGGTGTAGTTATAATGGGGCTGTCCCCCATTCACCATCTCAACCTGAAGCGACGGATACTTTTCTATAAGCTCAGTCTCCAGTATTTTAGCCTCGTCTTCGGTTGTATCCGCTCCGTAATAGACGGTGATAACCTCTGACTTGGAAAGGTCCAGTTTGGATATTATGTCGTCAAGCACCGCTTTGGGTTCATCACCCACCGCACACAGTTCGTCATCCAGCAGGCCGATAGCCTGTTTTTTCTTTATATTAAGGTCATTCAGCTTGGTAGAGCGGACTGCCCTGGTTATCTCAATGGTTTTAACGTTTTCTTTGGCTTCCTTCATCAGGTTAAAGTTGGTTTCAAAGTCTGCCTCATAGTCAAAGGCCAACAGGGCGGCTACGCCCTGGGGTATGGTGATGCTGGGTATAACCTTTATCTTTTTCTTGGTCAGGTTTTCCACCTGAATAGCTGTCAGGATAATGTTTTTATTGTTAGGCAGTATTATTACCTTGTCCGAAGGGGCGGCTTCCACTGCCTGTAAAATGTCTTTGGTAGACGGGTTCATGGTCTGCCCGCCGGAGATAATGCTCTGGGCGCCCAGACTTTTAAAAACCTCTTTCAGCCCGTCACCGGCAACTACGGCCACAATAGCGGTATCCACTGCCGGCATGCGTTCCTTTTGCAGGGCTAAAAAGTCTTCGTGCTGTTCGTCCATATTGCGTACGCTGACCTTGTGCATAGTACCCAGGTCACACACGTAGTTCATAACACTGCCCGGTTTGAGGGTATGTATATGCACCCTTACGGTGGTGGGGTCACCCACTACTATAAGCGAAACGCCCTTTTTCTTCAGCCGCTCACGTATCTTGTCAATATCCATATTTTCGCCTTTGAGCAAGAACTCAGTACAGTAGCCAAAGGCTTCTTCGTCATCTACCACGTATTGTCCGGCAAGGTTGCCGGTGGGTATGTTTCCGGTAATAACCCGTGATTTGCGGAACTGCATGTCCTCAATTTCGCCCCGCAGGAAATGGAGAGCCCCCTCCAGTATGGTATAAAAACCCTGTCCGCCGGCATCTACCACCCCGGCTTCACGCAGGGCAGGCAGCAGGCTGGGGGTATTGGCTACAGATTCACCGGCCGCATTCATGCCTTTTTCCACCAGTTCACTTACGCTCTGGACACCGTTCTCCAGTTCTTGCTGGCTGGTGGTGGCTACGTCTCTTAGTACGGTCAGGATAGTGCCTTCTACCGGGTTATTCAGCCCCTGGTAGGCTGTCTCAGAGGCCTGTTTCATGGCTGCCGCCCAGTCAGAGGCGCAAATGTCAGTTTTATCTTTAAGGGCAATGGAAACACCCCGCCATATCTGGGAGAGGATAACGCCGCTGTTGCCGCGGGCACCCATCAAGGCACCCTTGGCTATAGCTAAGGCTACGGTTGAAACATTAGGTTCGTTGTATTTGAATGTTTCGTCTACTGCCGAGCGCATGGTCAGTAACATATTTGTACCGGTATCCCCGTCCGGGACAGGGAACACGTTTAAAGCGTCTATATCCTGGGAGCTTTTTTCAAGCCAGTCTGTAGCAGCAGCCACCATATCTCTAAACTGGTCGCCGCTGATATTTCCGTTCTGTGTCATTTTTTCACCTTTGCTTATAGCAATTCTAAGTGGGCAAACTTGTAAAGGCCAATCTGCTATGATATATTTACTTGTCGGATTTTATATGAATTTAGTGGTTCAGTCAAAGGAGTAAATCTTTTAAAACTATGAAGTGTGAAATGTGTGGCAAGACCCCTACATATGGGCATAATGTAAGCCATTCCAAGAGGCGCACTAACCGCGTCTGGATGCCTAATATCCATTCCGCCAAGGTTACAGTCAACGGCGCTGAGGTTCGCATGAAGCTCTGCACCCGTTGCATCCGCTCTCAGGCCAAGCTTGCTAAAACTGCCTAATACAGACATTTAGTTTTTAACTCCAGCTTCAGCCAGTATTTTCTTAGCCCGGGCAATTGCCTGGGCTATTTGTTTTGGGGCAGTTCCGCCGGTCAGGTTGCGGGCGTTTAAAGCAGACTTTATATCCACTGCATAAATATCGTTTCCAAACAGGTTTGAAAACTGGCGGTATTCCTCAAGGCTCAGCTCGCCAAAGGTTTTATTTTGGGAGATGGCGTAGCTCACCAGACGGGCTACTATGCCGTGGGAATTACGGAAACTTTCACCTTTGCCCACCAGATAGTCGGCAATATCGGTTGCCAGCACGTATCCTTTTTCCAAAGCCCGGAGCATACGTTCAGGTTTGAACGTGGCGGTTTTTATCATGCCGGCAAATACCTCCAGACTGTCACCCAGAGTATCTGCGCATTCAAACAGGGGTTCTTTGTCTTCCTGAAGGTCACGGTTATAGGAAAGGGGCAGGCCTTTCATGACAGTCAGCATGGTATTTAGCGAACCGTATACCCGCCCGGTCTTGCCGCGGCAAAGCTCGGCTACGTCAGGGTTTTTCTTCTGGGGCATGATGCTTGAGCCGGTGGTATAGGCATCATCAAGCTCTACAAAGGCATATTCCGCCGAAGACCATATCACCATTTCCTCACTCAGTCTGGAGAGGTGCATCTGGCAGATGGCGGCGTCTGAAAGGTATTCCAGTACAAAGTCCCGCTCTGAAACGGCATCCAGCGAGTTCTGGCTTATAGCCGTAAAACCCAGCTCTTCGGCTACCATTTCGCGGTCAAGCGGATAAGGTACGCCAGCCAAAGCCCCGCTGCCCAGAGGCATCACATCTGAGCGTTTTTTTGCGTCTGTAAAACGCCCGCAATCACGCTCCAGCATTTCAAAGTAAGCCAGCAGGTGGTGCGAAAGAAGCACCGGCTGGGCTACCTGCAAATGGGTATAACCGGGCAAAGCGGTTTGCTGGTGGGCTTCCGCCTGTTTCAGCAAAGCTCCCTGAAGGGTGCGTATTTTATTGATAGTGCTGGTACAGGTGTTTTTTACAAACAGGTGTACATCGGTGGCTACCTGGTCATTCCGGCTGCGGGCGGTGTGCAGTCTGCCGGCCGCCTCGCCGATAAGTTCAAAAAGACGCCCCTCTATGGTCATATGGATATCTTCCATTTCGGGTTTAAACACAAAACTGCCGGTTTCAATCTCGGTCAGGATATCCGAAAGCCCGTTCATGATGGACTGGCTGTCCTCAGCGGAGATAATGCCCTGCTTACCCAGCATGCGGGCATGGGCGGTTGAGCATTTTATATCTTCCTGGTATAAACGCCAGTCAAACGGCAGCGAGGTGGTATATCTGACCACCAGTTCATCTGCCGGTTTTGAAAAGCGGCTGCGGATATGGCTCATCTAGGATTTATTCCCCTTTTCCTCTTCCAGAATAGGCTGGAGCTGGGCCTGCAGTTTGGCCTGAAGTCCCCACAGAGTTATGAAACCCACTGCCGAAGACGGGTCAAACTGGTCTCCCTTATCATAGGTGGCCATGCCCTTGTGGTACAGGGAATAGGGGGATTTGCGTCCCACTACCCGGAAGCTGCCCTTGGAAAGCTTTAAGCGGACTGTGCCGCTGACAAAGCGCTGGCTGGATTCTATAAAAGCGTCCAAATCCTGCCGCAGGGCAGAGAACCACAGCCCGTTATAAATAATATCCGAATAGGTGGCTTCCACCATCTGCTTAAAGCGCAACTGGCTCTTGGAAAGGGTCATGGCTTCCAGAGCCTGGTGGGCGGCAATCAGCACCACCGCCGCCGGGGCTTCATAAATCTCGCGGGATTTAATGCCTACCAGACGGTTTTCCACGTGGTCAATACGGCCTACCCCATGCAGGCCGGCAATATCATGCACTTTCTGTATAAGTGACAAAGGAGACAGCTTTTCCCCGTTTACGGCTACCGGCACACCCTGTTCAAACTCTACTTCCAGGTACTCAGGTGCGTCCGGGGTTGCTTCCACCGGGCGGGTCCAGGCAAATACTTCGGGAATAGGCTCGTTCCAAGGGTCTTCCAGCAGACCGCACTCTATACTCCGCCCCCACAGGTTTTCATCTATGGAAAAAGGGTTTTTGACTGAAATAGGTACGGGAATACCCCATTTCTGGGCGTATTCCATAGTTTGCTCACGGGTCATGCCCCACTGGCGGGCGGGGGCAATAATCTTCAAATGGGGGGCAAGGGTGTTTATGCCCACATCAAAACGTACCTGGTCATTGCCTTTGCCGGTGCAGCCGTGGGCAATGGCGGTAGCCCCTTCTTCCAGGGCTATGTCTACCATAACCTTGGCAATCAGGGGGCGGGCAAGGGCGGTTGCCAGCGGATAGACACCCTCGTACATGGAATTGGCCTTGATAGCCTTCCAGATATAATCCTCGGCAAATTCCTTGCGTACGTCCCTTACGTAGGCCTTTTTAGCCCCTACCTTCAGGGCCTTTTCTTTTATCAGGGTAAAGTCTTTCTCATTACCCACGTCTATGGTAACGGCAATAACGTCCATGCCGTATTTTTCCTGAAGCCATTTGACGGCGGCCGATGTATCCAGCCCGCCGGAATATGCCAGTACAACTTTTTCAGACATAAAAACCTTCCTTAAGCAATTGTTTTATTATCTACTAACCTTGGTTTGAAGTCCAGTCATTTTTTACGTTTTTAAGTTTATTGTTAAAAAATCAGTTATCTGTTTCTTTACTTCCGCGTGTTCCCACGAATACTCATGTCCGGGGGCGCCTATATACAAAAGCACGTTGCCGGGGCTTTTAGGTGAGCGCCCGAAGAGTGCCATAAAATTGGCGGAGAGTATGGTTTTTATATCCCCGTAACTGAACGAATCCGGCACCAGCCCGTTGCTTCGCATCAGCAGCCGCCTTTCATGGTCAAACCCTTTGTGCCAGACCGGCGGGCCGGTTTCAATACTGAATACTTCAGGCATATCCCTGAGGAACATCAGGGTATTATTGGCTGAAACCGCTCCGTTGCTCTCGCTGCCCAGCACTATTTTCAAATCCGGCAGGTGTTTCAGCAGGAAACCCAGTTTGGCTGAAAGCTCATTGGATTTGCTTAGCGAATGGCTGCTTGAGGCCAGCACTTCACTGAATTTTCCGCTTAGGCTGCGGGCAGTCCGCTGATAGTCCATTATCAGGGTTTCAAACCCCCAGTCTGTGGTAAGTTCGTATATGCCCCGGGTAATGCTCTCCCAGCCCTTTGAGGCGGAAATCCGGGCATAACCGAAACCGCCGGGATTAAACAGCAGCAATAAATCAATGTTTTTGACTGCCAGATAGGCCGCCAGCAGGTTATTTCTGAAGGTTGCCTGTTTGGACAGGTTTTTGGGAAAAAACCGGGCGGCAAGCTTAGCGGCTTCGGCACTTATACTTTCAGGTACTTCCGAAAGATTAGTTTCTTTGAGTTTGTCGCCTGCACTGGTGCGAAATAATCCCGGCATGGGCAGGGGGTTAGCCAGCAAAATCAAAAAAGCGCCTGCCGCCAGCAGTACGGCTACCCCCAAAATAATTTTCAGTATGTCCCAGTCCATCTGCCCCTAGACCCCGCAGCTTTCATGCCGGGTAAGCACACTATCCAGCTTGGCAAGTGCCGCATCTATATCTGCTTGGGTGATATTCAGCGGGGGCATAAAACGCAGGGCATTGGGCTTAACCGCATTCAGCAGCAGCCCTTCTTCCAGGCAGCTTTCGACTATTTCTTTGGCAATATTGGTTTTAAAGTCCAGTGCCATCAGTAGACCGCAGCCTCGGCAGCCCTGTATAAGGCTGTGTTTTATTTTAAGTTTTTCAAGCCCTTCGGCAAGGTATTTACCCATGCTGCCGGCGTTTTCGGAGATATGGTTATCCAGAATAAACTTCATAGCGGCATATCCGGCGGCACAGGCCAGCGGGTTACCCCCGAAGGTAGAGCCGTGTTCCCCCTTGGCAAAGACTGAAGCGCTCTCCTTAGCCATAAACGCACCTATGGGTATGCCGCCAGCCAGCCCTTTGGCCAGGGTGATTATATCCGGCTCAATGCCGGAATATTCATAAGCAAAAAGTTTGCCGGTACGGCCGATGCCGGTCTGGATTTCATCCAGTATCAGCAGTATGCCGGCCTCATCACATATTTGGCGGACAGCTTTCAGGTAGCCTTTATCAGGTACGTTTACCCCGCTTTCGCCCTGTATGGGTTCAAGCATAACGGCACAGGTTTTGTCTGTAATGGCCGCTTTTATAGCCTGGGGGTTATTGTACTCCACGTTTATAAAACCGGTTGGCAGGGGGGTATACGGCTCCTGGTATTTACTCTGGCCGGAGGCCGAAACCATGGCCAGGGTCCGCCCGTGGAAAGAACCGGTGGCGGTAATTACTTCGTAAGCCCCTTTGAGTTTCAGTTTGCCGTAGCGGCGGGCAAGCTTAACTGCCCCTTCGGTAGCTTCGGTGCCGCTGTTACAGAAGAAAATGCGGTCCAGTACGCTGTTATCAACCAGCAGTTTGGCCAGTTTAAGCTGGGGAATGGTATAAAAATTGTTGGAAGTTTGGATAAGTGTGCCAGCCTGCTCTGAAACCGCTTTGACTACTGCCGGGTGGCAGTGCCCCAGGCTGTTTACCGCCCAGCCGGCTACAAAATCCAGATATTCTTTGCCCTTATCATCCCAGACCTTTGCTCCCTGCCCCTTCACAATAGTGATGGGTGCGCGGTAAAAAGTCTGCATGTAATATTTATGTTCAAGCTCTTGCCAGTTATCCACTTTAACCTCTTTTATTAATAGTATTATCGCCTTTTTAAAAAGGCAATCTGCCGGGTTAACAGGTTACTATGTCTAACTGCGCCTAAGGTGCTGGCCTATTATGGTAGTGCCGCAATTGCCTTCGGTAAGCTCACGCACCAGCATATGGGGTATTCTGCCGTCTATTATACAGGCGGAAGCACCTGCCAAAGTAGCCTTAAGGCATGAGCGGAGCTTGGGTATCATCCCGCCTGAGGCCGTGCCTGAAGAGAGCAGTTCGGCGGCGTGCTCTGCACTTATCTCACCCAGTGCCTCTCCGTTTTTGCCCTTTACGGCCGGTACATCTGTCATAAAGACCAGCCGTTCGGCCTGAAGGGCGGCTGCAATCTCTCCGGCGGCCGGGTCTCCGTTTATATTGATTAAACGGCGGCTGCCGGACGGGCGTTTTGTGTGATGGAAGCTGACCGGTGAAATCACCGGAGTAATATCTTTATCCAGCAGGGCGTTAATAAGCCCGGTATTTACTGCGGTCACATCTCCCAGATAGCCGGTTTCGGTTGCCCGCATTTGCCCGGTTATGGTAGCCCCGTCCACCCCGGATATACCGGCGGCCTGTACGCCCATATCCAGCAGGGCGGCCACAATTTCCTTATTCACCAGCCCCGTTAAAACAGCGGCAACTACGTCCAGAGTAGGGTCATCTGTCACCCGTTCTCCGTTAACAAGGCGTGTTTCCAGCCCCAGCTTGGCAGACCAGTCACTTACGGTGCTGGCACCCCCGTGGATAAGCACCGGTTTAAGCCCCATCTGTTTTAGGGCGGCAATATCTTTCAGGGAGGTGTCCTTGGAACTAAGGACTGAACCCCCCAGCTTTATTACAACTATATGGTTACTCACTTGGGATACATTCATTTCAGTTTAAGTGGTGTAGTCCGCGTTTATTTTTACGTATTCGGCTGAAAGGTCACAACCCCAGGCGGTGGCTTTGCCTTCGCCCAGGTTCAGGTTCAGTTTTATAATAACTTCTACCTGTTTAAGCCACGAAGACAGTTCTTTTTCGTCTGCACCTGTGCGCTGGCCTTTTTGGAGTACCCGGCTTTCGCCAAGGTACAAGTCCACCCGTTCTATATCAAAATCAGCTCCGGACCGTCCGGCGGCCGCCAGTATCCGTCCCCAGTTGGGGTCAGCCCCGTGGACAGCGGTCTTCACCAGCGGTGAGCCGGCTACCGCGCGGGCAATCAGTCTGGCGTCTTCCAGGCTGGCTGCGCCTTCCACCTGTATTTCAATCAGCCGTTTAGCGCCTTCACCGTCCCGGGCAACACTCTTAGCCAGAGACTGGCAGACAATGTTAAGTGCCTGCTGGAATACCAGCGAATATTCGGTATCTCCGGCAAAGGTGGGGTTTTCGGCTTGGCCGTTTGCCAGCATGAAGAGGCTGTCATTGGTAGAGGTATCACCGTCTACCGTTATCATATTGAAGCTGATATCCGCCGCTTCTTTAAGGGCAAACTGCAAAAAATCCTTGCTTACGGAGGCATCTGTGGTTATAAAACCCAGCAGGGTAGCCATATTGGGGTGAATCATGCCCGCCCCTTTGGCCGCTCCGGCTATGTAAAACTGGAAACCTTCTATATTTACCCGGACTGCAATCTCCTTGCTGCGGGTGTCGGTAGTCATTATCGCCCGGGCAAAATCATGCCCGTTGCGTTGGGAAAGACCTATCAGGCGGATACTCTCTTTGATTTTATCCATGGGCAGGCGGTGGCCGATAACCCCGGTAGACGCTATCAGCACATCTTTGGGCTGCATATTCAGGGTTTCAGCCGTAGTCTTTACCATCTCAATGGCATCTGCCATACCGGCTTCACCTGTTCCGGCATTGGCACAGCCGCTGTTGACTACAATAGCCCGGTTATCCGGGAAACCCAGATTGTGTTCTGAAATATAGACCGGGGCAGCCCGGAATTTGTTGGTAGTGAATATGCCTGCGGCCACGCAGGGTGTATCCGAGTACAAAATAGTTAAATCCAGATTGTTCTTGGACTTCTTTTTGATACCCGCATAAATAGCGCCGGTTTTGAAACCTTTGGGTGTGGTAATGCTGCCGTCAGGCAAAATATCTATACTGCTTTTCATAGCACTAGAATATACCACTTCCCAAGCCGGAGGGCAATTTAAAAAGGCACCTGGGCAAGGTGAAATTTACCCGCCTGTCAGCAGGGTTTCTAAGTCCCCCGGTTCACACCGCACAGGGTCTTACGCAGTCTTTCGGGGTTACTGCTTTTTAAAACAGCGTTTTCGGTGCTTATTACCCCGTCTTTTGCCAGGCGGGTCAGTTCATTATCCAGTGTTTGCATACCTTCATTTTTGCCCAGTTGCATTATGGTCAGCAGTTCAAATGTTTTACCTTCGCGGATAAGGTTGCGGGCGGCATTGGTGGCAATCAGTATTTCAAAAGCGGCCACCCGGCCTTTATTATCCAGTCTGGGAATAAGGGTCTGGGAGATAATGGCTTCCAGCACCTGGGAAAGCTGGAGGCGTATCTGCTGCTGCTGGGAGGGCGGGAACATATCTATCAGCCGGTCAACTGTCTGGGGGGCATCGGTAGTGTGGAGGGTGCCTATTACCAGATGGCCTGTTTCGGCGGCGGCAATGGCGGTGGATATGGTTTCCAAATCTCTCATTTCGCCTATGACTATCACATTAGGGTCATGGCGGAGGGCGTGTTTTAAGGCCGTTGCAAAGGAATGGGTATCTCCCCCAAGCTCACGCTGGGATATGATACACTCGTTGTCATGGAACAGGTACTCTATAGGGTCTTCAATAGTAATCACGTTGCATCGGCGGCAGTTGTTCAGGTGTTCTATCATGGCGGCCTGGGTGGTGGATTTGCCGCTGCCGGTAGGGCCGGTAACCAGCAGCAACCCGCGCGGGCGGATAATCAGGTTTTTAAGGATAACCGGCAGCTTAAGTTCATCTATGTTGCGGATAGCAAAGGGGACTACCCTGAAAGCCAGACTCAGGCTGCCCCTCTGGCGGAGTACATTGACCCGGAAGCGGGCCAGATTGGTAACCGAATAGACGAAATCCAGTTCATTTTCGGCGGCAAATATCTCCTGCTGGTGGGGGGTAGTGATAGCGGTGAAAATTTGTTCGGCATCTTCCGGAGTAATAGGCGGGTATTGCATCTGGCGTATTAAATCCCCGTTTATGCGCAGTACCGGTGCGGTAGGGGCTTTGATATGTAAATCTGAGGCGTCGTTGTCTACTACCAGTTTCAGCAGTTCATATACCTCTATCAAGGTCGCACCTCCCAAGCTGCAGACAGATATTACTCAGGCTGATAATATTTAAAATTATTATATGTATAATAACCTATAATACACATATGTCAAGAGAAGTGATTTTAAAGCAGGTTTAGGCTGAAGAGTGAAAGCCAAAATACACAAAATCCGCTTTGCCAAATCCGTTATGAGGGCGAGTTTGGGTCAGTTACCCTGTTCGGGGGCAGGGCGTTACTAAGTGATTAATCATGGTTATGGGTCTTAACAGCTTTGCGGAGGTTCAAGAATTCTTCCCGGACCGGCGAATCCAGCCAAATCCGGGAAAGGCTGCTGCGTTGTCCGGTCAGCCACAGGTACAGGTCATCTTTAGTCATAGAGCGCTTGCACCAAAGGCACGTATAAACCCCGCTTTCCTGTTTTACCCATTCATGGGTGTGTCCCATAATAGTCTCCTTGCAGGACAGGGTGTCTAAATATATTTTATGTTATATCCTGCAGGATTGCTATTAGTGGGAGTACGTAATTTGGCCAAAACGGGCAGGGCAAAGCAGGGGTCTCTTTTGACTTCAAAAGGGCAGGTTTGTCAGCTTAGTCCTGTTTGAAACAGCTCTGGCAGTAAATGCGGATATTTTCAGCGGTATCGGCGGCTGCGCCGGTCAGGTAAATTACCTTCCAGCCGTCAATACGGGATTTGTCTTTGTTCTCATAAACAAGCTTGCGGTTACAGCGGATATAAGTGTGGGCGTGAGATTGGTCTTTGCATTCGCATTTGCCGCCGCACCTCTGCCAGGCCTGCTCAACTACACTACTATACATATTCACCTCGTAAACTACGGCACTATAATAATCAACCGAAGCAGATTATTTGTCAATATATATAGCCGGTTTATAAAGTTTAAGGTATTATGATATATCTGTTTTATATAAGGGGTTTAAGATGAAGGTTTTAGCCGTATCGGGTAGTCCCCGTCCGCAAGGTAACACCGCCTTTCTGCTGGATGAAGTTCTTTCCGAGCTGGAAAAGGCAGGTATTGAGACCGGGAGAATAGACATTGCTAAGGCGAATATCAAGCCTTGTCTGGGGCACGATAACTGCGCCGAATACAAAAAGTGTCTCCAGCACGATGATATGGATGCCATTTTTAAAGACATGTCAGAAGCCGACGGCCTTATTGTGGCTACTCCGGTCTATTATTACAACGTAACTGCCCAGCTGAAAGCCTTTATAGACCGCCATTATTTTCTGTATAAACATGATATATCATTGGAATTTAAAGCTGTAGGGGTGGTGATACTGGCCGAAGAGCAGGGGTTGGATGATACCCTGAATACCCTGGTGCAGTATCTGGACAGCAGCTTTAAAGTAAAAGCCCATGAACTGGTGGTTTTGACCGGTTATGCCGCCCGTGAAGGAGACGCCAAAGACAACGCCGAACTTATCAGCCTTGCCCGGGATATGGGGCAAACGCTGGCGGCTACACTCAAAGGTGCCTCCTGACGGATTACCGGGCTATTTGTTGGTGTTTATTTTGAAGGGTATGTACAGCAGGCAGGTACCCACCAGTGAAGTGACAATAAACACTGCCGCTACTATATAAAGTAATACCGACCAACCGCCTGTGGTTACAAAAACAGCCAGTGCCAGGGCAATGATGCCAAGAATAATGCGTATAATACGGTCAGCTTTGCTCATGTTTTTAGGCATATTCGCACTCCTTGACGGTATTTGCAACTATTTTTACTCTTTGCAACACCAAGGGCAATACGTAGATATACGTATAAGCGCAATCTCCGGTTGCCCTGTTTTCAGTTTAAGCATTCTTTAGCGCGGCAGAATAAGGTGTTTTACAGGCGGGAAGACCTGGCATTCGGGTCTTTTTTCCATACCAGGTAAGAGTAGACAAACAGGCCTATTATCCCCAGTAACAAACCGGCCAGGCTGGCTATCATCAGCAAACCCGCACCCACAAACACCCTGCCGCCCAGACGGTGGGTTTTATCCCATGACAGGTCACTGCTTAATGTCCAGGCGGTGCGTATGCCCACGAACCAGGTAGGCCGGAGCTTGCCGAACATATTTCCCAGCAGTGCCAGCAGCAGCCCTACCATTATCAGAATAAAGGTGCTGGTATTGGCGACTACTCCGTAAGAATAGAGTATGGTTATGCCATAAATGCCCCCGAAGAAGACCACTATCAGGCGGATAAGCAGGCTGTATACTTTTTCAAACTTCAGGTAGTTGGCCTTGCGGGGGTCAAGGTAGGGCAGGTATATAAGCAGCAGAAATATGCCAAGGCATATCAGGGGCATCAGAAGCAAGCCCTCAAACTTGCCTCCGTAGCGGTCTACTGTTCCGTCAATCCCCCAGTGTACTGGCAGCAAGTCCGGGGCATTAGGCCAGGTAATCAGCCCGGTTACAAACATGGACAGTATAATAAAAAGACTCAGGCGGTGTTCTTTCCAGTTTATATGCATTATAAGCCTTCCTGTTTTATATTGCGAAGGTTTGGTTTGTCCTTTTTGAATATTTCCATCATCAGGTTCAGTACCTCTTCCAGCACCGAAGTATTCAGGCTGTAAAATATATGGTTGCCCTTTTTCTCCTCCCGTATCAGCCCGGCTTCTTTGAGGAGTTTAAAATGGCCCGAAAGGGTGGATAAAGCCAGGTCAAACTGGCGGCTTATTTCACCGGCACTTAAAGGGGTATCTTTGAGAAGCTTCAGTATCTGCCGCCGGTTCGGGTCTGACAGGGCTTTGAAGACCAGATTGTCCAAAGGTTGCACTTCCCAAAAAGTATTTCGGTATATACCGAAATAGTATATAATCAGGCCCGGTTTTTGTCAAAGACAGCCAAACCTGCCAGACATTTATTTTAAGTATCCGAAAGGGGTTTAGCGGCGGGGGAGAAAGGCATTTTTTGGCAGGTATAAATTCTGGAATATCCGCCGGGATTAAGTGTAAGTTTTGCGGATTAGAGCTATAATAAATCACCCGGTTTTGGCTTGTAAAAGGTGCGCAAGGAGGAAATCTAGATGTTTTCCAAAGAGTGGTTTGTATATGTAATCGGCCGCTGGTTGCTGCTTTCCGGCATTGCCGGTGCCCTTATCCAGTTTGTATTTGCAGATAAACTGGGCATTGCCACTATTCCTGCCTTCCTTTTAAACCAGTTTGTGCTGGCCTGTGTTTTCTGGTACGTAGATAAGTATATATTTCAGCGGCATTTTAACCGGGTCAAAGAGATATTCAAGTTTCCCCGGGTAAAGGGCAACTTCACCCTGGACCACCAGTATAAAAAAATATCTGAAGAGTATGCCGAATTTGCCCAGGCCTATGCCGCTAACCCCGAAGACCACCAGAAATGGCTGCACCAGTTTCTGGATTTGAATCATGCGGTAGAGATGACCGAGCGGGTCCTGCGGGAAAAAGGGGTCAGTGTAGACCAGGAGTATTACAATATTGTCCAGCAGAACAAGGCTCGCGGGCTGTACGAAAAGGCCTGACCGCCGGAAAGGATACTCTGGTGAGAGCCACCAAAGAATTTCTCCAGTTGGTCTTGGATAAACTTTCCGCCCTGCCCGGAGTTGATAGCCGGGCTATGTTTGGCGGCTATGGCATTTATTACCAGGGGCTTATGTTCGGGCTGCTGGCAGATGAAAATAGCCTGTATTTTAAGGCCGGAGAAACCAACCTGGCTGATTATCTTTCATACGGCAGCCGCCAGTTCAAACCTATGCCGTATTACGAAGTGCCGCCGGAGGTATTTGAAGATGAGGTTCTGTTTGTTAAATGGGCAGAACGTTCGGTTATACAGGCCAGGCAGGCAGCTGCCAAAAAGGCTTCCAAAAAATAGCTATTTCCCAAAACTGTTAAGCCAAGCTGTGAAAGTGGCTGAAGTCTAAAATCCTCCTCTTAAAAGGCTTACTCTCTTATACATGGGAGCAGGTTTCCTTTTTAAATCAAGGTTTAGTTTGGCGTCTGAAAAAATATCCGGTGAAAAAAGTTAGAGCTATATTTGCCGGTTTTGACAGCGGTCTCAGGCTAAGTGGTATAGTAGATAGTATGGGATACGTTTAAGGGCCTATAACAGGTTTAAATGTATCCGGGCTAACATAGTAATCAATATTTTGGGGGGTAAGACATGAAAGTGGTGGCGTTTAACGGCAGTCCGCGGGCGCAGGGTAATACCCGCCGGGGGCTGGAAATGGTACTGGCTGAGCTGGAGAAAGAGGGTATTCAGACTGAGATTATTCAGCTGGGCGGCAAGAAGGTATTCGGTTGTCTGGCCTGCGGCCAGTGCAAAATAAATAAAAATCTCCGTTGTGCCCGTAATGATGACGATATGAATGCTTTTATAGCTAAAATGTTTGAGGCAGACGGCATCATTATAGGTTCACCCACTTATTTCAGCAATGTAAATGCCGAGGTAAAAGCCTTGATTGACCGGGCAGGCATGGTAGCCAGGGCTAATGACCATGCCCTTAAGGGTAAGGTCGGTGCGCCGCTGGTGGCTGCCAGACGGGCGGGGGCTACCTTTGTTTATTCGGCTATCAACTTTTTCTTTGGTATTAACCAGATGATAGTTCCGGGCTCTATTTACTGGAATATGACTCTGGGCGGAGCGCCGGGTGATATTGAAAAAGACGAAGAGGGCAAAAATACCTTTATCCAGCTCGGTAAAAATATGGCGGATTTGCTTAAAAAACTGAATTAGGTTTCTGAATCTGGGGGTTACGGGGCTGTACTTGAATGGTCAGCCCCGTTAATTTTTTAAGTAAAAAAGTATTGTGTTTTGTCCTGCGGCTTATTATGCTAAAAGTATAAAGGAGCAAAAGGAATAAAACATATGGAATACAATAAATTAAGCCCCGAAGAAGAAGCGGTGTTAATCCGCAAAGGAACTGAACCGGCCTTCAGCGGCGAATATGTGAATTTGTTTAAAGACGGCACATATGTTTGCCGCCGGTGCGGTGCGCCCCTTTATTCCGCCAAAGACAAATTCCACTCCGGCTGCGGCTGGCCAAGCTTTGATGATGAACTGCCGGGAGCTGTTAAACGCCAGCCTGACCCGGACGGGCGGCGGACTGAGATACTCTGTGCTGCCTGCGGCGGACATCTGGGTCATGTCTTTAATGGTGAAAGCTTTACCCCCAAAAATACCCGCCACTGTGTAAATTCACTTTCGATTAAGTTTATGCCTGAGAGCGGCGGCAAATGACTGAAACAGCCGTATTCGGCGGGGGCTGTTTCTGGTGTATGGAAGCAGTATTCAGCCGTCTTTCGGGGGTACTCAAGGTTGAACCCGGATATGCGGGGGGGACTTTGCCGAATCCCACTTATCAGCAAGTCTGCGCTGGAGATACCGGGCATGCCGAAGTTGTAAAGCTGGAATTTGACCCCGCTCTGGTTTCATATACTGATTTGCTGGATATCTTTTTTCAAATGCATGACCCTACTACCCCAAACCGCCAGGGGCAAGATATAGGCACGCAGTACCGCTCGGTTATTTTTTATACTACGCCTGCCCAGAAAGTGCAGGCTGAGGAGACTATAAAGAAACTTGACGAAAGCGCCGGCTTTCCCGGGCGGATAGTGACCGGGGTATTGCCCCTTGAAAAGTTTTACCCGGCCGAAGATTATCACCGCCAGTATTATGCCTCACATTCAGATCAGCCTTACTGCCGCTTTGTTATCCAGCCGAAGCTGGATAAACTGAAAGAACACTTCGGCGGTATGCAGAAATAGGTTTTTCCGGACTAATAAAAAGGCGGCTCTTTTAAGAGCCGCCTTTAGTTTATATTCAGTTTAAGTTAAAGCTGTTTTAGCCTTCGGTTATAGTTATCTTGATAATCTTGGGGGGATTGGAGGGGGTGCTTACCTCACCATAACTGTTAGCTACTACCGGTACTGACGCCAGCTTGGTAATCACATCCATTCCTTCAATCACCCGGCCGAACTGGGTGTAGTTGGGCTGGTAGTCCAGGTTCTTAGCCTGTGCGCCGGTACAGATAAAGAACTGGCTGCCGTTGGTATTGGGGCCGGCGTTTGCCATGGCAACTATACCGGGGTCATACGAATGTTTTACCGGCAGTTCATCAGCAAAGCGGTAACCCGGGCCGCCTCTGCCGGTGCCGGTCTGGTCACCGGTCTGAATCATAAAAGCTTTCATTATGCGGTGGAAGATTACCCCGTTGTAGTAGTTTTCTTTAGCCAGAAATACAAAATTATTAACCGTCACGGGGGATTCGGAGGCAAAAAGCTCAATCTTGAAGCTGCCCAAAGTGGTTTCCACCGTGGCGAAATATTGCTTGGCAGGGTCTATCTGCATGGCCGGGGCAGCATCCCAGGACATGGGGGTTACTTCAGGGGCGGCATCTCCGCCGTTGCAGCCGCTGGCAAACAGGGTTACGGGAAAAAGTGTAGCCAAAATAAGGGCTTTAGTGGATTTCATTAGTCTACCTTTCTGATATAAATTAAAATATTCGGGCTGTATTGAGAAATTTGTACCTGTTCATGGTATCAGAAAAAGCTGTGTTTTTCCAACTGCTGTTTGGTATTTTATATTTGAAAACAGGCTGGCTGCATAGAAAAGGGCGGCATCACCGCCGCCCCTTTTAGTTTTAGGCCTGAGTATTAGTCAAACGGTTTTTCCAGGAAAACTGCAATATTGTCATCGTAAATCAATACCTGAAAGTCAAAGCCGCGTACTACGCCGGAAAGAGTGGTGCAGGTACTATCCGAATTTGTAGTTTCGGCATATTCAGCCATATTCTGCAGCCGGGTGCGGTAGTATTCCACTGCGGCCTGTCTGCCGCCGCTGAAATTATAGTGATTGGTGTACTGAAGTTCGCCGTCTCCGTTGCTCCGGCAGGCTACGTCATGGTACCGCTGCTGGGTAAGGTTAAAAACGGGGAATACATCTGACGGGAAATCCCCCCAAAGAGGATGTTCGGTATAAAAGTTATCAGGCATATCAGCCGCCAGGTAAATCAGATTACGGCTGCCTTCTTCTACAACTCTGGCGGTAAAGTGATAATTATTTATATCAGTGTCCACGTCATAAAAGCTGGAAGGGTTCAGGCTTCCGGCAAGCCCGGCATAATAAGCTACAATCTCGGCTTTGGGCTTTTCGCTGTAGTAAACAACATTGTACGTACATACATATCCCGGGTTCATATTAAAACCGGGGAAAAACACATCTAGATTGCAGGAGCTTATGGCCTTGCTCTCATAAAGCGGCCACATCTGCTCAGGGTATCCTTGCAGCAGGTATCCCTCATACTGGGCATAGGGGTCATATACAGGCGGCGGATTGGAAGGATTGTTGGAGTTATCATCTGGGGGGGGATTAGATGCGTTACTGTCAGGGTCATTTCCTCCGCCACAGGCGGAGAGTACCAAAAGCAGGCAAACAAGGCTCATAAAGGCAATACGTCTGAGGCTTTTTTTCACAAACTATCCCTCTTAAAAAATATTGGCAGTTTGGAATGTATGCGGGAGAGTACCTTTACGGCACTTGGGGTCAATTGGCCAAACCAACCTAAGTAAGTATAACAAAACCTTACCATAAATATAAAGCATCAGGCGGCATTTTGGGGTATACCTTAAGCCGGTTTCAGATTTTCTCCGGCTGGCAATCCCTAGAGGATAATAGTGCGGTTGTTGTGCACGAAGATACGGTGGTCTAAAAATACCTTCATTGCCTGTGAAAGCACCAGTTTTTCAATATCTCTGCCCTTTACCATCAGGTCTTCTACGCTATCCTCATGGCTTATGGGCATGGTGGACTGGCAGATTATAGGGCCTTTGTCCAGATTGTTATTTACGAAATGGGCGGTAGCACCCACCAGTTTTACTCCGCGTTCAATCGCCTGGTGGTAGGGGCGCGCTCCCTCAAAAGCCGGCAGGAACGAATGGTGGATATTTATTATCCTGTTTTCAAAGCGGGCTACAAATTCGGGTGAAAGCACCTGCATATATCTGGCCAGTATCATGAAGTCTATGTTGTACTCATTAATCAGACAGGTCTGCTCATTTTCGGCTTCAAGCTTGTTATCCGGGGTGACTTTGACTACTTTGTAATCAATGCCGAATAAATCGGCTATTTGTTTCAAGTCTGGGTGGTTGCTGATAATCAGGGGAATATCACATTTAAGTTCCCCGGCTTTATACCTCAGCATTATATCCCACAGGCAGTGGTCATATTTAGATACAAATACTGCCAGCCGGGGTTTGCGGTCAGAGTAAAATATCTGCCAGTTGTCTGCGTAGCAGTATTCCTGCCCCATTAGTGCAATCTCGGCTTCCATCTGTTCACGGCTAAGTGCAAAAGCGGAAATATCCCATTCCAGGCGCATAAAAAAAGTATTGGACGGGTGGTCTACAAATTCGTCCAGGGTAATAATATTGCCGTTATTGCGGCAGATAAAGCTGGAAATACTGGAAATAATGCCTTTTTTATCTGTGCAGTGAATTTTAAGTATAGCGCTGGGCATATTCTTCTCTTTAAAAAAGTTATTACATACTCTAGCAGTTATTTATCGTCAAGACAATCTTTTCAGCTACGCATTTTGGGGCGGCTAAAACTTGAAATGGACAAACACCCGCCCGAAGTTTTTATCATCTTTTTCCAGCCGGTGGTAGAGTTTTTTAATATCAGGCTGGGCCAGAAACCTGAGGACATGTTTCTTGAGCTGGCCTGAGCCCTTGCCGGGGATAATCTCCACCGGGCTGATTTTCTTTTCAACCGCCTGGTTGATTACCCGGTGCAGTTCAGCCTCAATCTGACCGCTTTTATTGTAAATATCATGTAAATCCAAGACCAGTTTTGCCATTTTACCTTACCGTTTATATATTTAGCAGGCGGGAAGGGTGCGCCGGACGGGTGCATCATAAACTAAAATGATATGGCTTGCCAAATAGCCAGCCGGAGTTTGGCCTTTTGATGGAGTATTCTTGCCGGTTATTTAGGTATCACTCTTATTTTTTATCCGCTAAGTTTTCGTTTACTCTGAAAGCCACAATTTTTCTGATAAGCGGGAATGGCAGCGGTTTATCCAGCGGAAACCTGACTGTGCCTTTGGATATCTCGTAAGCTGACAGCTCTTGCTCAAAAGCGGTGATGCCGGATGATGAGGGGAAAAAGCTTATGTGGTTTTTGAAAGCACCGAAATGCACCAGATTGCCTTTTAGCTTAAATGTGGGTATGCCGTAGCTGATAGTCTCAACGGCCTGAGGCGCTTCCTCACTGATAACCTGCCGTAACTCCCTGAGAATAACCTGAACATTCTCCGGGAACCCCTGGATATATTTATCTATACTTTTGTCAGGTGTGTTTTGCATTTCTTATTCCTGTTTGGTTAAAAGTAGCCAGACATTTATCATCTTATTCTAAGGTTAAATCAGGGCAGGTTCAATCCCCTGTTTGGTTTTGGGGATGTTTAGACAGAGAGTTTGTTAGTTCGCCCGGCATTTGCGGTTGTTTCTGAGGAGGTTTTTTAAATAGTCATTAGCTTTTTTAAATTTTCAAGGTAAGGGTTAGACTGCCGGATATCAAATCTACAGCAAACCCTTACCTTGAATTTCCGTGCCTTACCTGAAACAGGTCTAGCCAATCTTTAAAACAGATACCTGCTTTAAAGTAATCATTAAGATATAGCTGATGCCCTGTCGTTCCAGCCTTCAAAAGTCAAAGCCGCATGGCTTGAATCCGCCAGCATGGTAAAGCTGCTGCCTTGAAAACCGGAATATTCCCAAAGTGTAACCGGTGCGGAACTGCAAATCTGGGCGGAGGAGATTTGGTTATCCCAGCCCAGATTTGCCAGATTAGATATTTGGGCATAAGGGTCAAGCAGCATAAGGTTGCCTGAGTACAGCCAGTCTGCAAATAGTTCGCTTCGGTCCAGCCGCAGCATCTGCATCGCTTTGTCAGTGGAAGTATTGAATATATCCCCGTATTCTGCTTCAAGGAATATTTCCATGGCTCTGGCATCAGTAAAAGCGTATAACCCGCCCTTTTTATCTGTGGTGAAGTGAAGCTGGTGCCCGTTAAAAAGGGTGATTTCCTCTGCTTTATACCACACTCCGTCTACATTTACCGGGCATTGGGGTACAACCTGAATAAGCTTGGCTTCATCTTCTGCGGACATAGGGTACAGGGCCACTATTTCCGAAGGGCTGAGGATAGTGCCATAAGTGTTGTCAAAGACCTGGGGATTCGGATAATACTTGCTTGCTATTTCTGCCGCTGATACATTGGCTGCAACCGGCAGGGCGGATACCATGACACCGAGTAATACCGAGGCTAATACTCTAATCATAATTACTCCTCATAGCTGATTAGTACAAGCCTAGCATATAAAGATGAACAATAAATGACCAAAAGATGATTATTGGATGACCGCTGAGGCCAAAATAGTGCTATTATAGGAATTATGAATGATTAACAGGTAAAAGGCTTTGCGGCGTGCGGATTTTATTACTTGATGATGATAAGTGTCTCTGCCAAACCCTGGAGCGGGCTCTTGGTGAGGCCGGGCATGTGGTTGAATATGCCTGTGACGGGGCTTTGGGAGAATACTTTGCCGCAAATTCTGAATTTGACCTGTTGATTCTGGATATCGGCTTGCCGGATAAAAATGGTATTGAGGTCTGCCGGAAGCTCAGGGCTGACGGCATAGTTACACCGGTGCTCATGCTTACCGCCAGAGATTCGCTTGATTCAAAGGTAAAGGGTTTGGATGCCGGTGCGGATGATTACCTTTGCAAGCCGTTTGCCTGTGATGAACTGTTTGCCCGGATACGGGCACTTCAGCGGAGGCCGCCCCTGAGGGTATTGCCGGTTGTTGAAACAGCCGGCATTTCTTTTGACAATGTATCCCACCGGGTTTGCGGCGGGAAAACCGAGATAAAGCTTACAGCGGCAGAATATAAAATACTGGAATATTTTATTACCAATCCCGGTGTTCTTATCACCCGGTCCATGCTGGAGGAGCATCTTTGGGGGGCGGAAAGTACATCTGTCTCCAATACTATTGATTCCCTGATAAAAAAGTTGCGCCAAAAGCTGGGCTGGGATGCAAAAAGCGGCCCTATCAAAACTTTGCGCGGGGCGGGATACAGGCTGGATAGATGAGCGTAAAGATAAAGCTGACCATTATTAATGCCCTGGTATTGCTCTCGGTACTTGGGTTTTTTGGTCTCATATCGTACTTCTTTTTGTCTTACCATTTATTCAGCAGCCTGAATGATTCTTTGGCGGCTGATGCTGAAAAAGCAGCCGGAGAAATTATCCGGTCTGAGGGTAATAACCTGTATTATGCGGGGGATGTGTTTGCGGAAGTGGTTTATATATATGATATTGAAACCGGTCTTATATCCGGGAGTGAAAGGTACAAATCTGTTATCCAGGATTCCATTGCCGACATAACCGCCATAAATGAGTATATGCCCGCCATGCGCTTGGAAATTCCGGATTCCCAGTTAAGGTTTTATGTAGCCTGGTATGATAATGATTATAAGCCCAACCAGCTCCTTATACTTGTGGGTGATGCCGGGTATATTTATAAAACTCTGGACCAGTATAAACAGATTCTCTTTATGGCTATTCCCTTTGTCCTTATTATCGCCGCTGCCTTGGGCTATTTTTTGGCTTACCGGTGTTTAAAACAGGTTCAGGTAATCACCCATACCACCAATAATATAAATCCGTCTGACCTGAAAGACCGTATTCCGGTGAAACAAAATGATGAATTAGGCCAGCTCTCGGCAACCTTAAATTCACTTTTTGACCGGGTTTACGGGTTTATTCAGAGCCAGCACCGCTTTACTTCTGATGCCTCCCATGATTTGAAAGCCCCGCTTACGGTGATTAGGGCGGAGTCCGAGTTGGCGCTTCGCAAAGAGCGGAATACCGAGGAATACCGTCAGGCTTTTAAGAATATTGTAAAGCAAGTTGAGAAAATGGCGCTGATTATTGATGATTTGATGGCTCTGGCCAGTCTGGATGCCGGTCCGCGTCCGGCCCTAAGCTTGAAAATAGATTTGGGTGCTGCCCTTGAAAGCAGTGCTGATAAATGGCAGACCGCTTTTGAAACGAAAAAGATTAAGCTGATTCGGGATATCCAGCCCGGTTTAAACATATACGGAGAGCCCGAACAGTTCAGCCGTCTCTTTGATAATCTTTTTTCCAATGCTGCCAAATATACCCCTGACGGAGGGCAGGTAGTGATTTCCCTTAGAGACGAAAGCGGGTTTATGGTGCTTGCCATAAAAGATACCGGAATCGGGATAAGTAAGGAGCACCTACCCCGTATATTTGACAGGTTTTACCGGGCTGATTGGAGTGCGGAAGGTACTGGCTTGGGTTTATCTATAGTAAAGAGTACCTCTGAGATATACAAAGGGCGGGTTGAGGTGGAAAGTGAACCGGGCAAAGGCACTGTCTTTAAGGTATTTTTGCCCAAGCAGTCGGCATAGAAAAGCCCTTATTATCAGCTGAATTTCTGATACAGCTCTACTCCTAAGGGCATTCTTGCAGCAAAACCGGGTTCAATTTCGCTGAAAATAGAGCCGGTAAAATCCGTGGGGGAAAAGCCTGCAAGGTTTTTAATCAGGGAATTAACAAATCCATTTAAAAAATCAGATTAGGGTATTTATACCGGAAGCTAATGATAACGGCGAAAATGACGGCTGACTTGGTGCGCAGGCTATTTATCCTCAATAATATACCCTAACCCTTTTACCGTTTTTATAAGAGAATTTTTATTATTGTTGTCCAGTTTCTTGCGGATACGGCTGATTAACACTTCTATGACATTGGAAAAAATGTCACTTTCAGATTCCCAAATATGCTCTTCAATCATATTTTTGGTAATTATACAGTTCTTGTTCAGTACCAAATACTCAAGAATGCCGTATTCTTTAGCCGTAAGCTCTATTTCCCTGCCATCGTAAAAAGCTCTTCTGTCCACTGTGTTTAAAGTAAGTTTCCTGAGCTTAATAGAGGGGGAATGCTGGTTATTGGCTCGTCTTAGCAAGGCTCTCAGGCGGGCAAGCAGTTCGGGGAAGCTGAAAGGTTTTACCAGGTAATCATCCGCTCCGCAGTTAAGCCCCCTTACTCTGTCAGCTTCCTGATACCTGGCGGTCAGCATTATGATGGGGGTTTGATTGCCATTGGAGCGTATTTTATGGCATACAGCGAAACCATCAAGTTCAGGCAGCATTATATCCAGAATGATGACATCAAAGGTATATGCCAAAGCCATTTCAGCTCCAAGTTTGCCATTGGACTCCCAGTTGACTACATACCCATTTTCTTCAAGACCGGAAGTAATTACTTTTGCCAGATTGGTATCATCTTCGATTAACAGCAGTTTCATCAGCATATATTATAGCATTCAGTCCGGGTGCAGATT
Source organism: Dehalococcoides sp. THU4 (assembly GCF_043231265.1). Taxonomy (NCBI): domain Bacteria; kingdom Bacillati; phylum Chloroflexota; class Dehalococcoidia; order Dehalococcoidales; family Dehalococcoidaceae; genus Dehalococcoides; species Dehalococcoides sp. THU4. Next base: position 131,347 of record NZ_CP171266.1, on the reverse strand, counting down.
AACGAAAATGTCTGCATTTGTAGAAAGTTTATCCGGGTTATTCATTTTCAGTTCAGATTGAGTTTGTAAACTATATCGGTTGCTGTAAAAGGGGATAAGCCTGATAATTAATCTTAAGATACTGCCTTACATTCTGAAAAATAAACAGGAGGAATCAAAAAATGCCGGTATTCGGTTGGCATGAAATATGGTCTATTTTGCTGAGCCCGCCAATTTTCTTGTGGCTGGTTATGAGTGTTTTGTTCACTATACTTGTTGTGCGGGATGCCAAAAAACGTGGCTATCAGATGTCCTCATACCTATTCTGGGGTATCTTTACCTTTTTGCTCCCCCCTCTGGGTTCAATAGCTTATCTTATCCTGCGTAAATGAATTATGCAGCGCTGCTGACAGTTTTTTGCCATGGATAATCCAGGCAATACAGAAGTGGTGCTATTTGTTTACTCGATATTATATTGCCGGGCGGGATTAAAATGAAAAACAGAATAATCTTATTGGGAATACTTAGTATACTTACTTTTTCCGCATTAAGTTTTACCGGGTGCGATAGTGACGAAGCGTTATGGGGGGCAACCCCTGTGCCTTCGGAAATAAGTTACCAGGGGCATTTATATCTTAACACAGGCAAACTAGTAGCTAAGCAGCAGGTATTAACTAATATACATCCTTTAGGAACTTATGATGCGGCAACTAGTACTGCCGCTGAATATACAACTGGCAGCTTATTGTCTCCGGACGATTGTGGCAGGCTTAATCCCGTAATTTACTCTATAGATGGAGTAAAACCCGAAGAGGCAATTGCGTTTAAAGTTCTCTTGTTTACTCATTCAGGAACTGCTTGGTACTACTATTTCAAATATGAAAGAGTATCGTAATTAACGAAGGCGTATCTTAACATAAGGTAAGATATACATAATATACTCAGCGTTCTTATCCAGGCTAAAGAAAACCTGGCAAAGGCTCTGGAGATGCAGGAGAGCATTAAGGAACTTTGTGCCAAAGTAGTACCCTGTTTGGATAGGTGCTCAAACGCTGAAAAGAAAGATGCTTACACCTATCTGGATCTGAAAATATCAGCCACTCCGGAAGGTGTAAGCATCAAAGGTTACCTTGATTTGAACGTACTCACCACTAGACAAACATGGGGATATCTGCCTTTTGAAGCGTATGTCAGCATGAGGTAGCATATGACATTGAATGAAAATTATGTAAGTGGATGGTTTGTTGATTGTTCCAGGTCGTTTTTTGCCGGTGTCTTCCAAAATTCGTCATACTGGGGTAGGTAATAAGGGTTAATCTCCTCTCCCCATTTCGCTGTTTCCATCCCCAATAAAACTAGTGAACCCTCTATGGAATTTGTTCCTTCTGCCTGAGCTGTCCATGAGATTTTACCTATCATTTTCCTATGCAAGCTAACCCGTAAATCCCAAATGGCTTCAGATGTGGATGGGAATATAGGTCTTTGAAAATCCCATTGAAGGCTAGGAATATTATTTCTGATGTAATCGATCCTTATATCTGGTACCCTAAGTACTTTATTAATGGAGATACGCTCAAAGGAAACAGCTATTCTGGCATGTTCCGCCAATACGTTGCCGATGTTTTGAACAATGAGTCTTAGTTCATATTTGTGTCTCATTTTTAAAACACCGCCTACGCCCTCTTTCTCGGTTTTTTTTAATTGCTTTTCTTCAAAGGATAGAGGATTTATTACGAGACATTTCAGAATTAACTCGGGTTTGTTGCTCTTTTTAAGTAAATCAACAATCTCGTAGTGAGATAGTTCAATATTTGATGTATTAAGTCTTTTGCTGTAATTCTTCTTCGATTATATTTTTTTCCTCATAATCGTCTGCAATGCGTATTGGCCTAGGTAAACGGTCTCCTGCTCCCAGTTGCAGAATTGACTTTAATGCAAAAGAATGGAGTGTGCTAACTTGAGGAATTAGAGATCCTGTCAATAATTCGGTAAGGCGTTTTCTAAGCTCACTTGCAGCTGCTCTAGTAAAGGTGAGAGCCAATATTTCGTTGGCGGAGACATGGTCCTCTTCTATCAGATAGGCGATTCGAGCTGTCATAGTGCGAGTTTTACCTGTTCCAGGCCCCGCTAATAACCGTACATGCACATGGATATCTTTGGCGTTATTTTGTTGTTCGGAGGATAATCCATTACTCCAACTCATGTATTTTTACCTCTAAATATAATTTATTTTAATATATTAGATCCTATGGTCATTTAGTATTGCCCAAACATAACTCGTGCCTCTAACTTGGCTTTGGTTGGCGGCAACAGCGTATTTATTGATATTCCCAGGGGTTATATTCTTGCCTGATTGCTTCAGATTGTATACTTGTTTAAAATTGCTAATATCGATACTCTGATTGATTCGATGATTATTCCGATATATCCAAACAGTTTTATTGTCTACCGTATATGTGAATGGTAATCCGGTTTTTGTTTTAAATACTGAGTTTGATAAATTGATAATTTGGGCCCATGTTGTTTGAAAATTTAAGATCATTCTAACCTCCAAATTGGATTAGGATCATTCCTTATACTCTTTAAAACAGTCTACCAATTTTTCAAAAGAATCAGGGTGATATTTCTCGAAATTAACCACGTCCACAAAGACGAAGTTATAACTAGTATCAGATTGGATTTGGTTTAAATCCTGGCACCATTGGCGTAACCTATTCATCTTAAGCGGCACATCAAGGTCTTCCTGACCTTTAGTTTCTACTATGTAAATATTTTTATTAGATAATTTTACAAGAAAATCAGGGTAGTAATCGGATATATTCCCATCGGCATTAACATAGTCAATCTTAAAATGCACACCAAAATAATTCTTGGCGTAGGCTTTTACGTCACTACATTTTTCAAGAAATCCGGCAAACATTAACTCAAAATGGCTATCACCTATTACTTTGTTAAAAACACTCTTATTAGGGATTAAATATGACTTCTCCTTGACAACAAAAGGTCTCGTTTGGCTTATCTTAATACTATCCCTGATTTCGGAATCTCCGATATCGTGAATAGTGAGTTTATTAATTGCAGTTTTAAAGGTTTCAATAATGGTTTTTGTGGCTCTTAGTTCAGATAAATTTCGTAACGTGTTGAGATTGTCTAAAGCTATTTTTTGATTAAACAGTTGCTCTTGGATAAAAGATTTAATCTTCCCATACAAAATCTCATAACCGCTTACCAGCCTGAGTTCCTTCATTATTGTTTGGGTGAAGTATCCTATTGCGGCATGATAATCGGGCATGCAAGTTGAATCTAATATTGTGGTGTGGGTTATTTCCCCATTAGTTATGTCTCTAAAGACAATTTCACGCTGCTGTTCTTCTGAAAATTGCATGTAGGGGATTTTTATAACTGCGAATGATTTTTCATCTATGTCCATGAGGTTTTTATATTCACGATATATTCTTGGTGTTAAAACGGGAATTTCTATATCAAGCGCCTCAATATTTTTATTTAAATTGTCTTTATCTACTTCAATTACCAACGGAGCTTGAGGGGCAGTTCCTGGACCCATTGGTCTCATATCAAGTATTACACCTTCAGCCTGGATAGATTCCACAAATTCCATAAATGCAGGTGTGCCCACTACACTCAGGTATTCGGTGACCTCACCAAAATACATTTTACGCAGACCCCGTCCTAATGTTTGCTCCGGTAAGATATTACTTTTTGCCTTATAAGGCCTGAGTCCGACGATTGTTGTTACATTGCGCACGTCCCATCCTTCTTTTAGAACCATTACAGAGACAACCGCTTTGTATGGGCTTGAGGGGTTATCTATTTCATTTGCCTGTTTTCTTAATTTATCCAGTTCCTCTTTGCTTTTCCCAGAAGCGGATTCAGATATTTCGCCGTTATTTTTTGTGTGTATTACCAATACAGTATCTTTTAAATCAGGATAGCTGTTTTCAAGGTATGCTGCGACTTCGTCACAATTAGTAGTATCATCTGCCTCAGGGTAAAGCTTTACTTGAAACGGTAAACAAGCATACCTCGAATGGTAAAAATATATGGAGCGGCCTTTCAAAAAAACTTGCACCCAAATATTTACGGCTTTTTAAGCCATGGCTGGACATCAAGAAAAACAAATTCCGCAGTAAGGATTTCGGGTACTGGTTTGATAGTATGCAGGAATTGATAAAATATGGTTTTAATACTAAAGATGATATTAACAAGGGTTCCTGCAAAATAACAGGGAGTTCTGAGTGGCTATTTTTAGCTATATTTATGCGTTCATATGCTGAACACAGCAAAATCATGATCAAGGAATGGGAAGAAAAGAAGGTATTACAATACGGCGGCAAAACCTATGATTTGAGTAAGATATTTACAGATGAGAGTACTAGTAGGATTCATAGGAATTTAACAAAACAATATAAAGAATCTGGCTATATTCTCCGGCATGATGAAAAGATAGTTCAAATTGCCACCAGGTGGTATTACTCACGGGTGAAATATTCAGGCCCGACTGAGTTTTGTTATAAAGTATCTAATGCTGATTTAATACCTTCCAATGTTAGTCTTGAAATCAAACCCTGTGATGAAGCTATGGGGTATCCAAGAGGAGTATAAAACTCTAGATTTAAGATTAGGGCTAAATACATAAGCCATCCTGAAAAGGGTGGCTCTTTTATTTTGTACAAAAAATATATACTCCCTCAAACGTGGTTGTGCAAAAAAGATATACTCTGTGACCTTCTTTCCAATGAGAAAATATTTGCATGGAAGTAAACAAGCAGTACCCTGAAATTAAGTTAAGCATGGGAATGCGTATGATTTCCATGGCTCAACAGACAGCAGGTAAGCGGTTTTTCAGCAGTCTCATTGACCGGGCTCGCCAGGCTGGAATGCATACTGAGTCTTGCACTGCAAGATTGCCCGGCCGGAGTGACGGGCAAGATGCAGGGCAGGCGAGCCAGTGAGACGCAGAAAGCTAGTTGCCTGAAATCCCCCTCACTAACTAACAGGGGGGTTCTGGATAGTAAAGGCTAGTAAGAGAAAATGGATAGAATAAAAGTAGCAGCAAGCGGAATAGACACCCTGGTGATAGGGTTTGAGATACAGGAATATCTTGATACAGAATGCTTTGAGATGCTCACCGAAGCCAAAGAGAAAGCCGGAGAGAAGATGTTCAACTCTAAAGGATACGGTATTGAATGGTTTGGGGTTGAATTCAGTATTTCAGCTCGCGGGTCTAAGGGTTATGAATGGGTACTTAGAAATGCGGATGTAACTGTCTGCATAGCCAGAGAAGCTAGAGGTGGCTCAATAATGCCGGAAGTATATGTAACCTTCAGCAGTCAAAACCTGTGGGCAAACGGCCCGGAAAAGGCTGTCAACGACTTTATCCAGTGGCTTACTAGATGGGCTGTACCCAAAAATAACCGGATATCCAGGGCAGACCTGGGTCTTGATATGCAAATGCCCTTTCCTGTCCTAGATATGGAAACAGAAGTAGTGGCCCGTGCCAGGGTAAAGGCAGAATATATGGAATCGAATAAATCAGAACACTATATGAACTGCCGGAAGCATACCGGATACAAATTCGGAGAAGGGGACTTATCTGCCCGGATTTATGATAAGACTTTGGAGATTACCCTTAAGCAAAAAGAATGGATGAGAGAGATCTGGAAGTCGAATAACTGGGATAGTAAAGCCAGTGTGATAAGATTTGAATTCCAGTGCCGCCGTCACTTTTTAAAAGAGATGGGAGTAACCACCTTTGCTGACTTAATGGATACCCTGGCTGATATCTGGCGTTACTGCACCTCCAGCTGGTTAAGGATATGTGATAAAGGCTCGGAAACCAATCAAGCCCGGTGGGAGAGCAAAGACTACTGGCAAATAATCCAACAGAGCTTTGGGCTCTTCGGTCAGGCTAATGGGGTAATCCGGATGAAAGCCAAGCAGGTGAGGTATGACCACCTAATAAGACAGATAAGGGGCTGTATGGTTTCTGCGGTGGCTTCTTTAAACTCTGGCATGGGTTCAGTTGCAGGGATGGTAAAGCTCAAGCAAGATCTGTATGAAATGCTTACCTCTGAAGAATTCAAGGATGATGTAGCCAAACGCCAAGGACTGGTTTCTAATGTAGATAAGCACAGTAATCATCTTCTGGAAGTGGCCCTTAAAATGGGGGCTAAAATTGAAAGGATAGAGTGGAAGGAATAAATTAAAGTGATTGCTAGAAATTTTCACAAGGGATATAATAGGAGTAAACATAGCCAAAGTAGGGGGAATAGAATGGTAGAATCTGCTAATCGAACAAGATATTTTCTGGATTTAGAGCCTTCATTGCGTAACCGGATGAAAGCTTATGCGGCATTGCAGGGTAAGAGCATGAGAGAATGGCTGACTGAAGCCATAATTTCTAAAATGGAAGATGAAATTGATGTGGCTGAAGGTTTGAATGCACTGACTGATACTGAGGGTACACTGTCACTTGAGAGCTATCTGGAAACACGTAAAGCGGTACACAGCGGTAACCTGGCATAGGTTATGTACCGGATAGAGTTAAGGCGTAAAGCCCAGCAGGATTTAGATAAGCTGCCTAAGAAGGACTTTGAGGCTGTTATAAAAACGATTAAAGAACTGACAAATACTCCCAGACCAAAAGGTATTGAAAAACTGAAAGTTTCAGGTTTATGGCGTGTCCGTCAGGGTGACTACCGGATAGTTTATAACATCGATGACAAACAAAGCTTGGTGATTATTGTGCGTATCGGAAACCGCAAAGAGATTTACAGGTCTCTTTAATGGAGAGGATGGAGCTATGACTACACCTTTATGTAACATGATTCTTGCTTCTTTTAGTGTGCTCATATTCGCTTTTGCAACTTGGATCGGTTTTGTTCCGCTAGATAAAAAACATTTCGATAAAAATCAATGGGAAAATAAGGTGAAAAAATGGACAAACAAAATGTTTGAGAAGTTGTTCCCTAAATGGCAATGGCCTAGAACGGAACGTTACGCATTAACAAAAGTAGGTTTGGGGATCGCAGTTCTATTTGGATTATTAGGAATTTGGTTACCTTAATATTTCTTTGTTTTTAGGGGATGGTGAAATATGAAAGCTGCAATCTACTGCCGTGTATCTACTGAAGGCCAGGAACAAGACGGTACTAGTCTTCAAACCCAGCTAGAAGCCTGTTTAAACTATTGTCAGGTTAAAGGTTATGAGGTTAAGTACCAGTTCAGTGAAGCCTGGTCTGGTCTTTCTCTGGAGCGTCCTCGTTTGGCGGAACTGCGTGAAGCAGTGCGTTCCCATGCAATTGAGGTGGTTGTAGTTTATAGTCTAGATAGATTCTCTCGCGATCCGGTGCATGGGGTTATTCTGATGCAAGAGTTAGAGAAGAATGAAGTTGCTCTGGAAGCGGCAACTGAAACGGTAGATAACTCCGAAGTAGGTAAGCTGGTGTTCTATATAAAGGGTTATGCCGCCAAGCTGGATGCTGAAAGAAGACGTGATGCTACCGGGCGTGGTAAAAGAGCTTTACTGAAAAATGGACAGATGCCGCAGGGAACAGGTGTTGGTATATATGGTTATAAATGGGATCCTGCCACTAAGAAACGGATTCCTCTTGCCCATGAATCAAGGGCTGTCCAGCATATGTTTGAAATGGCTGCTAGCGGGAAGAGTTGTTTTGCTATAGCCAGAACTTTGAATGATTCCAGTGTGCCTACTAAAACGGGTAAAAAATGGGAAGCCCGGACTGTAAGCCGGCTTTTAGCTAATAGAGCCTATACAGGTATAACCTATTTTGGCCGTACTGTGGGCAAAGATCATAAGAAAACAAATGAAGATACTTGGCACGTTCTTACGGATGTTACGCCTGCCATAATCAGTCAAGAATTATTTGAACAGACTCAATCTGCCCTTGCAAAATTGAGAGGACTTCACAGCGGAAAAGCTAAGCATGAATATCCACTAACTGGATTTGCTGTTTGCGGAAAGTGTGGTAGTCCGCTAGTTGGTAGTTGTCTGCGTGGGAATTATCGTTATTACCATTGTCGTGGAACGTATCCCACTGCATCGCGGGCAAAGATATGTGATGCTCACTATATCAAGGCAGATTGGCTTGAAGAAGTGGTCTGGGACAAGGTAAAAAGCGTTCTTAGCCAGCCTGAACTTTTGTTAGCTGAAGTGGGCAAGCAAGTAGAAAATGAAAAGGCTCACTATTCAACAGGCACAATGGATAAAGAAATTAAAGATCTCAGTCGCCGCCTTAAGGGATATGATGGGCAGGAACGGCGGCTTATGAATGTATTAAGAATGGATTTGGCAACGCCGGATATTGTTCTGGACGAAATAAACCTTATGAAGAAGGAACGGGAAGCAGATCAGGTACGTCTTAGTGGTCTTCTTCAGGCTAAAGAAAACCTGGTAAAGGCCTTGGAGATGCAGGAAAGCATAAAGGAATTATGTGCAAAGGTAGTGCCTTGTTTGGATAGCTGCTCAAGTGATGAAAAGAAAGATGCTTACACCTATCTGGATTTGAAAATTTCAGCTACTCCGGAAGGTGTAAGCATCAAAGGTTACCTTGATTTGAACGTACTCACCATTGCACGAACATGGGCATGATAACGTGGATGTAGTTGTCCGCCCCCACCGGTTTTATCACACCGGGGCTTGACGGGCTGGTTACTTCCAGTGATACCTGCTGGGCTTTAAGTACTCCCAGGACGTCCAGAAGGTATTTGCCGTTGAAGGCTATTTTAGCTTCCTCACCCTGAACTACGGCATCAAGTTCACCGGTATTGTCACCCACTTCTTCAGAGCGGGCGGAGATGGTGAGCTTACCGGGGGTATTATTGCTTCCGGGGTTCATCATCAGCCGGACTATGCCGCCGCCGTCACGGGCAAAGATTGTAGCTGTTCTGGTGGCCATAAGGAACTGGTTGGCATCTACTACCACTTTGGTAGTAAAGCTTTGGGGGATTATCTGGTTGTACTGGGGGAAATTCCCCTGTACCAGCTGAGATACCAGCTCAATATTTTTAAGCCTGAAAAGTATCTGGCTCTTGGCAGTATCTACATTTATCATCAGGGCTTCTTCCTCGTCCATACTGGCCAGGCGGGAAAGCTCACCCAGTGTACGGGCTGGAATGATTACTTTAGTAGCAGTTTTTACCGCTTCCAGCAGAGGCAGTTTATAAACAGCCAGACGGAAACCGTCAGCTGCAGCCAGAGTCAGGGTGCTGCCTTCAAATTCGGCGTTGACACCAGTGAGCACCGGGCGGGATTCGTCAGTTGCCGAAGCAAATACCACTTCGCTTACGGCCTGGCGGAAGGCCTCAACGTTAATCTTGGTGGAGATGCCGTTTTCCACTTTGGGTACAGGCGGGAAGTCTTTTGCGTCAACGCCTGTTATGCGTGCCTCAAAGCGGGCGCATTTAATATTGAGTGCCTTTGACTTGGCATTAAGGTTTAATTCTATTTTATCATTGGGCAGAGAGCTGACAAATTCGGTCAGGAGTTTGGCAGGTACGGTGGTGCTCCCTTCTTCCTCTATCTTGGCTCCTATCCAGCAGCTGATAGCCATTTCAAGGTTGGTGGCGGCCAGTTTTAAACGGCCGTCATCAGTTGAGATAAGGACATTGTTGGTAATGGGCAGGGTAGTCCGGCCGGCAGCCGCTTTGCCCACAATGTTTAGACCCTTGTTCAGATTTTCCTGTAAGCATGTAAGTTTCATATTTACCCCCCGGGGTTATTTACTGGTCTTTCAGTATATCCCAAGAATAGCACTTAAACAAGATATTTTTGTGCTCAAAATGAAGCAGTAAATAGTTTATCAAGGAATAAAAACGGGATTAAAAAAGAGCAGAGTGTGTAAGTTTATTTGGTGTGTCTTAACTAATTAGTGGCTATTTTGGCCAGAAACCGGCTGGCTTTTTGGGCGGCTATAGACCGGTGGGAAATGCTGTTTTTTATTTCAGGCGGGAGTTCGGCCATAGTTTTACCGTATTCCGGCAGGTAAAAAACGGGGTCATAGCCAAATCCGTTAGTGCCGCGGGGCTCAGTGCTTATAAATCCTTCGCAAGTACCCTCAAAGGTGGCGATGATATGGCCCGGCTGGGCAATGGCGATTACGCAGCGGAAACGGGCGGTGCGTTTTTCAGCGGGGATAGTGTGCATTTTAGACAGGAGATATGCATTCCGGTCTGTATCGGTAGCGTTTTCCCCGGCATAGCGGGCAGAATAGACCCCGGGTTCACCCCCCAGAGCGTCTACTGCCAGACCGGAGTCATCTGCCAAAGTAAGATGCCCGCTTGCTTCCGCCAGAGCGGCGGCTTTCAAGCGGGCATTCTCTTCAAATGTAGTGCCGGTTTCGGCAACTGTTATATCTATACCCATATCTGCCGGTGTGACAAGCTCAAAACCCGAATCGCTAAGGAGAGAAGCATATTCTCTCAGCTTGCCCCGGTTGTTGCTTGCCAGCAGGAGCTTGGGCATAAACTAGTCTTCCAGGGGTTTAAAGCGTCCGGCCAGTTTCTTGGATACCTGAGGCATGGTGGTGTATTCCATTTCCTCCAGCGGCAGGCGATGGGGCTCAAACGGGCCGTGGGAGCGCATCATATCTGCCATATCCAGTGATTTCTGGCGGGCATTGTCAAAGGACTTATCTTTAAACATATCACGCGGACCGATAAGCATACCGTTTGACAGTTGGAAACCCAGAGCGGTTACCCGGGGCGGGCCGTCAAAGCGGGTGGGGGTGCTGTCTTCTATTGAGACAGGCATAATAGGGCCGTTGTGTGAGCCGCGCATCCAGCCTTCTACCAGATAAGGCTGGGCGAAGGGTTCAAGTATTTCACCCACAGCCGGGAAAGACCCCTGAGCGCGGACAATACAAACCGGGTCGTCTTTACCTACATAACGGTCAGCCAAAAAGGCCAGTTTCTGGGTGGAAGAAACAGCCGCAATCTCGCCCTTGCGGGTGGAAACGCTCTTGATAGCGAAGCGGGAATGGGCGCCGATAAATACCAGCATGTCATAGATTTCTTCGGGGGTGTTAAAGCTAATGCCCTTGCTTTCCTTGACGTCATGAACCTCAAAGGAGAAGCCGTCATGCATATTTTCGGCTATGACCAAACCTATGGTGTTAAAGGGGTCTGCAAACATTTTGTAAAGAGGCAGATTCCAGGCACCGGAAGAGGTCTTGTCGGCCATGAAGATTATGATAGGTTCGGAAGGCCGTTCCTCAAGCTCCATTTCGGCTACGCCGGGCCCCATGCCCTTTACGTTTCCGGAGAAGGCATCACACAGCAAATCCTGCCCGGCGCCGTAAAGCTTCAGCTCTTTGGCAACTTCGGTGCAGCTTACAAAGGTATCCCAAGCCATTTCGTGGATAACTTTGTTGTTTATACCTTTCTGGTGGGTCATAACCAGCTGGAGGTCGTCGCCGCACTTGGTTATATGGTAATCAATCAGCATGCCATTCTTTTTGGCCTCCGCCAGGTGCTTTTCAGCCCTGACCAGACACTGCGGGTGTGAGTCCGAATGGCCTACAAAACCGCCGATATCTGCTTTAATAACACTAAGGGTTACTTTCATTATTTTCTCCTTGGTGAAGATTAGTAATCTATACCTTTACGGGCTTTGATGCCCCTAGTATACGGGTGTTTGACTGCCTTTATTTCCGAAACCAGGTCAGCCAGTTCTATAAGTTCAGCCGGGGCGCCCCGCCCGGTCATAATCAGCTCTACGCAGGGCGGTTTGGCGTTTATCATCCGGATAACCTGTTCGGTGGTGACCAGCCCGGCCGTCAGGGCTATCATGATTTCGTCCATGACTACCAGGTCATACTGCCCGCCGGTTACCGCTGCGGAGGCGGCCTCAAAAGCCCGTTCCGCCTGTGTGCGGGTTTCTTCGGATATGCTTTTGAGTATCCAGCCGGCCTGGCCGAAGCTTTGCAAAGTTACATTCGGCAGGGAAGACAATATTTTAAATTCACCGTGGTCAAAACGTTTTCCCTTGGCAAAAAAAATGAGGCAAACCCTCAGCCCGTGACCGGCAGCCCTGATAGCAGTGCCGACAGCCGCCGAGGTCTTACCCTTGCCTTCACCGGTGAATATGGATATAAGGCCTTTTTCAAGGTAAGGGGTATGGTTTGTTACCAAAAAAATCCTCCCAACATACGGCCTAGCGCCGAAGATAAAGTTTAACAGTGGCATACGGGACTGTCAAGCCAAACTCCGGGTATTTCTGCTTGGCTCAGGCTTTGCAGGCGGGTAAAAACTTTTGATTGCACCCTTCGGGGCTACAGGCTAGAATAGTGTACATATGAAAATAGTGCGTTTTAATCTTACCGGCAGACGGGCCGGGTATGCCGTGCTGGAAGGTTCCCAGCTAAAGGAACTAAAGGGCAATCCTTTCGGCAAAGTTGTTTTTTCAGGCCGGGTTTTTGACCTTTCGGCAGTGAAGCTTCTTCCCCCCTCAGCCCCATCTAAAATAGTGGCCATTGGTTTAAACTATAAAGCCCATGCCGGAGAGATGGCTGAAAATCTGCCCCGGATACCCCTTATTTTTTTTAAAAATGCCGGTGGTATTATCGGCCCGGAAGATAACATAATAAAACCATCTCAATCCGGGCAGGTGGATTATGAAGGGGAACTGGCCGTTATTATAAAAAAGAAAGCCCGCAATATAAGCCCCGAAACTGCCTTTGATTATATACTGGGATACAGCTGTTTTAATGATGTAACCGCCAGAGATTTGCAGAAGGCGGACGGGCAGTGGTCACGGGCTAAAGGCTTTGATACCTTCGCGGTCTGCGGTCCGTGGATAGAAACCGAGCTTGACCCCCAGGGCCAGTTGCTGGAGACCTACCTGAACGGCAGGCTTAAACAGCGCGCTTTTACGGCAGATATGATATTTGATATTCCCCTGATAGTCAGCTTTGTATCAGAGGTAATGACCCTGATGCCGGGTGATATTATTGCCACCGGCACGCCTTCGGGCATAGGGCCGATGAAACCCGGAGACAGGGTGGAAGTACGCATTTCAGGTATAGGCAGTTTGATAAACCACCTGGCTCTGAAATAAAGCTTTCAGGGCGGGGTATCTCTTCAAAGTAAATCTTCCCGGCTTAGGTTTTCCGGAAATACTGTTTGGCATCTGGCCGGTTGAGGTATATAAGGCCGAATATGCCGGCGGCTGTACCCAAAGGGAATAAAATCAGCGAAACCGCCGCCTGGTATAAACTGGCCAGCCGCCCGTATTTACGGCCGCTCAGCAGACCTATCCCCCCCGCTATTGAGGCCGCAAAGTAAGTGCAGATGAAAAAGAGGAATATGCTTAAGCCCCAGATAGCTCCCGTGCGGGCGTAATCATATAACCAGGCTACTGCAGGTAAAAAGAATAATAACATTATCAGTATGCCTGCCAGACTGAAGAGAGCGGCAAAAAACTGCCAGATTACCAGTATAATTATGCCGTCAGGTTTTCCCATATACTCAAAAACCACCGAGATATTTACTAACCCTGCGGTTTATATTAGATGCCTCAAAACCCTTAGTCAATATATTTTTGTGCTGCCTGAACGTCAACTTGAAAGCAAAACCGATTGTGCTATAATCATGCACGGTTTGGGCTGTTTAGGGCAGTCCGCACCGGTTTTTTAGGAAAAGCCCGCCTGTTTCCGGCGGTATTCTGGCTGCGGAAATAAAAATAGCGGACATTCCGGGGGCATTGAATGCTTAGTAAAGGTGATATGGTTTCGGTTACTTACCGGGTAGGGTGGGACCAGTCCGGTCAGGCTATACTGGAGACACTTGAAGATTGTACGGTGGAAAAGTATAAAGACGGTATTCTGGTTGTAAGCTATGCTGTCAAGAAAGATGATGGTATAGAGATTATCAGCCGGACATTTGACGTTAATTCTCCGGAATTTGTCGGTACGGTAAACCTTTAAAGCCCCTGTTCTTCGGCCTTCTTTTTCAGTTCGTAAAGTTTGTTAAGAGCTGCAAGCGGCGTCAGAGATTCTATTTCCAGCCCTTTTATTTCCTCTGCCAGCGCCGAAGTCTGCTCTGTCAGGGGCAGCAGAAGCTGCGGCTGGCAGTTGCGGGTTTTCGGCTCTTTTTTAGCAGGATTTTCAAGTTCTGTAAGCACTTCGTAAGCCCGCTTTATAACCCACCCCGGCAGCCCGGCCAGTTTAGCTACGTGAATACCGTAACTTTTATCTACTCCGCCGGGGACTATCCTGTGCAGGAAAACCACTTCCCCCCGGTCTTCACTGACCGCAATATTGTAGTTTTTTACCCTGGGCAGATAGTTTGCCAGCTCCACCAGTTCGTGATAGTGGGTGGCAAAGAGCGTTTTGGCATGCAGTGAAGGCTGGGAATGGATATACTCCACAACCGCCTGGGCAATGGCCAGCCCGTCATAGGTGCTGGTGCCGCGGCCTATTTCGTCCAGTATCAGCAGGGAGCGGCTGGTGGCAGTATTCAGTATAGATGCTGTTTCCACCATTTCCACCATGAAGGTAGACTGCCCGGCACTCAAATCCTCTCTTGCCCCGATGCGGCTGAAAATACGGTCTGTCAGGCAGAGTTCGGCGGTTTCTGCCGGAACATAAGAACCTATCTGGGCCATCAGCACAATAAGGGCGGTCTGCTTAAGATAAGTGGATTTACCGGCCATATTGGGGCCGGTAAGGATAATTATCTGGCAGTCTTCGGCGGACAGGGAAATGTCATTGGCTACAAAACTGCCGTATCCCAGCCCCTGTTCCACCATGGGGTGGCGGCCTCTATGGATAACCAGGCTGTTTTCAGAGTGGAAGAGCGGGCGGACATAGCCGTTTCGTACCGCTACTTCGGCAAAGGCTGAAAGTACGTCTAAAGATGCCAAAGCGGCGGCGTTTGAGAGCAAAGCGGAGTAAAAGCCCCCCAGCTGGTTTAAAACCTGCTCGTAAAGCCCGGTTTCCATTTCCAGCAGGCGTTCTTTAGCATTCAAGATAAGGTTTTCGTATTCTTTCAGTTCGGGGGTTATAAACCTTTCGGCATTTACCAGTGTTTGCTTGCGGATATAGTTCTGGGGTATGTCAGCCAGATTGGCATTGGACACCTCTATGTAATACCCGAAAACCCGGTTATACCCCAGCTTCAGTGATTTTATGCCGGTCTGTTCGCGTTCACGGGCTTCCATCTGGGAAAGGAATGTCCGGGCGTCCCCGGCCAGAGAGCAGAGTTTATCCATTTCGGGGTTGAAACCTGCTCGTATTACCTTGCCTTCACCCAGGGTGGAGGGCGGGTCATCGGTAATAGCTTCGTTTACAATGTCCAGCATTTCGGGCAGGGGTTTAAGCCCGTTTAGAAAATATGCCAAACGGGGCGGCGGCATAAGCCCGAACTGGCGGTGAATGGAGGAAACAGTTTCCAAGCTGTTTTTAAGTGAAATCAGCTCCTTGGGGAGTATGGTTTTCTGGCGGATACGGTTGGCTATCCGCTCCATATCGGCAATCTGTCCCAGTGCTTTGGCAAGGCTGGCGCGTGCCAGACTCTCTTCAAAAAAATAATCCACCGCCGCAAGCCGCTTTTCAATATCTTCCTGCCGAAGCAGCGGCTGCCCTAAAAACTTGCGGAGAAGCCTGCCGCCCATAGCTGTTTTGGTCTGGTCAAGCACCCCCAGTAAAGACCCTTTGAGGGAGTTCCCGCCGCTTGAGCGGAAGATTTCCAGATTGGAAAGCGTATGGCTGTCTATCTGCATATAGTCAGATATAGTATAAGCGGCCAGCCTTTCCAGCTGCTTCAGGGATGATTTCTGGGTTTCCTCCAGATATTTAAGCAGAGCACCCGCCGCCGAAATAGCCAGCGGCAGGTTTTCACAGCCGTAAGCGGAAAGGTTCTGGCACTCAAAATGCTTAAGTAAACGTTCACGGGCTACGTCTGCTTCAAAATAGTATCCGTCCAGCTTGCTTATAGTGGCTTTCAGATGCAGTGGCAGGTTTAAGCTTTGGCTTTTAGGCAGTATTATTTCCGCCGGGTTCAGGCGGTTTATTTCGGCTTCCAGCCCGTTTATATCCAGCTGGGTACAGCCGAACTCCGAGGTGGATATATCCGCAAAGGCCAGCCCGCAGCTGTCTTCGGTCAGGTACAGGCTGAGCAGAAAATTGTTCTGTTTGCTCTCCAGCAGGTTCGGCTCAACTACCGTACCGGGGGTCACCAGACGGGTCACCTGCCTTTGCACTAAGCCCTTGGTTTCGCCCGGTTTGGTTACCTGTTCGCAAATGGCTACCTTGTAGCCGCGGTTTATAAGGCGGGAAAGGTAGTTATCCAGGGCGTGGTAAGGTATGCCGGCCAGCGGCACTTTCAGCCCTTTGCCCATTTCGCGGCTGGTAAGGACTATTTCCAGCTCGCGGGCGGCTATGCGGGCGTCTTCTTCAAAGGTTTCGTAAAAGTCTCCCAAGCGGAAAAAGACTATCGCTTCGGGGTAGTTCTTTTTTATATCCAGGTATTGTTTACGCAGGGGAGTTATATTTTCCATGAGCTTACATTTTAACTGCTTGGCGGCCTAAAGGGAAGTAAGGGCTGAAAATGTTCACTCTGCGGCGGGCGTATTTTTGTTATCTGTCCGGCAGTGATGTTACAATTGGCTTTCAGCTCTGGCTGTTAATCATTTATAAAACGCGGGGGGATTTAAATTGCCGGACTTTCAACTGGCTGTTATAGATGTGGACGGAACCCTGATAAACAAACAGGGCAGGATATCCGAGGCGGATAAAAAGGCTATTTCCCAGGCCAGGGAAAAGGGGATTACGGTTGCCCTGTCAACCGGCAGGGTCGTGCCTGCTTGCACCTATCTGCTGAAAGAACTGGGGCTAGACGGGTTTCATATTTTCTGTGACGGGGCGCTGGTGTACAACCCTGATACCTCCCAGACCTGCTATTCCCAGCCCCTTAGCTGTGAGCCCCTCCTTTCGGCTATTGATTTTGTACGGGAACAAAGTATTTATCTGGAACTTTATACTATACTGGACTATTACGTGGAGTATGAAAACTGGTCTGCCCAAATGCACCGCGAATTTTTCCATATTTCTCCCACGGTTACTGATTTTAAGAAGATAGCCTTGCGGCAGGACGTGCAGAAGATAGAGCTGATGGTACATAATACTGCGGAACGCAGCGGGGCGGAACTTTTTATGTCCCGTTTTGAAGATGATTTTCATTTCTCCATAGCCCGTGCTCCGGCTTATCCTGAAGTGGAGTTTGTAAATGTGCTTAGCCTGGGTGTTTCAAAGGGGCAGGCGCTTGAGAAAATGGCCGCCCAGATGGGTATTTCACTCAGGAATGTGATTGCTTTCGGGGACGGGAGCAATGATTTGCCGCTCTTCAGGGCGGCTGGTTTCGGGGTGGCAATGGGGAATGCCAGAGCCGAACTGAAGGAAATAGCAGATTACGTCACCTTAGATGTAGAAGAAAGCGGCCTTGCAGCCGCTTTCCGTAAGTTTCTTATTTAGATACAGGATATTTAGAAGGGCAGTATCAGGTTTCCGCCTTTTTCTGCCAGATAGCCCTCGGTTATTTCTTTGGCCATCAGCTTGTCAGTGGCTTCGCCGGTGGTATCTTTAATGCCGTGAAGTTCAGCCGGCAGAAAATCCAGATGCTTAAAAAACTCCGGGTTGCCGTGAGCCAGCAGTGCCCCTGTTTCCTGGGTTTTGCAGTTTTCCAGTATTTTGCGTACCAGCACCAGGGCAATGCCCCGCCTGACGTACTCCGGCATAACTACCAGCGGCATAAGGTACAAAACCGGCAGAGACGCTTCTTCAGATTCTATCTCAGCTTTTATAGCTACTGCCTTGCCCACTATCTTGCCGTCCCATACGGCTACTTCGTTAAATGCGGTCAGGTCTTCTTCTTCCAGTTTTTTAAACAGCACTCCCAGTATGGGGCTATTGGTAGCTTCAGTCAGGGCGGCTACCATTTCGGCATCTTCGGGGGTTTGAGTACGTATTTCCAGCATATAAACCTCTTACCGTTAGATTGAAACCTATTATACCACTATCAGGTAGTTGATTGCTTCTTTGTGGCAGCCTTTGTTTAGAGCAGTTCCTTAATAGACAGGGCAAGTGCCTGATTTATACCCTTTACCTGTGAAAGCTCATCAAGGCTGGCCTGACGGATACCTGAAACCGAACCGAATGTTTTGATAAGCAGGCGGCGGCGGCTTGGGCCGATTCCGGGAATCCCGTCCAGTGCCGAAGCCAGCCCTGATTTATGGCGGATATTCAGGTGATACCCCAGTGCAAAGCGGTGGGCTTCGTCACGCACCCGCTGAAGCAGCTGAAGGGCGGGGGAGTTGGCCGTAAGCCTGATGGGTTCGGATTTTCCGGGCAGATAGATTTCTTCAAATTCCTTAGCCAGACCTATTACGGCCTGCCCCTCAAGCCCCAGGGTGTCTAATGTTTCTTTGACCGAGCTTAATTGCCCTTTGCCGCCGTCTATCAGCATGAGTGAGGGCCGCCGGGCAAAACTTTCACCGGCATTGTCTTTGTTTAGCCTGCCGAAGCGGCGGCTGATGACTTCTTTGAGCATGGAAAAATCATCCGCGCCCTTTACGGTCTTAATGCGGAAACGGCGGTAATGGGCTTTCTGGGGTTTGCCGTTTTCAAAAACCACCATGCTGCCTACGGCATTGGTGCCCTGTATATTGGATATATCGTAGCCTTCTATCCGCTGCGGCGGCAGGGGCAGCCCCAGCGCGGTTTGCAGTTCCTCCAGCGCATCTGTCAGGGTAACGGCTGAAGACAGGTTTTTTATCCGTGCCTGTTTCAGCTGTTCCCTGGCATTTTCAGCTACTATATTTATAAGGTCCTTGGGCTGTCCCCGAAGCCCCGCCGTTATCTGCACTTTGCCACCCCGCCTTTCAGACAGCCACTTTTCCAGTATTTCGCGGTCTGAAAGCGGGTACTGGGTAACTATTTTGGGCGGTATCTGGGTGGAGGAGTGGTAAAACTGTTTTACAAATTCCGAAAGGATATCACCCGGTTTTTCTTCGCGGGTACCCTGCAGGCTGAAGCTTTCCCGCCCGATAAGTTTGCCCCGCCGGATAAAGAAAACCTGCACCATGGACAGGTCTCCTTCCTGGGCAAAAGCAATGGCGTCCTGTTCGCCGCTTACCCTGGCGGCCAACTGCTGTCCTTCAATCACCTCTTTTATAGATGATATCTGGTCACGGCGGAGGGCGGCGGTTTCATAATCCAGCCGGGCTGAAGCTTCGTTCATAAGCTTGGCAAGCAGCTTCAGCACCTTATCCTGTTTGCCCTCCAGAAAGAGTATGGCCTGCGAGATAAGGTGGTCATAATCCTGCTTGCTTATTTTGCCGGTGCAGGGCGAAAGGCACTGGTGGATATCGTATTCCAGACAGGGGCGGCTGCGTTTTTCCGGTTCGGTGCGGTTGCAAGAGCGAAAACGGAAAAGCTCTTTTAGCACCTGCAGGGTATGGCGGACGGAACGGGTGCTGGCAAACGGGCCGAAATACCTGCCGCCGTCATCTGCCATACTGCGGGTTATATATATACGCGGCCATTTTTCGTTTAAAGTTATTTTCAGGTACGGAAAACCCTTATCGTCCTTCAGGCGGACATTGAAATAGGGGCGGTGCCTCTTTATCAGGTTCAGTTCCAGTATCAAAGCTTCCTGTTCAGACCCGGTTATCAGGTATTCCAGTTCGTTTATCTGGCTGACCAGCTGACGGGTTTTGGGTTCAAGGCGGGAGGGGGGTACAAAGTACGATTTGACCCTGTCTTTTAAAACAGCCGCTTTGCCTACATAAATAATTTCTCCCTGGGCGTTTTTCATCAGGTAAACGCCGGGATTTTCGGGTAAACTGGCTATCTGGTTTTGCAGGGTTTCGCTTGGCATAGATAAATTGTAGCAACCGCAGCTCAGGTAAGCAAAGGGGCAGTAAAAAACGATATATTTTTTTCGGGGGGGAAATAAAGCTAAATCATTTTCGGGCGTATTTGACGGCGGCAAAAGTTATGTTACAATACATAAATAAAATTCTAAACGTTTAGCGAGGACTCTGATGCGTGATGATATACAAAGTTTTCTGAACTACCTTATGGTTGAAAAGGGGTTTTCAGAAAATACCACCGAAGCTTACGAGAATGATCTTCGCCAGATGATGACCTTTGCAGATAAAGAAGCCGCCAAGTCCGGCAAGATACCCGGCTGGGAAAACTTCACCCGCCAGACCATGCTGGCCTATATGCTGGACCTTAAGGAACGGAATTACGCTATAACTACGGTAGTCCGCAAAATGGCGGCCGCCAAGAGCTTTTTTAACTTCATGGTTGCCGAGGGCAAGCTAAAAGAAAACCCCACCGAAAATATCAGCACCCCCAAAGTGGGCAAGCCGCTGCCTGATGCCATCAGCATAAGCCAGGTCAGGGCTTTACTAAACCAGCCCGTCAAGTCTGGCAGTTCGGAAGCCAAGCGGGATAAGGCCATGCTGGAGCTTTTGTATGCTTCGGGTATGCGGGTTACCGAACTGGTAAACCTGAACGTGCTGGATGTAGACCTGAAAGAAGGTTTTGTGCGCTGTTTCGGCAAGGGGCGCAAAGAGCGGATGATACCCATCTATCCTCAGGCTGCCCAGAGCATACAGGAATATTTAACTGAAATCCGTCCCAATCTGGTGCGGGCTGAAACCGAAAAAGCTTTGTTTTTAAACAGGCGGGGAGACCGCTTAACCCGTCAGGGTTTGTGGCAGATTTTAAAGGGTTATGCCCGTGAAGCCGGTCTGGATGACGTGGTCACCCCCCACACCCTGCGCCACAGTTTTGCCACCCATATGCTTTCCGGCGGGGCAGATTTGCGTTCGGTGCAGGAGCTGTTGGGTCATGCCAATATTTCTACTACCCAGATATATACCCACCTTACTTCCGAGCATATAAAGCGGAGTTATGAAAAAGCCCATCCCCGGGCTAAATAGGCGTTCTAATATACAGGGAGGAACTTTCTAAAGATGTCTAAAAAACGCGGCGTAGGCAAACTGGCCTATCAAGATAAAAAGAATAAAACCACCCGGCAGCAGCCGGCTTCGGAACCGCCTAAGGCTGAAGCAGCGGGTATAAATAAAACCGAAAGTGCGGCTGCCGCACCAGTTACCCAAACTGCCAGGCGGGCAGTGCCTGTGCTGACTCCGCCTGAAATCGGCTCTGAGCTTAGGCTGGTGGGTGTACTGGCGGTGGTTATTGCAGCTGCCCTTGTAGTGCTTGCGCTGGTAATGTAGCGGCTTTAGCCTGAAAATGGCAGATACCTCATATCCGGACTTTCTGGTGGGCTACCTGCCTGAAAGGGCAGATACGGGTTTATTTAATCTCAAAAGCATGGTATAGGGTATTATGGACTATAAAAAGTGGCTTATTCTGGCGGCATCTATATTTACTGCCGGCATAATTACCGGGTTTTTTGCCCCGGCAGACCTGATTGAAGGCCAGCTGTCCGGGCTTGAGGAAACGGCTAATGCTTTAGAGGGGTTTTCCAGCCTGGGTGTTTTTCTGGCGATACTTCTTAAGAATGCACTTGTCTTCCTGATGGCCTTCGCCTTTGCCCCTGTCCTGCTTATATATCCTGTGGTCACTCTGTTTTTAAACGGCTGGATACTGTCGGCGGTGGGAGTTCTCTTTGCCAGAGAAGAGTCCCTGCTGGCGGTAATAGCCGGTATTATTCCCCATGGTATTTTTGAGCTAAGTGCCTTTGTGATAGCCCAGGCGGCCGCTCTCAGCTTCGGTGCTATGGTTATCAGTTCGGTATTCAGCCGGGATGCCCGTTCACAGCTTGGTGCTAATTTCCGCCAGAATCTGCGTTACCTGGGTCTGGGTATGGCTCTGCTGATACCGGCGGCGGCTATTGAGACCTTTGTCACCCCGTTTTTGCTCGAAAAAACACTTGGTATCTGACTTTAAAAATTTTCTTAAAACCTTGTTTACCGATATTTGTATGTTATAATTACTTAATTTTTATCGGTAGGTGAACTATATGACAAGTGTCAATCCGGGAAAGATACGGAATGTAGCCCTACTATCACACAGCGGTGCAGGCAAGACTTCTTTGTCAGAGGCTATGCTCTACAGCGCCGGGATACTGGGCAGGATGGGAAAGGTAGACGAAGGTACAACCGCCTCAGATTATGACCCAGACGAAATAAAAAAGAAAATAAGCATAAACCTGACCCCCATACCCTTGGTGTGGAAAGACTTTAAAATAAATGCAGTGGACACTCCGGGATACGCAGATTTTGCGGGAGAGGTACTAGCCGCCTTAAGGGTTTGTGAAGCGGCTGTGATAGTGGCTGCGGCGTCCTCAGGGGTGGAAGTAGGTACAGAACAGTCATGGAAGTATTGCGAGGCACAGAAAATGCCTCGCTTTATTTTTATCAACAAAATGGACCGCGAGAATGTCAGTTTCCAGCGGGTGATGGACAGTTTGCACAGCCATTTCGGTAACCGCTGCGTAGCCGTTCAGCTGCCCATAGGTTCATTTAAAGACTTTAAGGGTATAGTAGATTTGGTTAACCTTAAGGCTTATGCCGGTACGCCCTCGGCGGAAATAACGGTGCCTGAAGAACTGAAAGCCGAAATAGATACCCTGCGGGATAAACTGCTGGAGAGCGTGGCTGAAACAGATGACAGCCTGATAGAAAAATACCTGGGCGGAGAAGAGATAAGTCAGGATGAGCTGGTAACTGCCCTCAACAAGGCCATACTGGAGGGTAAGCTGGCACCGGTGCTGTGCGGCTCTGCCCTGGCAAACACTGCCATAGACCTTTTATGTGATGACATCTGCAAATATTTACCCAGCCCGCTTGAGCGTCTTTGCCAGACAGCCGAGGGTGAGGATATAAAAGTGGATGCCGAAGCACCCCTTTCGGTGCTGGTTTACAAAACTTCGGCTGACCCGTATGTGGGCAAACTGACTTACCTCAGGGTGATTACCGGTGTTTTGCATTCAAATTCGCAGGTTTGGAATATAAATAAAAATGCCCCCGAAAGGGTGGGGCAGCTGTTTTCACTTAGGGGTAAAACTCAGGAAACGCTAAATGAGATAGGCCCCGGCGATATGGGGGCGGTAGCCAAACTGACGGTAACCGCTACCGGGGATACTCTGGGTGTTCAGGGACATACCGCCCTGCTTTGCGGCTTTGAAATGCCTTTACCCAGCTACAAGGTGGCTGTTTTCCCCAAGAGCAAGGCTGACGTGGATAAACTGGGCAATGCTCTGGCCAGGCTCAGCGAAGAAGATTTGACCCTGCATGTGCATCGTGATGCGGATACCGGTGAGACTATTGCCGCCGGTTTGGGTGAGGCCCAGCTGGAAGTGATGGCGGAGCGGATGGGGCGCAAGTTTGGGGTGGCGGTTGATTTGGCTGCTCCCCGCGTGCCTTACCGTGAGACTATACTGGGTGCAGCCGGTGCGGATTACAAACATAAAAAACAAAGCGGCGGCCATGGCCAGTACGGTCATGTGGTTATCAAAGTAGAGCCGGGCAGCGGGATTGAGTTTGTAGATGCGGTGGTAGGCGGCTCTGTACCCCGCAACTTTATTCCGGCAGTTGAAAAGGGTATCCGTGAAGCCGCCCATGAAGGCCCGATGGCAGGTTATCCCCTGGTAGATGTCAAAGTAACGCTGGTGGATGGCAGTTCACACCCGGTGGACTCCTCTGAAATGGCTTTCAAGATTGCGGCCGCAGGGGCGCTGAAGAAAGGGCTGTCAGAGGCTCAGCCTGTCCTCCTTGAGCCCATTGAAAACATGCGGATTATCGTTCCCAAAGACTATATGGGGGCGGTTATAGGTGACCTGAATACCAAGCGGGCTCAGGTGCAGGGTATGGACACCGAGGGTGACGAGAGCGTAGTTATTGCCCAGGCACCGCTGGGCGAAGTCCAGCAATATGCCATAGATTTAAAATCCATCACCCAGGGACGGGGACATTTCAAGATGGATTTTGCCCATTACCAGCAGGTGCCAGCTCATATTGCCCAAAAACTGGTGGCTGACAGGCAGGTACAGATGGAAGCAGAAAAAGTTTAGTTTTTCAGGGTCTGGGATTTTTCAAGGGGGGCGAAAGCCCCTCTTTTTATTTAGAGGAATATGTTAGAAGTGCAGTTTTCAGGTGGGTAGGGTTATACCGGCTACTCTGGGTATGCCGGCATAATCAGGGCTTATCTCAACTGCCGCCTGAGGCAGGTACTCTTTTATATATTCGGCAAGTACTTCTGATTGGTGTATGCCTAT
This sequence comes from Dehalococcoides sp. THU4, assembly GCF_043231265.1. Lineage (NCBI taxonomy): Bacteria > Bacillati > Chloroflexota > Dehalococcoidia > Dehalococcoidales > Dehalococcoidaceae > Dehalococcoides > Dehalococcoides sp. THU4. The sequence continues at coordinate 107,074 of NZ_CP171266.1, read as the reverse complement.
TTCCAGCAGGGCTGTACCGCCGGGGCGAAGTTTCCCTGGTAAAACGGGTATCAGGCGGCGGTAGATATCCAACCCGTCTGCACCCCCGTCCAGGGCCAAGACAGGTTCGCCCTTAAGCAGCCCGGCTTCGGCGGTGGGTACATAGGGCAGGTTTGCCATTAGTATATCTACCATTTCGGGCAGGCTTTCCAGCAGGTCTCCCCGGTAAAACATAAGGCGCTTTTCCAGCCGGTATTCAGCGGCGTTATTCCGGGCTACTTCCAGAGCCTCTGCGGATATGTCAGTGGCATATACATAAGCATCTTTCAGCTCCAGTGCCAGCGTTATGGCAATAGCCCCGCTGCCTGTGCCGATATCTGCAATATAGGGGCTTTCATAACTGCGGGCAATCCGAAGGGCTTTTTCTATAAGGTGTTCGGTTTCAGGCCTGGGTATCAGCACCCGTTTATCCACCTGAAAGGTGCGGCCGTAAAACTCCTTTGCACCTGTGATATAGGCACTGGGCTCACCCTCAAGGCGGCGCTTTAGGGTTTGGAAATAGGCGGCTTCTTTATCCGGGTGTAGTTCCCGTTCCAGTTCCAGATGAAGCTGCACCCGGCTGATGCCCAGGGTATGCCGCAGGAGGATTTCAGCTTCCAGACGGGCTTCTTCCAGCCCGCTGTCCTCAAGGAGACCGGCGGCTTTCTGCCATGCCTCCCGGTATTTCATTAATCTTCGCCCTTTAGAAGTTCGGTCTGTTCGTGAGTAGCCAAAGTATCAATAATTTCGTCTAAATATCCTTCCAGTATGTGGGGCAGATTATGGGCGGTAAGCCCTATCCGGTGGTCTGTCAGGCGGTCCTGGGGGAAATTGTAAGTGCGTATTTTTTCACTGCGGTCTGCCTGTCCCACCTGGGCACGGCGGCTTTCAGTGCGTTCTTCGTCCACCTTGCTTTGTTCCAGTTCCATCAGTCTGGCACGCAGCACCGCAAAGGCCTTGTTTTTGTTTTTCAGCTGTGAGCGTTCGTCCTGACAGCAGACAACCAAGCCCGTGGGTATATGGGTCAGGCGGATAGCGGTAGCCACTTTCTGGACGTTCTGTCCGCCGGCGCCGCTGGAATGGAAGATATCCACCCTTACATCGTCCATATTTATATCTATGTCTACTTCCTCTACCTGGGGGAGGACAGCGACAGTGGCGGTAGAGGTATGGATACGGCCGGAAGCCTCGGTCTGGGGGACACGCTGTACTCGGTGGACACCCCGTTCATACTTCAAGCGGCTGAAAGCCCCTTTGCCGTTTACCTCAAAGACCACTTCTTTGATAATGCCGGCTACGTTGCCGTTTATGTCAATAACTTCGGTTTTCCAGTTTTTCAGCAGGGCATAGCGGGTGTACATTTTATACAGGTCTGCGGCAAACAGCCCGGCTTCGTCACCGCCTGTGCCTGCCCGTATTTCCATAATAATGCTTTTGTCATCATTGGGGTCTTTGGGCAGAAGCTCAAGGGTCATCTGGGTGTAGAGGTCTGCCATAGATTTCTCAAGGCTGGCAATCTCACTGCGTACCATGTCCTTCATATCTTCGTCTTTTTCGTTCTCAAGCAGGTTTTTGGCCTCTTCAAGCTCTTTGGACATGGCTTTATAGCGGCGGTACATTTCCACTTTGGTCTGCAAATCAGCCCGCTCCTGGGCCAGAGTACGCACCAGCCGGGCATCATTTATAACTTCCGGTTTGCTTATTTCTTCTTCAATTTCCCGGAAGCGTTTTTCGCAGTTTTCTAATCTTTCAAGCATTGTCCCAAACCCTTATTTCTTTGATGACAGTTAAAATATTAGCCTATAGCCAAAAATTTTACAAAAGATAGCGGGTACAGCCGAAACTGTACCCGCCGGATTGCCCTCTAAGACCGTATGCTAGTGTTTGTGGTGTTTGCGTGCCGCCAGCAGTTCGTCAAAAGCTGCTCTGGCCTCGTTTACCGAAGTTTCGTCATCAAGGGTGGTGGTATCACCAATGGGTACTTCGTTGGCAACGGCCTTCAGCAGGCGGCGCATAATCTTGCCCGAACGGGTTTTGGGCAGTTTTTCCACGAAGATAATCTCCTCCGGGGTGGCAATAGTGCCGATGGCGGTGCGGAGGTGGTGGGTAAGCTCTCTCTTTACCTCTGCTGAGGCTTCCACATCTTTCTTCAGGGTAACAAAAACCACAATAGCTTCACCCTTCACTTCGTCAGGGCGGGAAGCCACTGCCGCTTCGGCTACTGAACTGTGGCCTACCAAAGCATGTTCTAGTTCGGCGGTGCTTATGCGGTGACCGGCCACCTTGATAACTTCGTCAGCCCGTCCCAGCAGCCACAGATAGCCGTCTGAGTCCTTCATGGAGAAGTCACCCGGGCAGTACCAGCCGGGGAAACGGCTCCAGTAGGTCTTTTTATAAAGTTCATCCCCGTTATATATGCCCAGCATTATGCCCGGCCAGGGTTTGCGGATGGCAATAAACCCGGTTTCATTAGCCGGCAGTTCCTTGCCTTCGGCATCTACCACTACCGGGTCAACACCCGGCAAGGGCAGAGTGGCTGAGCCCGGTTTGAGCGGGAATGACTGGATGCCGGGGCAGGGGGTAATCATAAAACCGCCTGTTTCGGTCTGCCACCAGGTATCGGAAATGGGGCAGTTCTCATGGCCTATATTCTTGTAATACCATTCCCAGGCTTCGGGGTTAATGGGTTCGCCCACGCTTCCCAGCATTTCCAGAGTGCCAAGGTTGTGCTTGGCGGGCAGTTCCTCACCGTGGCGCATAAACATGCGGATGGCGGTAGGCGAGGTATAGAATATGCTTACCCCGTATTTATCAATAATTTCCCACCAGCGGTCTACCGAAGGATAATCTGGTGCTCCCTCGTAAATAACCTGGGTAAGACCCAGAGCCAGCGGGGCATAGACTACGTAAGTGTGGCCGGTAATCCAGCCTACGTCTGCCGTACACCAGAAGACTGATTCGTCAGTGGGTTTGAAAGCCCATTTAAGGGTATTGCAAGCCCAGACACCGTAACCGCCGGTGCCGTGCAGAATACCTTTCGGTTTGCCGGTAGTGCCGGAGGTGTACAGGATAAAAAGCGGGTCAGTGGAATCCATAGCTTCAGGGGCTACGTATTTGTCGGCATCTTTCAGCATATCATGAGCCCAGACGTCTCTGGCGGGGTCCATGACTACCTCGTGGCCGGTGTATTTGATAACCAGCACGTGTTCCACACTGGGGGTGGATTTTACGGCCTCGTCCACTATTTCTTTAAGGGGCAGTATTTTGCCGCGGCGGTGGCCTCCGCTGGCGGTCACAACCATTTTAGAGCCGGAATCATTTACCCTGTCTGCAATAGACTGGGAAGAAAAGCCGGAGAAGATTACGTTGTGGATTGCCCCGACCCGGTTGCAGGCCAGCAGGATATATACCATTTCGGGTATCATGGGCAGGTAGACAGTTACCCTGTCTCCCTTGCCTATGCCCAGCTTTTTCAGGACAGACGCATAGCGGTTTACGTTTTCGTAAAGGTCAGAATAGCTTATGGTCTGGGTATCTCCGTTTTCGCCTTCCCAGTATATGGCCACCTTGCTTTTGCGCCAGCTTTTGGCATGGCGGTCTACGCACTGGTAAGACATATTCAGCTTGCCGCCTACAAACCAGCGGGCATAAGGCGGATTCCAGTCCAGTACTTTTTCCCATGGTTTTTCCCATGAAAGCACGTCTGAATGTTTTGCCCAGAAACCCTCGGAGTCAGTAAGGGCACTGTTGTAGAGGTCCTGGTATCTTTTTAATGGCCAGAAATAAGTTTTGGTAGGCAGATTCTGGGTTTCAAACTTCTTTTCTTCGGTACTCATGTCTTTTCCTCCTCTTGTATCTGATTAGATCATAAGGATACCCGGGCTGATTTTGCTGCCGGGTTCCGGCGCGCAACCGCATTCGGCGGTCACATTGTCTCCCAACACCACATTCTCATATTTGCCGCCTGCCTTCAGGTGGCAATGATTGGCAATGATGGACGAAACAACTTTGCATTCGGCTCCTATGGTCACATTTTGCCAGATAACAGATTCGGTAAGGGTAGCCTCATCTTCAATCCGGCATTCCGCGCCGATAACTACTGGCCCTGCAATACAGGCATTTGCGCCTATAATGCAGTTTTCTCCCACCAGTACCGGCCCGCTGATTCGGGCTGTGGGGTGAAGCTGGCAACCGCGGCCAATGACTATCTCATTACCCCGGCTGAAACCAAAATCTCCGCCCTCGCCGCAGAGTAAATCCCTGTTTAGCTGGGAGTATTTTTCGGGGCTACCAATGTCTATCCAGTACGCACTGGACGGGTAGGCATAAACCGCCTGACATTCATTCAGCAGGCGGGGGAAAAGCTGTCTTTCAAAGCTGTGGTTTTCACCCGCAGGTATGTATTTGAGTACTTCGGGTTCAATGATATACGTACCGGCATTTATCATGTTGGTTGTTATCTGGGCGGGTGAAGGCTTTTCCAGAAAGCGGCTTACTCTGCCGCCGTCTGCCGTTTCCACCAGCCCGTATTTGGTAGGGTCATCTACCGGCGTCAGGGCTATGCTGACCAGCGCTTTTTTATCCCGGTGGGCGCGCAGCATGGCAGACAAATCCAGATGGGTAAATATATCCCCGTTCAAAGTAATGAAAGTGTCATCAAGGTAGCGTTCGGCATTTTTGATAGCCCCGGCTGTGCCTAAAGCCTCGTGTTCAACCGAATATACCAGGTTTACACCCAGGCTTTGTCCATTGCCGAAATACTGCTCAATGGGGGCGGCCAGATGCCCCTGGGTAAGGATAATATCTTTGATGCCGTAGGAAGACAGGTAACGCAAAACATGGCTTAAGAAAGGTACGTTAAGTACCGGAACCATGGATTTGGGCGTGTTTATACTTAGCGGCCGAAGCCTTGTGCCCTGCCCGCCGACCAGAATAATAGCTTTCATAGGTTCTTGTTCTCTTCTGAGCAAATTCTACAAGCTAAGAGGGATAGGGTACAGGAAAATGAATCACAGACGGATAAGTATATATTAGCAATAAGGACTTATCTTAATATATTCGGGGCGGTTAAATCAAGTTTAACCAAAACTGATGCGTTGCGTTATATATTGGTAGAATCTATAATTATGTGACTTTCTTTCCGCAGAGGTTTAAGACATTGGCGGGGAAGGGATTTATGGACAACAAACTACCCTTTTTATAAACGGGGGTTGTTTTAAGTACCAGGATAATATTAGGGGGATAAACAAAATTGGCCAAGAAACCGCAACAACCCGTAAAACGGCATTACAGTAAACATCAGGTAGCAAAATTTGAATCCCAGAAGAAACGCCAGAGGATAATCTTCGCCACCGGGCTTTCGGTGATAGGTATCGTGCTGGTACTGGTGGGAATGGGCGTATACAAGGGCTGGTATGTAGACCAGTATAAACCCATGCATACGGTCGTACTGACGGTGGGTGACACTAAATACAACGTATCTTATTTCGTAGATGCCCTCAAGCATTTTACCGGCGGTGATTCCACTTATGCTTACTACTTTATAGATGCAGTAGCCGAAAGAATCCAGCTGAACCAGCTTATTGTGGAAAAAGCTGCCGAAATGGGTTACACCGTATCCGAAGATGAAATAGATGCCTCCATAGAGGAAAACAGTCTGGATGATGTGCCCGCCGTGAGGGATATTGTCCGGGCAAGCTTGCTGATTAGCACCCTGAAGACTGAGTATTTTGACCCGCAGGTGCCCCAGAATGCCGAACAGCGTGAAGCTCTGGCCATGCTGCTTGAAAGCGAAAGCGCCGCCAGTGAAGTACTGGCAGGTATAACCACTGATGAAGAGTTTGCCGCTAAGGCCGCCGAATTGTCTTTGGAATCTAATACCAAAACTGACGAGGGTACTATAGATTTCAGGCCTGCCAATACTATTTCATCTCTTTATGGCTCAGAGATACTGGAACAGTACATTTTCTCTACCGATAGCTATGACTATACCCTTTTACAGGATGCTGACGTAAGCAAGCAAAGGGCTTACTGGCTGATAGAAGTGCTGGAACGCAACGCTGACTCCGGGCAGATTCATGCATTGGGTATGCTCCTGCCTTCACAGGAGGTAGCACTTGAGGTTAAGGCCAAACTGGAGGCCGGTGAGGACTGGGGGGATTTGGCAGTTGAGTATTCACAGCTGGCCAATGTTGAGGATAACCGGGGGGATATGGACTGGATATCCTCAACAAGCGTACCTGAGAATGTGGCTGATATTATATTTGCCGATGACGCAGAACTGAATACTGTTCTTGACCCTATACAGGATGATACCAATACTACCCGCGGCGGGTGCTGGATAGTCCGGCTGAAGAGTGTTGACGAAAACCGTGAGCTTAGCGAAGATGACCGCACTCTTCTTATAAATGATAAAGTAGATGAGTGGACGACTGACCTTAAGAATGCCAATCTGGATAGATTGACCAATACTTTCAGTGATGACCTTATCACTTTTGCTATAGACCAGCTGGACTAACGGGATAAAGGACAATTTCAATGGAAAAAGAGTATATAGGGGTAGGAGTAATAGGTCTGGGAGTAGTAGCCGGACAGGTGTCCAAAGTGCTCCATGAGAGGGAGGAATTCCTTTCTGCCCAGCTGGGCTTCCCCCTGAAACTGAAAAAGGTAAAGGTTCTCCCTCAGGATATGAACCGCCCCCTGGCAAAGCTTTTGCCCGAAGGGGTGCTGACTACTGATGAAGATGACTTTTTTAATACCCCCGGTCTGGATATTGTGGTTGAGGCTATCGGCGGGGAATACCCCGCTTTCAACCTGCTTTCCCGCGGGCTGAAGATGGGTAAATGCGTGGTTACCTCCAATAAAGAGGTTATTGCCAAGCATGCTCCGGAACTGGTCAAACTGGCCAGGGAAAATAATACCGGACTGCGCTGCGAAGCCAGCGTGGGTGGGGGAATACCGCTTATCTCTCCCTTTCAGTATGATTTAGCCGCCAACCATATAAACGGCATTTATGCCATTATCAACGGGACTACCAACTATATCCTGACCCGTATGTCCAAAGAGGGGCTGGACTTTGAGACTGCCCTGAAACAGGCCCAGTCTCTGGGTTATGCCGAAGCCAACCCGTCTAATGACATAGAAGGCACGGATGCTGTTTATAAACTGGCCATTATGGCTTCCATAAACTTTCAGTGTAAGGTTAAACCGGAAGATATTTACCGTGAAGGTATTTCCCGCCTGACCAGCCGTGATTTCTGCTATGCGGATGAGCTTGGGTTTAACATAAAACTGCTGGCTATCACCAAACCCGGCAACGGCCAGATAGAAGCCAGGGTTCACCCGGTCTTTTTGCCCAAGGATGAATGGCTGGCTAAGGTGGACGGGGTTTTCAATGCCGTATTGGTAGAGGGTGATTTAGTCGGGCCGGTGCTCTTTCAGGGACAGGGGGCTGGTGCTTCGGCCACTTCCAGTGCGGTGGTGGCGGATGTGCTGGCGGCGGCGCAGGATATCCACCTGGGGGTGGGTAACCGGATGCGCTGGAATATGGACAAACCTCTGGGCGTAAAACCCATGAGCGATATTCTCACCCGTTATTACCTGCGGATGACAGTGACCGATTCACCGGGTGTGCTGGCCCTTATTGCCAGAGTACTGGGTGACCATAATATCAGCATTTCGTCGGTAATCCAGAAAGAAACAGACGAAGAAAACCTGACTGCCGAGATAGTTATCATGACCCACCCTGCCAAAGAAGCCTCTGTCCAGCAGGCGCTGGTAGAGCTGGGCGGGCTGGATAAAGTAAAGGATATAAATAATTTTGTTCGGGTAGGTATTTAGGAGAATATATGAAACAGGGTGTCATTGATCATTACCGGAAATATCTGCCGGTTACAGATAAAACCCCCCCGCTTACGCTGGGTGAGGGTGATACGCCTCTGGTGCGCTGCCCAAAGCTGGAAAAGGAACTGGGGATAGCCGAGCTTTATTTTAAGCTGGAAGGCTGCAATCCCACCGGCTCTTTCAAGGACCGGGGCATGGTCATGGCGGTTGCCAAGGCTATTGAAGATGGTTTTAAAGCGGTGGTTTGTGCTTCCACCGGCAATACCAGCGCTTCGGCTACCGCCTATGCGGCTGCCAGCGGGCTTGAGTCCATTATAATTATCCCGTCCGGCAAAATAGCCCTGGGCAAACTGGCTCAGGCAATTGTTTACGGGGCAAAAATCATTCAGATAAAGGGCAACTTTGACCAAGCCCTGCAGATAGTCTTCAAACTGACTGAGAAGCACAAGGTGGCGCTGGTTAACTCGGTTAATCCATACCGTATAGAAGGCCAGAAAACATCTGCTTTTGAGATTGTAGACGCTCTGGGCAAAGCGCCTGACTTTTTATTTATACCGGTGGGCAATGCCGGCAATATTACTGCCTATTGGAAGGGTTTTAAAGAATATCACCAGCTGGGTAAAGCCGCTTCCCTGCCCAAAATGATGGGTTTTCAGGCCGAAGGGGCCGCCCCCATTGTCCGCGGCCATGCTATTGCCGAACCCGAAACACTGGCCACCGCTATCCGCATAGGTAACCCTGCTTCCTGGAAAAAGGCCGAGGAAGCCAGAGACCAGTCAGGCGGGATTATAGACATGGTTTCAGATGCCGAAATAATGGCCGCTTATCACAAAATGGCATCAGCCGGTATTTTCGGTGAGCCGGCTTCGGCCGCACCTTTGGCCGGGCTGATAAAACGTATTAAGGGCGGGCAGGATTTCTCCTCAAGCCAGGTTGTATGTGTGGTTACCGGAAACGGCCTTAAGGACAGCGATATTGCCATAAAAGGGGCGGGCGGTTTTTCCGAAACCGAAGCTAGCCTTGGGGCAGTTGAAAAAGTACTGGGCTGGTAGGTTTCCGGCTTAATAATTCTGGAGAACTGATAAATGTTTGATGAACAGACAATAAAACAGTCGGTGCAAAACATGCTCTTAGCTATTGGCGAAGACCCTGAGCGGGAAGGGCTTAAGGAAACTCCCAGACGGGTCGCCCAGATGTATGCCGAACTGTTTTCAGGTATGAACCAGGACCCGGCCGAAGTTTTGCGGGTAGGTTACGAACTGGGCCACCGTGAGATGGTGATTATAAAAGACATACCCTTTTACTCTATGTGCGAGCATCACCTGCTGCCCTTTTCAGGGGTAGTCCATATAGGATATATACCCAATATTGACGGGCGGGTAGTGGGTATAAGCAAACTGGCCAGAGTAGTGGAAATTTATGCCAAACGCCCCCAGATACAGGAACGCATGGCCACCCAGATTGCAGATGCCATTATAGACGGGCTGAAGTGTGACGGGGTGGCGGTGGTAATAGAGGCTGAACATATGTGCATGGTGATGCGGGGTATCAAAAAGCCCGGCAGCCGGGTGATAACCTCGGCGCTTCGGGGCAGTTTCCATAAGTCACCCGCTGCCAGAGCAGAGTTTCTTTCACTTATCCAGCAAAAGCACTAGGGTTTAAAAATTATTTTTTGCATAATTTATTAATATTATTGCGTATGCAACGTCAGCTTGTGTTTGGATTACGAATTGAGGATATCCGCCCCAAGTGTCACCTCCAGAGGCTGATTGATATATAACTCTATTCAATTTATCCACAGATGTATAGTCGCCCTTGCGTAAGTATATCCGATTGTCATGCGTAGTTGAAACCCAAACTAGTCCTATCCAACGCCCCTTTATTTTTGAGAATGATGCATAAGTGTTCATAGTTTTATTGTGCTGCTTAAGTTTCACGTCAGAACAAGTTTGTAACCAGGCCTCTAGTGATTGCATGTGAATACTTTGTTTTTTGACCATTTGCTTGGTTTGTTTTGTCGAGGGGTACGTAGTTTGAATAGTAGTATTTAATTTCCCGGTACCCCCGCAAATTGGACACTTAACTATTCCTGAGTACTGTCCATCAACCCAGCCTTTCCCCTCGCAGCCATGGCATGTATTCATGAATGCCTCCTTAATTATTTATGATATCCTAATATAACATTAAATAAAAAAATAGTCAATACATGTATATACTAATATATTTAGATATTTACGAATGGATAAAATCGTAGTATTTCGCGGAATTAAAAAGGGGCTTTTAAAAGCCCCTTTTTATTTATCAGGTAATCAGTGACGGTGTTATATTTTTACTTCGTCCCAGTGGATATCCCGTATATCAAATACCGGCCCGTCATGGCAGACAGTTTTCATGCCTTTGATTGTTTTTACGGCACAGCCGTAGCAGATACCCAGACCGCAGGCCATGCGTACTTCCAGGGAAACCTGTACATCTTTGCCTGCCAGCTGGGGTTCTTTTGCCAGAGCCTTAAGCATGGGCATAGGCCCGCAGGCTATTATCTGGTCTGTATCCGGCAGAAACTCCGCCAGATGGTGGGTAATAAGCCCTTTTTTGCCTATAGCCCCGTTTTCAGTGGTGACATGGCAGCTGGCGTCTTCCGGCAGCAAATGGGAAGGGCAGACCTGAAGCTCGGTTCTTGCACCCTGTATCAGGCTAACCCGCTTGCCTTGTTTTAAAGCTTCGTCTGCCAGAAAACGGAGCGGGGCGATACCCAGCCCGCCCCCCAGGAGCAGCAGGTGACGGCTGTCCTCATTTACCCGAAAGCCGTTGCCCAACGGGCCCAGCACCGAAAGGCTGTCTCCTGTTTGAAGTTTGCTGAGCCAGTCTGTGCCTTTTCCAACTACCGCATACATCAGGGCGATAAGCCCGTTTTCCCGGTGGCACTGGTGGATGGAAATAGGCCGCCTGAGCAGGTTTTCACCGCCGCAGGATAGCATAACAAACTGCCCCGGACGGGCAGAAGCCGCTATTTCGGGTGCTTCAAGCCACATCAGGCAGATGCCGGGCATGACCTCTTCATTTTCAATTACACTGGCTGAAAGCTGGTTTAGCTGGGTAGTTGTCACAATACTTTCCTAACTGCCGCTTTTACCCTGGCGGTATTCATTCAGCGGCAAGACCGTTATCTGGCGGTTGCCGTTTGCCAGAGCTTCCACTGCGGCTTTAGCGGTATCCATAGAGGTAAAGCAAGGCACTTTGCGTTCGGCGGCTGCCCGGCGGATATAAAAGCCGTCCCTAAGGGGTACCCGGCCGCCGGTCATGGTATTTATCACCCCGCAGACGGTGCCGTTTCGGATAATATCCACAATATTGGGGTGGCCCTCATCCAGTTTTTTGCTTATCTGTTTAACGGTTATACCGGCGGCGGTCATCATGGCGGCAGTGCCTTCGGTGGCGTAGAAATTATATCCCAGCCCGTGCAGGGTGCGGATAAGGGGCAAAGCTTCAGCCTTGTCACGGTCAGCTACGCTGAAAAGAAGAGTGCCTTTTTCGGGCAGCATTATAGAGGCCGCCTGAAGGGTTTTTACCAGAGCTTTATTGAAGGTGTGGTCTACCCCCATGACTTCGCCGGTGGATTTCATTTCCGGCCCCAGGTAGGTATCTACCCCCACTAGTTTTGCCATAGAGAAAACGGGGGCTTTTATGGCAACCAAATCCGTATGGGGCATAATCCCGTTTTGATAGCCCTGCTCTCTAATAGTTTTGCCCAGCATCACGTTCACCGCTATATCTACCATGGGCACTCCTGTAACCTTTGAAAGGAAGGGTACGGTGCGCGAACCTCTGGGGTTTACTTCCAGTATATAGACTATATTATCTCCCCCCTCGGGGTCTTTGGAGACTACAAACTGGATATTCATCAGCCCGCGTACGTTCAGGGCTTTGCCTATGCGTATGGTATAGTCTGAAATGGTGGCCAGGTCATGGGCATTCAGGTTTTGGGTGGGGTAGACTGCCATGGAGTCCCCGCTGTGGACGCCGGCCCGTTCAATATGCTCCATAACGCCGGGGATAAACACGGTTTCCCCGTCTGCAATGGCGTCAACTTCCACTTCTTTGCCCACCAGATATTTGTCTATCAAAATGGGGTGTCCGGTATTCAGCTCTATGGCGGCGCTCATATAACGTATCAGGTCAGATGCGTCACTGACTATTTCCATCGCCCGTCCCCCCAGTACGTAACTTGGGCGGACTACTACCGGGTAGCCAATGCTTTCAGCTATGCTCAGGGCTTCGTCCAGAGTGGTTATGCCGGCACCCGGCGCCTGGGGTATGCCCATTTCCGAAAGCAGCCGTTCAAAGCGGCGGCGGTCTTCGGCTAAATCTATAGCCTCGGCGGATGAGCCGATAATGGGGTTGCCGCTGCGGGTAAGGGGTGAGGCCAGATTTATAGCTGTCTGCCCGCCGAACTGGACAATGCTGGGGGTGGATTCGGGGGCGGAAATGTTTTCATTTTCCAGTATATCCCGGACACTCTCTTCGTCCAGAGATTCAAAATAAAGGCGGTTTGAGGTATCAAAATCTGTAGACACTGTTTCAGGGTTGGAGTTTATCATAATGCTCTGCAAGCCGGCCTTTTCCAAAGCCCAGGCGGCATGAACCGAGCAGTAGTCAAACTCTATACCCTGACCTATGCGGATAGGACCTGAACCTATGACTACGGCCTTTTTAATATTCTCAGGCAGAGCCTCATTTTCTTCGTCATAAGTGGAGTAGAAGTAAGGGGTGGCGGCATCAAATTCGGCGGCACAGGTGTCTACCATTTTAAACACCGGTTTTATATTCCACTCCAGGCGCATCTGGCGTATCTGTTCGGCCAGTTTGCCTGACAGGGTGGCTATTTCTTCATCTGAGAAACCCAGTTTTTTGGCTTGAAGCATCAGCTCCGGGGTCAGGTTTTCCTTAAGCAGGCGTTTTTCCATATCGGTAATGTTTTTAAGTTTGTATAAAAACCAGTTGTCTATCTTGGTTTTTTCGTGGATAGCTTCGGGTGTATGCCCGCGGCGCAGAGCGGCCAGTATTGCCCATAAGCGGGTATCATGGGCGTGCAGGGGGTAGGTGGAAAGGTCATCTCCCATTATCCAGCTTCGGTCTTCCCAGAGTATGGTTTTCTTGCCGAATTCCAGAGAGCGGATAGATTTGTGGATAGCCGCTTCAAAGCTGCGGTCAATGGCCATTACTTCGCCGGTGGCTTTCATCTGGGTGCCAAGGCCGCGGTCACCAAGTGCAAACTTGTCAAAGGGGAAGCGGGGGATTTTGGCTACTATATAATCTACCGCCGGCTCAAAGCAGGCCAGTGTCTTTCCGGTAACCGCGTTCGGTATTTCGTCCAGCCGTTTGCCAATGGCTATCTTGGATGCCACTCTGGCAATGGGGTAGCCGGTAGCCTTGCTGGCCAGGGCTGATGAACGGGATACTCTGGGATTAACCTCAATTACATAATATTCATTGCCGTTCGGGTTTAGAGAAAGCTGTACGTTACAGCCGCCCTCAATACCCAGCGCCCGTATTATCTTGATGGAAGCGGTGCGCAGCATCTGGGATTCTTTGTTGGTAAGGGTTTGCACCGGGACTACTACAATGCTGTCTCCGGTATGGACTCCCATGGGGTCAAAGTTCTCCATGTTGCATATGGTAATGCAGTTGTCCGCCCCGTCACGCATTACTTCGTATTCAATTTCCTTCCAGCCGGCAACCGATTTTTCTACCAGTATCTGGTGGATGGGTGAGGCATTCAGTCCCGTTTGAGCTACTTCCTCTACCTCCTCCCAGTTGTTGGCAAAACCGCCGCCTGTGCCGCCTAAGGTATACGCCGGGCGTATTACCACCGGCAGGCCTATTTCACGGGCAACTTTGAGTGCGTCTTCAGCGGTGGTTACTGTCTCCGAAGGGGGAACAGGTTCGCCTATTTCAGCCAGCAGTTCTTTAAAAAGTTCGCGGTCTTCGGCGGTGCGGATGGTATTTATGGGTGTGCCCAGGGAACGGACATTGTACTTGGCAAGCACGCCCGCATCTGCCAGGTCTACCGCCAGGTTGAGCCCGGTCTGCCCGCCCAAAGTAGGCAGCAAACCGTCAGGCCGTTCTTTTTCAATGATTTTGGTTATAGATTCAACGGTCAAGGGTTCAATATATACCCTGTCCGCAACATTTTCGTCAGTCATAATAGTAGCCGGGTTGGAGTTTACCAGTATGGATTCCACTCCTTCTTCGCGCATGGCTTTGCAGGCCTGGGTACCGGCGTAATCAAATTCGGCAGCCTGGCCGATGATAATCGGGCCGGAGCCGATAATAAGAACTTTTTGGGGTTTATTCATCACTTCGCATATTCCTTTTTGCTTTCTCAACTAATCCATCTCTGAGTGGTGTCAGCTACTTTTTGGCTTGTTTTATCATTTCCACAAACTGTTTGAGCAGGTAGGTGGAATCCATCGGACCGGGTGAAGCTTCGGAGTGGTACTGTATGGAGAACACCGGCAGTTCGCGGTGGCGAAGCCCTTCCACCGTGCCGTCATTCAGGTTTATGTGGCTGACCTCCAGCCCTTCTTTCAGGGTGGCGGGGTCAAGGGAGTAGCCGTGGTTTTGCGAGGTTATATATACCCGCCCGCTGGCAAGGTCTTTAACCGGGTGGTTTCCGCCCCGGTGGCCGAACTTCAGCTTGAATGTTTTAGCCCCGAAGGCTTTGCCTATCAGCTGGTTTCCCAGACAGATGCCCATGACCGGGTATTTTTCACAGGCGTATCTGACTGTATTTACCAGATAGTCCAGCAGTTCCGGGTTGCCGGGGCCGGGTGAAAGAAGCACCCCGTCTGGATTAAGGGCATCTATGTCTTGCGGGCTGGCAGTGCAGGGCAAAACGCTTACTTTGCAGCCGTGGGATTTCAGCTGGTTAAGTATAGAGTACTTAAGCCCGCAGTCCAGTACCGCTATATGAAACCCGGCAAAAGAGGGTTTTTCCTTTTGCCATTCGTAGGCTGCGGGTGTGCTTATCTTGCGTACAAAGTCAATCTGCCCGTAGTCTGGTGCGCTGAGGATAGTTTTAAGGGCTTCTTCAGGGGTTTTGGTAGTGGTTATCATGCCCCTCATTACCCCGGCAGAGCGCAGCTTACGGGTAATGGCGCGGGTATCTATGCCGCTTATGCCGGGTATGCCGGATTCTTCCAGAAAGGAGTGAATGGTTTGGTTATTCTGGTAGTGGTTTGGCAGCAGGCATTCCTCGTGTACCCCAAAGGCTGTTGCCCTGATGCAGGCGGATTCGTTATCAAAGGGGTTTACCCCGTAATTGCCGATAAGAGGGTAAGTGGGGATAATAATCTGGCCGGTATACGAAGGGTCAGTCAGCATTTCCTGATATCCGTTCATGCTGGTATTAAAGACCACTTCGCCTATGGCTTCGGTTTCCGCCCCGAAGCTTTTGCCGCTGAATACTGTTCCGTCCTCCAGTACCAGGTATGCTGTATTTGTCATTTAATCTATCCTTCTCACTTTCTAAACTGGCAAGTCTGTTATTCCCGGTATGCTATCCGGCCGCAGGCAATGGTGGCTTTTACCCTGCCTTTCAGCCTGCGTCCCTCAAGGGGAGTATTTTTGCCCTTGGAGAAGAATCTGGCGGTATTCACCGTCCATTCTTCGTCAGGGTCAAATATAACCACATCTGCACTGGAGCCTGGTTTCAAATTGCCGATATTTTTGTATTTTTCGCCCAGTACCTGCCGGGGGCCCAGAGTCAGCTTTTCTATAAGCAGGTTTAGGCTGATAGAGCCTGAGTGTACCAGCCCCATCAGGCTGGCAAATGCGGTTTCCAGCCCCGAAATGCCGTTTGCGGCCAGACCGAATTCACACAGTTTGTCATTGGCGGTGTGGGGGGCATGGTCTGTGGCAATGGCATCTATAGTGCCGTCTTTCAGCCCTGTTATTAATGCCTCAATATCACTCTGGGTGCGAAGCGGCGGGTTAACTTTAGCACTGGTGTTGTAGCCGCTTACTTCAGCTTCGGTCAGGGTCAGGTGGTGGGGGGTAACCTCTGCGCTTACCTGTATGCCTGCGGCTTTGGCTCTGCGTACCAGTTCCACCGAACCGGCCGTGCTGATATGGCAAAGGTGCAGCCGCCCGCCGCTTTCTTTGGCCAGGGCAATATCCCGGCTCAGGGCAATTTCTTCAGCGGCATCAGGTATGCCCTTTAATCCCAAACGGCAGGCTAAAAGCCCTTCGTTCATTACCCCGCCTTCCGCCAGACACGGCTCTTCGCAGTGCTCCATAACGGGCAGGCCAAAAGTGCGGCTGTAAAGCAGGGCATGGAGGAGCATGGAGCTGTTTGACACGTAGTCACCGTCATCTGAAAAACCGGCCACTCCTGCTTCGGCCAGCTCTCCCATGGGGGAAAGTTCCTGTCCTTTGCGCCCCTTGGTTATGGCGGCTATGGGCAGCACCCGTATGGGCGAAACTTTGGCGGCGGTGTTTTTAACAAAGTCTATCACCGGCAGATTATCCGCTGCGGGATTGGTATTGGGCATGGGGCAGATAGTGGTGAACCCTCCGGCTGCGGCGGCCTTGCAGCCGCTTTCAATAGTCTCTTTGCCTTCAAAACCCGGCTCACGCAGGTGTACGTGCAGGTCTATAAAACCGGGGCAAACCACTTTGCCTGCGGCATCTATAACTTCATCGGCTTTATCTGAAGGTATATTACTGTTTATTCCGGCAACCAGCCCGTTTTCAAGCAGCAGGTCTGCCACTTGGTCTGTGCCTTCGGCAGGGTCTATGATGCGCCCGTTTTTAATCAGTATTTTCATATCTATATTTCCTTGCTTCCGCTGCACAGGTAAAAGAGGGCCATGCGTATGGCTACCCCGTTTTTTACCTGTTCGTTTATGACAGACTGCTCTCCGTGTACCACAGATTGCGAAAGTTCTATATCTTCATTTACCGGGCCGGGGTGCATCACCAGCGCATTCGGTTTGGCCAGTTTGAGTATTTCTGCATTCAGCTGAAAGTACTGGGCGTATTCCCGTATTCCCGGCAGAAGCCCGCTTTGCTGGCGTTCACGCTGCAGGCGCAGCCCCATTACCACGTCAGCCCCGCTGACTGCCTGTTTTATATCTGTTTTTACCGTTACTTCGGGGAATATTTGGCTGTCGGTATTTAAGCCCTCCGGCAACAGGGTATAGGGGGCGCAAAGGGTGATTTCAGCCCCCATTTTGCTTAGCCCCCAGATATTGGAGTGGGCTACCCGGCTGTGTTTTATATCCCCAATCAGGGTTATTTTCAGCCCTTCCAGGGCCGGTTTGTGCCTTAGTATGGTAAATATATCCAGCAGTGCCTGGCTGGGGTGGGCATGCCAGCCGTCACCGGCGTTTATAATGTTTGCTCGGCAGTGGTTTGCCGCCAGATAAGGCGCTCCTGACAGGGGGTGGCGCATAACTACCATATCCGCCCCCAGTGCTTCCAGCGTATCCAGCGTATCCAGTAGGCTTTCCCCCTTGGAAACGCTGCTCTGGGAGACATTCAGGTTTAATACATCAGCAGATAAACTTTTGGCCGCCAGCTCAAATGATGAACGGGTGCGGGTGGAGGGTTCGTAAAAGAGGGTGGCTATAGTCTTGCCTTTCAGGGCCGGCACTTTCTTTACCGGGCGGGATAAAATATCCAGCATGACGCTGGCTGTTTGCATAACCATGTCCAGTTCTTCGCGGCTGAAGTTATCTAAATCCAGCACATGGCGGTGTTTCCAGCCCTGTACCTCGGAAAGCAGGGTTTCAGTTTCTGCGGGGGTTTTGGGGGTGTTCGTCATGTTTATACCTCACCTGCTTCATTATCCAGTATAAGTATTTCGTCCCGTCCGTCTGTTTCGGTCAGGCGCACTTTTATCTTCTCGTCACGTGAGCTGGGTATATTCTTGCCTATATAATCCGCCCGTACCGGCAGTTCGCGGTGGCCTCTGTCTACCAGCACTGCCAGCTGGATAGCTTTGGGGCGTCCATAATCTATCAGGGCATCCATAGCCGCCCGGGTGGAACGCCCGGTAAAGAGGACGTCATCTACCAGCACCACTATTTTGTTGTTTATGCTGAAAGGGATATCGGTATTTTTGATGGTGGGGTGGAAACGCTGGGAATCAAGGTCATCACGGTAGAGTGAAAAGTCCAGTGTCCCCACCGGTATTTCCAGCCCTTCAAAGCGGAGGATATTTTCGGCCAGGCGGTTTGCCAGAGGTACGCCCCGGGTATACATGCCGATAATAACAAGGTCACGGCTGGAATGGTTTCTTTCCAGTATTTCATGGGCAATACGGGCCAGAGTGCGGCGGATATCTTCGGCGCCCAGTATTACTTTTTGTGCCATAAAAAAACCTCTTACCAACATTTGCCGGCAAGAGGTCAAAAGACACTTCTTTGTCTAAAATCCCTTACCGGCCTCTCAGGACCAGCTTAAAGGTAACCCTGTATTTAATTTACCGTTAGTATTATAACACCCCCGGTCAAGACGGGCAAATTTATTTTCAGCTTATAAAAACATTTAAACAGCAAAAATAGTTTATCTTCAGGTTTATGCCAGACTGCGGGCGAAATGACCTTGGGGTGATAATAATGCTATAATACCCCTGTTTCATGCAAGACATACTTACAGGGCTGAACCCCGCTCAAAAACAGGCCGTTGAAGCCGTGGAAGGGCCGGTGCTTATACTGGCCGGTCCGGGCAGCGGTAAAACCAGGGTTATTACCCACCGGATTGCCTACCTGATTAAAGTAGTAGGTATAAACCCCCATCGCATTATGGCTGTTACCTTTACCAATAAGGCCGCCCGCGAAATGGAGACCCGCTTAAACCTGCTGGCTCCCTCAGCGGCGGGACGCCTGACTATGGGCACTTTTCACGCTATCTGCGCCCGCATACTCAGGCAGGACGGTCTGCCTTTAGGTGTGCCGGCTGACTTCGTAATATACGATGATGATGACCAGCAAAGCCTTATCAAGCAGGCTATGGCCGAGCTGGAGCTGGACCCCAAGCGTTATCCTCCCGCTTCCATCAGAAATGCCATCAGCCAGGCCAAAAGCCAGCTGGTGCTTCCGGCGTATTACTTTGAAAAAGGCCGGAGCTATTTTGAAGAGGTGGTAGGCAGGGTTTACGAACTCTACGAAAAACGCCTTAAGCAGAATAAGGCACTGGATTTTGATGACCTACTGCTGAAGGTTGTTCAGCTGTTTAAACAGCACCCTGAGGTGCTCTCCAGATATCAGGAACGTTATCTGCATGTAATGGTAGATGAGTTTCAGGATACCAATCTGGTTCAGTATGAGCTGGTAAAGATGCTGTCTGCCAAGTATAAAAATATCTGTGTGGTGGGTGACCCTGACCAGTCCATTTATTCATGGCGTTCGGCAGACCTGAGAAATGTCTTTAACTTTGAGACAGACAATCCGGGTGCCAAAGTGATTTTGCTGGAGCAGAATTACCGCTCCACCAAAAATATTCTGGAAGCGGCTTCGTGTGTAATTGCCCCGAACAGCGGGCGTAAACCTATCAGTTTGTGGACTGAAAACGAATCCGGCCAGCCTATAGCGGTTGTTGAAACCTTTAACGAGCAGGAAGAAGCCCAGTTTGTGGTTTCTGAAATTGAAAAACTGACCCGGTATGAAAAGTTCAGCCCCGGTGATATAGCCATTCTTTACCGCACTAATGCCCAGTCACGGGCTCTGGAAGAGGCATTTATCCGTTACGGTATGCCTTACCGTCTGGTTTCCGGCACCCGCTTTTACCAGCGGCGTGAGGTTAAAGATATTGTGGCTTATCTGCGTTTGCTGCAAAACCCTCAGGATAGCGTCAGCCTCCAGAGGGTTATAAACATACCCACCCGCGGAATAGGGGCTAAAACCCTTTCTGATTTGGGCCAGTTTGCCAGAGAGCAGGATATCAGCCTGTATGAATCACTTGTAAATTTATCAGATGAAAATGCCCCCAAACCGCCCATACCCAGCCGGGGTTTAAAACCCCTGACTGACTTCGGTATTTTACTGAAGTCACTTATAGCGGATGCTCAAAATCTGCCCCTTTTAAACCTGCTGGACAGGCTGCTTGAGGGTATAAATTACCGCGAATTCCTGTTTGCCTCCGAAGACGGGGAGGAGCGCTGGGATAATATACTTGAACTGCGGACAGTTGCCCAGCAGTATCAGGAAATTGCCCCGCCCGAAGGGCTTTCGGCTTTTCTGGAAAGCGTGGCATTGGTATCAGATTTAGACAGCCTTGAAGAAGGTGTTTCGGCTGTTACCCTTATCACCCTGCATCAGGCCAAAGGGCTGGAGTATCCGGTGGTTTTCATGGTGGGTATGGAAGAGGGTGTCCTGCCGCACAGCCGTTCGTTTGATGACCCCGCCCAGATGCAGGAAGAACGCCGCCTGTGTTATGTGGGTGTAACCCGTGCCCGCAAGCGGCTTTACCTGGTGCGGGCTTTCCGCCGCTCCCTTATGGGGCAGAGCAATGTAAACGAACCCTCACGTTATCTTAAGGATATACCCCAGAGTATCACCAAAGGCCGTGAAAAACAGCCCTTGTCCGGGCAGTATACTGCCGCTTCGGCAGCTTCACCCGTTATCAAACAGCATCTGCAAAGTGCGGGCATGCCCATTAAGTCAGCCACTCCTCCCGCCCCCAAACTGCTGGAACTTGAAGCAGGAGACAAGGTGCTGCACCCCCAGTTTGGCGAAGGGATTGTAACCAGTATCAACCGGGTGAAAAATGATGCCGAGGTTATGATATCTTTTCATTCGGTAGGCATGAAACGCCTGATGCTCAGCTTTGCCCGCCTGACCAAACTGGAAAACTAGGCAGTTTCTGCCGCCTGTTTCACCTTCACCTATTTACCAAACCCCGCTTAGAGTTTAGAATTAAATATATTTTCTAAGAAAGAAAGTATTTTATGCCTATAAAACTGCTGGACAAGGCAACTATTGCCCGCATAGCCGCCGGGGAGGTCATTGAAGGGCCGTCTTCAGTGGTCAAAGAGCTGCTGGAAAACTCTCTTGATGCCGGAGCTAAACGGGTGGATGTTGTTATCCGCGAAGGCGGCATTGGCTATATAGAAGTAAGTGATGATGGGTGCGGCATAGTTTTTTCGGAAGTTTTGCTGGCCTTTGAACGCCATGCCACCAGCAAGCTTTCCAGCTTTGAAGATATTTATGCCATCTCCAGTCTGGGTTTCAGGGGTGAAGCCCTGCCCAGTATTGCGGCGGTGGCGGATTTGGAAATGCTGACGGCTGCCCGAACTGAAGAAAGCGGCACTTATTTGTCTTTGTCCGGCGGCGAAATGGTTAAGCATACCCGTATGGCACGTTCACCCGGTACTACTATAAAGCTCGCCCGCCTTTTCAGCCGGGTGCCTGCCCGCCTGAAATTCCTTAAAACTCCCCAGCATGAAGCCTCCAAAGTGTCGGAAGTGGTGCTTAGTTACGCTTTGGCTTACCCTGAGGTCAAGTTTACTCTGAGCATTGACGGGCGGAATACCTTAAATACCCCCGGCAACGGCAAACTGCGTGATGCCGTGCTGGAAATATACGGAAACGACGTTGCAAGTAAAATGCTGGATTTGGAAACAGACTCTTACCGTTCATCTGCCATAAATATCAGCGGTCTGGTAAGCCCGCCTGAAATCAGCCGTTCCAACCGTAATTCCCTCCATTTCTTTGTTAACCGCCGCCTTATTCAGAGCAGGGCTTTGCAAAAAGCGGCAGAACAGGCCTACAGCGGCTTGCTTATGGTGGGGCGTTACCCTCTGGGGGTTATAAATATATGGCTGGATGGGGCGCTGGTAGATGTAAATATTCACCCTACCAAGGCCGAAGTTAAATTTTCAGATGAAAGTGCTATCTTTACCGCTGTCCAGCGGGCAGTCCGTTCGGCACTGGTGGAGAAGCCACCCATCCTTCATATAGCCGAAGAAGCGCCTGTTTACCGGCAGGAATCTGCCAGGCAAGAGCCAATCTGGGGTGAGACCCCAAAACCCGCCGGTACTGCCCAGCAGTATTTTTCGCCTGTTATCCAGAGTGCTAAAACATCGGTTTTGCCGCTGCTGCGGCTGGTGGGGCAGATAGGCGGCCTTTACCTGCTGGCCGAAGGGCCGGATGGGCTTTACATAATAGACCAGCACGCTGCCCATGAGCGTATCCGTTACGAAGAAATTGCCTCACAACCCCCCTCTGAAAATGCGCGCCAGAGCCTTCTTGCTCCGTTTATACTGGAGCTAAACCCGGTGCAGGAAGCCATGATTGAAAAATGCAAATCAGAGCTGGATTTAATGGGGTTTGAAATAGAAGAATTCGGCCGCAGAGTCTACCGTGTGCAATCAATCCCAGCCGGTTTTACCGCACCCCAGGCCAAAGCCCTTCTTTCAGAGCTTGTTGATAACCCCAAAGATGCCCCGGCAGAGATAAAGGAACGTTTACAGCGGCTGATGGCTTGCCATACCGCAGTTCGGGCAGGACAGGTGCTTAACGAGGCGGAGATGCGTGAACTGCTGCTGAAACTGGAGAAAACCGCTGTACCCGGCCACTGCCCTCACGGGCGTCCCACGATTGTAAAAATAGACTTTTGCCAGCTTGAAAAAGACTTCAAGCGTACTTAGTCGGTATCTGTCAGCGGCTCTTGGGGGCAGTCTTCCTCAGGGGTATTCCGTTCAAGTATTTCCTGCAGGGGTCTTTCCAGCAACACCCCCGGTTGGATAAGCTCCCAGCGTACCATGCCGTCTTCTATAAGCTGGCGGATTTTCTTTTCGGAATCTGTCAGCTGGCAGTGCTTGCCGGTTTTGACTTCCACAATAACTATCTCACGGGGATTGCCCTGTGCCAGTCCCGGAAAGACTATAAGGTCTATGGGGCTGCCCAGAAAACGGGCTTCGGTGGGGTCATATTTGAATTCGGGCAGGTAAGGGGTTAACTGTTCGGCAAAGCGGCCTCCCAGAGTGGCACGGCTTTGGGCAACAGACTGTTTTTGTACCCGCTCCATATCTTTCTGCCAGAGGATTACCGCCGCATCCTGCCAGCGCTTAAACCGTTTTTCAAAAGACCAGCGCATATAATAATAAACCGCAAAAATGGAAAGTATGGCGGTAATAACTACAATAAGGGCTATGATTAGGGGAGTATCCATACTTTTTAAAACCTTTCTAGGCGGGTTTTAACTGCTGCCGTGTTTGGTCAGGGGCAGACCCTGGCGGCAAAGCGGGCAATCCTCCGGTTTGTAAGTAGTGGTGGCTGAACGCAGACAGCTGAAAACAGGGGCGTTAAACTGCAGAGCGGTATCAGAGCGGTCTACCAGTACGCCTATGCCTGCCACTTCACCCCCGGCTTTTTTAACCGCAGCCAGCACCTCGCGGACAGATTTGCCGGTGGTTAATATATCATCTACCACCAGCACTTTGGCTCCCGGTTTTATTACGAAACCCCGCCGGAAACCGCGCTCGCTGTCGGCAATTTTTTCGGCAAAAACACATTTCAGCCCCATCTGGCGGGCTATTTCATGGGCCAGAACTATACCCCCGGTGGTAGGGCCGGCTACCAGTTCTATCCCTTTGTCTTTGTAATGCTCGGCTATCATGCCGCAAAGCTGCTGGTTATATTCCGGGTTTTCAATGATTCTGAATTTTTCCCAGTAAATGGGGGAATGCAGTCCCGAAGTCAACAGGAAATGACCCTTCAGTATTGCTCCGGTCTTTTCAAAGAGTGTTTCTACGTCTTCCATAACTAATCCCGTTTCATTATGAGTAAAATAGGCAAAACAGATAAAAAGTGAAATTCACCCAGAGGCCAGACTGATACCCAGGCCTTGCCCACAATATCTTCCCTGGCCACAAAAAACCCGTAACGGGAGTCAAGGCTGACTACCCGGTTGTCTCCCATTACATAGTACTGCCCTTCCGGCACATAAACCTTGGCGGTAGGGAAGGCTTTGGGATAAACAACATACGGCTCGGATAAGGGTTGGTCATTTATATAGACTGTACCGTCTTCTTTTACTTCTACGGAGTCACCCGGCAGCCCGATAATCCTCTTTATAAAGTCATTTTCATAAGAATACTGTTCCGGAGGGGGGAAAACGATAATATCGCCCCGCTGGGGTTCTCCGAACAGGTATGCAAGCTTATTTACCAGCAGGCGCTGTTCGTCTTTCAGGGTGGGGTCCATGCTGCTTCCGTCTACAATAGAGTAGGACAGGGTGACTTTTGATATTCCGAAGATAACCAAAGCTACCAGGATTATACCGGCTAGTTCCATCAGGAGGCTTTTCAAGTTTGCAGCATTCATCTGGGGCAAATTATACAACCTTTCTGATATTCATTCTACAAAAAATCCATCCAATTTTTTAAAACGCTGCTAACTTCTTTTTGGTTGGGGCGTTATATTATTTGAATATCAAGGAGGTAAGGATGGACAAAAAAATATTATTGCCTATAGTAAGCGGGTTACTGGTAGTGTCACTAGCCGGAGGCGTAGTGGGTTGTGCTGCCAGCACTACTGATGAAACAGATACAACGGACAGCCCCGGTGTTATCTGGAGCCAGCAGAATACCGGGGTCTGGGTAAACGGCAGCGGTGAGGTAGTTGTAAGCCCTGATGTAGCCATTTTGACCCTGGGGGTAGAGAGCATGGGTGCCAGTATTGATGCCGCCCAGGCCCAGGCCGCCCAGGCTATGAACGCCATTATAAACTCCCTCAAAGCCAACGGAGTGCTGGAAACCGATATCAAGACCAGCAGCTACTATATCTCTCCTGTTACCGAATGGGTTGATAACAGATCTACTATTATAGGTTACAGGGTAAGCAATCAGGCTGAGGTAAAAATCCGCCAGATTGCCCAGACCGGCAGTATTCTGGATGAGGCCGTCAGGGCTGGCGGAGATGACAGCCGGGTAAACGGGCTGTATTTCTCAATAGATGACCCCTCTGCCGCTTATGAACAGGCCCGCACTTTGGCTATTCAGGATGCCAAGGCCAGAGCCGAACAGATGGCTTCGGTAGCAGGTATATCTTTAGGTAAACTTATCTACATCACCGAAACCAGCAACTATATACCCCGCTGGGATTACTCCAAAGATACAGGTATGGTAAGCTCTGCTCCTGAAATTACTCCCATTAGTTCAGGGGAAACCACCGTAACGGTAACTGTCCAGGCTGTTTACAGTATAAAATAAACCCGGAATATCCAAGTCTAGCTGATTCGGAGCCGCTTTTTAGGCGGCTCCGGCTTTTTATATACGTATTACCCTGATATATAGTAAATCATTAAAACCAGTGCGGGTTTGCAAAAAATGAAGATTTGATGCTAGAATGCCAGCGCTATGAAATATATGTCTCAGGCTTTGTCGCTTGCTAAGTTGGCTATAGGTCAGGTCAGTCCTAACCCGGCGGTGGGGGCTGTCATTGTAAAAAACGGCGAAGTGGTTGGTCAGGGCTTTACCCAGCCGCCCGGCGGTGACCACGCTGAGATAGTAGCTTTGAAGCAGGCGGCTGAAAAGGCCAAAGGGGCTGCTTTATATGTGACTTTAGAGCCGTGCTGCCACCAGGGGCGGACCCCGCCCTGCACTGTGGCTATTATAGAATCAGGCATCAAAGAGGTTTATATTGCCACCCTGGATGATAATCCCTTGGTTTCCGGCAAGGGCAAAAAAGAGCTGGAAGATGCCGGCATAAAGGTTCATCTGGGCATGATGGAGCGTGAAGCCCGCCAGATGAATGAAGCCTATTTCAAGTATATTACCACCGGTATGCCCTTTGTGACTGCCAAATACGCTATGAGCCTTGACGGCAAAACAGGCACCCGCACCGGTGATTCCAAGTGGATTTCCAACGAGGAATCCCGTCATTTTGCCCATTATATCCGCCATATATCAGATGTGATTATGGCCGGGCTTAATACTATACTCAAAGATGACCCCCACCTGACAGCCAGAGTAAACTGCGGGCGGGGCGGCACTTCACATTGCCAGCCCACCAGAGTAATTATTGATGATAACGGCCGGGCACCTTTGAGTTCCAACGTTTTTCATGTTCCCGGCAATACCATTGTAGCTGTAGCCAAAGGGCTTACTCCCGAAGAGAAACAGGCGTATGATGAGGTCGGGGCAAAAGTGGTGGAAATGCCGGATGAACGGGGGCTGGTAGACTTAAAATCCCTGCTGCGTTATCTGGGGCAAAACGGGGTAACCAGTGTGCTGGTAGAGGGCGGCGGCATTGTGCTGGGTTCGCTTTTTGACCTTAAACTGGTGGACAAGGTTTTGGTATTTGTCGCCCCCATAATAATAGGCGGCAAGGACGCCAAGATACCGGTTGCAGGTTTGGGTGCGGAGCTGATTACAGACTCAGCCAAGCTTCGGGATATTACCACTACCGCATTCGGACAGGACGTGTTGATTTCCGGTTACGTTATTAAGGAGTAACCGTGTTTACAGGCATAGTTGAGGAACTTGGCTTTTTAAAAGCCCGAAACCCCGCTTATTTGCACATTGGGGCAAAGTTGGTGCTGGAATCACTGAAAGTGGGTGACAGCATAGCGGTCAATGGCGTCTGCCTGACAGTTACCAGTTTTGACAGTTCTTCTTTTCATGCGGATATCATGCCCGAAACCCTGCGTCTTTCCAATCTGGGCAAACTGTCTTCTAATTCACCTCTAAATCTGGAACGGGCACTTACTCTAAACAGCCGAATGGGCGGGCATCTGGTGCAGGGGCACGTAGACGGCACTGCCAGGTTAATTTCCTCCGTACCTGACGGCAGCGCCCGCCTGCTTACCTTTGAAACAGACCAAGACCTTACCCGTTATATGGTTCATAAGGGATTTGTGGCGGTCAACGGGGTCAGTTTAACTATTACAGATTTACAGGCAAAGCGTTTTTCCATTTCGCTGGTGAACCTGAGCGGCAAATCAACTAATCTGGGTCTGCTAAAGCCGGGGGATACGGTAAACATAGAAACTGATATAATAGGTAAATACGTGGAGAAACTGTGCCGGACAGAACGGGGCATAAGCCCGGAGTTTCTGGCCGAAAACGGTTTTTAAGCTATTTTAGTTTTTCAGGGGGAGTATATTTTATGCCTAATGCCCGTGTTGAAGATGCTATTGAAGATATAAAGGCCGGCCGTTTTGTTATTGTGGTAGATGACTATGACCGCGAAAATGAAGGTGATTTGGTCATGGCATCTGAAATGGTCACGCCTGATGCCATAAATTTCATGGCAAAAAATGCCCGCGGCCTTATTTGTGTTTCACTCACTGCCGAAAGGCTTGAACAGCTGAAAATACCTATGATGGTTACGGAAAATACTTCGCCTTACAGCACCGGGTTCACCGTTTCGGTGGAAGCCCGTAAAAAAGTTACTACCGGTATTTCGGCAGCTGACCGGGCGGCTACAGTGCAGGTTTTGATAGACCCGGTGGCTACCCGTGAAGATATTGCCATGCCCGGACATATGTTCCCCCTGCGCGCCCGCGAGGGCGGGGTGCTGGTACGGGCGGGGCATACCGAAGCCTCTATGGATTTAACCCGGATGGCCGGGCTGTACCCTTCCGGCGTACTTTGCGAGATTATGAATGATGACGGCACTATGGCTCGTCTGCCCCAGCTTGAAGCGAAAGCCGCCGAATGGGCTATAAAGATAATAAGTGTTAAGGACATAATTTCCTACCGCCGCCGTACCGAAAAAATGGTTAAAAAGATAACTGAAGCCGAACTGCCTACTTCTCACGGCCAGTTTAAAGCGGTTGCCTATAAAAGCCAGTTTGATGCTGACGAACACATTGCTCTGGTAATGGGAGATATCTCCGGCCCGGAGCCGGTTTTGGTCAGGGTACACAGCGAATGTATTACCGGTGATGTCTTTGGCAGCAAGCGCTGTGATTGCGGTGAGCAGCTGGATATGGCGCTTAATCAAATAGCCAAAGCCGGGCGGGGAGTGCTGCTTTATATGCGGCAGGAAGGCCGCGGCATAGGCCTGCATAACAAGCTGTGTGCATATGCCCTGCAGGACAAGGGTTTGGATACGGTTGAGGCTAACATTGAACTTGGTTTTGCACCTGACCTGCGCGAATACGGTATAGGTGCTCAGATACTGGTAGATTTGGGCTTAAGTAAAATCCGGATGATGACCAATAACCCCAAAAAGGTGGTAGGTCTGGAGGGCTACGGTATTCAGGTAGTTGAGACCGTGCCTATTATCGTTGAACCTAACAGTTTTAACCGCCATTATCTGGAAACCAAACAGAAAAAAATGGGCCATCTGTTAAACGTAGACAAAACAAACTAAGAGATACATCTTAAGGAGTAGGCAAAATGGGTAAAGAGTTTTCGGGTGTTTTAAACGGGCAGGGTTTGAAAGTGGCTCTGGTAGTGTCCCGCTTTAACGAATTTATTACTTCAAAGCTGCTGTCAGGGGCTAAAGACAGTCTGGAACGCCACGGGGTGAGTGCCGAAAATACTGACGTAGCCTGGGTGCCGGGGGCGTTTGAAATTCCGCTTGTAGCCCAGAAACTGGCTAAGAGCGGCCGCTACGATGCGGTTATCTGTCTGGGGGCGGTTATCCGGGGCAGTACTCCCCATTTTGAATATGTATCCAGCGAAGTTTCCAAGGGTATTGCCAGAGTAGGGCTGGATGCGTCTTTGCCGGTGATATTCGGGGTTATAACCGCAGATAGCATTGAACAGGCCATTGAGCGGGCAGGCACCAAGATGGGCAACAAGGGCTTTGATGCTGCTACTCAGGCTATTGAAGTGGCCAATTTGATGAAAAACCTCGGCTAAGTAACTTTATAAACCATGTCTCCCGGCCGTACCCGGTCGCAGACTCTTATGCCAACACTATCGCCGGCTTTGGCCTCGGTAAGGTTGGCATGATTTATTTGGATGGAATCTACTTCCTGCTCAAAGTCAGTGGTATGGCCTTCTATACGTATAGTATCCCCCACTTTGAGCTGGTCTATCAGGTCTATACCAGCCACCCCGGGATGAGCAAAATAATCGGAAACCGTACCTACCAGCAGTTCAGGCATTTCCTTCTCCGTTTCCGCCCTCTCGTTTTCAGTATAAAACCGCATACACCCGCAGGCAATACCCTTGCCCGAAAACCCGCTAAATGTTTTGACATGTTCTGCTTTCTTACTTATAATGGGTTAAATCTGAACGGAGGTATCACTTGGCAAACAAAGACAAGCCCTCCATGAAAAAGCACAGTGACGATATAAGCCTGGACGATATCAACAACCGTCTGGAGCTTTTTGACCAAAGGCTGGATAATATTGATTCGGTAGTTTCAGCAGTGGTTGAACGGGTGATGAGCCAGCCGATAACTATATCCACTACTTGCCCCCACTGCGGCAAGAATCTGGATATTGCCCTGGTAGGCAACCGCAGACCCACTGTATCCAAGTAGATTTTCCTGCATCACTTTTCATTATCATGTTATGGGAGGTATGTACATATGCAAATGACAGGTACGCTCAGTCAGTTCCGTTATGATGTCTTTAAGCGGCGTAGTGCTTTAAATATATGGGCTAAAATCGGCCTTACTCTGGCGGCTGCGGGGTTGATTGCCCTGTCCGCCCAGATAAAACTGCCCCTGCCGTGGACTCCCATACCTGTTACACTGCATACTTTTGCCATCTTGCTTTCAGCTGTTTTGCTGGGTAGGTGGTGGGGTGGTGCGGCTGTTGCCATATACGCAGCGGCCGGTTGGGCGGGTATGCCTGTTTTCAACGGCTGGAGTGCCGGTGTAACCGCTACAGCCGGTTATCTGGTGGGATTTGTTTGCCTGTCTCTTTTCCTGGGCTATTTTGCTGACAGATATATCCGGGCGCGCAGCTTTACCACCATGTTTGGCCTGATGCTATTTGCAAACTTTGCCCTGGTATATATACCCGGTATTTTCTGGCTTAATTACTGGCTGTCATCTGTCGTCGGTCAGCCGGTCAGCTTTACTGCTTTGCTGTCTATGGGGCTGGTGCCTTTTATTGCCGGGGATATCATCAAGATAGGTGTTGCCGCCCTTATTGTAAAGGGTGTCACCCCTAAAAAGGCTTTCGGTAATGAACTGGATGCCCATAAAATGGCGGGTTGGAATATCTTCTAAGTCTTATTTGACGCTAAGGTGCTAAGCTAGTAAAATATGTGTCTCTTGGGCGGTTAGCTCAGTTGGTTAGAGCGCAGCGTTGACATCGCTGAGGTCAGTGGTTCGACCCCACTACCGCCCACCATTCTGTACAATAGGCAGAACCCTCTTATTCGTGTTCATTTCCGCTATCGGCGCAAAGTATTCCAGTGTAACTTCGTTATCTCTGATGCGTATCTCTTTCACAAAATTCCTAATGAAGGCTTTGAGTTCACCCAGTTCAGCTTCATCCAGTAGTTCCTTTAGGTCTTTAATATAAAAAGCGATTTGCTCAGGACTCATATTTGATACTTTATACTCGGATATCGTTGTTTTGAGTTCTGTTTGTTTGGTTGATAGTAAAGCCTTTTGTTTATGAAGTTCTTTTAAACGGGGAGATAAATCAGGTAAGTCAAAGTTACCGCTCTCGATTGCCTTGTAGATATTGGATAACCGATAGTCAATATCGGTTATTTTGTCATCTAGTATGTTTTGTTCGCACTTTACGCTTTCGAATGCCTTGTCCATTTCTTGATTGCTTAGTTCTAGAAGCTCTCTCAAATTGTCTTCAGTTAAGATATTTCCGCTTATTTTCTCTAATATCTGTTTTTCCAACTTAGGTGCGGGTATGTACTTTGCCTTACAGGTTTGAGCTCCATGCCGTCGCAGGCTTTGGCACACATAGTAAGAAAAATGTCCGCTTTTGGCATTACAGCCCGTCATAGGCCTGCCACAGTAAGCACAACGGGTCAACCCGCTTAAGAGGAAATGGCTTGAGGTTATACGGGGGTGGGTAACTTGCGGAGCCCGTTGTTTAAGAATCTGTTTAACTGTATCGAAAATTTGTTTATCTATGATTGGTTCACAGCTATTAGTGACCCGAATTGGCTCTAAGTTGCGTTTACTATTACGCCCCCAAACAACCGTTCCAGTATAGACTTCATTGGAGAGAATGGAATATATGCTGGTCTTACCCCAACGCTTGTTCTTTGGACTGGGTATACCCGTGTTATTTAGTTCTTTAACAATTTCTGTTATGCCCTTGCCTGAGATTATGGCATCAAACATCTTTTTTACGATATTTGCCTCATCTGGTTTAATTTTAAGTTTGGATCGAGTCTTGTTGCCATCAGCCACTTTAACTTTAGAATAGCCATAAGGCGGATTGACTGAAATATAGAAGCCTCGGGATACACTTTCTCTCATACCCCTTGTTACCTCTTCTCCCAAGTTGTCAGAGTAATATTCGTCTATGTCTTCAATTATAGCTACTGATAATCTCCCGCTGGGAGAGTCATCAAAGATTTCATTAATAGAAATTACTTGTATTCCATTTTTGCGGAGTAGAGTCTTGTAGACGATAGAATCTTCACGATTACGGGCAAATCTAGAGTATTTCCAAACTAAAATAGCGTCAATTTCTTTGGGTTTGCGTCTGGCAAAGTGAATCATTTCGCGGAAAGCAGGGCGGGCATCGGTGCGGCCTGTTTCTGCCTCATCCGTATACTCGCATATGATTTCATCCCCTTTGGATTTAGCATAATCCCTGAGCGCCCTTAGCTGGGCGGCAATGGATAATTCTACATCCTGAGCTTCGCTGGATACTCTGGCATAAAGTGCAACTCTCATTGTGTACTCCTAGTTTTCCATTAAAACGGGCAATACCTGCAATGCCCGGGTACAACGCGTTTTAATATGATGATATTTAACTGCTCAATTATTGCTTCTCTTGCAGATTCCCTATCCTTAATCAAATCGTGTAAATCTTTGATTAAAATAATGTCACTGAGGTTCTTTTCAAAGTAAGATAATGCATTTTTTATATTGGTTACATTGGCAGGAGTAATTGTGCCTATATTGTAGGAAGCATATTTTATTATCAGTGCCATATTACTTGAGTGCTCTTCGTCTATGGTTAAGTTCTTCTCTACATTAAATGATAATGGTTTTTGAACTATGAGCATCTCAGTCTGTTTAAACAATAGCCTTGTATTTCAAAACCATGCTCTTAATACGTCCGTATATTTAGAATATGAGGTTTATAAAGTGGCTTTTACCCCTTCCTGGGCTTCGGATTATGAAGTGTTTGAGAAAGCGCTTAACGATTATTTTTCACTATTCCCCCAAGAGAGACAGGGGGAAGCAATGGCCAGGTGGATGGATCAGTTTAAATAAAGAACTTGGAAAGGGTTATAAAATTTAGTGTGCTCGGAGCAATACTTCATCAGAGGTTAAAAAATGTGATGATAAGATTGTTATTCTCATAGCTGAGTACACGGCTACATAGCCTTAAGCATTTACGATCATTTTCTGCTATAAAATGCACTAAAAATAACCCAATTGGAGCAGCCTTTCGAGCATCTTTTAAGGGTATACTTGGTGATACTTCAAGCTGCTTCTTACGAATAATTAATAGAGGGTGCTCAAAGGGTTTCGGAGTATACTCAAAATAGCGCTTAAAGCGCTATTTTGAGTAAATATAACGCGATTTACGCACGGATTATATTTTATGAGTGCTTTAAGCTGCTTTTTTGTAGTTTTTATGTGCAGCAGAACTAAGCATTAGAAGTATCATTGCCTTGACTCTCCAGAATGAGTTTTAATGTTAGATATGGAAACACGAGAGTGGTTGACCTAACTTAAAACAGGAATCAAGCTACCAATCATTTCACCCATTTCATTTGAACTAATTGAACTAGTTTTGGTTATGCTTGATTTTGATAATGCTTAATGGCTTACATCAAACAAATTAGCTAATATAGCTAACCATTTGCTCTTCAGAAAAATTACAGTTCTGGTATTTTTATTCAGTAGACAATAATGACTAATACTCTGTAATGCCAGTATATTGCATCTCCGACTTATCTGGTTTATATTTTTTAATAATTTCTTTGAGACGTTTGTCAATACTATTCCAGTCAGTGTCAACAGGTACGGATTCGCTTGTCAGGATTCCATGTTCAGAAACCCATAAAAGAATCACTCCGAAGATAGGTTTTTCTCCAGGGATCTCAATTTGCCAGGGTATAGGTATCATCCCTATAAAAGTCATCCACTCAATATCCAATTCGGGCAAATATTTTGGATGTTGACTCGCCATGAGATAGAATTTGTCATGTGGCGAAAGACTAAGCATGTATCGTTTAAAAGAGCCGATTTCTGCGAACATTGTTAGCTCTCTGGGTAAACATTCTATCTCTTGAGGTTGCCAGGAAGAAGATTCCCAAACCTCTGGACTCCTTACAACACGTCCATAAAGTAACCAGGTATGTATTTGAAGATACTCAATTAGCTTCGAACCAGAATAATTAATGGTGAATGATATCGCGACCGGATTACTACCGCTAGTACTAATATGAGAATATACAGGTAGATTTTCGGAATTTGTAGTTACTTGGATTCGAAAATCGGGATTCAAAGAAGATTTTGGTGAGGCAGATTTTGAAAGTCTGCTTAATTCATCTGAAAGAATTGTGGTGTCTTTTGAAGCATGCAACATACTTTTACGTCTTTTATGTTCGTGGTCATATTTCCATTTTTTTAGTAGTTTAACCGTGTAGATTTTCTCGTCGGAATCGATCAGTTTGGCGCAAGTAGCGCAAAGCCATATACCATTATCTATGGAAGTGCGTTCTTCTGATGTCATTTCGACATCATAACGTTTTCCACCAGGTGCCGCAGCGCATATGTGCGCAGCGACACCTGTAATTATAGCTTTATTTGAGGATGAATGAAGACCACTTGTAGCCAGTCCACACTCTGGATTAGAACACAGTTGGCCCGCTCTTTTCGCAAGAATATCGATGCTATTTTTTGAAAAATCATCTCTGCGCGTCATTTAAGATCTCAGTATTTTAAATTCTAGATTATATTGAATAAATTTAACCGGCTCAAATAATCGTGTAATTCGGCATTATATAAAAGAAAATTACTTATTTTGAAACTAACCAACTAAGAAATACAAACGAAATCAGGACTAGCCTCGCATATCTATAATTAAATTATATGGTGTTTATTTAAGTATATCAATAAGGTAGGAGATCTGTTAAATAAGAGCCCTGAGGAATGAGGGCCGACTATAAGTAATATTAGAATAATTAATACTAAAGTTTGGTTATAGAGTTGGTCGAGCAACGCCTAGGTGGTTTATTATGAAAGAAACGGATATTTTGCACTATTTATTTTCTATTGTACTAAAACCATATTCTCACATAAATTACAAGCGTTTTGGTTTTTTACTTACCAGTTTGAAGCTAAATTTATAAGTGTGAATTGTGCATTAAACAATACTGCCCTCATCATTTAAACATAAAAGATTACTCGTGATGTTAGATTCATGGGGGCTGTTTTTATTGGTGACACCAATACTTTTTCATCTGTCACGCTTCTCCTTGTCAAAACAATATCGTCAAACTTACTGGTGGCAACTTGTTGTAAGCTATGGGTTCATGGCTATAAGTATCCAGGGTAATCTGGATTGAGGTATGCCCTAGACTCTACATAGCAACCTTGGGGTACATTCTCTATTTAAGCATTATAATACTGATTGGCTTTGTGGTATTCGTACAACTAGTATTCGAGAATGGTAAGTGACTATTTTATATGGACAAATTTAATATTCTTGGTATTATAGGTCCATAGTAAGTATATTATAAGTTAGATTGGGGGATTTATGGTCGAGATTCCTGAAGAGATAGTAGAGTATTTTGGTAGCTCGAATGTTCCAATACGTTGGCTTGTTCCGCAAACTCTGGCACAAGAGGGCTATTTCGGTGATATTTTAAGAAAATTTTCAGACGAGATCAAATTGGAAAATATACCGCAAGGAGATGCAGCTCCGATCTGGGCCAAGCAGTTAGAGTGTTTAGATCGTGCAGATCTTAAACTAGAGGTCACTATACAGGTCATAGGTGATGCGGTAGCAGCTAAACGTATGCAATCCCTTAGAAACGATCCATCGCAATGTAAAGTAAAACCTTATGATAATCCTGAGCTTGTTGGGATTTGCCTTGACTCCAATGGTCTAGTAGAGCTTGATCATTTTCGCTATAACGATCATTTTTTCCCGGGATTAAACCGAAGTAATACAGTTTTTGAAGTCGTACCTCCCATTGCAAAATCTATAAGTTCTATGCATTGGGCACTCAGTCAATTAAAAGACATAGCTGTAACAACAAAAATCAAGGTTAGGCTAGACCCGTTGCTTGTTCATGATGCAAAAGCATATCATCCAATTTTGTTTAAGATGCTGGTTTGGGGTAAGCCACTAGATTGGAATTCTCTTGCAGGGCTCCAACAAGAAGAACATTCCAGATGGATGCCGGGTCCATATTGCCAGGAAGAGGTAGAATTTACAGATTTGGTTTGGAGTCCTAGGGATGATGGAATTCATTTCATTTGCGAAGAAGTTCCTAAACTTGAAGTGTGTGAAATTCGAGCTAGTCGTTATTTTCATGGTATATTCGTACCCGCTACACGGACTTTCATCCACTGCGATGGAGCAATTAGAATATATGAACGAGAAGAACTCATATCTCGCCATCGAGCTCACGTGCGGAGAATAGGTAAAATAGGAAAGCGTGTAAAGATTTTCGAAGTTGGGGGAAAAATAAGTACAGAGCAATGGACTAATTTAGTCTGTGCCTACTTTGTTTGGAATAATGACTTGCAAAATTATTTTGGTGCTGGAATTGAGTATAAGGTTTAATTCTCCAAACATTCGTATTCATAAATCATCAATGATAAGTTAACATGAGAAGATGCAAAGAGGATAGAGGATGATACCCCAGCAATATAACGCGGGAAAATGTAATTAAGGCAATAGAAACAATTTGTCAGGAAGGAGTTCCGCCTAGTCGACAATCGAGGGATTTCTTTCTGGTATTTTCAGGGCAGTCCTTTCCCCCTAAATATGTGATTTCATTAGCGAATAGGTATGCCAACGGCATTGAGCTATCTCCATCGATGTTCAACGGGGGAAAGGAATCTAATACATTCTTAATGAATTTGGGTTTCGAAATTGTTGGGAATACTATTGGGATGACCAGGATACTCCAAGCTAAACTAAATAAAAATTCTCAGCTCGAATATACTTCTAAACAGCATGACGAACGGTGTCCTCAATGTAAAGCAACAATAAAGGCGATGTTAGAGCGTATTTATGGAGAGGTTCGACCTGCTCATTCATTGCCTTATGGGGTTTCATATGAAGACTATGCAAATTCACCGTTATATTCAGCACTTAAAGAGGTGTATTTGGCCCTCCAACGCTTTAGGGGGAATCGTGACTTTATCAAAACACATTCTTTACCGCCTGTTGATTATTTCATTCCGAATCCTGGATTTGTTGTTGAATTTGATGAGAGTCAACACTTTACAGCTTGCCGAAAGCTAGCGTTGTCTTTATATCCTAAAGACATACCTGCAAAATTCAATATTGATAGATGGATTCAACTGTGTTTGGAGATAAGTGCCGAGGATAATAGCCCAATATACAGGGACGAGCAGCGAGCCTGGTACGATACCCTTAGGGATTTTGCTCCCATAATACGAGGGTTGAAACCGACAGTACGGCTGTATAGCAATGACTGTCAGTGGTGTGGATTGGATCCCGAGAGTGCTGAAGATAGAGCATGGTTTGAAAAAGTACTGATGAGTGGTATGTCTAATTGGGACATAAGCACATTATTTGACCCGGAGCCATGGGTTGCTCGAATTATTATTGATGGTTTTTGGTCCAAAAAGCCCGAAGATTCGGTGAAGCTCCTAAATGAAATTTGTGATATTTGGGGTAATGATGAGGAAATAAAAAATATCCGGGCCCATTTTTTGATGACCTGCGGCGGTTTCCTTGAGTTTGAATGGCCACACCAAGTTACGAGGGATTTAATCGGCAACTTCTGGAATCCAAACCCAAAAGCTTTATCTGCTATTTTGGGGGCTGCCGAAGTAGCTCTCCAGAAAGTTCTGACTAAAGAAACGCTGAAAAGACTAGCTAGACTTACTGATTACCTTACAATAGGGGTCGATTCTTCAAAAACACTTGTTTCCACGACGCAGAATTACATCCACGACCCACACGTGGAGTTGGTGGCGCTTGTTGATACACAAACTGGACAATTATATTGGACGGGTAAATCATATCCTACAAATGCGCAACAAAGCGGTTTGGTACGTGTCCCAGATTTGGAAACGCACTTTTTCAGTCTACCTAATCTGGGCAATATCATGGTCTTAGGCTGTCACGACCTGACTATTTTCAACAATAGAAATATGGACCATACCGGCTCAACACGAAAAACCTTAAAAAATAGTTTTCGGATGCTTTCTAAAGCAAAGAAACCATCAATAATTCTCCAGCATCCACATACAACTCATTCCTCACACACGTGGGCTGCTGCATGGGAACTGGTACGATCTGAACTACCTTCAGTTAAATGGTTTGCGAGCGCTGGAAGTTATATTGCTGAAAA
This sequence comes from Dehalococcoides sp. THU4, assembly GCF_043231265.1. Lineage (NCBI taxonomy): Bacteria > Bacillati > Chloroflexota > Dehalococcoidia > Dehalococcoidales > Dehalococcoidaceae > Dehalococcoides > Dehalococcoides sp. THU4. The sequence continues at coordinate 69,579 of NZ_CP171266.1, read as the reverse complement.
GGAGTTACCCCCTTTGGAAAAAACTAGCGTGCTTATCGATACTAAACAAGGTGGAAGCATAGATTTTATCGTTAGGACCTGCTTTTAGGAAATCTATATATGACACAGGCTCGATAAGCAGGTGGTTATTATTTTCTAACAATTGCCGTATGTAAATAAAGAATACAAGCTTGATGAATACTTTATTTTATGGTGGATATTTATGGAACAGCAAGAAGAAAACAAAATCACAGACAAATATTACAATCATCTCAAACCACATAAACTCCCTGAGGGCGATATAGATTTGTTCGCTCTTTCCGGGCAAAGAAGAAACGAAGCTATTGTTGGGGGTGAGGATAAGGATTGGTATGCATACTGTACCGGGTATTGGAGAGCGGCTGACGTGTTGGTTGACCATCTAGTTCAATCTGATCTCTTAGAGAGGCATGATTACTCTGAACATTGGGAATCCATAGCTTATAGCATACTATATTTGTATCGCCATCATTTAGAATTGAGACTCAAACAACTTTTTATCGCCTGTGAAGGTATCCTTGAAACAATTAAAAATGAGCACTCACTACTGATGCTGTGGAGAATTTTTTATGAGCGATATGAAAAATTTTGTAAGGAATACAATCTTAATTCAGAAGAATTATCAGAAGAAAACTTTAGGGATATTAATGTAGTCGAGAAGATAATTACTCAATTTGATGAAATTGACAAGAACTCGCAGAAACTAAGGTATCCTGTTGACAAAGTTGGAAAAGTCTCCTTACCACCCATGAAAATTGATATGGTTCATCTTAGAGAGATACTTGGATGGGCTAATCAGTTCCTAGATGGTTGGAGTTGCGGGATTTATGAATGTTGGCAAGCTGAACTTGCAAACCGAGACGCGGCAAGGCATTCTTAGACTGATGTATAAAGCAAACTTAAAGGCTTTACTAATAGCCCAATTGCAATAATGTCTAAGAGTAAAGGTTATGAGCATGATTCCACCTGACGAATTTGGAAAAGAAGTCGAACTGTTCGACCCAATGACTTTAGTGCAGATGTGTGCCGCTGCTTGTAGGAAGCTTGACGAGGCACATCAGGCGATGCGACAGGTTACTCTCAATGGCCAGAATGCAATTGTCACCCAGCATACTTTCGCTGAACTGTGTATGTGGGCTATCAGAAATCACGAGTCAGCTGGTACTAGGAAACCATTGCCTCAGGACGTAGTTCGGTTGGCGAATAATATCTACAGCATCCAAGACCCCTTTTGGGGCACTAATGCTGGTGGGATTATGACCCTGGTTCGCACGGCATATGAACAATTCCCTTATCAAGAGCAACTGCAATATTTGGTTCCGCGTCATATCATGCTTTATCTTGAGTCAAATCCCCCGCAACCATCATTTGACCTTGATGGAGAGTTTCGCAAAGTAACTGGCCTTTCCGTTAAAGAGTTCATGATGATTGGTTTCATATTTTATGCAGCCGCTATTCCCTTTCATTCTTTTGAGCGTGCTTTCATAGAAAATACCCAAGTTACATCAGTCAGACCATATGTGACCCCCGACAAGATAGATGCATTTCTAGCAGCGGTTGCTGCTGACTTCCGAGACTTTAGAAACCGTCGCCTTGAAGAAGAAAAGACTGCTCCAGAACTTGGCCGATTTACCTTTAATCCACTGTTATCACGCCCGGTCATAAAGCTGCCAAACGGCTCATTGTGCGTGCCGATTCCACGATTGCTCATCTACCGTATCACTCAGGGTATCTACTATGATTTATTGGATGCAAATCGACAGCCTAAGGGGAATAAGTTCTCAGATTGGTTTGGCTACGCCTTTCAAGAGTACATAGGGAAACTACTCAAGGAAACCTTCGGTGCTGACAAAGTGTACTCAGAAGCAGCCGGTGTTGACTGGCTCGTTATCCTGGGGGACTCAGCCTTGGTGTTAGAATGTCGCTCAGGCCGTCTACCGAAGAAGATCCGCAGCCATACAGATCGCACAGAAGTGACAGAAATGATAAAACGTAACATAGTTGATCCTGCCGAAAAGCTACCAGGAAAGATTGAAAAGATTGCAAAAGGTACATCAGGAATACCCACCGATAAGGTAAAGGCATACCTGCCAGTGATAATAACCTACCAGGAGTGGTATCCTACAGCTTTAACGTTATATCTGGCTAGGCAAGAGCTAAAGCGAATTAACGCTGAAGACTTTCACTTTAATTTGATGTCTACCGATGACCTTGAGTGGCTTCTCGCCTGGGTACAGCACGAGGATCCTGTGAGTGTATTGCAAGAAATGCGAAATGATGTGGCTAGCAAGGACCTGTCAGTGGGGCAGTACGTGGGAGTCAGAGCCAAAAGGAAGGGCATCACGCAGATAGACAAGACACTGCTATCGAAAAAGCGAGATGAATATCTGGAAGAAATACTGTCTGAAACAGAGGATAAGACTTCTACCATTTAGGTTAAACAGTCAGTTTGAAGCTAAGTCCAAAGATTTTGGTTCTGCCTACCGTACAGTATCGCTCAGTTTATTATCTGTGGACCTCAGGTTTCAGAAGTTGTTTTAGTATTCTTATTCCAGCCGCTAAAAATAAGAATACAATCCCTAGTGGTGTCCAAAGTATTCTTTGATCATTTGTAGTTGCGGCTATTATTAAGCCAATGCCAACTAAGATGAAAATGAAAAGAATAACCGTACCTAAAGGCCCCGTTATTAAGTTTCGCATGGTCATCTCCTTTGGGCTTTCCAAATTATAGCAGAAGTATCCTTAAGAAAAACAATTAGGTTATATCAATAACACAAGTGTCCCGCCGACAATCAGCACCAGACCTGCTAAAGCCCACCTCGTCAACTGTTCTTTCAAGAAGAAAAACGAAAAAGCAACGGTAAAGGCGATGCTAAGCTTGTCAATGGGTACTACAATTCCTACTGGGCCGATTTGCAGGGCTCGATAGAAACATAACCAGGACGCACCAGTGGCCATCCCGGATAAAATGAGAAACATCCAACTCTTATTATCGATATGCCTTACTTTACCCTGCTTTTTTACGATGAATACCATTATCCAAGCCATAATTAATACCACTGCTGTTCGGATGGCAGTTCCCAGATTAGATTCCACACCCTCAATTCCCACCTTGGCTAGAATGGATGTAAGACTGGCGAATAATGCTGAAAGAAACGCATAAATAAGCCATTGAGCGCCGGTGTTTCCTTTTGCACAAATCCATTTATTAAAAGTCATTAAATAGGTGCCGATGCCAATAACAATGATACCCAGAATTTTACTTGCAGTGACAGATTCACTAAGAAAAATCATTGCCAGGATAATAGTTAAAATAACACTGGACTTGTCGATAGGTGCCACTTTGTTTACCGCTCCAAGTTGTAGAGCTTTGAAATAACACAGCCACGAGGCACCGGTCGCCAGTCCAGATAATATTAGGAATACAAAGGTTTTGCTGCTGATTTCACTGAGCGTGTCTTGCGACCCGACGATAAAGACCATGAGGACAGCAAAAATCAGCACAATAATTGTACGAATGGCTGTTGCTAGATTGGAATCAACATTTTTAAGGCCTATTTTGGCTAAAATAGCGGTCAAACCTGCAAATACCGCTGAGCCAAACGCCAACGTAATCCACATTGGTATATTGTATCACTCCCGTTTGATGACAATCTATTTAGAGATGCTTCATTCTTCTAAGCGAACGATGCATAGAACTCTTCTACTAAGTGCTAAATTCTGGGATGCCCAAGTCCGAGAATTTGACGAACAACAAACACGATGGCGATAACTATTATCGTAGCAACGACTATTATGATAATCCTCTTTCTTACGCTCATTTCTTCTTCCTGCCTGATATTATACGGCGCACAAAATACCCGATGACCATAATAATTACCGTAGGTATAACTATTATGAGGATATGTTATGTAGTCAATTTCGGCTTCTCCCTGTGAAAAAGAGTTTATTACGTCCACTTCGTCAATATTACTTCTCTCTGAAATGCCCTTGTGCTGATGAAGAAAAGAAATATATCTACAATAAGGGCAGTGCCTGAGACAAGCCAGATAGTAGTGGTATTCAGCTGTATTAGGCCAGTTTCGGTTGCGACATAAACAAAGAAAAGTGGAATTGCTATCAAAATACCCTGTAGTTGGGCAGCGCGTGGGTCAGTGGCCCGTGCAGAAACAATGACGCTCCACTCGACGGAAAGGATAGACAACAGCGGTAATAAAATCAGGAGTTCTATCCCAATAGTCCAGTTGGGGAAAAAATAATAGTTCAGTGTACTATGTGTAAACAGGTCAGATAGCACCATGAAAACGATGGAGCCGATGTAGAGGGAACAAATAGAGGGAATGAAGGCACCGATAGCTTTACCCAGAAGGAGTTCGCTGTCTGTGACGGGCGCCGCCAGCAGCGGTTCAAGGCTTTTTTCCACCTTTTCACCGACCAGACTGTAAGACGCTAGGAGAGTAGGAATTGCAGATGCTCCGATGGCGAAGAAGAAAGCAAAGGCGCTCATTAAATCTGTCAAGTGCTGTGTGCTTAAGAGAGCTCCCTGTCTGGAAATCACGAAATTAAGCACAAATGGAAGCCCGATACCGATGATAATCGGGAAAACAACCAGCGAATATAAGGTATATCTTTTTCTGAAGAATACTTTAATATCCTTGGCAGCAACAGTCCAGGATTTTGAAATTCTCATTTTGTTTCCTTCACAATTTGCAGATATACATCCTCGAGCGTTGGGACAACTTGTGTGACCTCTCTAACTTGACCACCGGATGATGTGATGGCGTTAATAATAAGCGGATTTTCTTTGTCAGGATCGGTCACATCAATAAGCAACTTGTTATCCAAGGCTTCAATTTTGTTTGGAATGAGTTTTTTTAAGGAATTAAGCAAGGCTTCGTTTACCTGAGCCAGCCTGATTTCTGTTTTGGGCCTCGTAAGTGATTCCTTTAATTGTTCAGGACTACCGATAGTCAACAATCTCGTCTTTATTATCCCGATACGGTCGCAGACTCTCTGTGCTTCGTCAAGGTTATGAGTATTAAGGAAGATAGTTCTGCCTTGCTTCTTGATTTCTAGAATGAAATCTCTGACGGTCTTGGCTGATTCAGGATCTAGGTTAGCCGTAGGTTCGTCCATAAAAAGCAACTTTGGTTCATGGACCAGAGCGCGGGCTAGCGCCAGCTTCTGCTTCATCCCTTTAGAGAATGAACCTGCCCGAGCATCTTTTCTATCCCAGATGTCCAGCATCTTGAGAAACCGCTCGATGTTCTCTTTCCTGTGTCCTTCGGGAACTTCATACAGTTTTCCGTAAAAGTCCAGATTTTCAAAAGCGGTCAAATCCTCATAAAGACCTACATTATCTGGGACGAGACCAATCATTTTTCTAATCTGCAAAGAGTCGGCTGCTTTGCTTATATCGTAGTTGTCTATTTTGGCTTCTCCGCTGGTCTTTGATATCAAACAACAAAGCATCCTGATGGTGGTAGTCTTGCCAGCGCCATTGGGCCCAAGGAAGCCAAAGACCTCCCCTTCTTTAACCTGGAAGGTAAGCCCTTCCACCGCTGTGATTTCGCCGAACTTTTTAGTAAGGTTTTCAACAGTTATCATGGTTTCTCACTAAAACCATCAATTTGCTTGTTTCTGAGCCATCAATGTTACTATTAGTAGTATACTCGATAAAGTAATCAGATTAAATTAGTCGTTAGTTAAGTAAATATTGAACATACTTCAAACAATCTGTTCCTGTTAGGTGGATTCGAACTGACTAAAGTATTCATAGGCTAAATACTAACTCGAACGTCATTGTTCTGTCTATCGTACAGTACCGCCCACCATTCTGTACTATAGACAGCACCCTCTTATCCGTACTTATTTCCGCCGCCTGTGCAAAGCATTCCAGCTTAACTTCGTTATCTCTGATGCGTATTTTTTTACAAAACCCCTATAGACTGCACGTTCTGCCTTTTCAATATATAGTTAACTCACCGCAAAGCTTGTAAGAGCGGCTGTGCCGGGGTAACAACCGGATTAAGTGTCTGCTTCTGCCGGCCCTGCTTCAAATTGGCTGTTATATAGCGAAGCATAAAATCCGTTTGCTTCAAGCAGTGTTTCATGGCTGCCCTGTTCTACAATTGCACCGTCTTTCATTACCAGTATGATATCTGCATTACGGATTGTGGACAGGCGGTGGGCAATTATGAATGCGGTACGGCCTTTCATCAGATTTTCCATAGCCTGCTGTATCAGCATTTCGGTTCTGGTATCTACCGAGCTGGTAGCTTCGTCCAAAATTAAAATCTTGGGGTTGGCCAAAACGGCTCTGGCAATGGTCAGCAACTGTTTTTGACCTTGGGAAATATTGCTGGACTCCTCGTTCATTATCATTTCATACCCGCTGGGCAGGGTGTGTATAAAATGGTCTACGTAGGCAGTTTTGGCTGCGGTATAAACCTCTTCGTCAGTTGCGTCCAGCTTGCCGAAGCGGATATTATCCATAATGCTACCATTAAAGAGCCATGTATCCTGAAGTACCATGCCGAAAGCACTCCGGTATTCCTGTCTCTTTATATCCTGGATATTTACCCCGTCTACCAGAATCGCCCCGCTGTTTACGTCGTAAAAGCGCATCAGCAGTTTGACCATGGTGGTTTTCCCCGCACCCGTAGGGCCTACAATGGCTACCCGCTGGCCGGGTTTTATATCCGCATTAAAATCTTTAATTATAGTTTTAGCCGGGCTGTAGCCAAAGGACACATCTTTAAAGCTGACAGCACCTGAAATATCCTTCAGGCTAACCGGGTTAGACGGTTCGGGTACTTCCTCGTCTTCTCCCAGAAATTCAAAAATACGCTCGGCCGCTGCCGCTGTAGACTGGAGTACGTTCACAATATTGGCGGTTTGTGCCAGCGGCTGGGTAAATGACCTGACATACTGGACAAAGGCCAGTATGTCACCTACCTGAATAGTTTTTTGTATGGCCAAAAAGCCGCCCAGAATACATACAACCACATAACTCAGGTTGCCTATGAAGTTCATCATGGGCATCATAATGCTGGATAAAAACTGGGCTTTCCAGGATGCACCGTATAGCTCTTCATTCAGCCCTTTGAATTTGGCTATAGATTTTGCCTCACCGTTAAAGGCTTTCATGACATTGTGGGCGGAATACATTTCTTCCACATGGCCGTTTATATGACCCAGATAGTCCTGTTGTTTGCGGAAATATTTTTGGGACCGCCCGACTATCATGGAAATCAGGCCTATAGAGATGGGGACTATTATCAGCGAAGCCAGTGCCATAATCCAGTTTATAGTAAACATCATCACCAGCACGCCCAGTATGGTAACTATAGAGGTAACCATTTGCGACATGCTTTGGGTCAGGGTGTTGGATATCAAATCAACATCGTTGGTTACGTGGCTCAGCACTTCGCCGTAGGTCTTGTTGTCAAAGAATTTCATTGGCAGGCGGTTTATTTTTTCAGCTATCTGCTTGCGCAGGTCATAGGTAACCTTGATGGATACGCCGGTCATTATGTAGCCCATAATATAGCTGCATATGGCACTGATTACGTACAGCCCGACCAGAATCAGTACAATATTGCCGATATAGGTAAAATCAATGCCGGCACCGGCTGCATTAGTAACTTTGCTGACCAAACCTTCAAAAAGCTTGGTGGTTGCATTGCCTAACAGTTTCGGGCCGATAATGGTAAATACCGTACCCAAAATGGCTAATACCAGAGCAATAATAAGCGGAAAACGGTATGGTGTCAGGTATTTCAAAAGGCTGGCCATGGTGTCCTTAAAATTTCTGGCCTTTTCACCTGATTGCGCCATCCGCATTCCGCCCATAGGCCCGCCGCCCATGTGCATGCCGCCGCCCATAGGTCTGCCGCCCATCGGCATTCGTAACTGAGGGGTATTTCTGTTCTGGCTCATGCTGATAACTCCTCCGTGGATAGCTGTGAGAGGGCCAATTCGCGGTATACCGTGCAGTTTTCCATCAATTCTTTGTGGGTGCCTTTTCCGGCAATCCGCCCGTTGTCCAGCACGATAATCTGCTCGGCATGCATAACGGTATTTATCCTTTGGGCTACAATCAAGACCGTAGCATTGTGAGTTTCTTTTTTAAGGGCTTTTCTCAGAGCTGCATCTGTCTTGAAATCAATGGCGGAAAAGCTGTCATCAAAGATATATACTTCAGGTTGTTTGGCTATGGCTCTGGCAATAGCCATTCTTTGTTTTTGACCGCCGGATATATTTGCCCCTCCCTGCGATATAGGTGTTTGGAGGCCGTTTTCGGCGGTGTCAATATATTCTGTCAGCTGGGCTATCCGGGCGGCTTTCTTTAGCCGGTCTTCATCCGCATTTTCATCTCCATATCCTATATTGCTCTCTATAGTGCCGGAGAATAAGCTGGCTTTTTGGGGGATGTATCCGATTTTATCCCGCAAGGCATACTGGGTGACACTGCGGATGTCCGTGTTATCTATCAAAATCTGGCCTTCAGTTATATCGTAAAAGCGGGGAATGAGATTAACCAGAGTTGATTTGCCGCTACCTGTGCCGCCTACAATGGCGGTAGTTTGCCCGAGTTTGGTAGCAAAAGAAATATCCTTCAGGACATAATCATCTGCGCCGGGGTATTTAAAACCTACCTTTTGAAATTCCACTTTGCCTCTGGTGTCGGTATCAAAACTTATGGGGTTTTCGGGGTCCTTGATGGCCGGTTCAGTTTCCAGTACCTCCGCAATGCGTTGGGCGGATACGGTAGCTCTGGGCATCATGACAAATACCATGGAGACCATAAGGAAGGCCATAATAATCTGCATGGAGTATTGCATAAATGCCATCATATTGCCTACCTGCATGGCACCTGCATCTATCTGATGTGCTCCCACCCAGATAATCAGCACCCCCACCCCGTTCATTATCAGCATCATGGCCGGCATCATAAATACCATTATCCGGTTGATAAACAGAGATGTTTTAGTAAGGTCTGCGTTGGCTTTTTCAAATTTCGTTTCTTCCAGTTGCTGCTTGTTAAATGCGCGCACAACCATCAGCCCGCTTAACATCTCACGGGTAACCAGATTTAATTTATCAACAAACTTCTGGATTATTCTGAACTTGGGTATTGCTACTGCGAAAACCACGCCTATCATAGCCAGTATTGCCATTACGGCGGAGGCAATAATCCATGACATGGATACATCCTGCCCCAGGGCTTTGATTATGCCGCCTACACCCATAATAGGGGCGTAGAACACGATTCTGAGCAGCATGACCAGTATCATTTGTATCTGCTGGATATCATTGGTAGAGCGGGTTATCAGCGAGGCCGTAGAAAATTTATCAAATTCACTGTTGGAATAACTTTCCACCTTAGTAAAAACCTTGCGGCGGGTGTCCCGCCCGAAGCCTGCGGCTACCCTTGCGGACAGAAACCCTACCGTAACCGAAAGGGTTACACTGACCAGTGTAAGCAGTAGCATCAGCCCGCCGATTCTGAACATATAGTTCATTTGCAGCCTGTTCAGGTCAATGCCGATAGTTTGATACTCTGTGGCCAGATAACTTACGGCGGATTGGGCAACCATACTTTCGGGTATAGCGGACAGATGGCTTTTGGCACTCTGGATAATGGCATCAAGCTGTTCTGCCGGTAAATTTGCCAGTACCTCAAATATATCTGCTCCGTCAGGCAATTCAAACTGGCCGCCCAGAATATCAGCCGCCGTCCCGTTTTCAATATACGATACCATCAGTATCGGCAGAGGCATAACGGTGTTTAAGCGGTTCAGGGCATTTTCATCATCAGTATTCAGCTTATATATAGGTCCGTTTGCCAAATCGGGATAGGACTCCAGGTATTGGTTATATTCGGCGGCAGACAATAAATTTTTATCCAGCAGTATGTAGTACCCGGTGACTGCTGCCTTGTCTTCACTGTCTACAAAAAGGAGTATGCGGGACATTTCGCTGGAACGTATGGCTGTAGGGGTAGCGTTTTCAATGCCCTGTTGCTGTACGCCTATGTTTATAATTTTTGACATAAGGTCCGGCAAGGACAAGTCACTCATGGCCTGACCCAGCAGCAGGATAAAAATAAATATGACAGACAGGGTAAACGGCTTGAGTGACTTAATTAATTTCCACAAGGGTATCTCCTTCTGATACAAAGGCAATATATCTGTTACTGGGCTAAAACATTTCTTCTTTGGGAATTATTTCGGGGTTGACCTTGGCCATTATTCTGGTAATTTCTTTAAGTTCATCAGTATTCAGGGCATCAAATTTTTTAGCTGCAAAGTTGAAAAGTACATTTTTGAACTGATGGATTTCATTTCTGGCAGACGGGGTCAGCTTTATCTTTATACTGCGTCTGTCAGCCGGGTCTGTTTCCCGTGTTATCAGTTTTTTGTCAACCAGGGTATTTATAAATTGGGTAATAGCACCGGGGGTTACTGAAGTCAGGCGGGCTAGCTCCTTGACGGATATCCCCGAATCACTGTACCTGCTTATTATCAAGACCAATCTGGCCTGGGGAGGGCTGAGGGAGGGCTTTATGACCGAAGCATCCCGCTGAACATTTTTCATTAAAGAAAACATACGGAGCAGCAGCCGCTGTAACAGCTCATACCTTGCAGTATCGGATTCTCCCGGAAACTGTTTTTCAGGCATCTCCCTTTAAAAACCCGCCCTTTATAGTTTAGTTACTATATAATTTAGTATCTAAACAGATATTTGTCAAGAGAATGTTTGGTTTGAGCAAAAAATCATTTGGTTTAAAGGCAGGTAGTGCTAATATTCTGGTATGGGTGATTTGACTGACCGGGTTGTTCTGCACGGAAAACCGCCGTACGCTTTGATGTTTTTGCACGGCGGGCCGGGTGCAGGCGGGGAACTGGCTCACTTGGCAGAGGATATAAGCCAAATCAAGGGGGTTATTGAGCCGCGTCTTTACAGTCTCAGCATAAAGGAGCAGATAGATTATCTGCGGGACATTGCCCGTACGGGGCAACAAAAAGTAGTGCTGTTGGGTTATTCATGGGGGGCGTGGCTGGGCATTATGCTGGCAGCGGCTTACTCGCAGTATATTTCAAAACTGATACTGGTATCTTGCCCTCCATTCGGTCAGGCAGAGGCAAATGGCATTGCTGATATCCGCCTGGGGCGGCTGAATACAGAACAGAAGAGTAGATTAACAGCTTTAAACCGGCTGCTAGCTGAAGCTGATAATACTGCTGTTGCCGATGGGGCTATGGCCGAAATAGGGGAATTGTTTCTGCAGGCGGATACCTATTCTTCTCTGAATCTGCCTGATACAGCGGCAGAGTGCAGTTACCGCACATATAAATCTGTCTGGCAGGAAGCACTTGCTTTGCGGCAGGGAAATAAATTTGCAGGGTATCTGGCTTTGCTGAAATGCCCGGTGGTTGCTATCCACGGGGATTATGACTCTCACCCGGCAAAACCGGTCTTTGAATATTTAGGAGACAATCTGACCGGGTTTTCATCGGTTTTGCTCAGACGGTGCGGTCACTGCCCGTGGCATGAGCAGTATGCGCGGCAAGAATTTATGGCTGTACTGAAACAGGAAATCTGATATTACTCACATGCCTGAAATTGACGCCAGAGCGGCATCTTCGGTACTTCAAAAAACCCTGTAAAAACAGACAGAGCAACCAGGATAGTTATTCCAATCAGGCTTCGCTGACTGGTTCAGGCAGAGTTTGGCTGGGCAGTTCCGGTGCTACTTTCTCATCTGGAAAGGGTACTATGACCGGGATATTCATGTATTCCATGATATGGACATGAATACGGTAAACCGATTCAATATTTTCGGGTGTCATGGTCTCCAGCCCGCCGTAAGAGAATATGCGGGAGTTTTTCAGGAAGATAAAACGGTCACAGTAGCGGATAGCCAGATTAAGGTCATGCAGAATTATGGCAACACAGGTATTATGTTCTTTTGCAATGCTTTTTACTATCCGTAGTACTTCGTGCTGGTTACGCGGGTCAAGGTTGCTGGTAGGTTCGTCAAGCAGCAGCAGTTTCGGCTCTTGAGCCAATGCCCTTGCCAGCATGACCTTCTGAGCCTCACCGCCCGAAAGGCTGGAGACATTACGCAGGGCAAAGTCTTCCAGTTTCATTTTCTGCATTATATCGTATACAATCCGCCGGTCTTCTAAAGATGCATCCCACTTGATGTAGGGTTTACGCCCCAGCAGAATAGTGTCAAATACGGTCATGTTTATAGCCCGGTTGTTCTGGGGCACATAAGCAATATTCTGGGCTATAGCGTTACTGCTCATATCAAAAATACTTTGACTGTTAACCATTACCACCCCCTTCTGGGCGGGGCAAATACGGTTTATACACTTTAGCAGAGTGCTTTTACCTGCCCCGTTGGTGCCCAGAATGGCAATACAGCGGTTATCCTGAATGTCAAAGCTGATATCCTCCAGCACGTTTTTGCCGGCCTTGTTATAGGCAAAGCTGACATCATTTATTTCAATCATTGCTCTTAAACCCCCTGAATAAAAGGAACAGAAATAGCGGAGCACCCAGGAATGAAGTGATGGCGCCTATCGGCAGTATAACGGGAGCAATAACCAGCCGGCCGAAAGTATCAGCCAGAACCAGCAGCAAAGCCCCGGCGGCTGCGGAGCAGGGAATAAGATAACGGTAATCGTTGCCCACAAAACGGCGCATAATATGGGGGGCAACCAGACCCACAAAGCTGATAATTCCTACAAAAGAGACCGCCACCGCTGCGGTCAGCGTGCAGATGCACATACTGATAAGCATAACTGCCCGGGTATTGACCCCCAGACTTTTGGCCGTGTCTGTTCCGCCTTCCATGGCGTTATAGTTCCATCGGTTAAGCAGAAAATAGATTATGGAAGCTGCAAATACAATGGCAAGTATCAAAATCTCTGTCCAGCTGGCTGCCCCCATGTTGCCGAATGTCCAGAAAACCACCGAACTGATTTTAGTTTCATCAGCAAAATACTGGAGGAGTGTTGTGCCGCCGGTAAACAGAGAGCTTAAGGCCACCCCGGCCAGAATAAGCCCGCCCGGACCCAAATCTTTTTTAAGCTGGGACAAAAGTATGACTACAAAGGTGGACAAAGAACCGCAGATAAAGGCACACAGGGTTACAATATAGGGGTTATTTATGGAAACCGCCGTAGCGGCGGAGTCTGAATTAACCACTCCGCCGCCAAAGACGATAATACCCACGGCTGCCCCGAAGGCTGCCCCATGGGAGACGCCCAGTGTGGAGGCTGAGGCCAGCGGGTTACGCAGGACGCATTGCATTACTGCCCCCGAAACTGCCAGAATTGCCCCCACCGCAATAGCGGCCACCACCCGCGGCAGCCTTATATTAAAGATAACCATCTGGGATAGGTCTGAGCCGTTTCCGAAAAGGGTTTTGACTACGTCCGGCAGGGTAATATGTAAAGACCCTGCCCCCACGGCGAAAAGGGCGGCCACCACTGTTGCCACTGCGGCAATCAGGAATACCAGCCTTTTCCGCCTCAGAAAGGCATTGTATAAATGAAATTGATTAGTCCGGTTTTCTTCCATCAATCCTAACCAAGGGTTACTTTGCCGTAACCAGCCCCGGCAGACTCTAAGATACTCAGGTAGTTGTCAATACCCAGGAAAAAGCTGAAAATTTCATTAGCCTTCTGGCTGAAGTCTATGTCACTGAACTGTTCCGGATAGAGCAGGCTGGCCACATAATAGGCGTTTACAATGGGTATTTCAAGGTTGGAATAGTATGAAGTAGAGCTGGGATATTGATAAAGATTGCCGCTCTGCACTGCAGTCAGCTGGGCATATAAGCCCGGATTATCATTATAGTCAGCCCTGACCAGGCCAACACCGCCGCTGTCCAGGAATATGTACTGGGGATTCCAGACAATAATCTGTTCTTTGTCAATCAGCAAAGCACCGGAAGTGTTGGATAGGCCTTCGGTAACGTCGTTAGCGGAAATAACCTCAAAAACTGCATATTTGGTATATACTCCGTCCAAACCGTGCATGCCCTTGAAGGTAGCTGCCGCTCCCAGAACCGAGGGTTTGCCCTGGTCCGGAATACCGGCAGTTCTGGTGGCCAAATCAGCCAGGCAGTCATTTATATAAGTAATAACGGCTTCAGCCCGGGCTCCCACGCCGCAGACGTTTCCCAGCAGCCGGAGCGCATCTTCATAATCAGTCCCGAATAAAGTGCCCATAGGCACTGCCACTACCGGAATACCGGTTTTGGTCTGGATTTCATCAGCCAGTTCTTTGGTATAAGAACACAGGATTACGTCCGGGTCACAGCTGATAATTTCTTCCGGATAATAGTCAGTTGCTCCGGCGGCATCTGTACCCACCAGGGGTACATTAGCCCATACGTCTTTGTTGGCATAAGCGTAGGCGGTAACCGGGGTAACATTGCTTGCATTCATGCCGCCCAGTCCCACTACCTTGTCCGCCAGACCCAGATAACTAATCATCCGGGGGGTATTACCCAGCGGGACAATCTTCTCTACTACGGTGGGGATTTCAACCGTACGCCCCACACTGTCAGTAATAGTACGGGTTGAGGGGTTGTCTGAAGGGTCATCGGTTTGGCTATCTCCGCAGCCAGCCACTGTGCAGGCTACCAGCGAGAGTGCCAGTATAAAAGGGATAACTTTTTTCATAACTGCACTTACCTTTCTTTGTGTTTTTCATTGCTGCTTATCTGCAGGGAGTAAGCGGGATTAACCGCTTAATATAGGCTTTGCTTACGTTACCAGCCCCGGTCATAGGTGGTAAAACAATTCAGACAGACTGTTTTACCGTTCTGAAAGCGCATTTTGTGTTCCGGTGCGCCCTCTCCGCAGACATCACATACCAGAGTTTGAAAGAGCCTGGCCCTTTCCGGCAGGTCTTTCTTGGGCTCTGAAAAGCTGAAGATTTCATCCAGCGGAGCACTTAGGAGGTGTGCCTGCCACTGGGGACGTTCCATTCCGTTATTCTTGCCCGGCTTAAGGCAGACCCTCAGTTTTTTGCCGTCTGTCCGGTTGTAAAAAGAGAACGCCTGCTTGCCGGTTCCCCGGTAAATAAGGTTGCCCTTGCCCATAGTACAGCTCAGCAGGGCTTGCACGGCATCCACCCCGCAGGCATCGTTTTCGGTGATGCATACAATCTGTTCATCTTCCGAAGTACCAATCCCCAGCTTTTCAATAGCCGCTTCACACGCCCGGAAGCCTATGGCCAGACCGGGGCATTCATGGCCGTGAAAGGCTACTGCCTTTTTCCAGAGTTTTTCATCCATAGAGTTTTGTACCTCCTGTTAGTTTCGGCCTAAAGACCTTTAGATATTGATATTAATATCAAATGCAACTAGTTGCATGTACAATGGATTGCATTATACACCGCTTATTTACGGCTGTCAAAGGTTTGGGGGTTAGAAAAACTGCTTGTAAATTTTGCCTATATATAAATAGGTATGCGGGGCGCTCGGTCTTTTACAGAGGGTATTTGTTTTGAGGTGTGAGTACATCTGCATAAATAAGGTGCTGGTTTTTGGATAAATGCAGTTGATATGTTGTTTTGGTGTTTTCAAAATAAGTGCCATTCCTAATTTCAAAATTAGGAATGGCACTTTAGATTAGCCAGGTAGATTTGTTATCAGAATAATCTAAGATATTTTAGTTTACAATTTCAGATTGTTTTAGTTTTTTTATTGAGGCGCTTCATGGTGGCATCTAATATTTTGGTGAGTAGTTTTTCCAATTGCTCTCTTTCATCATCGGTGAGCACAGTTGTAGGTTTAATCAGACTTTCACGTATTTCCAGCATCTGGCGGCAAACACCATAACCTTTTTCTGTTAGAGATATAGTTATCATACTGTGGTTATCAGCATCTTTTTCTTTATAGATTAATCCATTAGATTCCATTCTGTTGATAAGCCCCAGTATTGTGTGGGGTTCGCGCAGAAGACGATGGGTAATATCATTTATGGTTGCTTTGCCGTGGGTAGCTACCTGGTCAAAAACGCCTGCCTGCTCGGGAGAAATACCAATTTTGTAATATGCTCTTTCAAGTTCTTTATACATGGCCCTGCGGGTTCGCATTAGCAACAGGCCAGCTGCATCATTAGGGTCCCATTTGTAAAATTCGCTGAATTCCATAGTCCGTTTTGATACTCCTTTAATACCTTAAATAATATCAACTTGTAGGTGAATCGTCAAAAATTCAGCATAAAGTACTACGCCATTTGGACGATGTATTTACTCGCGCGTTAATGTATCGTACATGATAAGTATCGTATACGATATAATTCGTATACGATATAACGATACCAAAGTATATTTACATATTCAGTAATAGAAGGAGGTGAGAATGGAACGCTGACGCTCGGGAAAGACCGTGTGGCATTTGGAAAGACAAATTATTAACAAAAAGAGAGAGGAATCATGACAGAAGTAAATCGTAGGGATTTCCTCAAGGCCGCAGGTGTAGGTGCTGCTGGTCTAGGAGTGGCCGCCGCTGGCAGTTACTGGAATTCTTATCATGAGGGACAATCTGCATTCTCCATGCAGGGTCAGGAACACCGTCAAGGTCATGAATATTTTAATCGTGAACCATTCCGTGTTGACAAGGTTACCCCTTTCAGTTGGGAGGTTATCGGCCCTGATTTACCTAATAACCATTCCGTAGGGGGCATACACCGCATAGATATGCGTTGGTATTATGGTGAACGGTTTAAGAGTGCCGGACATGCGGTATCTGGAAGTAGCCCGGCGCTGGGTTATGACTTGACCAAAGGTGACCTGGATGCTATGCCCAATACTTGGCCGTCCAGTGGGCTGGCTGGTTTGTCCACTTTCTATCAGGAGTACTATGATCTGTATCCCATGATGGTAGATATAGACAAAGAGTACAAGTATGATTGGCTTCCCCAGCTTGTTGAACGTTTTCAAGCAAGTATAGAAAGCAGAGCCAATTTCAATGCCAACGAAGGCCTTATTGCCATGGCCAGATCTGAAGCTCAGAGAGCCGTTCCTGTCTCCAGTATCACGGCTCCGCCTGAAGAAAATGACTGGTCTGGTGTTTCAGCCAGACGGGCAGTATTTGATTCTCCGGAGCTTGCCAGCCAGCTTGTTAAGCGTATGGCAGCTGACCTGGGTGCAACTTTCGTAGGTGTTACCCCATTAAACAAGGGCTGGGTTGCTTATAGTCATGCACCTTTGGGTGGCTTGGGCGGCGGTACCGGGGGGCGTGGGTTTGGCATCAATACACCTATCAAAATACCTGACTGGTGGGACAATGCCATCTTGGTAACCGGTACTATGAGTTGGGATGTAAACGCCGGTGACCCAAACTATGGTGACTCATGGACAGGTTACAACATTTCATCCCAGATAGCCCAGCAGATGGTCAAATTCCTTAAATATCTGGGTTATCCTGCTCGCTGGCATTCCCCGTTTGGCGGATATGACTTCCCTGTTCCTGGTATTGCTGCCGAATGTGGTATGGGTGAAATCGGGCGCACATCCAACTGTCTTGCTCCTGACTTTGGCGGTAACGTAAGACCTGCCGTTATTACTACCAGTCTGCCTTTAGCCGCAGATAAACCGGTAGATTTTAACCTTGCAGAGTTCTGTAGTCGCTGTAAATTGTGCGCTCAGGTCTGTCCTACTCAGGCTATAAGCTATGATGATAAGCCCAAATTTGAGATCTACGGGCAGCGCCGTTTCAACACTAATCTTGCTAAATGCCGCGACGGTTGGAATCTGGGGGCCGGGCCTATGGGTTGCCGTGCCTGTATCTCAGTATGCCCGTGGACCAAAAAGAACACTTGGGTACATCGCTTCGTGCGTGAAGTTTTGTCTCATGATGCTACTGGTACATCCCAAAATATAGCTATCTGGGCAGAACGGACACTCTATCCCAAGCATTATCAGGAAGAACTTAATCCGCCTAACTATCAGGGTGTTTACGAACCTCCGAAGTGGATTCAAACTAATGAATATGTCAGCAGTTTTGTAAATACTCCAATGGGGGTGAAGTAATATGTGGATGATGCTCTTAAACGTACTGATGGGACTTGGTCTGGCAGCTGCGGCCTGGGCAGTATATTCCATGGCTAAAGGATACGGTAAAGCTGTTAAATGGTGGCACTGGGTTATGCTGCTTTTGTCCGGTGTTTTATGGATTATCGGTTTTGCCTGGTTGGGTGCTCAGCTTGGCGAAGAATTGGGCAGTATGGTGTTCATTCAAGGTGCCCTTTTCGGTTGGGGTATTCTATTAATTGTAAGTATTGTTCTTGCTCTTGTTACTTTCCAGTTAATTAGACGCCAAGAAAAATAAATCAAGCTGTTGGGCGGTGCAGCTTATTACTGCACTGCCCAGCATAAGTGAGAGTAAAATGCCTTTATACGAATATAGATGCCAGTTTTGCCAGAGTTCATATGAGAAAATAGGTAAACCAGAAGATTGCCAGATTGACCGCTGTCCCGGCTGTGGTGGCAGGGCTCAGCGGGTAGTATCCGGTTTTTCATGGAAAAATCAGACATCAAATCTGGTTAAATTTCAGGATAGTTCTGACGAAAAAATGTATTATGCCGAGAAGCGCTTAAATGAAGACAAAAGCCTTGATCCCAATGCATGGCTATTAAAGGTAGCTCAAGATAGACTGGCAGAAAAAGCTGCGAAATCAGCACAAGCCTGAATATGTTACTTAATTTTTCAACAAACTGGTTTGGGAGAACGAAGTTAGCCCTGTTTACAGGGTGTCTATTGCTGATAATGGGGTGCTATGGCTGTGCTGAACCAGAGACAGAAAAAGTAATACCGGATGCTTGCCCTGATTTGGGTTTACTGGTAACACAAGCAGATGTTACCGATATGCTTGATCCGTACGGACGGCCGATTGATAGGGGCAATGTATTTTCGTCATCTGCAGAGTCGATATTTTTAGTTTTTTCGTTATCGGATGATATGTGTTGTAAGACCCTTAATGTGCGCTGGTTTCGGGATAGTGAAGCAGACCCTATACAGATAGAGGATAACTTGCATTCTCAATTTCCCATTAAGCTTACACTTTATGCGCCAGAGGAAGGATTTGTGCCAGGAGAATATCACGTAATTATCTATGTGGATTTATGGGAACGGTTAAATATGCCATTTGTGATAGGTGAATGAAAAACTGGATACATTAAACTGCAGAGAACTTAGAGTTGGTATTATTAACGAACGAATACAAGTATTACCTGCGAATACGAATATTGTCTGAAATGCCCTGTAAACAGGAAAGAAAGCCGGTGAAAATCCGGAGCAGTAGCGCCTGCTATGAGCGGGGGAAAGAGCAATCCAGCAAAGCGCCCGGATTCAGGTACTGCCCTTCCGGTGACTAAGGAAAGAGCAGGTGCGGAGTTAAAGATAATTAGCCCCCTCCTGTATTCCGGAGGGGGCATATTTTATGGGGAAAGGGAATAAGGCTGATATGGAGGGAACAAAGGTGATATCTGAACTGAAAACAGATACCTGTTATAAAGAACTGGGCAGTTTTCACGGGGTAAAAGCAGGCATTGTCTATCATAAGGCACTGGGTGCGTCCACCAATACTTTGGTAATAGAACTGCCGGAGGAAAGGAATATACTCTCCACCCGCACCGGGCTGGGTAAGGCCAGATATATCTTAAACACCCATATACCCCCTGAACTCTGGGATTTCATGCACGACAACTCGTCAGACTGGCAGACAGCCTATTCGGTAGTGCTGGAAGAAGTCCTTGAGAGATATGGCACAGACCTGGATAAAGTCTCATTTTTATCTACCGGAGTAGACCAGGACAAAATAGCCTGGGCGGAAGAAAGTTATGAAGAGTTTTGGGTACTTGCCTTTGCTACTGCCGGGGTCAAGACCAACGCTATGCGGATAGGCTGTGATGCCGCAAGCGGTATAGAGCGAAATGGCAAGTTTGAGAAGATAGGCACGATAAACATCATCCTGCTTACCGGCTCTGCTCTGGAGACACCCACTCTTGCTTCGTCGTATATCACACTGACCGAGGCTAAGAATGTGGCTTTACAGGAACTGGATATACGGAGTGCGGTACACCCCGAATGGCAGGCAACCGGAACGGGAACAGACCAGATAATCAGCGTATCAGGCGGGGATGACAAGTATACCTATGTGGGTGGTCATACCAAACTGGGGGAGATGATGGCCAAAGCCGCAACTCAGGCAGTCAAACAGGCCGTCAGAAACTGCCGGGGATATTAAGCGGAAAACTGGGGAATATAAAGGGTTAAGACGCAAAGTCAGGTAATTGTATCCGGATTAAGCGCCTTAACCCCAGCTAATTCAGACTGTTAGCCGCTATTTTGGGTTCTTTTTAATTTAATTGCTTTTTCATGGCAGGCACTTACGCAAGTGCCGCAGCCTTCACAGCGTTCTGGGTGGACTAATCTGGCTTGTTTGCTGCCATGAGCAGATACTTTGAGCCTGGCGAAAAATGGGAGCTGAGCTTTATCTTCGGCGGATAATTTATATATTTCAAATACACCATTGGGGCAAGCCACGGTGCATTCTCCGTCTCCTTCACATTTAGAAGTATTTATTACCGGAATAAAATCACCCGGGTTGTGTCTAGGTGCTGGCATCTGATTGTTTGATTGCATTTTTTGCCTTTCTGAATTCAAATGGATTTATAGTGTTAACGGCTTTATTATCACTGCCCGCAGGCAAAATAATCCTATGGGGTAAAGAAATATCGGGCTGAAGGTCTGACTAATTTTCAAATCAACCGCTTATCCCCAAACCGCTAAGGCAAGTTTTCTTCGGTAGCCGGTGCGGGGTTTATTTTGCTGACCAGATTGACTAGTGTTTTCATTTCTTCGGTATTCAGCGCCCCAAATTTTCGGGCGGCTGAATTGAAGAAATCTTTTTTCAGGTTTTGAATCTCCTTTTCGGCTGGCGGGGTTAGTTTTATCTTGATACTGCGCCTGTCCGCCGGGTCTGTTTCCCGGGTTATCAGGTTTTTATCAATCAACCCGTTTATAAACTGAGTGACAGCACCCGGGGTAATTGACATCAGGCGGGCTAATTCCTTTACGGATATACCTGAATCACTGTGCTGGCTGATTATAAAAATCAACCGGGCCTGGGGCGGGCTGAGATGCGGGTGTGTGGCAGATACGTCCCGCTTAATATGGTGTATAAGTACATGCATATGTTCGAGAATCTGCTGGGTAAGCTCATCCCTTTCGGTGTCTGCTTTAATCCGGTTGTGCTGGCCTGTCATGTTCTTGTGCTGCCTGCCAAGTAGTAGTTTGACTGTTAAATAATTTAGTAGCTAAACAGATGTTTGTCAACCCCCCGAAAATCCTGGGTAGTTTGTTTTTAGTATATTTTACGTTTGCAGGATTATAAATATTACAGCCGTGTTACATTATTTTTTAAGATAAGATGTAATAAAACGGTAATATACCGGTAATAATTGACTGTTATCATAGATTTATGATGAACAGAAAGTTACCGGATAATACCCCGAAACTGGCGCTCATCGGCTGTTCCGATATTTTGCCTAACGGGCTTGAAAATGACCTGACTGAGGCCGGTTATTCCTGCCTGAGTTTTGATTTTTCGCTGGTTAAGCTGCTGGAAAACAGCACCGAACCGCTGGATGCGGTAATTATCTGCCTTATTGATTGGGATGACGACCGTCTTGAGGCCTGTGAGAAACTTTTGGGCGGAAAGGTTTTTACCCCTGATATACCCCTGGTGGCGGTGGTGAATGAAAAGACCATGCGCAAAATTCCCCGCCAGTTTGAGTTTGATGAAATTATCATCACGCCTTACAGCCGCCCGGAAATGGAATTCCGGCTGGGGCGGATTATTTACCAGTTCCGGCAGAAAGTCAGCCGGAATATTATAGAGATAGATGACATTTCAATAACTTTGGACAGTTATGAGGTCAGGGTCAAAGACCGTTTGCTTAGCCTGACGCTTAAAGAGTATGAGCTGCTGAAATACCTGGCTTCCAACCGGGGACGGGTCTATACCCGCGAATCTCTGCTGGAGACTATCTGGGGGTTTGACTATTACGGCGGCACCCGCACCGTAGACGTGCATATCCGGCGTCTGCGTTCCAAAATAGGTGATTTTAACGAGAAATATATCAAGACGGTCAGAGGGGTGGGATACACCTTCCGCGCTGCCCGTCTGCCGGTTGCCTAGCCTGTTTACCTGCCGGAAACATTCAAGAAACAAACATTTTAACTGCCATTAATTAGCTGGCAACACTGCTTTTGTATAGTAAATATATTAAAAGCAGGGCTGGATTATTGGAAGCCACTAACTCTCAGGATATCTAAATCCCGGCCGGTTAGTTTTCTGAGGAAAGCTATTTCACATTCCTTGGCCCTGAAGAGGAGACAAATTTTATGAAGAGAATGGTTAACCGTATTTTACCCCGGTTTGTGGCTGTTTTTGCGGTAATGGGGGTGTTGGTTTTTTCCGGCTGTTCCCCGGCTGAGGAAGACCATGTAGCTGTTGAAATCAGTATTGCCGCCGCCGCCAGCATGACTGATGCCCTCCAGGAGATTAATGCCCTGTACATGCAGGAAAACAGCTGGGTTACTTTGAGTGCCAACTTTGCTTCTTCCGGTACTTTGCAGAAGCAGATTGAAAACGGGGCTCCGGTAGATGTGTTCATCTCGGCGGCACCCGCCCAGATGAATGCCCTGGAAGAAGGCGGTTTTCTGGTAGATTCCAGCCGCCGCAATCTCTTGAATAATAAGATTGTTCTGATTGTCCCGGCTGATAGCACCCTGGGGTTGGACAGTTTTATGGACCTGCTGGATTCAGGCGTGGTGCGCATTGCCCTGGGCGACCCGGAATTTGTACCGGCGGGAACTTACGGTAAAAAAGCTTTGGAGATACTGGGTATTTATGACCAGCTGCTGCCCAAGCTGATTTTAGGCAGTGATGTCCGTCAGGTTCTGGGCTATGTGGAAGGCGCTAATGTGGAAGCCGGTATTGTTTATTCCACTGATGCTGCCATTACAGATGGTGTAGTGATAGTAGCCGAAGCCCCGGCTGAGGTGAATACCCTGATTGTATACCCTGCCGCCATTATAAAGGGCTGCCAGGATATTGAAGCTGCCCAGGCATATATAGATTTTCTTTTCGGGCAGGAAGCGGCTGCTATCTTTGCCGAATACGGCTTTAGTTTAGCTGAGGGCTAAGCTCTTAAATTAACTTATTGGAAGCGGATGTGGATTCATATCTTTTACCACTGTGGATATCATGCAAAACGGTTCTGGTTACTACCGCTATAACCTTTGTTCTGGGTATTGCGGTAGCCCGCTGGATGGCCAGATACTCAGGCAAATACAAGGGCATGATAGACGGGATTTTTATCCTGCCGCTGGTGCTTCCGCCTACGGTGGTCGGTTTCGGCCTGCTGATGCTGTTCGGCAAAAACGGGCCGCTGGGAGAATTTCTATCGCTGTTTGACATGACGGTAGTATTCTCCTGGCCGGCCACCGTAATCGCCGCCGTTATCATGACCTTTCCCCTGATGTATATGTCCGCCAGAGCGGGTTTTGAGCAGGTGGACGTAAATATTGAAAATGCCGCCCGGACACTGGGTGCTAGCGAGTGGCGGGTTTTCTGGACTATTACCATGCCGGCTGCCCGCCCGGCTATTATGGCGGCTACTGTGCTGGCGTTTGCCCGGGCACTGGGTGAATTCGGGGCTACCCTGATGCTGGCCGGAAATATACCCGGCAAGACCACTACTATTCCGGTGGCTATTTATTTCAATATTCAGGCCGGACATACGGATAAAGCTATGGTGCTGGTCTTTATTGTACTGGCCATTTCTTTCGTATCACTGGCGGCTTTGACTTACTGGAAGCTGAAAATACCGGCCAAGCCCTAAAACGGCGGTAAGGCGGCTGAAATGGCTTTGAGGAGGGGGTAAATGCTTGAAGTTAACATAAAAAAGAAACTGCCCGGTTTTGATTTGGAGGTGGCTTTTTCGGCTGACAGCGGGATAATGGCTATGCTGGGGCCTTCCGGTTCCGGCAAAACCATGACCCTGCAGTGTGTTGCCGGGCTTACTCAGGTTGACGAAGGGTATATAAATCTGAACGGGGAAGTCCTGCTGGATACCTCCCGCAAGATTGATATCCGCCCTCAGGTACGCCGGGTGGGATTTGTTTTTCAAAACTATGCCCTTTTCCCTCACCTTACCGTCAGGGATAACATTGCTTATGGTATACGGCATCTGGAAAAGGCCGAAAGTGACGGCATTATCACCCGCCTGATGGAAAATATGCATATAGCCTCTCTGGGGCATCGCTTTCCCAGCCAGCTGTCTGCCGGGCAGCAGCAGCGGGTAGCTTTGGCCAGAGCCATTGCCCCCGAACCCAGGGTACTCCTGCTGGATGAGCCTTTTTCGGCTTTGGATGCGGTGGTTAAGGAGAGTCTGGAAATAGAGCTGCTTAGCCTTCAGCAGTTTTACAAGGGCATTATTATTCTGGTTACCCATAATTTTGCCGAAGGCTACCGGATGTCATCCAAAATGGCTATATATGAATCCGGGCGGATAGCCCAGTGCGGGGACAAAGGCAAGATAGTCGGTTCTCCGGCTAATCTGACGGTAGCCGGCTTGATGGGCTTTAAAAACCTGCTGGTAGGGACAGTCAGTCAGATAATCGGACAGGATTTATATCTGGAAGTACCCGGCCTTAGCCTGTTCAAGATACGTCTGCCCGAACAGATGCAACTGGCGGTAGGTATGCGTCTTACTTTGGGTATCCGCTCTGAATTTGTCCGGGTGTCTGCGGCCACCGAAGAAAACAGCCTGCCGGGGGTGGTCAGCGGAGTGATAAATGAAGTCGCTTCAACCCGCTGTTTCTTTTCCGCCGGTGCAAATTTGCAGTATACCTTTGAAGCCTTTCTCCCCCCTCCGGCGGATTCTTCCCTTAAAGTGGGCAGCCGCCTCAATTTCTGTTTCCCCCCGGAGCATCTGGTAGTAGTCGGGCAGGCAGGGGAAACAGCCCAAACCGGCAGCCTGGCTGGTTGATTAGAATCTGGTTTTTCTCTCTGGTCTTTTTCTGCTTGCGGCCAGTTTACCTTTTGGAAATCTGCGGGAAACAAATATTTTACCTGACAGAAACCGTACGGCAATACAGAATTGGTAAAGTGAGAATGTCTTAAAAAATTCAGGCAAATAGTGCTTACAATCTCAAGGAGGTTTGAAATGAGGAAGGTGGCTATCTACGGCAAGGGAGGTATCGGCAAGTCAACGACCACCCAGAATACGGTGGCGGCTCTGGCCGAAATGGGACGCAAGGTACTGGTGGTGGGCTGTGACCCTAAGGCTGATTCTACCCGGCTGCTTTTGGGAGGACTGGCCCAGAAAACGGTGCTGGATACTCTGCGTGAGGAGGGTGAAGACGTAGAGCTGGACCTTGTCCGCAAGACCGGTTTCGGCAATACCCTGTGCGTGGAATCCGGCGGCCCGGAGCCGGGCGTAGGCTGTGCCGGCCGGGGTATTATCACGGCGGTTAATCTGATGGAACAGCTGGGCGGGTACGAATCAGACTCTCCCCTGGACTATGTTTTCTATGATGTTCTGGGAGACGTGGTCTGCGGCGGCTTTGCCATGCCTATACGCGAAGGCAAGGCGGAAGAAGTTTATATAGTCTGCTCAGGCGAGATGATGGCCATGTATGCGGCCAACAATATCTGCAAGGGTATCCGCAAATTTGCCGATGCCGGTTCGGTTAAACTGGGCGGGCTTATCTGCAACAGCCGCATGGTGGACAATGAAAAGGAAATGATTGCCGAATTTGCCAAACGCCTTGGCACCCAGATGATTCATTTCGTCCCCCGGGACAATGATGTCCAGCGGGCTGAAATCAACAAGAAGACAGTTATCGAATGGAATCCGCAGGCCAAGCAGGCTGACGAATACCGGGCTTTGGCTAAGGCTATAGATAACAACCAAATGTTTGTAGTGCCTAAACCTATCAGCGTAGATGAACTGGAATCCCTGCTGGTGGAATTCGGGGTTATTTCCTAATAAATTTCAAAAGAGGAGACGACAATGATGATTATGGTGCGGGCCATTGTGCGCCCTGAAAAAGTGGACGATGTTATGGCAGAGCTTATGTATGCCGGCTTTCCGGCTGTTACCAAGATAGACGTTTTCGGGCGCGGCAAACAGCGGGGTATCCGGGCTGGCAGTGTTTCCTATGACGAATTGCCCAAAGTGCTGCTTTTGACAGTTATAGATGACAAGGACAAGGAATTTGTTATTGATACCATTATGAAAACTGCCCGGACTGGTGAAAAAGGCAACTTCGGTGACGGTAAGATTTTTATCTCACCGGTGGAAGAAGCCTATACCATCAGCACCGGCAGCGCTGTTTTGTAGGGGGTACATATGAAAGAGGTTATGGCTATTATCAGGTTTAACAAGATAAATATTACCAAGCGCGCCCTGGTGGATGCAGGTTTTGCTTCCATTACGATGCTTAAGACTATGGGGCGGGGTAAAGGTAATGTGGATTATCTGCTGCTGGCGGGAGCCGAAGGCGGCCATGAAGAAGCCATTTCCCAGCTTGGGCCGTCTCTCAAGCTGGTACCCAAGCGGCTGATTACCCTGGTGGTGCCGGATGATCAGGTGAAAACAGTGGTTAATACAGTTATAGAAGTAAACCGGACAGAAAATCACGGTGACGGCAAAATCTTTGTCATGCCGGTACTGGAAGCGGTACGGTTACGTACAGGTGAACGGGGTGAGGACGCCATAGACTCTGTGGTCAATGTCTTGTAAGGAGCAAAACCGTGGTAAAGGAATCAATATATAACCCGGAGGAAATCAAGGATAAGCTGGTTGCTGATTTTCCTTCAAAAATTGCCCGCAAAAGGGCTAAGGCTATTGTAGTTAATACCGGCACAGACGAAACGCCCCAAATTGCAGCCAACGCCCGGACTGTTCCCGGCCTGATTACCATGCGGGGCTGTGCTTATGCAGGGTGCAAAGGCGTTATTTTGGGGCCTACCAGAGATGTTTTAAGCATTACTCACGGCCCTATCGGGTGCGGTTTTTATTCATGGCTGACCCGGCGTAACCAGACCCGCCCGCCCAAGCCGGAAGATGAAAATTTTATGACTTACTGTTTATCTACTGATATGCAAGAGTCAGAAATAGTCTTCGGGGGTGAGAAAAAACTGGCCCAGGCTATAGAAGAGGCATACCAGCTTTTCAAGCCCAAGACCATAGTTGTTCATGCTACCTGTCCGGTGGGTCTGATTGGAGACGATATCCATCAGGTTACCCGGGCGGCGCAGGAAAAACTGGGCATAAAGGTTTTTGGTTTCAGCTGTGAAGGCTACAAGGGGGTCTCACAGTCTGCCGGACACCATATAGCCAACAACCAGATATTCAAGCATATGGTGGGTACGGATAACACCGCTTCGCCCTCACCCTACCGGGTAAATCTGCTGGGTGAATATAACATCGGCGGGGACGCTTTTGTAATTGAAGACCTGTTTGCCCGCTGCGGGTTTGAGCTGGTTTCAACCTTCTGCGGCAACTCAGACCATGACAGCATGTGCCGTTCCCATACTGCCGAACTTAATCTGGTCATGTGCCACCGTTCTATCAACTATATGGCTGATATGATGGAAACCAAATACGGCATTCCCTGGATTAAGGTTAATTTTATCGGGGCGGAAGCAACTGCCAAGTCCCTGCGCAAGATTGCCCGTTATTTCGGGGATGAAAAGCTGATTGAACAGACCGAACGGGTTATTGAAGAAGAAATGCCGGCGGTTTCGGAAGCCCGCCAGCTGTACCAGGAACGCTGCCGCGGCAAGAAGGTGATGCTTTTTGTAGGCGGTTCGCGCGCCCACCACTATCAGGAGCTGTTTAAAGAGCTGGGTATGGAAGTGGTGGCGGCCGGTTATGAATTTGCCCACCGGGATGATTATGAAGGACGCAGGGTGCTGCCCAGCATTACGGTGGATGCTGATTCACGCAATATTGAGGAGCTGACCGTAGAAAAAGACCCCGAAAGGTATAAGGAAAGAGTAAGCCCTGAGAAATGTGCTGAGCTGGCTGCAAATGGGGTGGAATTTAAGGACTACGCCGGTATGATGCCGGAGATGGAAGCCGGGTCACTTACCATAGATGAGCCCAGCCACCACGAAACATTCCGCCTGCTGGAACTTTATAAGCCGGATTTATATTGTGCCGGTGTTAAGGAAAAATACGCAGTTCAGAAAACCGGTATACCCTGCCTGCAGCTTCATAGCTACGATTACGGCGGCCCGTTTGCCGGGTTTGAAGGGGCAATTAACTTTTACAAAGATGTTGACCGGCTGGTAAGCAGCCGTATCTGGTCTTACCTTGAAGCACCCTGGCAGCGCCAGACTCAGGTTAAAGCTACCTATGGAATCTGATTGGGGGAACGGAGGGATAAACTAGTCTATGTTACTCAGACATACCGCACCCGGGGATTCGCCCCGTGAAGCACTGACAATTAACCCGGCTAAAACATGCCAGCCCATAGGGGCTATGTATGCCGCGCTGGGTATTCATAACTGCCTGCCGCACAGCCACGGCTCACAGGGGTGCTGTGCGTATCACCGCAGTACCCTGACCCGCCACTACAAAGAGCAGGTGCTTAGCGGCACCAGCTCCTTTACCGAAGGGGCAAGCGTCTTCGGCGGGCAGGCCAATCTGCTCCAGGCTATTGACAATATATTCAGCGTTTATAATCCGGATATTATTGCCGTTCATACTACCTGTTTGTCTGAAACTATCGGTGATGATATTACCCAGATTATCAGCAAGGCCAAAATAGAAAATCATATCCCGCAGGGAAAGCTGGTTATCCATACCAATACCCCCAGCTATGCCGGCTCACATGTGACCGGTTTCGCCAACATGGTGAAATCCATGGTGCAGTATTTGTCTGAACCGGCTGAAGGCATGCCGGAGCGGCGCGCCAATATTATCCCGGGTTGGGTAGAACCGGCGGATATGCGGGAAGTTAAACGCCTGGTAGAGGCAATGGGTATAAACTACATTATGTTCCCGGATACCTCCGGGGTGCTGGATACTCCCCTTACCGGTCATTCCGAGCTTTTCCCGGCCGGGGGAACGACTATTAAGCAGCTCCGTGATACCGGCCGCAGCAAAATCACCTTTGCTTTGGGTGAAGCGGCCTCCGGACCGGCAGCACTCCAGCTGGATTCAAAATGCAAAGTGCCGTATGACCTGCTGGATTTGCCCGTCGGCCTGCAGGCAACTGACCGCTTTATAAATGCCCTTTGCAAGCGCTTTCATGTTGACGTGCCTGAGAGTATTACCGAAGAACGCGGCCGCCTGCTCAATCTGATATCCAATCTGCATCAGTACACTTACGGCAAGCGGGTGGCTTTGTGGGGAGACCCTGACCAGTTGGTAGCCCTAAGCGAGTTTCTGGTGCTGCTTAATATGAAGCCGGTATATGTTCTGACAGGTACGCCGGGTAAAAGGTTTGAAGAAAGAATGGCCGCAGTGCTGGGGGATTCAGTCCCCGAAGCTAAAATAGCCCAGGGGCCGGGAGCGGATATGTACCGCCTGCATCAGTGGATAAAGCAGGAGGGGGTAGACCTGCTGATAGGCAACACCTACGGCAAGTACATTGCCCGGGATGAAAATACCCCGCTGGTACGGCTGGGCTTCCCCATTCTTGACCGGGTTGGCCACCAGTATTTCCCGGTTGTGGGCTATCGGGGGGCAATGCGTTTGCTGGAAATGATTTTGAATGCCTTTTTGGATAAGAAAGACCGCGAATGCAAAGAAGAATCTTTTGAGCTGGTCATGTAGGTAAACAAAAGTGATTGAAATTCTGAAAGACCGTAAACAACAGGTACGAGAAGGCGGCAAGGCCGCCGGCTTTGATATGGTCTGTGATACGGCCAGTCTGGCCGGTTCGGTAAGCCAGCGCGCCTGTGTGTTTTGCGGTTCACGGGTGGTTCTTTACCCCATTGCTGACGCACTGCATCTGGTGCACGGGCCGGTAGGTTGTGCCGCCTATACCTGGGATATACGGGGGGCGCTTTCCTCCGGGCCGCAGCTGCACCGGATGAGTTTTTCAACTGACCTTAGGGAAAAGGATGTTATATTCGGCGGGGAAAAGAAACTCTACCGGGTTCTGACAGCGCTTATTGATACTTATCATCCCAAAGCCGCCTTTGTATACAGCACCTGTATTGTGGGGGTTATCGGGGATGATGTGGAGGCGGTTTGCCGGACTGTTAGCCGGGAAAAAGGGATTGATGTTATCCCGGTTCATTCCGAAGGTTTCAGGGGTACCAAGAAAAACGGCTATCAGGCTGCCTGCCAGGCCCTGAGCCGTCTGGTAGGTACGGCTGATACCGCCGGAATCAGCAAGCTGAGTCTGAATATTCTGGGAGACTTTAATATAGCCGGTGAAATCTGGCAGATAAAGGAATACTACCGGCGGATGGGTATACAGGTAGTTTCAACTATAACCGGAGATGGCCGGGTAGATGAAATCCGCCGTGCCCACGGGGCTAGTCTGAACGTAGTCCAGTGTTCCGGCTCTATGATGGCATTAGCCAGAATGATGCAGGAAAAGTATGGTATTCCTTACCTCAGGGTTTCCTATTTCGGTATTGAAGACATGTCTAAAGCCCTGTACGAGGTGGCGGAAAAGCTGGGAGATGAGGCCATGCTTAGCCGTACCCGGGAGCTGGTTTCGCAGGAAGTAGCCTCTATAATGCCCGAACTGCGGGAATACCGGCGGAAGCTGGAGGGGGCCAGAGCGCTGGTCTATACCGGAGGGGCTTTCAAGGTGTTTTCCATGGTACGCTCCCTGCGGACGCTGGGCATTAAGACAGTGGTAGCCGGTTCCCAAACAGGAGATAAAGATGACTATCGCCAGCTGGCGGATTTGTGTGACGAAGATACCGTGCTGCTGGACGATACCAACCCGCTGGAGCTGGCTAAATATGTGCAGGAAAAAGGGGTTGATTTGATTATCGGCGGGGTCAAGGAAAGACCCATTGCCTATAAGCTGGGGGTGGGCTTTTGTGACCATAACCATGAACGCAAGATTTGTCTGGCCGGATACAGCGGCATGCTTAATTTTGCGCGCGAAGTGTATACCTCAGTATGCAGCCCGGTCTGGTCTCTAATGCCCAGACGTCGCCTGCATACCGGGGGTGAACAGACATGACTGTTTCTGATTATCAAACTGCCCCTCACGAGGCTACCCGTAACGCCTGTTATTTATGCGCACCTCTTGGGGCAAGCATTGCCTTTTCGGGGATAGCCCGCTGTTTGCCTTATCTTCACGGCGGGCAGGGCTGTGCAACCTATATCCGCCGTTATACTATCAGCCATTTCCGCGAGCCTATGGATATTGCTTCCTCATCCTTTGGAGAAGAGGCCACTGTCTTCGGGGGCAAGGATAACCTTTTTTGCGGCTTGAAAAATGTTATTTCTCAATATCAGCCTGACCTTATAGGTATTGCCAGCACCTGCCTTTCAGAAACCATTGGTGAAAATGTGCCGGCCTTAATAGAAGAATTCCGCCAAAGCGTTGATTTGGGTGAGACCCAGCTGGTTTTCGCTTCTACCCCCAGTTATGCCGGTTCACACCTGACCGGTTTTCACAAGGCTGTTCTGGCAACCGCTAAGGCTCTGGCTGTTAAAAAAGAAGAACATGGCGGCATAAACATAATGCCCGGAATGATATCTCCGGCAGATATCCGCTATATAAAGCGCATCTGTCAGGATTTGGGTATATCTGCCGCTCTTTTGCCTGACTATTCGGATACGCTTGACGGGGTAAGCTGGCCTGAATACCACTGCTTCCCTGAGGGCGGTACCCCGGTCTCTGTGCTGAAAGGTATGGGCGGGGCAAAGGCCAGTATAGAGATCTGCCGTTTTTCAGACCCGCAGCTGTCAGCCGCCTCTTTTCTGGAAAAATGCCACGGCCTTCCGGCTTACCGTATCGGGTTGCCGGTGGGGGTGCAGGCGGCAGATGAATTTATGGATTTGCTTTCCGGCTATGCCGGGCGGCCGCTGCCGGACGGCTATACCCGTGAACGGGGTCGGCTGCTGGATGCTTATGTAGATGCCCATAAATATGTGTTTGGCCGTAAAGCCCTGGTCTACGGGGATGCCGACTTTGTTATGGGTATCGGACGTTTTCTGGCTGAAATAGGCATGGTGCCGGCGCTGTGTACTGCTGACAAAGGGGGCAATCTGGCCGGGCAAGCGGGGGATTTGCTGGCCGGGGTTGAAAAGGCGGTGGTGCTGGAAGGGGCAGATTTTGCGGATATTGAAACCCTGGCAGCTGAACTTAAGCCGGATATCTTTATCGGCAGCAGCAAGGGCTATAAGCTGGCCCGCTCACTGGGTGTTCCCTTGGTGAGGCTGGGTTTTCCGGTGCATGACCGGCTGGGGGGAGCGCGCCTGAGGTGTGTCGGTTATGCCGGCACTCAGGAGCTGTTTGACCGTATTGTCAATGCCCTGCTGGAACACCGCCAGGATGAGTCGGACATTGGCTACAGCTATATGTAAGCAGGAGGGAAAGCAAAATGTCTGAGGCAGCGGTTCGGGATAAAGTGGCAGTGGCCAGTTACGAAGGGGTGCTGGTTAACCAGCATCTGGGTATGGCTGAGCAGCTGTTTATATACCAGCGGACAGACTCCGGTTATGTATTTGCCGAAACCCGCCCCACTCCGGAAAAGGGCGGGGGTGAAGAGCGCTGGAAAAAGCTGGCAGAGATTATCGGGGACTGTCAGGCCTTGCTGGTAAACGGAATAGGTGAAACCCCGAACGGGATTTTGAGTGATTCCGGCCTGGCTATATACGAAGTAGAAGGTCTGGTGGAATATGCTCTGGAAGCTATCTGGCAGGGCAAGGCCCTCCGGATGCCGCGCCGGGTTGCCCGGGGATGCCGCCGGGCTATGAGCGGTGAAGGCGGTATGGGCTGCGGCTGAATTTAATAAAAATATCTGACTTAAAGGAGTTTGGCTCTTATGAAAACCCCTGATTATCACATACTTGTTTGCAACAGTTTCCGTGTAAACGGTGACCCTCAGGGTATCTGTAACCGTAAAGGGGCGGCAGACCTGCTGGGTTATCTGGAAAACGAAATAATTGACCGGGGTCTGAATGTGCTTGTTTCCAGCACCGGCTGTCTCAAATCCTGTGAACACGGGCCGGCTATGGTTATTTACCCGCCCGGCTGGTGGTATGGCGAAGTAGATACTGCCAAGCTGGATATCATTCTGGATGCGCTGGAGGATGGCCAGGCTGCCTCCGAGTTGTGTCTTAGCTGAGGCTCAAGGCTATTATGTCCCGCCAAGACTGCATTATCCGCCCGGCAATTCCATCTGACGTCAGCCAGATGGTAGCCCTGCTTCAGGACCTTTTCCTGATAGAGACTGATTTTACTTTTAATCAGTCCAAACAGCAGGCCGGGCTGCTTAAACTGCTGGAACAGCCTTCGGCTATTGTTCTGGTGGCTGAGATAGGCGGCCGGGTAGCGGGAATGTGCACTGTTCAGACCATCATTTCCACAGCCGAAGGTTGTCCCTCCGGTCTGCTGGAGGATATGGTGGTAAGCGAAGCCTTCCGCGGCCGGGGAGTGGGCAGGATTTTGCTTGAAGCCGCTGAAGACTGGGCACTTTCTAAAGGGTTTTCCCGCCTCCAGCTTCTGGCTGATTCGCGGAATTTACCGGCCCAGGGTTTCTACCGGGCCTGTGATTGGCAAAGAACAAATATGGTCTGTTTGCGGAGAAATCTGGGTTCGGCCGGTTTGGCGGGCAGCCCCAAGAACCTTAGTTAACAAGGATTTAACACTTTGTAAATTTGGCCGAAACCTTGAAGTTCTATAGTTATTATATAGGCTCAGATTTAAACAGAAAGTAGGGGTAAAGGCAGCATGGGTGAATGTAACAAAAGTATGGGACATCCCTGCTTTGATATGGCAAGCAGGTCTTCGGTTGGGCGTATTCATCTGGCGGTTGCGCCCCGCTGTAATATAAAGTGCAACTACTGCACCCGCAAATATGACTGTGCCAATGAAAGCCGCCCCGGGGTTGCCTCACGGGTGATTACCCCTATTGAAGCCCTGCGGCTGGTTAGGGAGGCAGTGGCGGCCGAGCCGCGTATTCAGGTAGTGGGTATTGCCGGACCGGGTGACCCCCTGTCCAACCAGGCCACTTTTGAAACCTTGCAGATGGTCAGGCAGAATTTTCCGGATTTATCACTCTGCTTAAGCACCAACGGCCTGCTTCTTTCAGATAAAATAGACCTTCTGACAGAGGCCGGGCTGGATTCGCTGACAGTTACGGTTAATACTCTTAATGAATCCAGCGGCGCCCGTATTTACGATTATGTATCCTATGGGGGAGAGGTGTTAAGAGGTATAGAGGCGGCTGCGCTTCTCCGGGATAAGCAGTTGGCCGGTATCCGGCAGGCGGTGGAGCGGGGTATAAGGGTTAAGGTCAATTCGGTCTTGCTGCCCGGTATAAACGAACACGAAATGCCCTTTTTAGCCCGTCTGCTGGGGGATATGGGGGTTTCGGTTATGAATATTATGCCCCTTATTCCCCAGGCTAAGTTTGCTGACTTAACCCCGGTTTCTATGGTGCTCCACCACAAAATCCGCACTGAGTGTGCTGAATATATCCGGCAGATACATCATTGCCAGCAGTGCCGGGCTGATGCGGTGGGACTGCTGGGAAATAAAGAGACGCTGTTTGCCTGTTAATTTCCGGCCGGGTTATTCTGTCCGGCGGCATTTGCTTGACATCTGATATATGCTTGTTATAATGCAACAGGATAATTCAGCTATGAGTTGCATAAATATTCTGAAAAACGCCGGTTACAAGCTCACTCTCCAGCGTAAGTTGGTGGTGGATGTTATTCATTCGTACCCTTCCCACCTGACCGCCGAGGAAATAATAAGCAAGGTTCAGGAAAAATTTCCGGATATCAACCGTTCCACCGTTTACCGCACTCTGGAGCTTTTGGAAAACACCGGTTGTGTGGTAAAAAGCAAGATGGATGACCGGACTATTTACCACCATGCGGACGAAGGGCATCACCATCATCTGGTTTGCAGCCGCTGCGGACGGCGGATAGAATGCAGTGATGATATGCTTAGCTCCCTGCGTGAAGATATTCAGTCTAAGTACGGGTTTAATCCCAACCTGAGCCACATGGTCATAAACGGCCTGTGTGCTGACTGCCGCAAGTAACAACTCTCCGCTTTTACAGCCTGGTTTTTGCTGTCTGCATTTTTTGGGTTAATGCCGGTTTGCTGATAATGAGCCTAATCCTGCCCTTAAGCCCGGCGGCTAATTTATTTTCCCGTGATTTTAGGAAGACTGCCTTAAGCGCTTAAATAACTTGGCTAAAACTTTGAAAAAATAGTATGGGACATGGTATTCTATGGCACATCGTCACTGGGCAGAAAAATACCGAGGGGGAAGTTTTTTTATTTTTTACCCGTAACGGCCTTTTGCCTCGGCTCTATCAGCCTGTTTGCCCACAAGTAATTTACTAAAGGAGAAACGTGGACAAGATCAAGCTATTTTTCAACCCTAAGAGCGTAGCTCTGGTAGGCGCAACTGACAAAGAAGGTTCTACCGGCAAAATTATTCTTCAGAATCTTATTAAAGGTAAAGACCGAAGGGCTGTTTATCCTGTTAACCCGAACCGGGAATCTGTACTGGAACAGAAATGTTATCCGGCCCTCAAAGATTTGCCCGAAGTGCCTGAACTGGTACTGGTGGTAGTCCCCGCCAAGTTTGTACCCCAGGTTATAGAAGATGCCGGCAAAGTAGGCACCAAGTCTGTTATTATCATTTCGGCTGGTTTCAAAGAGGTTGGCCCTGAGGGCAAAGCCCTTGAAGAAAAAATTGCCGAAATTGCCAAGCAGTACGGTATCCGTATTATCGGCCCTAACTGTATGGGTACCATGAGCCCCGCAAGCGGTTTCAACGCTACCTTTGCCCGTATGGAAATGCCTAAGCCCGGCAATGTGGCTTTCCTGTCACAGAGCGGCGCTTTGGGTTCGGCTGTACTTGACTGGGCTATTGCCCGGAATGTGGGCTTTTCAGGGTTTGCTTCCATCGGCTCTATGATGGATGTGAATTTCGGTGATTTGATTGATTACTTTGGTACTGACGAAAATACCAAGAGTATTATTGTATATCTGGAGACCATGGGCGAAGCCAAGAAATTCATGAGTGCCGCCCGCGGTTTTGCCCGCACCAAGCCCATTATCGTTATCAAACCCGGCCGCTTTGAAGAGAGCGCTCAGGCCGCCAAATCCCACACCGGCTCAATGGTGGGTAATGCCATGTTTGTGGACGCTATTTTCCAGCGGGCAGGCGTGGTCCGGGTGGACAATATCGGTGACCTGTTCAGCTGTGCCGCTATTTTAAATACCTCAAATCTGCCTAAAGGGCCGAACCTGGCCATTGTGACCAATGCCGGCGGTCCCGCCGTACTGGCTACCGACTCCCTTATGGAACAGAAGGGCAAACTGGCCCATATAACTGACGAAACAGTTACCGCCCTGAATCCGGTTCTGCCTCCCTCATGGAGTAAAGGCAACCCCATGGATATTCTGGGGGATGCCGACCCCGAAAGGTATGCAGTCACCCTTGAAGCCGCCATTAAAGACCCCGGGGTGGACGGTGTAGTGGTTATTTATACCCCTCAGGGTGCGGCTAATCCTCTGGATATCGCCAAAACTATTGTCAAAATTGCTAAGAAGAGCAAGAAACCGGTGCTTACCTCGTGGATGGGTGATGCCAACGTGGCCGAGGCCCGTAAGCTCTTCTATCAGAACAATATACCCAGTTTTGAGTTCCCCGAAGAGGCGGTTAAGGGCTATATTTTCATGTACCGCTATGCCCGCGGCCTTGAAAACCTGTATGAAACCCCCGAAGAGCTGGCAGTAGACGTAGACCCTTCCAAAGAGTATATACGGACTATTCTTAAGAAGGTGGCCAGCGAAGGGCGCACTCTTCTTTCCGAAACTGAATCCAAAAAGTTCCTTCAGGCCTACGGCATTGATGCTACCGTACCGTTTTTGGCACGGGATGGCAAAGATGCCGCCCAGATTGCCTCTGCCCTGCGTTTCCCGGTGGTGATGAAGATTGCTTCGCCGGATATTTCCCATAAATCAGACGTGGGCGGGGTTATCCTGGGGCTTAAAACCGAGGCCGAGGTTGAAAAAGCCTTTGCCACCATGATGGAAAACGTAAAGGCGGCCTGTCCTGAGGCTAGTATTGAGGGCGTGACCCTGCAGCGCATGGTAGACAAATACGACTACGAGCTGATTATCGGCTCAAAGAAAGACCCGGTCTTCGGGCCGGTTATTCTGTTCGGCTCCGGCGGTATTGAAGCCGAATTCCAGAAAGATGTGGCTGTGGGTCTGCCGCCTCTTAATCAGGTGCTTGCCAGACGGGTCATGGAAGGCACTAAAATCTACGAAATGCTCTACAAGGGCTTCCGCACCAAACCTCCGGCGAATCTGCGTTTGCTTGAGGAAACTCTGGTTAAGTTCTCCAACTTGCTGGTGGATTTCCCTGAGATTATGGAGATTGATATTAATCCGCTGGCACTGCTGGGTTCAGAGGCCATTGCCCTGGATGCCCGGATAATAATAGACGAAGAATACATTAAAAACCCGGCGGGTGACCATAACCACCTTATTATTACCCCGTATCCGGCCAAGTATATCAAGCCGTGGCATACCAAGGACGGGCGTGATGTTATCCTCAGGCCTATCCGCCCTGAAGACGAGCCTATGGAAAAAGCCCTGCTGGAAGGCTTGTCCGAAGAATCTTCGCGTATGCGCTTCTTCCACATACTCAAGGACATTAACCATTCCCTGCTGGTGCGTTTCTGCAATATTGATTATGACCGTGAAATGGCCATTATTGCCGAATATAATGACAAGGGTAAGAAACGCAACGTGGGCGTAGGCCGGCTGATAATTGACCACAGCGGCCAGAGCGGTGAGTTCTCAGTACTGGTGGCAGATGACTTCCAGCACCATGAGCTGGGGGCTAAACTGCTGGATATGCTGATTGGCATTGGCCGCGAAAAGGGCCTTAGGAATTTGTATGGTGTGGTACTGGCCGAAAATGTGGTTATGCTGAATCTGTGTAAAGATTTCGGTTTTAATATCAAGAAAGACAAGTCCACCGAATACAAAGTTAATATGGAACTCTAAAAATACAGCCAAAGCGTTTAGGAGTAATGGTTAAGGAGGCTACGGGTACCCGTAGCCTCCTTTTTTAATAAGTATTATTGGATAAATTCAGCCGCTGACGGGCAATTCCGGGCTGAAAATGAAAATCAGGTCTTTTATTCCGTAGTTGTACGTAGTATTATGAGGAATGCTGCGGCTGCATTGACACAAGGCATATTCATGTCTTTGCATACATCTAAAGAGGTAATAAAGGCTGTGAATAAGATAACCTTGAAACCCGGCAAACCCTCTGCCAGGGCAGGGCACTGTCCTTCACCTGTCAAAATCCTGTTGGCGGATGACCACGAAGTTGCCAGAGAAGGCCTGCGTAAAATGCTGCGATGCGAAGCAGATATTGAGATAGTGGGCGAGGCGGATAATGCCTCGGATGCTATCAAGCTGGTGCAGGAACTAAAACCCCAGGTTATTGTAATGGATGTTACCATATCCGGTATGTGCGGATGTGAGCTGAGCCGCCAGCTGAAGGCCGTATATCCTCCGGCCAGGGTTATATTTCTTACCGAGTACGAGGCTGAACAATATACAGCCGAGGCTTTGGCTAACAGTATAAATGGTTTTTTGACTAAAAACTCTTCGCCTGAGCTTCTTTCCAACACTATCAGGGTTGTAGCCTGCGGCGGCAGTGTCTGGCAGGAAAAATTACTTGAAAATGCCTCTAAAAAAATGGTCAAAGCTTTAAATATACGGGCTGAAAGACAGAATTTAAGCAGTGAACACTCGTCTTCAGCAGTCAGTATCGTACCTCAGGACGTGCTTTCCCCGCGTGAACTGGAGATACTTATTATGGTGGCGCGCGGTTATACCAACAAGGAAATCAGCGTTAATATGGATTATGCTGAAATCACCATCAAGAAATATGTTAAAAGTATTCTAAACAAACTAAACGTTTCCAACCGGACTCTGGCGGGTATTGCGGCTGTCAAGTTCGGGCTTGTTTAGCTGTATTGGCTTAAATATTCAAATATTTTGGCCTTGCCGCTTGCGGCGGTAAGCCCTTAATCCCCGCTATATCTTGAAATAGCCGAACATTCCGCCTGCTATTATTTTTTATAGTCACTTGAGACCTCTTTACCGGCTGGCATAAGCAATCTGTTTAATTTATCAAAGCGCTTAATTCTTCCTTAGTATCAGAGATACTGGCTGTACGGTAACTTCGGGGGTATTACAGCAGTATTTAAGATACTTTTGCCATCTTCTGGCCTGTCTGTTCGTTATATCTTTAGAGGCGAAGAATTATAGGCTTTTTAGTTTGGATATTTAAAAGATTTAATGAATATTTATGTTTTAACCATATGGGTGATTGAAGGGGCGGCTTTCCGGTGTTAGGCTTATACTAACAGATATGAACTACCTGAAGAAAATTAAAACCTATCTGATAGCTTACCGCTGGACCTGGGTACTGGTAGGCGGGCTGGGGCTGTTTTTAGTTGCCGACCAGCTTATCAAGCTGACCGGCGGGGCTAACTTTTTGCCGCTACTGGTAGTGCTGGGTGCCTTTATCATGCCGGTAACCTTTGTCGTCTTTATCTATGAGCGTTTGCCTCTGGCGAACAAAAATATCCGCTGGGTGCTGGCCAGTTTCTTTGTGGGCGGGATAATCGGGCTGATTATGGCAGGTTTGCTGGAATATGCTACTGTCTCCAACCTGAACCTGTCAGGGTTGTTTGTGGTGGGAGTTATTGAAGAAGCTGCCAAACTGATATTCCCGATGCTGCTTTTCTGGGGCGGAGGTTTCCGGGCTGAGGCTAACGGGGTTTTATTCGGAGTGGCAGCCGGAATGGGCTTTGCCGCTTTGGAAACGATGGGTTATGGGGTGGTCAGCCTTATCCAGAGCCAGGGGGATATAAATATCTTGGAGCAGGTGCTTCTTTTCCGGGGTTTGTTTTCACCTGCCGGGCATGCCGCCTGGACGGGTATAGTCTGTGCTGTGCTGTGGAGACAGCGCGCCGAATATGGCAGAGGGCCGCTTAATCTGGCAGTTATAGTGGCTTTTATGCTGGCTGTGGCACTGCATATTGTCTGGGATATAGCCAGCGGGCTGAATCTGCCCGGTGTCTGGGCGGCGGTAGTGCTGCTGGCGGTGGCCGCATTAAGTTTGCTGTTACTAGTAAGGGCTATACGCCATGCCCGCTACCAGTTGCGCCGGGAAGATTTTTCGGTTTAAACTCCCCGGCCGGTGTTTGGGGGTTTATTTTTAAGACGGCTTATAACCTGCTGAACGGCAAATGTGCCTATATACAGAAGTGTCAGCCCTCCGGTGAAGATGATTACCATCTGAACTGGGTTTAAGGTGAATACCTTGCCCACTACTGCCCCGAAGATAACGTAAAGGGCATCATAAAAAAGGCCGGATATCAGCACTCCCAGCATGAGTACCTTGGTTTTGCGTTTGGCTCCCATGAGCAGTGTCAGCGGTATGCGCAGCCACATAAACCTGCCTACCGCTATGGCAAAGGGCGAATACAGGTTTACCCTCTGCAAGGCCGGGGATTCCGACATCTTTTTAAGCGGAGTTCTGGTGCGGAGGAAAGTGATAAACCTTTCTATAGGGCCGCTGCCTACCATTCCCAAACGTGACAATGCCAAAGCCCCTATCTGCCGTCCGGCCTGAGCTACCAGTATCAGCAAAATAAGCAGCCATAGGGAAAGCTCTCCGTTAGCCACCTGATATCCGCCCATCAGCCAGGCTGTTTCCAAGAGGTATGGTATGGTCAGCCCTACAGTTTCACTGATAAAACAGACCCCGAAAAGTACCAGTAAAACTACCAGATTAAATTCGGAGAGCATGGCAACGCTCTGGTTAATTAAGGTTTCAAAATCCATTAAATATACCTAACTGTAAGCATTCGTACCCAGTAAGACGGGTACGGTCACAAAATTGTAGCCCTGTTTGAGCAGGTTTGATATAAGGCTGTCCAGCACTTTGAGAGTCAGCTGGCAGTCAGACTCAAGGCTGTTGGAGTCTATGCCGTATCCGTCATGGAGCAGCAGAATACAGCCGGGGTTTATTTCATCAAGTATCTTGGAAACGGCGTTGTCAGTTCCGGCCAGACTGTCACCCTCTACCGCATAGCTCCAGTTGACCGTTATCATGTTCATTTCCTTGGTAGCCGCCAGTTCCCAGGGGGAGCTTTTCCCATATGGCGGGCGGTACAAACAGGGAGTAATGCCTGTATATTGGCAGATGACTTCGGCACACCTGAGCATATCTTTTGAACCGAAATCAGACAGGGCATGGTTGGCATCATGGCTGTAAGAATGGTTACCCAGTATATGCCCGCGTTCAAGTATTTCCCTGGTTAGTTCAGGGTAAACTTCCACCTGTTTGCCCACCACAAAAAAGGTTGCCTTTATATTGTACTTATCTAGTATGTCCAGGATTGTTCTGGTATATTCGGGGCTGGGGCCGTCCTCAAAAGTCAGGGCAATATTTTTACCCCGACCGTCACCCTCAAAATAAACTTTGCCGAACAGCTGTGACGAAGGGCTGGCATACCCCCAGAAGAGTATGCCTACTAAGCCTAGTATGGGTAAAGTATTTTTGACTGAATGAAAAAAGCTGGGACTGCGGTACAGGCTGCGGAAAAACTGGCTTATATGCTCTAATACCCAGCCGGTTACCATGGCAATATTCTTAAATACATCCCGC
This sequence comes from Dehalococcoides sp. THU4, assembly GCF_043231265.1. Classification (NCBI taxonomy): domain Bacteria; kingdom Bacillati; phylum Chloroflexota; class Dehalococcoidia; order Dehalococcoidales; family Dehalococcoidaceae; genus Dehalococcoides; species Dehalococcoides sp. THU4. Next base: position 27,562 of record NZ_CP171266.1, on the reverse strand, counting down.
AGTATCCTGAGGAACGGTTTTTTGACCCTACGGGCAGAGGTAAGGGCTATCAGGCGGCGGTCCAGAAGGACTTTGCCCTGTCTGCTTAAGCGGGTGGAGATATCATATTGGTCTGCTGAAAAGGCACTTACGTGGTATCCGCCTATTCTTTCAAATACGTGGCGTTTAAAGGCAAAATTCGCCCCTGAAATGAGCATAGGGCGGCCATGAAACAGCCGGGTATAGGTATTGCATACCAGCCGCAGAAAATACTCCAGAAATGCCCACCATGGCGGGTCAGCATATTTGTAAACCCCGGCTACGGCTACGGCAGAAGGCTGGCGTTTGAAATCCGCATAGATAAGGGAAAGCCAGTCCGGCGGGTAGATGGTGTCAGCATCTGCCTGAACTATTATTTCACCTGAAGCGGCTTCCGCACCTATTTGCCGGGCATAAAAGGCGCTGTGTTTCTCGCAGTGCAGTATCTTTACGGGGTATTTACGGGCAACCAGGGCGGTTTTGTCGGTGCTGCCGTTTACTACTACGATAACTTCATAACTGCCGAAATCTTGCCGGCACAGGCTGTCAAGACTGCGGGGAAGAAATTTCTCTTCATTGCATGCAGGTAATACAACACTGATCATACGGCGTTATTATAGCCTATATGTCAAAATATGTCATAGCTAAGGTATGTCAATAATCCTGAAGGTCTGGCTTAGTGTTCTTTTAGAGCCGGGGTCAAAGTCAAAAACAAGCATAGCTGATTTCTCCCCTATATAAACCAGCTTTTCAACCCCGTCTTCAACTACCACGCTTCTGGCCTGAGTGAAATCAACCTGCTTTTCCCGGCCTGTACGGTTGCACACCCAGAGGGGCAGGCCTGTTTCAACTGTGCGTTTCTTCCAGCGCTCCTCCGGCGGGTATTTACTGCCCCAGGCTGCCGCCGCAATAATAAGCTTTGCACCCTGCCCGGCAAGTATCCCGGCGTGTTTGCCGTCATAAGTGTCCGCACAGATAAGCATACCCAGCTTGCACCCGTCCATCTCAAAGACTGAAAGGCTGTTTCCGGGGCTTGACCAGCCTTCCTCCGCACCGGGGTGTACTTCTATTTTAGCGTGTTTACCTGCCAGTTCACCTTTACGGTTTATGGCAAACAAGCAGTTATAGCATTTACCGCTGGAGAGCTCTCTTTCCGGGTAGGAGAGGAATACCCCTATATCCAGAGATTTACATAACTCCATTATTTCTGTCAGCCACCGGTCGGGCTGGGGGGATATCCATTTTGTGCCTATGACTTCTTCAAAAAAATAGCCTGAGACGGCCATTTCAGGGGTCAGCATCCATTTTACCCCGGCCAGAGCGGCTTTGCGAAGGGAATTTGAGATTAGGGTACGGTTGGCTTCAATATCTGCGGTTTTGGGCTCTATATGCAGCATGGCTACTTTAAAAGTTTCAGTCATTAGTAATCTATCCCCTGTCTTGCATCCACTCCTTTTTCAAAGGGGTGTTTCCGGTTCACCAGTTCGGTTACCTGGTCTGCCAGCACTACTAGACGGGTATCCGCATGACGTCCGGTGAGTATCAGTTCCACTTTTTCCGGTTTGGATTTTACCAGTTCAACCACATCTTCTACATTTATGAGCTTCCAGGCAGAGGCGGTGTTTATTTCGTCCAGCATGACTAAATCATATTCACCGCTTAAAATCACCTTCTTTGCTTCCGCTAAGGCCTGTCGGGCGTAGTCCAAATCTGCCTGAGTGGTATACTGCGGCCCCATAAAATCACTCCGGCCGAAAATAGCGTAATCTATCCCCGGCAGCCGCTTCAGCGAATTGTATTCGCCGCCTTCGTGAAGGCCCTTTAAGAAAAAGACTATGTAGGCCTTTAATCCGTAACCGGATGCCCGCATAACTGTACCCAGAGCTGCCGAGGTTTTGCCGCGGCCGTCTCCGGTAAATATCTGAACAAGACCTGTATGGTACTTAGCCGTTTGTGGGGTATCATTCACTTTTCAACTCCTGCAAATATTCAGACCATTGTTATTTATATCCAGGCAATGGCTATGCATACACCTGTCCAGATGAACATACTGGCTTTATACAACCTGACGGCAACACTCAGGTCTGTGTCACTTAGCGGGTGAAGCGGCTTACCTATAGTGTAGCAGTTAGCCTTTTCCAGCGAAATACCAATTGCTCCGGCCATGGCAGCCATAGGCCAGCCTGCGTTAGGGGAGGTAGTTCTGGCATGGTCTGCTAAGGCAGAGCGCAGTGCCAGTTTGGGGTTTTGCCGAAGAATAAATGCTCCTATTACAAAAAGCAGGGCGGTCAGGCGGGCTGGGATAAAATTAGCGGCGTCATCCAACCGGGCGGCAAATTTCCCCAGATATTCGTACTGGCCATGATAACCTATCATGCTGTCCAGCGTATTTATAGCCCGGTAGGCAAAAGCCCCGGGTACGCCCAAAAATATAAAGTAAAAGAGGGGAGCTACAAAAAAATCGCTGGCGTTTTCCGAAATGGAACGTATGGAAGCAGAAATAATGTCTTTGCGGCTTAGGCCTTCTTGAGTATGCGGGACGGTACCTATCAGTGTTTCCAATTCTTTAGGGGGTACACTGTTGCTATTATTCCCCAGCAGTTTTTTTATTTTCAGGGCTATTGTCCATTGCTTGCGCAGGCAAAAGGCGGGTTTAAGTATAAGCCCTCCCGCAATTATATAAAGCAGGGTATTAAAATCTTTGAGATACCCCAGAATGAAAAATACGGCTGCAAAAGATATACTCACGGTCAGTATGCTTAGAAATGCCCCGTAAATAAACTGGATTTTAGGACTGTGTGAAGGACTGAAGCGGTTAAGAAAGGATACAAATTTGCCAAGCCAAACTACCGGGTGAAGAGGTGCGGGATATTCACCCAGTAACAGGTCTAAGGCAAGGGCAAGCACAATTATATATACAGTTTCCACAATTATCTAAAAATAAAATAGAGTTAGTGTTTTTAGAGTTGACTGACTAATTAGAATAGCCGTTTTACCTCAAAGAAAAGGTCTTTTTTATCCAGATTGTCGGTAGTTTGCTGGGTGCAGGTCACGGTATTAAGGTGTTTTTTGGCCGCAGCTACTGCCTGACGCATTTCTTCCGGGGTGGCTCTCCGCCAGGTATTATCACCGCATTCAAAATAGGCGTCTATCCTGAGGGGAATATCCCGGCTGAGACTGGCAATATGTTTGGCAATGGCTTCTGTTTCAGCTATATCTATATAGCCGGGGATAAATACCATTTCAGCCCGCAGTTTCTTGCCTGAACGAAAAATATTTTCAAAATTTTCCAGCATTCTGGTATTGGGTACTTCGGTATAGTCCAGATAGAGTTCCGGGGTAACTGCCTTCAGGCTGAAAACTACTTCATCTACGTTGGAAAGGTCAGGCAGTTTCAGACCGTTGGTATTTAAGGTTATATAAACACCAAACTCAGCTTTTAGACGGCGGCATATTTCGGCAAAATGGGGGTCTATGGTGGCTTCCTGACCTTCAAACAGAACCTCTTTGAGCTCTACTTTGCGCAGTGTTTCCATAATTCCGTTCAGGCTAAGGAACGATTCAGGACCACGGGGCGGGGATAGATGAGGGTCACGGGCAACTACATCCAGATTTTCTTCCAGAGCCAGACAGTTGATTTCCTTTTTACAAAGACAGCCTCGGCATTTTAGATTGCAATTCCAGTGAAACAGATACGCTTTTTTAATACCCGGTGCATAAGCTATATGATAAACATTTGTCATATCCGGGTTGGCTTGGCGGTCAGGCATAATGCGCGGGGTATGAGAATTTGCAGTCATAAGTGTATATCCCTATAAAAAATTATCTACCATTATAACACAACATTCTGGCAAAACGGCTCAGGAATTTTAAAAATGTACAATTTAGAAATGATTTTTTCAGGTTTGGGGCATCAGGGTATTGGCAAAAGGGAAAGCGGTTGTTATTATGAACGGGTAAGACTTATTTATGAGGTGTCCGGTGGAAGAAAAAATACTTGGCGTAGTGCCTGATTTTAAAAAGTCAAAGCCCTTAGGTAAGCGGGATACTTATTCTCTGGTGGTTACCGACCAGAGCTTTATATTTGCTTTGATGACCAGCCAGATGCTAAAAGATGCGGCAGCCGAAGCCCAAAAGAAGGGGAAGGAATCCGGCAAAGGGTTTTTTGCCCGCTGGGGTGACCAGATACGAAGCGGTTTTACCCTTTATAAAAAGTATTACAATATGCCCGCCGAATCTATACTGGATGAGAGTAAAGGTAATTTTCAGATATGGCTTTCGGATATTTCAAAGGTAACTGTCAGTAAAAAGACCGGTGGTGAAGACCAGGCGGACATTACCGAAATAAAAATTGAGACCGCAGGCGGTAAAGAAGAATACTTTATTGACGGCAGCAGCAAAGAAATGACAGGCCTGTTTGAAGCTGTGCTGGGAGACAAACTGGATATGAAAAAGGGGATTCTGGGATAGGCTGAAAATCCCCTGTCCGGTACGCCCCTTTTAGCGGACTAAACTCTTTTTGGCCTGCTGGATTATAGGCCTTGTCCGGGCAGTGATTTCAGTCACCCAGCGGCAGGCTGGATAAATAGCGTTCGCCGCTGTCAGGCATAATGGCTACAATAAGCTTGCCGGAGTTTTCGCCCTGTTTAGCTGTTTCCAGCGCTGCCCAGAGTGCCGCCCCTGATGAAATACCCGCCATAATACCCTCTTCACGCGCCAGGCGGAGTGCCATTTTCACCGCTTCTTCTCCGGGTACCTGTATGACTTTGTCTATCAGTTCCACGGAAAGTATGCGGGGTATAAAGCCTGCCCCTATGCCCTGAATAAGATGGGGGTGGGGTTCTCCGCCTGAAAGTACCGGTGATTCGGCCGGTTCTACCGCTATTATCTGTACCGAAGGTTTGACTGCTTTTAAGCCTTTAGCTGTGCCGCTTAGAGTGCCGCCTGTGCCTACGCCCGCTATCAGTATATCTACTTTGCCGTTTGTATCCCGCCAGATTTCTGCGGCAGTGGTCTGGCAGTGGCTTTCCGGGTTAGCCGGATTTACAAACTGGCTGGGTATAAAAGCCTCTGGGAGTTTGTTTTTGAGTTCGGCTGCTTTTTCCAGAGCCCCCTGCATACCAAGTTCTTTCGGGGTAAGCACCAGTTCCGCTCCCAGCAGACGGAGCAAACGCCTTCTTTCCAGTGAAAAGCTTTCAGGCATGGTCAGCATCAGGCGGTAGCCTCTGGCGGCACAAACCGCGGCAAGGGCTATTCCGGTATTGCCGCTGGTGGATTCTATTATGATGCTTCCGGGGCGAAGCTTACCTTCCTGTTCGGCCTTTTCTATCATGTGCAGGGCGGGGCGGTCTTTGGCACTGTGGGTGGGATTAAATGATTCCAGTTTCAGCACAATTTCGGCTTTCAGCCCGCTGCCTATCCTGTTCAGACGCACCAGCGGGGTATTGCCTATAAGTTTAGTAATATCCGGAGCGATATTTTGGTTGGTATGTTTATTATGCTCAGGCGTTATATTATCCATGCCCTGACCCTTTCAGAATAACTACTTAAAACTCGGTATAAATAGGATTGTCGGGCATGGCCGCAAGTTTGTCAAGAATGTTTTAAAAATAGCCTTATTCGTGTTATACTGATATTTCATTATGAGCTTATTGTCTGTAGTATTTGTTGCTTTGGCGCTTTCTGCTGACTGTTTTGCCGTATCAATCGGCATAGCTTGCACCCATACAGATGTTAAACCCCGTATTATGTGGCGGGTGGCTGGCACGTTCGGTTTGTTTCAGGCCGGTATGGCGGTTATAGGTTATTACGCCGGTCTAAGTATTGCAGATGTTATTTCCTCTTTTGACCACTGGGTTGCTTTTGGCCTGCTGGCAGTAATCGGCGGGCGTATGGTATATGAGTCTGTCCAGGGGGAAGATGACCAGAAACTGGTCAGACTTGACCTGACCCGCGGGCTTGGACTGCTGGGTGTGGCTATTGCCACTTCTATAGATGCGCTGGCTGTCGGCCTGACCTTTTCGCTGTCAGAAACTAATATCGGGCTTGCGGCTTTGCTGGTAGGTGCGGTTTCTTTGGCGGTAAGTTATCTGGGTTTCAAACTGGGTAACCGTATCAGCCATTTGGCCAGCCGCTGGGTAGGTATAGCAGGCGGGCTAATACTGTGTCTTATCGGGCTGAAAATACTGGCGGAACATACGCTGGGCTGGGACATATTACTGTAATACCGGCGAAATGATTGCGAAATAATAATGTGGATTTAGCTTTGGCTGTATTTGACAAGCGGTTATTTACATGCTAATTTATATAAATACGGAAGTTATATACCGTATATAGGGGTAAGTATGAAAAGGGTACAGATTAAAGAAGAACTTTGTATGGGCTGCGGCCTGTGCCGTGTAGCCTGCCAGACCGAACACTCGGTCTCCCATGACGTTATCAAGGCCGTCAAAAAGGAAAATCAGAAGCCCAGAATACGGGTGGAACGCAAGGGTGAGATAAGTTTCTCGGTACCCTGCCGCCACTGTGATGAGCCATGGTGTGCTTATTCCTGTATCAGCGGTGCTATGACCCGTGACCCCATAACCGGCATTGTTTCCAGTGACCCTGAAAGATGTATCGGCTGTTGGACATGCATTGTGGCCTGCCCGAACAGCGCTCTTATAAAAGACAAGGCTAACCATGTAATTCTCAAGTGTGATTTGTGCGGGGGCAAAGAAATACCCGCTTGCGTAGCCAACTGCCCGAATGAAGCTCTGGGGCTGGTTGACGGCTAAAAGGCTGGCAAAAAGATGATTGCGCTTGTAGATTACGGTGGGGGTAACCTGAAGAGTGTGGCCAATGCCATACATGCTTTGGGTTATGAGTTTAAGCTGACTTCCTCCCCTGAAGAGATTCTTGCAGCCGAAGCAGCTATTCTGCCCGGAGTAGGTGCAGCCGCCGATACCATGGCCGGTTTGCAGTCCAAAGGGCTGGATAAAGCTATAAAAGAGCTGGTTGAGCGGGATATTCCCCTGCTGGCTATCTGCGTGGGTATGCAGGTGCTTTTTGATTATACTGCCGAGGGTGATAATACCAAGTGCCTTGGCATTTTACAGGGTGATGTGAAACGCCTGCCCGAAGGGTTAAAAATACCCCAGATGGGCTGGAATCAGCTTAAACAGAGGGTTTCGCACCCCATATTTGAGGGTATACCTGACGGAACAGATTTTTATTTTGTTCATAGTTATTATGCCAGCCCTGCTGACCCCGGCATTATCGGGGGTACCACAGACTACGGGGTGGATTTTTGCAGTCTGGTTATCAGTAAACGCCTTATCGCTACCCAGTTCCACCCTGAAAAGAGCGGTAGCTATGGCTTAAAGTTATATCAAAACTTTTTTAAGATGGCTCTGGGAGATAAAAAATGAAAGCCGATTATTTGATTGTAGGATGTTCTGCCGGCGGTATAGGCGCGGCGGAGGCTATTCGGGAAGTAGACCGTGACGGTTCTATTGTTATAGTGGGGGAAGAGCCTTATCTGGCATATTCCCGTCCCATGATAGCCAAATATCTTTCCGGACAGAAGACTGTGGAAAAAATACTTTTCCGCCGCCCGGAATTTTATACCAACAACAACATCACCTGCCTGACCGGCGTCAAAGCGGAAGCAGTGGATACAACTGCCCATGAAGTCAGCCTGTCAAACGGTGAAAAGATTGGTTACGGCAAACTCCTGCTTGCCCCTGGCGGCAAACCCATTGTTCCGCCTATTGACGGGGCAAACAAAGCGGGTGTTTTCAACTTTATAAATATGAAAGATGCCTCTTTGATAGACAGCTATGTAAAGGCTGAAAATGTAAAGAAGGCAGTTATCATAGGGGGCGGACTTATCGGCATGAGCGCCGCGGATGCCCTGACCAAGCTGGGTATTGAAGTAGATATTATAGAGCTTAAAGGCCATATCCTGAATACTATTCTGGATGAAGCGGCCGGCAAGATAGCCGCCCAGACTGTCACCTCTTATGGGGTGAAACTGAATACCGGACGGACTGTCAGCAAGGTATTAGGTTTACATAAAGTTTCAGGCGTAGAGCTGGATAACGGTCACCAGATAGAAAGCCAGATGCTGGTAATAGCTATCGGCGTTATTCCCCGGACTGAGCTTTGTAAAGCTGCCGGTCTGGAAGTAAACCGCGGGGTGGTGGTAAATGACAATATGCGTACCAGCAGCCCGGACATATATGCCTGCGGTGATGCCTGTGAGTCTTTTGACTTTATTTATAACAGCCGCCGGGTTACCCCTATCTGGCCGAATGCCTATATAGGCGGGCGGATAGCCGGTTACAATATGGCCGGTTTGGAGACCACCTATCATGGCGGTACGGTGATGAACTCGCTTAACTATTTTGGTATGGATATTGCCACTGCCGGCATGTCGGTTTTGCCTCCGGATGCTGGCGGTCTTGAGGTTATTTCCACTCTGACTGCCAACGGCTATAAGAAACTGGTCTTAAATGAACAAGGCAAGATTGTGGGCATGTTAACTCTGGGTGAAACGGATACTGCCGGTATTATATTCGGCCTTATGCGTGACCAGAGTGATGTGCGCCCCATCAAAGACAATATACTTAATGAAAATTTTGGTCTGGCCTATCTGCCGGCTGACAGCCGCGAAGAGCACCTTCATGGCAATACTTCGGGCAGGGTAGCCCCGGCAGATTTCAAGCATTAGCAGGAGATTTCCATGAGAGACTTAACTAGAGTAAGCAATAGCCATTCGGACAGCAAGGTTATAGATGCCTGTTCGCTTTTCGGTATGATGGATACCTCCGGAGGACGTTTCTCCGGGGCAGATTTAATTACGGCCATTGGCAGTATGCATGACCGCGGAAACGGTCTGGGCGGCGGTTTTTCCGCTTATGGAATCTACCCTGATTTTGCAGATGATTATGCTTTCCATATCATGTTCCTCAGCCAGCAGGCTAAGGCGGAAACAGAGTGTTTTCTGGAAAGCTTTTTCAATCTTAAACACAAAGAAGAAGTTCCTACCCGTGACCAGCAGGGGATAACTAACCCGCCCATTGTCTGGCGGTATTTTGCTTCGGTCAGCCCTGAAAAATGCGGTAAGTTTATTGAAGAAGATTACGTGGTAGACCGGGTAATGTATATAAACACCTGCATAAATGATGCCTTTGTTTTCTCAAGCGGCAAAAACATGGGTGTCTTTAAGGGGGTGGGTTATCCCGAGGATATCGGGCGGTTCTTCCGGCTGGAAGAATACGAAGGATATTTGTGGACTACCCACGGCCGCTTTCCTACCAATACCAAAGGCTGGTGGGGCGGTGCTCACCCCTTCTGCCTGCTGGACTGGACAGTGGTGCATAACGGGGAGATTTCTTCCTATGGCATAAACAAGCGTTTTCTGGAGCAGTACGGATACAAATGCACTATGGAAACCGATACCGAAGTGGTTGCTTATGCAGTAGATTTGCTGATGCGTAAGCATGGCCTGTCTGTTGAGATGGCTGCCAAAGTGCTGGCTGCCCCTCTTTGGAATCAGATAGCCCGGTTGCCGGAACACGAACGCAAGATTATGACTACTCTTCGCCAGATTTACGGCGGTTTGCTGCTTAACGGCCCGTTTACAATTATTGTGGCTCATACCGGCGAAATGATAGGTATGACTGACCGCATCCGTTTGCGTCCCATGGTAGTCGGTGAATACCGTTCCAAGCTGTTTATTTCTTCTGAGGAGTCTGCCATCAGGCTGATACAGCCTGAACTTGATAAGGTCTGGCTGCCTGTCGGCGGCGAACCGGTGGTGGGCAGTTTGCAAAACCCCATTAAGGTGCAGAAGGAAGCTACTGCATGCTGAATAAACGGGTTATTCCATGTTTAGATGTGAATAACGGGCGGGTAGTAAAAGGCACCAGCTTTGTTAATCTGCGTGATGCCGGAAACCCGGTGGAACTGGCGGCGCGTTATTACCGCGAAGGCGCTGATGAGCTGGTGTTTTTAGATATTTCAGCCACTACCGAAGAACGCAAGACTATGGCCGAGGTGGTAGAGCAGGTATCCAAGGAGGTTTTTATACCTCTGTGTGTGGGCGGCGGGCTGCGGAGCATTGCGGATATGAATACTCTGCTTCGGGCCGGTGCTGATAAGGTCTCTATAAACTCGGCAGCCGTATCTGACCCGGATTTGATAAGCCGGGGGGCTGAAAAATTCGGCCGACAGTGTATTGTGGTGGCTATTGATGCCAAACGTGAAGGCAGCGGCTGGCAGGTTTATACCCATAGCGGAAAGAAACCCGCCGGGCTGGATGCGGTGGAATGGGCTATTAAGGCCGAAGCACTGGGTGCCGGGGAAATACTCCTGACCAGTATTGATGCTGACGGTAAAAATACCGGATATGACAATGAGCTTAACCGGGAAATCAGTTCCCGCTTGAATATACCCGTTATCGCCTCTGGCGGGGCGGGTGGTCCGGAAGACTTGTATAATGCCCTGGATAAAGGGCAGGCGGATGCGGTGCTGGCGGCCAGCATTTTCCATTACGGGCGTTACACTATAGCCGAAGTAAAACAATATCTTAAGAGCAAGGGTTTGCCGGTAAGGCTGGAGAACTAAGATGAAGACATTTTTACCTTCTAAGTTTATAGTAGACAGGATTGAAGACCGTTGTATTAAATGCAAAGTCTGCATAACCCAGTGCAGCTTTGATACCCATTATTATGACGAAGATGATGACCAGATAAAGGTCCGCAACCAGAACTGTGTGGGTTGTCACCGCTGTGTGACTTTCTGCCCCACCAATGCTCTGGTAGTGCGCAATAATCCTTTGGAATACCGCCAGAATGCCAACTGGACGCCCGAAATGATAGAGGATATTTTCAAGCAGGCAGAAACAGGCGGCGTTCTCCTTACCGGTATGGGCATGGATAAGGCTAAACCCATTTACTGGGATAAACTGCTTATAAACGCTTCACAGGTAACCAACCCTTCCATAGACCCTCTGCGTGAGCCTATGGAACTTACCACCTATCTGGGACGCAGGCCTGATAAAGCCGCTTTTGATAATTGCGGTAATGTGGAAGAAAACATTACCCCTCTGGTAAAAATAGATGTGCCGGTTATGTTCTCCGCCATGTCTTACGGTGCTATCAGCCTGAATGTCCACCGTTCCCTGGCTCAGGCAGCTAAAAATATGGGCACTATGTGGAATACCGGTGAAGGCGGCCTCCACTCCAGCCTGATGGAATTTAAAGATAACACCATTGTTCAGGTGGCATCAGGACGTTACGGCGTTCAAAATGATTACCTTAATTCCGGGCGTATTGTGGAAATAAAAATAGGCCAGGGTGCCAAACCCGGCATAGGCGGCCATTTGCCCGGTGAAAAGGTAAGTGCTGATGTTTCGCTTACCCGGATGATACCCATGGGGACAGATGCTATTTCCCCTGCCCCCCAGCATGATATTTACTCTATAGAAGACTTATCCCAGCTTATATATGCTCTTAAAGAGGCCACCCGTTACCGCGTACCCATTTCGGTAAAGATTGCGGCGGTACATAACGTTTCGGCTATTGCCAGCGGTATAGTTCGGGCGGGTGCGGATATAGTGACCATTGACGGTATGCGGGGTGCTACCGGGGCTGCACCTAAGGTTATCCGTGATAATGTGGGTATACCTATTGAGCTGGCTCTGGCAGCGGTTGATTCACGCTTGCGTGAAGAGGGTATCCGTAATCAGGCTTCGCTGGTGATTTCAGGCGGTATCCGCAACAGCGGTGATGTTTTCAAGGCTATTGCCTTGGGTGCTGACGCTGTAAATATCGGTACGGCGGCTTTGGTGGCTTTAGGCTGCCATCTCTGCCAGCAATGCCATACCGGCAAATGTGCCTGGGGTATTTGTACCTCGGATTTGGCTTTGACCAAGCGGATTAACCCTGAGATAGGTGCCAAACGCCTGACCAATCTGCTGCGCGGTTGGAGTCTTGAGATTAAAGACATGCTGGGCGGCTTGGGCGTAAACGCTATTGAAAGCCTCAGAGGCAACCGCCTCCATCTGCGGGGTGTAGGTCTATCCGCTGAAGAGCTGAAAATACTTGGAGTAAGGGCGGCAGGTGAATAAATGACTAGTATCGAAGTGAAACAAAACCAGGATACTGCCTGTGTAAATTTGCACGGTGTTTATTACCGTGAGCTTAATACCCGTTTGGCAGAGCTGGTAAATCAGGGTGTCCGCTCTTTGGAACTTAACAATACCTGCGGCCAGCGTTATATCGGTACCAGCCTTAAAGGTGACTTGAAAATAACCATAAACGGCACACCCGGCAACGACCTGGGGGCTTTTATGGATGGCCCCAGCATAACAGTAAACGGCAATGTGCAGGATTGCTGCGGCAATACTCTAAATGATGGCTGTATTGTCGTTCACGGGCATGGCGGGGATATATTCGGTATGTCTGCCCGCGGCGGCAAGCTTTTCGTGCGTGATTATGTGGGTTACCGTGCCGGTATTCATATGAAAGCCTATCAGGATAAAAAACCGTCTTTGGTTATCGGGAATACCGCCCAGGACTTTTTGGGTGAGTACATGGCCGGAGGCGTGCTGGTAGTGCTGGGTTTGGGGCTTGGGGAAAATGAAACCCACAAGGCCAACTTTATCGGTACAGGCATGCACGGCGGCGTAATATATATGAGCGGCAAGGTTGAAGAACACCAGCTTGGCAAAGAAGTGGCTATAGCCGAGCTGGATGAGACCGATTGGAAAACTTTACGCCCTTTAATTGATGAATTTGCTCTCCACTTTGGTTATAATGCAGAGGAGATAGCTGCCAGGCCTTTCTACAAGCTTTATCCGAAGTATCTCAGGCCTTATGGCAGAATGTACGCTTATTAAGAAACACTTAAGGCGGGCCAGTTGTTAAAACTGTTTATTGTGACTGCAGATACTAAAAAAATGGGCAGTTTGCTTAGGGAACTGGAGGCTGACCGGTTTGAAATAAAACAGGCGGCCTCTTTTGTTTTGGCTTATCCTCTGCTTGCCGAATTTGTACCTGATATTGTCCTGCTGGATTTTCTTAGCCTGAAAACTGAGGAATCCGAATGGGAAATCCCGGAAAATGTTTCCTTAGCCAAAAACCCCCTTATTATGGGCCTACTGCCGGCAGATGATTACGAGGAAATAGCCCTCAAACCGGGGCTGGATGACTTTATCCGCTGGCCGGGTTCGGTAAATGAGCTTAAAGTGCGGCTGGTGCGGCTGGCTGAAAAATGGGGCATGAGTGAGCCGGGTATTATCCGGGCCGGTGACCTCATAATAGATACCCTTGGCTGTGAAGTCACTCTGTCAGGGCGGCTGCTTGACCTGACCTTCCGTGAGTTTGAGCTTTTAAAATTTTTAGCCCAAAACCGGGGGCGGGTTTTTTCGCGTGAGGCTTTGCTTAACAAAGTGTGGGGTTATGACTATTACGGCGGAGACCGCACGGTTGATGTCCACATAACCCGCCTGCGCGGTAAAATAGAAGACCAGACCCATACCTTTGTTGAGACTGTGCGTAACATAGGCTACCGCTTTAAACGCCGTTTTTAACCCTGTAGTCTCCCTTATCGCTGGATTTCGTAATATTCCCGAAATATAAAATTAATTTAATTGCAATATAAACTTAATCTGTTGTTAACCTTCCATCGGTAAACTGTATGTAATAAAAATACAGAAGGAGGGTTTAGTTATGGACAGCGGCGATACGACTTGGTTACTTGTCTCTACCGCTCTGGTCATGCTGATGACTCCGGGCGTGGCTCTGTTTTACGGAGGCATGGTCCGGCGCAAAAATCTGGTTTCCACCCTTATGATGAGCTTTGGGGCTATGGCTCTGGGTGGAGTGCTCTGGGTTTTGATCGGCTACAGTCTTGGTTTCGGTAACGATATCAACGGTCTGGTAGGCGGTCTGAACTTCCTGGGTTTAAATGGTGTGGGGCAAGATCCATCTGACACTTATGCTACCACAGTACCTCATCTGGCCTTCATGATGTTCCAGGGTATGTTTGCCATTATCTCTCTGGCCCTTATTACCGGTGCGGTAGTAGAGAGAATCCGCTTTAGTGCTTTGCTCCTGTTCGGAGCACTCTGGCTTTGTCTTATCTATTCGCCCATTGCCCACTGGGTCTGGGGTGATGGTGGTTGGTTATTCAATCTGGGTGTTTTGGACTTTGCCGGCGGTACTGTTGTCCACATCAACGCTGGTGTTTCTGCAATGGCTTTGGTATTGGCACTGGGTGCCCGCCGCGGTTTCCTTAAAGAACAGATGGAACCCAATAACCTGCCCATGGTTATGCTGGGTGCGGCTCTGCTCTGGTTTGGTTGGTTCGGTTTCAACGGCGGCAGCGCTTTAACTGCCGGTGGTCTGGCTTCAAATGCTTTTGTTACTACTAACACTGCGGCTGCCAGTGCAGCTCTGTGCTGGATATTCCTTAGTTGGCGTCATCGCCGGCCGTCGCTTCTGGGTGCAGTTACCGGTGCAGTTGCCGGTTTGGTAGCCATTACTCCGGCGGCTGGTTTTGTAACACCCTTGGCGGCTATCGCTATCGGTGCGGTGGCAGCTCTGGTTTGCTACGGTGCTATGATATTCAAGATGAAACGCGGCTTTGATGATTCACTGGATGTTATGGCAGTACACGGTGTAGGCGGTATCTGGGGTGCTTTGGCAACAGGTATCTTTGCCAGCGTGGCGGTAAACTCTGCCGGTGCTGACGGTCTGTTGTCCGGTAACGTGGAACTGTTCCTTAAACAAGCTTTGGGTGTGGCTGTTACAGGCGGCTTTGCCTTCGTGGGCAGCTTCATAATTGCCAAGGTGGTAGATAAGCTGGTAGGCCTGCGGGTCAAAGAACCCGAAGAAATGATAGGGCTTGATATTGCCCAGCACTCTGAACGGGCTTATGGTGGGAGTTTAAGATGAAAAAGATAGAAGCCATTATCCGCGAAGAAAGATTGGAACCGGTTAGAAAAGCATTGGAACTGGCAGGTTTTGCCGGGTTGACTGTCACCGAAGTCAGCGGACGCGGAAAACAAAAGGGCGTTCCGTTGCAGTGGAGAGTAGGTGAATACCGGGTAGAGTTTCTGCCGAAGCTGAAACTGGAGATGATTTGCCACGATGATGATTGCCAGGTTGCAGTTGATGCCATCGTCAAGGCTGCCCGGACAGGACGTATCGGAGATGGTAAAATATTCATAATGCCAGTTGAGCAGGTGGTGCGGATTCGTACAGGTGAAACAGGCAGCGAGGCTGTCTAAGCCATACGTGACGTAACATCACTGAAACAATTACGAAATAATGCTGAAATATATAACTGGTAGACTAAACAACTGATTTGGGGAAAATATTTCCCCGGCAATAAAAGGAGATACGTTAGAAATGACGAGGGCAGAATCTGTAGAGTACGTTCTTAAAACGGCTAAGGATCATAATGTACGGTTTATTCGCCTGTGGTTTACTGATATTTTGGGCACCCTGAAAAGTTATTCCATTGCCTATAACGAGCTTGAAAGGGCTTTGGAAGACGGCATGGGTTTGGACGGTTCTTCTATTGAAGGTTATGCCCGCATAGATGAATCTGACATGTTGGCCTTGCCTGACCCGGATACTTTCCGGATTATGCCCTGGTCAAATGGTGAATATCAGGTTGGACGTATGTTTTGCGATATCAAACACCCGTCCGGCGAGCAGTTTGAGGGTGATCCCCGCTATGTCCTGAAGAGGAACTTGAAAAAAGCGGCTGATATGGGCTTTACATTCTATGTCGGACCTGAACTGGAGTATTTTTACTTCAAGAATGACCGCTCAACCGAGTTTTTAGATGAAGGCGGCTATTTTGACCTGACTCCCCGTGATTTGGCCACCGACCTTCGCCGCGAAACTATAGTGGCTTTGCAGGACATGGGTATCATAGTTGAATATGCTCACCATGAAGTTGCCCCCAGCCAGCATGAAATTGATATCCGCTATACTGATGCTTTAACCATGGCGGACAATGTTATGACTTATAGATTGCTGGTTAAAGAAGTGGCTCTGCGTCATGGTTTACATGCCAGCTTTATGCCTAAGCCTGTTGGTTCGGTAAACGGCTCCGGTATGCATACCCACCAGAGTCTTTTCAAGGGTGACAAAAATGCCTTCTTTGATGCCAAAGATTCCTATTACCTGTCTACTATGGCCAAGCAGTATATTGCCGGTATCCTTAAATATGCTCCCGAATTTACCGCAGTTACTAACCAGTGGATAAACTCCTACAAGCGTCTGGTACCCGGTTTTGAAGCTCCGGTATACCTTTCCTGGGCACGGCGCAACCGGGCTGACCTGGTACGGGTACCTGAGTACAAGCCGGGACATGAGAAATCCACCCGCATAGAGCTCCGCTCGGCTGATCCGGGCTGTAACCCTTATCTGGCTTTCAGCGTTATGCTGGCCTCCGGTCTTAAGGGTATTGAGGAAAAACTGACTCCTCCCGCTCCCATAGAAGAAAATGTTTATGAGATGAACGAAGCTGAGCGTGCCAAACGCGGCATCGGGACTTTGCCCGGCAGCTTGCTGGAAGCCCTGAAGCTGACCGAGGGCAGTGATCTGATGCGTGAAGCTCTGGGTGACCATGTTCATAAGGCATTTATCGCTAACAAGAAAATAGAGTGGACTGAGTACAGCGTAGCTGTTACTGACTGGGAACTCAAGAGATATTTGCCCCTCCTCTAGTCTTTACTGAATAAATTGGCGCAGGGTCTGGTAAATGGGTTACAATAGCCTATACCAGACCCTGTTTTTTATATATGAGGGAAGTATGGGGAAATTGCGTTTAGCAATGGCACAAATTGATAGCGTGGTGGGTGATTTGGCCGGGAATACGGCCTGTATTATCCGCCATATTCAAGAGGCTCGTTCACTTGGCGCAGACGTAATAGTTTTTCCCGAACTGGCTATCTGCGGCTATCCGCCCGAAGATTTACTCCATAAACCCCGTTTTGTTGAAGGTAATCTTCACTCGCTTGACTCTGTTATCAAAGCCTCAGAGGGTATCACGGTTATTGTGGGGTATGTGGATTCCCATAACGGTCTGCATAACTCTGCCGCCATTATTCATAATGCCAGCCTGATTGACAGTTATCATAAAATATTCCTGCCTAATTACGGCGTGTTTGATGAGAACCGTTATTTTCTGCCGGGTAACCGCTGCCCTGTGTATACAATCTGCGGGCTTCGGGTGGGGGTGAATATCTGTGAAGATATCTGGTTTGCCTCAGGCCCGTCTACCGCTCAGTCCAACAAAGGGGCGGAGCTGATTATCAATATCAGTGCTTCGCCCTATCATTTTGGCAAAAGAAACCAGCGTGAAAAGATGCTCTCAGACCGCGCCCGGGAAAACCGGGTCTATATTGCTTATACCAATATGGTGGGCGGTCAGGATGAGCTGGTATTTGACGGTGCCAGCAATGTTTTTGACTATAATGGCAATCTGGTCTTAAGGGGAAAACAGTTTCAGGAAGATTTGCTGGTGCTGGACCTGGATATACCGGCTTTAACCCGGCAAGGGGATATGAGCACGGAAATCCCGGACTCTATCTTTGTTTCAGCATCAGGTCTTAGTGAACCAAAATTGCCGTTTGAAAATAGTGACAGTGTTCCTCTGGATGCTGATGCAGAGGTTTATCAGGCGCTTTTACTGGGTACTAAAGATTACATAAATAAAAACGGCTTTAAGAAGGTGGTTATCGGTCTTTCCGGGGGGATAGATTCCAGTCTGGTAGCTGCTATAGCCACAGATGCCCTAGGTGCGGATAATGTAGTGGGGGTTATTATGCCCTCCCGTTATTCTTCCGCCGGCAGTATTTCAGACAGTTTGCGTCTGGCGGAAAACCTGGGTATAAAAACCCTGCAAATCCCCATAGACCCCATTTTCAAATCATTTCTGAGTACCCTTTCAGAGGTATTTGCCGGAACTGAAACTGACACTACCGAAGAAAATATTCAGGCGCGTATCCGGGGCAATCTGCTTATGGCCCTTTCCAATAAATTTCACTGGCTCGTGCTTAATACCAGCAATAAAAGCGAAACTGCTATCGGCTACAGTACCCTGTATGGTGATATGGCCGGCGGTTTTGCCATTATCAAGGATGTTCCCAAGGTGCTGGTTTACCGCCTGGCTCACAACCGTAATAAATCAGCCGGCTTTGAGCTGATACCCCATAATGTGCTCACCAAACCGCCGTCTGCCGAACTTAAACCCAACCAGCTTGATACCGATTCTTTGCCCCCTTATGAATTGCTTGACCCTATTCTGGAGGCTTATGTGGAGCAGGATAAAAGCATAGACCAGATTGTGGCTTTGGGGTTTGAGGAAAGCATTGTTAAGCGGGTGGTCAAAATGGTAGACCGGAGTGAATATAAACGCCGTCAGGCTCCTCCGGGTATAAAAATCACTCCCAAAGCCTTCGGGCGTGACCGCCGTTTGCCTATTACCAACCGTTATAATCATGTTGGCTGAATACCTGCCGGGCTGGCAAGATAAATTTTGTCGGCGTTTTTGCCGGATTATTTTGCGGGGTGGTTTATATGAAAATGCCTGAAAATTTAGACCCCGAAATGATTGCCCCCTGCGGTATAAACTGCCTCGGGTGCAAGGCTCATATTATGCAAAAGAAAACCTGCCCGGGGTGTTTAAGCGACAGCCCGACTAAGGCCGCCAGTTGCCGTAACTGCCTTATCAAAACATGTGCCGCAGAACACGGGCTGAAGAGTTGCGGCGAATGCCAGACCTTCCCCTGCCGCCTGATTACCCATATTGATAAAAGGTATCGCCTGCGTTACAGCCTCAGCCTGGTTGAAAATGGGCTCTTCCTGAAACAAAACGGGATGGAAGCATTTTTGGACAGGGAAAAAGAACGCTGGACTTGCCCGGAATGCGGCGGGGTAATCTGCCTGCATAATCATATCTGCAGCAGCTGCCTTAAAAAATATGAAACAGCCGGCAGCGGCTGAATTTTACTCTACCGGTAGCGCACTTAGCTGAACTGGCTGTAGATTTATCCCTTTAACAGGTCTGGTTTATACCGGTGCGGTAAATACGGCAAAGGGTGCAATCTCCTTCGGGCTGCCAGTTGTCATGCAGTTCCGGGCAAAAACCCATTTCTTTTATCAGCCGCACTAAAGTACAGGCCGGCAGGCCGACTACATTCAGATAGCAGCCTTCTATCTTTTCCACCGGTTCAAATTCCCTGTCCTGTATGCCGTAGGCACCGGCTTTGTCCATGGGCAGGCCGCTTTCCACATATCTTTGGGCTTCCGCCGGAGTAAAAGGGCGCATATGGAGGCTGCTCTGACAGGTGCCGGAGCGTACCTGGCTGTTTTGGGTATTTATTAAGCAAATGCCGCTTATTACCGTATGGCTTTTACCGCCCAGCCTGAGCAGGTAGTTAAGGGCTTCTTCCGGGGAAGCAGGCTTGCCCAGTATGCCTAGTGTATCCACCACTACTGTATCTGCAGCTATGATAAGCCCCTGTCTGGTATTCCGGGCAATGTCTCTGGCTTTGGTTTCGGCATTTAAAGCGGCAAATTTGGCGGGTGCAACCGAACCGTCAGGGTGTAACTCTGCCTGAGAAGGGCAAACCGAAAACGTGAAGCCCATTTCCCTTAGTATCTGTTGCCGGCGGGGTGAGGCTGAGGCCAGTATTATTTCAGGCAGATTGGTATTTTGGCAGTCAGGCATGATTTTGTTTGCTCCCGTACCGGATATTTTTTATCTGCAATCAGGCAGTGCGTCTTATCATCAAAACCTATTTGGGATTTATTTCCGGCCAAGCACTATGACCTGCATTTTAGTAAAGCCAGCGTTTCAACGTGCGTGTAGTCATCGGTCTGGATGTCATGCGAGGAGTCCATAATAAGGGGGAACATGATAAAGACAATCACAATGCCTATAATGCCCATTACGATTCCCATAATTCGATTCACTACCCATCCACCTCCTTTCCCTTAAATTTAGAACCTATTTCCGTTTTACCATGCCGTTTTGGGAATACTGCACAAGGTTTTGTGCAGTTTTTTAAGACATAGGTTATATAAATAGAGATGAAGGTAAATTTTGAGGTGGTATAATCGTATTATGAGAAGAAGCAAACGCGTTGTAATACCTAACCTTAGCGAATCAGCCGTAAGGGTTCATTCAGTCCCCGATGCTATCCGCACCATTATGAGAGAAGAGGGTATAAGCCGGACACGATTAGCCTCTTCTCTTGGAGTGCATAGGAATGCCCTTATCAATTGGGAATACGGCAAAAGCACCTTATCATTGCCTATCATTTACGAGGTGCTTACGTCATGGGCCGAGCGTTTGAGGCAGCAAAAAGATATATCCGCATCATAATCGCAGTAGCAATACTGCCTATTCTGTTTCCTTTAAACGTGGTTAGTGCTGCCGATCCGGTAGCCCCGGATACCTTCCAGATAATATCAGTTGAGGCAATGCACAATCTCATTGAAGAAGATGATTTTCTTCTTGCCTTTACTTATAACATTCAATATGATGCAGGCCAGCCATCCGCCCCGGCATCAGATCTGTTCCACTTCCGTTTAATGGATACAGATGGCACAACACAACTTGGAGCGGTGGCTCCTTATCCCTATTACAATTCAGGGTATGATATGGGTGTTTCCGCTTTTTACTTTACGGCCGCGGGAGCTCCCACTTGGGAAGGTGCATATAAACTCAGAATAGAAGGTAATCCCAAATACTGGAGTACGTCCCCTGCAGTAAGCTACACATTAGTAACCTCCGACTACTCCCAGCTTGATGATGAGGATGAAAATAGAACACTGCTCGGTAATTACCTTGTAGATGTCCTAAGGGACCTAGAAATCAACTGGGACACCAAGATGGTAGCTGAATCAGATCTTGGCACTATCCTTTCTTCAACCGGGGAAACATATTTAAGGGGAACTGTCTCGGGCATTCAAACAATGTGCCCCCAGATCTTCGCTATACAGACTTCCACCCCTGATTTTGAGGAGACTGCATGGACCAGGGCTCAAGGGGAAAGTTATAAGACACGTTATGACGGCACTTGGATAGGCAACTCACTTCAGAAGATGGAAGACGGGCTCCATGTCCCCTGGAATGTCCTTACAGGCATCGGAATACTGGCCATCATTTTAGGACTGTTTGTATTAAGCTATGCCAAGTTCTCCACCACTACACCCGCGCTGATCAGCGGGGCCGCGGTGTTTTTGATGGGTGCGGTGATGGGTTTTATAGCCCCGGCAATAATGGCGCTTGCAGGGCTCACTGCCGGGGGCTTTCTGGTATATATATTTTTCTTCAGGCATGGATAAGGAGTTAAGATGAAACATAAGCTTACCTATATAATAACCGCTATAACCCTTTCTTTAATGATTCTGGCAAGCCCTGTACTGGCTTCTGATATCAGCGGGGCGATTTACCGCGGCAGCATAAGCGTTACCAATTCCAGTTACACCGCTACAGAGGTCGCCGTGCCTTTTGCCCTAGGCACCGGCTCGCTCATCAGCGGCTACTACGTGAATTCTGACCTTACCAATACTGCAATAAGGGATTCAGGCGGTGTGGATGTGCCCTATATGCCGGCAGTAAGCGGCTCTACTGATTGGATGCTTTATGCCGGGCAGGTGAGCCAGAACTCAAGTAAAAACTACTCCCTTTACACCGGGGGCAGTACAGACATGGCAGGGGATATCGTTTATTTCCCCGGTGATACCGGCATGACCGCAGATGATGATGCAAGCCTAGAGCTAGGTAATAACTTTATTATCGAGCAGGAGGGGTACATCAATACCGATGCCAGCAGCGATAAGAACCTTGTTTATAAAGAAGGAGCTTTTAGGTCATACGTAAGCGGAGATAACGAGATAACAAGCAGTATTTACGGCTTAGGCGCAGAAGCGGAGACAGAGAGCCACACGGACATAGAGGCAGATGTAGCGGCTGATACAGTATTTACCTCTTTCTCCAGTAGCACTACAGACGAGGATTTTTCAGGTACCACGTGGCTTGCTCAATCCTTTACGCTTTCTTCTCCTGCAATAATTACCGACGTAGCATTATACATAGAGAAAAACGGTGCTCCTCCGGATGCCGATATCAAGATAGGAAAGTATTATAACAACTATGGCAATATTTCTATGACTGGAATCGGTACTTTTACAGGAGCATTAGACACCTCAGAAGTAAGCACCAGCCAAACTTGGGTAACTTTTGACTTAGGCTTAGCGTATGGTTGGTGTCTTGAAGCCGGAACTTACGCAATTATTCTAGAAAATACTGACGGAGATACAGCAAACGAATTGGAGTGGTGCTACAGCTCCAGCGGTTATTCCGGCGGTGAGGGTGTTATTAGTACAAATAGCGGCAGTAATTGGTCTTTAAGTAGCAAGGATTACGGTTTTCAGGTTATTGGCTATCTTTGTACGCCCGTATCAAGTTCATATTGGGGGCTTCAACCTTTTACACCTGACGTTAATACAAGTTTGACTGAGATAGACCTCTACATGAAAGAGGTAGGCAGTGCAGGCACAATAACCCTTAATCTGTATGAGGCTGATGCAAGCCATGAACCTACCGGAGCTAGCTTGGCTTCCGCATCATTAGGGAGTGCAGACATTGGTTCAACTTATGATTGGGAAACTTTTGACTTGAGTTCGCCTGTAGATATAGATACAGAAACAGAATATTGCTTTGTTCTATCTTTAGCCTCAGGAACTTATTATTTAGGTTGGGCAGACGGTAACGCCGATGTAGATTATTCTGTTAGCAGCGATAGTGGCTCTACATGGTCTAACTATTCCCACATACCGGATGGGCAATTAGCTTTTAAACTAACTGGCCAAAGCATGGGAGAGTTAGTTAATGTTACGGCAACCGGAATAGATAGCGGTGAACACACAGTCAAAACAACAGCAGACGGCACAGATCTTAAAATCTATGTTGATGACGTGCTAAAAGATACAGATTCACTGGGTGGCGCTTCCGTACCAAATAACTCTAACAGCTGGACTTTTGCCTCCGGCGGTTCTGTGCTTTACCTAAGGTCTCATGACATCACTATAGGCGGTATTCTCAAGCAATACATAGAATGGCAGAACAGCTCTACATTTGAGGACTCTACGGCTTACGGCAATGATTGCACTCCAAGCTTTAGAACGACAACGACTGACGCAGACGTATCCGCAACACTTAACGATTATGAACCGTTCAGTATGGCCGAGTTTTCGGGCAGCTCCGATGATGATACAGTCACCGTTATAGATACAGCCCCTACAATGCCTACAGAGATGTATCGGGAGATGGAAACAGAGCACCTGCCCGGGGCAGACCTCATAAATGAAATGCTTACTGAAGCTGATATCCCTTTGAGTCTGTTCTGGTTTCCCTGGTGTTTTATATCCAGCGCGCTCTTAGGCATGCTGATTTATGCTTTTACCAGGAGTTTATTTGCTTTGAGTGCTACAACCGGCATGGGGCTTACGTTTTACTCACTGGCCGGGCCCATTCCGTTCTGGGTGGTGGGGATATTTGCCATTATTGCCATTGCGATACTTATTAAGCAGGGGACCGCCAGCTATTAAGGAGTTATTATGAGTACAAAACTATGGATGAGTATATTTGCCTTCTTCTTTATCGGGCAAGCGATATCCCTTATTGTGGAAGGCACCTACATAGGCACCGCTGAGGTTGATTTACTTAACAGCCTTACCGGTTATTCTATTATGGAAGTATCCGGGGGAGGTGGTTTGGATATTCCGAAGATTGCCGGTGGGTTCTTTTTGCACGGGCTGCCTAAAATGCTGATGTGGGATTATTCATTCTTTGAGGGGAGCTGGTCCATCTTCCGCTTTGCACTAATGTTTGTGGTGAGTGGTGGCGTGGTTATAGGACTGGCCATGCTCTTTATCGGTGTGGTTAGTAACATTGTGGGTTCTGTTATGAAGATATTCTAAGTAAATATAAATACCTTTTATATACTTGTATGGAAATTGACCTTACCCCCGAAAACAGCTACACGATGACTTAGAGTCTTCTGGTAAAATAAAAACACCAGGAGGACTCATGAAAGCCAGAAAATACACTGAAGAACAGATCATCGCCGTAATGAAGGAAGGCGAAGCCGGCGCTAAGGTAGCCGATCTCTGTCGCAAACATGGTATGAGCGAGGCTACTTACTACAATTGGAAGGCGAAGTACGCCGGGATGACCGTCAGCGATCTGAAACGGTTGAAATCGTTGGAAGCCGAAAACCGTCGTCTTAAGCAGCTTGTAGCCGACCAGGCGCTGGATAATCTGGCGCTGAAGGAACTGCTCTCAAAAAACTTCTGACGCCCGAGGTTAAGCGGCAAGCGGTCTCTCATGTCAGGGAGAACCTTGGGCTAAGTATCAGAAGAGCTTGCCTGTTGGTTAATATATCAACGTCGGTCTATCAATACCGACCGAAACCGGATAATGACGCTATGGTGCGTAAGCGGCTGCGTGAACTGGCGGAGCAACGAAAGAGGTTTGGCAGCCCTCGACTGCACATATTGTTGAAACGGGAAAGATTAGTTGTAAATCATAAGCGTACAGAACGGTTATACCGTGAGGAAGGGTTGGCATTAAGAAAGAAACGGAAAAGGAAAGGATCCGCCGGATTACGTATTGTATTACCTTCACCGCGTCGGACGAACGAGAGATGGTCGATGGATTTTGTAACAGACAGTATTGTTACCGGCAGACGTTTCCGGGCGCTTACCATCGTTGATAACTACACGCGGGAATGTCCGGCGATAGAGGTGGATACGTCACTGGGAGGCCGCAGAGTAGCGGGAGTACTTGACCGGCTATCAGAAACGAGGGGACTGCCTGAAAGCATCACGGTTGACAATGGTCCGGAATTTGCCGGACGTGCCTTGGATGAATGGGCATATCGCAAAGGAGTAAGGCTGAACTTCATAAGACCCGGAAACCTATTGAAAACGCGTATATCGAGAGTTTCAATGGGAGATTACGGGATGAGTGCTTGAATACGAACTGGTTTCTCAGCTTGGACCATGCCCGTAGTGTTATCGAAGAGTGGCGGAGAGACTACAACGAAGTCAGACCGCACAGCGCATTGAACGGAACTACGCCAAAGGAGTATGCTAATATAACTGCGAAGGCTCTAATGCAGGGTGCGCTAATTCCGGGGTAAGGTCAAAATAGGCATTATAATACCTTATCGCTTAATAAGGAGTAGATCAGATGCCGAGAGATAAAAATGAAGGGAAGATCTTAGAACAGGTTAAAGTAGATCATCATAAGATAGCCATCGCAAAAGCATTTATTTTAGGTATACCCAGAAATAACGAGTATAATCCAGAAGACATCTGTAAACAATTTTTACAGCAGCAACATGCCGAACAACCCGGAGAAGTAATAATACATCCTTCGTTCACTGAAACTGATGTTTTAGTTAAGGAAGTGGCAGAAAGTTTAAGTTTTACCCTTGCTTTTCACGAAGCGTTAAACGCGTTAATTTATTCTGGAATAGTTATGCCTACTAGTTCCTATCGCACTGAAGGTTTCCATCAGGCGTGGACTACTGTGTACCAAAGGGGCGGGGGGCATTCTGGGGGATGGAGTTTCGATGAGTACCGATATACATTTCCAAACCGTTTTATCTTCTCGGTCTCCAGCAGAACTAATGATGACTTTGCCCTAATGGATGCAGATCTTTATCTGTTAGAAGCGGGAGTTGCCGGGGCTGACGAAGAAATTATTGAGGCTATCAAAGATTCTATCGCTTGCTTTAAAGGAAATTTATACAGACCCGCAGTTGTAATGCTTGGAAAAGCCATGGAAGGCGCATGGTTAGAACTTGGGGTTTCCATCATGCAATACATGGTTAAGCTCGGATCCAAGAGTGAAGAAGACGTTGCACGTTTTAAAGCAAGTGATAAGCCAATTACAATTATGAGTAAAATCAGCAAGATAGTTGAAATGTACAATAGAAAAGAATTAAAAACTGTGAGAGACAAAACTGGAATTTCAAACGGTGCGTTAAATAGTATTATGGTTTGGTCCGATATTCTGCGTGACTCTAGAAATGCGATTCACTTCTCGGTTAAACCAACACTACCAAACACATATGAAAAAGTAGCCATTCTACTAATTGCGGCTTCAAAATATTTTAAAAGCATGTATTGTATTAAAAAGGCAACCGATGAAGAAGTAATATAATATACTGCTTGGTACAGGCAGATTCTCCTTCACAAACCAATTGGTTTGTGAGCCCCTCTTTTTTGCCTGGTGTTTATTCGTAAATATTGCTTGATTTTGAGGGTAGGGTTTGTGAAGGTAATTTCTGGCTATTAATGGGGAGACGGGGGAGAGTTGGTCTCTCCCTTAAGCAATGGTGATGGGGTTTGCTGCAGTTTAGAGAAAGCTAATGCCTGACATGCGAACATGGTAATCATTCACATTATGCCTTATATCCAAAAGCATATCCCAAATTTCTTGCTTCTTTTCATCACTTAAGTCTTTACAAAAATAGTTACAAGCATCTGTTGCTTTTTGATAACCTTCTAAAACATCCTGCCAATCCCCCGGTGGGTTATCTGCGATACTATAATAAGTTTTCTTACCCTTTTTTACTTTCTTTAGGTAGCCTTTGTTATATATATTAGAGAATAAATGCAAGACATTCTCAGTGCTTAAACCAGTTGCCCTGCATGCGTCAATGATTCCGATTTCTTCTCTAAAATATACTTCCATAAGTAAATTGCTCTCATTCGGTGTTAGGTTTTCACTATACTCACCCATAGTAAGTTTGAAATTCCGCATTGCTATGGTTCCAATAAGTGTTATTATACTCATTAATGAGAGATTTACATACTCTTCCCCGTAGGTATTAATTCTATCTTCCTGCTGCTTAATGTTATTTAAATCCATATCACGCTCGTTTCCCATTTTTTACTCACGTCCCTCCCAATCTAATTCTCCAACTAACTCGCTTTGTGACTATTATATTCTAATTTAATAAATTTTCAATAAAAGTTTTAGTAAACTTTTAATATTTTTTTTTCATTCTTTCGTGGCACGTGCGCTTTCCAAGGTGCTATCTTCTACTTAACAACCCTTCCCTTAAGATAGCATCAAGGAGGCAGATTATGCGTATTGGCTTGCGGACTACCGCATGACAGACGCCAAAGTGCGAAAAGCTTTTTTTAAATGAGGTATTTTAAAAGTATGAGTGAAAAATATCATTCTACAGTCACAAGGCGTGATTTCATGAAGAGATTAGGTTTGGCAGGAGCCGGTGCGGGGGCACTGGGTGCCGCAGTACTTGCAGAGAATAACCTGCCGCATGAGTTTAAAGATGTTGATGACCTGCTGTCAGCAGGTAAAGCTTTAGAGGGTGACCACGCTAATAAAGTAAACAATGAGCCATGGTGGGTTACCACGCGTGATCATGAGGATCCAACCTGTAATATAGATTGGAGCCTTATAAAAAGATACAGCGGTTGGAACA